>CAVXSF010000035.1:0-246148 GCA_963764345.1 uncultured Bacteroidales bacterium | reverse complement strand
GGCGACTGTGATACAACCACCGCCGCCAGCGTTACGGAAACCATTAAAGATATAAGTGTAGCTCCGACATCGGCTTCAGTGTTGACCGCAACAACCTCTGCCCTGCAGATGGCAACATCGTCCTGAGCTATGCAGGCGGAACCCTTGGAACCAATGCCACGGCACAGTGGTACTCCGATGCTGCCTTCACCACCAGCGTTGGCAACGGCAACAACCTGACCCTGGCCACCCCGGGAGCAACCACAACGTACTACGTCCGCTTCGAAGGCGACTGTGATACCACCACCGCCGCCAGCGTTACGGAGACCATTAAAGATATAAGTGTAGCCCCGACTTCGGCCAGTGTCGATCGCAACAACCTCTGTCCGGCAGATGGCAACATCGTCCTGAGCTATGCAGGCGGAACCCTTGGAACCAATGCCACGGCACAGTGGTACTCCGATGCTGCCTTCACCACCAGCGTTGGCAACGGCAACAACCTGACCCTTGCCACCCCGGGAGCAACCACAACCTACTACGTCCGCTTCGAAGGCGACTGCGATACCACCACCGCCGCCAGCGTTACAGAAACCATTAAAGATATAAGCGTCGCTCCGACATCAGCTTCAGTAGATCGCAACAACCTCTGCCCGGCCGATGGCAACATCGTCCTGAGCTATGCAGGCGGAACACTTGGAACCAATGCCACGGCACAGTGGTACTCCGATGCTGCCTTCACCACCAACGTTGGCAACGGCAACAACCTGACCCTTGCCACCCCGGGAGCAACAACAACGTATTACGTCCGCTTCGAAGGCGACTGTGATACCACCACCGCCGCCAGCGTTACGGAAACCATTAAAGATATAAGCGTCGCTCCGACCTCAGCTTCAGTGGATCGCAACAACCTCTGCCCGGCCGATGGCAACATCGTCCTGAGCTATGCAGGCGGAACCCTTGGCACCAATGCCACGGCACAGTGGTACTCCGATGCTGCCTTCACCACCAACGTTGGCAACGGCAACAACCTGACCCTGGCTACCCCGGGAGCAACAACAACCTACTACGTCCGCTTCGAAGGCGACTGTGATACCACCACCGCCGCCAGCGTGACGGAAACCATTAAAGATATAAGCGTAGCTCCGACATCAGCTTCAGTGGATCGCAACAACCTCTGCCCGGCAGATGGCAACATCGTCCTGAGCTATGCAGGCGGAACACTCGGAACCAATGCCACGGCACAGTGGTACTCCGATGCTGCCTTCACCACCAACGTTGGCAACGGCAACAACCTGACCCTGGCTACCCCGGGAGCAACCACAACGTACTACGTCCGCTTCGAAGGCGACTGCGATACCACCACCGCCGCCAGCGTGACGGAGACCATTAAAGATATAAGCGTAGCTCCGACATCAGCTTCAGTGGATCGCAACAACCTCTGCCCGGCAGATGGCAACATCGTCCTGAGCTATGCAGGCGGAACCCTTGGAACCAATGCCACGGCACAGTGGTACTCCGATGCTGCCTTCACCACCAACGTTGGCAACGGCAACAACCTGACCCTTGCCACCCCGGGAGCAACCACAACCTACTACGTCCGCTTCGAAGGCGACTGTGATACAACCACCGCCGCCAGCGTTACGGAAACCATTAAAGATATAAGCGTAGCTCCGACATCAGCTTCAGTGGATCGCAACAACCTCTGCCCGGCAGATGGCAACATCGTCCTGAGCTATGCAGGCGGAACCCTTGGAACCAATGCCACGGCACAGTGGTACTCCGATGCTGCCTTCACCACCAGCGTTGGCAACGGCAACAACCTGACCCTTGCCACCCCGGGAGCAACGACAACCTACTACGTCCGCTTCGAAGGCGACTGTGATACCACCACCGCCGCCAGCGTTACGGAGACCATTAAAGATGTAAGCGTCGCTCCGACATCAGCTTCAGTGGATCGCAACAACCTCTGTCCGGCAGATGGCAACATCGTCCTGAGCTATGCAGGCGGAACCCTTGGCACCAATGCCACGGCACAGTGGTACTCCGATGCTGCCTTCACCACAAGCGTTGGCAACGGCAACAACCTGACCCTTGCCACCCCGGGAGCCACCACGACCTACTACGTCCGCTTCGAAGGCGACTGCGATACAACCACCGCCGCCAGCGTTACGGAAACCATTAAAGATATAAGCGTCGCTCCGACATCAGCTTCAGTGGATCGCAACAACCTGTGTCCGGCCGATGGCAACATCGTCCTGAGCTATGCAGGCGGAACCCTTGGCACCAATGCCACGGCACAGTGGTACTCCGATGCTGCCTTCACCACCAACGTTGGCAACGGCAACAACCTGACCCTTGCCACCCCGGGAGCAACCACAACCTACTACGTCCGCTTCGAAGGCGACTGCGATACCACCACCGCCGCCAGCGTTACGGAAACCATTAAAGATATAAGTGTAGCTCCGACATCAGCTTCAGTGGATCGCAACAACCTTTGCCCGGCCGATGGCAACATCGTCCTGAGCTATGCAGGCGGAACCCTTGGAACCAATGCCACGGCACAGTGGTACTCCGATGCTACCTTCACCACCAACGTTGGCAACGGCAACAACCTGACCCTTGCCACCCCGGGAGCAACGACAACCTACTACGTCCGCTTCGAAGGTGACTGTGATACCACCACCGCCGCCAGCGTTACGGAAACCATTAAAGATATAAGCGTAGCTCCCACTTCGGCAAGTGTCGATCGCAACAACCTCTGCCCGGCAGATGGCAACATCGTCCTGAGCTATGCAGGCGGAACCCTTGGCACCAATGCCACGGCACAGTGGTACTCCGATGCTGCCTTCACCACAAGCGTTGGCAACGGCAACAACCTGACCCTTGCCACCCCGGGAGCCACCACGACGTACTACGTCCGCTTCGAAGGCGACTGTGATACAACCACCGCCGCCAGCGTGACGGAAACCATTAAAGATATAAGCGTAGCTCCGACATCAGCTTCAGTGGATCGCAACAACCTCTGCCCGGCAGATGGCAACATCGTCCTGAGCTATGCAGGCGGAACCCTTGGCACCAATGCCACGGCACAGTGGTACTCCGATGCTGCCTTCACCACCAACGTTGGCAACGGCAACAACCTGACCCTTGCCACCCCGGGAGCAACCACAACGTACTACGTCCGCTTCGAAGGCGACTGTGATACCACCACCGCCGCCAGCGTGACGGAAACCATTAAAGATATAAGCGTCGCTCCGACATCAGCTTCAGTGGATCGCAACAACCTCTGCCCGGCCGATGGCAACATCGTCCTGAGCTATGCAGGCGGAACACTCGGAACCAATGCCACGGCACAGTGGTACTCCGATGCCGCCTTCACCACCAAGCGTTGGCAACGGCAACAACCTGACCCTTGCCACCCCGGGAGCAACGACAACGTACTACGTCCGCTTCGAAGGCGACTGCGATACCACCACCGCCGCCAGCGTGACGGAGACCATTAAAGATATAAGCGCCGCTCCGACATCAGCTTCAGTGGATCGCAACAACCTGTGCCCGGCCGATGGCAACATCGTCCTGAGCTATGCAGGCGGAACCCTTGGCACCAATGCCACGGCACAGTGGTACTCCGATGCCACCTTCACCACCAACGTTGGCAACGGCAACAATCTGACCCTGGCCACCCCGGGAGCAACGACAACGTACTACGTCCGCTTCGAAGGCGACTGCGATACAACCACCGCCGCCAGCGTTACGGAAACCATTAAAGATATAAGCGTCGCTCCGGCATCAGCTTCAGTGGATCGCAACAACCTCTGCCCGGCCGATGGCAACATCGTCCTGAGCTATGCAGGCGGAACCCTTGGCACCAATGCCACGGCACAGTGGTACTCCGATGCCACCTTCACCACCAACGTTGGCAACGGCAACAACCTGACCCTTGCCACCCCGGGAGCAACCACAACCTACTATGTCCGCTTCGAAGGTGACTGTGATACCACCACCGCCGCCAGCGTTACGGAAACCATTAAAGATATAAGCGTCGCTCCGACATCAGCTTCAGTGGATCGCAACAACCTCTGCCCGGCCGATGGCAACATCGTCCTGAGCTATGCAGGCGGAACCCTTGGCACCAATGCCACGGCACAGTGGTACTCCGATGCCGCCTTCACCACCAGCGTTGGCAACGGCAACAACCTGACCCTTGCCACCCCGGGAGCAACGACAACGTACTACGTCCGCTTCGAAGGCGACTGTGATACAACCACCGCCGCCAGCGTGACGGAAACCATTAAAGATATAAGCGTCGCTCCGACATCAGCTTCAGTCGATCGCAACAACCTCTGTCCGGCAGATGGCAACATCGTCCTGAGCTATGCAGGCGGAACCCTTGGCACCAATGCCACGGCACAGTGGTACTCCGATGCTGCCTTCACCACCAAGCGTTGGCAACGGCAACAACCTGACCCTGGCTACCCCGGGAGCAACGACAACCTACTACGTCCGCTTCGAAGGCGACTGTGATACAACCACCGCCGCCAGCGTTACGGAAACCATTAAAGATATAAGTGTCGCTCCGACATCAGCTTCAGTGGACCGCAACAACCTCTGTCCGGCCGATGGCAACATCGTCCTGAGCTATGCAGGCGGAACCCTTGGCACCAATGCCACGGCACAGTGGTACTCCGATGCCACCTTCACCACCAGCGTTGGCAACGGCAACAACCTGACCCTTGCCACCCCGGGAGCAACAACAACGTACTACGTCCGCTTCGAAGGTGACTGTGATACCACCACCGCCGCCAGCGTGACAGTAGACCATTAAAGATATAAGCGTCGCTCCGACATCAGCTTCAGTAGATCGCAACAACCTCTGTCCGGCAGATGGCAACATCGTCCTGAGCTATGCAGGCGGAACCCTTGGAACCAATGCCACGGCACAGTGGTACTCCGATGCTGCCTTCACCACCAGCGTTGGCAATGGCAACAACCTGACCCTGGCTACCCCGGGAGCAACGACAACGTACTACGTCCGCTTCGAAGGCGACTGTGATACAACCACCGCCGCCAGCGTTACGGAAACCATTAAAGATATAAGTGTAGCTCCGACTTCAGCTATCAGTCGACCGCAACAACCTCTGCCCGGCCGATGGCAACATCGTCCTGAGCTATGCAGGCGGAACCCTTGGAACCAATGCCACGGCACAGTGGTACTCCGATGCTGCCTTCACCACCAACGTTGGCAACGGCAACAACCTGACCCTTGCCACCCCGGGAGCAACAACAACCTACTACGTCCGCTTCGAAGGTGACTGTGATACCACCACCGCCGCCAGCGTTACGGAAACCATTAAAGATATAAGTGTAGCTCCGACTTCAGCTCAGTGGATCGCAACAACCTCTGTCCGGCCGATGGCAACATCGTCCTGAGCTATGCAGGCGGAACCCTTGGCACCAATGCCACGGCACAGTGGTACTCCGATGCCGCCTTCACCACCAGCGTTGGCAACGGCAACAACCTGACCCTTGCCACCCCGGGAGCAACCACAACCTACTACGTCCGCTTCGAAGGTGACTGCGATACAACCACCGCCGCCAGCGTTACGGAAACCATTAAAGATATAAGCGTCGCTCCGACATCAGCTTCAGTAGATCGCAACAACCTCTGTCCGGCAGATGGCAACATCGTCCTGAGCTATGCAGGCGGAACCCTCGGAACCAATGCCACGGCACAGTGGTACTCCGATGCTGCCTTCACCACCAGCGTTGGCAACGGCAACAACCTGACCCTTGCTACCCCGGGAGCAACCACAACCTACTACGTCCGCTTCGAAGGCGACTGCGATACCACCACCGCCGCCAGCGTGACGGAGACCATTAAAGATGTAAGTGTAGCTCCGGCCTCAGCTTCAGTGTCGACCGCAACAACCTTGTCCGGCCGATGGCAACATCGTCCTGAGCTATGCAGGCGGAACCCTTGGCACCAATGCCTACGGCACAGTGGTACTCCGATGCTGCCTTCACCACCAGCGTTGGCAACGGCAACAACCTGACCCTGGCTACCCCGGGAGCCACCACAACCTACTACGTCCGCTTCGAAGGCGACTGTGATACAACCACCGCCGCCAGCGTTACGGAAACCATTAAAGATATAAGTGTAGCCCCGACATCAGCTTCAGTGTGATCGCAACAACCTCTGCCCGGCAGATGGCAACATCGTCCTGAGCTATGCAGGCGGAACCCTTGGAACCAATGCCACGGCACAGTGGTACTCCGATGCTGCCTTCACCACCAACGTTGGCAACGGCAACAACCTGACCCTGGCTACCCCGGGAGCAACGACAACCTACTACGTCCGCTTCGAAGGTGACTGTGATACCACCACCGCTGCCAGTGTGACGGTAGATATTAAGGACATTCCTGTTGCTCCGACTTCTGCAAGTGCCGACCGGCCTGTAGTTTGTGCAGGTGACGGAATATCGTTCTGAGTTACGCAGGCGGAAATCCGGGTACCGGTGGTATTGCCAGGTGGTACTCTGATGCAGGATTTACATCTCTGATCGGTTCGGGCAATGATCTGACCATTGCTGCTCCCCTGTTAACATCTGTATATTATGTACGGTTTGAAGCAGATTGCGGTAATTCGTCAGCTAAATCTGTGACCGTAACCGTCAATCCAAATCCGACGCCAACCATTACCGGACCCGATGAGGTTTGTTTGCCCGGACCAGCCATTTTTAGCACGGAAGTGAATGCAGTCTATACCTATTCATGGACCATTACTGGTGGCAGTGCCTCAGGCAGTACTACTTCAGATCAGCTTAGTGTGGATTATTCCGTTGCCGGTTCGGGAACAGTACAGGTGACAGTTACCGATACGGTAACCGGTTGCTCCGGGACATCGGCTGTTCAGAATATTGAAATTTACGATCAACCTGAAATATTTGAAATTCAATCCAATCATAATTTATTAAGACGATGAAATCAGTAAACCTAAAAATAACACTTAACAATTACAATGTCATGAGAACAAACCTTTACTCAAAAATTGCCAGGACAGCTGTTGTATTATTCTTTGCGATAGCGTCAGCTCCATCACTGCTTGCACAGTTCGCTTCAACAGCCACTGTCACTCAAACTGCGGTTGAAGAAAGAAAAGGATTAGTCAGTACGTACACTGTACCAGGACCAGCTACCGACGAATACAGTTGGGAAGTTGTCGGTGGTACCGTAACCAGTCCGGCTGCCGGTGTAACAGGTTCAGGTACGGGTGTTGATCCGTATGTTGTTCCTTTTACAGCTGGTCAGACTCAGATCGAAGTTCAGTGGCCGGCTGATGACAGCACAATCACTTCAACTACGGGAAATGTTTCAGTGCAGAGGCGTGTAGCCCATGCCACAGTACAGTGTCCCAGCCAGATCCAATCCATGGACGTGACACTCTGGAGTAATCCGACCATTTCGATACAGGATGCCGATTACGAAATATGTTCGGGTGATGCTACGAACGGCGACATTACAGTTGCTTTCACAGGTGCTCCGAATTTTGATTACAAATACACCATCACAGATTTGGATGGTAACGTTAGTGCTGAGCAGGTTGTTACCGGTATAACGACAGCTACCACAACCATTGCTATTCCGGCTAACCTGGTGAACGGCACTACAACCGTCGATCAGACTTACATTGTGACCATCACCGACATGAATGATACATTTACAGGTTCAGGTACCATTCTTGACGGAACCATTACCATTACCGTTCATCCGACCATTGAAACTGGTGATATCACAAGTGATAACAGCCTGACAAGAAGATAGTAAGTAGTAGACTGAATTATATTTCATCTGCAGGCCGGTAATCGGCCGGCCTGCAGATCATAAAAAAAGATCATAGGGAAGATTCTGAAACGATGATTTCTTCCTGATGGGTGCCCTGACGGGCTGCAATGAAGATTAGTATATGATATTAAAAAAGTACATATGGCTAATGGTGATCCTCCTGGGGATCATACCGGAACTGCAGGCACAGTATGTCAATACGGTGTGTGCAGGTGATATCGGTGTGGTTTACAGGATTAAAGGAACCCCCGGCTCTACGTTCAACTGGACTGTGGAGGGGGGAACTATTGCAGTAAACTGGGGCGATTCTGTTAGTGTCAACTGGGGTGAAAAGGAAGGTGTTTATACCATCAGGGTGCAGGAACTATCGCAGTATGGTTGTCCGGCAGTTCCCATTACGGCTCGTGTAAAAGTATCGGCGCCGAATATTAACCTGGGTGATAATATCAGTATATGTCAGGGCGAATCCGTGGAGATCCGTCCGGAAGGCATATTCAATTCATACCTATGGCAGGACGGATCAACAAATCCATATTTTATCGGACATAACCAGGGTTATATCACCGTGGCTGTAACAAATGAAGATGGTTGCAGCCGGACTGACAGTCTTTACCTGACCGTACATACTCTTCCCGATGTTGATCTGGGTCCGGATACATCTCTCTGTGGTATAGAAACCATTTCTCTTGATGCTGGTCCGGATGGTTTAACTATCTGTGGTCGACAGGCGAAACAGGACGCGAAATTACTGCATACGCAGGTTCCCAGACAATTTGGGTTAAGGTAACGGATGAATATACTTGTTCTTCAAGCGATACCATAGTTATTGATCCATGTAAAGTGGATGAGAGGTTTAAAGATATGCCTACTGCGTTTACTCCGAATGGTGACGGGAAAAATGATGTCTGGAATATTCCTCAGCTTGCACCTTTCCCACGGGCAGTTGTTGAGATCTATGATCGCTGGGGAGATCTTATTTTCCGGTCGGAACCAGGATATTCCAATTCCTGGAACGGTATCTCTAATGATGGCAGGGTGATGCCAATGGATTCATACTACTTTATCATTGATCTCCATGATGGGAAATCGCAACCCTTCTCAGGTACTGTAACACTGATTAAGTAAAGGATTTGTGAATAATTTATTTTGCAGTTTGTTTTTCCGGTTATTAACTTGCGGCGTTCTTCCACAAGCATTGAAAATATAAGAGATTGGGCATAAAAAGTATAGAAATATGTGGGAGAGATAATTTAAAGATGAAAAGGATCATAATATTTGTTGCACTGGTGTTTACTGTATGCTTCATTCGCTGAAGCACAGCAGATTCCTTTGTACAGCCAGTATATGATGAATGGCTTCCTGCTTAACCCCGCCGTTGCCGGAAGTGAGGGATATACCGCTGTAAACCTCACCGTCAGGGAACAATGGCTCGGGCTCAAAGATGCACCCAAAACCCAGGCTTTAAGTGGTCAGACCAGAATGCTTAAAAATAGTTTCATTTCAAAAAATTCATCTATCCGAAAGAGGCAACGCCTTAGCTCAAGAAGCGGAAATATTGGTCTAGGAGCGATATATTTTTAATGATGAAAATGGCCCGATAAGCCGGACCGGACTTCAATTTTCCTATGCATACCATATCAGGATGCACCGGTCTCAGCTTTCATTCGGGCTTTCCGGCATCGCCTACCAGTTTTCCATTGACGACAGTAAAATAAACCTGGAAGATCCGAGTGATCAGGTATACCTGAATGCTGCCAAATCCATTTTCATCCCTGATGCAAGCGCCGGGATATATTATTCAGATCCTAATTTGTATGCCGGATTTTCGGCTTCACAATTGTTTCAGTCTGCATTGAGACTTGGGGAAAAGGGATATGCCGAATATAAAATGAAACGCTATTATTACCTCACAGCGGGTTATGATTTCGTTGTCAATGAGTCTTTCAGCATCGAGCCTTCCTTCCTTCTCAAAGCAGCTGAAAACGGGGCTTATCAGGTTGATATAAATTCCAAGTTTATTTTCAACGAAGAATACTGGGGAGGTATTTCCTACCGTACTGGTGGAGCGCTTATTTTCATGGGAGGTGTAAGAGTCGATAAATTCTTTTTCGGCTATGCTTTCGACTATACCCTCAGCAGCCTTATGAAACGTACCTATGGCTCTCATGAAATCATGCTTGCCATCAAATTCGGCGATAACGCCAGAAGATACAGGTGGCTGAACAGATACTAGGAAGAGAGTAGGAGGAAAGTAGCAGGTAGCCGGAAACGACTTCTTCCAACCTCCTCTTACCTGCCCTGTTCACGAACCTTCTCCCCATTCTGTTGTTCCTTCTTCAAAACCAGGAACAATGGATCTTACCCGCAAAAAATGCCGGCCCTGTGAAGGTGGTGTAGACAAACTCAATGTACAAGCCATTCAGGATTACAACTCTCAGTTAAAAGTACCATGGACAGTCGTGGATGGAATGAAAATCAACAAATCCTTCATATTTCCTGATTTCAGGAACTGTATGAACTTCGCCGTTAAGGTGGCCGACCTTGCTGAACAGGAAGGGCACCATCCGGTTATGCATATTTATTTCTCTAAAGTTGATATCGAACTTTGGACTCACGCTATTCTCGGATTATCTGAAAATGACTTCATTATGGCCGCTAAAATTGATGAATTGTAAGTGAGATCAATAAAAATCTTTCATTTCGGAATTATTTCACGTATTTTTCGGACAGTTTTGAAAATAGGGGGGATTTGCTCGATCCTGAAAATCTCAATGTCAAACCAGATGAAAGCACGGAAACTACCAGTAGTACTTTATTTAATGGTTCTGATAAGCAGTCTTCCGGTTACGGGCCAGCAGGTGACCATTAAGGGGGATGTATTTGATAATTCCACCGGCGTAGCCCTCACAGGTGCGTCTGTTTATACACGGACGGGGAAGGCGGGAGTTGTTGCAGGCAAAGATGGTTCCTTCTCTTTCACTCTGCCTTATGGCAGTTACACCCTTGTATCATCCTATGTTGGATACCGCACCGACAGCACACATATTGAAGTCTCTGCCGGATATAACACCACTTTACATTTCCGGCTTAACCGCGATCTTGTCGCCTTTTCCGACGGAGTGGTCGTAGTTGGAAACCGCACTCTTCCACGCAGCATTACCCGGTCGGCAGTGCCGGTGGACCTCTTCTCTTCACCGGTGCTGAATAACAGCGGGTACACGGATTTAAGCCAGCAGCTGAACACCCTGGCCCCTTCCTTTTACTCCACCCGGATGACCTATTCCGATGCGACCGATCACGTAGATCCTGCTGCGCTCAGAGGGATGAATCCTGACCAGACCCTGATCCTGGTGAACGGCAAACGGCATCACCCGACAGCCATCGTCAACCTGTTAAGTGTGGTAGGGAAAGGATCTGTCATCAACGATCTGAATACCATTCCTTCCTCCGCCATCAGCCGCGTTGAAATTCTTCGCGACGGGGCTTCGGCCCAGTATGGCTCTGATGCCATTGCCGGCGTGATTAACCTCGTCATGAAACAGGATACCTCCGGGTTGGATCTGCATACGCAGATCGGCCGGACATATGAGGGCGACGGGCTCAGGGAGGATATTGCCGCAAATTATGGTTTAAGCATCGGTAAAAAAGGGTGGTTTTGTAAATCTGACCGCTGAATTTAACAAGCGGGGAGCAACGAACCGGGCAGGAACCTACAACGGGCTGATCTTCCGTACTGCAAACCAGGATGGTCTGAGCTATGATGAAAACCTCGTTCTGGACAACCAGATTCTTGCTGCCCGGAATCTTACGAGGAAGGATTTCAGTCTTCACCTTGGAAATTCCTCCCTGGGCGATGGGAAAGTATTTTTCAATACCATGATCCCGGTAAGCAGGAATGCAGAATTCTATGCATTTGGAGGCATGAATTACCGTTACAGCGAATCGGCAGGAGATTACCGTTTACCGAATGACCCCAACAGGAGCGATTCTGTCTTATACCCAAACGGTTTTCTTCCCCGTATAAGTGCCCGCCTTACGGATCACTTTGTTTCGGCAGGGATCAGGGGCACGATGCATGGCTGGGATGCTGACTTCAGTAATACCTATGGCTCCAACGGCATCGATTTTTATGTATCCCATTCAGCCAATGCTTCCATGGGTGCCTCCAGTCCGACAGATTTTCAGTCGGGTGGAACCAGGTATGCCCAGAACACCACCAATCTTGATCTTTCCAGACATTATGCTGATATAGCCTTTATCCACGATCTTGCCCTGAATTTCGGGAGTGAATTCAGGGTTGAAAACTATAAGATCCTGCCCGGCCAGGAATCGTCCTGGATAAACCAGGATAAGGTGCATTTTCCGGGTGCGCAGGGTTTTCCGGGATTCCAGCCGGCAGATGCCACCGATCGCTCGCGTTACAATATTGGCTTCTATGGTGATGCCGGGTTGACGTTTTCGCCGGCACTACTTCTCGATATAGCCGGCCGCTACGAGGATTACTCCGATTTCGGGAGCAATCTTTCGGGAAAAATTGCTGCACGGTATTCCTTTCATTTTCCTTTGAATATAAGAGGTTCAATAAGTACCGGGTTCCGTGCGCCATCGCTGCAGCAGTTCTATTACAGCAATACAGGGTCATATTATTATGAAGGTTACCTGATTGAGGTTCTGACGGCAGCCAACGACAGCCGTGTAGCTTCGGCTTTCGGTATCCCGCCGCTGAAGGAAGAGACCAGCGTGAGCTATAGTCTCGGCCTCACTTCCGACCCGGTTAAAAATACAACCATTACTGCAGATGCTTATCAGGTTGATGTGAAGAACAGGATCGTTCTTTCGGGAACTTTCTATGCGTCTTCACCCCAGGTCGCTGATCTGCTTTCTTCCCTGCCTTCGGTTTTCGGTGCACAGTTTTTTACCAATGCCGTGGATACCCGGACCCGGGGTGTCGACATCGTATTGTCACACTTCATGCCCTTCAGCACGGGTAGCCTTGGCTTCAGCGCCGGCATTAACCTGAACCGCACGAAAGTGGCAGGTGAGATCCATGCCTCCCAACAAATCAAATCAAGGGAACTCACAACTTACCTCTTTAACCGTCAGGACCGTGCTCTGATGGAGCTTGCCCAGCCACTGAGCAAAATGAATCTCTCGATGACCTATACCTATAAAAAGCTTACGGCTACAGTACGTACTATCCGCTTTGGACAGGTATCCTACCGGGGTACGGATACCAGTGCCGGCGAGCTGGCCATGGACCAGGATTACAGCCCCAAATGGCTGACTGATGCACGGCTCGATTACCATCTTCTGCCATCGCTTGACCTGACAGCAGGTGCCAACAACCTGTTCAACGTTTATCCTGATAAGAACAATAAGGTCCTGCAAAACTACGGCAGGTTTCCTTATAATACAGCCGTAACACAGTTTGGCTTCAACGGTGGATTTTATTATGCCGGACTGGAACTCACGGTGGGGAGATGAGACGGGAAGTGACACTGTCTGAAATAAAGGGCCACGGAAAAGAAAGCAGTGAGGATAATAGGCGAAGCCGTGGTATGGTATGAAGATGATGGATTTATATTGATAGCACAGGTAAAAATTAAATTTCACGTATCTTTTTTACTAAGACAACTAAGTCTCACTCACTTTACATAAACCCATGAGAAAATCTAACCAGGAGATAACAGACCGGTCGGTTCTTGAAGAGATTCTGTCCCTTTCCAAAGTTTGCAGGATTGCCGTAAACGATCAGGATACGCCTTATCTTATCCCTGTTAATTTCGGTTACCACGGGAACTGTATTTTTATCCATTCCGCTAAAGAGGGAAAGAAGATGGATTTGCTGACAAGAAACACAAAAGTTACTTTCGAGGTCGAACACACAGCAGACGTCATCCCTCATGAAAAAGCCTGCAAGTGGGCAGCCTTGTACCGTTCTGTAGTGGGTCATGCCACGGTTGAAATTATTACAGACTTTGAACAAAAGAAAGAGGGGCTCGCGATCATCATGTCTCATTACGGTGCACCCGATAGAAGTGAGTTTGATGAGAAGGAGGTAAGCTCCGTGGTTATTTTGAAGCTTGTGATTGAATCCATGACAGGCAAACAATCGGGAAACTGGGACAGGATATTTAAGGAGAGGGATTATACATTGAGTTCTGACAGGCTGATTCTTAAAGAAGTAACCTGGAATGACCTTGAGAATATTCACCGGCTTCATTCTTTTCCGGAAGTAGATGAATTCAACACTCTAGGAATACCTGAAAATATAAGCGATACCCGGAATGTCCTGAGAACATCCATTGAGGATAAATATAGCCCGGTCAGGAAAAAGTTTTCCTGGGCAGTATTCGATTATCAAAATCATGAGTTTATCGGGGAAGCAGGCATCAGCCTGTCTGCTGACCGCTTCAGGCTGGGTGAGATCTTTTACAACCTTGATCCGTCATTCTGGGGTTACGGATATGGTACCGAGATAGTGAGGAGGTTGATAAAATTTGGTTTTGACGACCTTCACCTTCATAAGGTGGAAGCAGGAGTAGCCACAGAAAACTTCAGATCGGTCAGGGTACTTGAAAAGGCGGGAATGAAAAGAGAAGGTCTCAGACGGAAAATTCTGCCTGTAAGAGGGGAATGGAAAGACAACTATCATTATGCCATCGTTGAAGGTGATGATTTGTTATAATGCCTCAGCAGTTCGATCTTGTCTGCCGGATCCACAGGCCTGTTTTTCGTGAGGATGCTGTATTTTTGAAAGTTTTTCATATTTTCGTTATCCGGTAGAGGGATTCTCCGTTAATTATCTTAGTTATTCTCAAAATTCGTCGACTGGTTTCCGGAGCAGATCTATGCCATTTACGGTGAGTCCCGTTTAGTCGACTTTTATTGAAATGGGCTGTCCAAATGTTGCATGGCGTTCCAAAAGGTTTGTAACCATATTATTAATTAAAAGAATCTGTCAATGAAGTCTATTTTCAGCATGTTATTTCTGGCTTGTTTTGCGGGCTCAGTCTTCGGACAGGAGATAAGCATAAGTGCTGTTCACAGCAGCAGTCACTTTAAAAGATTTATTGTTGGCTATGGGTACGAAGCGGCTTATAACCAGAACCTGAAATCCGGTGACCGTTTCGATATATCTTTTTCGCAGACTTTCTTCAGTCAACCCTACAACGATATTTATCGTTCAATGGAAGACGGAGTTTCCACGTACATCAGGCAGGTCGAGCCTCACAATCAAAGGCTGGTCCTGAAAATAGGATACGCGTTCCGGTTGGTGAACCATCCAAAATCGAGGCTTTATATCGGGCCGGAAGCCGGACTGAATTATTTCATCATCCGCGAAGATTACCAAAGATTTGCCAATGAATTTATTAGTGCCGGATGGTTCACTTCAGACTACACCTCGGGACCAAAGATCGGTGCCGGTTTCCTGATGGAATTCGAACTCTGCAATATTTTCAGTCAGCATATGTCTGCCAGCCTTACTGTAAATCCGGAAGTGACCAACTTTGAGAAACTGGGAATGCTGGGATCATATGATCCGTATTTTATTGGTTGGCTGAATGTTCAGTTTGGTTTCAGGTATCTGTTGACAGGAGAGAAGTAATCTTTTGATATTAAATTCATTCTCGGAGCAGATTTGGATGGAGATGAATTAAACAGGCCATATGCACCTTTGACCACGCACAGTCCATTTGTGTTTGGAAAACCAGCCAGGAAAACAAAAAGATGAATCAGGCCGGCCAGCCTTATGAGAAAATCTATCGGATTTCGCTCCAGACCGGGATCGGGCTGGCTGTTCTGATTACCTTGCTCATTGCATTTTGATATTCACTGTAAAAAACCTGATCATCATACCAATTCCAATTGCTTTATCTCCTTCTCTGCTCCCGTCACCTGTATGCCTGCTACTCCCTTCACGCTCCAATCCCTCCTCCATATTCGGGTTTTTAAGTTTTATGTCAATTAAATGGTTACCTTTGTGCCTTTATATTCATCACCCGTAAGGGGAACCCCGGGAATCATCCCGGGAAAATTAATCACTTTTATATGCTATTTGAAGATCTTAACATTATAGAACCTATCCTTAAAGCCTTAAGAGACGAGCACTATACCGAACCCACAGCCATACAGGAAAAAGCCATCCCACTCATTCTGAACGGTAAAGACGTGCTGGGCAGCGCACAAACAGGAACCGGCAAAACGGCGGCATTCGCCATACCGATACTTCAGCACCTGTATTTCGAACGCCGGCAGGCTAATAACACACGAAAAATTCAGTCACTCATCATCACACCTACCCGCGAGCTGGCCATCCAGATCGGAGAAAGCTTTGGGACCTACGGAAAATATACCGGCATCAGGAATACCGTTATCTTCGGTGGGGTGAACCAGAACCCTCAAACGGCAGCCTTACGCCGTGGTGTCGATGTTCTCGTGGCAACACCCGGAAGACTCCTGGACCTGATGGATCAGGGTTATGTCAAACTGAACGATATTGAATATTTTGTTCTGGATGAAGCGGACCGGATGCTGGATATGGGTTTTATCCACGATATCCGGAAGATCATATCCAAACTGCCTGAGAAACGGCAATCCTTGTTTTTTTCAGCTACGATGCCGGAGAGCATCGTCGAACTTTCACGAAAAATTCTTAAAAATCCCGTGAAGGTTGATGTCAGCCCGGTTTCCTCTACCGCTGATACGATCAGGCAGTACCTTTATTACACGAACAAATCCAACAAGAAAGACCTGCTGCTTCATATCCTCGGTGACCAAAATATCGATCAGGTGCTGTTGTTCTCCAGGACAAAACATGGTGCCGACCGGATTACACGTGACCTGCAGAAACAAAAGATCAAAACCGCTGCCATCCATGGCGACAAAGCCCAGAATCAGAGACAAAAATCCCTGAGCCAGTTTAAAGCCGGGGAAATCAGGGTACTGGTGGCAACGGATATCGCAGCCAGGGGTATTGACATTGATAAACTCAAATATGTGATCAATTATGATATTCCGAATATCGCCGAAACGTATGTCCATCGTATAGGCCGGTCAGGACGGGCAGGAGAGGAAGGAATTGCCATATCCATTTGCGAGCCTGATGAAAATGAATTTATGAGAGACATCGAAAAACTGATCAACAAGAAAATAAAAATTGCCCATTCTAATCCGTTTCCCCAGACGGATAAACCCATGACGGATCAGGAAAAAAAGGTTTTTGAAAAAGAAAAACAAAGAAGAAAGCAGGAGTTCTTCGCATCCCGCAAACGAAACTCATACTAGAATTCCGGTTTTTTTTAATTTACAACTGATAATCTTGCCCATTTTTAAACTGGATTTAGTCCGGCATACTTGTTGATCTGGTTTTATGTTGAAATATAAATACTCTGAAAAAGGCCATATATGTATGGCGGAATGGCCTTTATCCGGATTTTTAATACACCGGCCAGCACGAAGTTTTTGCACTAAAATCCTGAACGATTCCATTTTCCTTTAAACTGCCTCCCGTTCCAATAAAAAATATATATCTTTGTATCTTCATAAATATATATATGGATACAATAAAATTCAAAGAGCTGGAGATTAAACAGGAAGGCACCTGGATAACAAAAACCCTGAAAAGCCGACATTTTCGGAAAACGATAATCTTTATTGCAGGCGGCGCTCTTGCAGGGCTCCTGGTCTTTTATCTGACCGAAGGGAAGCACATCGTGGATATGTCATTCGGGGATATTTTCCAGGGTATGCTGGTTGGAGGATTCATTGGCTTTTTTATTACCAACAACCCCTGCGCAAGAAACAAGTGTTAGGTTAAGACAGAAGGATTATACATTTATTTGGTTGTCGCTGAGAGTCAACTCTGAGGTTTTCGGGTAGGATCACTTCTAAAATACCATTGCACACCCATAACTAGTTCTTCTAGCAATGGTCTCTTTCATCTTTTTACATATCTTTGATAAATAGGAACCGGACCATCAATTCCATGGAACGTCAGTGCTGCACACTGATGTTTTGTTATACAGGTAACGATGAAATCTTGTCATGGTTAGGAGACAAAACATCTGTAAATTTGCAACCCGGGAATTACTCTGGCTCCTGGCTTCAGTTTCTAAAATCGTTTTATTTCCTAAAACGCATTTGCCATGCAAGAGCGAAACCAGATCATTCTGAAACTTATCCTGGCACATTTCATTCTGGTGCCCGTCCTCATTCTGTTCTCTTTTTTACGCATAACCGGAAGTCTTCTTGTTCTCTCGATAGCCCAGTGTATTCTTATCATCATTGTGATTTCCGGGTACTGGGAGTTTTTCAGCAAATGGTTTAAATGGTCTTTCATTCTGTTTTGTGAAGCCATGATCCTCGTTTCAGCGGGTTCAAGGATAGCTTCTGCCGACGTGGTGAGACCTTCCCCTGTTTGGATTGCGGTGCTGAGTATTGCACTGGCTGTGTCCCTTTTTTTGTTGATCAGGATCCTGATCGTGATCTTCAAAAATGATCCGGAAAAGCTCGAAATAGAATTCCCTTTTAAAGACGGAGAATATATGGTTACTGATGGAGGCGATTCATCCGTAAGCCGGATGATGAATTACCATTACCATTCATCTGTCCACAAAAAGAAGGGTACCAATAAGTCTATGCGGTATGCCACAGATATCGTAAAACTGTCAGGGAAAGGCAACGGCTTTCTGCCTTTAGAAAACGCGGATTACCCGATTTTTGGGAAGAAGTTATTTGCCCCGATGGATGGCATCGTAGTACAGGTGAAGAATGACATTGAAGATAACCAGCCTTTTACCGGTAACTATCCTTATAATACCGGCAATACTGTTGTTCTGAAAAAGGGTAACTATTATTTTCTTTTGGGTCATCTTAAAAAAGGGAGTATCACGGTTCACGAGGGCGACGAAGTGAAAAGCGGCGATATGATTGGTATGGCCGGCAATTCGGGAATGTCTGAAAGGCCGCATCTCCACGCCCAGATGATGAAGAGTGAATCCGGTGAATTCTGGAAAGGTATGGGCATATGCATCCAGTGGAAAGGTCGAAACCTTTATAAGAACAGGATCCTTCATATTTGATACGGCGGTTTTATTTTGAAGGAGGTCTCTACTTGGAATAGGATTTATTAAAGGGGATTTTTTAAGTCAGGTGGTCCAATTCAAAAACAGGAGACTCTCCTTTGATCCTATTTGTGACATCAGGTGACAAATCCCGCCCGGATCGATGGTGGCAGATTCACATCCGTGCCTTCCTGTTTGTTATTCCTTACCCGGTTTCAGAAAATCCGCCGCATCAGTGGCAGATAGTCCTTTTATTGTTTGGGTGTAGCGCATATATGGCGGTATGGCGTCGGTCTGAAACACTGAAAAATCTTTAAATCAGCTTTTATAACTATTTCATTGACTGAGGTTCCCGGGGAACGGGATTAAACAATCCTGGTATTTTAAAGGCAAAATTCCCAATTATTTGCTATATTGGTCTGGAACGCCTAATACAGACACCATGAGAAATCTACGTATCTTGTACACCAGGTGTAGAAATTCAAACAGCTCGTTTTTGCATGTTGCCATCCGTTATCTCCTCATCCGGATATTTTACCGCAAGACGCTGATCATGCATCATAGGGTCAGAATAAAGGGAATGAAAAACCTGCTGATTAAGGATAAAGTTGAAATCGGCATGGGGTATGCCGGCTTTAGTCACCCTTCGGATCTGACCTACTTAAATATAAAAGGGAAACTGAAGATTGATGGAAAATATACAATAGGGAGGGGATGCCGGTTCGATATCGGGAAAAACGCCATCGTCCACATTGGGAAAAACGGGCTTATCAACTGTTTCACCCGGCTGGTCATAATGCATGAGCTGACCATCGGCGATGACAGCGGCATTTCATGGGATTGCCAACTTCTGGATGAGGACTTCCATGAATATAATTATCCCGGGAAAAAAGACAAAGTCAATGCCATCCGTATCGGTAATCATGTATGGATAGGAAGCGGGGTTAAAATCTACAAAGGGACGGTTATCCCGGATGGCTGTATCGTTGCTTCCGACTCTGTGGTAAGATCTTCGTTTACTGAGAAAAATGCACTTATCGGTGGAAACCCCGCAAAGGTACTGAAAGAGAACGTAGAATGGTTCTGGTAAATTCCGGGATTGGATTCCCGGGAACGTATCTCTCCGGGCGGGTTGCCAGGTTACCCTGCATCGATTTTACGCGAAACATAAACTGTCACTGCTTATTATAAATAGTTATGATGAAGGGAATGCTCCTGATCTTCTTTCTGACAGCTTTGTACCGGTCGGATCTGTGTGCCCAGCCGGCAAATTCCGGGACCTGGTTATCGGATGACCTTGAACTGATCCGGATCTCACCAAATGCATATATTCACGTGTCTTATACCAACCTGGAAGGCTATGGGCGTGTTGGCGCCAACGGACTGGTTTTTGTAAGCGGTAATGAAGCCTTCCTCTTCGATACGCCCTGGAATGATTCACTCACCATGCTTCTGTATTCCTGGATTACCGATTCGATGAATCTTAAACTGGCCGGGTTTGTACCAAACCACTGGCATGCCGACTGCATGGGGGGCCTTGGGTACCTTCAGTCGCAGCATGTGGATTCCTGGGCCAATCAACAGACCATTGATATAGCACGGTCAGGGAACCTTCCGGTGCCGGGGCATGGGTTCCTGGATTCCCTGCAGTTGAAAGCCGGCGATAAAATCATCAGTTGCTATTATCCCGGCCCCGCTCATACCATGGATAATATCGTTGTATGGATCCCTTCGGAGAAGATCCTGTTTGCAGGCTGTATGATGAAAAGTATAAGTTCCGTGAATTTGGGAAATGTGGTGGACGGTGATCTTAGTGCCTATCCTCAAACTCTGAAAACCCTCCTGAAACGGTTTCCTGATGCCGGAATAGTTATCCCCGGCCATGGTGCCTGGGGCGGAACTGACCTTGTCACACACACTCTGGAACTGGCCGAATGATTTCCTTTTTCCATTGCCATGACCGGTCACCATTCTGATGCAAATTGCCAGCATGTAATTTTCGATTACCGATCACCTTTCCGATCTCCTGTCTCCATTCATCCCGACCACGGCGTAACCAGGGTTAATTCTAATGAGCACCTCCGGTGTGAGGAATCCTTATTATCCGGGAAATACTATTAAAGATTAATTCTACTTTGACAGTTTGGAAAAATCAACCTGTTTTTATCCTGAAGGGAAATGCTTTATTTTTCAGATTGCTCCCTATAGGGCTGGGGTAGACGAGCTGAAAAATCATTGAAAATGCCAGTCTGTCAAAGTAAAATTAAAAACTACAGGAAAATTCATTGAACAAACACAAAATTGTGGGGTTAGTGAATATCCCCATTTCACTAATTCAGCGAGTCATGAAAAAATGTATCAGTGCAATGGCAATTTTAGCCTTAATTTTTATCTCCTCCTATTCACAGCAACCCGAAGATCCGTTTCACTGGACCAAACCCATTGTTATCCCAAGCAGTATTTATGTATTATGGAGTGGAGGTATGAATCCCGATTCCCTTAACCCTTTTCTGAATGTCTATTTTAGTTCAACCGACAGTCATACTGTCGAGAACCTGAGAGCCGACTCATTGAATCTTCCTGTCGGCGGGAATAAAAAAATGGACCTTTCTGTGGTCGATCTCGACCATAACGGAACCAATGAACTTATTGGTGCATGGGAAGGAGCTGATTCCTCAGTAGTGTTAACCATCATGGATCCGAATTACCACCTGAACGTTCCGGTTGAAGGAAAATTAATCCAGGGCTCCGGTGAACAGCGGAGAATATATACCGTGCCTGGAGATTTTGATGGCGATGGATATGATGAGTTTGTTTTGGCTTTCATGGATCAGAATAAATATATCAATATCAGATTATTTGATTCTGACGGAACCTTTGAACCGAAGCTGAAGGCCTCTGTCAGTAATGAGAGTTTATCGGGTAATCCCATGAATGAATCCCGGTTTTGCGTCATTGCCGGTGATTTTAATCAGGACGGGAAGGATGAGATAGCCCTTATCAGCTACGATGCTGATAACGATCCTGAATATGAAAGAGGCGTCTACGTCAGGATATATGATTATGTAAATGGTAGTCTTGTGCCAAAGGCAAAGACGGTTATTATTCCGGAAACAACGATCACAAATTCACAGTTTTCCCTCAATGAAATAGGGTTGGCTGCAACTACTATCCCGGGAAATGGCGGGCAGCCGGATATGATTGCCCTGGCCTTTACAACCCTGCATAATGAGGGACCTAATGTTGATGACACTTATCTTCAGATGGTTAAATCAAGCGGAGATCTGAACAGCCTGGTTTCTGATCAGGGTAAGCTGGTATCCAAACATTATAATGATAACTTTCTACCTTCGATTTCACTTGTATCAGGCGATCTGGATGCTGACGGAAGTTCCGAACTTGTCTTTTCCCGGTCAGGTACATTTGACATATACAGTACCACAGCTTCACTGGATCTGGCCAAAGTGACCAGCGGAGGGTTTACAACGAGTAACAATGGGGATGATCTGCATGATAGTTACGACTATATGGAGATGTGTAACCTCGACGACCTTCCCGGGGAGGAACTTATCGTGGTGAAAAACATTTACAGCAACGACTGGGAAAATCCTTTTCCCCAGGGTTTTAATCTGAGTGTCTATGGTGACACTACCGGAACATTATCCGGTTTCGCTTTGAAATCAAGTGCAGTGAACAAGACAAATATTCCGTATAGCTGGCCAAACCGCACCTATGCTCTTGCTGTTGGAGATTTTCAAAATTCAAAAGTGACCATTCAAGCGCCCAGGTATTCTCACCGCACCGGAGTAAGCCAGCCTATCGTTGTCCTGAACGCACCGCCAGTGCATTTTGATGTTTTCGATGGTACCATCTATGATATCAATACCTGTTACAGCAATCAGGATTGTAAATTTACATCCACCTATTTCATATCTACTACTCAAACGTCTGAGCTTAAAACGGACATTCAAAGTTCATGGGCTGTTTCTGCAGGTTTGGCAAGAGAAGGGTCCGTGGGTGTCGGCCTTCAGGCGGAGGCTGCCCCCCTGGGCGTTGGAGGTTCGGTTTCCGCTACATACTCTGATAATTTTGAATATCATTTACTCGCCAATTACGGAGAGCATTTTGAAAAGACGAGTACCGTCAGCAAGTCTCAAACGGTTCAGCTTGAAGTTTCGGCGATTGAAGATGACCAGATATTTTCAACCGTTACCGATTATGATATCTGGGAATATCCTTACTTTATTGGGAACAGTACTGAAGAATCGGGTGTAATCGTGACATTCGTTCCGACCAAATCAGAAGCAAGGTGGTTCCCCAGTAAAAGTGTAAGCGGATATTCCTATCAACCCATCCATGAAGTCGGCAATATTTTATCCTATTATTCGTACGATAGCATTCATAAAAATCCAAAAGTTTTCCAGGAGATACAACCTGAGAACGATATCTCTACACCGACCTTTACATTAAGTTCTAATTCAGACTATCACTGGGAATTAAAAGAAAGCAATTTTATTCAGAACGATGCCTATCAAGGCATACAGTTTGGTGTGGATGCAGGCTCAATGGCATTAGGGTTTAAAAAAAGTTTCAATCAGAGTGATGCTTATCTGTATACCTCTACAACAACAGTATCTGATGAAATCAGGCTAAGGGTTGACATTGGCGGTATTGACAGATCCATTGGTCCTACCGAATACAGGATAACACCTTATGCTTACTGGTCAAATCAGGGAGCCCTCGTCATCGATTACAGTGTGGAACCTGAAATTGATCTGCAGGGGGGGCAAACATGGTGGCAGGAGATGTATGGCTCCAAATCAGACCCCACTATGATCCTTCCATGGTTACTCGATCCGGAAAAAGGTTTCGCAGTTTCAGATGAATCCAAGCGTCAGCAAACAACGGATATCCTGCTAAAGCCTTCCTATCTTTCACCGGGCGATACAGCCATTGTCACTGCTAACGTAAGAAATTTCAGCCTGGTAAATACACCGTCGTCGGTTAAGGTCCAATTCTATCTTGGAGACCCCAAAGCAGGTGGTGAACTTGTCAGTGATATTTATGGGAATACCGAATTCCTGACGGATGGCCCGGTTGCTTCCCGAAGTGTTAAAACCATCAGCTTTGTGTGGGTCAAACCTAAAGACCTGTCTCAATCCAGGCTGTATATGGTTATTGACCCTGATAATACCATCGATGAAGTACATGAGAATAATAACACCGGATGGATCTCGCTTCAGGATTCACAGACTGATGCAGTAATTGATTATCCTGCTCAAAATTCAGGAGGTCTGGAGCTTTATCAGAACTATCCGAATCCCTTTGACGAGTCCTCCAGAATTGACTACTCCCTGAGTCGTTCTGATAATATCACAATCAATATTTATGATATTTCCGGAAAACTTCTCAGAAGCTATGTCCCCGGATTACAGGGAGCAGGGAGGCACAGTCTGGAAATTGACGGGACAGGTCTTAAAACGGGAGTTTATTATTATACTCTCCGGGGCACTTCCACAGGAACCAGATCCCGGAAAATGATGATCATTCATTAACCTACTGTCTAAGAATCGTTGATTTTATGTCTATGGATGAATGTCCCATCCCGAAGTGGTAAGGTCCTCTGAGTATACCGGCAGTATGCCCTTCGTGTGAAACAGCCATTTGAATATATCCACACGCTTTCTGGTATAAGATCGGTATATTTATAATTATGACCACAATATGGGGAGTGAAAGAGAATAAAATTATAATTTAAACCCCTGACACCTCCTGAAAAAGAAATGACGAAAATAGGTAACCCGTTTAAACCTGCTGCTATGCGGTGTTCAGGAATAACCTCGTGGATAAATGAATAAAGCTTACCATTTTCATTCAGTTCCTGCATCAAGGATCGCAACATTCGATGTTTATTCCGTTGGCATGCTTAGGCATCATGTAAGTGCTTTGCTTGAATTTGACGTGACGGATAGCAGGATGAAACTGAAGGCGCTGAAAAGAAATGGATCTAAAGTCTCCTTTAATGCCTGGATCATAAAAGTGATCGGCAAAGCCCTGGAAAAACACCCGGATGCCGCATCCTTTCTGTACAATAAGAAAAAGCTGATATCCTTTGATGACATAAATATCTCCATTGTTGTCGAAAAAGAATCCGGGGGGAGAAAAGTACCAATACCCCTTGTCATAGAAAAAGCTAATGAGAAAAGTATACCTGCAATAACACAGGAGATTGAAAATGCAGGGAAAAAAACATTATCTGAGAACGAGATTGTCCTGAACAGGCAATCGGATGTTTATGAAAGGTTATATTACCGGTTGCCGGGATTTCTAAGGAGAGCCGTGTGGAAATACATGTTGAGACATCCGCGGGTGGCATTTAACAATATGGGGAATGCAATGGTTACTTCATTGGGAATGATGGGGAGGATCAATGGATGGTTCATCCATAGTAGCGTGCATCCAATCTCCTTCGGAGTAGGTTCTGTAATAAAAAAGGCTGTTGTTATCCAGGATGAAGTAAGAATCAGGGAGATCCTGAATATGACCATACTGTTTGACCATGATGTCATCGACGGGGCTCCGATGGTAAGATTTGTGAACGATTTGACCCGGTATATTGAAAACGGGGAAGAACTATAATCAGACTTTAACTGGCTCTTCTTCATTTGTAATAAATGCATTAAATTTAATGGCTCTATCCCGGTTTAAATTTATTTTGGATCAACAGCAATCGTAGACAATTCATTAAATCACATGATATCATGAAGCATTCTTTGTTGACCTATAGCACCCTGCCGCTTGCTTTTATTATGCTTGCCGGTTGTTCCCGTCAGAAGACGTCGGAACCTTTGCCCAACATTCTTTGGCTCACCGCTGAAGATATAGGTCCTGCTTTCGGCTGTTATGGCGATCCACAGGCAAAGACACCCAATATCGATCAACTGGCAAAAGAGGGAATCGTGTTCACCGATGTGTATGCCACTGCGGCCATCTGTGCTCCGGCACGTTCGGCCCTGATCACGGGCATTCAGGCCACCTCTCTCGGTACACAGCATCTCCGGTCGGAAATTCCGGTTCCTGATTCATTGAAGATCCTTCCGGAGTTTCTCAGAAAGGCGGGCTATTATTGTACCAACAACGACAAAACGGATTACAATTTTGATCCTGCCGGGCGATGGGATGAAAACGGAAGGGATGCCCACTGGAAGCATCGTCCGAAAGGTAGCCCATTTTTCAGTGTATTTAATTTCGGTATTACTCACGAAGGCAATACAAACCGCTTTGAGACAAGGGATATCGCCGGACTGACTGATTACCATGACCCTGCAAAAGCCCAGCTTCCTCCGTATTATCCCGATACACCTGAAATGCGGACCATCTGGGCTCATCTCTATGATCTGATCACAAAATTCGATATGCAGCTTGGCGAAAAAGTTAAGGAACTGAAGGACGCCGGGGAGATGGACAATACCATCATCTTCGTATTTGCCGATCATGGTTATGGGATGCCCCGCTATAAACGTTGGTGTTATAAAAGCGGTATGCAGGTGCCCCTGGTGGTATATGTTCCCGACAAGTACAAGTCGTTGTTTGAGACGAAAAAAGGAACGAAGGACAATAAACTGATCAGTTTTGCTGACTTTGCACCGACAGTCATGAGCCTTGCCGGACTTAAGCCTGCTCCGGCCATGCAGGGTGTTCCTTTTGCAGGTAAGCATATACAAAAGAACGAATATATCTACGGGGCCAGGAGCCGGGCTGATGATGCATACGACATATCCAGGCTGATCAGCGACGGCAGGTATGAATATATCCATAATTTCATGCCCTATAAACCTTATATTCAGAAAGCCCTGATCTTTGGTGACGAAAAGAGGAGTTACCGGGAATTAAATGCCCTGAGGGATGAAGGCCGTTTGAACGACACCGTGATGAGGATGTACCGGCCAAAGGATACTGAAGAACTGTACGATCTTAATACTGACCCTTACGAGCTAAACAACCTGGCCTCAGATCCTGCCTGGCTTGACAAAAAGAATGAGCTGAAGGCGCAGCTTATGTCCTCGCTTATCGAAAAGAAAGACATCGGCTTCCTGTATGAGTCGGAGATGATGATCCGTTCCGAGGGTTCCTCTCCCTATGCAATTGCGCAGGATCCTGCCCGCTATGATGCAGACAAGATCATACATTCTGCATTTCTGGCGTCTGTGAAAAACCAGGATCCGGAGATCATAGCCAAATTGCTGAAAGATGACGATTCCGGTGTTGTATTCTGGGGTTTGAATGCCGTCATGAACTCGACGGCAAAAAATGATGAAATAAACAAACTGGTTGAAGGTCTCACCGGAAGCAGTTCGCCGGCGGTGGCCATTCTGGCTTCTGAAATCGTCATTGAGAGAGGAATCAATAAGGAAAAGGGTCTGGGAACCCTGGCCGGATATTTAAAGGATGACCGTCCTACTACTGTTCTGGATGCAGCCATTTCCATCCGCAGGATCGGCGGTGATGCGAAGCCGATTCTTCCGGACATAATACAGGAAGCAGAAAAATGTTACGGGAATGTGGGCGACGGGTATAAAAACTGGATGTACCCGATGTTTATCGGCTTTGCGCTGGACCAGGCCAGGATTAATTGTGGTCAGCCCCGCCAAAAGTAAGGTTGGAATTCACGTCCCGCACGATCCTGTCTTAATGCCACAATGGTCAGCCCTGGGTTTTACTTATACATCACGGGCAGCTGCGTTTTGTACATAACTGGCACAAATTCAGAGCAAATGTAAATCCTGTGATCATTGCCATTGTCTCCTCAAAAAAGGGAGGGCCGGCGTTGGATTAAGCACTTTGTGAAAAAATTAAGACTATTCCGCCCCTTTTTCCTAAGATCCTGATAGACGCTTTTCAGAAAATAAAAATACCGGTGTTGCCTGTACACAGGGTTATTTTTAACAAATCCGTTTTTTCAGAGTTTGCCACGAACCATTCCTGCCATATTATTTCTGTTGGCTAAATACGGGTAATTCAAGTGCCAACTATCTTAAGCCCAAATCGGGAAAAGAGGTCCCCACCAAATTACCAAAGCATTCATTCCATCCGCTGTAATTTAGAGGCTATTTTGGAAATTTAACCGGAACTCACTGATATTATGTATTGTTAAGCTTAGTAGAAAATGGATAGTCATATAATTCCGGTTCTTTCCGGTGCCTGAATGATATAGCATATGGATATTACAAATGCAATTTTTCATCTATTGGCGGTAATCGCAATTTCCATACTTTTATCTGTTCTTGCGATGCTAACCATCAAGCTTACCGCAACTGATCTTAAAGATACAAGACAAAGGAACAAACCTCTGGTTCTCATCATCGCGGGCATTTTCAATCTTCTGTTTATCCTTGCCGTAAAGTGTCTCTTACTTTTCTGGGACCATCAGCCTTTGTCAGTACTGGGATTTTCATTTCATATACCTGACATCTGGTTTGTTTTGACAGGACTTGTCCTCTCCATCGGTTTATCCCTTGGATATGTCTGGATGCTGAACAAATACAAAGTCATCAGCATCACCCGGGTAAAAAACTATTTCAGTCAGGTTGAAAGCCTGCCCGTCATGTTTCTCGTATTTGTGGTACTGTTTATAGCGGCTCTCCAGGAAGAGATCCTTTTCAGGGGCTATTTTGCTTACATTCTGCTGCCATCAGGCTTTTTCTATGCACTTATTATTTCGGCAACCATTTTTACCTTCTGGCATTTTCTTACAAACAAGGTCAATATGTTCCAGGCCATAGACTGGTTTTTAGGCGGGATCATGTTATTCTGTATTTACTGGCTGAGCGGTTCCGTCTGGGTAGCCGCTATCCTTCATTTCAGCCGGAATTTCATCAATGTTATTGTTTTTGGTATCGCAGGAACCAATTCGGCAATATCCTATGAGAAACCGATACAACCCCGGTATAAGACCTATTACACGATAATCTATTCGGTAATTATCATCTTGTGGGGCTTTGTATACTATTGAAGTTGTGTTACGGGCGGCGACACTTTAACAGCCTTTGATCCTTAAGGGTTTGGTCCCTTATCAAGGCCAAAGGGGGAGAGGTTATCACTGAGAATTCATTCATTCTCATTAAAACCCTGGAGACGCCCGTATCAGAAATTTATTACCTTAAAATCAAGCGATATGTTTATAGGACATTTTGGCGTTGGACTTGGGGCTAAGAAAGCAGCTCCATCCATATCACTCGGAACACTCTTCCTGGCAGCTCAATTTCTGGATTTGCTCTGGCCTACTTTTTTGTTGCTTGGCTGGGAACGCGTGAAAATTCAACCTGGCATGACCGTCATGACACCTCTCAATTTTACACATTACCCGCTCTCGCACAGCCTGCTGATGGCCTGTATCTGGGGAGTACTCTTCGGCATTGTCTATTATCTGATCAAGCGAAAGCCGGTTGCAGCAATCGTGGTGGGATTGTGTGTGTTGAGTCACTGGGTACTTGACCTGTTTGTTCATATTCCCGATCTGCCGCTATATCCGGGAAGTACAATTTTGCTTGGTCTTGGTCTTTGGAATTATAAAGTGGCAGCGGTCCTTCTGGAGGGTCTGATCTTTCTGATCGGATTGTTGCTTTATCTCCGGGTTACCGAGGCAAGGAACAAGGTGGGCAGGTACGGATTCTGGGTGATGATCCTGTTACTGGTACTGATCTATGTCAGTAACCTCGTGGGGCCCCCGCCGCCAAGTGTGAAGGCTATTGCCTGGGCGGGTGAGTTACAATGGTTATTTGTTATCCTGGCCTATTGGGTAGATCGTAACCGTTCGGTAAGAGCCGGCACTTCCCGGCCCTGATCGAAGTGTGGAGCCGCAACTCCCTCGGATGTTGCGCAGTTCATACACCGGCTCAGGCCATTACAGGTGATTGATTGACCAGTCAAATTGTATTCAGGATGAAACAGTTAAGATGGATAAATGTAGTATTACGGGCTGTGATGGAGGCCGGCATTGTGCTGGGTCTTGGCTACTGGGGATATCATGCCGGCCACAGTCCTTTTTCGAAGTTCGCCCTGGCGGTACTGGCGCCGGTTGCCGGCTTTGGTTTTTGGGGCCTGGTTGATTTTCATCGCTTTGGCAAAATTTCAGAAATACTTCGACTGATCCAGGAGTTGGTGATCACAGGTCTGGTTGTGGTGCTGTTATATATCACAGGTGCACACACCACAGCCTGGATATTAGGAGTACTGTCGGTTGTGTACCACGCTTTGGTTTACATAGCTGGCGATACCTTGCTGAAAAAAGTACTGTAATTCAAACTTCTTGCTCAAAGGATTCCGGCGGGGGAAATTTTATTTCAGTTGGAATCACATTCCTTCATGACAAGCAATACGGGGTAAACATACGGTAAATTTTGGGCAGTAGCCGGAATAGGTCATGAACTGTCATCCAGAAGAAAAGGTCAGGCCCGATTCTGACCTGTAACCTGTTATTTATCATGGTTTATTGATACCTGTTTCAATTCCTGATCCTTAAAAATTTACTACTTTAGCGGAAAATTATTCGTCATGCATATCAATTTTGTTGAGATCCTGGCCTCTTTCATGGTACTTTTTGCCATCATCGATATCCTGGGCTCTATTCCCATCATTCTTGACCTGAAAAAGAAAACCGGTGAGATCAATCCCCAAAAGGTGACCCTGGTGGCATTTGGGATTATGATCGGCTTTCTTTTTATTGGTAAGCCACTGCTTGGGTTGCTTGGCGTTGATATTTCCTCATTTGCCATTGCCGGTTCCATTGTCATTTTTCTGTTAGGCATTGAGATGGTGCTGGGTATAGAATTATTCAAGCACGATGAGGGTGGAGACAGTGCTTCCATTGTACCATTGGCTTTCCCGCTGATTGCCGGTGCCGGTTCGATCACCACCCTGCTGTCGCTAAGGGCAGAATACCAAACAATCAATATCCTTATCGCCCTTATCCTGAACATGATTTTTGTCTACCTGGTGTTGAGGCTTACCGATTTTTTCGGACGGATGCTGGGTCCGGGCGGACTACATATTATCAGGAAATTTTTCGGGATCATTTTGTTGGCGATCGCGATTAAGTTGTTTACAACAAATACGGGGTTGACGTTGGGCAGATGAACTTTATCAAAGCTCAACAACTCAACAACTCAACAGCTCAACAACTCAACAACTCAACAACTCAACAGCTCAACAGCTCAACAACTCAACAGCTCAACAGCTCAACAACTCAACAACTCAACAACTCAACAACTCAACAACTCAACATCTCAACATCTCAACAACTCAACAACTCAACAACTAAACCCTCAATCCCTAACTCCCTAATCCCTAACTCCTAATCCCTAATCCCTAATCCCTAATCCCTAATCCCTAACTCCCTATCTTCACAACCCTATGCCCCAAATCACTCCTGAATCTTCAATTCCCGCAGCACATCCAGGGGCACTTCCCCGCTCAGGATCATCAACATATCCCCCCGCCTTGAAATAAGCCAGTTCGTTTTTCCTTCAATAGTCTTTATATTGTCTTTCAACTGCCATCCATTCTCATTTAGCATCTGTTCCAGTTGATCGGCTTTTTTGAAGTTGAAAAGGAAGACGTCAATATCCTTGTCTTTATAGCCGACAGAGTACCAGATACATACATATCCACGGTAATCTCCGAAACGGTTTGACCAGTCGGGCAGTCCGTTCTGAAAACCGATCGGGCCCATGATGACTTTATAGTCGTTGAAATGAAAATCACCCGATGAAGCCGGAAAAATGTCTTTCATGGTTAGTCCTTTGTTTTCCGGTTTGGCATAAAGATCATCTGCGATCTTACGTTCAGTTGTCTGTTCCGCGCTGGTACCAAGAGACCCGGCGATGGTCACATAATAGTCGGAAACCGGAAAGGAGAGTGAATATTTGGTCTGGCAGAACATCGGGTTGAGAGTTGTGTCATTCTCAAGACAGCCGAACTTTTTCACACTATAGATGCCCAGTGACTCATAAGGATTTTCAAAACGGTAGATCTCAACTTCGAGCTTCTGAGAGTTCACCTCCACCTGGTAGTACCTGAGATCACGGAAGCCATACTCGAGGAACAGGTCGGCAGCACCATCGATATGACCCCAGAGATTGTTGCCCGTGAAATATTTATATTCAATGATCCTGGCACCGGGGATATCGCTGCTGTCAAATTTCAGACTGTCCTGTCCGTAAGTTAAATTCATTGAAAGACAGCAGCAAAGGGTGAGAAGAATGTACTTCATCTAAAAGGTTTTAATTGGTTTAATGAATCATCCAGTTCATAAATTGCTATAAAAACCACGGTGTGATCCCGGGTATTTCAAATTATTTCAAGGCGGCCATAAAAGCAGCAAGCTTACCGGGATCAAGCCTGCCCGATGTTCTAACCCCGCTGCAAACATCTATTCCGAAAGGCATTACAGTTTCAAAGGCTTCTCTCACATTCTCCGGATTTAGCCCGCCGGCCAGAAAAACGGGAACTCGTGAGCGTTCCACGATCTCCCGGCTGATATTCCAGTCATGGATCCTCCCGGTACCCCCCAGTTCTTTGATCTTCAGCCCGGGGTTGCCACTGTCAAGTAACAAAGCATCGACTTCTGCCGAAATTTCCAGTGCCTCTTTAACCGAATCCTGGTTCATAATATGAATGACCTGCACCAGTTTCACATCCTGAAGCTTCGATCTCAGTTTGGCATATGTCCCCTGGAGTGGCCTGTCAACGATCTGTATCGTATTTGTATGTGTACGGTTGTGATGCGCCATGATGCCTGATGCCGAAGTCTCGCTGGTTAAAAGAAAAGTGGCTACCGGCGGAGAAACCATTTGGGCAATCTGCCGGATGAGTTCATCTGTGATGATCCCCGGTCCGCCGGGCATTTGTCCCACGAGCCCGATCGCGTCAGCTCCTGCATCAATAGCCAATTTTGCTTCATCTTCTGAACTGATGCAACAGATCTTTATCCTTACTCTATCATCCATTTCTTAAAATTAACAATTGTGTCCTTACGGGGGTAATGTTTAATCCCGTTAATGGCAACCACAGTATTGTGAACGTCCCCCGGAATGAGGGAACCGCCAGCGCCCGGTTTTTCGCTCCTCCCGTCTCCCGTCTCCCGTCTCCTGTCTCCCGTCTCCTGTCTCCCATCTCCTCCCTCAAACGCTCATCGTTTTACAGTCGATCTTCTCCAAATCACATTCCCCCAGGCCCAGCTCATGAGCCAGTACCATAAAGCGTTTGGATTGTTCTATATCGGCTTTTTGCAGTCCTTCTTCAATACGTTTCTTTAAAATGATATCATATCCTATCCTGTCAATAGCGACAGGATCGGTGCTCACCAGTATGGTCTTGTAAAAGGTGAAAAATTGGGGATTGGCGGCCGGACCTCCGTTGAAACAACCTTTTATGCCATCGGCGATGTTCAATACAACCTTATCCCTTAACGGAGGAAAGGCACATACTCCGGCAACCGTTTCAGCCCAGAGCTTTGAATGCAGCCTACCCGTGTTTCCTACCGAACCGAATGAAAGATTTTTCATGGCCATGGTGATGGATGCACCTGCATTCTTCATGATGGGAAGGTTGATGATCTTATCTACATCTGTGGTGCATAGTTTTGTGAAATACGAATATTTCCCGCCGTTAACCATATAGGGCATGGTATACTCATCATATTCGCCTTCCACATCAGCCATGAAATACCAGTTCTTATCCGTCATTTTTTCGCTGAGCAGTTTACCGTCATTCCCGTAAAAGGAATCGTTCTCCTTCCGCTCAGTCCCGGCGATCCTGATTCCCGGATAAGCCTCGCCCGTGAACCCGCATTCAGTTAACTGAAATTCCCGCCGGTCCCAGATCAGAAGCTGATCATTTTTAATCCCGGCCTCATTGAGATGACGTATGACAGCCTTCACTACGGCATGACTGGTGGTAAGGCTTTTCCCGGCTACGGGGTTTACTTTTAGTCCGATCCGGTCATTGTGTGTGAAAAACAGTCTGAAGGCTTTTTTTGCCGACGATTTACCGGTCAGTTCTGTCATTGCGCGTCCGATCATCTCGTATGCAGCGGATTCATCCGGCTCATCATCTATAACACAATGTTCACTGTTCACCCTGACAACCTTTCCCGGGAACATTCCCGGCATCGACCATTCATTCCTTGGATATTTCGCGGCATCGGCGATGTTGGTGGCAGGTGTTTCGTCTGCCATAGCTAGGAGAAGCCTTTATCTGCATGGATGAAAGCCCAATGCCCAATCCGGCCGTCCCGGCAAGCCGAAAGAAATTACGTCGGTTAAAAGGTTGGTTTTTTTGTTTGCTCATGTTGTGCAGTTTTAGGTCAATGAAATTATCAGAAGTTATGCCATTAAAAAAAGCATACTAAACCATATAATCGCCGGTCCATCTTATACAGATTTCACTAATGGATAATGTTATCCATTAATAACCAGGTCTTTATATTGTCTTAGTACGCTTTTTCAGGTCAAGTGGACAGGGACGGTTCAGCCCCCGAAGAATCAAAAATAAGGATTTTCACTGAAATTTCATTATGAAGGTAGTTATTAACCATTCAAAATTATACCTGAATAAATTTTTCATATGTTGAAAACTTTTGATAAAAAATTGGATTTGAGACGCTGAGATTTTCGGGGTGTTTCCCATATAGGGCGGGCGGCAGGACGGAGGGGGAGGGGACCCCGGTTCTTCTAAAGACGTCTTAAGAATAACGAAGCCCCTTTCTATGCCCTTGCACTAAAGCACTTTCTTTTTTACTGCCTTTCCGTCATTACAAGGCTGCTGACTAACGGCTGCCTTCTTTATATTTTTCTCCATTTTAACAGGGAACAACCCTGTCTGCCTTTTTTAAGCGGACTGCAGGGGATTGGGACCGTAGCATTCAGGGAGGTTTGTTCTGCTATTACTATGCATGTTTTGACCAAACGACGTCATACTCTTTAGTTCGCTGCAGTGACAACCCAGACAGGTCTCAGCACTGCCTTACATACCTCCAAAATAAAAGTACAGCCTGCCTTTCCGGTAAGGCGGCATGCTGTATGGCGCAAAGTCATTCAACCCTCCCTGGGGTCCTGTGTTCTCAGCAGGTTTAAACTTGGTGCCGATCGGACTTACAGCCGAAAGAAACGAAATGTCACCCAAGGGGAAAAGGGGTGAAGTGTTGTCATTGTACGCTCCTGCCGGCGGCTGGGGAGTAAAAAGCCGCAGGAATACATCATCGGTGGCAGATACCACATAAAAGGGACAACCGGCGGTGATGAACTTTGCCCTGTACAATCGTGAATAGTACCCTTTGAATTCGGGGTAATCCCACGTCTCACCCGTCACTGTATTGTTGTACGTTTTGTGGTACATGCCGAATTGCGGACCTTTCATCCGGTTCTTCCATACCCTGTAAGGCCCATCTCCGAGGTAACTGACTCCTTCCATTTCGGGCTCAGGAAATGAGAAATTCAGACCGGCATATGGATATTTTCCTTTCATGAAGTAGCTGTAATCCAATTCGAGCCATCCATCGGGATGAAGGATCCAGTTGAAGTTCAGGGTATCATTTTTATAACGGACATTGATCATAATGCGGTCGCCCTCTGTCGAATACGAAATCGTGTCAAAAGTTGCATTTTCGTGAGCGAGCACAGGACCGTTTCCAAAGGGAATACGATAGCCTCCTGAGATGACAGAGTCCAGCAGGCCGCCTTCTTTTGTGATATACATCCAGGTATGACCGCTTTTCAGGATGATCTGGTTTTTATTCTCGGACAAAGAATTATTCCTGTTCTCTGAGCCTTGTGCAATGAATTTTTCTGCTGCATCTCCCGCACTTTTTACCGGCCAGGACCGGTTCAGAATATTTCTTACGTGAGGATCATCCACAGAAATTTTAAGGACGTCATAATTACGCCAGTTGCCAGGCAGATGGAGGTCCAGTATGCCTTTCTGACCAGGGGCTGTTGACGGGGAGACGATGCTGTATGTGGTATCTGTTTCATCCATTCCGAATCCGGGATATGAAAGGAGGCTTACTGAAAATTTACACTCATCGAGATCGGTGTAAAAATAGCGGTTCTCCACAGGCAGTTTTCCATCAAAGGCAGGAGGGAGGTATTCAGTTTCAAAATGAACCGGACACCAGATTTCCCTTACCGAGTAAAAGCTGCCTTCCTTTTCCCTGTAAGGGCCAACAATCCCGTCGGAGGCTTTGTTTCCCTGGGCATCAATTTTACCGTTCATATCCGTACGGACCACCCCTTCATCGGCAAAGTCCCATAGAAATCCTCCGGCAGAAAGTGGACGATCAAGCATCAGGTTCCAGAAGTCATCGAGGCCGGCACCCATGCCACCGTCATACAGTCCATGCAGAAATTCGGTAGGGAAGAAAATATCCCTGCCATTAAAAAAGACATCCTGCCCGTAGTTCCAGTCACGGTAGTGCTGCGTGTCCATACCATTGAAAATTTCCCACGGATGGATCACTTTCCGGTTTTGTGGATCGTATTTCGCAAACTCACTGTTTAGTTCATTGTTCCAACCTCCTTCGTTCCCGTTATCCCATAACACGATACAAGGATGGTTTACATCCCTGGTAACCATCTCCTTCACCAGTTTTTTCCCGACCTCTGTATCATAAGGCGGCTTCTGCCAGCCACCCAGTTCATCCAGAACGAACAGGCCGAGTGAATCGCATACATCCAGGAAATGCACATCCGGGGGATAATGCGACATCCTGACGGCATTCATGTTCATGTCCTTCATCAACTCCACATCCGTTATGCTGAGGGTTTTGTTCAGTGTCCTGCCGGTCGATGGCCAGAAGGAGTGCCGGCAAACCCCTCTGAACATGATCTTTGTCCCATTCACATATATACCATCCCGGGTCCTCACCTCTACCGTTCTGAAGCCAAACCGCCGTGATACACTGTGAATGACCCTATCACCCGACATCAGATCGAATCGTACGACATACAGGTTTGGGAATTCCGGATTCCACAGATCAGGGTGATCAGCCATGCCGTCAACTGTTTGAACCATAGCGTTTTTATCTGCATCTGCAATAAAAGTGAAGGAGCGGCCATGACCTGATAAAGGCGAAATAACCGCTTGTATTTTGTCTGCTTTACGGAGATTTTGGGTATAGATGTCAGCATGGAAATGCCCATCGGCACCGGCATCAATAGCAACCCTTTCGATATGTTCAGCAGGCATGACCCTAAGGTATACCGGGCGGAATATCCCGCCGAAAACCCAGAAGTCGGCGTAGCGTTCGGCAGCATTTACGGAGGCATCCGAAGACATTTTACTTACGGTCACCTGCAGATAGATTTTCTTTTCCCGGCCTGAGCAGTCTGGTGATATCATAAGAGAAGCGGTAGAAAGCACCCTGGTGAACCGGACCGGCAGGTTTGCCGTTGATCTTTACTTCAGTATCCGTCATCGATCCTTCAAAAACCAGTTCAGTCACTTTTCCTTTCCATTCGGAAGGCACAAAAAAGGAATGTTTATAGATGCCTTTCTCATCAGATTTATTTTTATCCAGGCCGTAATTATACGTGCCGAAGCCCTGCAACTCCCAGTTGGAAGGTACAGGTATGGTCGTCCAAACGCCGCTGTCGCGCCCGCCGGTACAGTAAAAATCCCAGTCGACGGTATGGTCACTGCCCGTTCCCGACAAATAAACAATCTGGCTTTCCTGTGCGGGTAAAAGCAGACAAAAGGATAAGACCCAAAAGGTCAGGAAGGCTGATCTGTACATAAGAGTAAATTTAATAAAGGGTTGGTCAGCTAAAATAGACATTTCTTTGCATTTTCTGAAACGGGGAGGAGGATTCACCACAGATTATACGGATTACACAGATTGCACAGAGGGAGAGTTTAATTATGAGGGTTATTTTCTAAACCACTCACCGCTCACTACTCTCCACCACTCACCACTCACCACCTTTCGTCCTTCCACTCCTTCCCAAACCTGGGAGAGTGGCTTTTCTTCTAATGAGCGAAGTCGTTGTAAGGATCGTTTCTTACATTTGAACTTTCGGTAGTGCATTACTAATAAACTGCTCGAATCACAACAATGTTATCGAAGTGTACACCCCCTCGCCATCCTGGAGAGGGGGCTTGGGGGGAGAGGTGGCACGAAGGATGTCAACCACTCACCGCTCACTACTCTCCACCATTCACCACTCACCACCTTCCGTCCTTCCACTCCTTCCCAAACCTGGGAGAGTGGCTTTTCTTCTAATGAGCGAAGTCGTTGTAAGGATCGTTTCTTACATTTGAACTCTCGGTAGTGCATAACTAAAAAACTGCTCGAATCACAACAATGTTATCGAAGTGTACACCCCCTCGCCATCCTGGAGAGGGGTCTTGGGGGGAGAGGTGGCACGAAGGATGTCAACCACTCACCGCTCACTACTCTCCACCACTCACCACTCACCACCTTTCGTCCTTCCACTCCTTCCCAAACCTGGGAGAGTGGCTTTTCTTCTAATGAGCGAAGTCGTTGTAAGGATCGTTTCTTACATATTGAACTTTCGGTAGTGCATTACTAAAAAATTAGCACAGATTACACGGATTGAACGGGGAGGAGGATTCACCACAGATTACACAGATTACACGGATTGAACGGGGAGGAGGATTCACCACAGATTACACAGATTACACAGATTGAACGGGGAGGAGGATTCACCACAGATTCCACAGATTACACGGATTGAACGGGGAGGAGGATTCACCACAGATCCCGATACCTATGCGGGACAGATTACACAGAGGGAGAGTTTAATTAGGAGGGTTATTTTCTAAACTTGAATCACAACAATGTTATCGAAGTGTACACCCCCTCGTCTTTCTGGAGAGGGGGCCTGGGGGGAGAGGTGGAACAAAGGAATAATGTCCCGATTATATCTAAATAACTCATTTAGGCTTCACCAATCCCAATCTCCACTCTCTACTCCCCAATCTCCACTCTCTACTCCCCAATCTCCACTCTATACTCCCTAATCTCCACTCTCCACTCCCCAATCTCCACTCCCCAATCTCCACTCCCCACTCCCCAATCTCCACTCCCCAATCTCCACTCCCCACTCCCCAATCTCCACTCCCCACTCTCCACTCCCCACTCCCCACTCTCCACTCCCCAATCTCCACTCCCCAATCTCCACTCCCCAATCTCCACTCCCCAATCTCCACTCCCCAATCTCCACTCCCCACTCCCCACTCCCTTTCCCTTTCATTTTTCCATCTGCTATCCGTATATTTACAAAAAAACGTTGACCATGAAAAAATCATTGACCGTTCTATGGATACTACTGGCCTTTGTGCTGGTTCCCGGACATCGTATCTTTTCACAGGATCATCCCGAAATCAAACCTCTTGAAATCGGTGAAAAGGCACCTTTTTTCAACCTCCCGGGTATTGATGGTAATTATCATTCCCTATCACCACTCCCCAATCTCCACTCCACCACTCCCCTTCCCTTTCATTTTTCCACCTGCTATCCGTATATTTACAAAAAAAACGTTGACCATGAAAAAATCATTGACCGTTCTATGGATACTCCTGACCTTTGTGTTGGTTCCCGGACATCGCGTCTTTTCACAGGATCATCCCGATATCAAACCTCTTGAAATCGGTGAAAAGGCACCTTTTTTCAACCTCCCGGGTATTGATGGTAAGTATCATTCCCTAAATGATTACGACAGTGCTGCGGTACTGGTGGTGATTTTTACCTGTAATCATTGCCCGACGGCGCAGGCTTATGAAGATAAGATCATTAAGCTGACATCCGATTATAAAGACAAAGGTGTGGCTGTGGTGGCCATCATGCCGAACGATGACTCGGCCCTCAGCCTGGCCGAAATTGGTTACTCCGATCTCGACGATAGTTACGAAAGTATGAAGCTCAGAGCTAAAGACAAGAATTTCAATTTCCCTTACCTGTATGACGGCAAGGATGAAGAGGTCTCCATAAACTATGGTCCGCAGGCTACTCCTCATGCCTTTGTTTTTGACAAGGAGCGCAGGCTGCAGTACCGGGGCAGGATTGATGATACGGAGAATCCCTATGTTGAGCCAAAGACGCAGGACCTCAGAAATGCTCTTGACGAGATGCTGGCGGGAAAGGAAGTAACAGAAAAGACCACGAAAACATTCGGGTGTTCCATCAAATGGGCCTGGAAAAATGAATGGACCAAAAAATTGACAGAAGACTGGGCTAAGGAACCTGTCAGTGTACACCCGGTGGAGGTAGACGGCATTCACAGGATTATGGCCAATGACAGCGGCAAGCTGCTGTTGGTAAACGTGTGGGCAACCTGGTGCGGACCCTGCGTCATCGAGTTTCCGGAACTTGTGAATACGTACAGGATGTACAGTGGGCGCGACTTCGAATTTATCAGTATCAGCGCCGACAAGCCCGGCCGTAAAGATAAAGTGCTCAGTTTTCTGCAGGAGCACCATGCATCCAACCCCAATTACATTTTTGCATCTGATGATAATTACCAGATGATCGACGCTATTGATAAAGACTGGCAGGGTACTCTTCCATATACCCTCATCATTAAACCCGGAGGCGAAGTGATTTATAAACATGCAGGAGGCATCGATCTGACGGAAGTCAGAAAAGTGATCATCAGTTACCTGGGCAGGTATTATGCCGATGATAAATAGGATGAGGAAATGGGTTGTCTGTAAAGTTAGTTCAGTTTCAGAAAAACAGATATTTATAACTCACCAAATAACCAAAAGACAATGAAAAGGCTTAACATTTTAATTCAGGCTGCTGTCTTCATGGCATTTTCTGCAGGGCTTTCAGCGCAGAGCCTGTCCGACCAGCAAATTCTCAAACTTTATGATGGTCTTCGTGTGGCCGATGTATGCGACGGAATGGATTATGTCGGGCTGCACGACCAGGGTCTTATGGATCAGTCCATCACGGCCCTGTGGAAGGACATTGAAAATTTCCACCATATTTTCAGGGGCATTGCCCTCACCGTCAGGTATGTGCCCACCAACCGGGAATTTCCGACGAATCTGCGTGGAAAAGAATACGAAAAATGGCGTGATGAATGGTATACCAACCTGTCGGGTGAACCGTTCATCGATTCGATCAGACCCGGGAAAGCAATTGTCATTGATAATGCAGGACATAATGACGTCGGAACGGTAGGTTCAAATAACTCCATGATATGGAAAACGAAAGGTGCTGTGGGTATTGTCTCAAATGGTGGTGTTCGCGACAATGATGAGATCATCAAGGAACAGATACCTCTTATACATGAATATTGCCAACAGGGGCAGGGGCATCCGTCCGGGCAGAAATGAACTGGAGTCGGTGAACAAGCCGGTGGTGATCGGTGGTGTATTGGTAAATCCGGGAGATGTAATCGTCGCTGACGGAGATGGCGTTATTGTTGTTCCCAGGAAGTATGCTGTTGACGTCGCCAAAGCCGCGCATGAAGTTTTGAGGATAGATAAAGGCGCCCGCAAACGCCTGTATGATCAGCTTGGAATACCTTATGATATCACAGTTGAAGGCGAATAATACCGTTTACCTCTGAAAAATACAGTTTACCGGCAATAACCATCAGCTTACCGATTATTTGTTTTACAGTACTCCGGGTCTTCATAATTTTGATTCATAAATTTTAACCAAACGGAGGAACAAAAAATGAATGTAATTATGGAGAAGCATCAACACAGTCGCAGCAGGAAGGGATTGCTGGGTCTGATTCTCATCCTGGTCGGCCTGGTGCTGGTCGGTAATCAATTAAATATTATCCCCGGGGATCTGAGACAATACGTTTTCACATGGCAAAGTCTTCTCATTCTCATTGGTCTGATTTTTCTGACCAGAAGGGATAACATGGCAACGGGTTTTGTCCTGATATTTATAGGAGGCTTCTTTCTCGTCCCGGATATTTTTAATCTTTCCTATGAATGGAGGAGACTTTTTTGGCCGGTAATTTTGATCATTGTCGGGATCTCCTTTATTTTCGGAACATCATTCTGGCACAGGCGGAATCATGAGCTGGAAGGTACTGACGATGACTACCTTGACGATGTAAATATTTTTGGCGGACACGACCGGATCATCACCTCACGGTCATTCAGGGGCGGGAGCATCATCTCTGTTTTTGGCGGAGGAAAATACGATCTTCGCAATGCACAACTTTCAAGTGGTAACAACGTCCTCGAGATGACCAACGTTTTCGGTGGAGGCAAGCTGATACTCCCCTCCGACTGGGATGTGAAAGTTGAAGTTGTGGCCATCTTCGGTGGTTTCAGTGATAAAAGGATGATCAGTGCTGTGTCTCCGGATAAAAGACTTATAATCAAAGGTATTTCAATGTTTGGGGGAGGTGAAATCGTCAGTATTTAAAAGGCCATGCTGAATCCCATTATCACTAAAAGAGTCTACTTTGTTGCTTACGTGCTTATCTGGATGTTCATTTCTATCATCCAGGTAGGCATTGAGCATTTTTTCTTTGATGTTGAAGTTCCAATGGCTTTTGCCGATGCATTTACGGTGAATCTGATCCACCTTTTCACCGGTCTGGCTGTATGGTACCCTGTAAGATTTAATCCCGTAACCTCCCAAAACCTTTTCAATCCTTTGATAAATATCACTGTTACAGGAATCCTGACAGTGTTCGTATGGGTCGGATCGGCTTATATTATTCTGAAGAGCATCTTCGCCGGACAACCGGAATTTTCAGGCTTTCTGAACCAGTCGCTACCCTACAGGATCATCACGGACGTTTTGCTTTACATCGTGCTAGTACTGGTATATTCACTTATGGTATACAGTACCAACCTGAGGGAAAAAATATCCAATGAGAGTAATCTGCGGACACTTGTGAGAGAAGCGGAACTTAATGCTCTGAAAGCACAAATCAACCCGCACTTTCTTTTCAATTCGCTGAATTCTATCAGCTTCCTCACTGGAAGGGATCCGGCCAGGGCCCGGGAGATGATCATTAAACTCTCGGAATTTCTTCGTTACTCATTGCGATTCCGGGAAGACGAAACAACCACGGTGAGGGAAGAGCTGGATAATATGAAACGTTATCTCGACATTGAAAAAATTCGTTTTGGGGATAAGCTGATTTATGAGAGTCTTTGTGATGATGCTTTTTTGAATGCCAGGATCCCTGATATGATCCTTCAGCCTCTCCTTGAAAATGCCGTCAAACATGGAGTTTATGAGAGTACAGATCCCATCCTGATCAGGCTCACGGTTGAAGAAAGCCCGGCAGGCCTGGTTATTTCAGTCACCAATGATTTTGATCCGGAATCGGCACCGAGGAAGGGGGCAGGGATCGGAATGCAAAACATCAGGGAGAGGTTACGCCTTCTTTACGGACGGGACGATCTCTTTTCTTTCAGCAGGAATGAACGCAAATTCATAGTGAAGCTTCACATCCCGCAAATGTCAAATAAATTTTAGATATTAAACACCCTATTATAATGTGGAAAGCTATAATTATCGACGATGAAAACTATGCCCGGGAAATTGTTAAGGAATATCTGGGGAAGCATGACGAGATTGAGATTGCCGGTGAATTTTCCGACGGTTTTACCGGTCTGAAAGCTATTAATGAATTGAATCCGCACATCGTATTTCTGGACATCCAGATGCCCAAGCTTACCGGATTTGAGATGCTGGAATTAATAGATAAAAAGCCGGCCATCATTTTTACCACGGCCTATGATCAGTTTGCCATCAAAGCATTTGAGGAAAATGCGGTTGACTATCTTCTCAAACCTTTTGCTGAAGACCGTTTTGATGAGGCAGTATGGAAAGCCGTCAAAAGACTTGAAACCCCGGGCGAAGAAAACAAAGTCGGGAGACTGGAAAAACACCTGGATAAAACACTCGAAAAACTGAACCGCATCGTGGTTAAAACGCGTACCGGCATAAAGGTCATTCCCGTAGATCATATCGTTTGTCTCGAAGCGCAGGACGATTATGTGATGATCTACCTGGAGGCTGAGAAATACCTGAAGCAGAAAACCATGAAATATTTTGAGGATCATCTGGATACACTGAAGTTTCTTCGTGTTCACCGGTCCTACATCGTAAAGATTGACCAGATCAGAAAGATTGAACCCTACGAAAAGTCGGCGGGCATTCTTGTGATGACCGACGGCCGTCAGATCCCGGTCAGCCGGTCAGGACTCTCCCGACTGAAAGAGGTGCTGGATATTTAAAACGGGATTGATTACCTTTGGTAAAAATACATCAGTTATGTTCAGTCTTTTTAAGAAAAAAAACACCTCCAGGTAAAGATCTTAAGTTCACCGATATTGATGGCCAGTTACTCACTGAAGGGGATACCGTGATGTCGTTACGTTATGATCTGGGCAGGTGCCGTATCCTTAAAACCAATGCAGGGCTGACCTACGAATCCCTTGAAAATGGCCGGCAGGTGAGTTGGACAAAGATGATCGATGCTGCTACCAAATGCCAGAAGGTTAGACGGGAAGCATGAAGGATTCGGGATTACAGAGGGTGGATTCCCGAAAGATCCTGGATTTTGTCTAACAAAAGGAACCGAAACGTAAATTACAGCACCAGATTTACACAGATCGCTGTACCCGGTTTTTTCACAGGCGTGAAGCATCTCGTCTCTACGTTTTGATTTTTCATACAATATTCCGGCCACCTGTCGCCGAATTCAACCTTCAACTCGATACCCCCAATCCCCAATCCCCAATCCCCAATCCCCTCTCCTTACTCCCTTCTCCTTACTCCCTAACCTTACTTCACCACCTTCCGGATAGCTTTATCTGCGAGCGCTTCCATGATAGCATACCCTTCCTTGGTGGGATGGACACCATCACGGGAATAGCCGGCTTTCATGCCTCCACGATCATCCACAAGGGATGAATAATAATCCAGGTAGATGAATTTATTTTTCTTTGCATAAGCCTTAATCCATTCATTGAGCTTTACGATCTTACCGGCAGGTTCCAGACCGGGACGCCAGGGATAATCGTATACCGGGAGTATGGAGCATAAGATCACTTTGATATTATTGGCCCTGGCCAGTTCTGCCATGGAAGCGATATTCCCCTCAATCATTTCCGGGGTTGAGGGTCCGGTGTTTCCGGCAATATCATTGGTACCGGCCAGAATGAGCACAAGTTTCGGATGCAGGTCAATCACATCGGGGCGGAAACGGACCAGCATCTGTGGTGTGGTTTGTCCGCTGATACCGCGATCAATATAATGTTTCCCTTCGAAAAATTCAGGGGAAACTCTAATCCAGACATCGGTGATGGAATTACCCATGAAAACTACACGTTTTTCTCCTTTTACGGGCGAGCCAAGTTCCGTATTGGCATCATGATACCGGGCAAGGTTTGGCCAGTCGTCCTTCACCCTCAGCCAGTTTTTATATTCTTTTTCTTTTTGCTGTTGAGCTGCAGTACTGGCAGAATCGGTGGTTTTGAGATTCTGTGCAGCCACGAAAGGGGCTGTCAGCATAAGTGGAACTAAAAGTGCTATGAGTCTTTTCATGATGATTAAAGTTTTTTCAAATGTAAATATTTTTTCCCGGCTTTGCAGGGCTTCTATTATGCTGCTTTTTCAGTGAAAATATATCAGTGTGAAAGAGGTACAACCTTTTCATTTCCAAATTGTTTTATAATAAAATCAGGCCATGAAAAGACTTTTACCAGCATTGTTAATGATTTTCCTTTCCCCCTTTCTCCGGGCACAGGAAAGTTATATCATAACTTCTTCGGGTTACAATTTTGTTCCATCCGAACTGAATGTAGTAGTTGGAGACTCAGTGAAATTTGATGTAGGACCTTCGCATACTGCCAGGCAGGTAAGTGAAGCCACGTGGAATGCAAATGGTACCGATGCCCTGGAGGGAGGTTTTGATTTCCCCAGTGGTGAAGGCGTATTCGTCCCCACCGTGGCCGGAACAGTTTACTATGTATGTACCATACATGTGGCTCTGGGAATGAAAGGGACCATCACCGTCAGTGAAGCTTCATCGACCGATAAGATTACCTTACAAACGAAGCCGACTGTGTATCCGAATCCCGCATCAGATATTCTGCATCTGAATTCCCCTTCATCGCAGCCCCCATCATCTATCACTATTTTCGATGTGACAGGAAAAGCTATGCTCACACTGAAAAATCCGGGGATGGAGAACCATGTTACCACATTTTCAATATATGATTTTCACGAAGGATTATATTTTATAAAGCTTGATTATCCTGGAAAAACCTATATTCTGAAGTTCATAAAAATCTGACCGGGCAAAACTAAGGTAAGTTAAAACCAGAATCCGATATTCACAAAACCAAGTAATCCGCCGCGGTTGGCCGATTTCATAACACTCAGTTCAATCGGACCTATGATGCTTTCATATCCGGCGGTAAGTCCAAACCCCCCGAGTACTTGATCCATGTTAAACAGGTCGTTAAAACTGGTTTTCATGTTTCCGGCGTTGCCTTTGGCGATGAGGTAGATATGCGGGAACATTTCGAGCTGTAGATCGCCTGCCAGAACGAGGGCGTTTTTCCCGGTTTCTTCCATATAGTTCAGTCCGACAAAAGGTATAAGTCCGTTATATCTTGACGGATTTAATCCTCCCGTATAGAACATATACTGGAAAGGAATGGTTATGCCATTGACCGACCCGCCATACAAATGGTTTATGTAGGTAAGACGATCACTGATCCGGTAAGCCTGGCTGAACCTTCCGGTAAAAAAGGCCACCGGATCCATATTCTTATTCGTGATCAGTTTGAATTCGGTATGAACCTGCACACCCTTTTCCGGGTAAAATCCATTGTCGTAGGTGTCCATTTCAACGAAGCCGTAGTAGTTGAGGTAAACCAGTGTTGCTGATGGAATGTCGGGTACCGGATTGATCAGGGATTTTATTCTGGAGGCTTCGTATTCAACACCGGCTCCGATGGCGAATGAATTGTTAATAATGGACTGCGTAAATATGCTGGTGGTGGTTCTGGAAAACACATAAGAGGATGTTTTTTCTCCGTTCTGATACCGGAACATATTTGAGCGGTTGGATTCAAAGTTAATGCCCAGTCCGGGTTTCCAACCGTTATTTTTAAAGAAGGAGGCTTCCAAAAAAGGATTTTCGCCCAGTGCTGTACTTACGGATAGCTTCGATCCGTCGAACAGAAGGTTTCTGAAAGTGGTGTTGAGCAGTATAGCCGATTTGTAGTTCGTGTCGTAGTGTAATCCGACCCTGAACTGGCCTCCTTTTGTTTCCTTCACCTTAATGATCAGCCGGATGCCTTTGTCGAGAGGTTCAATCTCGTAATCGACTTTTTCAAAATAGAGACTGGAATATAACCGCTCAATGGCAGCTTCAATCTGTCCGGGAGTGACTTTATGCAGCACTTCCAGCTGGAGTTTACCGGTCACGAGTTTACCGGAAACCTTTTCCAGTCCTCTTACCCGGATTTCCATCAGCATCAGGGAATCCAATTCAGGAATATGTTGTGCAGGTCCGAAACCGGGATCCAGTTTTCTCATTGAGTCGGCAAGGGCTTTAAATTGAGGCAGGTATTTTCTGGCTGCTCTTTCACCCCGGCTGATAAGGCTGTCGGTTGAACTGAAACTGGTGGAATTGTATCCCTCCAGGTCAGGCTCAATCAGGAAGTTACAGAGGTTCATGTTAGACCGGTTCAGGGCTTCACCGTAGAAAAAGATGGACTGTTCAATGATTCGGAAGATCGAATTCAGCTGGTTTTTCTTATAGTACTGGAAACCCACATTGACTCCGATCAGGATGTCGGCGCCCATATCCTTCACCCGGGCTACGGGAAAATTATTTACCAACCCGCCGTCAACAAGCATGACATTATTTATCTCAATGGGATTGAAAATACTGGGGATCGACATAGTGGCCCGAAGGACCCGGGGCAGGTATCCCGAGGTAAAATCCACTTCTTTTCCCGTTTCGATATTGGTGGCTACGCATAGAAAGGGAATGGGGAACTTCTTGAAATCGCGGATGTCGTATACCGGGGCACATAAAGTATTGAGAAGCTCTTCGATGTTTTCGCCGTTGATAACACCGGATGGAATCTTGATTTTATTTTCCTTTATGGGAAAGGAGATCACAAAACGATCCTTATCCTCCTTCTCCTCTATGGTAAGGTTTCTCCTGGAGACTTCATCCCCCAGAAGGTAACTCCAGTCTGCATTCCTGACAATACTTTCAAGCGAATCGGCTGAATAGCCAATGGCATAAAGCCCTCCCACAATGGCCCCCATGCTGGTTCCGCCGATGAAATCAGGCCTGATCCCGGCTTCCTCGAGGACTTTCAATACACCGATATGAGCCAGCCCTTTGGCACTACCACCGCTCAGGATCAGACCGATTCTTGGTCTTCTGATAGTGTCATTCTGGGCATGGAGAACACTCGGGGGGAAAAGTAAAAAGAAAAGGATCACATAAAACCTGGGGTTCATATTTTTTGAGGTTCTTGGAAGTTTCAGGTCATTTTGAATCAGTGATAAAATTAATACACTTTAATCGAAAAAAAAACATTGAAATTGTACAACGGACCAACCAGAGAAGCTTCACCTTTGCTGAGTGAACTTACATACAGGACAAAGGCGAAACAGTATATCACCGATGGTGGAAGAGACCACTATTGAAGGAAAACTCCGGTCTGCAGGTTCGGCGCAAAAACCATGACCGGTGTCAGAAGAAACGTTGCGTGAGAAAAGAACAAAAATGTTACTGAGATACTGTCCCGAGTATCCCGGGTTGCTTTACAATGATCCTTTCATACCCAAAAAATTCTGCCACTGAGAGCAGTGTGAGCCCGGAACATACTGAAATAATTACCGTTTTTTATTCCTGATCAGACAAAATTGGGGGAAAAACTGACATCTTTGTATTACGGCAGGTTTTTTGACTGCTGCCAGTATAAAAGCCGGACTTATGATTCTCAATATTGACGAAAAAGATCTGAATAAATTTATCCTGGTGGGCGACCGGGTGCTAATAAAACCGAAAAGTGACCAGGTGAGAACCAAATCGGGGCTCTATCTTCCTCCCAACGTTACGGATAACGAAAAGGTGCATAGCGGGTATGTCCTGAAAGTCGGTCCCGGGTATCCTATTCCGGTTATTAGTGAAAGCGATGAACCATGGAAAGCCACCGGTGATAATGTGAAATACGTCCCGTTGCAGCCAAAAGCGGGCGATCTGGCGGTTTATCTTCAGAACAGCGGGTGGGAGATCGAGTTTAACGATGAAAAATACCTGATCATCCCTCATTCCTCGATCCTTCTTCTGATAAGGGATGAAGACCTTTTTGAATGATAACCTGAAGGCAAAAGTTATCCTGCCAGCTGTGCATGTCTGAAACAACTCACAAGATGATCATTGACCATCCCAATTGCCTGAATATGGGCGTAAATGATCGTTGTCCCGACAAAAGTAAAGCCTCTCTCCTTCATATCCTTCGATATTTTATCGGAGAGCGGCGTGCTGGCCGGGATCTCCTTTAGTGTATTGAAATGATTGACGATGGTTTTCCCGTCGACAAACTGCCAGATATATCGGTCGAAACTGCCGTACTCTTCACTGATATTTAGAAACTTACGGGCGTTATTCACAGCTGCGCCAATCTTCAGCCTGTTCCTGATAAGTCCCGGATTTTGGAGCAGTTCAGCGATTTTGGTATCATTATACTCTGCAATTTTTCCGGGATCGAATCCATCAAAGGCCTTCCGGTAATTTTCACGTTTCCGGAGAACGGTAATCCATGAAAGACCGGCCTGTGCCGATTCAAGCATCAGGAATTCGAAATGCCGGTTTTCGTCATGAACGGGGACGCCCCATTCGTCATCGTGGTAGCTGACATATAACGGATCCTGCCCGCACCATTCGCATCGCTGAAGCACGGAGTGACCTGTCATTTGGTTTCGATTTTCTCAAAGCTGACTTCATTAACGGTGCTCCGCCCTGCGCCATAGTCGGATATATTCTGAAGTGTAGTCCGGGTGATTCCTTCCAGAGCCTCCTGGGTCAGAAAGCCCTGGTGTGCAGTGATGAGCACGTTTGGAAAGGTGTTAAGCCGGCTGATCATTTCATCATCGATGATCCTTTCGGAGAGATCCTTGAAAAATATTTTCTCTTCTTCAGCATACACATCGATACCCAGATAGCCCAGGTGCCGTTCCTTCAGTGACTCGATGACATCGGCAGTGTTAATGAGCTTGCCCCGGCTGGTGTTGATCACCATAACGCCTTTTTTCATCATCTCCAGCGTATGTTTGTTGATCAGCTGATAGGTTGAAGGTGTGAGAGGACAGTGAAGGGAGATGATATCCGCCTCCTGAAAAACAGTGGTGAGGTCGGTGTAGATCATACCCTCGTTTTCAGCCTCAGCATTTTTATGGACATCGTAGGCGATGACTTTGCATCCGAAGCCGATCATTATCTTTCCGAAAACCCTGCCAATATTGCCGGTGCCGACAACGCCGACGGTTTTTCCATAAAGGTCAAAGCCAACCAGTCGTTCCAGGCTGAAATTATTATCCCTTACACGGTTGTAGGCTTTATGAATTTTGCGGTTCAGACTTAGGATTAGGGCAACTGCGTGTTCAGCAACAGCATGCGGCGAATATGCAGGAACCCGCATAACGCGGATACCTGACCGGGCTGCGGCCTCAAGATCAACCTGGTTGAACCCTGCGCACCGCAGTGCAATCAGTCCGATGTGATGAGATGCCAGTTCTTCAATCGTGTCCTGGTTGATCCTGTCGTTGACGAAGGCACAGACAACATCGAATCCAGAAGCCAGCTTGGCCGTTGAAGGTTTCAGTGAAACATCAAAATAAGTCAGGTCATGTTGTTTATCCTTATTGAACCTGTCGAAATATTCCTGATCATATGTTTTGGTACTAAATATCGCTACTTTCATAATCGGTAATATTACAGTTTATCCGGAGGATACCCGTTATTTGTATAGGGAGGGATAATCGTTGTTTTCAGAATCGCTGTCGGGGTAACCTTCTGTGTCAAGAACAAGAGCAGAGATATTTTTGTTTTTTGGCAGATGTATTATATGCAGGTTATTTTCAGCCCAGATCCTGGCATCAAGCTGGATTCGTTTAGTGGTATGATCATCAAACCGTATTTCAAGGCTTGAAGGAAAGGGCATTCCTCCTTTATTTTCCAGGTAAATTTCGTATTCCGTGCCGGAGCTATCCACTTTACTAATTGCAAGATCAGGATAGTTAAATCCCAGAAACCAGGGTTGCCAGAACCAGTTAAGGTTCTCACCGCTGATATCGTTGAAAGTGAAAAACAGATCATAAGGTGTGGGATGTTTTCCCGCCCAACGGTCCACAAATCCAAGGAGACATTTTCTGAAGGTATCTTTTCCGAGGATATCCTGAAGCGTCCATAATGCCATACTCGGGCGCATATATTCGTGCTGCTGGAAGATAATGTCGGGAAGGTACGTGGAATTTACGGCAAGGGGAACATCTTCCTGAGTTCCTGCTATTTGAGGATAGGTTTGCAGATACAGGCTTCTCATATCGTACTTAGTGGTTTTCTTCTCCTGGATCTCGCAGCCGAGCATGGTGGTTATGCCCTCATCCATCCAGCCGAAGCGTTGCTGGTTAATTCCAACCAGGAACGGAAGATAGGTATGAGTAACTTCATGTGCTGTCAGAAACCATGTACCACCCGAATCGATCTCTTCTTCATCATTGACGATCATTGGGAATTCCATGCCGTCATCGCCATTGAACACAGTCATGGAAGGGTAGGGGAAAGGCCGGCCTATAATGGAATCGGAGAGCTGACGGATCACATATCGGGTCATTTCCGCTACAGCCTTATACTGGTCTGAGGAAGCAAGGTAAGCACTCTGAACGAAGACGGATTTCCCATTTCCGAGTTTCATCGTTGAAGCATCCCAGAGGTAATGATCGCTCAACCCGAATGCAAAATCACTCACGTTCACTGCCTGAAAATTCCAGGTATTTTTCCCCTTCCGGGTCACATTATTTTTCCGGAGATCCTTTCGGTCAATGATATGAATGACAGACTCCCGGGAGCGGGCTTCCTGATATTTTTCCAGGCAATCGTCGCTTAATACTTTTTCAGGATTCTGCAATTCACCCGTGGCCCATATGGCAAAGTTCTCCGGCACCGTTATGGAGACATCGAAATTCCCGAATTCATTATACATCTCAGCCACATTGTTATAATCGAAGATATCCCATCCGTTGATATCATCAAAAACAGCAACCTGAGGGTACCAGTAAGCTATGAAAAAGGACGATTCATCAATGCCTCCCATCCGCTCTTCCTTTTTCCCGGGAAAGGTCAGACTCCAGGTGGCCTCAATGGTATTCACCGAACCCGCCTTCGCCGTTATCCTGTAAAACTTATTGGTCTGAGTCTCAAAAATGGTCACCGACGATTGACTGATATCCTGTTTTACATGATTGATAGTGAGTGAAAGTAATTCCACGCCGTTGGTCAGATCTTCCGGATTGACTTTTTCTGCCCCGGATTCCGCCTTTAATGAATATATTCTGATAGAACCGGAGCCCGATGTCTTTCAGATTATAAGGGCTGTTGTTATGAAAAGTGATTTTCTCATAACCTGTCAGCCTCCGGCTTTGGGGATCGATCTGGGCAGTAATCTCATAGTCAACCTGGTTCTGGAAATAGTTTTGGCCGGGATATCCATCGTACGACCGGGTACCCCGGTCGTATGCCGCCCTGATATCCCGGGGGATATATAAACCGGTATCCTGGCCGTAACTGACCGTCAGGATATCCAGCAGGAGTGCAATCAGCAATACCAGTGAACCCCTTTTTAGCATTTACAATTCTTTAATCTTTATATTTCTAAACCATATTTTACTGCCATGATCCTGCAAAGCGATATGGCCTGTTGTTGCTTTACCGTAATCGGGATAATCTTTCCATTTCCCGTTTTTAACCCTCTGGTTCCAGTCATCGGTCCACATTTCGTACTGGAGAACTTTTTTTCCGTTGAGCCAGTGCTCCACATGGGGTCCGTTGACGATGATGCGCATGGTATTGAATTCTCCAACAGGTTTCAGGACCTTATTTTCAGGCAGATGCATGGCATAATTGGCTGCAGTTTTCTGCCAATCCTCCAGTTTTCCCGGGTAACCCTCGTCATCGATCATCTGGTATTCCGGACCGGTTTCATACGTTGTCTTGTGTTTTCCATCTTCAACAACATGAAACATAACCCCACTGTTTCCTCCCTGGGAAATTTTCCATTCCAGACTCAGCTCGAAATTTTTGAATTCCTTATCAGTTACCAGGTCACCCGTAAGGTCGCCGCCTTCACCAAGTCCCGTGAGACAACCGTCTGAGACTATCCAGCCGGTGAGCGTATCGGAATTGAAAGAATGCCAGCCCCGTAGGGTTTTTCCATCAAACAGGGAGACCCATCCGTCATCGGATGAAGTGTTTTCGGCAGGTTCTTTCTTATTTCCATGGCTGCATGAACTGGCCCCGGCAAGAATAAGAAGGGCTAGTGTGATGAAGGAAAGATATCTCTTCATGATCTTTAGTTTTATTTTGCAATTTAAACAGGTTTCTGTTTTTTTGTTCAATTAATGGTTTTTCTCTGAAGGACAAAGTGGTCCGGATCTCGAAAAAATCCTTCAGGCAAAGGAACGGATGAATTTAAGCATTTTATTTTTTATCGAGTATATGCGCTCCAAAATGAATTACATTTGTCATCCTGAATCAGCATCGTTGCGATGAATGAAAATACAAAAGGTTTACTTTACGCCGGGTTTACGGCACTTTTGTGGGGTTTTCTGGCAATAGCCCTCAAAGTGTCACTGCATGACTTGAACCCGGTATCCGTCGTCTGGTTCCGTTTTAGCGTGGCATTTGTCATTCTCCTCATCATACTGTTGTTTTCCGACCGGACGCTGATAAATTCCGTTCGCCGGCCTCCCCTGAGTGTTTTTGCAGCAGCCACATTTCTGGGTCTTAATTATCTCGGCTTCATTACGGGCATCAGTTATACCACTCCGTCAAATGCACAGGTATTTATTCAGATCGGACCTGTAAGCCTGGCTTTTGCAGGAATTTTTATTTTCAGGGAGAAACTCTCATGGAAGCATGCTCTGGGTTTTATCCTTCTATTGTCAGGGTTCTGGCTTTTTTATTCAGAGCAGTCCGGTGGATTGGGAGGCCATACAGCAGGATATACGAAAGGGATCTTTTCCATTATCCTGGGAGGATTGTCCTGGGCTGTTTTCTCTATCATCCAGAAAACACTGGTCAGAAAGTGGAATCCGAATCATCTGAACCTGCTCATTTACGGCTTTTGTTCCCTGTTATTCCTACCGTTTGTCGAGTTTGATAAATTCTCAGGACTGGATTTCGGAGACTGGATGTTATTACTTTTCCTCGGAGTGAATACGCTTCTAGCCTATGGTTCCCTGGCCCTTGCGTTAAAATATGCAGAAGCCAACAAGATCAGTGTGATCATCACGCTGAATCCCGTGATCACCTTTGCAGTAATGGCTTTGCTGGGAGAAGCCTCAGTGACATGGATTTCACCGGAGCATTTCACACCGCTGAGCATTGCCGGAGCAGCGATCGTATTCACGGGAGCTTCGATAGTCGTTATTTCACGCAGGAAACGAAACGAAGAATAGCGAATTTAGCCGTTCCTCAGATTTTTACCAGCACACATGCCACTCTGCCCCAAAAGGGGTGAACCAAAGCACGTCCCATAGTATGGCTCACCTGCACCTCATCCATTGGTTCTGTTGTTCACACGTATATCAAACAGAACTTTTATTCCCGTCAAAGCGCAAGACCTGCTATTCTTTAGTTTTACGCTTCTTCATCAGTTTTGAGGTCAGGAGCATGAATGCTCCGAAGGCGAGCATTCCAATACCCGTCCAGAGATTGATGTTAATACCGAGAGATGCCTTGTACATAGCATTTCCATTGGTAAACAGTCCGACTGTAGTCAGAAGGATCCCAAAGATTGAGAACATCAGTCCGATCGGAATTTTTATATCTAAGCCCATAATTATAAATTTTTTTACGATTACCAGAAAATCAAACTCAGGGTCAGTGCAATAGCTCCGACAACAATAGCCATGACGACGGGTTTCTGGTACCAGTGTTTTGAATCGTCTTCAGGTTTTGGGGTGAGAGAATAAACAAGTCCTTTCAGTTCACCATCTGTTTTTTGTTGTTTAGTTAAAAGCGAAATAATGATAGTCAGGACGAAGGCGGTACAGAAGGCGTAGATGGCTGTCCAGAAGTTCTGGGCCATCTCGCTCGGATATATATGAACGACAGATCCCAGCCAGCCTCCCTTGATAATGGATGTAGCGCCAAAGGGCTGGGTAAGGCCGTGGTGGACTGCTGCCGCCATGATCCCTGAGAACAGTCCCCAGAATGCACCGTGACCGGTGGCTCTTTTCCAGAACATCCCGAGCAGGAACGTAGCGAACAGGGGAGCGTTGATAAAGGCGAAAATCAGCTGTAGGAAGTCCATCACGTTGTTGAACATCCTGGCCACATAAGCCGCAAGAATACTCACGAGTATGCCGAATATAGTCGTTAACTGACCTACCTTCAGGTAATGTTTGTCAGATCTGCCGGGTTGGATATAGCTCTGGTAGATATCATAGGTCCAGATGGTATTAAAAGCTGACACATTTCCGGCCATTCCCGACATAAAGGAAGCCAGCAGGGCGGTAAGGCCAAGTCCGAGAACCCCGGTTGGAAAATACTTCATCAGCAGCTGCGGGATAACCATATCATAATTGATATCACCTGTACCTACCTTGGTCGGTAAAAATCCAGGATTCACATTCATTAAAGCGATGGCGATCATTCCGGGAACGATAACAAGGACCGGTATGAACATTTTCGGTAATGCTCCGATAAGCGGAGTGCGTCTTGCAGCGGACAGGGAATTGGCTGCCATAGCTCTCTGTACTACCAGGAAGTTGGTACACCAGTAGCCGAATGAAAGTACAAATCCAAGGCCCATCAGAACTCCGATCCAGTCGACCCCCATGGCATTTGACCCCGGTTTACCGGTCAATGCCCATGTACTGGTATAATAAGCAACGTTATGTCCCTGTTCGACTGCAATATTAGAAAGCTTGTCCATCAGTCCGCTCCAGCCGCCAATGTCAATAAGGCCCAGTATAACAAGGGGGAGAAAGCCGATCACGATCAGGAAGAACTGTAGTACTTCATTGTATATTGCTGAAGAAAGCCCGCCAAGGTAAGTATATACCAGGACGATGATGGCCGAAATGATAAGACTGAAAGTGAAATCCCATCCGAGAAGGGTTTCCATCAGCATAGACAGTGCATACATGGAGATACCCGAGGCAAAGATGGTCATGATGGCAAAAGAGAAGGCATTCAGGCCCCTGGTTTTTTCATCAAACCTCAGTTTGAGATATTCAGGCACCGACCTGGCCTTGGAGCCATAGTAAAAGGGCATCATGAAGATCCCCAGGAAAATCATGGCAGGAATGGCACCGATCAGGTAAAAATGTACGGTCATCATTCCGTACTTTGCACCTGAAGCAGCCATGCCGATCACTTCAAGGGCTCCCAGGTTGGCGGAGATAAAAGCCAGACCCGTTATCCATGCAGGTAAAGAGCGGCCGGCCTCGAGGAAGGCCGTAGATGATTTCATGAAACGCTTTAATGCCCAGCCAATGCCCAGCACAAATGCAATGTAAACCAGCATGATCGAATAATCGATCCAGGTTAGGTTGAATGTGTTCATGCCTTACGCGTATTTTAAGGTTAGATATGTGAAATTTTGAATTTTATTTCCAAATGTATAAACTAAATCTATTTTTACAACAATAGTGCCCTACGAACTGCAATTCAGCCGCGCCAACCAGGAAATGATAAGTGACGAATAATCAGGAGAATGAAATTGCAGCTTTCTGTTTGAAATTATTCTAAATTGACATGCTCCATTGTTTTATCATGCTTTCGCACTAATTTAATGCCTGTTTTTCAACATTCGGTCTCTCTAAACTTCAACTATTAAACTACAACAGGATGGCAACACTAGACTGGATCGTTCTGGGTATCTTCTGCCTGGGTCTGGTAGGAATTATTGTGTGGGTTCTCAGGAAGGAAGATAAAAATACCTCTGATTATTTTCTTGCAGGTCGCGATGCGACCTGGATCGCTATCGGGGCTTCCATTTTTGCTTCGAACATCGGATCGGAGCATTTAGTAGGGCTTGCCGGTGCCGGAGCATCCAGCGGCATGGCCATGGCTCATTGGGAAATGCACGGATGGCTCATTCTTCTGCTTGGATGGGTTTTCGTTCCGTTCTATGCCAGGAGTGGTGTTTTCACCATGCCTGAGTTTCTTGAAAAGCGATATAATTCGCAATCCAGGTCCTTCCTTTCCATTATTTCACTGGTGAGCTACATTCTTACCAAAGTAGCTGTTACCGTATACGCCGGCGGAGTAGTCTTCAAGGATGTCTTTGGGATTGACGCGATCAGGATCGGAACCTGGCAAATCGATTTTTTCTGGGTGAGCGCTGTAGGTCTCGTTCTTATTACCGGTGTCTATACAACCTTCGGGGGTATGAAAGCAGTATTGTATACCTCGGTACTCCAGACCCCGATCCTGTTGTTCGGTTCCATAGCCATCCTGGTTATCGGGCTGATAAAACTTGGTGGCTGGACAGAGATGATGCAAATTTGCAGGGCAGCGCCAGTTAACGATTTCGGGGATAATATGACCAGCCTGATTCGTTCAGCCCACGATAAGACGTTTCCGTGGACCGGTGTGCTGCTCGGCTCCGCCATTATCGGGTTCTGGTACTGGTGTACCGACCAGTTTATCGTCCAGCGTGTTCTTTCGGGCAGGGACCAGAAACAGTCACGCAGAGGAGCTATCTTTGGCGGGTATCTCAAACTTACTCCCGTCTTCATCTTCCTGATCCCTGGAATGATCGCCTTTGCACTGACCCAAAAAATAGATCCGTTAACCCACAAGCCGATGCTCGACCTGGCCAGCAATGATGCGGCCTTTTCAACACTGGTCAAGGATCTTCTTCCCAAAGGATTTACCGGTATTGTGGTTGGCGGTATCCTGGCTGCGCTCATGAGCTCCCTGGCATCACTGTTTAACTCCTCAGCCATGCTGTTTACCGTCGATTTTTATCAGAAATACCGGCCGAATGCTTCTGAACGGCATTATGTTACCGTTGGGAGACTGGCCACCATTGTGATTGTGATCCTTGGTATTTTGTGGATTCCCATGATGAAAGCAATGGGTAAGGTACTGTATGCCTACCTGCAGGATGTCCAGTCGCTGCTGGCACCCGGAATTGCAGCGGTATTCCTGCTCGGCATCCTGTCCAAAAGGACCACTCCCAAAGCCGGTTTCACCGGACTGGTGGTCGGATTTATCCTGGGAATGTTACGACTTGCCATGGAGATCATTTATGGTAAAACCACCTCAGACGGTTTCTTCTATAAGCTTATCGTGGCACCCAACTGGCTCCATTATGAGATCGTGTTGTTTGTCGTTATTATCCTCCTGATGATCATTGTCAGCTTTTTTACCGAAAAAATGGACCCGGATAAAATCAGAGGATTGTATCTCAGATCGGCTACCCCGGAGCAGAAGGCTATTACAAGGGCAAGCTGGAATAACTGGGATGTGTTGAACTCACTGATCATCATTGGTGTCATCGTGGCTTTCTATATTTATTTCTGGTAGAGTGCCGGATTTTTTAGCGGTCATTATTGTGTGAAAAGTGTTTGCCATCCTGTAACTTTGTGGACTTCTAATGGTATGAAATTTAAACTTCAGGTATATGTTAAGTGATTTGAAACACACGGTTTACCTTGCCAATAAGCAGCTGGTAGATTTTAACCTGGTAATATTTACCTGGGGGAATGTCAGCGGTTTCGACCCTTCAAGCAAGTTAATGGTAATCAAGCCCTCTGGAGTGGCTTATAATGAAATGACCCCTGAGCAAATGGTTGTGGTAGATCTTGACGGAAACACGGTTGAAGGCCGTTTAAAACCCTCCAGCGATACTCCTTCCCATCTGGAACTTTACCGTAACTTCAGGAATATCAGAGGCATCGTACACACCCATTCGGAATGGGCCACCAGCTGGGCACAGGCCGGACGTTTTATTCCCGCTTTCGGTACCACTCATGCAGATTATTTCCATGGCGATGTACCATGCACCCGGTTCCTGAGAAAAGACGAAGTGGAGAATGATTATGAACTGAGTACCGGGAAAGTGATCATCGAAACCTTCAAGGATCTGGATCCGCTTGAAATGCCTGCAGTACTGGTCGCCGGTCATGGCCCGTTTGCCTGGGGCGACAGTCCGCTCAGTGCCGTACATAATGCCGTCGTTCTGGAACAGGTAGCCCGGATGGCTTACCGTACCATTGCCCTCGGCAACAACCGGTCACTTGAGAAATTCCTGCTCGACAAGCACTTTCAGAGAAAACACGGCAAGGATGCTTATTATGGTCAGGTATGATCCTGACTAAAGGACTTTAATCATATCGGGAAACGGATTAAACGGATTTTTAACGGGTATATTCCATGAATGTCGGTGGAAAGGTATTTATTCCCGTGCAACGATACCTCAAAAATGAAATTTATATCATGAAGAGATTTTCCTCCCCGGTTACTTTGATCATAACCGGAATGTTCCTGTTTTCCTGTACCGGACACGAATCAGGCACTGTTGACACACCCGTAACCTCTGATGTCGTCAGGAAAGGCAATATAGAATATGACCTGTCTTCCTTTCAGACCGGAGATCCTTATGTTCCGTTGATGGTCTCCAACGGCATTGTGGGAGGGTGCTTCGATCAGATGGGTTTTCAGAGCACCCCCGATTATGGATATCCTCAGGGAAGGACCGTTTTCGGATATATCCGGAATTATGACAGGACTGAATCCTCCCGTCAGATACAGTTTCCCCTGGCCATTATCCAGGCTGAGTTTGCCGATGGCAACAGTATCCTTAACCTGATGGATTGCAAGAGTTATTCCCAGGTCCTCGATATTTTTGACGGCGTACTGACCACAAAATATGACCTGTATGGTCCTGTTGAGATAAAAGCCTTTGCCAGTCAGGCAGCACCTAATCTTTTTGTGATGAGGATCCTGCGAAGAACCGGTCAACCCGGAAAAAAAATCGTCCTCAGGATAAACTGCGAGACCTCAAAATCCCAGAACAACCATTTTAGCTGGCCGGTCGATCCCGTCCGGCTGAATTTTGATGTCAGGAACACACAGGTGAATATCCGTTCCACTACCAATCTTTCCGTAACCGACTGGATCATTAAATCAAATGATAAAATAAGTACCAGCGGCAATGAAATCCTTATCCCTCTTGAAAATGAAGAGAACCTGGTGGAATTCTTTATCAAACGGGAAGACTGCCCGGGAGAGGATATCCTGAACAAGCCCTTTGATGAAATACTGGCACAGCATAAGGCTGCCTGGCATCAGCTATGGGATGAATCATGGATAGATTTCCCTGACGCCCGTTCCCGGTGGATCTGGACAAGGATGAAATATTATACCTTATCCTGTTTCCCTCCCATCCCGGAAAAACCCATGATTCCAACCGGACTGAACTCAAACATCTGGGGATTCACCTTTCCGCAGGATGTTTACTATGTGGCACGGACGCTTCCAAGGCTTGGACATTTCGACAGGTATGAAGAAGCCATGCAGTACTGGCTGAAGATCCTGCCGGATGTCAAGGCTTATTGCAGGCGGATCATCGGTGTTGAAGGGGCTTACTACCCATGGACACCACCCTTTACCGACTGGGAAAGCTATGAGAAGAACGGCGTGGTGGGTGCCGATTCCTATGAACTGCATAACCCTGCGTATGTTGCCGCCATGGTATGGCAATATTACCTGGTTACCAGAGACCGGGCTTTTCTTGAGAAATACTTTCCCGTTTTGGAAGAGGTTTGCCGGTATTATTCCAATATATCCTTTAAAAATACGGATGGTACCTACGATATATACCATGAAAAAGCCAGAGGTCAGGATGAGGCATCGTCAACTGCAGGTAATCTGAGGAATTTACTTGGAGCCTCTTACAGTGCTGAATATACCACACGGAATTACCTTGCTGCCTGTAAAATTGCCGGTCATTTTGATTCGGCATTACAGGCAAAGGCCACCGGAATTCTTCAATCGGGTTATACCCGGAAGACGCTTCTGAAACCGGAAGGCTGGTATGCTACCTACGAAGGGGATGACCGGCCTCTCAACAGCCAGAAACACCCTGTACAGTTAAACCCCATAGCCTATCTTCCTATGCCGGATTTGACCGGCGACAGTACACCGGTGAAACTGGCCTGGCAAAACAGGTATGAACTAACCTATGAAGCCAAAAAACCGCTCACGCTGGGATGGACTGTAGGTGAATTTGCACTGGCTTCCTGCCGCATGAAAGACCCTGCACAACTGGAGAAAGATTTATGGACCATACAAACCTGCCATGGTGCAGATCCGCGGTGGATACAATTTTATGAATCGAGTTTCTGGCCGGGCTGGCATGAAAATAAATCCTATTACTTCCCGATGATGGCGCTTTACCTCGAGACATTTACCGATGCGGTTGTTCAGGACTGGCGGGGTTATACCGATTTATTCGGCTGCATGTTACCTGAATGGAAGGATCAGAAACTCAGCTTCAGGGGAATCCATACGGCACAGGGAATCAGCCTGTCGGGATATGTGAAAGGGCAGGAAATGAAGGCCATCATTGAAGCCTGCGGTGCGACTGAATTCGATATCATGGTTACCGGTGACAGGTCCGGTATCAGGGCCACCGGGATGAAGTCCGGACCAAAGGAATTCGACGGGAACAAGGTTGTCCATTTTGTATTTAATGGTCAGGACCCGATAATCCTGATTCATCGTTGATAAATTGCAGAACCCGGAATGGAAGGGGTAAAATTCAGGTCGCAATAAAGCCGACATCCTGTTTCACAATAAAATGGAATCCAAAACCGGCCATCCTGAATTCTTCATCACCATCCCGGAAAGAAGTTCAATCCGAACGAGCCTTTTTTGATACTGAAATGCTGAGTTACAGGAATGGCGTAAAAGGGTTCCAGCACGGCATACCCGAAGACATTAATTCTCAAGGAAGTTCCGACACTGATTACAGGTACCCGTTCAGTCGGACCAGGATTAAACCAGTCGTGACCCAGAGTATAACCCCTGCTCATGGCGAGACCGCCGTCGGCGAAGAAGTTCAGGTTACTGAGAAAATATTTTGAATTGATGAATGCCAGCCTTTTCGGGCCGGTAAAAGGCATCCTGAGTTCGAGATTGACAACCGTTATATTTGTACCGAAAAGGTTGCCCACATAATTGGTTTGGGAAGGATTTGACGCATAGATAGTCGAGTAGTCGTAGCCTCTGATATACCATGGGTATCCCAGATATAACGGATAGAAAAGATTTTCTCCTGAATTTTTCCCCCATCGTCCGGTATTCATGCCTCTGAAAGCGAGAGTAAAGGGTTTGAGATAAAAATATTTCCGGTAGTCGACTGTCGTGGAGACCTGTCCCACCTTTCCAAAATACTTTTCGGCTGAGATCCGGTAGCGTTGTCCCAACACCGGAGCAGTCATCCCGAACTGACTGTCGTCGAATACATAAGCGGCATCGAATTCTTCCAGTGGAAATCCGGGCGGAGCATTCAGTCTGTGACGGTCAGATCCGACGGAGTTTCCCTTACTGTCGTAATATGTATTGTACTCTTCATTCAGGTAACTGTAGTAAGCAACCGAACTTCCCAGTTCAATTCTGCGGGTTTGGGAAAGCGGATAATAGGCGAAAAGGGACATTTTATCCTCAAACATCCGGATGATATCCATGCTAAGTTTGGACACCGGGACAGGTTCACCTTTTTGTTTAAGTGTGTCGGGAGATATGGTACTGCCGCCGTAGTAATATGGGATATGGGATACTGATGCTCCCCAGTCCACTTTGTGTTTCTGGTTGACAAAGGATGCCTGTCCTCCGAAGTCGTAGATCTCACCGTTCAGGGCCAGGTTCAGATATAACTGGTTGTCACCCACAATATCGCTGAAAATGGCTGCCACGCTTCCGGCTATGCCTGTACCATACCGGCTGGTTGCAACTCCGGCGGATACATTTGAAATATGATCGAGCCTGAAATTGGGTTTGTACGGAATAGTCCTGAAGCGGCTGGTATCTTTGCGGACTTCCGGCTCATTTGCGTAAAGAGACCGGTCGACAATGTTCGTAGATTCATGTTCAAGAGGAGGCAGGGTGGCAGCTTCAAAATTGAGTGAATCAGGATTCACTTTCACTTCATTGAAATCACCGGATACGGCGGAGTATATGGCATATTTGTGAGCGTTATAGTATGAATAAGCCAGGTTCCCCTTTTTCATGGCTACCGAAATGGCGGGAGAGAGGGGCGTGATACCGGATATTCCCGTCAGGTATTTTGTGAGCTGATAAACCCGGCCGGTTTGCAGGTCTGCCCTGTAAAGATTCCTGTAACCATCACGATTCGAGAGGAAGTACAGGCTTTTTCCGTCGGATGAAAAGACGGGGTTCAGGTTTTCCGCGCCCGGAAAAACAGGAAGAAGTCTTTCCCCGGAAGGATTACCGGTGTCAAGTATGGCAAGGTTATAATAACTCCGGCTGAATTTTTCTTTCTGACCGGGAAGTGGTTTGTCTGTTACAAAAGCTAAAGATCTGCCGTCGGGTGACCATACCGGTTCCATATTTGCCCAGGCATCATTCGTGATCCGGTGCATCTTACGGGTATGCACATTGAAGGCGTACAAATCCGAAACACCTTCAACCAGACCCGATACGACAATGGTACTCCCGTCGGGTGACCATGCCGGGTTATTAATGGCAGGCACTCCCGGGTAGGAGATCTCATCCACCTCCTTTCTGCGGTCAACATCCAGGATGATGAGCTTCTTTGCACCTTTGCTGAAGACAACAAATGCAAAGAATTTTCCGTCGGGCGACCATGTTCCTGATGACTCAAGATAGCTCAGGGCATCGATTTCATTCCGGTTGATCCTCGAAGTCAGTTTTTTGAGGATTTTACCCGTGTGTGCATCGGCCAGGTAAAGGTCAAGGGTAAAGATATCGCGCTCTGAGAGAAAGACCACATATTTACCATCCGGGCTCAGAGAAGGGGAAACGTTCACATTCCCGGCATTTTCCGCGAAGAGGATCTTTTCCCCGCACAGATGATCAACCGTGTCGGGCATGATGCTGTCATATTGGTCCTGAAGTGCCTTCTTCCATTTTTTGGAAAGATCTTCGGCCGAGAAACCAAACATTTGCTTGATGGCTTTTTTGTAACCGAAGCGGGCGGTGGCATTATAGAGGGGGACAACGGCAGTATCCCCGTACGTTTTTCCGATCATGGCCCAGAAAGCCTGTCCGTAACGGTAAGGAAAATACCTGGTACTTTGTGTCATTTGCTTAAGTGTCGGGATATCATGGTTGATCACGGCATCACGCATCCACATGGCCGTATTCTCATCCACACTTCCCAGGGAAAGGTATTCAGCCATACCTTCCGTCATCCAAAGGGGAATATTTTGCACACTGGAGAGTTTCAGGGAATCCCCGTTTAAAAGCAGATTGTACTGGAAAGCATGAACCAGTTCGTGTCCGAGCACATGATTGGTCTGGGCGTATGAAGGGGTAAGCGGAAGGATGACGCGCTGCTTCAATCCCTCAGTCACTCCTCCTGTGCCTTCACCCATGAGACTGCCAACAGCATTGGTCTGCTGGAAATCAGCATGGTCATTGTAAAAAATTATGGGATTTCTTCTGATAAAAGTATCCCGGAACATTTCCTGGTGTTCCCTGTACCATGCTTCACTCATAGATGCGAGGCGATTCAGAACGGAATCATTGTCCAGGTAGTGATATATAACAAAATGGGGTGTCTGGTAAACCTTGTAATTGAAAACCTTATAGGTAGGCTTATTCTGGCCAAAGTACTGACAGTAAAGGTCAGAAGGTGCCAGCCACAACATCAAAAGAGAAATGATCCACAACAGCTTGTAATGTTCAAACGTTTTCATAATCCTTTCTTTCTCTTCACCCAATTAATCTGACTGCCATTATGCTAAACAATAAATTTACCATCCCTTTCAAAAATTATCAGGAAATGGCGTTAAAAATTGTTAAAGTTCCATGAACCGGGTAGTCCGGAGTCATTCATCGACAGGAAGACCGGAGAATGAGGTCGCGGGCATGAGCTGTTTTTTTTGGAGGAAAAAGCACAGTGAAGGATGGTAAAAAAAGAGAAGAGCCGGATGTAACTCCGGCTCTGCTCTGAGAATAAAAATACACGATAGAGGAGATGAAAAATACTTTAATGTCCTCCGGCCAGGAAAATGGTCCGGATGGTTTTAAACACCAGTTGGAAATCTTTTAAGAGGGACCAGTTATCAATATAGTTAAGATCCATTCTCATCCATTTCTCAAATTTGACATCGTTTCGGTTTGGAATAACCTGCCAGGTACAGGTAATGCCTGGTTTAACAGACAGCCTGCGCAGCTGCCATCTTTCATAAGCACGGACTTCAGATTCAAGCGGAGGTCTTGGTCCGATCAGTGACATTTCGCCTCTGACCACATTGTACAACTGGGGCAACTCGTCGAGACTTGTTTTTCTGAGAAAAAGTCCGATACGTGTTATCCTGGGATCTTTTTTGATTTTGAAGACAGGTCCGTCAGCCTGGTTTTTGTCTTTTAGTTTTTCAAGGAGCTCTTCAGCATTCATCACCATGGTTCTGAACTTATAAAGCTGAAATTTCCTGCCTCTGAGACCGATCCGTTCCTGTTTAAAGAATACCGGACCTTTTGAATCGAGCTTGATCAGGATACCTACGATAATTAAGACCGGAAGAAGGAGAATGAGTGCTGACACAGAGAAATAGATATCACTGACGGCTTTAAGAATCAGAGAGAGATTATTTGAAGGGATATCTACGAGGGTAAGGTCATTCGCATTTGTCAGTGTTTTAAGCTGGAGTTGCAGGGGGTCCAGCGGGGAAACCGAAGACTGCATCCTGAAGATCACACCCACTTCAGCACAGATTTCAGAAATCTCCTTAACCTGTTGGTGGTCAACGTTACTTTTACAGTAAAGGACTTCATCGATCACATTTCGGTCGATAATTCCTTTAATATCCGACGTCCATTCGATGATGGGAATATCCTTTCCGAATTTGGCCCTGATCAGCTTGGAACTGGTGATGATCCCTCTGATTTGGAAGCCCCATTCTTTCTGGTTAAACAACCTTCCGATTATCCCGTCGGAGAAAGAATCGGCAATGATAAGTACATGATGAAGATCATATCCGTTTGCCCTGTAAGTTTTAAGGAAGGAATACGCAATCAAACGGATGAAAAGTGTGGTGACCAAAGTCAGGGTTACGTAAGTAAAAATAAAAACCATGGGTATCGAGGTAAGTCTGAAAGCTACTTTAATAAAGAGAAGGGCAAGAAGGATAATAAAATTAACACGGATGAACTGGAAGATCAGGGTCAGGTACCTCTGTGTCCTGGGAATTTTTGCCATGACGGTTACCCGCGAAAGGACGTACCAGGAAACAAGAAGATAGAATCCAAAAAGACAGGTGGTAGAGATATTTATTTCCCAGGAAGGGATGAAAATTTCTTTTACAATGAAAATGGAAATCGGGAATGATATCACAACAGCAAAAAATTCAACCAGGTCAAGAAGCAGTTTAATTCTTCCCTGATTGTTAATCTTGTAATCTGACAGCTTGCTGATTATTTTACTCATACTGGTATAAAATTTAGGCTCTTTCTTTCTTATGCAATTTGGGAAAAACCTGGCTAATATCATAGGATTTCAGGCCCGGTAAAGCCCTGATTTTGATCAGTATTCTTTTATCTTTGCTAAATGAATATATATGCCGGGAAAGGGAATCTTCATACAACTAATTAGACAGAAAGTTAATATTTGACTTAGAGAGTTGATTTAAACGATAAAATTCATATATTATCAATGAAATTCATTCGTATGTCAAAATGTATATGAAATGAACATTCCTAACTATATTATGGTTATTTTTATTTGCAATTCAACGCTACGCCAACGGAATGAAAGACCTGAGCATCGACAAAACCGCTAAAACACTGGAAGTCAATTGTGTTCCTGGAAAATTGGATTTAATCGGTTGTTCCATAACGAATGATCCCAGAGTGTTTTTTACTCCCATAAAAAATTGGGTAAGGGACTATATCAGGAAACCAGAAAAATTGACTGAGGTAAATTTGAAATTCGATTATATCGATACAGCCTCTGTTAAATATGTATTTGAGATCCTGAATGATATGAAGGAGGTAAATCAGAAAAAGGATTATTCAGTGGTCGTCAACTGGTATTTTGATTATGATGATCCTGAAATTCTTGAACTCGGTGAGATCATTCAGAGTAAAATCGGGATACCATTTAACTTTATCGAATATTAAATGGTTGACTCATCCTCATGTTAGAACACGGTTTCATCTTTTTGTGTATTTTAGATTTTTAAATCTAACCTCAGGATAAAAGATGAAACAATTTTTTCTACGCTCTGTTTTTTTGCCTACAGACACTGACCGCCGGTGCGGCTGATCTTATCCTTCAATCTCCGGATGGAAATATAAGTCTGAAGTTCGGAATCCGGTAACCACCTTACCTGGTCGGTATATTTCAATGGAATAACCGTTCTCGAAAATTCAGGGATAGGGCTTTCCTTTAGTCAGGAACCCGGCCTTGGTCAGGACATGCTGATTACGGATTCTGTTCGCACCAGCCATAATGAGGTATGGAAACCTGTTTTTGGTGTGCACAGTGCTATATCAGATAAGTATAATGCTATACTCGTAAGTCTGAAGGAGATTAAATTTCCGGAAAGGGTACTGAAAATTGAATTCAGGGCTTATAATGACGGGGTTGCTTTCCGTTACCTTTATCCTGAGCAACATAATCTGGTGCCGGCCATTACAGCAGAAAACACTACCTTTCATTTTCCGGCAGATCATCCCGCATGGGTAGCCGATTACGGTGGCTATTATACTCATCAGGAGGGTGAATTCAAACCTGTACGATTAGCTGTTGCAAGTGAAAAAAGCCATATTGGATTACCTGCGCTGGTTGAGATAACAAACCATTGCTATGCAGCTATAACGGAAGCTGACATCACGGATTGGGCAGGCTTTTACCTGGGAGGTTACGGCCCTGAACCCGATGGCGGAGTTACTCTCTTTACGAAACTTTCTCCCCCGCCGGGCGGTGATGAAAATTCGGTGAAAGTGACGTATGAAGGTGAACAATGGTCGCCCTGGAGGGTGGTGATGCTGGGCAGTACTCCGGGTTCACTGGTGGAATCGGAGATCGTGATGAACCTGAATCAGCCTGATGCTCTGGATGACGTATCCTGGATCAAACCCGGGAAGTGTGCCTGGGATCATTGGTGGAGCGGAGAGGTGAAAATGGATACGGAAACCATAAAGAAGTATATTTTGTTTGCCTCACAAATGGGCTTCCCGTATATGCTCATTGACTGGCAGTGGTACGGAGAGTTTAACAAACCGGAATCCGATATTACAACGGTAAATCCGGATGTCGATATGCCGGAAGTTCTGCGTTATGCAAAAGAGAAAAATGTGAGATGCTGGTTGTGGCTCTATTGGACGGATGCCGATCGTCAATATCAGGACGCTTTTCCCCTGTACGAGAAATGGGGCATTGCAGGTGTCAAGATCGATTTTATGGCCAGTGATTACCAGGCCATGGTCAACTGGTATCATAAAATAGTCAGGGCTGCAGCGGATCATCACCTGATGATCAATTTCCACGGGGCATACAAACCGGATGGCATTCGCCGGACCTATCCAAACCTGATGACCCGTGAGGGAGTTATGGGAAATGAATACAGCAAATGGTCCACACGGATAACCCCGGAACACAACGTCACCCTTGCTTTCACCCGCATGCTGGCAGGGCCGATGGATTATACACCGGGGGGATTTCTGAACCGTTCTCCCGATCAATTCAGGATCGGCGTTCCGGCAAATGTGATGAATACCCGTTGTCAGCAACTGGCCATGTTCGTTGTGTACAACAGCCCCATTACCACCGTATGTGATAACCCTGACAACTATGCGAATCAGCCTGGCCTTGATTTTTTAAAGGAAGTACCGGTGGTGTGGGATGATATGAAGGTGTTGGGCGGTTATCCCGGTCAGTATGTTGCTATTGCAAAAAGATCGGGAAAGGACTGGTATATCGGCATCCTGAATAACAGCGAAGCCCGCACCACCCAAATTGGCCTGGATTTCCTGGGCACGGGTAAGTATACTCTTGAGAGCTGGTCTGATGCCCCCGATGCTGAGGTTAATGCTGAAAATCTGGTCAAACAGAGCCAGGCGGTGGATTCTTCAGATGAGTTGAAAATCAGGATGGCTCCGGGCGGTGGATACGCTGCCGTTGTGAGGTTCGTTAAAAAATAATAATTTTCAGGGCTGTTGATGGATTTCTTCAGTTTTATCTATACTTTTAATTCAACTTTATCAGATTGGCTTTTTCAATGATTTTTCAGCTTGTTTACCCCGCCTCTAATGGAGCAATCTGAAAAATCAACCTGTTCCCTCCAGAGATTAAGGGTAAAAACGGGTCGATTTTTCGAATCTGTCAAAAGTAGAGTTAATGTGCATGAAATTATCAGAACAGGAAAACATTTCCTTATGTAAAACGTTTTCAGAGCATAATGAGAATCAGAATTAACATATTGCTTTTTGGATTTATGTTCTTATCCTTACCTGGCCTTCTTGCCCAGGAGAATACTACCGGAACGGGAGTTGCGGCAAATCAGGATGTGCATAACAGCCGTAAGATGCTTCCGAATTCAACTTATTTCAAACCTGTCTGGAACGTAAGCCTGGGAAGCAGCATGGTGTATTCTCCGCTTTCTGGTTCATTAACGGGATTTTCTGTTACACCGGTGCTTTCCATGCCGCTTTCTAAAAGGTTGTCTGTATACGGTGGTGCATCCGTAACACGTTTTTATATGCCCGGCGGCATTCCTTTACCAGAATCCGGGATGCAAACGTCCACTGGTGTGGTTTCCCTGTTCGGTACTGCTTCATACAAGCTTAATGATCATATCATGCTGTACGGTACCGGAGTAAAACATCTCGGGACCCCGCCACCACTGATTTCACCATTTTCACCTTTCTATTCCGACAGTTTTACGGTAGGCTCGGTCCTGAAGCTCGGGGATCACTTTACATTTGGAGCCTCCCTGCGTATGAGCGGTCAGCCTTATAATAATCTTTACCCCTTCAGTCAGTTCGACCGGTATAGCGCCGGGCCTTACCCCTTTACGCCCTGGCCATGAAGCTTCTCTTCCTCTCCCTTGCACCTGTATTTATCATCCTGATCTATGTATATTTCAGGGATAAATATGAGAAAGAACCGCTAAGCATGCTTTTCAAGGCATTATTAATCAGGCGGCCTTGTTGTTATACCAGTCCTTCCTGTTGAAGCGTTTTTATCTTCATTTATTCCCGCTTCAGGCCAGTTGTACCGGGCAGGTTATGAGGCTTTTGTGGTTGCTGGTTTCAGTGAGGAGTTATTCAAATTCCTGGCCCTGTATTTCCTGATCTGGAAAAATCCCAATTTCAATGAGAAATTTGACGGCATCGTTTATGCGGTGTTTGTTTCCCTTGGCTTCGCCGGTGTTGAAAATGTGATGTATGTTGCCAGCGGAGGAGTCAGCGTTGCCCTTACCCGGTCGCTTACAGCAGTTCCTGCTCACGCCCTGTTCGGGATCACTATGGGCTATTATATCGGCATCGCCCATCTGGACCCACAAAAGAGAAATGCATTCCTGCGAAAGGCGTTTTTTGTACCTTTCCTGCTTCATGGAATATACGATTTCATCCTTCTCTCTGAGGAAGCCCTTCTCCTGTTATTTTTCGTCCCGTTTATGGTTGCACTTTATTTCTCTGCTTTCAGGCGGATGAAAGTTATATCTGAAGATTCCATGTTCAGAGAGGAGACGACTCCCATGAAGGAGGAATGAAGCCTTATGAACTGCAGGATGGAAGTATAAAGATTTTATTCCACCATTAAAAGTTATGACATCGATGAAATACAGAAAACTTGGAAAAACAGGAATGAATGTTTCCGAAATCGGCTTCGGGGCCTGGGCCATTGGCGGAAGCTGGGGGAAACAACGCGAAGCCGATTCTCTTGAGGCCCTTCATGCCGCTATCGATGAAGGCGTAAATTTTATTGATACAGCAGCAGGGTATGGAAACGGGAAGAGTGAACGCATCATCGCCGGAGTATTGGCTGAACGAAAGGAAAAAGTGCTGGTGTGTACGAAAACACCACCAAAAAATGGTCCCTGGCCTCCTACACCATACGACAGAATCTCGGATCGTTATCCCGAAAAATACCTGAGGGAGAACGTGGAGGAAAGGCTGAACAACCTGGAAACGGAAAGCCTCGACGTACTTCTCCTTCACACCTGGACCAGAGCATGGAACAGAAAGCCGGAAGCCCTCGAAGTGCTTCAGAAATTAAAAGCTGAGAATAAGATCAGGGCTGTGGGTATTTCCACTCCTGAACATGATCAGAATTCTGTGATCGAGCTCATCAGAAACGGCTTGGTGGATGTGGTTGAGGTCATTTATAATATTTTCGAACAGGAGCCGGCCGCTGAATTGTTCCCGGTGGCTGAAGAATACGGCACCGGGATCATCGTAAGAGTTGCTTTCGATGAAGGTGTGCTTACGGGAAAATACAAGGCAGATGATTCATTCCCGGAGGATGATTTCCGGCATCTGTATTTTGCTGGCGACCGTCTTGAAAGGGCTGTACAGCGGGTGGAAAGGATCAGGGAAGAAATTGCCGGTACAAATTTCTCCCTGCCTGAAGCGGCCCTGAAATTTGCTCTGGCACCTTCAGCCGTAAGCACGGTAATCCCGGGAATGAGGAATAAGGAACAGTCCGTTCTAAACACGGAAGTCTCCGGGCTGGAAGACCTGCCGGAAGAAATATTATTGCGGCTTCGTGATCATGCGTGGACACGGGGCTTCTGGTATTCCGGAAAATGATCCGGGACAGTAAATTTTCTGTCAACAGCCAGATTCCTTAACTTTTCATCAAAAGAATACCTATTCCTTTTCCCAGACTACTGTGGCAATACTCTGAGAGGGAAGCTGAATTAAACTCCCGTTCTGATTCGTTTGTAGCTCGCATCTGAGACTGTCGCTCGACAGATAGAGTTTTCTTTCACCGGCCTGTTTTTCACGGGGAAGCCGGACCTGTTTGGCTACATCACTCTTATTGATCAGGACACATGCAAGATTGTAGTCGCCGGAATTTTTAAAAGCCAGGACAAGTATATCCTGGTCATTGCTCACCGCCTTGATCCTGACGGCTCCCGGCCTGACAAACCGGTAGTAATGCTTGGAGGCAAAATACCTTCCGGTTGGTTTTCCGTCGATGATGAGGGCATACACTTCAGAGGATTTTTTATCTGCCAGGGCCCACCACAACCAGGCGTTCAGGTGGCCGTACTGAATGGCATTGTAAATGTTGGCCGCCAGTAACATGGCTCCAGCCCATGTATTGGGATGGCCCGAGGTTTCAGTCATCCATAATTCCTTGGCAGGCGGCACGGATTGTGCCAGCTGATAATATTCCTCCCATTGCCTGGCGCTGGCTCCCCCAACATTCATACCATCCCTGTCGTAATTGTGGATCGCAAAGATATCAGCATAATTACGGGTTTCTTTATCATTGTTGATAGCATTGAAGAAGTCGGCAATATGCTGTTGTGCCGGTAATGCTTCCGGAAGATAAACCTTAGTGGAAATCCCTTCTTCCTTGAATTTACGTCCTACGGCCCGGAGAGCTTCCCTCATCTGATCCGGATTGTAAACACATGAATTATAGGGTTCTGAAAATTCAGGTTCGTTCTGCAGCCCGATGCCATAAAGTTCAACACCGGTTTGTTCCCTGAAGACTTTACAGTAGTCGGCACAATACCCGGCAAAGGCATCATACATATCTTCACGTAAACTACCGCCCAGGGCAGTGGTTGGGCCTTCACCTTTCGAATTTAAAGTCTTCATCCATGCCGGCGGACTCCAGATGGAGGCAATGAACTTGTCTACACCGCGTTTGTGCAATTCCCTGACATCCCTGAAATTATCCCATAGAGTGGGTCCGCCGAAAACCCATCCCTTCAGATTATAGGCACTGTCCTGTACCGCATGGAAGGTCGGGGGTAATTCCAGCCGGAGGATGGATAATCCAAGGTCATTTGCAACCATGTCGAGCTTGTTATTATACGATTCATCCTTCCAGAATGAAAGTGTATTGAAAGCACCGAATCCCTCCATCGTCTGATAGGTAGTATCAGGATAGAAGCTGATCATTGTTTCGGACTTGCCGGTCCGGTTGCACGATGTCGAAACCATTAAGCATGCCGGCAGACAAATGACGGCCAGCAAGGTAAAAAGCTGATTGATCCTTTTCTTTTTCATGTTTTTGCAGGTTATGATATTGGTATTCAATGGTAATTGGTTCGTGACCGAATCCCGGTCATGATAAAAGTAATGAAATAATTTCACCCGCATGGAATAATCTGTCGTCGATTTCGTTTCATTTTTTTAACCCGGGTCCCGCTTTTCGCTGTGTCTGAGGTTATGGAACTTAAAATGGACATCATCAAAAATGTCCGATAATTCTGACTTATAAATTCCGGATTCCAGCAATTAGGAATTTCAGAATCCGGAATTTCAATATTATATATATTTTTGGGGTCATAAAATGGTCTGCCTTCCTGTCCGCGATTTTCCATCGGGCTGATCCTTTCCGGAAGGGACCATCATTCAGGTGCCAGACAGGATTGTCGATAGCGGCAGGTTAGGTACTTAGGGAAACAAAAATCATCATTGTATTATGGTTCGGATACACATTTCTGCAGTACTGCTGGCATTGGCTGTCTTTACAGGATGCCGTCAGGGAATCACGAGTTACAAAAATCCTGATCTTCCGTCAGATCAAAGAGCGGAGGATTTGGTTAAGCGTATGACCCTGGAGGAAAAAATAGCACAACTGTCCGGTGACGGATTACTGACACCTGATAACACCAGGCTGGGTATTCCGGGATTTAAAATGTCGGACGGACCCATTGGCGTCAGGACAGGCAAGGCTACGGCCTGGCCGGCCGGCGTAGCCATGGCGGCGAGCTGGGATACAACCCTCCTAAACAGGGTAGGGAAGGCTGTTGCTGAAGAAATGAGAGGGAAAGGTCTGAATGTGATTTTAGGTCCCACCGTGAATATTCAACGTATGCCGTTTGGCGGACGGAATTTTGAGAGTTACAGTGAAGATCCTTATCTTTCTTCACGCCTTGCAGTATCATTTGTCAAAGGTGTTCAGTCCGGCCATATCATCCCCACGGTAAAACATTTTGTTTGTAACAATGCTGAATGGGAACGGATGAGGGTAAACAGCAGGGTCAGCCGCCGTGCCATGGAAGAAATTTATTTCCCTTCCTTTAAGGCTGTCGTGAAAGAAGCGGGAGCCTGGGGAGTGATGTCAGCTTATAATAAAATCAATGGACAATATGCCTCGGAAAATGAGTTTCTGCTTGATTCCATACTCAGGCAAAAATGGGGTTTTAAAGGGATAGTCATTTCTGACTGGGATGCTACACACAGTACGGCGCCTTCAGCAAAAGCGGGATTGGACATCGAGATGCCCCAACCTGTATTCTTTGGGGATAAGCTGATGGAAGCCGTGAAAAACGGAGAGGTCAGTGAGGAGACGATCAACCGGAAAGTCCTCCGTATTCTGAAGCTAAAATTTGAAGCCGGCCTTTTCGATCACCCGGTGACACCGGACTCTAGCCCTGGTCAATACCCCGGAGAGCCGCTCTCTGGAGCTTGAAGCCGCCAGGGAAGGCATTGTCCTGTTAAAAAATGACGGGGACCTTTTACCTTTGAACCCGGATAAAATCAGAAGTATTGCCGTGATCGGCCCCAATGCAGCTGTTGCCAGGACAGGCGGCGGAGGAAGTTCTCATGTATCGCCTTTCTACAGCATTTCACCTCTCGATGGCATAAAAAACCATCTGAAAAATGTGCAGATCCGTTATGCCGAAGGCGACAGGTTCCCCAGGCGCCAGAGACTTCCTGCCATTCCCGGAGAATATTTTTACACCGATGCATCAAAAACCACTCACGGTCTGACCGGTGAATATTTTGACAACAGTGAATTCAAGGGTAAACCCGTTTTGGTCAGGACGGATGAGAACCTGGATTTCAGTTTCGGCGACCAGCCTGCCGTTGCGGGTCAGCCGAAAGATAATTTCGGGATCCGCTGGACCGGCGTCCTGGTTTCTCCTGTTCCAAAGGAATATAAGCTCGATATAGACCATGATGACGGGGTACGGTTCTGGCTTGACGGCAAACTGATCCTTAACCGCTGGGAACATCCTTCAGCCGGAAGAGACACTCTCACTGTATTTCTTGACCAGAACAAGCCCCATTCCATAAAAATTGAATTCTACGATCTTCAGATGGGAGCCGGTTTCAGGCTGGCCTGGGATCATGATGTAAAACCGGTTAAGACCAATAATGAGCCATTGCTGAGAGAGGCGGAAGATGCCGCCCGGAAATCAGATGTGGCTGTTGTCTTTGCCGGGTTGACTGAAAGGCTTGAAGGAGAGGGACATGATGTTGACATCCATATGCCGGCCGATCAGAACGAATTGATTCAGAGGGTTGTCAGGGCAAATCCGAATACCATCGTGGTGATCAATGGCGGGGTATCTCTCCTTGCGGATCAATGGATTGATAAAGTTCCGTGTTTTATCGACGCATTTTACCTGGGACAGGAAACAGGAACTGCCCTGGCCGACGTAATCTTTGGCAAGGTCAATCCTTCCGGCAAACTGCCGTTCACCTACATTCGGACACTTGATAAAAATTACGCATTGTGGGGTTATAAAGATCCCTCTCTCGACCAGACGTATTACGAGGGAGTTTTCGTCGGTTACAGGCATTATGACAAGAACATAAGTGAGATACTCTTCCCCTTCGGTTACGGACTTTCCTATACCCGTTTCGGCTATAGTAACCTGCAAATTCATCAAAATGACAAGTATTCCTTCGATATCAGCGTGGATGTTACCAACGTGGGCCAGGTCAGGGGTGCAGATGTTGTTCAACTCTATATCGCAGACCCTGTATGTTCTGTTGACCGGCCTTTGAAGGAACTCAAAGCCTTCAGCAGGGTTGAACTGGAGCCTGGTGAGAAACGGACTGTACACATGAGCCTGGACCGTACTTCATTTGCCTTCTGGAATCCGGGGAATGATACATGGATGGTAGAACCGGGCGTGTTTAACCTCCTGGTAGGCGAGAGTTCGCGTGATATTAAGCTCAGGGGCGATATAACCATCCCCTGATATTCATCCTGCACATAACCTTCACCTCTGGATATTTTCATGAATGGGAAGTGAGCCGGTGAAACTCCTATGCCAGGCAGGCACGTCGTGCTTTATAACCGTCAGAATGGAATCTTTCTAAATATTTCCCGGTATTGGGATATGCTTAGGATATTATCTACATTGTTAAGCTTCAATTTTCAAAACCATACCAACAATTAAAAACCAATTCAATGAAGAAAAAACTACTCCTTATGCTGTGTCTTTTGGCGGCTATCCGGCTGATGGCACAGGAAGACATTTTCTATGAAAATTTTGGAACCAACGGCTATTTCAGAAGTCCTGCCAATACATATACCGACTACAGCTCAAGTTCCTCCATGTTTTCATCCGATTCGATACTCATCCAGAGCTACGATCCCTTTTCCTCCTATGCCGGCGCCTCCGGTGGGAGTTTTGCCATATGCGGCACGAGTATAGGGAATGATATGGGTCTGATCATCATCAGCGGAATTAACACAGCCGACTTTACCAATATTCATTTATCCTTTGGTGCTGCTACCTGGTATGGCATCGCCAGCAGTTATATGGATATTTATTACAGTACCGACGGAAGCACCTGGACCCAGATGGATGATAATGATCTTGCCTCTGGTCAGTATGGTGATGCAAGCTGGGGTTATGTGACCCTGAACGGGGTGCTGCCTGCCGTACCCAATCTCCGGCTGAAATTTAATGTTACTGATGCAATGCAGGCCGTTCGTTTTGATGATATTAAGGTCTCCGGGGTCGGAGCAGACAATACTCCTCCATCCCAGCCTGCCGGGTTGCAGGTCCTTTATAAAACGTATAACAGTATTGCCATGTCGTGGAACGCTTCCACCGATAACGTAGGCATAGGTTATTATAACATTTACCGCGACGGCATACTGCTTACATCCGCAACAGATAATTCCGTTGTGCTCAATTACCTGGCTCCGGGTTCGACCTCTGACTACACGGTAGAAGCGATTGACCTGGTTGAAAATGCTTCTGCTCCGAGCGCCCCTCTGCAGGTAACCCTTGATGCACTTCCCCCGGATTACAAATACGACTGGCAACAGGCTCAGGCAACCGTTCTTCCTGACGGTAGTCTTGAATGGAATCCCAAACCTTTTGTGTATGAGCCGGGGAGTTCTGTCAGGTACATAGATTTCGAGAATGGCAATGACTCGAATGACGGTTCGTCTCAAGTCACAGCATGGAAACATCATCCCTGGGATTCGAACGCCACCGGGAATGCAGCCAGTGCTTCCGGAATTTATACCTATGTATTTAAGGGAGGAGTGGTTTACCGCGGAACTTTAACCGCCAAAGAATCAGGAAAACCGGGTGATCCCATCATCCTGACATCCGATCCCTCATGGGGAACAGGTGAAGCCGGTATTTACGGTTCGGTTCAGTTTACCAACGGATGGACGCAGGCTGATGCCACAACTGCTCCCAATATTCCGGATCCGGATAAGGTCTGGTTCAGGAATGTCTCACTGCCCGACACGAAAGTGGTCGTTGAAACCAACGGGGGGCAGTATAACAGGGTCAGAGTCGCACGTACACCCAATTATCAGGATACGCCGGATGATCCGCTTAAAACGTGGTATTCTTGGACGGGCAAGACCAAAAGCAATAATGTACTTTTGCTTACCGACTCTAAAAATCTGACCCAGCCGGAAGTGAATTATTACAAAGGCGGGACGGTATGGAGCCAGGAAGATGTCATCGTGATGTGTACGGTTTGGGGACAAACCATACAGGATTATAATCCGGCCCTGCATCAGATCACCGTGAATGACCAGAATTTTGGCGGGATAAAATCTCGTTATTTCATCGAGAATACACCTTATCTCCTCGATACGATCAACGAATTTTATTACGATAAAAATGCCCAGAGACTGTTTGTACGTCTGGAAGGTGAAAAGAATCCGAATACAACTACCATTGAAGTGGCTAAAACGGATCAGCTTTTGAATATAAGCGGCAAGCATGATATTATTGTCAGCGGACTGACATTTGGGTTTACAACAGCAAACCAGGTACGTTACGGTTACTCCGATACACGGTCAGCCATCAGGATGACGGGAAGCTGCCGGAATATCGAGATAAAGAATAACAAATTTGTCTATGTAAATGGCGGTATTTCAGGACAGAACAGTTCATCCGAGAACCTGACATCGGAAAATATTACCGTATCAGATAATGATCTGCATGTGGTGGATGACCTGGCCATCATCTTTGCCGAAAATAACGGTGTGTATTATCGTAATATGAAGATCATGCGGAACAGGGTTTATGATAACGGTGCCAGAGACCTGGGACGTTGGTACAATTCTATTCCGGCCCTGATGGGAAATTTCAGGGATGGTGAAGTGGCCGGGAATATCGTGGATATTTCGTGGGGTAACGGACTCGATTACAGCTGGGGTAAATCGAGCGGCGACAGTCGGGATATCCCGTTTATCCGCGGGATGATTTATCAGAACCAGGCAAGCAATACACTTATCGGAACCAACGATTACGGTGGGATCGAAAGCTGGCAGGGCGGACCTGCATTCTGCTTTAACAATGCATCCCATAATGCTTCCGGATATAAGCATTATAATAACTCGTCTATCGGCTATACCTATTATTTTGACGGTGCATTCAAACAAATCGTTTTCAACAATATTGCATCCGGTGTTTCCCATAACCGTAATGCCGCATCCATAATGCAGGTACTTGGATTTTATAACATCTATGCCCAGAATACCGGGTACAACACCAATGTATTTTTTGAAGCGGCTACAGGAAACCTGGCACTGAACGGTTATAATACCTATCTCGGAAATATCGGGGATAATGTCAGTACCTTTTTCGATCACAAGATCAACACCTCGTATATTCCGTTTGAAGCCTACGGCCACAATGTCAGCAGTACCCTGCCGTTTGCAGGAAGAATCGAAAGTGGCGGAAGTCTGATGAACCTGAGTGATTTCAGCGATGACCTGAAATCGTACAAAAGCCAGCTCTCACAGACCGGATGGAATGCAACCCTTCCGGTACTTGAAGATGCAGCAAGCCACAATTTCTCCCTTAAGACCAACGGGGAAGCCATCGACCGCGGAGTGAAATTTTTCACTGCATTTCCTCTGAGTGCTGTGGTAGGAGAATGGGATTTCATCAAACACCCGGCAGACCCTTCAGTCATCATGGGTGAAAATTTCTATATGACTTCTGAATTTACAAACAGGGAATCCTATCAGAACGTTCCTAAAAATAATCTCACGGTTCATAATGTAACCGATACGAGCTTCATAAAAGGGACTTTGGAAGATTGGACCACCGGCGCTTTGCAGTTCGATGGCCAGACGATCTGGTGCAGTGTTACGGATGCCGATACCCGGTCTACTGTTTGTAACAACGTAGATATGACTACAAACAGCTTTATTCTTGAAATGTTTCTAAGACCGGATTCCGCTTTTACTGACGGAGTGCTTATTGCCAAACATGATAACACCAACGGTTATGAACTAGGCATTGATGGAAGCGGTAAACCTGTGATGACACTTTTTTCCGGAGGCAGTGCGGCAGCCAGCCTGATCGGCCTGGACGTAATAAATGATGGCAAATGGCATCATCTTCTGGCCGAAATAAACCGGGCCGGGATCATCAACCTCTACGTGGATGGTCAGGTATCGAATGGAGTCTCTGCAGGAACGGTGCCAGCCGATGACGTATCCCTGACGAATACAGCAGACCTTCTTATCGGTAAAAATGAAGAGGGTCATTTCTTTAAAGGCAGCATCGATTTTCTGAGAATATCCAAAGGCTTGCTTTCGGATGCCAAAACCACCATTGGAGAGCTCTATACATGGGAAACCGACGGGCCGTTCCTTTATGATATTTCAGGCAAAGCACCTGAAGGCCAGCGAGACGCCGGAGCTATCGAATCAGGCTCAAAACCCTGTCAGCTTAGCGTTGACCCACTGAACCTGTCATTTGATGAAACATCTTCCAGCCAGGTTGTTACCGTCGGATCATACCAGGGTTTCAGTATTATAGGAAATACCGGCGAATTCTATACGACCGATGCAACGGAAAATTCAGTATCCGTGACCGTCGATGAAAATCTTTTCGCTGTTCCACGATCAGGAGATATAACCATTTATGGGTGTAATGAATCGGCAGTGGTGACGGTTGATCAGTCAGCGGCCCCTTGTGTTTTCGAGACAGGCGTCGATACCGTATGGTTTAGCAGCAATCCGGAAACCTTTACGTTCAAGGTAACTACCAATGATGATTTTACGGTTAAACGCAGTGATTCTTTTTTCAGTATAAAGAAAGTTCCAACGGGTGATTCCGTACAAGTGAGTGTTAATGAGAATACCACGGTGAATGAGCGCAGAGGTGAGATTACGGTTACAGGCTGCGGAGGCACGAAGGTGGTTTCTGTCATCCAGGATGCCGGACCAAATTCCGTTTATAACTATCTTCCCGCTGGAATGGAAATTTACCCAAACCCTGTATCTACAGGTATTCTGAACGTTACGCTTCCTGACATGAACAGGACATATACGGTTAGGATCACTGACCTCGCAGGGAGAGTGATCATGGAAAAAATGCTCCAGGGCGGAAGAAATTCAGTAGAGCTCACTACCGGTCCAGGTACCTATATTCTCAGAATCATGAGTAAGGATAACGATGTTGAGACAAAACTGATCGTTTTGTAGCTTTTTCGGACGTGAAGAAACAGATGCCGCATTAAATTACTGGCGGCGTATTCGTTGAAAAGACATAGCGAATTATTCTCCGGTTGAATATTCCCTATGTCTTTTCAATACTAATACGGGCCTATTGGTCCGCAATAAAAAATTCTCAGTATTTTGACAATTTTATATTGACTCAATACCGGATAGTACGTCATTCAAATAATAGCCACGGCCGCATTAATAATAATGACGACCGTGGTTTTTTTGTGAGGAATGCTTTTTCTCAGAACAAGTAATTATATCCACGATGCTTTATTTTTGCCTGTTCTTCTGTTTTGGGGGTCTTTTCTCAGGTCATGTTTTTGTTTTCGGACGGACCTTTGTTTGTTATACTATTTGTTTGTTATACTATTTATTGGTTATACTATTTGATGGTTATACTATTTGATGGTTATACTATTTGATGGTTATACTATTTGATGGTTATACTATTTGATGGTTATACTATTTGATGGTTATACTATTTCTATGTAATTCTTTATTATTCGGGGTCCCACCCCCCACCCAACCACCCTTAAGTGGTCGTAACCCCCAAAAAATCAGCGCATCAAACGTATGTTATTAAACATCTAATCTTGACTTTCCTGCTAAATGCCCGGCTCCCGGGTGTTACAGGAATTTTATTTTTGGTAAACACTGCATTCATGAAAAATAATCGCTGTAATAACGCTGATTTTTTTTCGATTTTTCCATGAATACAAAACCGGGGGCATGGGGGAACCGGTAATTCTTCATTTCATTTTCCCGGCATGAAACCTTAAAATCGTCTTTATGCCCGGGATTCCCGTTATCACAGGCCAACCTTCCGGCCGGGTAAGGATAACAATCCTGTGCCTTCAAATGCTTTTGCCCCTATTACCTTTTAACTTTTTCAGGTCCGCATCGGTTATCTGTTTATAAAATATTCAATGGGTAAGGGACTGTTATTCCCATCCCGGGATAGTGAAAAAGTAAAGCCGTGGCATATACCAGAATAGAAAAATACACTCTCATGTCTACCATCCTGGCGTCATCGATGGTATTCATCGACAGTACAACGGTTAACATCGCTCTTCCTGTCATCCAGTCCGATCTGGATGCTTCCGGCTCCGGATTATTGTGGATCATGGATGCTTACCTCCTGACACTCTCCTCCCTCATGCTGGCCGGGGGTTCGCTGGGAGATTCCCTGGGAAGGAATAAGGTTTTTTCAGCCGGACTCATCCTTTTCAGTTTTTCATCCGTTAGCTGTGGTCTTTCATTTTCAAGTACTCAACTCATCATTTCAAGACTCTTCCAGGGAATCGGCGGTGCTTTGCTCACTCCGGGGAGTCTGTCCATTATCATAACACAGTTCTCCGGTAAAAAAGTTGGCAGGGCGATTGGCCTTTGGTCTACCTTTACTTCACTGACTTCTGTTGCCGGTCCATTGCTGGGTGGATGGCTGGCGGCACCCGGACTCTGGCGGATTATTTTTTTTATTAACATACCGCTTTCTGTGCTTGCCTTTTGGATGATCACACGGAAAGTGCCCGAATCCAGGAACAGCAGTGCTACAAAACTGGATTATACCGGGGCTGCCTTTATCATACTCGGACTTTCGGGACTGGCCTATGGCTTCATTCAATCTTCCGAAAAAGGATTTGGTCATGCCCCGATCCTATTGGCTCTTAGTGCGGGGTTTGTTTTTTTGCTGGCATTCATGAAAACCGAAATGACGGTCAAAGGACCCCTTGTTCCTTCAGGTTTGTTCCGGTCGGTTCACTTCAGCACATCGAACGTGATCACCTTATTTTTGTACGGGGCACTTAGCGGCCTGACTTTTTTTCTTCCGCTAAACCTGGTCCAGGTGCAGGGGTATTCTGAATGGCAGGGTGGGCTGGTCTTTTTCCCGATCGTTCTGCTCATCGCCTGTTTATCACCACTGATGGGACGGCTGATTGAATCGTTTGGCTCAAGAGTATTCCTGATAGCCGGTCCTTTTATTACCGGCGCTGGCTTTTTTGTGTATGGAACTCTGGGCCAGACTGCAGGCCCCCAGGATTACTGGAATACCTTCCTGCTGCCCTCATTACTGGTGGGTGCAGGAATGGGAATTACCGTCGTACCCCTCACAACGACAGTCATGCGTTCTGTTGACAGGAAGAACGGCGGCACTGCATCAGGTATCAACAATTCAGTCTCAAGGATCGCCGGTCTCATGGCCATTGCCCTCATGGGTACTTTTGCTATACATCATTTCAGGCATGCTGTCGGGGAGAAGATAAACGCGTTGGAGATAAACCAGGAACAAAAACTTCAGCTCACAGGGAATACTTTTGATTTTGCCGCAACCCAAATACCTAAAGGAATTTCCGGCTTACAAAAAGATCATGTACGCCAGATCATTCATTCCTCATTTATCGAATCCTTTGACCAGGTCACACATATCTCCGCCCTGGCCTCCTGGCTCAGTGCATTGCTGGCCTTTATATTCATAAAAAGGAAGAAGAAAACCTTGGATAATTCTCCCTGAAGGTAGATATGATCATGCCTTTCCTGGCAATTGTTGAGTGACAGTGCCGATCAGTATTTAAAGACTTTCCCGCCCGCCATCACCTGTTGGGTTTCCTCGTCAAACGTGGCTTTCTCTCCGGTTCTGAGAGCTGCGGTAACCATAATATTAGCGATGGAATGGTTAAACCCGGCCTCCACAGGTGCATGTGTCTTTACATTCCGGTCCCTTACACACTGCATCCAGTTATGCACATGGGCATTGGTCAAAGGATCGGCACCAGTGTTGGCATCGGTCTCCACCTTGATCTGTGGCAGCTCCACTTCATCGAGAAGGAATGGTTTCATATCCATCGCAGATGCATACTGCTCTGTCAGTCCACCCTCAGAGTCAATCTTATTGCTTGAAAGATCCAGTTTTCCTCCATTTGAGAAATACCATTCTTTGGTACCGCCTGAGGAATTGTGCATCCTTGATGAGTAAACCACCTGGAATCCTTTATCGGGATTATCCAACGGGCCATAATCAAACACTGCAGTTACTGTATCAAAATTTTTCCTGCCGTCCTTCCATACATAAATACCACCGTTGGCAGCAACAGAACGTGGATGAGGCAGGTGAGTAAACCAGTGAACCGTATCGATCTGATGTGACATCCATTGTCCGGGAATTCCTGATGAATATGGCCAGAATAAGCGATATTCGAGATATTTTCTGGGATCCCAGGGCTCATAAGGCCTGTTCAGAAGGTAACGTTTCCAGTCTGTATCCTGTTCCCTGATGTCTGCGACGAGTTCAGGTCTTCTCCACCGTCCCGGCTGATTTACATTCCATGTCATTTCCACCATGGTAATGTCACCAAATTTGCCAGCCTGAATAAAGTCATGGGCAGCCTGATAGTTTGGCCCGCTTCGTCTCTGAGAACCGATCTGGATAACTTTACCAGAATGATGTGCGGCCTTTAAACCAGTGATAGCATCATCCATGGTCTCGGCGAATGGTTTTTCACAATAAACATCACATCCGGCATTAACTGCTTCAGCGAGCAACAATGCATGTGAAAAGTCAGCCGTGCTGATGATAACAGCATCAAGTTTCTGGTCGAAAAGCTCTTCTGAATTCCGGGTTAATTTAATGCTGTGTCCGGTCATTTCTTTGATAGCTGCTGCACCTTCTTCACGTCTCCGGCTCCAGAGATCGGCAAGGGCGGTGAATTCGAAATTCATGTCATCAGCATATTTATGAAAGGCTTTTTTCAGGGATCCGTTGAATCGGTCTGAGAAACCCAAAATGCCAACACTGATACGGTCGTTGGCACCGACGATCCTGCCATAACTTTTGGCACTCATCCCCAGTCCGCCGATCATGATTCCTGCAGAAGCAGCAGTCGTATTTTTTAAGAATGTTCTCCGGTTTGTTTTCATGGATTGATGGTTTTGATTATTTATGATGATTGATATTCGTAATTCTGCCGGCCTCAAATCTGACTCCTGATGGCCCTGATGGCCACTGAGGCTTCTTCCTCCTGGTTTTGCCACCGGCATTCCACAGAAATACGGCCTTCATAACCCGATTTTCTTAAAGCATTAAAATAGGGTGTGAAATCTTCGCCGTTAACGCCTGGTGCTGAACGGCCTTTCTTCTCTGCAATATGGAGGTGGTACAAAAGATCGCCGTATAATATAAGATTCTCCGGTGATTCATCTTCCATTTTCATGTGATACAGATCGGCCAGCAGGCGGAAATTAGGATGGTCGATCCTTTTCACCAGTTCACCACCCTCAGCAACGGTATGAATGAAATTACATTCCCCGGAGTTCAGAGGCTCCAGAGATACGATAACCTCGTGTTTTCCTGCAATGTCAGCCATCCGCTTTCCGAGTTCGACAAACTGCCTTTCTGCTTTCTCTCTGGAGAAACCTTCCGGAATTTTCCGTGATGCCCCACTTCCGAAAACGATAGTTTTTATACCTGCTGTTTCAGCTCTCCTGAAAGCCGTTGCGGCAAATTTCAGGATCTCATCAGGCACAGCATCTGGTCCGACACACTTTAACTCACCTGGCAGGAATGAATTGCAGGCCTCAACAGGCAGACTGGCGTTCCGTGCCAGAGCCAGTTTTTCTGCGAAGGTGCGTTCATCCTCCTGAGGAACCAGGAAACTGCGTACTCCTTCCTCAATATAGGAAAATCCGGCTTCTTCAAAGAGCTTGCTGTTGGTAACGGACGTGCATGCACCAATTTTTTCCAGGAATCTTCCGGATCCCCGGAATCTCCCAAAACCGGATGTGGCATGCAGCATTACTCCGGTTCCTGCAAGGGCAGTGTTTCTGATAAATTCCCGTCGTGTTGTGGTCATGAATGATGAAATAAGAGGGTTACATATAAACCGGACTGAAGCAAACAAAAGACTGAGTTTGAACTATTCCTGAAAACAGGTCTTTTCACAAACGATCAGAAATTACAGTTTATGCAATTGTTAAAAATAAGAAAATATCCATCATTAGCAAAAGGCTGCCCAAAATGCTTATGAATGGCGGCCGGCCTCCGCAGGGAAGGTTTTTCTCTTTTAGTGACCGGGGTCAGGTTGAAGGAAGGTCGGTATACATGAAAAGACAGTCTGTACTGGTGCCCATTCTCCGTTTTTCTTAAAAGTTCCCATTGTATGACAATATTTTCAGGTACTTGATTAATTTAGCGAAATCTGAAAGCCCCGGACTGATTATTAATACATTCATACAACATCTGATGAACGGATTAAAAACAATGATTTTTTCAACCCTGCTTATCCTAAGCGGGTGTGTATCTCTCCCTTCAGAGAACAGTCATCCGGTAAAGTTAAACCGGTTGTACTGTAATGGTGCCGAAAATCCGGTTTGTAATAGCCGTGGACCTCGGTTCGGATGGGAGATGGCAGCTGACGGCACCGAAAGAAGTCAGTCGGCCTATCAGATACTGGTTGCATCTTCAGCAACCCTGCTGACAGATACCGGGGCAGATGTATGGAATTCAGGTAAAGTCCTTTCAGATCAGTCACAGTGGATTCAATACCGGGGGAGACAACTGGACCGTGGAGGACAGTATTTTTGGAGTGTCAGGATATGGGATGAAAAGGGGCGCCCGTCGGCCTTCAGTAAGCCGGGCCGGTTTTTTGTGTCCGAAGATTCAGACGGCATAAAGGCAGAATGGATAAGTGATTCGACGGAAAGCAGAAATGTCCCGGGCAATTCAGCAGCTCCTATGTTCAGGAAAAATTTTACACTGGCGGAAATGCCGGCCAAAGCGATACTCCGGTATACCGGGGCAGGGTATATCGATATGTATGCCAACGGGTCTCATTGTTCGGAAGCGGTTCTTCAACCTTCCTTTACACGTTACGATAAACGGATGGAATATTCCACTGAAGATATTACTTCTTTACTCAGGAAGGGTGAGAATGTCCTGGCATGCATGGCCGGAAACGGTTTTTATAACGTCGGCACCCGTTCTGCCTGGAAATTCGACAAAGCTCCGTGGAGGGGACGGCCTGCCGTGATGTGCAACCTGGAACTGACCATGAAGGACGGAAGCCGGCAGGTGATCATCACTGATGAATCATGGAAAACAGCTCCCGGTCCCGTTATTTTCAACCAGATCAGAAACGGGGAAAGCTATGATGCCCGCAAAGAACAGGACGGGTGGGCCAGCTACGGTTTTAACGATTCATCGTGGCACCAGGCTATTGACGTTAAAGGTCCTGCCGGAAAACTTTCACCCGCCATCATTCCTCCGATGCATAAGATGAGTTATTTAAAAGCTGTTTCGATCACCGAGCCTGCACCAGGGATCTATCTCTTCGATTTCGGCCAGAACCTAACAGGATGGACACAATTGACACTGAAGGGCAGGGAAGGGGATGAGATCGTTGTCAAACATGGTGAGCGTATCGATTCGGCTGGCAGACTCGACCAGAAAGAACTGAGCCGCTTCATTTTTACCGGTGAAACGCAGACCAGCCGGTATATCTGTAAAGGACTGGGAAAGGAAACCTGGGAGCCTCGGTTTACCTATTATGGATTCCGCTATGCAGAAGTTACCGGACTGAAGGAAAAACCCGGAGAGGAAACCCTGAAAGCCTGTATCGTGCACACTGATTTCAGTGCGACCGGCGAATTGTATACAGGAAATAATATATTGAACAAAATACATGAAAATACCCTGTGGTCTTATCTCGGCAATTTTCACAGTATACCGGAGGACTGCCCGCACCGCGAAAAAATGGGATGGACAGGCGATGGCCAGCTTGCCGCCGGAACCGGGATGCTTAACTTCTTTACCTATAACGGTTACCGGAAATGGCTGAATGATTTTACCGATGAACAGAAGCCCGACGGTAACCTTCCGGGAATCATTCCCACCAGCGGCTGGGGATATGATTATGGAAGGGATCCGGTAACACGGCCCTATGGTTATGGCCCGCAGTGGGACGGCGCGTGTATTACCATCCCATGGAAGTTGTACCTGAACTACGGTGATACTACGGTCCTGTCTGATTACTACCCGATGATGGAAAAGTACATGAATCTCCTGGGTTCTATTGCAAAAGATAACCTGCTTGACATCGGCATCGACGACCATAAATCACTTGTGGAAAGTGACCCTGCTGTAGGTATCTTCAGCCTATTATTACCTCCTGTCTTCCACTATGGCGAATATTGCCGGAGTAACCGGCATGCCCGCGGAGGCACAAAAGTATTCAGATTTAAGCGGGAAGATTGCCCGGTCCTTTATAAATAAATATTTTGTTCATACCACTACTGATAGCATCTCATTTCTGACCATCGCACTGGCTGTTGGCTTCGATATGCTCCCTGCCGGAATGGACAGCACTTTTATGAAGGAGATGGTACGACGTATCCGGATGAATGATTATCATGTTTACACCGGTGTGATTGGCACAAATGCAGCATTCAGCGCCCTGGTAAAAAAGGGTTACCCCGAAGTCTTCCTGCGGGTTATCACAAACCCCGAATACCCCTCCTATGGTTACTGGATCAGGGAAGGTGCCACCACTATGTGGCAGAACTGGGATGGCTCGCAGTCACGGAATCATATCATGTTTGGTTTTGTGGACGAGTACATGTATGATGTGCTGCTTGGACTGAAAAATGAGGGTCATAGCGCTGGTTACAGGGAATTCGTCCTTCAGCCGTTTTTTGCCGAAGGGATCAATGAAGTAAATACAAGTCACCTTACCATGTATGGCAGGATCATTTCAAGCTGGGTGAGAAAAGGTGATATAGTAATATGGAATGTGACAGTTCCGGTGAATACGCAGGCTACTTTGTGTTTTCCGCAGAATGCGAAAGATATTCAACCGAACGAAACGCTCTCAAATAATCTCTCTGCTGCCGGCGAGGATGTAGGGTATACGCTCCGACTCGGATCGGGGAACTACCGTTTTTCTTTCAGTTACGAAAAGTGAAGAAGGAGCTGTTGAGGTGTTTAGTTGTTTAGTCGTTTAGTCGTACCTTGGGAATCACGAACACCTCAACACCTCAACACCTCAACACCTCAACAACTCAACAACTCAACACCTCAACACCTCAACACCTCAACAACTCAACCCTTCTTTCATTCCTCACTTCTTCAAAAACCGTTTGAATTTATGCGACATTTTGAAATAAGTATACCTGCCGGAATGCTCACCGGTCTCCATAACCGTCTCACCTGAAACCTGGAAAGTGCTTTTTTCTCCGGCTATCCTTGAAAAGTAAATGTCGAATTCCTTCCCGCTGTCATCAATCATATTCACAAATACGAGATTGTCGTCAAAATCGGAATGTAATCTGTGCTGGCACAGTGGACAGAAAAATTCAATGCTCTCTCCTTCCCTGTATTCGAACTGCGGGTGTTTAAGACTGTTGTAATTTCCTATTTCCGGATGAAGTAACAGCAGGCCTTTTTCCTTTTTACTGTTTCGTACTGTAAGGACGATAAAGTCTCCGACCTTCAGGTGTCCCCTGCAATGCGGACATAAAAAATGATGGTTTGTCATGGACCTCTTTTTTATATCATATCCCTTTTCGCAAGTTACAAAATCAGACCGAAGATGTCAATGAATATAACAGTGTTGCGCACCCTGCGGGGCGCCGGGGAACCCTCCCTATTGAATATTCTGTCGCTCTCTGATCCCGATGGGGCCTTTTTGGACTTTTTCACCACAGATCCCGATAAATATGCGGGACAGATTAGCGCAAATTGTGTTTAGTTGTTTAGTTGTTTAGTTGTTTAGTCGTACCTTGGGAATCACAAACAACTCAACAACTCAACACCTCAACACCTCAACAACTCAACACCTCAACACACATAGACACATCCCCACTCAACACCTCAACAACTCAACACCTCAACACCTCAACACCTCAACCTAAACCTCTAACACAATCATGAGAAAAGACATTGCAATATCCCTGGCGGGAGTTTTATCACTAACGGCATGTGCAGAAAAGCATCAGGCCCCTGCACCCAACATCATTATGCTTCTGGTAGATGACCTGGGCTGGAAAGATGTTGGCTTCATGGGCAGCACATTTTATGAAACGCCTAACATTGATAAGCTCTCTCATGAAAGCCTCATATTCACCAATGCTTATGCGGCCTGTGCTGTATGTTCACCAACCAGGGCTTCGATTCAAACCGGTCGTTATCCGGCACGGACAGGTGTGACCGATTGGATTCGTGCCCGGTTTCAGGTTCCCGGTGGCGCTCTGGAAGCACCACCTGCTTACCAGGAAAATCCGGGCCGGTTGTTGAAAACACCTTCCAATCCATACTGGATGAGTCTTGATGAAATTACCATAGCTGAACAGTTAAAACAATCGGGATATTTCACCTGCCATATAGGCAAATGGCATTTGGGACCGGATGATTATTATCCGGAAAAACAAGGGTATGATGTCAACATCGCTGGCTGTGACATGGGACAGCCCGTAAATTATTTTGATCCTTATGCCAATGAGAAAGGCGTCCATTTTCCAACTCTGGAGCCACGGGAAAAGGGAGAATACCTGGTAGACAGGCTTGCCGATGAACTGGTCCATGTCATTGATCAGCATAAGGACAAACCTTTTTTTATCAATATGTGCTATTATGCGGTTCACACGCCATTGATGGCAAAACAGGAGATGATCGATAAATATGAGTCGAAAAACGCTTTGGATGCACAGGACAATCCGGTATACGCATCTATGATTGAGAGTGTGGATCAGGCTGTTGGAAAACTGATCACCTGCCTTGAAAAGAATGGTCTGATGGAAAACACTGTCATTGTATTTTTCTCAGATAATGGCGGGTTGCTTTCCTCAACGAGCAATAATCCGCTCCGTGCCGGTAAGGGTTATCCGTATGAAGGAGGTATCAGGGAGCCCATGTTTATTTTTTGGAAAGACAGGATCAGGCCTGGTGTATGTGAAACCCCGGTCTCAAGCATAGACTTTATGCCAACATTTTGTTCACTTACAGGAACTCCCATACCGGACAAGGTAATCGACGGTGTGGATATCAGCCCGTTGTTTTTCAATGAACCTCTTGAACCAAGGCCCTTATTCTGGCATTTTCCGCACTACCGGGGTAAGGATGTTGTTCCCTACAGTATCATCAGGGACGGGAGATGGAAACTGATTAAATATTATGAGGGCAAGGCATTTGAGCTTTACGATCTGGAGAGCGATCTGACGGAATACCATGATGTGTCTGAACAATTTCCTTTGGTCAGGGACAGTCTGAACAAAAAACTCGATAAATGGCTGGAAAATACAGGGGCGAAAATACCCTTGGCCAAAAACGAGTAAGTACTGAAAAAGCCTAAAAACAGTATCGAAAATTTGTAAGCAGTAATCCGCCAGGAAAATCCGGTGATCTTGTCACTGGTCGTCGGCATATTCTCCCGGTAGCAGAGTAATCCACCAGTCTGAGAAACCTCCAATCAACGTTTTTTTACTTTCCCTTTTCCGGCTAAATCTTTGCCCAGTCCAGTCCTTTTAGTACTTTTTCTTTCTCTTCCAGGTTGAAAATGCGTCTGGCATTACCGTTCAGAAGGCCGTCGGTAAGAGACAGGGCTTCATCAAGTGTCAGGAAGCCCTCGTCGGTCAGGTCTGTGAGTGCGGAGGCTATGCCGTTCCTGGCAATCACCGAATGGCCCAGGACGGGTTCAACAGGTACGTAATCGCCGCCAAATGTCAGGATCTTATTAGCGGGAACGGTCACCAGGTATTTCTTCAGAAATTCTTTGGCAGTAGCCGGATTGATGATCCATGACCAGCACATGTCGATATGCGCATTGGGGAATTGCTTTGCCAGTGCCAGCATTTCCTCATAGTAGGGATAACTCAAATGAAAGAAAATAAAGGTCGTATCCGGCGAATGATCGCAGAGGTAGCAGGCATCCGAAGGATTATTCCGGATCATTTTGAGCTTCATCCGGTCGGTCTTTCCTTTCCACTGAGCCAGATAGCCGGTATGTAATTTCACCGGCAGATGGTATTCGGTGGCTTTTTCAACCACATACCAGAACAGGTGATCTTCAAGTTTCTTCTTATCCTTCTCGTTTACTTCTCTTCCTTTAATGTAATTCCTGCAGATCCGTTTCACCTCATCAGCCGCAGTTATTTTGAAGTTGATGTTCCGTTTATACGCCATTCCGACTTTTACACCCACGAGATATTTGCCGTATTTCTTAAACCACCAGTCAATTACGGCATGCCAGTCCTCAAGCTCCTTCACTTCGATCCCCGCCGGCTTACTGTATTCACTTCCTCCGGGATTTGCAATCAGGTTGTCGGCCCAGAGATCGGTCATCAGGAAATCGGGCATTTCGGATTTCAGAATGGGATAACTGTTCACCTGGCACGATTCAATATTCGCTTTTTCCTTCAGGATCTCCTTGTAAAATCCGGGGTGTAACATTTTTTCGTACCCGGCCTGTAAGCGGCCGATAGTTGCGTCCGACAACTCATCGATATCGTAAAGTTCCTTCAGGGATATTCTTACCGCCCAGGCATATCCGGTCTGCCTTATATAGGGCCACCAGGGTTTCAGGATTGCCCACTTGTCCAATGGATCTACATCAGGAGAAAAGAAACGGTTATAGTCTTTTTCCGTCATGCCTGCCGAGCGCATGTCCGAATCGATATAGTGACTGAAGATCATCGTCCAGTCATTGCATTTCCCGTTGATAACGGCTTTACCGCTTAGCCGCTCCTTCTCATCCATGAGATGTTCATGCGTGTCGACAAGTGAAGTGCTGAATACCTTGTTCCAGATCTGTTCTTCAGTGGAATCGGATTTTTTCTGACCTGCCTTATCCTCGGGGAGGGTAAATCCGGAAAGTGCGAAAGCTGCGGATCCTAATCCGAGGTATTTGAAAAAATCTCTTCGCCTGACATCATTGGTTTTCATCTCGAAGGTTTTTGGGATTAGTTGATGGAGAAAGTTACGATTTCATAACGGGAAATTTTCACTGAAAGTATATAAATTTGACCATTAGCTAGCAATTACCCGGAATTCAGAATCAGGCATCTGATTTTTCAGCGAAGTGCAGGTTTTCAATCCCTTGAGTATCTTCTTATTCAATTCCTTTCATTAAAAGTGAAGGATTAAAGACTATACAGGAATATCGGGGGATAGAATATCTTTCAGTCTCCGATCCTCACAGCCAAACTATTGCATTTACTTCATTAATAGTGTATATTAGCATTATTGTACCTGTTTATCTTTTTCTCATCAATACCTTGAAAAAATCAGTTTTATCCTGTTTATTACTGAGCCTTTTGATTCTGTCTCTTCAGGCTCAGAAAGTGAGTTCTATCTCCGGGAACTCTTTCATGACCAACTTAAATCATATAATTTCTTATTACTTTAGTCATGATTTTTAAAAATATGGTCAAATCAAAATTTTTCACAATGAAAAAACCCTTGATTTTTGTTTTTATGCTGGCAATTATGCAGCTATCAATGGCTCAATCACCTGCTATTTTCGGATTCTATAAGAATCATGTTGAAAAGGAACTTAATCTTGAATCAGCGTTTGATAACAATTTAAGCAGTGAAAACATAGGGCAGACCATAAAAAAACTTTCGGAAGAACCTCACCACCTGGGATCTCCCGGAAGTAAAAAAAATGCCGAATACATTTTGAGCCTTTTCAGGGAATGGGGGTGGGACGCAAATATCGAAAAGTTTTATGTTTTATTTCCTACACCAAAGACAAGGGTACTCGAAATGACTTCCCCTACGACGTATAAAGCTTTATTAAAAGAACCGGCGCTAAAGGAAGATGCAACATCGGGACAATCCGGGCAACTGGATACCTATAATGCCTACAGTGCTGACGGGGATGTAACTGCTGAATTGGTATTCGTTAATTACGGACTTCCTGAAGACTACAAAATTCTCGATAAAATGGGTGTCGATGTCAAAGGTAAAATTGTGATCGCCAAATACGGGCATAGCTGGAGAGGGATCAAACCCAAAGTAGCCCAGGAACACGGGGCCGTCGGCTGCCTGATATACAGCGACCCGGCCGATGATGGTTACTTTCAGGGCGATGTTTATCCGAAAGGTGCGTTTAAAAATGAGTACGGGGTGCAACGAGGGTCAGTGGTCGATATGTCTATTTATCCCGGTGATCCCCTGACACCGGGTACCGGTGCTGTAAAGGATGCCAAAAGACTTGAACGGTCTGAAGCTCCCAGCCTTTTAAAGATCCCTGTCCTCCCCATAAGTTATCATGATGCTGCTCCATTGCTCGAAGCCCTGGACGGTCCGGTAGTTCCGGTGAGCTGGCACGGGGGATTGCCATTTGCATACCACATTGGCCCGGGAAAAGCCACGGTTCATCTAAAAGTTTCATTTAACTGGGATCAGGTGCCCTGCTATGATGTAATAGCAAAAATTCCAGGCGAAAAATTTCCTGATGAATGGGTTATCAGGGGAAATCACCAGGATGCCTGGGTGAATGGTGCAGCTGACCCGGTGAGTGGATTGGCTCCATTGCTTGAAGAAGCCAAATCGATGGGGACACTGCTAAAATCAGGATGGAAACCTGACAGGACCATTGTTTATTGTGTATGGGATGGTGAGGAACCCGGGTTACTTGGTTCCACCGAATGGGTGGAAGAACATGAAAATGAACTCAGGGAAAAGGCGGTGATTTATATTAATTCCGACGGCAATGGACGTGGATTCCTGTATGCCGAAGGATCGCATGCCCTTGAACCCTTTATGGACGAAATTGCCAAAAATGTGGTTGACCCGCAAACAAAAGCAAGTGTTTTTGAAAGAAGGAAAGCACATGAAATTATTTCTACAGAAAACCTGGCTGAAAGGAAAAAACTTTGGGACGAGAATGACTTAAAACTGGGTGCATTGGGATCAGGATCTGATTTTAGTTCTTTTATACAACATGCAGGCATTCCTGCCTTAGACCTGGGATTCGGAGGTGAAGACAATGGGGGCGAATACCATTCTATTTACGATTCATACGATATGTATACCCGCTTTAAGGATCCCGGTTTTCACTACGGGGTGGCACTTGCCGAAACAGCGGGTCATGCTGTACTACGCATGTCGGAAGCTGACGGCCTGCCTTTTGATTTTACGCATCTGTATAAAACAGTGGATAAATATGTAAGTGAATTGACCGACCTTCTCAGGAGTACCCGTGAGAACACTGAATTGGAAAATGAGATCATTCATGACGGGTTTTACCAGATTGGCGAAGACCCGACAAAGGGATATAAAGTCCCTGCTACCGGAACGGAAGTCCCGTATCTTGATTTTTCACCTTTACAAAATGCGCTCGCACATCTTCAAAAAAGTACGGACTCTCTGCGTATTACTTACCGTGAAAAACTTCAGGAAAACAATGTCGGCAATGCATTTAACCAGGCGCTTTACAGGGCTGAGCAACAGTTACTGAATAAAAACGGTTTGCCGGGAAGGGAATGGTATAAACATTCGTTGTATGCACCGGGATATTATACGGGATACGAAGTAAAGACCATGCCCGGAATCAGGGAAGCCATTGAACAAAAAGAGTGGAATCTTGCACAACAACAAATTGAAACGGATGCCCGGATCCTGGAAGGGCTTGCAGTATATTTTGATGATTTGTGTCAGGAAGAGCAGCCTTAAAAACATGATCCGCTGGTCACCGAAGAATAGGTTAAAATGCCGGAGCCGGTCTCAGGTAGTATGGAAACCACTCAAAGTAATTGTCTTCAAGGGCTGGATCAATCACGCGCCATCTTCCTGATGCGGGTCATAGAACCGTGCGCCATAATCATACCAGTTTACACCCTTTTTCCGCGTTTTCCTGAGACTCCTAACCCTTTAAAAATCCTTGTTCAAAGAACGCTATCGTAGACTATAAGTAACGATTTTTTTCTTTTAATTGAGTTTTCGGACCTGGCGATTTTATGAACCGGTTTTTTACGACTATTCCGGAGCCTTTTTCAGGGCTGTTTTTTTCATCCCAAGCGTGTCTATAACATGCTTGGTCTGTAGGTCACATGTGTCCGCTTGCCGATTCCCGGGAAAACGACGCCACGACAGGGATAGAGGCCTGTTCTAGGGGGCTTAAAACCTTATTTAGAAACGGTATGCATAAGGCTTTTGCCGACGTTACTTTAAAGACTGTCTTAATACTTTGGATTAGGCAACCAAAAAGCAAGCGGGATGGGAAGTGTCAAGGTTTTTGCAATATTTTTTTGCCGCCGGTAAAAGGATAGTTTTTCAGGAAGATTATAATCATTTTTTCATTTTTCAGTTAAAAGAAAAAAGCGGCAAAAAAATGTTGCAAAAACCTCAGTCCCGAAAGTTTTAGGGATGACCTTAACTGTGGGATGGCGGAGGCTATCTTTGCCTTAGCCAAAGTTTTAAGGCGGAGTTTGGTGGGTTTTCACGAGCAGGCTGGCCGAGGGGCCGTTCCTATAATGCCGCATTATGTTGAACATAGCTTTGGGCTGCGGTTTTTTGGCGGGTTTGCCGTCCTCAGCTTTCGCGAAGGATGGGCTTTTGCCATGCACGGCGAAATCGGCAACTGCAAAAGGCTTGCCTCCATTATATTTCGGCAGATAATACAGGACAAAAAACTGTTGCAGAAGGGCAGGTTGCGGGGAGAGAGCTTTCAACTCATTGTTCGTCCTTTCTTTTATAGCCTACTTGCTTTCTGGGCTTATCCTTGACTTCGATAAACTTTTTTAGGTACTTAAAAATCATGATTATTTTCTCATCCTGGCTGCCAACTCTTTTCTCCAGTTGTTCCATCTTTAGCAAAAATTCTTTATTAGTCAGGATATTTTCCCGCATTTTGATATAGATTTCGACGATCCTGACAGAAGCCAGTATGGCCCGTTCACTGTTCAGTACATTAGCCAACATAACAGTTCCATGCTCAGTAAAAACATAAGGTAAATACGGGGAGTATTTCAAGTTCTGAATGTGGTCGCAATTTGCGACCACATTGTCCTTCTCTTGTTCTGTTAATTGGAACATGAAGTGATTAGGAAAACGCTTAATATTTCGTTTCACCTGCTCATTAAGTCGCTTGGTCGTCACTCCGTACAACTCTGCCAGATCATTGCTTATCATAACCTTTTGTCCTCTAATCAAGAGGATTTTATTCATGATCACTTCGTCCGGGATCATTATTTCAGGCTCCTTCTTTGCCATGATATTCCTTTTTATCTGTAATAAAAGTAGCCATTATCTTTTGGCCGCCATTGATTCCATTTGAACAATTCCCCCCAATGGCAACACCCCGCTAAAGCTTAGTCTGCCATAGGATGATACTTCTCCAACTGCCTCTGCAGCGTATCCGGATTATTCAGCTGATACCGTTCCTTACTGCTTACATACTTATGCCTCGCATGATACTTCATCTGCCTCAGGTTAAAATCCTTTAACTACCCGATGAACAGAATTACCCGGATTTGAACTTTGCTTTCAGGGTGCGTTCATTATTTCACGCTGGGTTTTACTTATTATGAAAGCAACCACACTGAGTAAATGTCCGGGAAAGCTTCACCCATTAATGGAAAAAAGAGGAAAAAATCAGCACGTTGTGTTGAGGAATTTTGGATATAAACGGAAATTGTGTTGAGAGTCCGGCGGTGAAAAGCATTAAGATGTGTCACTATACGCAGAAAATGTCCAAAAAAGGATTTCCGGCGGTTTGGATGTGAGATCGTAATACTTTATAGAGATTCCCCTAAAAAAAGCCCTCCTTTTCTGAAGCATTGGAGGGTGTTTTGAAGTCCGTAGGGGACTCTTAATAATTTGTTGCTACATGTCAGTCATAAGAACAAAAAAAACCTGCCATTTCTGACAGGGTTTTTACTTTTCGGTTCAAAACAGGGTTCAAAAACTTGTAACAACCTGTAAATGAATACTAATTAGTTGGATGGCAGGATTGGAAATGGAGATTGTAAAATTCTGCGACAACCACAGTGGGATGAGAGAAATTAATTGGAATGAATCCTGAGAGGGAGTATCAGAAGAATATTTGGTTGTTAATGGTGGTTGTTAATTAGAAGGTATATCTGGTTGTAAATAACAAAAAAGCCTGTAAGTCAATATCTTACAGGCTAATTTTGCGGTCCGGACGGGACTCGAACCCGCGACCTCCGGCGTGACAGGCCAGCATTCTAACCAACTGAACTACCGAACCAGGTGCACCTTCAAAACACAGGGTGTTTTTCAAATGCCCTGCAAAAATAAGTGTTTTTTTATTATCCCAAAACTTATTTTGAAAATATTATGAATGTTGGAGCTTCCTTTTCCCGGCTGGGGAGAAAGCCCTGACTTCAACTGCTTTAGCATCTGACAGTAACGCCGGACACTTTGTGATTTGTTACCGGAGTGCATTCCATGAATTCATTCTTCACGACGGGTCTTCGCCAGGTCTTTGATCAAAATGGTGTCGTATTGCGGACCCATGAACATCATCATCACACCATTTGTCCATCCGAAACCGTCCTGTGCAGGGTATTCACCACCCTTGCCGGCCAGGCCTTCAACAACGTTATACTTCTCGACAAATTTATGCCGGGTCGCTAAATAGTAAAGACAGTAATCCCTGAAATGATCCCTGATCAGGCTGGCTTCTTCCTGCATGCCATAGTTCTTCAGTCCTTCCTCTGTCAGGTATTCCAATGGCGGCCAGCCGTTCGGATAATCCCATTGCTGACCGGTTGACAGGGTGGTGGTCACTGCCCCGTAACGGTATACCAGCTGCTTTTTTATCGCATTCAGACTTTCCTCCGCTTCTTCCCGGGTTGCAACCTTAAAGAACAAAGGATAAACTCCGGCCAGGCTGATCACTTCCGAGATTTTTCCCGTGGTAAAATTATAATCACAAAAATAGCCGGCCCCGGGATTCCAGAAATAATGCTGAATGGCCTGCATTCTTTTTTCCGCCAGGCTCTCATAAACGCCGGCTTTTCTGTCCAGCCCGCTGAGCCTGCAGGCTTTTGCCAGTGTCTTTTCCATATGATACATAAGACAATTCAGATCAACAGGAAGGATCCGGGTAGTGATGATGCTGCCCAGGTCGTCGGCATTGCCGAGCCATCGGGAGCTGAAATCCCAGCCGCTTTCGCAGGCAGCCCTGATATTCCGGTAAAGGTCGGCAGGGTCACGGCCCGAAGTTAAAGCCAGTGTCGAATCCTCCCTGAAAGACTCGTCCCGGGGCCTGGCTTTGTCATCCCAGTAACGGTTCAGCGTCAGGCTGTCGTTTATGTATACCACCCGCCTGTAAGATCGATGCTGTTCATTAACACTGTCTTTGCCATTCATCCAGAACCTGTATTCCGTCTCCATGGCCGGGAGGTATTCCACGTATACCGAATCATCCTCCATACCGGCAAGGAGGTCGACCATGAGAGAGAAAAAAGGAGGTTGTGACCGTGAAAGATAATAACTCCGGTTCCCGTTGGGGATAAATCCGTAATGGTGTATCTGGTAAGAAAAATTTTCAGTCATATCTCTTATCATGCCTCTTCTGCCCGAGGCTTTCAGACCGAGCATGGTAAAGTAACTGTCCCAGTAATATACCTCCCTGAAACGTCCGCCGGGAACAACATAGGAGTAGGGCAGGGGGAGAAGTGAGCCTTTGGGTTCGCTTCCGGTATGCCGGGTAAGAACGGTCCAGAGTGAATCGATGTGAGCCGGAACGGTCTGCATGGAATCAAACCTGAACAGGTTTCCGGGAGCCGGAGGAAGCGTAAAATTGTGAAGGATAAACGTGTGAAGGTCCAGCTTTCCTTTCGTTACCAGGCTATTGTACTCATCAATGATTTTGAGTGTATCATATTTTGCGACGCAGTCGGGGAAAGTCTTCGAATCGGTGAAAATTCCTGACATCTGAACCCTGGCAAACAAGTCGTTAAAATCGCTGACCGGTCTTTCGGATCCTGAACAACCATTGATAACCACAGCCAGGAATATACCGAAGACCGGTAGGATCACATTTTGATGACCTCCGTTTAGAGCATGCTTAATCATTAACGGATTCCTTCTTTCAGAATAGAACCTCCCGGCGACAAATAATGTTTGTCATTTTCCGGATTTTATGATCCAGGAATCCTGATCAGACCTTTGTGGTTAAAGTTCATGTCTCCCTGGTTTCAACCGTGACGGATATGTTCCGTTGTGAAAGGTAACCGAGGATGTAGTTGAAGTTTGCCTCGTCTTCGCCGAGATATTCCGGCGGACAGACACCCTCCCGGCTGAAATGTCCTTCCAGGATCATACTGGCGGCAGCTGCACAGGTATATCCGGTACACCTGGCCATGGAACTGATTCCGGTGCTCACGTCATATTCATCATATATCTTATAGACACAGGTTTTCTCCCTGCCTTTCTCCAAACCGGAGAGACTGACAGTCATCACGGTAAATTCCTTTTCACCTTTTTTAAGCTCCCAGTGAGGAAACAGCAGTCCTGGCGGTAAAGTCGACCGGCTTGATTTGTATGCCCGATATATCCACCTCCGATGCCGAGAAAAAACCAAGTTCCCTGAGGACCTTAAGATATTGCGTCGTTCCGGGGTAGCGAAGTGTTTTTTCAGTCATATCGGGGATATGGGACATGGTTTTCATAAGAGATCTTAAACCGTCCGAATTCCATGCTTCCAGGGTGCCAATCCCTTCAATGTTTACCATTTCCAGATCGGAAAGTGCTTCTCTGACGATCTCTTTCCCGTTCACCATCAGCCTGGCAGGACGCATATACTCTTCGATGACATCGGATGGCGACCAGGTTGCCTTGTATTCCAGCGGCCATTCCCTCACAGCAGGCAGACCACCCACCATGCAGGTAAAGGAATTTACCTCCATACGTCGGTTGTGATAGCCGCAGATAACGTGACTTAAGCCGGGGGCTACACCGATGTCTGGTATAACCGTAACATGGTTTTCCCGGGCCAGATCATCCAGTTCGAAATAATCTTCAGGACAGAAGGAAATGTCGGTGATGTTTTTTCCCGCGAGAATTACATTCTTCATTACGGCATAGCCCAGGCGACCGGGCATGGCTCCAACAACAAGAGAAGCATCATCGATAATTTTTCTCAGGAGGGCACTTTCTGTGATGTCTGCTTCAATGATCCGTATGCCTGCATCGGTGTGAAGGCTGTTCAGGGCAGCCGGATCCATGTCGACGGCGGTGACATCATATTGACTGTTCTTCAGATCCATGGCAATAGCTCTCCCAACCAGCCCGGCCCCAAGGACGTATATTTTTTTGTTCATATCAAATGGTTTTAAAGTAAAGGTACGTTTTCTTCAGAATTTACAGATACACATTTCAACCTGCTGACCATGACAGGTTTGTACCTCCGTGATCAGCACTGTTCCGGAATGGGATAAGCAGTAATGACGGTATCCCGGGACGCCCGAAAGCGATCATTCATGCAAAAAAATGTGTATATTCATCCCATCAATTATCCAACTTTACTGCCATGAAAAATATACTCCCCGGCATTTTCCTCTTATTCCTGAGCCTGACGGCTTTTGGTCAGAACAGCGTGAGCTTCAGTGATACAGCCGTTGCCCATTCCGATGGTGTGGGTCTGAATGTTTCCATCCGTTCCTATCCTTCATGGGATTTCAGCGGCCTGTTGTCCAATTTTATCCCGCGTTCGACCCTTGAGCATAACCTGAACCTTTCAGATGTCTGGAAGCGGGTGAATTGTACATGGGATGCCTATACCGATGATCCATACCAGGGTAAACAATCAGCAGTGATCAACTGTTTGGGAACAGATGCCAATCCGTCTATTATCAGGTGTCAGGCCGGAAATATTTTCTACCGGTCCGATTCACAATACGAGCTCTCCTTTGCACTTAAAAAAGATGCAGGGTATACCGGTCAGTTCTCTGTCAAGCTTGGAGCAATGCTCGACAGTCCGAAACAGGATCTTACAACAGACTGGGCGGTTTATACTTTTACCTTTTACGGGACCAACGTATCAGGACAGAACATCGATATTCAATTCTTTTCTTCAGGGAATGTATACCTCGACGATATTCAGCTACACCGGCTTCCCGATAAACGAGGTGACCGGTTTTCGTCGGAAATGATGAAACTTCTTACAGCTTTGCAACCTGCTACTATCCGCTGGGGAGCCCTTACGGCCAATGTTTTTAGCCTGGAAGGTGTGCCTGGCGGAAGCAACGACTTTTCCACCGGTTTCCCCTACAGCAATTATACCATTGCCGATTTCGTCAGCCTTTGCAACCAGATGGGGATATACAGCAATATCACGATTGGTACGGCTTCCTATACCGACTATTTCAAAGATCCCACAACTATGAAACGTTTTGTGGATTACCTGGGTGCGGGTCCCGAAAACCCCATGGGAGCCCTTCGTGAAGCGGAAGGATACCATGAACTGCTTTCCGGCTCCAAAGGAATCGTGCTGGAACTGGGCAATGAAGTATGGGGATCCTCAGCACACAATGCTCCTTTTGCCGGAGCGGTGGAGTATGGGAACTGGACGGGACCGCTCATCGAAAATATGAAGGAATCGACAGCTTATGATGAGAGTAAATTTTTTGTTACGATCAGCGGCAGGGATATTGCCGACGGAGGTGGCTGGAGTAAAACGGTGATCGACAATTCTGCTATATGGCCCGACTGGATCGCGGTGAGCGGCTATATGGGAGGAAATTTTAATTATGATCCGTCTATCCCTTTCGAATCCGAACTGAACTATTATAAATCGGGATTTGCATACATTGAATCGCAGAAGGCCGCCGTTGCCAATTTCAGGAAAGCGATGTTTCAAAAATATAATAAGGCTTTTCCTCTTTTTCTGTATGAAGGAAATATGACAAACGACAGTCCGGCATATTCGGGTAAGTTCGGGCAGGCTGTGGCTTACATCGACTTTTGTGCTGCAATGATTGCCTCCGGAGGAGTTACCATACCTGTCATATTTAATATGAACCAGGGTCAGTGGCGGATCATCAGCATGGATAATTTCAGCTACAGACCGCTTCCTCTCTATTATGCAGCTAAGGTTTTCAATACCTATTGCAAAGGTACGGTCCTCAAATCTTCATTCACCGGCGAGACTGTCACCAGTAATTTTGACCGGGATTATACTTATCCGGTGATTGACAGCTACGTCTTCAACGACAGCACCCGTTATTCGGTTTTGCTCATCAACAGGGATTATGAGAATACCCGGAGTACAGAAATTCATCTTCCCTTTGAAGCGGTTAATGATACCGCACATTTTACATTACTTAGCGCCTCCAGCTGGGATGTAACTCAATCTGCTGATGTGTTGATCAGTGAATCCACGGTGGATCCGTTCACCGACGGGTACACCGTCAGTATACCCCCCTTTTCCATGGCTGTGCTGTCATTCAGGGGACCTGAAAGCGGCTTGCAGACATCAACAGGGTTCTACCGTCACATAAACATTGACTCCATAAGAGTTTATGAAAAGACAGGGATAGACACCATCCGTACCAACCAGGGATCAGCCTATATCGTAGCCAAAGTTTATCCCGGAAATTGTGATATTCCCTATTATGATCTTCATCTCATCGAAAATGAATCGACCGCTGTACCCGGATCGTTTAGCGAAACATCCGGCAAGCTTAAAGCCAGCGGGACTTCGGATGGGAACGGCATCGTAACGATTGAGGCCATTTCCAGGGATAACCCTGAGGTGCGGGATACCCTCACCATAGTTATTATTAACCAGGGGCCATCGGGAATAAGGGATGTTTTATCAGAAAAGGTCAAACGTCTTCCCAAACCCTGCCGGCAGTGAAGTCCGGATTGTGTATCCTCAATCAGGGAGAGAGGCAGGGATAAAGATCTTTGATATGACCGGGAGAATGATCTACCAAAGGACTAACCTCAGCGGAGAATCTTTGAAGATTAATGTCTCAGGCTGGGATAAGGGCGTTTACCCGGGGGTATACCAGGATGGCAAAACGGTCGTTCCCTTCCGGCTGATCGTGGCCGGGGAATAACGTTTAAGGTCGGAAGATGCTGAAATTCACGCTTCCATACGCTCTGTGATCAAAGAACCCGGGAAGGTGCGTAAAGTCAAAATGTTTTGAATGCTCCAGGATGAACCATCCATCCCCGGTAAGGATTTTCTTTTCCAGTATTCTGACCGGAACTTGTTCAAATTCGACAAGATCATAAGGCGGATCTGCAAAGACGATATCAAACGAAGAACCGGCCTTGTCGAGGTACCTGAAAACATCTGATTTGATGACACGCACATGCTCCATACCCATCGAGAGGATGGTCTTTTTGATAAATTCAGTATGAATGAAATTCTTTTCCACCATTTCCACCTCAGCGGCCCCCCTGGATGCAAATTCAAAACCTATGCTCCCGGTCCCTGAAAAAAGATCGAGTACATGTAATCCCTCGAAATCGAAATAATTATTGATGATGTTAAATAAACTCTCCCTGGCAAAATCGGTAGTTGGTCTTGCCCTGAAATTTGTAGGGGGATGGATCTGCCTGCCTTTGTATTTGCCACTGATTATACGCACCCTGTACTTTTTAGCAGATTGATGAAATAATTTTCATTCAGGTTACCTGCCAGCTCGAAGGGGAATTCATTTTTCAATGGACGGATGCCATCCACATACCTGGATAAAACCTCTATGGCTTTGCTGTTCCTGTTTAAGGTTCCGGAGTAGATGATTTCCGTCTTCTCACGGCTCATCTCCAGCTGCTTTAAAGTATTAACGGTAAAGTATATAACATCGTTATCTTCCCCGACGTCTATGAGATTATGCAGTAACAACCTGTTATTCCTTAAAGCGCTTAACGAGAGAAGAGGGCCGGTTTGATGGATGTATAAAATATCTCCTTCTGAAGGCGATGAGTGAATATACTCCAGGTATGGCACGGAAGAATGAACGACTGCAGGTGAATTATGGAAAGATTTGATCAGGCTGATGAATTTTTCATCCAGTTTAAAAAGCAGGACGGCCTTATGAATTTCAAGCTGACAGTCCAGAACAGTTTCATAATCTTTCAGGGGATGATTATATTTAAAATAGAGTTCTTTAAGATCCTCAGTATAGAGTTCCTGAGGGACAAGTGTAAATTCCGGTGTGTTGATAAGTATAACCGCCTTGTTGAACCTGAGTTTGGTGATGGGAAACAGATCCGTATTTTCCTTTAATTCCGTAATGCTTTCAGCGTTTGTTTCGCTTTGCCGGTGCAAAAGGAACATGATATTCTTATGGATGTCGGCGATTAAGACAGAAAATCCATCCGGGTTAAGCTGGATGGATAATCTGTATGCAATGGTTTTATTTAAGTCGTACTGTTCAGATACGTATTTAAAGTCATTCATGTGACCTTAATTATTCCCAGTTTCCGGTAAGTGTCCCTTCGTTCATAGAACCAAATTTCAAACCGGGGTAATTGGTGATCTTTTGCCTTTCATCGGCATAATTTACTACAAGTTGCGGATCGAGGCCCTTTAACAGGATGCTGTATGGCACATAGACTTCGACAACTTTTACGGTAAGTTTGGAGGGCGTAACATATTCACCGGATTTCATTCCGAATTGCTTACCTTTGGTGAAGGGAACATACCGCAGAGAGTCAACAGGAAAATTTTTTCCGAAAAGGGAATCCTTAACAGGAACTTTGGTGATCGACCGCTTGATAATGCCTTCCCTTAGTGCAATCTGCCTGGCTTTTTCCATGCCAACTGAATCAATGAGAGTTTCAGGAATCATACCGATGGCTTTGGTAATGGCGAATGAATCATTTCTAAGGAATGAAATCAGTGTATCGAAACTTCCCGTGTAATCCAGTATTAATATCCTTGTAAGCCTTTTGGGCTTCACGAATTTGTATCATCCTGTCAATGGTTATCTTTTCTCTATAATTTTTAGCCTTGTTAAACCGGATCGGGTTCATGATACTGTCGACTACAAGATATCCCAGGAAAAGGATTGCAATGGCCAGGATGATTTGGAGAACTGTTCTCATTCTTATGGTTGTTAAATGGTTTTATCGTTTGCTGACAAATTTAGCAAAAAAAATAATTCAAAATTTGAAATTTATCATTTCTTTGCAGGCATGTTGAAAAACTATATTGAGCAGGAACTAAGGAAAAATCTGGATTTTGAGCCCACTCCGGGACAGGAAATCCTCCTGGAATCTTTATCCGGATATGTCAGTTCACCGGGAAACCGGGAACTTTTCCTGATCAAAGGCTATGCCGGTACAGGCAAAACGACCATAGTCAATGCTTTAGTACGTACCCTGGCAGAATTAAAACAACAGTCGGTTCTTCTGGCTCCCACCGGCCGGGCGGCCAAGGTACTTTCTTCGTATACAGGCCATTCTGCCTATACCATTCATAAAAAGATCTACCGTCAGCAATCAGGCAGGGATGGCTTAGGCAATTTCGTACTCGACAGGAACCTGCACAGAAACACTTTTTTCATCGTCGATGAAGCCTCAATGATTGGTGACCGCAACACGGAAAACAGCCTCTTCGGCTCGGGGGATCTCTTATCCGACCTGGACCAATATGTGCAATCAGGAAGCCATTGTCATCTTATACTGATCGGTGATACTGCACAGCTTCCCCCGGTGGGTCTGGATATCAGCCCTGCGCTGGATAAACGAAGACTTGAATCCATGGGATTCATTGTTACGGACGTTTATCTCCGCGATGTGATGAGGCAGGCCGAAGATTCAGGAATCCTGGCTAATGCAACCAGTCTTCGCAGACTGATCGAAGAAAACCGGCCTGAGTTGCCCAGGTTCAATACGGATGATTTTCCGGATATTGAGCGGATAGGCGGGGCTGAACTTCTCGACGAACTGGAAAACTGCTATTCACGCTACGGAGAAAACGACACCATAGTGGTGAGCAGGTCAAACAAGAGGGCTAACCGGTTCAACCAGGGAATCCGCAACCAGATCCTCTGGAGGGAAGAAGAGATCGCTATGAACGATCTTCTGATGATCGTCAAAAACAATTATTACTGGACCTCTGCAGCCGAAAAACTTGATTTTATCGCCAACGGTGACATTGCTAAAGTGGAGCGGATTCACAGATACCAGACCCTCTATGGTTACAGGTTTGCAGAAGTGAGTCTGAGTTTCACCGATTATGAGAAGCTGGAGCTGGATGCCATCATTAACCTCGACACCCTGGCCATCGATACCGCATCCCTGCCGCTTGACCGGCAGAAGGAATTTTTCAACGCCGTCATGGAAGACTATGCAGGCGAAAGTAACCGTAAAAAACAGACGGAAAAGGTGATCCAGGACCGCTGGTTCAATGCCCTTCAGGTGAAGTTCGCCTATGCGGTGACCTGCCATAAAGCCCAGGGCGGACAGTGGAAGGCGGTCTTTATCGATCCTGGATTCTTCAGGGAAGATATGATCAGTATCGAATACCTGCGTTGGATGTATACTGCCGTCACCCGGGCCACGGAAAAACTTTACCTGGTGAATTTCCCCGGGGAATTTTTTGGGTGAGTAAAATTCTTCCGGGTTATTTATTCAGTTTAAATTCAGCTCCAAAGGTTAAGGAAACAGAACGTATATAGATAAAATCCACCACCGGGGAATGATTGTACTGCAGATATACAGCTCCGTCTTCAGAGGCAGTTCCCGGTGCAGTATAAATATAATCCGCCATGCAGTTCAGTTTGATGCGGTCGCTGAATTTGAATTTCAGACCCGCGCCGCCAAATATCCCGTAACGGTATGATGAAGCATATGCCGACCCGGGAAGTTCTCCCCAGTAGCCTAATTCATAAACAGAAGATTTGATGTTACGGTGAAAATCGTTATTATATCCAATTTCAATTACTGTCTCAATCTTTTTTACAGGAAATGAATATTGAAGAAATATGGGGATCCTGAGGATGTCGTAACGGGTTTCCACATCCATGCCGTCCAATCCTCCATATTCTTCAAGTTTAGGACCTGTAAAAATATCATGAAAATGATTGGCGGATCCCATAAATCCTACACCTATTCCAAGATTTTTGGACAGGAAGGGAAGATGAAATTGCATCTCCAGGCCGTAAACTACACTCAAATCCGCGCCGCCTCCTTTTATGTCAGACATTTCGTACCACGATTGGATAACACCGGTTTTTGCACCGTACGAGAATTTCGTATCCAGGTTACGGGTATAGTCAATACAGGCATAATCGGTACAAATATCATTATGATAATTCTTCGAAATTCGTATCAGACCCCTTGGAGTTAAAGGTGTCTGGTTGATTTTATTGTAAAGTGGTCTGTCATCGACGAAAGCTGCCTGCAATACCCCTTTGTAACGGTCATGTTTGACTAAAAATTCCTTCTTTTCCATGATACCCTCAACATTTTCAACCTCCTGGGTCACTTTTTTTTCTTCGACAAGCAATTCCTGAAGTCCAAACCCGGCTTTCTCAACAAAATAATGGGGGCCTCCGTTTTCTTTCAGGAAATAAATATCCGCAATACCATCGAGCAGGCATTCGAGGAAAAGGTCAGTCGAATCACCGTGAAACAGCACTTTCTTTGAAACAAACATCTTCCCTTTGTCAAAATGATAGGCCCTGATATCTGTCGGCCCGTACTTTACGGGGCTGGCATCGGGGGAAGACTTGAAAGTACATTCCCGGAAGCTGGTGAGGTAATCCTTCTGATTAATCCATCCATGAACAGTATCACCGGAAACCTCGATGATATATCCGGAGGTGAAGTCGTTCTGTGCCTTGATTTTTAACCCCGGAAGGATAAGTGCCGGAAAAATGAAGAATAACAATTTTTGCTTTATGGTACTGGATTTCATTGTATAGTTTTTAGTTGGTATATCTGAATTTGTCGTGTTTGTGATCTTCATTTTTGAACCTGTTTTTTGTCCAGGTCAATCTCCAGACCGGCGGTAAGAATGACAGATTTCCTGTATATAAGATCCAGTATTGGAAGCCCCTGATTTTCATCGGTATATTTTGATGCATTTAAAACAAACGTGCTCTGGATCATATACTGATAATCCACCATCATGTTCAAGTGCAGCTTGTCATTGCATCTGATTTTTGCCCCTGCTCCGGCGAAAAATCCGAAACTGTAAAATGAGGGGGAACTTAATTTGGCAGGGACATCACCAAACCGCGTAACTTTATTGACGGAAGATATAGTGTTCAGATGGAATTCGTTATTATAGCCAAACTCTGCAACAGGCTGAATCTTTGAGAATGGAAAAGTATACTGCAGGGATACCGGAATTTGCAATATTTGATAACTGGTTTCCACATCCATTCCGTCCCATCCGCCCCAATCTTCTAAAACATCTCCGGTATAAATATTTTTAATATGGAAGCGGGATCCCATAATGCCCAATCCAAATCCTAAATTTTTTGAGATGAGCGGGGGATGAAATATCATTTGTAACCCATAGATCATCCGGGTATCCGTCGTTGAACCTTCAGCATCTTTTATACCTGCCCATGACTGATTGATACCGGTTTTTATACCGTAGGAAAATTTACTTCCCATGTTACGGGTATAATCTATGCAGTTGTAATCGGTACAAACATCATTATGGTATGATTTCGAGATCCGTATCAGGCCCTTTGCAGTCAGAGGTGTTTGGTCGATTTTATCGTACAGTTGCCTGTCATCACTGAACGTACTATGCAGAATACCCAGATACTTGTTTTTCACCATCCGTACATGCTTCTCGCCTGGATACCCCATTGTATTATCAACCGTTCTGTATTCATCTTTCTCTTCGCGGATAAGCTCATGCAATCCTTCGCCTTGTTTTTCAATAAAATATTGCGGTGCTCCATTTTCTTTCAGCAGATAGATATCAGCAATACCATCGAGCAGGCATTCGAGGAAAAGGTCTGTGGAATCACCATGAAACTCCACCTTTTTCGAAACGAACATTTTCCCTTTGTTAAAATGATAACCCCTGATATCCTTCGGCATGTATTTTACCGGACCGGCATCAGGGGAAGACTTAAAGTTACATTCCCGGAAGCTGGCCATGTAGTCCTGCTGATCAATGAAACCCTGGATGGTGTCGCCGGAAGAGTTAATAATAAATCCGGGTGCATAGTCTTCCTGTGCCATGACCTTTACCCCCGGCAATAAAATGGCCGAAAGCAAAATGAATAGCAGTCTGTACTTCATGTTAGTAGTTTTTATTATATAAGTTTAAGTTTGTTCTACTTTGACAGGTTAGAAAAATCAACCTGCTTTTACCTTTAATCCCTGACGAAAAAACTGGAAAATCATTAAAAAAGCCAATCTGTCCAAGTAGAGTCATTATATTTGAATTTATCTCTCTGATTTAATTTTATCCATAAGGTTTATTTAGAAAGGTTGAATTCCGCACCTAAACCCAGGCACAGGGAATTCACACGAAGATCGCCTTTGGGAAGCCTCAGTTCATATTCTGCCGTAAGATTTATCCTGGTTTTATGGCTGACGGAACAGGATAATCCGGTTCCTGCAAAAACCCCTGCCTGATAAATACTCATTTCAGAGTACCCGGGAAGCAATTCACCTGTATTCGTTCTCCGGAATGCTGAAGACTTTCTGTTTAAAAGAATATTATGGTCATAACCTGCTTCAATAAAGGGTTTAATTTTAGAGTATGAAAAGGTGTAACGGATGGAAACCGGAATTTGCAGTTCATCATAATCCGTTATAAGTTTAATGCCAAAGTCTGATCCGTAAATGTCGGTGCCTTCACCGGTATAGGTATGATCAAGATGGTGAGCTGAATTCATCAGCCCAACGGCAAAATCCAGGTTTTTTGAGATCAGAGCCGGATGGATATATACCTTTATGCCATAGATAAAACTGAAGTCACGGCCATACCCCTCAACTGATTTCAGCCCTGTCCGGTTTTCACTTATCCCGCTTTCGAGGCTGTATGAAATTTTTGTTTTAAGATTCCGGGTATAGTCAATACAGCTATAATCGTCACAAACATCCTTGTGGTATTCTTTTGTGATTCTTACCAGATTCCTGGCGGTAAATGTCGTCTGATCAACTTTATTGTACAGTGGCCGGTCATCAGCAAAGGCTACATGCAGGATCCCTTTGTACAGGTCATGATTAACCTGAAATTCCTTCTCATCATTCGCACCTACCACTCCCTCCGGCTTCTGTACAACTTTTTCTTCTTCTCTGATGAGTTCCTGGAGGCCAAGTCCTGATTTTTCAATATAATAATGCGGAGATCCTTTGATATTCAGGAAATATATATCTGCAATGCCATCCAGCAGGCAACCGAGAAATACACATGCAGAATCGCCATTCAGTTGAATTGTTTTTGAAACATACAGATTCCCGTTTGTAAATTGATATGATTTCAGGTCTTCGGCTTTATATTTTACTGCATCTGAACCGGTGGTCCTTTTAAAAATACATTCCCTGTCTGAAGCAGGGTTTTCCCTGTCTCTGATAAAACCGTAAATGGTATCACTGGCTTGCGTGATGATGAAACCGGTGGCAAAATCTTTCTGACACCAGGTTTTCCCTGAAAGTGACAGGACAAAAAACCATATGCCTAATGTTAAGATTTGTCTCATGATAACGGTCCTAAAGTTGACTGGCTAAAAGCCTCCCCTGGAAAAGCTTTCTTTAAAATGAGATAACAGGTATGTCTGAAGGTCGTTTAGCATATCAGGAATGCAATACAATTAAGTCCTCCTTTAAGGAAGACGGGTTATTACTTGTTGATTTTAAATTTCATTCCAAAAGTCAGTTCAAGTGAATGGATGACCTGGTAATCCATTAGATTTCTAAAATTGGAACCCGGTGCACGTCGTTCATATGCAAGTCTTATATCCATAGTGCTTCTTTCATTCAGGCTGAAGTTGATACCCGTCGCACCGATGAGTCCCAGCTGTAGATTTGTGAGTCTGGATTCAACAGGCAAGGATTTAAAAAATTCAGTTCCGTAATTATAATATCGGTAGGCTTCAAATGTTTTACTCAGAAGAAGTGTGCCATCAGTTCCACAAATCAGGAACGGCTTAACTTTCTTAAAGGGTAAAGTGTATTTTATTAAAAGCGGGATTCGAAGGGCATCGTAAGAGATTTTTATGCGGTAATCAATATTTTCAAAGTATATATTTCCATTAGCCAGATCAGTATTATAGATCCTGTCGAAATCATTCCCCGAATTGGAAATTCCGGTTTCCAACGACCAATTTTTTGAAAGGAATGGCGGATTCACACTGAACCTAATTCCATAAACCGGCCTGATATTCCGGTCATAATCCGAAGAGGTTTGCATGGTCATCCAGGAAATGATTACACCCGCTTCCGGTCCATAACTAAAGTTTGAGCTCAGGTCTTTTGTATAATCGATACAGCTGTAATCATTGCAAACATCGTTATGGTATTCTTTCGTGATTTTTACAAGGTCTTTGGGACTTAGTGATGTCTTGTCGATTTTGTCAAAGAGTTTCATATCGTCAGAAAAGGTGTACCTCAAAACTCCTTTGTAGGCATTGTTTGTTTTGATGACTTTCTTTCCGTTGAGCATTAATTCCTTCTCTTCAATGGTAAGTTCAATAAGCCCCTTCCCTGGTTTTTGAATAAAATACCGGTCTTTGTCAGACTCCCTGATATAAAACAGGTCGGCAATACCCTCCACCAGGTACTCAAGGAATACACGGCTTGAATCCCTAAATTCCGGAATGGTTCTGGCAACGTAATATTTTCCGTTTGTGTACTGGTATCCTTTGATTTCTTCCGGTGTATAATTTACCTGTGCGGCATCAGCTGAGGCCTTGAAGGTGCATTGCCTGCTGTTTGCCTGAAAATTTTTCTGGTCAAGAAGTCCCCGTATTGTGTCATTCTGTTCATTAATAATGAATCCCGGAGCAAAATCTTCCTGTGACATTACTTTTTCTCCCGAACAACAGATCAGGAGAGCTAAGAATATGTAAAATAATCGTTTCATGTATTTAATTTAAATGTTCTATTAAAAAAGTTAGATCTGATCAAAATCTCTTTGAAGTGATTTGTAGATTCAAAAATACCCGACTCAAGTGACCATCTTTTTGAAAAGAATGCAGGTTGCAAATTAAACCTTATACCATAGATAGGTTTGAGATTCCTGGTAAAATCATGTGATGTTTTCATGGTCATCCAGGAAAAAATTACCCCGGCCTCCGGGGCATAGGAGAATGAAGAACTTAAATCCCGGGTATAGTCTATGCATTTATAATCACTGCAAACGTCATTGTGGTAGTCTTTGGTGATCCTGACCAGGTCTTTGGCACTTAACGACGCAATGTCAATTTTGTCAAAGAGTTTCTGATCATCTGAAAACGTATACCTCAATACTCCTTTATAGATATTGTTTGTTTTGATGACTTTCTTTCCGTTCTGATACAGTTCCTTCTCTTCAATTGTGAGTTCAATCAATCCTTTGCCGGGTTTCTCAATAAAATACTTGTCTTTATCAGAATCCCTGATGAAATAAAGGTTGGCAATACCGTCTACCAGGTACTCAAGGAATACATGGCTTGAATCTTTACCCTCCGGAATCGTCTTTGCAACGTAACATTTTCCGTTTGTAATCTGATATCCTTTGATGTCTTCCGGTGTATATTCTACCGGCTTCTCATCATGTGAACCTTTGAAAACACACAGGTTACTGCTTGTTTTAAAACTTTTCTGGTCAATGAAGCCGTAAATCGTGTCATTTTGTTCAAGGATGACGTACCCGGTAGCATAGTCTTCCTGAGAAAACAGGGTTGCCTCTGTACTGATCAAAAATAAAAAAAGCCAGAAGCAAACCACCCGGGATGTACGATAGAATTGGGAAAATCGGGGCTTCAATTTTTTTCTTGGATTTAGTTTCTAATTTTAAACTTAATATTTTTTTTCAGAAAATCTGATGCACTCGTCAAAATAGTTTCAATTTAAATAACGAACTGCATCAGAATCCTATAGGTAATTTATCATTTTGTTTTCTATGCTATTCATGACCGCAAAAACTGGTTATTTCCACTGCCGGATAGTATATGCATCCATTTTTTGTAAAATGACCATGAATATATGAGAACGTTAAAATTTCACGAGGATGACGGGAATGGTATGTTTCGTGGCACAGGTATTAACCACGGTTGTATGGCGGGGCAGGAGCGGCCCCCTGGTATTGTCTTACCGGTGTTCAGCTGTAAAAGCAAACCGAGAATTTTCAATCACAGATGCCGATTGGTATCGACATGATTTAACGCCCCAGCCCGCTACCCCCGACCCCTGAAGGGGAGGCCCATCGCACCGTTTCTTCGATTCACTTATTCCTTTTAAATTTTCACAGGCTCCTCGTTTAGTTGTTGAGTTGTTGAGTTGTTTAGCTGTTTTCACGAACACCTCAACACCTCAACGAATCAACATTTCAGGAAGGCAAAGTTGTTTAGCTGTTTAGCTGTTTAGTTGTTTAGTTGTTCTAACGAACCACTCAACCACCTCAACACCTCAACACCTCAACGAATCAACATTTCAGGAAGGCAAAGTTGTTTAGTTGTTTAGTTGTTTAGTTGTTTACGTTGTTCTAACGAACCACTCAACCCCTTAACCCCTCAACACCTCAACGAATCAACATTTCAGGAAGGCAAAGTTGTTTAGTGTTTAGCTGTTTAGTTGTTTAGTTGTTCTAACGAACCACTCAACCCCTCACACCTCACACCTCAACACCTCAACACCTCAACACCTCAACACCTCAACGAATCAACATTTCAGGAAGGCAAAGTTGTTTAGCTGTTTAGCTGTTTAGTTGTTTGAGTTGTTCTAACGAACCCCTCAACCCCTCAACCCTCAACCCCTCAACACCTCAACGAATCAACATTTCAGGAAGGCAAAGTTGTTTAGCTGTTTAGCTGTTTAGTTGTTTAGTTGTTCTAACGAACCACTCAACCCCTCAACCCCTCAACACTCCAATCTCCACTCTCCAACCCCCAATCTCCACTCTCCACTCTCCAACCCCCAATCTCCACTCTCCAATCTCCACTCTCCACTCTCCACTCTCCACTCTCCACTCTCCACTCTCCAATCTCCACTCTCCACCCCCACTCTCCACTCTCCAATCTCCACTCTCCAACCCCCACTCTCCACTCTCCACTCTCCACTCTCCACTCTCCACTCTCCAATCTCCAATCTCCACTCTCCATTCACTCCCCAATAATCTTCACCAAAACCCTCTTCCTTCGTTTACCGTCAAATTCACCGTAGAAGATCTGTTCCCAGGGACCAAAATCCAGCTTGCCGTTGGTGACGGCCACCACCACACTTCGTCCCATGATGGTCCGCTTCAGATGTGCATCGGCATTGTCTTCAAAGCCGTTGTGCTTATATTGGGAATAAGGTTTTTCAGGAGCCAGTTTTTCCAGCCATACTTCAAAATCCTGGTGAAGACCAGGTTCGTCATCATTGATGAACACACTTGCCGTGATATGCATGGCATTGACCAGCACAAGGCCCTCCGTGACACCACTCTCTACCAGGCATTTATCAATCTTTGGCGTGATGTTGATGAGCTCTCTGCGTTTCGTAATATCAAACCAGAGCTCTTTGCGATATGATTTCATAATTTTTGATTTTATGGATGATTTCGTTAAACTCTCTCAATTGTCAGGAATCATTACCTGTAAAAATCCTATGAACCGGCAGAAAAGTCCGGCTCATAACAACGGAAATCAGCAATCCGTCCTTTTCAGTGGCACGGCAGCCAAAATCGGGTGAACAAACCCGGAACCATTCCGGTGGCTTCAGGGGTATGAACCGTTGCAGCCCTTGACAGCCGGAAAACCGTCTCTAAAGAAGTTCCATCTCTTTTTGCAACCTGACGATTTTCTCACTGAGCCTCCGGTCTGTCAGTCCGAATTCATTCCTGTCCCTGAGTTTTTCATTGACACTGAAATAGAATTTTATTTTGGGTTCGGTTCCGGAGGGCCGGATAGATATTTTAGTGCCGTCTTCGAAAAAGAACTGGAGGACATTGGATGTCGGCAGGCCGATCATCGTTTCATTACCACTCAGCCGATCATAGCTCATGCTGCTCTGGTAGTCCGACGCCATCACAAGCCCGGATCCGTCAAGGGATACCGGTGGATTTCTCCGGTAATTTTCCATCATCCGGCCGATTTCCTCGACTCCCTCTTTTCCCTTTCTGACCACCGAGATCAGGGATTCTTTATAGAAGCCGTATTCGAGGTAGATATCAATCAGGATATCGAAGAGGGATTTTCCCTGGTCTTTTGCCCATGCCGTCACTTCAGCGATGAGCGAACAGGACATGACAGCATCCTTATCCCTTACGAAATCCCCTTCGAGGTAGCCGTAACTCTCTTCACCGCCGCCAATAAACTTCAGTACTGCCTTCATTTCGCTTGATGATATCTGCAATGTATTTGAAACCGGTCAGGACGTCGAAATGCTTTACCCCGAATTTATCAGCCATTTTATTCAGCAGATCGGTAGTTACGATCGTCTTGCAGATATATTCACTTCCTTTCAGTTTCCCTTTGGAAGACCATGCGTTGAGCAGGTAGTAAATAAGAAGCGAAGCGGTCTGGTTCCCATTGAGCAGGCTGATCTTTCCTTCCTGGTCTTTCACAGCAATACCTACCCGGTCGGCATCCGGATCCGTAGCCATCACAAGATCGGCATCAATCTCCCGTGCTTTTTTTATCGCCAGTTCCATGGCTGCGGGTTCTTCCGGATTGGGCGATTTGACAGTCGGGAAGTTACCATCGGTAATATCCTGTTCCGGGATGTTATGGATGTTCCTGAATCCCATTTTCTTCAGAGCCATGGGAACGAGAGCGACACCGGAACCGTGGATGGGAGTGTAGACGATCCGGAGATCAGACTGCCTGGCGATAATTTCAGGATTTACCGACAAGTCTTTGATCTTATCTGTATAGATGTCATCAATTTCTTTGCCGATGATTTCGATCATTGACTCATTACCCTTAAAAAGAATTTCTTCCGGCGAGGTGATCTTCTGAACTTCATCGATGATATTCCTGTCATGTGGGGCGATGACCTGTCCGCCGTCATTCCAGTATACCTTATAACCGTTATATTCTTTTGGATTATGTGAGGCTGTGATCATGACGCCGCTTTGTGCCCCGAGATGCCGGATGGCAAAGCTAAGCTCGGGTGTTGGCCGCAGGCTTTCGAACAGGAAAACGCGGAAGCCGTTGGCCGTGAAAATCTTCGCTGTTGTTTCGGCAAACAGCCGGCTGTTATTCCTTGAATCATGGCCAACTACCACCTTGATCTCCGCTTTCCCGGAGAATTGTTTTTTGATATAATTCGACATCCCCTGGGTGGCCATCCCGACCGTGTAAATATTCATACGGTTGGTGCCAACACCCATGATTCCCCGAAGGCCACCCGTGCCGAATTCAAGGTCACGGTAAAATGATTCGACGAGTTCTTTCTCATCCTTATCCAACAGGCGCTTAACTTCGGTTCGTGTCTCTTCATCAAAACTGCTGCCAAGCCATACCCTGGCTCGCTGCCTCACATCGTTGATCATACCTGTGGTTTCCATATACGTTTATTATATAAGGTGTTTATATTCGTTCATACATAATCATAAGACTATCCTTCCAGTGAGGTATCTCAATATGATAGGTTTCTTTTATTTTCTTTTTATTTAATACACTGTAAAAGGGTCTCCTGGCAGGCAAAGGAAATTCGGTTGTTTCCACCGGCAGCAACCTGGCGTTGTGTCCGGCGAGTCTGTTTATTTCAAAAGCAAAATCGTACCAGCTGGCCACGCCTTCGGATGAGAAATGAAATATCCCCGGTACAAAGCTTTTTGCCTTATCGAGGATGGCGCTGATGATCTGCATGATGGCCGATGCCAGGTCGGATGCCAGGGTAGGGGTGCCTGTCTGATCAAAAATTACCCTGACTTCCTTTTCCCGCGAGGTCAGCGCATACATGGTTTTAAAAAAATTGCGTCCAAACACCGAATAAAGCCATGATGTGCGGATGATCATCACATGGTCTTCATCACGGATGAGTTCCTCTCCTTTTAATTTACTCTGCCCGTAAACCGATTCCGGATCGGGAATATCGGATTCGGTGTATGGGAAGTACTGCCTTCCGCTGAAAATATAGTCGGTGGAGATGTGAATGAGTTTTGCCCCTGCTGTTTTGGCGGCTTCACTTAGCTGTTGAACAGCATCCGCATTCAGAAGAAAGCAGGTGCCTGAATCGGTTTCTGCCTGGTCTACAGCGGTATAGGCTGCACAGTTTATAACGAAGTCCGGTTGAACCTCCAGGAAAAGCTGTTTGCACTTTTCTTCATTCGTGATATCCAACTCCCCGATATCGGTGTAGATAAAATCGATGCCCGGATACTCCGGAGCCAGCTTTCTCAGGCTGTTTCCCAGTTGCCCTTCCGATCCGGTGATCAGTATTTTTGCCATGTTGGTGTCACGATATTTCAGTTTCCGGTTCCTGACCCGCAAAGTTAAAGTTAAGTTCTGCATTTTCAAAGGAGGACAAGGCTCCATCTTTGGGAGAAACAAGCTCACGGCCTTTGTTGATCTTCCAGTCAATATTGAGGAAGGGATCGTTGTAAATTATTCCGGCTTCGGAGGCGGGATTATAGTAACGGTCACATTTGTAGAGTACGGTCGCATATTCGCTCAGAACTGAAAATCCATGGGCAAATCCTTTAGGGATATAGAACTGGAGATGATTTTCGGAGGAAAGTTCAATGCCATACCAACGACCAAAAGAAGGAGATCCTTTCCTTACGTCGACGGCGATATCATAAATTTTTCCTTCAATAACACGGATCAGCTTGGTTTGCGCGTAAGGCTCGAGCTGGTAATGGAGGCCCCGGATCACACCGTAAGCCGACCTTGACTGGTTATCCTGTGTGAAGGTAATTGAGATGCCGCCTTTCTCCAGCTCTCTGGCGTTAAAACTTTCGTAAAAATAACCTCTGTCATCCCTGAAGAGGTGTGGTTCGATAATGATCAGTCCGGGAATCCCGGTTTCTTTAAAAATCATGGCAGGTCCAGAATACGTTTAGAGTATAGTTTATTATATTTTATTAAAGGTGATAGCTCAGTTCGCCTTTCAGTTCACCCTTTCACCGGATTAACTGTTTAGACGGAAAATTGTTGCTTCTTCTCATGGGCAATACGCATGAGGTATTCAGCATACTGGCTTTTTCCGTGATCTTCAGCAAGCCTGAGAAGCTGTTCTTTATCAATATATCCTTTTTTGAAGGCGACCTCCTCGATGCACGAAATCTTCAGACCCTGGCGCTTTTCGATGGTATAGATGTAATTGGCAGCCTGGAGCAGGCTTTCCTGCGTTCCGGTGTCAAGCCATGCCATTCCCCGGCCCAGGAGTTTGACACTCAGCTTGCCTTCCTGCAGGTACAATTTATTGAGATCGGTGATCTCAAGTTCGCCCCTTGAGGAAGGACGAAGAGATTTCGATTTTTCCACTACGGAATGGTCATAAAAATACAATCCGGTTACGGCGTAGTTCGATTTGGGGGTCACCGGCTTTTCCGCCAGGCTGAGGACATTCCCGGCCTCATCAAATTCAACAACTCCGTACCTTTCCGGATCGTTGACATAATATCCGAATACAACCGCTCCTTCCTTCAGTGAAGCAGTACCGGACGAGCACCTCGCCGAAACCGTGTCCGTAAAAAATGTTGTCGCCAAGGATCAGGCATACCGGATCGTTGCCGATAAATTACTCGCCAATGAGAAAAGCCTGTGCCAGTCCTTCCGGCTTGGGTTGTTCGGCATAGGTGAAGGTAAGACCCAGACCGCTCCCGTCGCCGAGCAGCTCTTTATAAAGAGGAAGATCCCTTGGCGTTGAAATAATGAGAATATCGCGGATACCCGCCAGCATCAGGACCGACAGGGGGTAATAGATCATGGGTTTGTCGTAGACCGGAATGAGTTGTTTTGAGATTGTCCGGGTCAGGGGATAAAGTCGTGATCCGGATCCTCCGGCAAGTATAATTCCTCTCATCTTTATTACCTGTTTTTAAATGAATTATTCTATGCATCAACCTTCATCAGCTCCTGAAAATAGGTGATGGTTTTCGCCAGCCCTTCTTCCAGATGTACCCGGGGTTCCCATTTACTGAGAAGTTTTCTGGCCTTCCCAATATCGGGTTGCCTTTGTGCAGGATCGTCGGCCGGCAGTGGTTTGTAACTGATTTTCGATTTGGAATCGGTCATTTCAATGATGATCTCGGCAAGCTGCTTTATGGTAAATTCACCGGGGTTTCCAATGTTGACCGGACCGGTGACATCATCGCCTGTGGCCATCATCCTGACCAGGCCTTCCAGGAGATCATCCACAAACTGGAAGCTGCGTGTCTGGTTCCCGTCACCGTAAATCGTAATAGGTTCGTTTTTCAGGGCCTGTACGATAAAATTTGAAACGACCCTGCCATCGTTGGGGTGCATGCGTGGTCCGTAAGTGTTGAAGATCCTGACGATCTTGATCCTTACCTTATTCTGCGCATGATAGTCGTGGAACAGGGTTTCAGCACAACGCTTCCCTTCATCATAACACGACCTGATCCCGATCGGGTTCACATTCCCCCAGTAGTCCTCCGTCTGGGGATGGACCTTGGGATCCCCGTAAATCTCACTGGTGGAAGCCTGCAATACTTTCGCTTTCACTCTTTTGGCTAAGCCCAGCATGTTAATCGCGCCCATTACCGAAGTCTTGATCGTCTTGATTGGGTTATACTGGTAATGAATGGGCGAGGCAGGGCAGGCAAGGTTGTATATCTCATCCACCTCGGCATAATAAGGCACTGTGACATCATGCCTTACCAGCTCAAAATAAGGGTGGGGAAGGAGGTGGACAATGTTTCGTTTGGAACCGGTGAAATAATTATCCAGGCATAATACTTCATTGCCCTCATCCAGCAGTCTCTCACATAAGTGGCTCCCGATAAACCCGGCGCCACCGGTGATAAGGATTCGTTTCATGATTTAGACTTAAGAGGTTTTCTTCCGATACTGTAATAGGTGTAGCCGTTTTCTGTCATCTCGGAAGGTTCATAAATATTCCGGCCATCGAAGATAAGCTTTTCCAGCATTAATTTTTCCATGACCTTGTAATTTGGCATTCTGAATTCAGGCCATTCGGTAACAATGACCAATGCACTGGCGTCGATCAGGGCTTCATACATATCCTTTGCATATTCAATACGGTCGCCCAGCCTTCGCCTGGCCTCCTCTACTGCTACAGGATCATAAGCAACAACCATGGCGCCTGCATTCAACAGTTCTTCAATGATGACCAGGGCCGGAGCTTCACGCATATCATCCGTCTTCGGTTTGAATGAAAGACCCCAGATGGCCACCTTTTTCCCTTTCAGATCATCGTTGAAATGCGACCTGATCTTCTCTGGTAAGACAAGTTTTTGCCGGTTGTTAACCCGCTCAACGGCTTTGAGGATCTCCAGAGAATAATGGTTCTCGTCGGAAGTTTTTATGAGGGCTTTGACATCCTTCGGGAAACAGGAACCTCCATACCCTGCACCGGCATAAATGAACTTCGTGCCGATGCGGCTGTCACTTCCAATCCCATTTCTGACATTATTGACATCGGCACCGACAATCTCGCAAAGGTTCGCAATGTCATTCATAAAACTGATCTTGGTGGCCAGCATGGCATTTGCGGCATATTTGGTCATCTCCGCTGAAGGAATGTCCATCACCAACAGGGGATGTCCGTTCAGTAGAAAAGGCTTGTAAAGCCTCTGCATAATTTTCTCGGCCCTTTCGGAGTCGACACCCACCACGATGCGGTCGGGCTTAAGGAAATCACTGATGGCGGCACCTTCCTTTAGGAACTCCGGATTCGATGCTACATCGAATTCAAGCGCGGAATGACGGGCCTCAAGACTTTTTCTGACCGCTTCCTTTACCCTGACGGCAGTCCCTATAGGAACAGTGCTTTTGTTCACGATAACCAGGTAACTCTTCATGTACCGGCCGATATCTCCGGCTACCTTCAGAACATGCGTGAGATCTGCACTGCCGTCCTCTCCAGGAGGAGTTCCGACAGCGATAAAGGCTGCATCACAGTCTGACAGGCTCTCCTCAAGGTCTGTACTGAAAAACAGTCGCTTCTTTTCGACATTCGTGGTGAGCATATCTTCCAGTCCCGGTTCATAAATCGGGACAATGCCACGGTTCAGACGCTCAATTTTGTCCTCGTCTATATCCACGCAGTTCACTGTGATGCCCGTTTCTGCAAAACAGGTGCCTGAAACCAGTCCGACATATCCTGTTCCTATAATGGTGATTTTCACGGATGATTAATATTTTAAGTTTATCCAAATCATAATGATTCATTCAGCCTGGCGGTGCCAAATGCTATCCGCCCAAGACTTTAAAGATCGGGTATTCATTTTAAACCTCAAAAATAGAGGTTTTGATTTATCTGACCACCATTTTTCAATCTGTTTTATGAACTATTTATCATAAAGATACGAAGCATTGAACCGGTTTGAAGCTTTTGAATCAATTTGTTAGCTTTTTGTGCTCAACCATCTGACATGACTACCTAATTTACAGTAGAGCAGTTGATTTCGTAATGATATCCAGTAATTAATTTATATTCGAAAGCATAGTTTGTTTGTAAATCTTTTTATACTTTTGCACCTCGAATTGAACAACATATTGTCTAATTTATTAGAATTAAACTATTTATTCATGACAGAAGAAGAAAAAAACATCATCAAAAAAAACGCTGAGAGCGTTGAGAATGGTGAAGACCATGAGCAGGAAACTGCTGAAAATCAAGTTGAAGAAACATCTGCACAGGACATCTCCGAAAAAGAGATTCAGGAAGAAGAAACTGCCGATTCCGGCATGGAAGTAAAAGCGGAAGAAACTTCAGACAAATCAGATGACGGTAATGTTGCAGAAGAAACCGTTGCTGAAGAACCCATTGCTGAAGAACCCATTGCTGAAGAACCCGTTGCTGAAGAACCCGTTGCTGAAGAACCCGTTGCTGAAGAACCTGTTGCTGAAGAAACTATTGCTGAAGAACCCGTTGCTGATGAGATTGTTGCTGAAGAAGAAAATGTGGTAGAAGCCGTTGTCGAAAGTGAACAGACGCCGCTATCTGAAGGTGAAATTGAGTCGAACGGTGAGGCTGAAGTACACGAAGTGGCCGATGAACAGCCGGAACCGGTTAAAAGCACCGTTGAAGCCACTGAAGCCGGAGTGAATGATTTTGACTGGGAAGCCTTTGAAGAAGGTACAATTGAATTGTCGAAAAGTGAACAGTCAAAATTTGAAGAAAAGTATAACGAAACATTATCAACCATAGCTGAAAATGAAGTAACCGACGGTACAGTGATCTCCATGAACAAAAGGGAGGTGGTCATCAATATCGGTTATAAATCCGAAGGTGTTGTCAGTCTGAACGAATTCCGTTATAATCCGGATCTGAAACCGGGCGATAAGGTTGAAGTATATGTTGAAAGCAAGGAAGATAAAAAAGGTCAGCTTGTCCTTTCTCACAAAAAAGCCCGTGCAATGAATTCATGGGATCGGGTTAACCAGGCTCTCGAACAAGACGAAATAATCAAAGGTTACATCAAATGCAGGACCAAAGGTGGTATGATCGTCGATGTATTCGGTATTGAAGCCTTCCTCCCCGGTTCACAGATCGATGTCAAACCTATCCGCGATTACGATGTATTTGTCGGAAAGAACATGGAATTCAAAGTGGTTAAAATCAACCATGAATTCAAAAACGTTGTTGTTTCTCACAAAGCACTTATCGAAGCAGAACTTGAACAACAGAAAAAAGAGATCATTGCCAAACTTGAAAAAGGACAGGTTCTTGAAGGAACCGTTAAAAATATTACCTCTTATGGTGTATTTATCGACCTTGGCGGTGTTGATGGTCTTATCCACATTACCGACCTTTCCTGGGGACGCGTTAACCATCCGGAAGAGATCGTTCAGCTCGATCAGAAACTGAATGTGGTTATTCTTGATTTTGATGATGACAAAAAACGGATTGCTCTCGGACTGAAACAACTTACCCCTCACCCATGGGATTCACTCGATGAAAATCTTAAAGTGGGTGATAAGGTCAAAGGAAAAGTTGTGGTTATGGCCGATTATGGTGCATTTGTTGAAATCGCTCCCGGTGTTGAAGGTCTGATCCATGTTTCCGAAATGTCATGGTCACAGCATCTTCGCAGTGCTCAGGAATTCCTGAAAGTCGGTGACGAAGTGGAAGCCGTTATTCTTACCCTCGACCGCGAAGAAAGAAAAATGTCACTCGGTATGAAACAACTGAAAACCGATCCATGGGAAAATATCGATGAGAAATATGCTGTCGGAACCAAGCATACCGCGAAAGTCCGCAATTTCACCAACTTTGGTGTCTTTGTTGAAATTGAAGAAGGTGTTGACGGTCTGATCCATATTTCCGATCTGTCCTGGACCAAAAAGATCAAACATCCCGCTGAATTTACAGTCATTGGTGATGATATTGAAGTTGTCGTTCTTGAAATTGATAAGGAAAACAGACGTCTCAGTCTTGGTCATAAACAGCTCGAAGAAAATCCATGGGATGTATTCGAATCCATTTTTGAAGTTGGTTCCGTTCATGAAGGAACCATCATTGAAATGACTGATAAAGGTGCTGTCGTTGCTCTTCCTTATGGTGTGGAAGGTTTTGCAACACCGAAACATCTGGTTAAGGAAGACGGAACACAGGCAAAAGCCGATGAAAAACTTGAATTTAAAGTGATCGAGTTCTCAAAGTCGGCCAAAAAGATCATCGTATCACATAGCAGGGTCTTTGAAGATGAACAGAAAGTCTAAAAATGATTCTGAGAAAAAAGCTGTAGAATCAACTACCAAAGAAGACTCAGAAGAAAATCAGACAGAACCTTGAAAAAACAACTTTTGGTGATATCTCTGATCTTGCGGCACTTAAATCAGAAATGGAAGAGAATGAGAAGAAAAATGCTGAAAAAGACAAAGAAAATAACTAAATTAGCTTTGTAATTTAAATTTTTCAGCAATGGAATTTAAAACTGACAAATTCGAAACCCATACTTTGATCAAAGTATTGGAAGAAAAACTGGATACACATGTAGCCCCAACCCTGAAATCAGAACTGGTGCTGATATCCGGCAATGGCGAAAAGAACATCATTCTCGATCTGAGTAACTGCCGCTATTGTGATTCTTCCGGTCTGAGTGCCATCCTGGTTGCAAACCGACTTTGCAAAAATGCCAGTGGTATTTTTGTTCTGACGGGACTGAACGATGCAGTTGAAAGGCTGATCACTATTTCGCAGCTCGATACCGTTCTGAATATTGCCAACTCCGTTGAGGAAGGCTATGGATTTGATCAGAAGTGCTGAAAAATAACAGGGCTGAATATTGTGACATTTTCTTTAACCATATTGGGCAGTAGTTCAGCATTGCCCACTTCAAAACGTTTTCCGACCGCTCATTTGCTCAATGTGAATGAGCGGTTTTTTTTGATCGACTGCGGGGAAGGTACGCAGATACAGCTCCGAAAATTCAGAGCCCATCTCGGCAGAATCAATCATATCTTTATATCTCATAACGCACGGTGATCATATCTTTGGCCTCTTTGGCCTGCTTTCCAGTTTTCAGCTGCTGGGACGAAAAACCGATCTTCATATCCATGGCCCCGGTGCCTTGAATGAACTGATCCTTTTCTACAAGAAAAATTTTGCCCAGGCAGGAGATTTTAACATTATCATGCACTCTGTCGGCCATAAGGCGCCCACCGTGATCTTCGATGATGAGAGGGTGACGGTCACAGCTTTTCCCCTGAAGCACCGCGTGCCTACCACCGGTTTCTTGTTCAGGGAAAAACCGGTAGATCTGAATCTCAGGAAAGAGGCACTCGATATTTATAAACCCCTGATAGCCCAGGTGGTCGCAATCAAGAAAGGAGAAGACCTTGTGCTCTCCGACGGAACAGTGGTCCCAAATAAGGAACTGACGCTTCCTCCCTGGAAAACCCGGTCGTATGCCTATTGTTCCGATACGGTCTATGATCCTGATATCATTGAGGTCATTAGGGAAACCGACCTCCTTTATCATGAAGCGACCTTCATGAACAGTGAACAAGTACTGGCCAAGCAAACCCTTCATTCAACGGCGGAACAGGCTGCCACCATCGCCAGAGCCGCCGGTGTGAGTAAACTGTTGCTCGGTCATTTCTCGTCACGCTATAAAAACCTGGATCACCTGCTCGATGAGGCCAGGGCTGTTTTCCCCGATGCATTCCTGGTGAATGACGGTGATGTTTTTGAGGTTGAACGGCAAAGGGTAAGCTTGCAATAAAGAATTTTATACTGGCATTTCGGAATAGATTGTTAATTTTACAGGCTCAAAAAAGATAAATCAACAAGGTGAACGAGAAAATACTGATTCTGGATTTCGGTTCACAGTACACACAATTGATAGCCCGCCGTATCAGGGAACTCAATGTGTACTGCGAAATTTTTCCATTCAATGCATTCCCGCAGCCTGATGAAACGGTTAAAGGCATAGTGTTGTCTGGTAGTCCGTCTTCAGTTCGTGATGCCAATGCGCCGGTACCATCCATCGATCACCTCCGGGGCAGGATTCCTTTACTGGGGATCTGTTATGGCGCCCAGTTTCTGGCTCTGCATTATGGCGGCGACGTAGCCCCGTCAAATACACGTGAATACGGCCGCGCCAGGCTGGGCTTTATTGATGCTGAAAACCCCCTCCTCAAAGGCATTTCACCCAATACACAAGTCTGGATGTCTCATGGTGACACTATTATGGAATTGCCGGAACATTTCCATGTCATTGCCAGTACTGCCGACATCCGGATTGGCGCCTTTGCGGCTGAGAGTGAAAAAACATTCGGACTTCAGTTCCATCCCGAAGTATACCATACCACCGAGGGCTCTGTTATTCTTAAAAATTTTGTGTCGGGTATCTGCGGATGCCAACAGGACTGGACCCCGCTTTCCTTTATTGAATCGACCGTGGCGGAACTGCAGAATACCCTGCACGACGACAAAGTGGTCTTCGGCCTTTCCGGCGGCGTGGATTCATCGGTGGCTGCCGTTCTGCTCAACCGGGCGATCGGTGAGAACCTGAATTGTATTTTTGTCGATAACGGGCTGCTGAGAAAAAATGAATTTGAAAGTGTGCTGGATTCATATCAGCACCTTGGACTGAATGTAAAAGGTGTCAACGCCAGAAAGAAATTCCTGGACGGTCTTGCCGGTTTAACCGAACCCGAACAGAAACGTAAAAGCATTGGCAAAAATTTTATTGAGGTTTTTGATGAAGAAGCTCATAAAATACAAAATGTCAAATGGCTCGGACAGGGTACCATTTATCCCGACGTCATCGAATCAGTTTCCGTTAACGGCCCTTCGGCAACCATTAAATCCCATCACAATGTGGGAGGACTGCCGGAGAAGATGAAGCTCAGGATCGTCGAACCACTAAAGCTTCTTTTCAAGGATGAAGTCAGAAGGGTGGGTAAAGCACTGGGGCTTCCCGAAGCCCTGATAGGCCGTCATCCTTTTCCCGGACCGGGACTTGCTATCCGGATTCTGGGTGAGGTAACCCCTGAAAAGGTGCGTATCCTGCAGGAAGCTGATGATATTTTTATTTCGGCACTAAGAAATTACGGTCTTTACCACAGGGTGTGGCAGGCCGGGGTGATCCTTCTGCCCGTTCAGTCGGTGGGTGTGATGGGTGATGAGAGAACGTACGAGAACGTCGTCGCAATTCGGGCTGTTGGCTCTACCGACGGGATGACAGCAGACTGGTCCCACCTGCCGTATGAATTCCTCGGCCGGGTTTCAAGTGAGATCATCAATAAAGTAAAAGGTATAAACAGGGTCGTATACGATATCAGTTCCAAGCCGCCGGCCACAATCGAATGGGAATAACCTGATGCTGATATAGAGGAAACGCCCGGTTTTTGAGGTTGTAAATCAACAATTTAAATTCCGGGATTGTTACAACCTATATTTCCTTTCATAGACTCCGGAATTTGAGAAATGGCTTTTAACTAAAATGGGGGAGGACGGAAAACGCAACGGTCCGGAACCGGATAATCCTACATTTATCGCTGAATGCTGAACACGAAAGGAAAGGGTTTATTGCCTCATGATACCCGGAAAGGAATAGTATATCGAAAATGCCCCGAATTTGTAAATATCCTGAATATCATAAATAGGATTGTATGAAGGATGAACAAAACGGGGTGCCCGGATGGTAAAACTTATAAATTATACAGATATGAGATTGAAAAAAATTGCGATCATCCTTACAGGCTTTGCGGTCCTGTTCTTAAACCCCGGATTCGGCCAGATTACTGAGCAGTCGCTTAAATTCGGTGAAGTACTTAACGATATTTCCAAATATTATGTTGACACCGTCAATGAAGACAAACTGGTTGGTCAGGTCCTTCGGAATATGCTTCATGACCTGGATCCGCATTCCACATACCTCAGCAAGGAAGAAGTGGCTGCCGCCCAGGAGCAACTCGAAGGCGGCTTTGAAGGAATTGGCGTTTCTTTCAATATTCTCCAGGACACCATTTTCATCATCAGTCCGATCGCCGGAGGGCCTTCTGAAAAAGTCGGCATTCATGCAGGAGACCGCATTGTTAAAATTGACGGTGAAAATGTGGCAGGCATTGGAATCACAAATCTCGATGTGATGAAGAAGCTGAAAGGGTCCAAGGGAACCAAAGTCAGTGTGACCATAAGCCGCAGGCATGTGAACAAACTGCTTGATTTTACTATCACCAGGGACGAAATTCCGATCTACAGCATCGACGCTGCCTATATGGTGGATGATAATGTTGGCTATATTAAGCTTGCCCGGTTTTCCAATACAACTATGGATGAATTCACTCAAGCCATGACCAAGCTTCAGGAGAAAGGCATGAAAAGCCTCATCCTTGATTTGTCGGGCAACGGTGGCGGTTATCTCTACGTTGCCATTGACCTGGCCGATCAGTTCCTTTCCGGCAGAAGGATGATCGTCTATACGGAAGGGGTGCATAATCCAAGACGCAATTATTATTCCACCGATAAAGGATCTTTTGAAAGCGGCAAGCTCGTAATCATGATCGATGAAACATCAGCGTCAGCCTCCGAAATCGTTTCCGGTGCCATGCAGGACTGGGACAGGGCTGTTCTTGTTGGCCGCCGTTCTTTCGGCAAAGGACTGGTTCAGGGCCGTTTTGAACTCAACGACGGATCTGAGATCAGGCTTACCGTCGCCCGATATTTTACCCCGGCCGGCCGCCTCATTCAAAAATCTTACAGCAAAGGCTTTGATGCTTACTCGCATGAACTTCTTGAACGTTACAATTCCGGTGAACTCAGCGGTGAGGATACCAAACATTTCCCCGACTCTCTGAAATTTCATACACTTCTCAAAAACAGGGTGGTATATGGCGGTGGAGGGATTCTTCCGGATTATCTTGTGCCTATCGACACATCATCCTATTCCGATTACTACAGGGACCTTATCAGCCAGGGTGTGCTGAACCAGTTCATCCTGGAATATGTCGACAATAACAGGAAGACACTGTTGGCCTCCTATCCGCAGTTTGACAGTTATAGAAAAAACTTTGTAATTACCCCTGCAATAATCTCAAAATTACAGCAATATGCCGAAAGTCAGGGTATCAAATTCAACAAGGATCAGTTTGCAACAAGTAAGGATATGATTACCATGCTGATCAAAGCTTATATTGCGAGAGATCTGTGGGATACAAAGGCATTTTACGAGATTTATAACCTTAAGGATCCTATCTTCCTGAAAGCTGTGGATGTAATGACCAAAGATGATCTGTATAATTCTAAACTGCAGGTTTATAAGGGTCAATAAAGGACCGTGATTGTGGAGCGGGGAATAAACGGAACCATTTCATAGATACTTCAGTCCTTATTCCGGAATTTGCTTTTTAAATTCACAATCCTGAATCGGAAATGCTTATTGACTGGTTGTCCAAAAACTACATTGAAGTCCTGGGAGCCATTACAGGGCTTATTTATCTGTATTTTTCAATTCGTCAGATCATCTGGTTATGGCCGCTTGGTATTATAACTTCCCTGCTGTATATCTATGTATTTTATCACGTCCGTTTGTTTGCCGATATGAGTTTGCAGGTTTACTATTTTTTCATCAGCATTTACGGATGGGTTCACTGGGTTCACGGTTCAAAGAGACAGGATTCTGATGGACAGATCCCGGTCACAGGCATCACTCCGAGGTTGTGGTTTATACTTATAGCCATAAGCATGGGGCTGACGGTTATTTCAGGTTATGTGCTGAAATTTTATGAGGATCCCTTGCCTTATCTCGATGCTTTTACAACAGCTGCCAGTGTGGTTGCTACCTGGATGCTTGCCAGAAAGATGATTGAAAACTGGTTATTCTGGATCGTAATCGATGCGGTTTCTATGGGAATGTATATTTATAAGGGGCTTTTTCCGACGGTTATCTTGTTTTTAGTTTATACTTTTATGGCGTTTATTGGCTTCAGGCAATGGAAAAAAGACTTGAAAAAAACGTGATCAAAATTGTGGTCACCGGCCCTGAATCGACAGGTAAGACAAATATTTCCGATTATCTGGCGAGGGAGTTGGATGCTGTGTGGATTCCCGAATACGCCAGGTATTATGTAAGTTCTCTCAGGGAGAAATACAGCTACTCAGATATCGAACATATTGCCAGGAAGCAGATAGAGGATTATATGAAATATTCCGGCGAGGGACATGATCTGGTCATTTTCGATACCTGGCTGATCATTACCAAAGTGTGGTTTGAGGTGGTTTTCGGTAAGTACCCGGAATGGATAGATCAGAAAATAGAAGAGCTCCCAATGGATCTGTATCTTTTATGCTCTCCTGATATACCATGGGAACCCGACGATGTCAGAGAAAATGGGAACGAAAGCAGGACTTCGCTTTTTAACCGGTATAAAGAAGAAATTGAGGCATTGGATGTACCGCTCCGGATCATATCAGGAAGCGGTCCCGACAGGTTCAGGATGGCCCTGGATGCCGTACAGGAAATAAAACAATAGAAGAAATGACTGAAGATCATTTTGTTGCAACAACACTTTTCGGACTTGAAGAAGTACTGGCTCAGGAACTCCTCGAACAGGGAGCTGAAAATATCAGACCTTTCCACCGTGCAGTAAGATTTTCAGGGGGGACGGCACTTTTATACAAACTCAATCTTACTCTGCGAACCGCCATCCGGATCCTGATGAATATCAAGTCCTTTACCGCCAGGGATGAGGATCAGCTTTACAAATCGGTTTTTGACATTGACTGGGACAGCTATTTTCCTCCCGGACGGTCACTGGCCATAAACAGCGCCGTGAATTCAAAATATTTTTCACATAGCCACTATATAGCCCTTAAAACCAAGGATGCCATTGTCGACAAGTTCAGGCAGCAAACAGGTAAAAGGCCTGATATCGATACCAGACACCCCGACATCTCCGTCAATGTGCATATTAATGATTACCGCGTGGATATTTCCCTGGATAGTTCGGGTGAACCGCTGTTCAAACGCGGTTACCGGACAGGGCAGTATGTTGCGCCGTTGAATGAAGCACTTGCTGCAGGTATGATCCTGATGAGCGGATGGCGCGGGGAAAGTGACTTCATCGATCCTATGTGCGGTTCCGGAACGCTGCCCATCGAAGCCGCCATGATTGCTATGAATGTGCCGGCCGGAATACTCAGACAGTCATTTGCTTTCATGAACTGGAGAGATTATGACGAGGATCTGTATACCCGTATCGTTGAGAAACTCATGGTAAGCAAACCTTTTCATCATAAAATCATCGCTTCCGATATTTCAGCAGAAGCCGTAAACCTGTCACTGGAAAACGCAGGCAAAGCACTCCTTAGCGATGTTATTCAGATTGAAAGAGCTGATTTCCTTGATCTCAAGGCAATGGGAGATAATGGGCTCATTATCATGAATCCACCTTATGGAGAAAGGATAAGGGAGGAACGTATTGACGACTTCTACAGGTCAATCGGTGACCATCTGAAAAACGAGTTCTCCGGGTACAAAGCCTGGATACTGAGTGCAAATATTGAAGCCATGAAGTTTATCGGACTAAAACCCTCGGTAAAACAGGAACTGCTTAATGGCAGCCTCAAATGCAGGTTTTATATGTATGACCTTTTTAAAGGAAAAAGGAAAGACCAGTTCGGGGAAAACTGAATTCAAAAGGATTCTTTTTTTATTGAATGCGGATTCATTAGTTATTCAGGTATTTTTTTTACATTTACGAAAAATTCGTCGTCTGGATAAAAAAAAATTCACGCATCATTTTTTTTTGTTATTTTTAAATGATGAAGCAACCCTTATTGAAAGGAAAGGGTCAGCTGTTTAAGAATCTTTTTTAATACTTAATTCTGTATTACTTTGTGTATTTGAGTTTTTTTTTATATTTGTTGAGCAATTGTTAACGACGTATTCCCAATACGTACTTAAAAGAAATAAAAGCCTCAATGAGCTTTGATATTAACGAGTATTATGAGAAATTAAACGGCGGTGATGTACTCCTTGCCTTTAAGGGTAGTATTACAAGTGACCTTATTGGCAATGTTTTGGAGGTAGTCGAAGCCAAACTCGATGACCTGAGCGAAACATCAAAAATCCGCAAAAAGGTTTATAACGTTCTTGTTGAAAGTCTTCAAAATCTCTATCATCACATTGAAGAATTACCCAGTCAAATGAAGAACGATTACGAACCCAAATTCGGTGTTCTTGTTGTGTCAAGGATCGACAATAACATGTATAAAATCACCACAGGTAATTTCGTTAGTTCCGGGAGAATCAAGCCTCTGAAAGATAAGATTGAGAAGATCAATTCTCTTTCAAAGGATGAATTAAAGGATATGTATAAATTTATTCTCAACCATCAGAAGCTTAGTGCTAAGGGCGGTGGGGGTCTCGGGCTTGTCGATATCGCCAGAAAAACGGGGAACAAGCTCGAATACAGCTTTGAAAATTATAAAAAGGATTATTACTTCTTTAACCTGGATGTTTTTGTATCCTGATTATTGTAAATCTAATTTAAAAGAAAAAACGTAGTATGGAACCTATTTCAATTGAAGGAACTGCGAAAACCCCAACTGTCAAATTCGATTCTGAAACAGGGGTCATGGAGATAAAGGGTAGATCAATTCCTGAAAACTCAATAGAGTTTTATAAGCCTTTAGTTGACTGGCTGGATGGCTATTCAAGGGAACCTAAGGGTCTCACTCAGGTTAATGTTCAGCTTGAATACTTCAACACCAGTTCATCCAAATGTATACTCGATGTCTTTAAAAAGCTGGAAGGTATTCAGAAGGGGAAACAGGAAGTGATTATTAACTGGTACTATGAGGAAGATGATGAGGATATGCTTGAAGCCGGTGAAGATTACGAATCTATTATCAGGGTACCTTTCAAAATGATCGAAATTGTGGAATAAACCCTCTTCGTTATATATAATTTGCCGCTGTTTTTCTCCGGAGAAACGGCGGCTTTTTTTTGTGCCACTCTTGTCACACAGGTACGGGATATCCGGAAGATACTGGCATTTAAACCCGCGAATGATCCTTAAGAAGTGCTGGTGGCCCTGCTGAAAAAATCAATCAGCCGCTTCAGAAGCCGGAAATATAATACGATATACAGCATAATGGTGGAGAGCCAGATTACGAAAGTATTCACCCATATCGTTGGGAAAAACCGTCCGAAAACCATCTTCCTCGGGGCATAAAAATGTGCTTTGATAAAACGGAACTGGGGATCAAGATAGATGGGGTCGATTTTTTGGATCAGTTCACCATTATATTCTACAATACGCTGAAATTCATTCTTGTTGGTCACAAATTCCTCCAGACTTTCATTATAATATTTCCGTTTCAGACCTGCAATAAATTCCCTGTTCTCATGCATTTTTTGTTCGTTCTTCCTCTGGTAAACATATTTGTATAACTTGTTGTAAAAGTTTTGGAGTCCTTGAAGGTATTGCTGAATTTCAGAAAGGACAACAGGAGTTACCCTTTCCGGGTTGAGCTTATCAATGTCGGCAGGGTATTCCAGGGGAATATTTTTCTCCTCTTTGCTGAGTCTCTTGCGGTATACAAATTCTTTCTTGATCTCCGTGCTAAGCAATTGGAGTAAATATGAAATGTGCTCTTGCTGAGCGGGGTTATCTAAATTTTTTTGAGCAAACCGGACCTTGTTGAGCAGGTCGTTCATCAGAAAATTATCTTTGAAACTGGCATTGCTGATGAGCTTATCCTTGGCATAATACAGTTTTTCATATTCGTTTTCAATAAACTGATAGGTGGCCAGTCCTTCGTATGCCCATCGGGCTGACATGATTTCACCGTAGAACGGGATGGATTTCGGACTTGAAATATTAGGGTTCAGTTTTTCATACTTCACAATAATTCCGCTAAGGATAATCTGGGGGATAACCAGGAATGGGATCAGAATATAGATGGTGACCACGGTCTTGAAGCTGTCTGAGATAACAAGGCCCATCATATTGGCATTGGCCCAGGCACTAAAAAGTACAAGCCAGTATACGAAATACATACCCTTGATTTCCAGGATGCTGTTTCCAACCGCAACAAAGAGAACCGCCTGTACAGCCGAAATGAAAAACAACACAAAGACCTTAGATAAAAGATAGCCCGACCAGCTGAGATTAAGAAAAGCCTCCCGCTTAAGTATCTTTCGGTCCTTTATGATCTCCTCCGCACTTACCGTGAGTCCTATAAATATAGCAACAATGACCGACATGAAGATATATACGGGAAGATTGCTGTTCCCACTAAGGGTATAACCGAATTTGTTGGCTACATCCACATCATAATACCGGATAATATAGGCCAGCAGAAACGCCAGGACCGGCGCCTCCAGAAAGTTGATGACCATATATTGCAGATCACTGATCTTCTTCAGAACATCACGGGTGACAAATACTCTGAATTGTTTGAATTTGCCAGGAATACTGAAGGAAATTTCCGGAAGTTCATCTTTTCCGGCCTCAGGAGCCTCATCTTCAATCTGCCCTTTCTTGTAATACTGGCTCCACTCTAGCGGAGAGATCTTCCGCATATCAGTCAGTTTTCCGTATTCGTCAATGACCGATGATTCTACGATATTGAAGATCTGTTCAGGATTCACATTCCCGCAGGTATGACACTCACTTTCATTCCAGTTGGCGTGATGAACCCTCGACTTAAAATAGATGATGGAATCGACCGGATCGCCGTTATATATCAGAAAGCCACCCGTGTCAAGGATCAACAGTTTGTCAAACATTTTGAAAATTTCCGAAGAGGGCTGGTGAATCACTACAAATACCAGTTTACCTTTCAGGGAAAGTTCCTTGAGCAGGTCAAGAATATTTTCAGAATCCCGGCTTGAAAGTCCCGATGTTGGTTCATCAAGGAAAAGTACTGCCGGCTCACGGATCAGCTCCAGGGCAATATTCAGCCTTTTTCTCTGTCCTCCACTGATCTTCTTGTTCAGGGGTGATCCTACCTGGATATTCTTGATCTCAAACAAACCAAGATTTTTAAGCACATGGTCCACCGCCTTTTCCAACTGCTCCTCGGTATAATTGTCGAAACAGAGTTTTGCATTGTAATACAGGTTCTGGTAAACAGTTAGTTCTTCGATGAGAAGATCGTCCTGGGAAACATGACCGATGAGACCTTCAATTTCATGACTTTTACCGTGAATATCAAGCCCGTTGATGAGGACATCCCCGGAATCGGGTTTTGCGGAGCCGTTCAAAACATTTAACAGGGTTGATTTTCCCGAACCACTGGCCCCCATAATACCCACAAGCCGGCCCGACTGTTCTGTAAAACTGATATCGTGCAGGCCCACTTTCCCGCTCTTGAACCTGTAATGGACCTTCCTGGCTTCGAAAACAATCCTGGATTTGATCTTGTCCCCGGCAAACCGGCTGACAATATCACTGTAATATATTGGATCGATCTGCTGATTCCTGATGGACGAACCCGTATTGAAGGCATATACTTTTTCCTTCTCGATGAGTTGCCCGTTCATGTTGATTTCATTCACCCCGATATACCGGATGAAATAAAGGTTGGAGGACGTTACATGTAAAACCCTGATCTGCCCAACTATACCGTCAACCCTCAAGTGCCTGACGTCCCTCCCGAAGTAGGCCGCATCATCCTTGTTGTCAATAATTAATATTGCATCCGAGTCGGGTATCTGTTCGAATGAGAACAATACAAAATCTTTTATTTGAGAATACTCCCATGAACTGATGTTGAATGTCTCAGCAACCGTATTTACAAATTCCATCTCCTGGGGAGTGATCTCATCATTATCCGATTTGATAAATTCAAGAAGTTGGATCAGGACGATGATTTTCTGAGGCTGAGCCAGCTCTTCATTAATCTCTGTACATATCTTAAGTACTCTTACAGAGCTGGAAGCGATGCGTCTGCGCCTCGAATCCTTGTCTTTCTGTTTTTGCTGGTGTCTGCTGTAATAATCATCAAAAACGCCAAGATATTCCGCAACAAGTTCCTGGTTAAGCTGACGCATAAGAAAAGATTCAACGATGGTGCGCCTGTCCCTGACATTACTCTCAGGTCTCGCTATAATAGCAAAGAGCTGCATTAGGGCTTTAAGAATTTGTTCACTCATCGAAACCTGTTTTTAATCATTTACGGATGGTCGCTCCGGATTGTTTTAAAATATTCGAATATAGTAAATTATCGTTTATGTGTGACTATCTTAAATCGTGAACTACCCTGCCCACAAATAAAAAATCAGAAACAGCAGCGGGACAATTATTCCTGCTGTAACCAAAACAGCCCCCCTTTTGCGGATGCCGTTCTTTCCTTTCAGGATAAATAACCCGGTAATAGCTATTATACAAAGTGATACGGCAAAAATATCGGAAAAAAGGGTCCATAGCTGTTTGGGTTTGTTATAATGCAGAAAGTTAAATTCTGTCAGAACCGGTCTCCTGCGAACCCGCGTAAGCCTTCCACTGCCTGTCTCCAGGTCAAGCGATATGTGCCCCTGGTCAAGGTAAATTATGAGTGAGCCGGAAGCCGGGAAATAGTAATTCTTATACTTCGTTTCCCCCAGCTTATTCAATAACCCTGAAATATACGTATGATCGGCCTTCGCCTTTGTCACCGGAGGTACCTGGAATTCAACCGACTTCGTCACGATGCTTGCATCTCCTGATGGCGACCGGTGATTTAAAACCACTCCCGAAACAGAGTAGATGATGATCATGCCGAAAAAGATATAACCAAGGTCCCGGTGCAGGATTTTGTTGATTTTTCTCCAGTTCATTGACAGGGAATTTTAACAGATGCGTTTTTCATAGGTGTCGCAGAGATTCATATCATGGGTAAGATTGTCAGTTGCCCTTTTTGTCAATGACATCCGCACGGCCGGTTTACAAAGATGAAAAGGACAGTCACCACTAGCCCCTTCTCTGAATAACCCGGCACAGGAGGTGAAGTAATATAAAGGGATGCAGATAATTTTAAACAGGAACACCAATAAAATATCAATCGGTAGTCCTGTAACTTTTGGCTTCAATATAATATTCCATATTCCGGCCGGCACTCTGTCCTTCAGGTTCAGCAATGTCAGCATCAGGATGGTGTGCATCTTCTTCGGCTTTGGCTTCAGCTATAAATGCGTCATCCATGATTTTGACAACGCCTGTGAATTGGGTTTTGCTTCCTTCCATCCCAATGTCAAATTCCGGTATGGCCTCACTGGTATTGATCCTGAGCGTCTCCGGCGTTCCTGTTCCTGCAAGAAACAACTTTTGACCGCCATGTTTACAGACATGAGTCACCATTCCTGATATGGCAATCTCTTTACCAACGAAAGCTCCGGGATCAGCAAAAAATTCTTCGATGGTAATGACAGGAACTTCTGCCGGTGATTTCCTATTTTCTGTAGGCTGATTCTGGCATGATGACAGGAAAACAATCGCCATAAAAACGATGAAGATGTTTTTCATTAGCAGGGATATTTTAGTTTGAAACAAATGTAGGAAAAAGAATGAAAATATCCAGATGCCGCGACAGGTGCAATCAGATGAAATCTTCCAGAATAAGTTTGGTCTTAAACTGTTGGTCGCCCCTGCGGTATTGGATGATGATTTTCCGGCCCGGCTTGGATTGTAAGATGCCGTAAATTTCACTCAAACTAAGTTTTTTGACCGGAACACTGTTGATGTACAGTAAGATATCATCTTTTTGAATGCCCGCTGATTCGGCCGGTGAACCCTTCCTGACTTCATCCACCAAATAAGTGTGAAGTTCCGGAATGGGGGCAATCACTTCCATGCCGCTCAGGTTCTGCGTGAAAACAGACTTGTAATAGCTGTTTTTCTTCAGGCTGATCCGATGGTTCGGGTAGTCGATGATAAGGTTAAAGCGCTTGAGAATTTCTGATCCCACACTCCCGTTTCTCCTGTCAAGGCCAATGGCATGAGAGATGGATGTGGAATCGGGGAATGACACGATCACATTGTTGAAATCGAAATTGGCCAGCTCAATTTTATGCATCCTGGTGACCGTACCATGAATGTCTCCGTTAAGACCACTTCCAAGATAACTATACCGCTTCTTTTCGGGCATTACCAGGCCCGGAAGCGAAGATGGATTCAGCCATAAGGCATGACTGGCACCGGTATCCAGAAGCATTTTAACATCGAAGACGTGACCGTCATCATCTACCACGGTCATCGAAATATACGGCTTGGTATCATGCAGGGTAATGGGAATGGTCGTATACTTTCGTAACTTTTTATCAGGAGAAAAATACACCGGATTATAAAACGTAAGGATCCTCCGGTCGTAATTGATCCCGACGATCATATTCTCAAAAACCGAGTAGCCCAGAATGCCGTTGATCTGCAGTCCAAGCTTTGAGGAAAGATGAAAAATATTCTGTGTCAGTACATACAAATCCTGGTTCTGCCCTTCAATACCCTTAATGCTGATCTCGTTTCCGACTGAATGCAGGGCGGAAAGCGGGCCACCTGATCCGAGACCCTGAAGTTCAATTTTTTGGGCATAGTTAAGCGACACACTGTCGCTGTAAGCCAACTCAGTGATTAATGACGTTGTGAGACCCGTATCGACAATGAAGTGAAGGGTGTCGGAATGATTGATGGTTGCCGGTATGATGATCAGATTATTGATAAATGTAAAATGGACAGAAACGGATTTTTTCTCCGGATCAATGAAATGAAGCTGCTTTACCGGATTTTGACAAAGGCTGTCATGTAAAATCAGAAACGCCAGCAAGATTGAGAATGTGAATTTTATAAAAGCATTCATACCTGATACTCTGTATTTCACGAAGGATAAACTTATGATAATTCTGGTGTCAAATCAAGTATTCGGTAATCATATATCTGTAAAATAAATGAAGTTCAATTCCAAATGGTTACAGCATTAACAACCTTTTTCCCATTGCTGTTCAAAATAGGAATATGTCAAGTTGGCAGAGAATGGCTTTGCGGATGAGAATGGCTTCAGATTTGAAGCTGCTGACCGATGTAAGGAGCTAGAAAAAAATGAATACAAATAATCTGACAATTAAAGCACAGGAAGCGCTGCAACAGGCGTTTACTATAGCTGCCGGTTATACGCAGCAGGCAGTCGAAACCGGCCACCTCTTAAAAGCTGTCCTCTCTGAAGGAGAATCGGTGACCGGATTTATTCTTGGCAAATTCGGCATTAATAAAAACAGCTTTCAGAATGTGGTAAACCGTATCGTCGAAGGGTACCCAAAAGTTACCGGGGGAGATCAGTACTTGTCCAATGCCGCGGCAAAGGCGTTGCAGAAAGCTGAGACCCAGGCCAAAGCCATGGGCGATCAGTATGTGTCTCTCGAACATCTCTTTCTGGGTTTGCTTTCTGTCGGAGATGAGATTTCCCAGGTGATGAAGGACAGTGGTATGAATGAGAAACAGATGAAACTGGTCCTTGCCGAGCTCCGGAAAGGATCAGCCGTTGATTCACAGACGGCTGAGAATACCTATAATGCATTAAACCGTTTCGCTATTAACCTGAATGATCAGGCTGCCCGGGGGAAACTCGATCCTGTTATCGGGCGGGATGATGAGATAAGGCGGATCCTGCAGATTCTTTCCCGGAGAACAAAAAACAATCCCCTCCTGATCGGCGAACCCGGTGTAGGCAAAACCGCCATTGCAGAAGGTTTGGCTCACCGTATTGTCGATGGTGATGTACCTGAAAATCTTAAGGATAAGAAGGTCTATTCACTGGATATGGGGGCACTGATTGCAGGCGCCAAATATAAGGGAGAGTTTGAGGAAAGGCTAAAAGCCGTCATCAGGGAGGTTATTAACTCCGACGGAAATATCATTCTGTTCATCGATGAAATTCATACGCTTGTTGGCGCAGGTAAGAGCGAAGGGGCCATGGATGCTGCCAACATCCTTAAACCCGCTCTCGCCCGTGGTGAACTGAGGGCCATCGGGGCCACTACCCTTAGCGAATATCAGAAATATTTCGAAAAGGATAAGGCTCTTGATCGAAGATTCCAGATCGTGATGGTTGACGAACCGGATGTAGCAAGTACGATCTCTATATTGCGCGGACTTAAGGAAACGTATGAAAATCACCATAAAGTAAGAATTAAAGATGATGCGATCATCGCTGCCGCAGAATTATCTAAAAGGTATATCACCGAACGTTTCCTTCCCGACAAGGCCATTGATCTTATCGATGAGGCCGCAGCAAAGCTTCGCATTGAGATGAACAGTCTGCCCGAGGAAATTGATGAGATTGAACGTAAAATCAAACAGCTGGAAATTGAAAGGGAAGCCATCAAAAGGGACGGGAAACATGCCAGGGAAAAAGAGATTGGTGAGGAGGTTGCCAATATGACGGAGGAGCGTAATAAACTCAGGGCTAAATGGCAGACAGAGAAGGGGCTGATTGAAAATATCCAGAAAGAAAAGGAAGCTATTGAGAAGCTTAAACTTGAGGCAAACGAGGCCGAGAGGAAAGGGGATTACGGCCGTGTTGCTGAAATCCGCTACGGTCTCATTAAAGAATCGGAACATCACATCGACGAACTGAACCAGGAACTGCGTGTTGAACAATCGGAATCAGCCCTGATAAAAGAGGAAATAGGTGAGGAGGATATTGCAGAGATCGTATCACGCTGGACCGGAATTCCCGTGAATAAGATGCTTCAGAGTGAAAAGGATAAACTGCTGCATCTTGAGGATGAACTTCACAAAAGAGTTGTGGGACAGGATGAAGCGATTTCAGCAGTGGCTGATGCTGTAAGAAGGAGCAGGGCCGGACTGCAGGATTCCAGAAAGCCTATCGGTTCCTTTATCTTCCTTGGCACCACCGGTGTTGGTAAAACAGAACTGGCCCGCGCCCTGGCAGAGTTCCTGTTTAATGATGAAAGCCTCATGACCAGGATAGATATGTCGGAATACCAGGAACGGCACTCCGTTTCCCGCCTTATCGGTGCTCCTCCGGGATATGTAGGTTATGATGAAGGAGGACAGCTTACTGAGGCTGTGCGAAGAAAACCCTATTCGGTGATTTTGCTCGATGAGATCGAAAAGGCTCATCCCGATGTGTTTAATATCCTTCTTCAGGTCCTTGATGACGGACGGCTGACCGACAATAAGGGACGAACCGCAAACTTCAGAAATACCATCATAATCATGACCTCAAACCTCGGTTCATCGATCATTAGTGAAAAGCTATCGGTGCTGAAAGATAAGGATAAGGAACAGGTTTTTGAGGATACCCGCAGAGAAGTTTTTGATTTGCTGAAACAGACCATACAGGCCGGAATTCCTGAACAGGATCGATGAGATCATCATGTTCCGCCCGCTGGATGAATCACAAATTATGAAGATTGTCGAACTTCAGTTTGATCAGATCAGACGGATGTTAACGGATAACGGCATTGATCTCAGGATCCGGCAGGCTGCCCTCGAATGGATCGCAGAAAAAGGTTTTGATCCTCAGTATGGAGCCCGTCCCGTTAAAAGGATGTTGCAGAAGTATGTTGTGAATGAACTCTCCAAGAAGATCCTTGCAGACGCGGTTAACCGCGACAAACCCATCATGATTGATGTAAAGGACGGTGAGCTGGAGTTCTCCAACTGATGCCTCTCCTTCATGAAAATACCAGTCCTAGAAGCTTTTCAAAGCATCCTCCTTCGTATTGTATATCTCAAATACATTATGCAACTGGAGGAGCTTGAAAAGTTCCATCACCTCCTCTGAAATATTGCATATCTTGAAAAATCCGAAGTTGTTGTTGGCCGTTTTCATGATTGATAAAAACGTGCCGAAGCCTGAACTGTCAATGAAGGTTATTCCGTCCAGATCCAGGATGAGCCTGGTATTTGGTGCAGAATAGTATGACTTTATCTCTTCCTTAACCGGTTCGGAAATAAGGGCATTGAACCGGTTTACATTTTTGAATGCGACAACTACAACGCCATTAACATTTTCAATACTCAGCATAGTGTGCAGTAGTATTATTGTTCAGCAATCATTTTTTTATAGGTCTCCAGTTCCTTAACCGCTTCACAGCAATCTGAAATAAACAGATCAACGTAGGACTGATACTTTTCTGGCTTTTTACCATCTCTTGCCAGGATTTCCAACTCTTGTAACTTTTTGGCCAGTTCTCCCATTCCCATGATGGCAACCGATGATTTAGCCTTATGAGCCAGCTTGCCAAGCGAGTCATAATCTTTTTCATCCAGGTACTTTTGCAATTCTATCGAAAATTCCTCAACCTGGCATGTGAAAATGTCAATCATCTCCTGTATCAGCTCCTGATTGTCACCACCCATGGATTTTAAATAGCTCAAGTCAGTTTTCATCTTTCATCTCCTCGTTTAAAAACAAAAGTAAACAATTAAAAACATAAGTGTCAAATTCTGTGATCTTCTACCTGTAAATTAAAAGTAAAATAAATTTTTAAAATTAAATTTAAAAATCTTTTATTTACATAAATAACTTTCCGTGCCTGACTTCGTATAGGAAGGAAAGTATAAATTAAAACAAAAATATGAAAAGAATTGCTTTTCTACTGACCTTTCTCTTCATCCCTGCAGTTCTTATTGATGCTCAAATACCGGATAAAAACCAAAAAGAGGCCAAAAAGGCTTATAATCAGGCGGTAACTTATATCACCGCAGGCAATTGGGAACCTGCCATCACATATCTTGATGCCTGCCTTGATCTGGACAGCACCTTCAATGCAGCCCTGAGCGCCAGAGCGAAAGCCAAAATAGAGACAGGAAATGTGGCAGGAGCTGTCAAAGATTTTGAGCTTCTTCGAAGCAGGGACGCCACACTTGGCGAACCCGATTTTTATCTTGGTTACCTGAGTTTTGACAATCAACCGGACGAAAACGTTCTTCAGAATTTTAATTCAGCTATAGAAAAAGGATATAAGGAATATCAAGCCTACTATTACCGTGGATTGTATAAACTTGAAACCGGTGATAATACCGGCGCTGTCGCCGATTTTACCGACGCCATAAACAAGAAGCCTGACTTCCCTCTGGCTTACCATAACCGGGCTACTGCGAAACGACTGCTTGGAGATATGCAAGGCGCCCTTTATGATTACAGAATGGCTACTAATTACCTGCACAACTTTCCCGAGGCCTTTAACAATATGGGAAGTGTCAAGATCATCCTCGGCGATTACAAGGGTGCGATAGAGGACTATTCCGTTGCCGTTAACCTTGACCCGGAATTTTACATGGCCTATAATAACAGGGGCAGTGCAGAATATTTTCTGGGTGACTTCGATGCCGCACTAAAAGATTTTGACGAGGCTGTTTCCATCAAAGAAACCTATGTCCCCGCCATGAATAATAAAGCCGCCGTGCTTGCCAAAAAAACCGATTATACCACGGCTGTGGATATCTTTGACAAAATACTTACGGAAGATCCCGGTTTTGCCCGTGCTTATCTGAACCGTGGGCTGGTCAGGGAACTCACAGGAGATCTGGATGGTGCCTGTTCCGACTGGAACAAGGCCCTCGGGCTTGGTGTTGAGCAGGCTAAGAATTATGTCAAGGAATGCAAATGAAATCAAATACCATCATTATGAACTTTCGCATCTCTACAGTTCTTGTGTTCATGATTTTTCTCTCTGGCAGCATTATTGCCCAGGTGCCCAACCATGACGGGCTGAAAATTAAAAAGAGCGAATTTAAGACGGATAAGGAAGAGGGCTTTAAGGAAGCATGGAAAAGTGTTAAACTGGCTGACCAATATTTTAAAGCAGGGGTAGGAACCTTTGCACTTGCCAGAGACCATTATCTCTTTGCTCATCAATATAACAGCGACAATAACGTGCTCAATTACAGAATTGGGATTTGTTACCTTTTCACCGACGATAAATATGAAGCCCTTAAATACCTGCGTAAAGCTTTTGATAAGGATCCGGGTTTGAGCCCCGATCTTCAGTTTTATCTCGGAAGAGCTTACCACCTCGTGCTCGATTTTGACAAAGCTAAAGAACATTATCTTGCTGCCCGTGATTATTATTCGGGTACCGGTCAGGTCGACAAGGTCATCGTGGTTGATAAACTCATCACGGAGTGCGAAAATGGGAAAACCATCGTCGAAAACCCCAAACGTGTTATCATTACTGACCTGGGTGATAGCGTAAACTCTGTTTTCGATGATTACCTGCCGGTTTTTGCCGATCATGATTCAGTCCTGTATTTCAGCTCCAAACGGCCTATAACCACTCGCGAAAAACGGAATCCTTATGACAATAAATATTTTGAAAATGTGTTTGCAAGCAAACTGGACGGAAAAGGTTGGACCGGGGCCGAACCATTGTCAAAAAAGATCAATACTAAACATAATGATGCCATACTGGGAGTTTCTCCCGATGGCAATTCCCTGTACATATACCGTGGAAATAAAAATGCCGGAGACATTTATGTAAGCCGGTTTAATCCTAAAAAGGGTGAATGGAAAAAACCGAAATCCATGTCACGCAAGATTAACAGTAAACAGGCTGAAGGTTCCGTGTTTTTTACGGCAACCGGAGATACCATGTATTATATTTCCGCCAATGAAGAGCTTACGCAGGGCGGGAAGGATATCATGTACACGGTTAAGAACGATAAAGGCCGGTGGCAGGAGCCACACGATCTGGGGAGCCTGGTGAATACAAAGTACGATGAGGAAGGAATATACCTCAACCCGGCAGGAAATGAACTCTGGTTCTCGTCCAAAGGCCATAATTCAATGGGCGGCTTTGATATTTTTCATTCTGTACGCATGGATGACGGAACCTGGTCAGACCCTGAAAATGAAGGATATCCTGTAAATTCAGCCGACGACGATCTTTTCTTCCGGGAATCAGCTAACGGTAAATATGCATACTATTCAGCCATCAGAGAAGGAGGACTTGGAGCAAAAGACATTTATAAGGTGGTATTTCTAGGCTCTGAAAAGGAACTCCTCCTTAGTAATGAGGATGTGTTGATCGCAGGGCTCAACGACACGCTTAAAACCGGATTCTTTACTTTGCCCGAACCTGTGCATATCGACTCCTTCTACTACCTCACCGGCCGCGTGCTCGATAAGGAAACCAATGAACCCGTTCTGGCTAAACTGGAATTCATCGATGTCGCAAACTCCCGTATTGCGGCGACTTCCCTTTCCGCCGACAGTGGAACTTACCGGGTTAAATTTGAGGAAGCGAAAAACTATGGAGTGGAAATCCTGGCGAAAGATTATCTTTTCTTCCTCGATGCAGTTGACATGAGCGGAGCCAGCTCTGACGTGCCGACAATCAGGGATTTTTACCTCGAAAAACTGAAGGTAGGAACCAAGGTGGTTTTGAAGAATATCTATTTCGAAACCAATAAGGCTACGCTGAAACCCGATTCTTACGAGCAGCTTGACCAGGTGCTGAAATTCCTGGAAAATAATGAATCGGTCAAACTGGAGATTTCCGGCCATACCGATAATATAGGTTCCCTGAAATACAATACCAAGCTTTCGGAAGAAAGGGCCAAAGCAGTCGTTGACTACCTCGTTTCCAAAGGTGTCGATGCTTCCCGGCTTGAATGGAAAGGCTATGCCTTTACGCAGCCCATTGCTCCTAACGATACCCCCGAAGGACGGGAACAAAACAGAAGGGTGGAATTTAAAGTGATTGCAAAATAATACCCCAAATGTAAATTATCATTTAGCCGCGTGGTACACTTCAGCCGTACACGCGGCTTTTCTTTAAGCTCCTTCGGGGACATTGTACTGCATGCACAGTATTAAATGGGCATGATATCCCGGGTTTCTCTTGTCATCGTCATTCTCCTGCCGGTCAAATTTCTTTGAGAAGATTTGTATTTAAATGATTCACTGCGTTAATTTGACACGTATGTATGGCAATTTTATTAAAACCGTATAAGATGATAAAAGCACGATTCTCAGCCAGATTGAAAGGGGTGTTGCAGGACCTCTGCCACTTTTCTATGCCTCTATATGCCAGCATATGGATTGTACCGCTTGTTTTCCTTTCACCTGCTGCAACCTCACAAGTGCTGCCCGGAGAGGGTGATCCCACAAATAACTCCGACATCCCTGCTTTCTTTAAATCGAAACTTTCCGATATCGAATGGGAAGTAAACCATGTAACAAAAGGCCAGGTGAAGGTTGTGAGCAGAACACCCGGGGGATTACCCGTATATGCGATTTATTATGGCAGTAAAGAGGATCTGCATTCACAGGCAAATTATAATTCTGCCCTGGGAGCAGGAAGTCCGGCCTGGTATGCAGAAAAAGACAGCAGTACCAAACCGGTGATCTTTTTCCTGGGTCCTGTCCATGGCCAGGAAGTGGAAGGCATAGCCGGTCTGGTGAACCTCGTTCATGTGATCGAAACCGGGAGGGATTACCGGGGAAAAGACTGGACATCTCTCCAAAAAAAGATTCAGCAATGCAGGGTCATCATTGTACCGTGCGCTAATCCTGATGGCCGGAGGAGATGCCCATACGACAGCTTTTTGGGACTGCCGACACTCATCATGACAAAATACGGGCAGGGAACCCGGAAGGATGGCAGCCTGTGGGGATGGCCGCTTGCAAAATCCGTCCATCCGATGAAAGGAGATGTCGGAATACTCGGCAGTTATTTTAACGATAACGGGGTCAACATGATGCATGACGATTTCTTTTCTCCGATGGCCCAGGAAACAAAAGCCATCATGGAGATTGCCCGTTCGGAAGCACCGGATATGACAGTTTCTTTGCACTCGCATGAATATCCCCCGGTCATTCTTCAACCCGACTATGAGCCCTTTTTCATGAAAGAGAGGGTGTATGAATTAGCTCTTCAACTGAATAACCGCTACAAAGTGCTTGATCTGCCCCATGATGATGATGAAAACATTGCTGCACCCGGCGTGGAAGATAAAGATTTCCCTCCCCGGAAACCTTTTAACCTGGTCAGTGCCCTGCACCAGGTTTCCGGATCGATGTCCTTTACTTTCGAGTGCCCCCATGGTTCCCGGACAAAAAATCTTCCCATGCCGCCCATAACCTATGATGACCTTCTCGACATTCAACTGATTTTATATGATGAGATGTTGGATTATTTAATGGAAAATCGTTTATACTGGTTAAGAAAGGAGTGAACCGCTATTTGGAATGTCCGGAATTTTACCACAGGTGTGATATAGATTACGTGTGAACAAAGAACGCAATCACCACTGGCAAAAACTACAGCTAACTATCGGAAAAGAGATATCAACGTCTCCTGCCAGGAAAATCCTGTTTTTCAGCTGTCTTCTTTAATACCCGATTGCCTGACTTTCATCTCCACTCACGGTTTCATCTCTTCCGCTCCGCGTTCTGCTTTTAAACAATTTTAATTCCATCAAAAAATCATACTTTTGTTGGTGCAATCAATCATAAAAATATCGACTAACAGCCAATACGGATGAAACGAACTGTATTTTATGAGACTCACAGGAGGGCAGGCGCCCGGCTCGTTGAATTTGCCGGTTTCGAAATGCCTGTGGAATATTCCGGGATTATAGATGAGCATCTCAGAGTAAGGGAAAAAGCAGGTCTTTTTGATGTGTCACACATGGGTGAGATCTGGGTAAAAGGGGATGCTGCAAGGGATTTTGTTCAGAAGGTGACATCAAATGATGTCGACAGGCTAATTCCGGGAAAAGTTCAGTATTCCTGCTTTCCAAACGGTAAAGGAGGCATAGTGGACGATCTTCTTGTTTATCTGTTCGAAAAAGACAAATACCTTCTGGTGGTCAATGCTTCGAATATTTCTAAAGACTGGAACTGGCTTAATGAATGTAATGAACAGGGAGCAGTGCTTGAGAATGATTCCGGTAACCTGTCACAACTTGCTGTTCAGGGGCCGAAAGCTACGGCGATTCTCCAAAAGATAACCCTTACCGACCTGAGCAAAATAGGGTCTTTCAACTTCGTCAAAGGCACCATCGGTGGTGTGGATAACGTCATCATATCCAATACGGGTTATACAGGTGCCGGTGGGTTTGAACTGTATTTCCGCAACGAGGACGGGCCCCATTTATGGAGTGAAATTATGAAGGCCGGCGCTGATGAAGGTATTAAACCAATAGGACTGGCAGCCAGGGATACCCTCAGACTCGAAATGGGTTTTTGTCTGTATGGGAATGATATTGATGACACAACTTCTCCGATCGAAGCCGGCCTGGGCTGGATCACCAAATTCAGTGAAAATAACCAGTTCATTGACCGGGAAAGGTTGTACCAGCAGCATGAGGATGGTGTTACCCGCAAACTCGTCGGATTTGAAATGATGGACCGAGCTATTCCCAGGCAGCATTACAAGATCACCAGTCTGAATGGAGAGGAAATTGGTGAGGTGACCTCCGGGACAATGTCACCTGTTCTGAAAAAAGGGATCGGAATGGGATACGTCCGGTTTCCCTTTAACACGGAAGGCACTGTATTAACTATACAGGTCAGAAACAGGCCAATGAGGGCAAAGGTCGTCAAACCCCCTTTCATTAAACCAGAATAGTTCAGAGACGGATGGAAACATTACATAAGGTAGAGGTTTGTTTTTCTCCCGCTTTATACAGTTATTTTGAAAATCCCGGGGCTATAACCGTTGTGGTTGATATTCTGCGGGCTTCATCGGCGATCTGTACGGCATTCATGAGCGGTGTGGAGAAGATCATTCCGGTAGGTACCCTTGAAGAAGCTGAAGCATTTAAGGCAGATGGTTTTATGGTAGCCGCGGAAAGGGACGGCATCGTAAGGGATTTTGCAGATTTCGGAAACTCACCTTTCAATTTCACACCGGAAAAGGTTAAAGGAAAAAGCATCGTTTACAGTACAACAAACGGAACCCAGGCTATCCAGCTTGCATCATCCAGCTCAGAGGTGATCGTCGGATCGTTCCTGAACCTGTCATCCGTTGTCAGTCATCTGATCAATGCACACCGGGATGTACTCCTTCTCTGTGCCGGATGGAAAAGCAAATTCAACCTGGAAGATACCCTCTTTGCCGGTGCAGTGGTTGACAGGCTTCTTGACCATGGCGATTATATGACGATTTGTGACTCGTCCCTGGCAGCTCAGGATCTCTGGACCCTGGCACGTAATGACCTGGTAGGATATATCGAAAAAGCCGCCCAGCGTCACCGCCTGAAAAAAAATAACCTGGATGACGTGATTGAATATTGTCATACCATCGATCTCACCGATGTTATCCCTGTCCTGGAAAACAATTACCTCATCCGCCTTCCTGCAGAAGGAAAATTATTGTGAATTAATTAACAATTCAATACAATTTATCAACGATCGATGGTTTTGTCGTTTAGAATCGTAATTAATTTCCTAATTTTAGCTCAGAATTTAAAGCAAACCAACCAAAATATCTCAGATCATGAAAAAACATAATTTCTATGCAGGTCCGTCAATCCTTTCAAAGTTTACCATTGAAAATACAGCTAATGCCATTCTCGATCTGAATGAATCCGGCTTGTCTCTGATGGAGATATCTCACCGGAGCAAGGATTTTGTGAAGATCACTGAAGATACGATTGCCCTCTTCAGGGAACTTCTTGCTATTCCTGATGGGTACTCCGTGCTCCTGCTTCAGGGAGGAGCAAGTATGCAGTTTTGCATGGTGCCTTATAACCTCTTAAATAAAAAAGCGGCTTACCTCGATACGGGTTCATGGGCCTCCAAAGCGATCAAGGAAGCAAGGATGTTCGGAGAAGTGGATGTTGTTGCTTCATCGAAAGCGGATAATTATTCCAGCATCCCCACAGGATGGAGTGTACCCGCCGATGCCGACTATCTTCATATTACCACGAACAATACAATATTTGGCACTGAAATTAAAACAGACCTAAACGTGAATGTGCCCCTTGTTGCAGATATGTCATCCGATATCTTCAGCAGACCCCTGGATGTCTCAAAATATGCCCTTATCTATGGTGGTGCTCAGAAAAATCTCGCTCCTGCAGGCCTGGCATTCGTGATCGTTAAAAATGATATCCTCGGTAAAGTGGAACGGCAGATCCCCACCATGCTGAATTACCAGACTCATATCGATAATGAATCCATGTTTAATACACCTCCCTGCGTGACCATCTATGCAGCACTGCAAACCTTGAAATGGTACAGGGAACAGGGTGGGATCGAAGCCATGCACAGGACAAACCTTGAGAAAGCCGGTATGCTGTATGCAGAGATTGACAGGAACAAACTTTTCAGGAGTACGGTAACCAAAGAGGAAGACCGTTCAATTATGAATGTCTGCTTCGTCATGACTGACGAGTATAAAGATAAAGAGGCTGAATTTCTTGAATTTGCCACCGCCAAAGGCATGGTTGGCATAAAAGGACACCGGTCTGTTGGCGGTTTCCGGGCCTCTATATATAATGCTATGCCGGTAAGCAGTGTCAAGGCTCTTATCGATACCATGCAGGCATTCGAAAAAAATGTCTGATTCTGCTGTTTGTTTATGTAAGTACCGGTAACTTAAAACCAAGAGATATGAAAAAAATTTTAGTAGCCACCACAAAGCCTTTTTCAAAGACGGCGGTTGATGCCATCCGGAAGATCGTCGAGGGATCGGGCAACGAATTCCTTTTTCTTGAAAAATACAGCGCCCAGTCGGATCTCATAGCAGCTGCAAAAAATGCAGATGCCATGATCATCCGCAGTGATATCGTGGATAAGGAGGTCATTGATGCTGCCCCCAACCTGAAGATCGTTGTGCGTGCAGGAGCAGGTTACGATAATGTTGACCTGGCCGCAGCAACAGCAAAAAATGTCGTTGTGATGAATACACCCGGACAGAATTCAAACGCGGTGGCAGAACTTGCATTTGGCATGATGATCTACCTTAACCGCAACGGTTTTAACGGAAGCACCGGCATCGAACTCAGGGGGAAAACACTTGGCATTCATGCTTATGGATATGTGGGACGAATTGTGGGCATGATCGCCAAAGGATTGGGCATGAATGTCTTTGCCTTTGATCCCTTCGTCGACACGTGTTGTGATCGAAAACGATGGCGTAAACTGGGTTGGGACCGTTGAGGAACTCTATGGTAAATGCCAGTATGTATCACTTCATATTCCTGCCAATGAGGCAACAAAGGAATCCATCAACTTCAGTCTTCTGAATCAAGATGCCCCAGGGAGCTACTCTGGTTAACACAGCCAGAAAAGAAGTGATCCATGAGGCTTCTCTTCTTAAGATGTTTGCCGAACGCCCCGATTTTCGCTATATTTCTGATATCGCACCGGGTTGTGCAGCCGATATCCTGGCCGGTTATGAAGGCAGGTATTTTTTCACACCGAAAAAAATGGGCGCACAGACCGCTGAGGCCAATCTGAACGCCGGACTTGCAGCTGCAAACCAGATTGTCGCATTTTTCAAAACCGGTGATGTTAAATTTAAAGTAAACTGAAAATTTTCCCTGGCCTGCATTGTCTGTTTCATAAAGCTGACCGGGATTTTCAAAATGAGGTAACAGGCGGTATGGCAGAGCGAAATAGGTTCTACGCTCCGGTTTCCGCATAAAATGATTCTTATAAAATGGCAATACTTAAAGCGTTTAAAGGTTACAGACCTGTAAAAGACCATGTAGACCAGGTCGCATCCAGGCCTTATGATGTTCTGAACTCAGAAGAAGCCAGAGAGGAAGTGAAAGGAAATCCGTATTCCTTCCTTCATGTGGTTAAACCGGAAGTCGACCTGCCCGAAGATGTGGATCTGCATTCGGATGTCGTGTATAATAAGGGAAAAGAAAACCTTACACGGCTCATTGAGGAAGGGTTGTTCTTTCAGGACGCTGAGGACCGGCTGTATATCTATGCACAGACCATGTTCGGGAAAACACAATACGGTATCGTAGGATGTGCCGCGGTTGAGGATTATATGAATAACGTCATTAAAAAGCATGAGCTGACCAGACCGGATAAGGAAGAGGACCGTATGAACCATATCCGGGTTACCAATTTTAACGCCGAACCAGTCTTCTTCGCCTATCCCGATCATCCCGGACTCGACCATATCGTGGCTGAAGTGGTGAAAGGGGAACCGGAATACGACTTTACTACTGTCGACGGGGTAGGTCACCATTTCTGGATCATCTCCGACCCGCAAACCATTGCCGCCATGATTGACATCTTTGCAAAGGATATCCCCGAAACATATGTCGCCGACGGGCATCACCGAACAGCAGCCGCAGCCCTGGTTGGGAATGAAAGGAAAAAGAATAATCCTGATCACCGGGGCGACGAGGAATATAACTTTTTCCTTGCTGTACATTTCCCGGCCAGTCAGCTCACCATTATCGACTATAACAGGCTGGTGAAGGATGTCAACGGGTATTCAACACAGGAGTTTCTTTCCATGCTGAGTGACAGTTTCGAGATTGAAGAGAAAGGAGAAGAAATCTACAGACCCATGCAGATACATAATTTCTCTATGTATTTAAACAAAAAGTGGTACTCCCTTACGGCCAGGGAAGGTACCTATAATAACAACGATCCGATCAGGGGGCTTGATGTAACCATCCTGTCTAACCAGGTACTCGAACCCATCCTTGAAATCACCGATCTCAGAAATTCAAAACGTATTGATTTCGTGGGGGGAATAAGGGGACTTGAGGAACTGAAGAGAAGGGTGGATTCCGGAGAAATGAAAGCTGCCTTTGCCCTTTACCCGGTTTCCATGGAACAACTGATGAAAATCGCCGATACAGGAAATATTATGCCCCCTAAGACAACCTGGTTTGAACCTAAGCTGCGCAGCGGACTGGTGATCCATTCGCTGGGCTGATTACCCGGCTCTGTTTTGCCAATGTAAACAAAGAGGCTGTCCAAAAAGACCTTTTAAAAGTAAATTATTAAAAGCAATAACTTTTTGGACAGCCTCTTTGTTTCTGACAGATTCATGTCAGTATAAGGTTCTCCTACCACAAATCCAGCGTCTTTAAAAAATCAATATTTTCCCTTACACTTTTAGCTGAAATTTCAACAAGTCTCTTCTCCTCTTCATCAAGCTCTATTTCCAGGATGTCCTCGACGCCATGCCTGCCTAACTTGACAGGTACACCGAAATACATATCATACAAGCCATATTTCCCATCCAGATAAGCGCTGCAGGGAAAATACCTCTTCTGATTTTTGCTAATGGCTTCCGCCATTCTTGCCGTGGCATACCCCGGGGCATACCAGGCTGATTTTCCCATGAGGTTCACCAGTTCACCACCGCCTTTGCGGGTACGGTTGATGATCTCCTCAATCTTGTCTCTCGGCAGAAGCTGGGTTATGGGTACACCACTCAAAGTGGTATATTTCATCAGGGGAACCATATCATCACCATGACCGCCCAGCGTTACAGCCTGAATGTCTTTTACCGATGAATCAAGGGCTTCGGCCAGGAAAGCCCTGTAACGGGCAGTATCAAGCAGGCCTGCCATGCCTATCACCCTTTCGGGTGGGATGCCGGCAGTTTTGTATGCCACATATGACATGGAATCAAGTGGATTAGAGACGATGATCAGTATCGCGTCGGGAGAATATCTGATGATATTTTCAGTGACATTCTTAACGATCCGGGCATTGGTTGAAATCAGATCCTCACGTTTCATCCCCGGCTTCCGGGCAAGACCTGAGGTTATGATCACTATGGAAGATCCGGCAGTAGCTTCATAATCGTCAGTGACACCGACTGTCCTGGTATCAAACAAGGCCAGCGGAGCCATCTGCATAATGTCAAGTGACTTTCCTTCAGCCAGTCCCTTTATAACATCGAGCAAAACAATGGTGTCCCCTATTTCTTTTTCTGCCAGGATATTAGCGGCCGTCGCCCCGACATTGCCTGCACCTACTACGGTAATTTTCATGCTGTGTAACATTTAAAATGCCTGCAATGATAGGGAATTTATTTTTCTTTTCGGGTCTTCGCCCTGAAATTTGTAAACAATGATCCGGCATGAAAATACGTTCATCCGAAAAAAAAGTATACCCGCAGGAAGAGTACCCGAGAGGTTAAATCGTCATCCTTAGATTGATACGCTTATTCAGGGACAGCAGGGATCTTTTTTATAAAAAGGAATGCCACGATCCGTCACTTTCTTCCAAGGTATTTCACAGATAATTTTATAATTTTGAAATAAAAAGGACGTGATTGAACTGGTCAGAAATATAAATCTCCTGAAAACGCAGTTGCCAGAAAACATTAAGCTTGTTGCCGTATCCAAGACTAAACCGGTTGAGGATATAAAGACACTGTATAATTCTGGTCAACGGGTGTTCGGTGAGAACAAAGTCCAGGAACTGGTCCATAAAGCCGGCGAATTGCCTGAAGATATCGAATGGCATATGATAGGTCATCTTCAGTCCAATAAGGTTAAATACATTTCCGGCTTCGTAAATCTGATTCATTCTGTAGACAGCTACAAACTTTTGAAGGTTATTGACAAGGAAGGACATAAATCGAATAGGGTCATCGACTGTCTTTTGCAAATCTATATCGCGGAAGAGGAATCCAAATTTGGGTTCTCGGAAAATGAATTGGCAGACCTCCTTTCAACGGGCAGGGAAAGAGAGCTTGAAAATATCCGTATTTGCGGACTGATGGGAATGGCTACCTTTACCCGGGATGAGGATCAGGTAAGAAAAGAATTCAGATTTCTGAAAAACCTCTTCGATACCACTAAGAAAACCTGGTTTAAGGATAAACCTTATTTTAAATGGCTTTCCATGGGTATGTCCAGCGATTACCAGGTCGCAGTCGAAGAAGGTTCCAATATGCTGCGCATCGGCAGTCTGATTTTCGGTGAGAGATATCATTGATTCTGATCTTTACTAAACACGCGTAATATGGCAAACCTGAATACCACTTTTGCAGGATTGAAACTAAGAAATCCTTTTATCATCAGCAGTTCTGGAATAACAAGCTCGGTTGAGCGGATCAGGAAACTGGATTCGCTTGGCGCAGGGGCAATAGTACTTAAATCGTTGTTTGAAGAGCAGATCATGTTCGAGACAGGCGATCTGCTTCAAAAGACCGATTACCCCGAGGCACTGGATTATGTAAGAAGGTATACACTTGAAAATACTCTTTCAGAATACCTCCAGTTGGTCAGAGATACGAAGAAAGCTGTTCATATTCCGGTGATTGCAAGTATAAATTGCGTATCGGCACGGGAATGGATGGATTTTGCCGTAAAAATTGAAGAAGCCGGAGCAGATGCCCTGGAGATGAATGTCTACTTCCTGCCGGTTGACAGGGATAAAGAAGCGACTTATTATGAACGGATTTACTTTGATTTGCTCGACGGCATCAGGAAGAGGGTCAGTATCCCCGTAATTTTAAAGCTTGGTCCTAATTTTACTAATCTGAACTACCTCGTCAGCCAGTTATATTATCGCGAAGCCAGTGGTGTCGTTCTTTTTAACAGGTTTTATGCCCCCGATATCGATATTGAAGAACTCACCATGGGAAGTGCAGAAGTGTTAAGTTCACCGGCTGATATACGCAGCAGCCTGAGATGGGTCGGTATCGTTTCAAGTCAGGTTCGAAGCATCGATATTGCCGGTTCAACCGGTATCCACTCGGGTGAGGCCGCCGTGAAAATGATCCTGGCCGGTGCCAGCGCTGTTCAGGTATGTTCAGTGCTGTATAAAAACGGTCTTGAATATCTGACGGAGATGATCGACCGGTTCGAATCCTGGATGATTTCCAGGAATTTCAAAACCATCGATGAATTCAGGGGTTCGATGAGTTATGCCATGATCGATGATCCGGCCATTTACGAAAGAGCCCAGTTTATGAAATATTTTTCGAAACTGACCTGAACTCACTGCCATATCAAATGATTATGCATCTTATGTAAGATCAGTGCGGAAAGGTCCCTGGAAAGTCTTTATTATGAGGATGAGTTCCACGGACCAGGAGTGACTTTTCACTATCTGTTTCACTGATCCGGCCCTGGAGATAGGCTGCTTTTATCTCTCTTTCCTCGACGCTTAATGCATGAATGTTTTGTTCTACCACGCTAAAAGATTCCAGCGCCGTCATAAAATCCTCTTCAATGACCAGGTCGATGAACAGATCGATATAGGGCGAATAGTCAAGTCCGTTCTGCCAGCATGATGCAACGATCCGGTCCAGGTTCTTCCGGTGCCGGTTCTGCAGGATGGCTTCAGGAATCATTCCGGCTGACTTTTTGTCCTTCAGGTCATTTAACAGACCTGCACAGGCATTGGTGACTTCATCACTGAAATCTGAAGAAATCAGATCGATTATTTCAGGAATAATATCCCTGTTGCCCGAATGGCGCAATTTTTTAATGGTCTCCAGGATCACCTCCTGCCGGCCTGAGTGGAGTCTATCCTTAATCTCCTGGTTCTTTTTCAGAATTTCACTCTCTCTTTCTGTCGTCATCCTCTCTTATTTGCAGTATTTTCTGATGTAGTCCCCAGCCTCTAATAGCCCGAATTCATAAGCCTTTTTAAAACCGAAACATGCCAGGTCGTTATTTCCGAGCTGACTGGCAGCCATTCCCAGGTCAAAATAAGCTTTGGCATTGTAAGGATCAAGATCGAGAGCCATAGAGAAATCGTTTTTCGCGTATTTATATGTGCGGGTGTCCATATAGGTCTCCCCACGTGCCACAAAATAATCAGGTTCAGATTGGCTTAGAGAAAGCGCCTTGTTGAAGCATTCCAGGGCTTTGAAAAACTTCTGGTTTTCACGGTTGAGCATACCGTAATTATACCAGATCCGGTGATCGTTCCTGAAATATTTAAGATAGAACTCCATATCGTTCACCGCCTGGTCGTACTGTCCGTTTTTACTGTATGCAAGGGCACGCTTCGGGTAAAGGCTGAAATTATCCGGACTGTATTTTATTGCAGCCTCGTAGTCGGCCAGAGCATCTTTATATTTCCCCATTTTATAACTGACGTCAGCACGCTGAGACATAAAGATCTGCGTTTCTCCGGTCGGTATTGAGAGCCGCATCCAGGTCCTCAAGAGCCTGCCTGTCATTCCCCGTCTTAATATACACTTCTGCACGTTTGGCATAAAGGGGTGCTTTCCTGTAGTTGCCCTTCAGTCCTTCGCTTAATATATCAGCCGCTTCAACATAGTCTTTTGATTTGATCAGGTAATCAGCCTGGGCCAGGGCTTTATCGAATCCGGTATAGTAGGAGGCATTCTTCCAGAAATCATTCCATTTCCTGTTATTCTCGAACACAGACAGGTCCTTGTCAAGAAGAATAGCACTTTCCGGAAGACGGTAATTGGATTTAAGGTGAAGGTCAAGGTATTTCAGAGTTCCGTCTATATCGTTTCTCCGGGCATAGATCCGGGCGATCCAGATAGCTCCTTTGCCCGGCTCTGATTTGTCGACATCAGCGAAATCCTGAATGGCCTTGTCGCCATTACCGGCCTTCAGATAGGATAATCCACGGTAATACAGGGCATCGGTGTTCCCTGCATTAACTTTCAGGCTCTGGTCAAAAGAAGTAATGGCCGAATCATATTTTTCCTGCTGATAAAAAGCAAATCCCCGGATATAATTATCCTCCGGTAATTTCTGTGCCGGAAGCGCAATCGGAAAAAGCAGGAATACGACAACAGCCTTAAAAATTATTTTGTTGGGAGTTATCATTTTTTGCACCTTTTTCATGATAGAGATGGATAAAACCGACCATATTTCTGACCTCTATGCCGGTGATTCTTTTTTCATAAACATCACATATGTAGTAATAGACACCGGGTGCCGCAAGTTTGTTGGTTCCCTGGATTTTTCCGTCCCAGTTAATGTCAGGATCCTGTGTCTTGTAAATGAGCTGGCCCCACCGATTATAGATTTTCATATCGATCTTGTGAACATCCCGGTAGGCATAAGGCTTAAGGATATCATTCACTCCATCTCCATTCGGACTAAAGACATTGGGGATTTCATATTTAATACATTCATCGACACAAACCTTGACTGAAGGCTGACTTTCATTGCCGAAAGAATCGATTGCCGTAACATAATAACATCCTGCAAGCCCGTCGACCGGATAATGGTTATAGGAAGTCTGGTCTATACCTTTCAGACTGTCGATGACGGTATAATTTATATTAACCTGTGGAGTATAGTAAATTTTGTACTTTACAATATCGACGGCACAATCGGGTATCGAATCATTGTATCCCCAGCTCAGTTGATTGAAGAGGCTGTCGCAGGCTGAATGTACTGTCAGGTCGGGAGGGCAGGGAGGAATTGTATCGCCAGGGATACCGCACGCCCGGTGAGAGATATTGCTGTTTTGGTAATGAATGCCGTTATTGTCCCGGAATCCCTTTGAAACGGCGTAGTAGCAATACTGTGTGCCGTTCGTCAGGTTTGTATCGGTATAATGATCGTCGCCGGTAACCGCAATGGAATCGTAAATGCCGGTATTATTGTTCAGTCTGTAAATGACATAACTGGTATTCACCCATGGTACATTCTTTTTAAAGTTCAGGAATATTTTATTATCCCCGATATTCACTTCGGGATACACGGTTGAAGCTATTTCAGGCTTCCCGATCAGGAAATGGTTGCCGGGAGCATTATTATAGAGTTCCACCTGGTAGGAGTAAGGAAAAACAAGGGTATTCACCGGCTGGTCGGTGTACGTCGTATCGTTCAGATCCGACGTGTTAAAAGAATATATTTGTTTCAGGTTCTTTCCCCACAGATCGTCGGAACGGTAAATGATATATTGATAAGGCCCCGTTACTCCCGGAATAGTATCAAGGCCCAGGGGCTTCGCCCATGAAATAAATATCGTGCCGTTTTCTCCGGGATCTTCCACGGATGCATTGAGCAGTGAGGGCGATCCGGGTACAAGGGAAGTACACATTTCATCGGATGGGAAACTTTCCGAACCATCGGAAAGGATTGCAGTGACCCGGTAACAATACTCTGTTCCCTGTGAAAGCCCATTCCCTTTATTGTCATCATTAAAAACAGTATCATTTAGGGTGGTGGTTTTACCGACCAGCTCAAAACCGGTTGAAGAGGGTAATCCCGGAGTACAATCATCATGAGTATAATTTGATGAGCCCTCTTTGCGATAGATTTTATAACCCTGGATATTGGCACACTCATATTTATTCCAGAGAATATTCACGGAGTTGTTGGACGGAAGAAGGTCTAATAATTGAGGAGGAGGTGCCAGTACCTTGATTTTAAGATTATCGATATCAATCAGGCTGAGTTCCGGGTTATGATCTTCCGTTTTTATGGTGATCAGGTAGGGTTGGTTTCTTGGGTCGAGACATGAAGTCTGCCAGATAATGCGTGACGTAATTTGACCGGGTGATTTTGAAACGATAGTATCATAGATGGATGAATCTTGGTAGGCATAGGGTCCTCCGGTAATGAAATGTGTGAGATTGTCACCGTCGGGATCTGTGGAGTGGACAAGCTGCTCAAAGCGGGTTCCTGCCATAATACAAAAATCGGGAAGGGAATCATTCACCGGTGGATGATTATTGGTGCGGTAAACTTCGATTTGCATATCGCGGGCTACGTTTCCGATTTTAACCCCGTTACGCCATTCGGAGATATTCATGGCGATATTGTATATGCCCGAATCAACCGGAGTATCCCATACCAGATCACCAGTGACAGGGTTAACATATAATGTATCGCTGGCTTTGGGAACGGTATAGTTTTCAATGGGCTTCCCGTCTTCTTCGGTACACGGCGTCAATGAATAGGATAAACTGTCGCCCTCGAAATCAAAGGCTGCAGGATTATGTATAAAGATTTGCCCGAGAGCGGCCTTGTCGATAGGGGGATTCAGAAGGATCGGCGTGCTGTCTTCACCTATTCCGGGATTGATAGTAAGTATCGTCTTGACGGAAAAGATAACATTCACCGAATTTGGGATATTCCTTACTCCATAGTTGCGGTTTGGATCTTGTACAACGATCTGATATGTTCCGGGGCCGGGAAAGGTATGCTGGGCGATGTATACGTTATGACGGTAAAAGTCGGGGAGTTCTTCTTTTATTCTTCTTGGAGCAATGGATGTGGAATTGTCACCCCATTCCACTTCGAGTTGGTTCCTGTCAGCCGCACTCAGAGTGTAAGTAAAGGTTGTAATCGTGATCTCGTATGTCAGATCACTGATCTGTTTGAGGGTAATTTCTCCGGCCCGGTTGTGGGTGGCCCATGCGCTTGTATTCGGGAATAAAGCCAGAACCAGGGTCATTGTCAGAGCCGTGGTGACGTTCCTGTAAAATTTTTTCATTTCAGTTGAATCTCCTGCTCCGTATTGTTAATATTAAACCTGTATCCGTTTTCTTTACCAAAGGCGTTGACTATGACCAGATTGGTCTGGTCGTGAAACATATCCAGCAGCAGACTGTTCTGGATGGTCATCTGCTGGATCCGCCCTGTATTTTTTACATTAAAGTACAGCCATACTGCACCCTCATTCTCCTCACTCCTCGAAAATTCAAGGTTTACAGAGTCTTCCCCGTTTATCATAACGATCAGCTCTCCGGTGATATACCCCAGGATGATTTTCTTTTCAGGTTCATCATTCAGCTTTTCAACATCGATCTTCCTCCTGAACCTGTGCTCAAGAGCCAGTGCGAGGTCATCGCTGAAAAGCTTCACCGCAACAGTTATCGAGTCCTTACTTATTTCAAAATTGCATACCGACACATGAACCGGGTGAGCATCCAGCCAGCGAAGAGAAACGAAAGATATTAATAATATCAGAAAAAGTTTTCTCAAGCTTTCAATTTTTTATGGTAAAATTAACTAAAATAAGCCGTGGTTGTTGACATGGGTTTGTTAAAAATTGCCTTCAGGAAATTCTTTACCGGATTTCGAAAAGGGATCAAAGAATGCTGGATAGTTTAACCGGTTGAATAAACTGGTTCAGGGTATAAAAATAACGGATGTCCTTCAATAGAAATTATGATCTGCACCGCGTTTTTTACTAATAGCAATACGAAGCTTTGCAAGATTTAACAGTTATAGCCGGAATTTTGTTTTCTTTGTGGCTTTAACCAGAATATCATGTCGATTTTTGCACTTTATCTGAGATTGGGCATCGATCATATTGCCAATTTAAGAGGGTATGACCATATCCTTTTTATTGTTGCACTGAGTATTGTCTACCCTTTAAAACAATGGCGTAAACTTCTGATCCTGATCACGGCTTTTACTATTGGTCATTCTACGACACTCGCACTGGCAACACTTAACATTATCAGGATCCCGACAAATTTTATTGAGTTTCTTATTCCGGTCACCATTTTTCTGACAGCTCTGGTAAATATTTTTCAAAAATCCGAAAAGATCAGTGAGAGTTCACACCGTTTTAAGTATGCAGCGGCTATGTTCTTCGGTCTGATACATGGGATGGGATTCTCCAATTATCTTAGAGGAATGCTTGGCAAAGAAGACAGCATGGTGGTTCCCCTGCTTGCATTTAATGTCGGTATTGAACTCGGACAGATCACCATTGTTCTGATAATCATTGGGCTTACGCTTCTGGCCGTGGATATTCTCGGAGCAAAACGGCGGGAATGGACCCTCGTTTTCTCTGGTATCGCTCTGGGAATCGCCTTTCTTTTAGCTGCACAACGGTTTCCGTGGTGATCAGACCGGTTTCTGCATTAGATATTCCGCTGCAGAAACCTGCTGGTACCAGGCTCCGTGTTTCCTTCCGGAATTTCCTCCGGGTATTGCCACGATACCTTCCTTCCTCGGTTAACGCTTTCATTGTAAAGTCTTATGCCTTGTAAATTAATTGCTTAAGTTTCGTATATGCTTCGGGTTCAGTGAGGAAGAGAGTTAGGAGGGTAGGGGTTAGAGATTAGAGATTAGAGATTAGAGATTGGAGATTGGAGATTAGAGGTTGGGGAGCCTGTGTGAATAGTGTAAACGGGAATTCTGATTGTTATATATCAATATCAAAAACGTAGAGACGTGATGCATCACGTCTTCGTGGGGAATTGAATATCGAATATTGAAAATCGAATGATGAATCATGAATTCGGAGACGGGATAAGGATTTAGTAAATGCGATGGTGGGCTGGGTTTCCCCTTTCAGGGGATTAAGGGGTGAGCGTGGGGAGGAAGATTTGGGAAGAAGGCGAAAGGCGAAAGGTAAAAGTGAGGAAAGGGAGGAAGTTAGGAAGTTAGGAGATTGGAGATTAGAGATTAGAGGAGATTAGAGGTTGGGGAGCCCGTATGAACAGTGTAAACGGGAATTCTGATTGTTAAATATCAATATCAAAAACGTAGAGACGTGATGCATCTCGTCTTCGTGGGGAATTGAAAATCGAATGATGAATCATTGAGTATGTGAGTAATTTGAGTAATGATTAGTGAGTAGTAAGAATTGAGAATCGGGATTTGTAGTGAAAATTATTCGTCCTATCCCATGCCGGCCGGGATAAGTTGTATGCAGTCTTTGAATATTCGCAATTATATTCAAAACATCATGTTTTTTTTTACGTAATAGAAAAGGTTAAATCAAAACAATGAACTGGGACGACTGCTATCGCGATTTTCAACATTTTCTCAGACTCGAAAAGTCCCTGTCTGCAAACTCTGTTGATGCCTATAGTGCCGATATAAAAAAATTCAGAAAGTATCTCGAATTAAAAGATACCAGGCCGGGACCTGATGAAGTCAGACTTGATGACCTGAGTGGCTTCATTCAGTGGATCAATGAACTGGGAATGAGTACCCGCACACAAGCCAGGGTGATCTCAGGACTTAAAGGATTTTTCAGGTTCCTCATTCTTGAGGACCGGATAAAAGAAGATCCGACAGCTCTCATCGAAGCTCCGAAAATCGGACGGAAACTACCTGATGTGTTAAGTGTATCTGAAATCGACAAACTGATTGCAGCCATTGATCTCAGCAAACCGGAAGGCCATCGTAACAGGGCCATTGTGGAAGTTTTGTACTCATGCGGATTGCGGGTTTCAGAGCTTATAGGGTTACGTCTTACCGATATGTATCTCGACAGAGGCTTTATCCGGGTCATAGGGAAAGGCGATAAGGAAAGACTGGTTCCCATTGGCAAAAGGGCTGTCAGGGAGATTGAAAACTATTTACCCGACAGAAACCATTTGCCTGTTATTGATGCAGACTGTGAGGATATATTGTTTCTGAACCGACGCGGGCATTATCTCACCCGTGTCATGATATTCACCATCGTTAAAGATCTGAGTTCAAAGGCAGGAATACAAAAACACGTAAGTCCTCATACCTTCCGGCATTCTTTTGCCACTCACCTTGTGGAAGGCGGTGCCGATCTCAGGGCAGTCCAGGAAATGCTTGGCCATGAGTCCATTCTTACCACCGAGATATACACCCACCTCGACAGCGAATTTCTCCGCGAAACCATCATCCGGTTTCATCCGCGGTCACACAACTCCTGAGCTTTCAAATCCCATATATAAATAACGATAAATTAATCCTATTTAGAATTGATTTATCTTTTTTTTGAATACATTTGTAATCTTGAAAAAAAATCAACTATTTAGGTAAATAGTTCATTTATAATAAATAAGAAAAGAAAGGAGATCAAAAATGTCACAAGTAAAACGCGTTTACACTTTCGGCAATAAAAGTGCTGAAGGTAGAGCTGACATGAAAAATTTACTTGGAGGGAAAGGAGCCAATCTTGCAGAAATGAATCTCATTGGTGTTCCCGTCCCTCCAGGATTTACCATTACCACTGAAGTATGTACCGAATACAATCAGCTGGGACAGGAAAAAGTGTTGACCTGATCAAGGCGGATGTCGTAGCCTGCAGTTGGCAATATTGAAAATATTATGGGGACAAAATTCGGTAGCAGTGAAAATCCATGTCTCGTGTCAGTTCGTTCAGGTGCACGTGTTTCCATGCCGGGTATGATGGATACTGTTCTCAACCTCGGGATGAATGATGACGCCGTTAAAGGGCTGATTGCCAAAACAAATAATGAGCGATTTGCATGGGATTCCTACCGCCGTTTTGTGCAGATGTACGGTGATGTGGTATTAGGCCTGAAGCCGGAATCCAAAGAAGATGCTGATCCCTTTGAGGAGATCATTGAAAAAATGAAGGAAGATCGTGGAGTTGATCTCGACACACATCTCAGTGTTGATGATCTTAAGGAACTCGTTGTTAAATTTAAGAAAGCTGTTAAGGATAAAACAGGCAGGGATTTTCCGTCCGATCCATGGGAACAACTCTGGGGTGCCGTCATGGCCGTATTTGACAGTTGGATGAATGACAGAGCTATCTATTACAGGAAACTGAATGGTATTCCTGAGGAATGGGGTACAGCTGTTAACGTACAGGCTATGGTATTCGGTAATATGGGCGATACTTCAGGTACCGGTGTTGCCTTTACAAGAGATGCTGCTACCGGTGAAAATATTTTTAACGGTGAATACCTTCTCAATGCACAGGGCGAAGACGTGGTGGCCGGTGTTCGCACGCCGCAACAGATCACCAAAGAAGGCTCCCTCCGCTGGGCAAAACTTGCCGGTGTCTCTGAGGAGGAAAGAGCCTCTGATTTTCCCTCACTTGAAGAAAAGATGCCTAAGGTTTATAATGACCTTTTCGATACACAGAGGAAACTTGAAGAGCCATTATCGCGATATGCAGGACCTCGAATTCACTATCCAGGAAGGAAAACTCTGGCTGCTCCAGACCCGTAACGGAAAACGTACCGGTGCTTCAATGGTGAAAATTGCCATGGACCTTCTAAGAGAAGGTGTGATCGATGAAAAAACGGCCCTGCTGAGAATCGAACCCAATAAACTCGATGAATTACTTCACCCGGTTTTCGACACAGATGAGATCAAAGCCGCTAAAGTAGTGGCCAAAGGTCTGCCTGCATCTCCCGGGGCTGCAACCGGTCAGATCGTATTTTTTGCCGACGAAGTGGAAGAACTGTCCAGTAAAGGTGAACGGGTCATTCTCGTTCGTATTGAAACATCGCCTGAAGACCTTAAAGGCATGAACCTGGCCAAAGGAATCCTCACTGCCAGAGGCGGAATGACTTCCCATGCTGCCGTTGTGGCCAGGGGGATGGGCAAATGCTGTATTTCCGGTGCCGGCAGTATCAAGATCAACTACCGTGAAAGAACGATGACGGTTGAGGGTATGGTTTATAAAGAAGGAGACTTTATCTCTCTGAACGGCTCAACCGGCGAAGTTTATGATGGCCAAATAAAAACCAAAAACCCTGAAGTCAGTGGTGATTTTAGTGAACTGATGACTCTTGCCGACAAATACGCCAGCATGCACGTTCGTACCAATGCCGATACACCTAAAGATGCGGTCATTGCCAGAAAATTCGGAGCCAAAGGTATCGGACTCTGCCGTACAGAACATATGTTTTTCGAAGGCGACCGGATCAAAGCCATGCGTGAAATGATTCTGGCTTCCGATGAACAGGGCAGGAGGAAAGCACTCGATTTACTGCTTCCTATCCAGAGAAGTGATTTCGAAGGTATTCTCGAAGCTATGAACGGACTGCCTGTGACCATCCGTCTTCTTGATCCGCCTCTTCATGAATTTGTTCCTCACGAAGAAGAAAACCAGAAAGAAATGGCACTTGAAATGGGAATCTCCGTCGAAGAAGTGAAATCCAAAGTGGAAAGCCTTGCTGAATTTAACCCGATGCTCGGCCACCGTGGATGCCGGCTTGGAATTACCTATCCCGAAATTACAGAAATGCAGGCCAGAGCTATTATTGAAGCCGCTCTTAACCTGAAAAAAAAAGGCGTGGTAACCAAACCTGAAATCATGATACCGCTCATCGGTACAGCTAAAGAATTCAAGTTGCAGGAAGATATCGTCCGTAAAACCGCAGAAAAAGTGTTCAAAGAAAGAGGCGACAAAGTGGAATATATGGTTGGTACGATGATTGAAATCCCGAGAGCAGCACTTACCGCCGATCTCGTGGCTAAGGATGCTGAATTTTTCTCCTTTGGAACCAATGACCTTACCCAGATGACCTTTGGATATTCCAGGGATGATGCCGGTAAATTCCTGCCGGTATATCTTGAGAAAGGGATCCTGAAAAATGATCCTTTCCAGGTTCTTGACCAGGAAGGTGTTGGCCAGCTCGTCGAAATGGGAATCCAGAAAGGACGGTCAACCAGGCCCGATCTTAAAGTGGGTATTTGCGGCGAACATGGCGGCGAACCCAGCTCGGTAGAATTCTGCCACTCCGTTGGCATGAACTATGTCAGCTGTTCACCTTACCGTGTTCCCATTGCCAGACTTGCAGCAGCTCAGGCTAAAATAAAAGAATCCTGATGCTTTTAATCTGATATTAATAAGGCGGCATTTCTTCCGAATTGCCGCCTTTTTATTGGGCTCACCTGACAGATATTTTGTATATTTGGCCGGAATTTTTTGTTTTAATTTTATAATTTATTGAATACGAGGCATGAAAAAACTTGATCTGAATGTTTACGGGATTACTGATGTAAAAGACATTTATCATAATCTTTCTTACGATGAATTGTTTAAACATGAAACAGACCCAGCTCTTGAAGGCTTTGAAAAAGGGATCGTGACCAACCTTGGTGCGGTATCTGTCGATACAGGATGTTTCACCGGCCGTTCACCGAAAGATAAATACATCGTCAGGGAAGAAACTTCTGTGGAGAATATCTGGTGGAAAAACGAAAAACGGAAAGCCTCAGATAATAAGCCCATCTCACCTGAAGTTTGGGATGATCTTAAAAAAATTTCCACAGACCAGCTTTCAGGTAAAAAATTGTATGTCCAGGACGGTTTTGCCGGGGCTAATCCTGAAACACGCCTGAGTGTCAGATTTATCATGGAAGTGGCATGGCAGGCTCATTTTGTAAAAAACATGTTCATCAGGCCCACCGAAGAAGAGATGGAAACATTTAAACCTGACTTTGTGGTGTTGAATGCTTCCAAAACAGAAAATCCACGGTGGAAAGAACACGGGCTGAACAGCGAAGTATTCGCCGTTTTCAACCTGAAAGAAAGAATGGCCTGCATTGGCGGAAGCTGGTACGGCGGTGAAATGAAAAAAGGTATCTTCTCGGTGATGAACTATTTCCTTCCTTTGAAAGGTATTGCCACCATGCACTGCTCGGCAAATGTCGGGAAAAAAGGGGATACAGCTATATTTTTCGGCCTCTCGGGAACCGGAAAGACCACTCTTTCAGCCGAACCGAACCGGGCATTGATCGGAGATGACGAACATGGATGGGATGATGACGGGGTCTTCAACTTCGAAGGGGGTTGTTATGCCAAGACCATCGACCTCGACCCGGAAAAAGAACCGGATATCTATCAAGCCATTAAACGCGATGCCCTGCTTGAAAATGTTGTGGTGAAAGAAGACGGGAGCATCGATTTCTCCGATGATTCGAAAACCAAGAATACCAGGGTTTCCTATCCCATTTATCACATCCGGAATATTGTCAAACCCATTTCAAAAGCCGGGCACGCCCATAACGTGATCTTCCTGACGGCTGATGCTTTTGGTGTGCTGCCGCCGGTTTCAAAATTGAGTCCTGAACAAACCCAATACCATTTCATCAGTGGCTATACAGCTAAGGTGGCCGGGACGGAAAGAGGAGTCAATGAACCTCAGCCTTCATTTTCCGCTTGCTTCGGTGCGGCATTTCTGTTGCTTGATCCGACGGTCTATGCCGAACTACTGACACAGAAAATGAAGGAACATGGTTCAACCGCCTGGCTGGTCAATACGGGTTGGGTCGGCGGACCTGTCGGTGTCGGGAAACGTATCGATATTCCTTCCACAAGAGCCATCATCGACGCTATTCAAAACGGATCACTGTTGGACATGAAATACCAGACTATCCCATATTTTAACCTCAGCATCCCCCTGCACGTGGAAGGCTGCAACGACCTTATCCTGAACCCGAGAAACCTTTGGAAGAACCCTGGGGAATGGGATACCGCTGCAAAATCCCTGGCCGGCCGTTTTATCGAGAATTTCAGACATTTTATAGATAATGATGCCGCTGTAAGACTTGCAGACACTGCCGGACCAAAAATCGACTGAAACAATTCATCTCCTAATCCAGACTTTATCCCTGTGGAAGGAGGAGGATTCTGAAAAGTCCGTGTCAGGAATTGGCGACGCAAAATCGTAAAGCACTCTTGTCTTAATACTATCCGAATCATGCGGATGCTCCTAATTGGAGGGAAACAAAGAGTAGTGCCGGGATGCTGATACTTTCAAACTGTAAGTTTAATTCCTTATTTTTTGACGTATGAGACATTCTCATTTAAACTGACAGTCAGTGATTTATTTATGTTTGTATTCCTTTTCAGGCGATAAAGAACATAAAAAGTATCCCGATAGTTTAATATATGGATAGATAATTATATTTTAGTCCCCCCAAACAAGGAGAGAGATGAATCATACTTTAGCTATGGTGCTGGCAATGGCGCTGGCCTATCTTACAGGAGCCATTCCAACCGCGGTATGGATTGGAAAGTTGTTTCATGCAATCGACGTCAGGGAACATGGAAGTGGAAATGCAGGTGCCAGCAACACTATGCGGGTCCTGGGACTGAAAACAGGTATTCCCGTGCTGATCTTTGATGTTTTTAAAGGATGGATGGCTGTTGAATATGCCTCACTGTTTCATCTTTACCCCAAAGGCTCTGAGGCTTATATCAACGTAGCTCTCATTCTTGGCATCCTTGCCGTGATTGGACATATTTTTCCGGTCTATGCCGGTTTTCGTGGCGGAAAAGGGGTAGCTACAATATTTGGAGTACTTTTCGCCATACAGCCTCTCGCCACACTCTGTGCAGCAGGTGTTTTCCTGCTGGTACTGCTGCTGTTTCAGATCTTTTCCGTGGGTTCAATGGTGGCCGGACTTTCTTTCCCGGTTTGGATCATTTTCGTCTTCAATTCCCATTTTATCCTGCTGAACATATTTTCTCTTTTGGTTTCTGTTCTTCTTTTAGTTACCCACAGGAAGAATATCGGCCGTTTGATAAGGGGAGAGGAACACCATGCCACCTTTTTATTCAAACGACATAAACAACAATAGACCTGTATTTCAGACACCCTGAAATTCATTTTCCAGCCTGGTCAGGAGCTCTTTCGGACTCAGGTTGTTATAAATTCTCCCGTTTTGTGCAAAAGAGATTTGACCGGTTTCTTCAGAGACCACGATGACAACAGCATCGGTGAGCTCTGTGATACCAATGGCAGCCCTGTGTCTGAGTCCGAATTCAGGAGGCAGATCGGGATTATCTGTGACCGGAAGAACAACCCTGGCTGCTGAGATTTTTTCACTGTCGATTATGATGGCACCGTCGTGTAACGGACTTAGCTTGTTAAATATACTGAGAATGAGGCGGCTCGATGTATTGGCATCCAGGACGTCACCGGCTTGTGCATAAATGTCCAGCGTAGACTTGGCCTTGATCACGATGAGAGCACCCGTTCGGCTGCCGGCGAGACTGATCACAGCTTTCAATATAGAGCGAAGCTTGACAGGAGGCCGGGTGTCGAAATCCATACGTAACATATGTTCAAAACGCATCCTGTTCCGTGTGATATACCTCGCGCCAATAAAAATCAGAAACCGCCTTATCTCCTGCTGGAAAACGATGATCAGCGCTATCACTCCCACACCGATAACCTGCCCCAGGATGCTGCTCAGCAATTCCATCTTGAGCATCTTGACGATACCCCAGATAAAATAGATTGCGAGAATACCGATAATAATATTAATTGCAACGGTTCCACGTACCAGCATATACAACTGATACATCAGCAAGGCCACCAGGAAAATATCCAGGATGTCAAGAATGCGTATATGGATGAAAAGAGAAATCATGCGCTTTCTGTCAGAGCAAATTTAACAATTACAGGGAATTTAGCCCTGTTTTTCCATCTTATGTAAAAAATTGTACACCTGAACCGTTTCCACAGCTTCCTTCACATCATGCACTCTCAGGATACTTGCTCCCTTCAGCAGCGCATAGGTATGTAACACAGTCGTGCCGTTCAGCGCATCCGACTTGTCGGTATTCAGAAGCTTGTATGTCATCGATTTACGAGAAACACCGATGAGCAATGGCAACTCAAAACTCCGGAAAACCTCGAGTGAGGCCATCAGTTTGTAATTGTGCTCGAGGGTCTTGCCGAACCCGAATCCGGGATCCAGGATGATATCATTAACGCCTTTGCCGATAAGCTGTTCAACACGTTCTGCAAAAAACTTCATGATGTCATTCACCACATCATCGTATTCCGGATTTTTCTGCATGGTCTGGGGCGTCCCCTGGATATGCATAAGGATGTACGGCAACTTCCTTTCTGCAACCAGGTCAAACATCCCGGGATCGCCGCTGCCACCGGTAATATCGTTGACCATATCGATCTCAAATTCCCTGGATACCCGGATTATGACTTCCGTCCTGAATGTATCGATCGATACAGGAAACTCCGGATACATCTTCCGCACCAGCTCAAGGGCAGGTAACAGCCTTGAAAGTTCCATCTCCGCACTGATCTCTTCAGCCCCCGGACGGGTCGAGAATGCCCCGATGTCTATGATATCGGCACCCTCACCGACGATCTGATCAATCCTTCCGGCGATGCTTTCCTTATCCGTGTATTTTCCGCCGTCATAAAAGGAATCCGGTGTTACGTTCAGGATGCCCATGACCCTGGGTTCATTTAAATCCATGAGTTTGCCCCGGCAATTGATACTGAGATTTCTTGAAAAAAATGTATCTTTAAAAACCATTTCAATTTTTTATTTATCCAACATACAAAGGTAATCAATTGAACCCTGATTTGGATTAAATCACTTATCAACAAATGAATTTCATTGTTATCGAAGGCCTCGACGGATCCGGGAAATCTACCCAGATAAACATGTTGAAGGATTATTTTAAGCGGGAGAATATCGGGTTTAAGTACCTTCATTTTCCACGCACCGATTCTCCGGTGTACGGAGAGCTGATCGCACGTTTCCTCCGGGGCGAAATGGGCGAGATCAGTGAAGTGGACCCTTACCTGGTTGCCCTGATATATGCCGGTGACAGGAATACAGCCAAGAGTATGATCCGGCAATGGCGTAAGGATGATTATCTCGTACTGGTTGACCGGTATGTCATCTCCAATATTGCCTTTCAATGCGCAAAGCTGAAAGATGCGGATAAGGTTCTTCAACTGAAGGACTGGATAATGAATCTCGAATATTCGTTTAATAAACTCCCGGTGCCCGATCTGAACATTTTTCTCGATGTGCCTTTTTCATTTACCTCGAAGCAACTCCTTAATAACCGGACCGGGGAAGACCGTGAATATCTCAGAGGTGCAGCCGACATTCATGAAAGTAATCTCGATTTTCAGAAAAGAGTCAGGGAGATTTACCTTTCCCTTAAAGATGAAATTCCCGGTTACCATATCCTGAACTGTATCGATGAGGGTGGACAAATGCTGTCACCTCGTGAAATATCTCAAAATATCATTAAAATGATTTTCTGAATATGAAAACTTTAAGGTTGATCAGCCGGCTGATTGCCGGAATGGTATTTGTCTTTTCAGGCTTCGTGAAGGCTGTCGATCCACTTGGTTCAACCTACAAATTTACAGACTACTTCAATGCCTTTCATATCGGCTTTCTGGAACCGGCAGCCTTACCTCTTGCCATTCTGCTCTCTTCCATCGAGCTGGTTCTGGGTATCACACTTATCCTTGGGTATCGCATGCGGGTGGCAGCCTGGGTGCTCCTTCTGTTTATGTCTTTCTTTACCGTGCTGACGTTTATTCTGGCTCTGACCAACCCTGTGACCGACTGCGGCTGTTTTGGTGATGCCCTGATCCTGACCAACTGGGAGACATTTTTTAAGAATGTCATTCTGATGATTTTTGTGATCATCATATTTGCCGGACGTAATAAATATGATATGCTCCATGGCCCGTTGATCGAATGGGCTGTCGTGGTCATGTTTTTTGCAGGCGTTGCTGGTTTCTCCTTTTATAATTATATCCATTTGCCTTTGCTCGATTTCAGACCCTATTCAGTTGGAAAGAATATCAGTGAAGGGATGACTATACCCGAAGGTGCCCCTGAAGATGAATATTCCACCCATCTCATTTATAAAAACCGGAAGACGGGTGAAGAAAAAGAGTTTAACATGGAGAATTTTCCGAGGGATACCCTGATGTGGCAATTTGTGGATGCCAGTTCTGAACTGGTTAAGAAGGGTTATGAACCACCTATTCATAATTTCAATATCATGGCTCCTGACGGGACTGATATCACCAGCCATATCCTCTCCGAAACAGGATTCACCTTTCTGCTCATTTCCTATGATGCTGCCAATGGCGATATGACCGCCTTTAAACATGCAGACGATCTCTTCCATCTTTCGCAAACACTCCCTGACCTGGATTTTTATGCCGTCACCGCATCCAACGAGGATGTTCTCCGGAAGTTGAAACAGGAAACCAACATTGGTTATGATTTTTGTCTCGCAGATGAGATCACGCTAAAGACGATTGTGAGGTCCAATCCCGGATTGCTGCTGATCAAGGATGGTACGATCCTGGGCAAGTGGGGAAGCCGTGACTTTCCGGGAAGGGAGGAACTAAAAGCCTACAGTTCCGTATTCGACGATTACCCGTTGTGTGAAGGATGTGATCCTGAAGCCATGGCCAGTCCTCCTTTTGGTGCCTTGCCGGGAAAACTCGAAACGATCCTGAAATACCGTAATATTCATACCGATAGTGTTGCTTCTTATACCATGGAAAATTTTCCCAGGAATAACGACAACTGGGTTTTCAAAGATTCCGAAACCAAAAAGATCCCCGGCGGCTTCCGGTCACCGCTGGAAGATCTTAAAATCACCTCCATAAATGGGATGGATTACACTGAAATGGCCCTCACCAATCCAAATGTCAGTTTCCTGATATTCCTTCGTTCTCCTTATGAGACTGATCCGGTGTTGCTGAAGAAAATGAATATCTTTGCAGGACTTGCCGGTGACCATCTTAAAATGCCGTTTGATGTTTATGGGTTGACCTCTCTGCCTGATGAGGATATCCAGCGTTTTACAGATGAATTTGTCAGTCCGGTTGAATTTTTCCATGTACCCGCTGAAGCGCTTGATATTACTGACTACCGGGAAATTTTGATGGTCATGCTCCGGCACGGGAAAATTGAAAAAGTGTGGAAGGATGGAAACTTTCCGGATCCAGCCATGCTGGATCAGTTACATTTTAAACCACTGAAGACGGCTGAAGAGGTATTTCTGCCTTTCATTCTGAACAGATATCAGAACCTTTCGGAAAAACGACTGGTTTATTTATTGATATTCAGTTTCTTCACGGCCGTTTTTCTTATCAGGACCATTCTGGACATGGGAAAGTAATTTGGGAAGCATGTCAGGAAAGATAGGTAAAAAAGTGTTATACAGTCTGTTGGTGATCTGGGGTGTGATCACCCTGATCTTTGTGCTCTTCAACGTTTTGCCGGGTGACCCTGCACAGATGATGCTCGGACAGAGGGCCGACCTGAAAAATACGGAAATCATCCGGAAAGAACTTGGGTTGGATCAGCCATTGTATGTACAATACCTGAAATATCTGAATGATTTGTCCTTTGTTTCCCTTTACAAAGCTGATCATCCCGGATCTGCAATTTACCTGGATACGTTGAAATACAGACATTGCCTGAAAGTGATTTCCCTGAAAAGCGGTCTGACCCTGGTGCTGAAGAAGCCCTGGCTTGGTCGTTCATTCCAGAGCAATCGCTCAGTTGGGGAAATGATATCCGAGGCTCTGCCTAATTCATTGATACTCGCATTTTTTGCAATCATCCTGGCCTTTATTGCAGGGAATATTCTCGGAGTACTTTCTGCCCTGAAAAAAGACACATGGTTTGACCGGACTGTGCTTGTCATCTCCAGTTTTGGAATGTCGCTGCCATCCTTTTTTGCTGCTATACTTATTGCCTGGCTTTTTGCTTATAAGCTGGGAGGTATCACTCATCTGAATCTCACGGGTAATCTCTACGAGGTTGACGACCTTGGACGCGGGATTCACCTTGAGCTTAAGAATCTCATTCTTCCGGCTGTGACTCTCGGGATCCGGCCTTTATCGGTTGTGATACAGCTTTCCCGGAACTCCATGCTCGATGTTCTCAGCCAGGATTATATAAGAACCGCGTTCGCCAAGGGATTACGGTACAGCCGGGTGGTTCTGGTTCATGCCTTCAGGAATTCGCTGAATCCGGTGGTGACGGCTGTCAGTGGCTGGTTTGCCGGAATGCTTGCCGGAGTGGTCTTCGTCGAATATATTTTTGGATGGCACGGCCTGGGTTATATGATCGTCAATGCCTTGAACTACTATGATTTTCCGGTCGTGCTGGCATGCGTTCTTACCATCTCTGTGGTTTTTGTGGTAGTGAATATCCTGGTGGATATACTCTATGTGATCCTTGATCCCCGGGTCCGTTCCTGACCATTATTTTCCCCTACCAGGTAATATTGTTATTATTTTTTTATGCCTTGCTTCTTCTTTGCTACTTTTGGGGTTCTGTTGAATTTAACCTAAATATGATACTATGAGACAAAACATTGTTGCAGGAAACTGGAAAATGAATACCAATCTGCAGGAGGGTCTTGAACTGGCAAGTGCCGTGAATGAACTGGCAGTGGCCGTAAAAGGGGATGCTCTTGTGATTATTGCACCTCCGTTTATTCACCTTGCCGAAGTAAATAAGGTGCTGACAAAGGTAAAGCTGTCGGCTCAGAATTGCGCATCGGAAGAAAGCGGCGCATTTACCGGTGAAGTTTCGGTGGATATGATCAAATCGACAGGGGCTGAATATGTGATCATCGGCCATTCGGAAAGAAGATCCTATTATCATGAAGATAATGCCCTCCTGGCAAAGAAAGTGGATCTGGCACTGGCTGCCGGTTTGAAGCCTATTTTCTGTATTGGGGAGGTCCTGGCCGAACGTGAAGCGGACAAACATTTTGATGTGGTTCGTAAACAGTTGAAGGAGGGGATTTTCCATCTTACCGTGGCACAAATGAAAAATGTTGTGATCGCTTACGAACCGGTTTGGGCAATTGGGACGGGCCGAACCGCTTCCCCGGAACAGGCCCAGGAAATGCATAAATTTATCCGGGAACAACTGGTGGAGCAATACAATGCAGCCCTCGCAGATGATACTACCATCCTCTACGGGGGAAGCTGCAAACCTTCCAATGCCGCCGAATTGTTTTCCAATCCGGATGTGGACGGAGGTCTGATAGGGGGTGCCTCTCTTAAAGCCGAAGATTTCATTCAGATCGTGAATGCCTTCTGATCAGCAAGCCGGGAACCGGTCATGAGATATATACAGCTCAGACTGAAAATAGATCCATTCAGTACCGGCATCAGTGAAATATTGATCGCCGGCCTGAATGATCTTGGCTACGAGGGTTTCCAGGAAGAAGAGCCTTTCCTTCTGGCCTTTGTTCCGGAAAATAACTTCTGCCGTGATGAACTGGACCGGTATATAGAGAGGCTTGATTTAAAGGAAGTCCGGATTCAGGCTGAACATGAATTGCTCCCTGACCAGAACTGGAATGCAGAATGGGAAAAGAACTATATACCGGTGGTCATGGAAGGGATCTGTGCTATTGTAGCTCCCTGGCATGCTCCGGTTAAGGGTTTGACAAATATCGTGATCGAGCCAAAAATGTCTTTCGGAACAGGACATCATGAGACAACTCGCCTGATGCTTCGTCAGATGCATGGCACGGATTTAACTAATCAGACCGTCCTCGATATGGGTTGCGGAACGGGTGTCCTTGGAATTTTTGCACTGAAGAAGGGAGCAAAATCGGTTACCGCAATCGATATTGATGAGTGGGCCTTTAGAAACAGCCAGGAAAACTTCAGGCGGAACGGCTGTAAGACCGGCATGTATGATGTGATTAAGGGTGATGCCGGATGCATACCCGCCATCCTGTTTGATACCATCCTTGCCAACATCAACCGGAATCTCATTCTGAAGGATATGCCAGCTTATAAAAGTCATTTATCCCCGGGAGGTACGCTTATTCTTAGCGGAATCCTGTCTGCCGATAAAAACCTGATCCTGTCATCTGCTGTAACTTCCGGTCTGACTTTTATTTCCGAAGACTATGATAATAACTGGATTTCCCTTAAATTCAGGGGATAATTTTTTGAAAACAAATTTTACCCTGCTATGAGAAGGATCCTTCCTGTTCTGATCCTGTTACTGCTGACCCGGTCTGTCTTTTCCCAGCAAATAAGGGAATTTGCTGTTGACACCGTTGTTTACACATCCCAGCTTCATGATTTTATGAGCAGTACCGGCGAAGAGTCAATAAAGTTAACCAACAGGTTGATCGCAGCCTGGCAAGCAGATTCTATTAGTTACCCTGAGAAGTTGAAACTGATTGAAGTATCCAACCTCATGCTTACCCGTCGTGCTCAGCCTGAGCCGGATTTCAGCAGTTTCCTTACCATTTACCTCATGTCTTTGTCTGGTGAATATTCTTCGCTGGGTCTCGACAAATGGTTAGAATCCTTTTATCATCTTGCAGGCGACCGTAATGTCCCGTTCAGAAATACACAAAGGTTTCTTTCCCTTTCGGTCGACCTGTTAAAAAACCGGAACCTGTATAACCTTGCGGGTAATAACTGGAAATCCATAGGGGGGGAATATCATTTTGATCAGAAGGATTTTATGCCCTTTGCCGTTTTTTCATCCACAGATCTGTATTGTTATTCCAACAAAGATACACTGACCATTCTAAACACGTCCGGCACATATAATCTACTGACGCTTAAATGGTCTGGGACAAGGCGGCCGGGTATCCTGGGAAAGAGCCGGACTGAACCCCGACCAGGTATATGCAGACCTTTCAGATTACCGGATCGAGATGAACAGGGCTCAGTATGAAGCCGATTCTGTAAGATTCATGTACAAAAAATATTTTGATTATCCGCTGCAGGGAAAACTTGAAGAAAAGGCCATGCCCATCAATAACCCGGAACAGGCCATGTATCCCAAATTTTACTCTTACCAGGGTAAATATATTCTTCCTGATCTCTTTAAAGGGATCGAATTTATTGGAGGACTGTCTATGCAGGGAGCTAAACTCGTTGGTACCGGCTCAAATGGTGTCCCGGCCAGGCTCAATATTTATGAAGTAGATACTTTACGGATGCAACTGCAGACAAATAGTGTGGTAATCAGGGAAGCAAGTATGAATGCACAAAGTGTAGCGGTATCTCTTTACCTTGAGAACGATTCTATTTATCATCCGGACCTTCAGTTCCTGTATTTTGAAGACAAAGATGAAATCAGGCTGACGACCGGTGACCGCTATACATCCGGCGTACCTTACCGGGATAGCTACCATAAAATTGATATGAACCTGGAAGAACTTGACTGGGATCGCAGTTCGGGGATAATCCATATCAGGCCTTCCATCGGAAGGTCTACCGGACAGGCCAGTTTTGAATCAAATAATTTGTTTAACTACAGGACCTTTGATGAACTGCAGGGGAGGGATTACGTTAATCCGCTGGTTGCACTATGGCAGTTCTCACGCCGGTTGAATAACCTGAGAACTTTTTCGGTATTGGCCTATGCTGATGATCAGGGTATGGCCCCTTATGAGATAAGACACCAGCTTATGAAACTGAGCCGTCTTGGTTTTATCTTTTTTGATGATCAGACGGATATCATAACTCTGAACGATAAGCTGTTTTACTACCTTGATGCAAGCGTGGGAAAAACAGATTATGATGTGATCTTATTTACTTCAAAGGTAAACACACCAAACGACAACGCGCAGCTTAACCTGAGTACCAAAGATCTGACCATCTTTGGCGTTCCTAATATTTTTCTCAGCGATTCTCAAAATGTCGTTCTGGTTCCGAAAGGAAATAAAATTATCATGAAGCGGAACCGCAATTTTCAATTTGACGGACAGGTCAGGGCCGGCCTGATGAACTTTTACGGTTCCGATTTTTTCTTTCGCTATGACAGTTTCAAGATTAACCTCCAGGATATCGATTCATTGAAGATGCAGATCCTGGAATCAAATTCAAACACCGGCGTAACACAAACTACTGATATAAAAAACCTCATTGAAGATATTACCGGAGAATTGCTGATCGATGAACCCTCTAATAAATCAGGACTGAAAAATTTCCCCCAATACCCTGTCTTCAGCAGCCGGGAAAATTCTTTTGTTTATTTTGATGATCCCTCTATACAGAATGGGGTTTATAAGCGCAAAGATGTATACTTTGAGGTCTATTCCTTCAATATGGACAGCCTCGATAATTTCGACAGGCACGGATTGAATCTGAAGGGGAAATTCGAATCGGCGGGCATGCTACCTCCACTTGAGGAAAAACTAACCCTCAGGAGCGACAACTCCCTTGGATTTTCATACAGCACCCCGGAAAACGGCATCCCTGTCTATAATGGCAAAGGGACATTTTATCACGACCTTGTAATGAGCAGCTCCGGTTTACATGGCGCGGGGAAGATGGAATACCTGGCCTCCAGTACGTACTCCGATGATTTTCTGATGCATCCGGATTCTGTCATGGCAATAAGCCGGAAATTTGATGTAAAGGAACAGATCCAGGGGACGCAGTTTCCAACGGTCGAATCAAAAAATGACAGCATCCGCTGGCTGACAAAGGCGGATAAGTTCTATGCCTACCAGCAGGATGTCCCGTTTACAATGTATAACGATACGGTCCGGCTGAAAGGCGATCTCCTTGTTGAACCCAAAGGACTTTTCGGTACCGGAACGGTCGATATGGTTACAGCATCTGTAGGCTCCCGGGTATTTCAGTTTAAAGCAAGGAACATCCTGGCTGACTCATCCGGCTTCAGCCTGAATTCACTGGTTAGTGATCAGTACGCCATTACGGCTGATAATGTAAGGTCTGACATAAACTTCGATAAAAATACCGGGGAATTTTTCTCGAATGAAAATTATACCCAGGTCAACTTTCCGGAAGTGAGGTATGTCTCCAGCCTTGACTACTTTAAATGGGATTTCCGGAATGAAAAAATTGAAATGGGTCTCAACAGGGCACCGTTAAAGAATACCGGTGCCGGTGAAGATACCCTCATCGGCCCCCGTTACATCTCCTTAAAACCCAGCCAGGATTCTCTGAATTTCATTGCACCGCTTGGGGTATATGATTACCGGAACAGCCTTCTTAATGCCAGGAATGTCCCGTTTATCCGTGTGGCGGATGCCAGAATCTATCCTGATAAGGGAAATGTGATCATCCGGAAAAATGCTGAAATGGAAACCCTGTCAAATGCCGGTATTGTTGCTGATAACCTGCATGAATATTATTCATTATACGATGCATCCGTGACCATAAACAGCAGCAAAGATTATACAGCCAGTGCTTATTATGATTATATGGATATTAGCGGTAAATCTCAGAAATTATTTTTCAATCATCTCTCTGTCGACAGCACACTTCAGACTACCGGCCGGGCAGAACTGTCGATACTTGACAGCTTCAGGCTAAGCCCGTTTTTTGAGTACCAGGGGAAGGTGCTTTTGGCATCACGTGAGCCAAATCTGTTTTTTGACGGCGCTGCGAGGTTGACACACGATTGCGGCCTTGGGAAATCATGGCTGAAATTTAAAGCGTCCATCAATCCTGACAGTGTGATGATTCCTGTTCCCGAAGCTCCTCTGGATATTAATCTGAATCCTACGTATTTCGGAACCTTTATCACCCGTGATTCAACACACATCTATTCAGCCTTTTCCTCTTCAAGGCAGGAATTCTTCGATGCCCTGATCACCTCTGCCTACGGCTATCTCAGATACGACCGCTTTGCCCGACGTTACGAGGTTGGGCCCCTTGAAAAACTCGCCAACAAGGCCAATCCGGGCAATTATATGGCTTTGGATATATCGTCCTGCATGGCCTACAGTGAAGGCGACATTAATTACCAGGTTAACTACGGGCAGCTGAACATCAAAGCGGTCGGAGATGCTTTTGATAATACCAGTGCGGATACATTCTCAACAAAAGCGCTGATGACGATGGACTTCTTCTTTTCTGAGGAGGCTCTTTCAGAATTCGGCAGGGATCTTGACAGCCTGACAACGCTTTCACCGTACGATCTTACTGATCCTTTTTACAAAAAATCGTTGAAAGAGCTTGTAGGTGCAGATGCCGCTGAAAGGATGGATGCCGATATAGGCTTGTATGGTGAATACAGGAATATTCCGGAAGCCTTTAAAAGGAATCTGATCTTGTCTGGTGTCAGACTGAAATGGAACCAGTTCACCAGAACATTCAGGTATCATGGTGACGTAGCCATTATCAGGGTGGGGGACAAGCTCATCAATAAAAAAGCCGAGGCCTATATTGAACTGACTAAACGATCCACCGGAGACCTACTGGACATTTATATTGTACTGGATGACCGGACATGGTATTACTTCGGGTATAATCCCGGATCATTGCAAACAGTATCCTCCAACCGGAAGTACAACGGTATCGTCTTTGATCTGAAACCCGGACTTCGCAAAGTGAAGACACGAATGGGGCTGGCGGGTTATATTTATTCGCTGGCAGCAGACCGCAGGGCCCAGTTATTCCTTCGCAGGTTTATCTCTTCCGGGGAAAATGCAGGGGATGAGTCTGATACTCAGTGACGGGGCAGCTCGATCACTTCCAGGTCACGAATATCTTTGCCTTCAATAATAAAACGTACTGCCGTTCGTACCTGGTGAAAGCCACTCTTCCCCGCTGCGCCGGGATTGATGTGAAGCAATCCGAGCTTACGGTCTGGCATAACTTTCAGGATATGTGAATGCCCCGAGATGAAGAGCCCAGGAGGATCCTTCCTGATCTCCTCCCTGATGCGACGGTCATAATTGCCGGGATAACCTCCGATATGAGTGATCCAGACAGACATTTCTTCACACCTGAATCTTAAATGTTCAGGATACATCTGCCTCAGATCCGTACCGTCAATATTACCATAAACCGCTTTGAAAGGCCTGAAACGGGAAAGGATATCTGAGACTTCAAGGTTGCCGATATCTCCGGCATGCCAAATCTCATCGCAGCTGACGAAAAAATCCAGGAGCTTCGGATCCAGGTATCCATGAGTGTCTGAAAGTAAACCTATCCTTTTCATTGTTCAGGCAACGATTCTTACATCATCAGATGCAAGGGTAAAGATAGCCAATTGACCGATTATATTTTCTGGCCAGGAACATATTGTTTTCAGAAATCATAATCTCTCATGCCGTCCTTCCCTATTTTTTCAGAATGGAAAAGAAAGTTTAATTTTGAAGGAAAAACGAGATGCAGCTATTTTATATCCCAGATATTTCGGGTGAGATATGCACCATGAATCCGCAGGAATCTCATCATTGTATCAAAGTACTCAGGATGGGTAAAGGTGAAAAGATCCGTTTCGTTGACGGAAGCGGTGGATATTATGAAGGTACCATCATTGATAATGATCCGGTGAAATGCCAGGTTCAGATTACTCACCGGGTAATGGATTTTGAGAAACGTGACTATCACCTTCATGTCGCCATTGCCCCGACCAAGAATGCCGACCGATTTGAATGGTTCCTGGAAAAAGCGACGGAAATTGGCATCGATACCATCACTCCTTTATTGTGTCAGAGATCCGAGCGCAGGAAACTCCGTCCCGACCGACTTGAAAATGTTCTGGTGTCAGCCATGAAACAATCATTAAAGGCATTGAAACCTGAATTGAAACCGATGGTCACACTGGATGATTTCCTTGAGAACGATTTTGAGAGTGTTGGCTGTTTTATCGCTCACTGTATGGAAGACAGAATGCGTACTGACTTACTTCTTGCAGAGAGTAAAGGTGACAACTACCTGGTCCTTATCGGACCTGAAGGTGATTTCACTTCCAAAGAGGTAGAGCATTCCATTGAGAGCGGTTTTCTACCCGTTACACTTGGAATGAGCCGGCTGAGGACAGAAACTGCAGGCGTTGTAGCAGCACAAATCATAAGTGACAGGATGTGTCTGAAACGAAATCGATAGCACAATACCTTACAAAAAAGGCTGCCTTCGTGAAGAGGGCAGCCTTATATTCGATAAGCGAACTTTTACCATCAGATTTTCTCAAGTATTCTTCTGATGACTTTCTTTGAAGGAGAATAATTGATTCTCTCAAAGATATTCCTTAATTCCTTTGTATACAAGCCCTCTGGTTCATCGAGATCTTTTATGGTATACAGGTTAAACTCCGAATCAAAATTGTTGTAACAAAAGAAAAGTGTAGAGATTTTTACCATAGGCAAAAGTGTTTTTTATAATCGTGAGATGAATATCAAACGATTAAAAAAAACACTTTATTGTTTTGCCAGAATTTTTTTACTGTATGGTAAGTGAAATATTGTGTTTGGATATCAGCTTCCTTAAGTTTATCAGGGCATAACGCATTCTGCCTAAAGCAGTGTTAATGCTGACATTTGTCTGGTCTGCGATTTCTTTAAAGCTTAATCCGCCGTAGTGCCTGAGAAGTATGACTTCTTTCTGGTCCTCCGGCAATTCTTCGATCAGTTTACGGATGTCAAGATGAATTTGCTCCTGGATAAGGTGGTCCTCAACATTTTTATCGGACATTTTTCTCGAATTGAAAATATCCATTTCAAAATCATCATTGGACAGCGTATTGAGCTGTTTTTCCTTCCGGAAATGATCGATGACAAGATTGTGGGCGATACGAATCACCCAGGAGAGGAACCTGCCATTATCCTTGTACTTTCCTTCCTGCAGAGAATGAATAACCTTAATAAAGGTATCCTGGAAAATATCCTCTGCAAGTTGCTCGTTCTTTACCACGAGCATGATATAGGTAAATACTCTGTTTTTATGGCGATTGATCAGGATTTCAATACTAGATTGCCTGCCACTTACGAACTCCTGTACGAGTTCGTAATCAGTTTTACTATTTGCTTTCAAAACTACCTCCTCTATTTGGTTTACCAGAGTAGATGTTCGGCTATAGGCAATCCTCCTTTTTTATTGATCAGAATTTGGAAAGAGTTCGAAAATAGTTTAAAATTTTCTTTCTGCAAAAAATATTACTTTTGAATGCTGTTAATTATTGTTAAATAAAGCTTTTTTAGGATAAAAGAAAGAACAATTTTTATGCCAGAAATTAAAGATACCATCGGGAATACTATATTTATCAAAGGTGCCAGGGTTCATAATCTTAAAAATATTGATGTTACCATTCCACGTGACAGACTAATTGTGATTACAGGTCTCTCGGGATCCGGTAAATCCTCTCTCGCTTTTGACACACTTTATGCCGAAGGTCAGCGTCGTTATGTTGAAAGCCTCTCGGCTTATGCCCGTCAGTTCCTTGGCCGGATTGACAAACCGGATGTTGATTATATACATGGCATTCCGCCTGCCGTAGCTATCGAACAAAAAGTGAATTCCCGTAATCCCAGATCAACCGTTGGAACATCGACTGAGATATACGATTATTTGAAACTTTTGTTTGCCAGAATAGGTAAAACTTTTTCTCCGGTATCAGGTAAAGAGGTTAAAAGGCACTCGGTGACAGATGTTGTGAACGCTATACTGAAGAATAACCGTGGAGAGAGGATGCTTATTCTTACACCGTTTCTGTGTTGTGATGGTTCTACTGTAGACTATCAGCTTGAGTTGTTTTTCAAACAGGGGATTACCCGGATCGAGATCGATAATGAAATTCAGTCTGTTGAGGACATCCTTAAAGATAAAGCGCTGGTAGAACGGACGCCCGGGCAGAACCTGGTTATTGACCGGATCATTGTCAGCGATGATGAAGATGAGATAACACGTTTTGGGGATTCTGTACAAACGGCTTTCAGTATCGGAAAAGGAGTTTGCCGTCTGAAGAAAGCCGATGAAAAAAAATATACCGAATTTTCTGATCGCTATGAAGCCGATGGTATTGAGTTTGAAGAACCGAACGAACATATCTTCAGTTTCAATAATCCGGTAGGAGCCTGCCCTGTTTGTGAAGGATACGGAAAGGTGATCGGTATCGATGAGGACCTGGTCATTCCGAATAAAAGTCTATCTGTTTATGAGGATGCCATTGTGTGCTGGAAAGGTGAAAAAATGTCGAAATGGAAGGAAAAGCTCATCTATAGTGCCGATAAATTTGACTTTCCTGTACACAAACCTTATTATAAGCTGACCGATGACCAACGGGAGTTGATTTGGACCGGAAACAGTTATTTCAAAGGGCTGAACGATTTCTTTGCCTATCTTGAGGAGAAAAAATATAAAATCCAGTACAGGGTCATGCTGTCGCGATACCGGGGAAAAACAACCTGTTATGAATGTCACGGCACCAGACTGAAAAAGGAAGCTTCATGGGTGAAGGTGGGTGGTAAAGCCATCACCGACCTCGTCAACCTTCCGGTACTACGCCTGATCGACTTTTTTGACGGTCTCCGGCTGACGGAAAAGGAAGAAAAAATTGCCGGCCGACTATTGCTTGAGATACGGAACCGGCTGCACTTCCTGATCAACGTGGGTCTTGGCTACCTCACCATCAACCGTTTGTCCTCAACACTTTCAGGTGGAGAATCGCAAAGGATTAACCTTGCGACCTCCCTTGGCAGTAGCCTGGTTGGTTCATTGTACATCCTCGACGAGCCAAGCATCGGACTGCATCCCCGGGATACAGGTCTTCTGATTAAAGTTTTAAAAGAGCTAAGGGATTTGGGTAACACCGTGGTAGTTGTTGAACACGATGAGGAGATCATCAGGGCTGCAGATATGATCATTGATATCGGTCCCGGTGCGGGCAGACTTGGCGGAGAGGTGGTTTTCCATGGTGATCATAAACAGCTTGAAAAGGACACCAAAAGCATAACGGCAGAGTACCTTACCGGGAAACGGCAGATCCCGCTTCCCCAAACAAGGAGAAAATCCTCTAATTATATCGAGATCATTGGTGCCAGGGAAAATAACCTGAAAAACCTGAAAGTCAAAATTCCGCTGAATGTAATGACGGCTGTAACCGGTGTGAGTGGTTCGGGTAAATCCTCACTGGTGAGTTCAATCCTTTACCCTGCGCTCAACAAACGGATAAACGGGGCAGGAGATAAAACTGGTAAATTTGATTTCCTGGAAGGAGATATAGACCTGATAAAGGGTGTTGAATTTGTCGATCAGAACCCCATTGGTAAATCTTCCAGATCCAACCCGGTGACATACATCAAGGCATATGATGAAGTCCGTAAACTTTTTGCCGACCAACAGGCTTCAAAACAAAACGGATTCACTCCAAGTCATTTCTCTTTTAATATTGACGGTGGTCGTTGTGAAGAATGTCAGGGAGAAGGCACTATCAAAGTGGAAATGCAATTTATGGCTGATGTATACCTGTTATGCGAAAGCTGCAAAGGTCACCGGTTTAAGGATGAAATTCTGGAAGTGAAATATCGTGGGAAAAATATCTATGATGTACTGGAAATGACGGTCAACGAGGCCATCGACTTTTTTGGTGAAAAGACATCGGGGACAGAAAAGCGTATTGTCAGCAAACTACAGCCACTCCAGGATGTTGGCCTTGGCTATGTTAAACTGGGTCAGTCATCGAGTACACTCAGCGGGGGTGAAAGCCAGCGGGTGAAACTTGCCTACTTCCTTTCCAAAGAAGGATCAAAGGAATCCATGTTCTTCATTTTCGATGAACCGACAACCGGCCTTCATTTCCATGATATCAACAAACTCCTGGATGCATTTAACGCATTGATAAAAAGGGGACACAGCATCCTGGTCATTGAACATAACCTCGAAATAATCAAATCCGCCGATTGGATTATTGATCTTGGACCCGAAGGTGGAGAGCAAGGCGGGGAAATTGTTTTTGAAGGCACACCAGAGAATCTGGCGAAAAACGGTAACACCTTTACCGGGAAATTTCTGAAAAGAAAGTTGTTGTTGTAGGGTTTTGAAATTTCCGCACTATTTTGAGCCAAAAACTTTTTTCAGAATCCCTCCAACTGAACTTTTTGCCCAGGCCAGAGGATCTCTGCGGATCTCGATTTCTTCCCTGCCCACCTTATAAAACAGTCCGTCAAGTGCCCTGGATGTAACCCAGGCACCCAGGTCTGTATTCTGCATCGGCTCAATCAGTCCGAGTGATTTTTCAGCAACTCCGTTATACCCGGAAGTAAGCCTCTCCCAAACCTGATTAGGGCTGTAATTTCCAACAAGTTTCTTATTCAGGGATGCATTGATCTTTGGGGCAAACGCGTCACGAAGCCGGTTATATGTGGTGCTTTTCAGATATTCGGTAGCAGCAGTCGAATCAAAAGCAGAACTATTTGACGGAGCAGCAGGATTTTTGCCCTTCAGGATTGAAAGCCCGTCTGTAATGGTCAAACTCATGATGGCGTCCCTGAAGATCGGTCCTGCTTCTCCTGCGGCATCCTCGGCAGCCCTGTTCAGTGCCATTACCGCATCTTCGATTTTTCGGTCGAGCCCGGTTGCCCTGAATAGAACACTGTTCTTGTTTTTATAGATGATATCAGCTTCGGGAGGGAGTAAGATCTTAATAATATCATCCTTATAGTAGCCATTAATCCTGGAGGTTACGGCTACCGACGTATCCGTTCCGACTCTCAGTGCAGTTTTCAACCCTTCCACGATGTCGGAGGATGAAAGACCCGGAGAAGATTGGGCAGGAAGAGATGAAACGGTTTTTAGCAACTCATCACAGGATGTTAAAGTTGCGGCGGTAATCATGATAACCAGGATAGATATGATCTTTTTCATAACCATTTTTTTGTACAAAAAAGCCTATGAAAAAACTTCATAGGCTCAGAGCTTGGGTTTATACTTTTACTGTTCCTTGAAACCGAACATGATAGCCACACAACCTTCCTTGGGTTCTTCAGCGAGGCTGTCCGTCACAGGTACCTTCACAACAATTTTCAATTGCTGGCTGGCGTCAAGTTTGAAGTCCCATTTCCATTCATAATCCTTGAATTTATTGTCGTAAAGGACTTTACCGCTTCCGTCGATCACACTGAATTCAATCGGACCAAGATTATTGGCACCACAAACGCCTATCCGGTATTCGGTATCGGAATAAAAAGTCTTATACAATTCAGCTTCCTCACCTTCAAGAAGAACGGCGGCGTGATAGTTACCGTCATGCTGATAGGGTGCTAATCCAACTTTACACGTATTTTTGGCGAATTGTTTGCACTGGGCGTCTGCCCTGAAGGGCGAGAAAAGAAAAACGAATAGTATGATGCTGACAAACAAACTTCTTTTCATAATGAAGATATTTGATATTTATGAAATATATCTTGTCCTGATTGCGGCAATCTGTTTTTTCAGATTGTTGAGAATTTCCCTCGTAATTGTGATTTCAGATTCGGATTTCAGCGTAGTGACATTCGTCTTCGGATCCTCAACAGCAGTAATCTCAGATTGCTTGATCTTTATCTGGTCAAAAATGGATTTCAGTGATTCAATATCTTTAAGTACGGATTGTACTTCAACGCTTTCCTTGTTATTTTCAAGAAGGTTGATCACAATACTGAGTGAGAGTTTCTGATCCACGATCCTTTCAACCAGTTTGTTATGTTTCAAGTCAGCATCAGGTGCTACAAGATTTGAGGCAATGTACAGGCCCTCAATCCAACCACCGACAAGGATGATGGCTGAAGTTGACTGGAGTCCCCTGTCTTCGAGAAATGAACTTGAATTAAGCAGGGTTTCAGAGATAATGTCGATGATGACATCCCTGTTGTTAATATTTTCTTCGAGTCTGGAAATGGTCTGCTCATCAATGGCATCAAGGATCTCAAGTCCGTCAGCCATTTTTTTCGCTGCATTAATATAATTCAGGGTAGCCTGGGTTTGATCAAATAAACTGGCATAACTCAGATCGGTACTGTAAATGCCAAGATTCAGGGCCATCTTTAGATTCGTACTGTATTTGGCAGCATTTGAGACGGGATTCAGAAGCGTTTCATCGTATGTTGCTCCTGCAGATTTTATCAACATGGCGGTTTCAAGAGGGGAGGGGAGCGAATAGAATATTCTTTTGGCCGTGTTGATCTTGTCAACGAGGTCATCATCCAGTTCAGTATTAAAATCATCTGAAATCTCAGAATTCGCACTTTCCTTGTTCTTCTTGTCCTTGTCAGATCTACAACTACTAAGACTGAATACGAGGAAAACCAATAGAAGGATAAAATTAACAGGTTTATCCAAAGTTTTAATATTCATAAAGATCCTCTTTTATTTTTCTGATTCTGAATGCTTTTATTTCACTGAATAAAATTAATACTTTTTTTTAAAAAACAAAATTTACTGAAAGTTCCATGAACACTGAGTTTTGCCGGAAATTTCAGAGTATAATACTCCTTCTGAAAAGCCGATTCTAAACCAGTCAGGCCCATATAACGATGGTCTGTTTACGTAATCTGAAATAAAAAGTTGTTTTTCATCCGGGCGAAATCACATAAATCAGCTCAGGGGTGTCAAAAACCTGTTTATCCCGGTAATTCAAAAAGAAACTGCCTTGTCAGGCAGCTAAGGTCCCTTCAAATAGATTGGCCCGGAGAGGGCTTCATCCACAGTGTTTCTCGTTCAGGAGTGTTCCATGTTCATCCCATTCTTTCCAGGTCCCGGATTTAACCCCCATCGAATATTCCATTTCATAGCGCAACCTTCCGTTATCATCCCAGATTAACCACCTGCCGTTTTTCACATTGTTGGTATAGCTGGCCTGGGCTACTTTCACTCCTTTATTATTGAAGGTTGTCCAAATCCCGTCGAATTTCCCGGATTTATAGGAACGGGTCTCCTTTACCGTACCGTTTTGATAAAAAAGCATCATCTTACCATCAGCAACCCCGTTGGTCAGATTCATTACCATCCGGGTATTTCCGTCCTGGTAATATTCCTGGTAGCTTCCGGTGTAAAGTGTATTATTGTCGGCGTAGTATCTGCCATCTGTTCCTTCGAAAATTTGTGCCTGGCTTAATACTGCCAGACCCAACAGAATGAATGTTACGGTTACTTTCTTCATTGCTTTTGTATTATTCAGAATCCGTAAATATTGAACCCTGGGTTCGCCGCTGGTCAATGTTTCCGGAATGTGTTAACATTAAATTAACATTCAGATAATACAAAAATAACATTAAATAGTATTCAAACCTGGTATTCTTGATTTTTTTTAAAAAATTATCTACTGGATGATTCTGATGACGCCGTGTTTTGGCATCGGGATCATTTTGCCTATGATCCGGGCATCGGTGATTCCGGCAGAATGCAATTCATCGAGGAGCGGTTGTGATTGTCCGCCGGGAACAGAGATGAGCAGGCCTCCTGAAGTCTGTGCATCGGCGAGCAGCACTTTCAGCGGCTGGGGTATCCGTTTGTGCCATTCCAGGGAGTCACTTAGCCACGACAGGTTATTTTGAGTACCGCCCGGAATGATTCCCTGAGTAGCCAGGGCATAGGATTCTTCCAGTAAAGGTATTTTTCCCGCGAAAATTTCCGCACCGGTAGACGAAGCCACGCACATTTCCCTGAGATGTCCGAGGAGACCGAAACCGCTGACATCGGTGCACGCATTCACCTTGAATTTTTGATTAATCAGCGCAGCGGTTTTGTTAAGTGTTCGCATACTTTGATAGAGCAGGTCCGCTGTCTTGTTATCAATAAGGCCGCGTTTCAGTGCTGTACTCAGCACGCCGGTTCCCAGGCTTTTAGTCAGGATAAGATCATCTCCCGGAAGGGCTGTTGAATTTCTAAGTATTTTGTCCGGATGAACCACTCCGGTCACGACCATTCCAAACTTCGGTTCATTGTCTTCAATGGTATGCCCGCCAAGTATAAAAATGCCGGCTTCAGAGGCGACTTCATTAGCGCCGTCGAGGATCTTTTTAAGAATTTCCAGGGGAAGTCTCAGATTGGGGAAAGCCACGATATTAAGTGCAAACAGGGGTTTTGCCCCCATGGCGTAGATGTCGCTGAGCGCGTTTGAGGCAGCGACAGCACCAAACTGGAAAGGATCATCCAGAACAGGAGTAAAAAAATCAACGGTCTGTACAATAGCCGTTTCGCTGTTTATTCTGTAAACGGCTGCATCATCCGATGTATTCGCCCCAACAAGGATATCGGGGTGCACCGGCATGGGTATATTTCTGAGTATTTCTTCCAGGATTCTGGGAGACATCTTACAGGCACAACCCAGTCCATGGGTATAGCGGGTCAGCTTATAAACGTCGGGATCATGGGAAGAAAGTACGGATGATTCATCTTTCGGACTTAAACGTAAGGCAACCTCACAGATGGCAGTGGCAGCCTTTCTGACCTCCTCATCAGTGGTGTGTTTTCCTGTGGAAAGGCGTATGGTCCCCATGGCTCTGCCGGTTGGGATACGCATTGCAAGGAGAACGTGGGATATGGTAATTTCATCGGCGTGACAGGCGGCACCGGCAGACGCGGCAACGGTAGTAAGCTCTGAAAGGAGGGTTGTGGCATCGATATCAGGAAAGCCTATACTGAGAGTATTCGGCAGACAATGCTCCGGATCGCCATTTCTGACTGCCTCAGGATACTGTTTCATGATGGCTTCAAATAATTTGTCCCTTGACCTTTTCATGCCTGCGGCATTTTTCCCGAGATCCCGTTGTGCTACCTCAGCCGCTTTTCCAATACCCGCGATCTCAAGCACGTTTTCGGTGCCCGGGCGAATGTTCTGTTCATGGTTAGCTCCTTCCATGAGCTTCATCGGTATTAAGCCCTCCCTGATAAACAAGGCTCCGATCCCTTTCGGAGCATAAAATTTATGCCCGGCGAGAGAAAGCAGATCCACACCCAGGTCATTAACCTTCACTTCGATCTTTCCGGCTGATTGCGCGGCATCGGAATGAAAAACAATATCCCTGTTTTTAAGGATGGAAGATATCTCCCGGATAGGCTGAATGGTGCCCACTTCATTATTGGCATGCATAATACTGACGAGTATCGTCGAAGGCCTTAAGGCAGCTCTGAGGTCCTCAGGTACGACACGGCCTTTTTCATCTACATCGAGATAAGTGACCTCGTATCCTTCTTTTTCAAGCTTACGGCATACTTCAAGAACCGCCGGATGCTCTATTTTCGATGTGATGATATGATTACCCTTATCTTTTAGGGCATAGGCCATTCCTGTAATGGCAAGATTATTCGATTCTGTTCCGCCGCTTGTAAATATCACTTCCGCCGGCCTGCAGCCCAGCAATAGATGCAACCTTTTGCCGTGCTTCTTCCACTGCCTTCCTCGTTGCAATCCCATACTGGTGAGTGCTTGAAGGATTTCCGAAATGTTCCCTGAGAAAGGGAATCATATAATCGGCAACCTCTGCATCAATCGGCGTGGTGGCATTGTAATCCAGATAAACAGGATTCATTTCAGATGTATTTCTCGTGAATACTAAGGTTTCCAAATGAAAGGATCAGGTCCCGGCAATTCCAGATTTATCGTCGGTTTGATCAGTACAAATATACTTTAAAATGTGAAGCTGTTTTCTCCGACCCGGTACTATGACTCTAAAATTCCAGGGAAGGGCGAATCTTCCGGCTTCGCTTCTCTGCTTCATCACCTGATGCCCTTACAGCGGTCCGTTCAGATCTTCTTCAAAAGTTCCTGGTAATATTTGCAGTAATCAGTCAAACCGCATATATCGCATTTTGGTTTTCTGGCCTGACAAATATAACGACCATGCAGTAATAGCCAGTGATGTGCTTTAGGGACGATACTTACCGGGATGTAACGCAGCAACTGACGTTCCGTTTCCAGCGGTGTTCTGGCATTGGTGGTGAGGCCCAGACGTTTTGAAACCCTGAAAACATGGGTGTCAACTGCTAGTGCAGGTAAATCAAATACCACGGAAGCAATGACATTGGCTGTTTTACGGCCCACCCCGGGCAACTTCTGAAGCTGGATAATGTCGGAGGGTACTTCTCCTTTAAAGTCATCCACGAGCATTCTGGCCATCCCCGATAAATGACGTGCTTTACTATTCGGGTAGGAACAGGATTTGATGTATTCAAGGATTTCCCCGGCCGGTGAAGACGCCAGGGCCTCTGCATCGGGAAACCGTCTGAAAAGTGCAGGTGTGATCAGGTTAACCCTTTTATCAGTACACTGTGCGGAAAGGATAACAGCTACCAGCAGTTCGTAAGGTTTGGTATACCTTAACTCGGTTTCCGCAATAGTCATGTTTTCCTCAAACCAGGTGAGGACTTTTTCGAAACGTTCTTTTTTTCTCATGTTTGCAGAGCTTTCGTGCCCTAAAAATACTAAAAATGAGACGGCAGTTCTGTTAGAAAATTAAAAAAGTTATTCAGTGCAGGTTTGCCTTCCCATAGGCCTGACCTGATTCATGCAAGTAAAATATTCCGTTAATTCAGTGTTATTTTTGTTGAAACGCTTGCAATTATTAACCATAATGCTTTATTTTGTTGAAAATATGTAAAACAATGTCCCGGAGCCGCAAATATTTTTATTTTTATTTTGCTCTTCTCTAAACAGAGATCGGGAATATATTATCTTAATATCTTATCCCGGTCAGGTCACCGGGTAATTTTTTTTAAATATGAAGCAGTCAGATAACAACCAGACCTGGTATTATTACTTTTTCTTTTTTATCGGGAATTAACCCGCCGGGATGCCTGTTGTTGTATGCAAAATATAAAATCAGAAAGGCCCCGGTTCATACCGGGGCCTTTCTTAGTTTAACAGACCATGGATACCGAGACAAAAAAACAAATTAAGCGGATCGCCATCCAGGGTGGCTATGGTGCTTTTCATGAGATTGCTGCCCTCCATTATTTCGGGGATGAGAATGTTGAGATCCTGCCGCGAAATACGTTTAAGGACCTGATGAAATCCCTTAAAAAAGCATCAGGTCGATTATGGTATCATGGCGATCGAGAACAGCCTGGCAGGAAGTATTCTTCCTAATTATACCCTCATCAAAGACTCACACATGAAGATCATTGGTGAGATTTATCTGAGGATCAGGCAAAACCTGGTAGCCCTGCCCGGACAAAAGATCACTGATATTAGTGAAGTTTACTCACACCCCATGGCAATCCTCCAGTGCCAGATGTTTTTCGATCAGTATCCGAAGATCAGACTTATTGAAAGTCTGGACACAGCCCTTTCCGCCAGGGATATAAAGGAGCAGGGGCTTATGGGTATCGGAGCCATCGCAAGCGGACTTGCTGCAAAGAAGTACGATCTTGAAATTCTTGCAACAGGGATTGAGACCAACAAGATGAACTACACCCGGTTTCTGATCTTAAAGGAAAATAATGATGACACGGATAAGTATGAGTCGAATGTTAACAAGGCCTCCATCCATTTTGCCCTGGCGCATAAAACCGGCTCGCTGTCCAAGATCCTCTCGATATTATCCTACTACGATATTAACCTGACCAAAATACAATCCATGCCAATCATGGGAAAGGACTGGGAGTATCAGTTCTACATCGACCTGATGTTTGATGATTACGACTGGTACAGGAAATCTATAGATGCTATAAGCCCGTTTACCAGCGAACTTGGTATCCTGGGTGAATATGAAAAAGGAAAATCAATCATGGAATAAAATTTAAGGATATGGGAATTAATTTGGATATTGAGCCTTTAAACCTTTGTGGAGAATGTATGAAAAGGCCCATAGTAATTGCCGGTCCCTGCAGTGCAGAGACGGAAGAGCAGGTACTTTCCACTGCAATTGAACTGGCAGAACGCGGAATAAAAATTTTCAGAGCCGGAATCTGGAAACCCCGTACCAGACCCAACGCATTTGAAGGGGTAGGGAGTGAAGGATTAAAATGGCTCAGGACAGTAAAGGAGCAGACAGGAATGTTGACATCCACGGAAGTGGCTAATGTAAAACACGTATATGAAGCCCTTAAGAACGGGGTCGATATTTTATGGATCGGTGCCCGGACAACCGCAAATCCATTTGCCGTTCAGGATATCGCTGATGCCCTTAAGGGTGTTGATATTCCTGTGCTCGTAAAAAATCCGGTAAACCCCGATGTCGAATTGTGGATCGGAGCACTGGAACGGATTAATAATGCCGGCATCCGTCAAATAATGGCGATTCACCGGGGCTTTTCAGTATATGATAAAAATCTGTTCAGGAACGATCCGCAATGGCAGATCCCGATCGAGTTAAGAAGGAGAATACCCAACCTGCCGATCATCACCGATCCAAGCCATATCTGTGGTAACAGGCATCTTTTGTTTGATGTGTCCCAGAAAGCCATGGACCTGAACTTCGACGGACTGATCATCGAGTCTCATATCAACCCCGACAAGGCTCTCAGTGATGCAAAACAACAGATCACCCCTGCAACTCTTGGCGAACTGCTTGCCCGGCTGGTTCTGAGAGATCCTGACGCCGGTTTCCAGGCCGCACTCACACTGGCTGAACTCCGGGAGCAGATTGATAAGCTGGATGACAAATTGTTAAATATTTTCGAAAAAAGAATGAAGGTCTCTGAAGAAATCGGCCGGCAGAAGAAAGTCAATAATCTGACGATCCTTCAGACCAAACGTTGGGATGACATCCTGAAAAAGAGGGTCAGTCTTGGAAGCCGTAAAGGTCTCAGTGAAGAGTTCATTATGAAAATTTTCAGGACTATTCACCAGGAATCAATCAATCATCAAACTGTTGTGATGAACACTAAAGAAGAAACCATCGATGCCGACAGTAAAACTTAAAACAGACACCGGGATTTCAGTGATCTCCGTACCTGGCAGGCTTGAAGAACTCAGGCAGGTTTGTTCTCCGAAAAGTACAATCCTTATCGTCGATGAAAATGTGCTGAGGCTTCATGAAGAAAAGTTTGAAGGCTTCCAGGTTATTAATGCCGGTTCTGGTGAGGGTAACAAAACGCTTGAAAATGCTGCCAGGATTTATGGGGATCTCATACATCATGAAGTGGACAGGTCATGGACTATTGTCGGAATCGGAGGCGGAATCGCTACGGATCTGACCGGCTATATCGCTTCTACCTACCTGAGGGGACTGAAGTTTGGCTTCGTTTCATCAACACTGCTGGGACAGGTTGATGCCTCCATTGGAGGAAAAAACGGACTGAATTATGAGGGTTATAAAAATATGATCGGTGTCATCCGCCAGCCAGCTTTTGTACTATGTGACACGGGTCTTCTGGAGACCCTGCCCAGGCGGGAATTTACCGGCGGATTTGCAGAGATCATCAAGTATGCCGCTATCCGCAGAGCCGACCTTTACCCGTATCTTCAGGAGCATATGCATGAAGCCGTAGCGGCTGATATGAATATACTTGGCAAACTGATTTATGAATCGGTCCTTACAAAAGTCAGCATCGTTGAATCGGACGAAACGGAGAAGGGGGAGCGTAAACTTTTAAATTTTGGACATACCTTTGGACATGCCCTGGAAAAAATGTACCATATAAGTCATGGAGAAGCCGTAGCAATTGGGATGATGATGGCAGGAAAACTATCGGTTAACCTCGGCATGATAGCGGAAGAAAAGGTTGCCGGGCTTAAACAGCTTATCATGGCTGCAGGACTCCCGGTTGAAATGAAAGCGGATCTTTCTGCCATGGCGGATATTATGCGCAATGACAAGAAACGAAAAGGAGAGGATCTGCAGTTTATCCTTTTGGAAGACATCGGGAAAGCCGTGGTCAGAAGTATCCCGGTTAATGAATTAAAACCTGTTTTGAATGATCTGTATTAGTATCGGGAATATTGATTTTGAGAGCGCACTCATCCTTGCCCGTGATTCTCAGATGATCGAGATAAGGCAGGACCTGGCCCGGTTTACTTTTCCGGAAATAGCTTCATTGACCGGAACGGCGAACCGAAGTATTATTACCTGCCGTCCGGGTTTTCTGAGCGATGAACGAACGGCTTGACCTGTTTTCTTTTGCACTGGAGCATGGTGCCTCTTACGCCGATGTGGAGATGGAGAACGATGAGGCCTTTTTGGATAAAATAAAAGATCTGACCCTGAAATATAACCATGATCTGATTATCTCATATCATAATTACGAAAATACGCCCTCTGCCGGGGAATTGGAATCGATTTTGGAATCATGCTACCGAAAAGGTGCAACCGTGGCAAAAATTGCTACCATGGTCAGTGAGGATAAAGATATTGCGAATCTTCTTGGTTTATACAGGAAGAAAGGCCGGAAAGTTATTCTTGGAATGGGAGATAAGGGTTTGATTACAAGGGTGGCATCTGTCCCGCTGGGAGCCGAATTTACCTTTGCTTCTTCATCGGCCGGTGAAGCCACCGCTCCCGGTCAACTCACTGTAAAAGAACTGACTGAAATATACAACATATTGAAAATCAACTGAAATGAATTCTTTTGGCCGTTTATTCCGTGTGTCTGTTTATGGTGAATCCCATGGTAACTCCGTGGGCGTCATCGTCGATGGCTGTCCTGCCGGCATACCCCTTAAAGGATCTGATTTTGAGACCGACCTTGAAAGGAGGAGAGGGGGAACCAAAGGAACCACACCACGCAAGGAATTTGATATCCCCCACTTTATGAGCGGGGTCTTCAATGATCTGACTACCGGAGCCCCACTGAACATCCAGTTTGAAAATTCAAATACCCGCTCGAGCGATTACGGCAGATTCAGGGATATTCCGAGGCCTGGTCATGCCGATTTTGTGGCATCCAGAAAATTCGGAGGCTTTGAAGATTACAGGGGTGGCGGGCATTTTTCGGGCAGGCTTACGCTGGGTCTCGTCGCAGCCGGTGTCATCGCCAAAAAGATCATCAGCCCGTTAATCGTTGAAGCCAGGCTTATCGAAGCCGGTGGTATCCGGGATATAGAAATGGCTGTGGAAAACGCCATCAGGGAGAATGAATCGATAGGGGGGATCGTTGAATGCACCGTACGCAATGTACCTGTCGGACTGGGAGAACCGTTCTTTGATTCGGCTGAGTCTCTGCTTGCACACATCGCATTTGCCATTCCCGCCATCAAAGGTATCGAGTTCGGATCCGGATTCAGGGCAGCACAAATGCGTGGTCGTGAACATAATGATAATATTATCTCGGATAAAGGTACGACAGAAACAAATTATGCAGGAGGAATCAACGGCGGTATAACCAACGGCAATGATATCGTTTTCAGGATTGCCGTTAAGCCTACGAGCAGTACTTCTCAGCCCCAGAATACCATAAATCTGAAAACGGGTAAGATCGAAGAACTGAAAGTGGAAGGCCGGCACGATAAATGCATTGCCCTGCGTGTCCCGCCCGTTATCGAGGGAGGTGCTGCCATTGTGCTGGCAGATCTGTTAATGCTTGAAGGTAAAATAAACAGGATTTATAAACAGGAAAACTGAACAACTATGAGAATTGCCGTTGTCGGAGCCGGTAACATGGGCTCCTGGTTCGTTGAATCTCTCTGTCTGGATTATGAAGTCGGAGTATATGATGCTGACAGAAAAAAACTCAAATACTTTTTCAATTCAAGGAAGTTTCTCTATTATGAGGAACTCTTTGAATTCCAGCCCGATATGCTGATCAATGCCGTAAGCCTCGAAAATACGGTTAAGGTCTTTGAAGAGATGGTGCCATATCTCGATGAAAACTGCATCCTTGCCGATATCACTTCGGTAAAGAACGGACTGGCAAAATTTTACAAGCAAGCCGGCCGCAGGTTTGTGTCCACACATCCCATGTTTGGGCCGACCTTTGCCAATGTAAAAAATCTGGGTGATGAAAATGCCATTATCATAAAGGAATCAGATGAGGAAGGAAAGGAATTTTTCAGGAACTTCTATGGCTCCCATAAGCTGAAGATCCACGAATATACCTTTGAGCAACATGACAGGACCATCGCTTACTCACTGTCGATACCATTCTCGTCAACCCTGGTTTTTGCTTCCTGCATGAAGACACAGGAAGCCCCTGGTACCACATTCAAGAAACACCTGGAAATAGCCAAAGGACTGCTGTCTGAGGATGATTTCCTGTTATCGGAAATACTGCTCAGTCCCTTCAGCCTCGAGCAGGTTGAAAAAACCAGGGACAGTCTGACGTCACTTATTGAACTGATCAGGGAGAGGAATACCCGGGGGCTCAGGGATTACTTTCATGAATTACGTAAAAATGTGGGTATGAGTGAAGATGTTGAAGTATGAGACATGAAATAACGAATGCCCATTGACACATAAAACAGAGGTAATGCAATTCAGAATGCATGATACACGGCCCTCGCTTACGGCTGAACTCATCTCCGATGATATTCTGATCACTGATACAGACAGTGCTCTTGATCTTATCGCTGAAGCAGGTAATGTGGGAGCAGAAAATATCATCCTCAGGGACTCGCACCTGGTTCCCGGATTCTTCGATTTGAGCACAACCATAGCAGGTGAGATTTTACAGAAATTTTCGACCTACCGTTTGAAATTGGCGATTGTCGGTGATTTTTCAATCTATCCCAGCAAAAGCCTGAAGAATTTTATCTCGGAATCAAACCGTCGAGGACCGGTATATTTTGTCGCGTCAAGTGAAGCAGCTGTCAGATTATTTTCGGGTTATTCATAAAAAAGACTATTTTTGCATTTTTGAAAACGCTGTTATTCAGCTGGTTTATATTGAAACAGAATTAAGTGATTACCTGATGATATTACCCGTAGTTTCAGTTGGAAACAAAGTATTAAGAACCAGATGTACGGAGGTCGGTCCGGGGCAGGCAGGAATCAAAACCCTGATCGATAACCTTTGGGATACTTTATATGCCGCCGATGGAGTCGGCCTGGCAGCTCCGCAAATCGGCGAGGCAATCCGTATATTTATCGTTGATAGTAAAAGCACTTACGAATACCTTGATGAAGAGGAAAGAGAATGGTTTATCGGAGATAAAGGTATCACTGAGACCTTTATCAACCCGGTGATAACCTTCAGATCTGAAGAAGTATGGACAGACGCGGAAGGCTGTCTGAGTATCCCCGGAATATGGGATGAAGTGGAAAGACCGCTGTCGATTAAAATTAAGTATTACGACCGGAATTTTGAATTACAGACCAGGGAATTCAGCGGGAAAACATCCAGGATCATTCAGCATGAATATGATCACCTCGAAGGAAAACTCTTTTCCGATTACCTTTCACCTTTAAAAAAACGGATGATTAACGGCCGGATCAGGAAAATCTCCGAAGGCAAGGTGAAGACAAGGTACAGGATGAAGTTTGCCGGTTGAATATTTAGTTAAGTCTGAATGAATTTTATATCAGCCTTACTAAATCTTATCAGCCATACTTAATTCTGTAAACGATGGATTTCAAAAAGAGCAGGCTGGCGACTCTGCTGGCTTTTATCCTCGCTGTATTCTCTCTTTATTCTTCCTCCTACAGTATTTTAGACGGCAATATTTATCATAATGCCATCAATACAGGTGTTTTTTCAGCAATATTATTCCCCGGGACTATTTCTCAGGATTTGGTCAATATTCCAGCTTCAGTCTTTTTGGCTTACCGTGTAAAAGTCATCCGGTCTTAATCCGCACTGTTCGATCATGTCCATGCAGTATTCAAGAAAACCAAGGTTTTTATCCCCATTGTTGGTTCCCATTGTGAATTTCACCCCGGCGGCTTTAGCTCTTTTAATAAACGTGGCTGAAGGTATTTTATACCTGGCTCCGATTTCGATGGCGATATGATTTTTTACGGCTGCAGATATGACTTTGTCCATTCTTTCGGGTGTCCAAAGTTCATCGTACCTGGGCTGGATCACCTGGGGAATAAAAGTGGCATTGACATAAATATTGATCGGCTCTTCTTCCATAATGCCGGTGATCCTGTTCACCAGCATGTCCATAAATACCTGTTCATCTTCGACCCAGACTTCATCTTTCATCCATAGTCTGGTCCTACGTCCCTTATCATCTGTAAAGGTCATGGCATCAGTAAACGCATAGTCGAATTTAGCGACCGAATCAGGGGAGAAAAGCTTTATCCATTCCCGGCCTTCAGCCTGAATCCCGCGGGCAAAAGGATATCCGTCAAGCGAATGATAATATACCATAAGAGCAGAATCCCCGGTTATTGGAAATCCAAGACCGCAATTAGCTGCAATACCGTAAGTAATTCCTGTGAGTTGGGAGTATTTTGTTACATCTTCCAGGGTAAGACCCCCTTTCAGGTGCGCATGCAGGTCTGTCATAGAATATCCGGCTTTTTTGAAGGAGTCAATCCTGCGGATTAAAGCCAGGGTGTCGGGGGTGCTGACTTCATTCCTGTTACCGGCCTGTTTGTGTCTTTCGCCGGAACAGGATGTCATTGGCGAGCCAATGACTGCCAGGAGTAGTACATACAAAAGGGATCGCCATTTTCTGGTTGTCATGTTGAGTAGTGTTGATGAGTAATCTTTGATCCTAAAGATATAAAACCTGTTTTAAAAAACATTGTCTTATTTCCCATAGTTCATGAAAGAAATGAATACGTAAGAAATGTCAGCTCCGTTAAATTCCGGGATATAGTGCCGGTTATGCACCAATTTATGTTGTTCATGAAAGAATATTGAAGTGTGAATGCAAATTTTCCCCGGATAAAGTGACCACTTCCAGTAAGTAATATGTAATTTTATCACAATTATAAAAGGTATGTCAAATTTTTATTCATCTCTCTTTTTTAGAACAATTTTTAGTACATAATCATCGTTAAAAAACTAATTAACTCTAAAACCAGGAATATGCAGAGGAGAAACTACGTACCACGCGAGTTGAGTCAACACCTGTTTGCTTTCATTACTATTATTTTCCTTACCTCATCCTTTAATCTGACATCTGCCCAAACCGATGATGAGCAAAAACCATCACTGAATACGGGCACTATTGAGGAGCAGTATGATTATATGGTTGATAAATCGAGCAATTACGAGGATTACAAAGTCATTAAGAAAGCCTGGGTTTTTACTTTTAGGGCTCATTTTGCAGACTCTGTGAAATCTATGCGCGGGGATATTGTTGGAAAACAAATCCTGATAAATCAGAAAGACTCCCGGATCGATTCGCTGAATTCCCTATTGCAGCAAACCAGAATTCAGCTTCAAACAGCCATTAAAGAACGCGACAGCCTGATCCTGTTTGGCATGAGGATGCATAAGAATCTCTATAACGGGATACTATGGACGCTGATTGTCGGCCTGATCGCTATACTTGCCGTTTTCATCACTCTCTTTAAAAGGAGTAATAAAGTTACGGTCCAGATGAAAAGGGATCTGAACGAACTAAAAGAGGAATTTGAAGATCACCGAAAACATACCAGGGAACAAATGGAGGTGGTTAAACGGAAACATCTCGATGAGATCAATAAGATGAGGAACTCCCACTAGAAAGTCATTCTTTTTATCATCGTTACCGGCAAAGTATTTTCCGCGGGTTCAGGTTATATACTAATTCCTGAACCCTTTTTTTTGTCCTATCCTCAGTCGCCAGACCTGTTTTCAGTACCCGGGCCCGGGTATTTCATGAGAAAATGGTTTATCTAGGTTATTGGCCTCATAACCTGTCCCGCTACAGCGGGAGAATTTCCATGCACCAGTCTTTTTGAACTTTGCGTAATTTTATTCCCTTCGTTCATGAGATCGCTTCGCTAAGTTACTCCCTTCGGTCGTGAGATCGCTTCGCTAAGTTACTCCCTTCGGTCGTGAGATCGCTTCGCTAAGTTACTCCCTTCGGTCGTGAGATCGCTTCGCTAAGTTACTCCCTTCGGTCGTGAGATCGCTTCGCTAAGTTACTCCCTTCGGTCGTGAGATCGCTTCGCTAAGTTACTCCCTTCGGTCGTGAGATCGCTTCGCTAAGTTCACGTTCTTTAGTTCCACCTCATCTAAATTTATAATCCTGGCATGAAAGTTTCATTATAGGATCAAAAAAACATGGTTTTTGGATCCTGATTCAACATTAGGATTATTATAATGTTATATAATACATAACATTAATCCTGAAGCTATGCAGACTATCATTGGTTCCGGAGGTGGTATAGGAACAATACTGGCAAAAGAACTCCTGGTATACACGGACAAAATAAGGCTGGTCAGTCGTCATCCCACCAAAATTAATGAATCGGACGAGTTATTCGCTGCTGATGTAACAGATCCAGCGCAGCTTGATAAGGCTGTCGAGGGATCGAACATTGTATACGTAACCGTCGGATTTGAATACAAAAAAAAGGTCTGGGAAAAAACATGGCCGCCATTCATCCGGAGTGTCATTGACAGTTGTATCCGGCATAATGCATGGTTAGTATTTTTTGATAATGTTTACCTTTACGATAAGAATTATATAGGACATATGACTGAAGAGACGCCAGTACGTCCTTCAAGTCGTAAGGGAAAAGTGAGGGAAAAGATCGTCGGGATGATTATGGAAGCGGTTAAATCAGGGAAGCTTAAGGCTTTAATTGCCCGATCCGCTGATTTTATTGGCCTTTCGAACAGTGTTTTGGTTGAACTTGTTCCTAAAAATTTACAAAAAGGCAAGAAAGCTATGTGGTTTGCCGATCTGGATAAAGTACATACTTTCACATTTGTTCCTGATGCAGCCAGGGCAACGGCAATTTTGGGCAATACACCGGAAGCCTACGGACAAACCTGGCATTTGCCAACAGATAATACCAAGCTGACAGGAAAACAATGGGTAGAACTGTTTGCGAAGGAACTTGATGTTAAACCCTCAGTCCAGGTTTTGCCCATATGGATGATGGGTATTTCAGGTCTGTTTGTTCCGGTATTGCGGGAATTTAAAGAAATGGCCTATCAGTATGACAGGGATTATTTTTTTGACAGTTCTAAATTTAGCCGGAAATTCGGATTTAAAGCTGTAAGCCCGGGAGAGGCTATTCAACGAATTGTGGCAGAGTTAAAAAATCAAAAAAAGTAAACCACTTAAATTCGGAATCAGAATACATGATGAACTGATAGGTAAAATCATGCTAAAATTACAAGGTTATGAAGAATCAGGATTATTCAGAAGATAAGACATTAAGATCCCCCGGTTATTATTTTTCAGGGGATCCGCAGACAGATGAAGAAACAAAGCGCCAGGATTCTCTGACAATGACGGTTGTATTTAACAATATTTCATCAGATCCGTGTTTGCAGAAATCGTGGGGTTTTGCTATGTGGATCGAGAACGAGGAAGGAGCAGTGCTCTTTGATACCGGAAGTGACGGCAATATCCTGCTTGAAAATATTACAGCCTCGGGAATTGATCTGACCCGCCTGCATTCCATCGTCATCTCACATGAGCATTGGGATCATGTGAACGGTTTGCCGGTCATAACCAGTAAACTCAAACGTCAGATTCCCATATTTGTACCTGCAGATATTGAAGAACAAATCAGAGTTCTTTCACCCGGATCTGACATCATCCCTGTATCCGCTCCTCAGTGTATTACGGGTGAGATCTGGACTACGGGACCTCTGCCGGGAAATCATAAAGGGAAGGCTTTATCGGAACAGTCCCTGATGATTAACCGGAATGGAAAATCATACCTGTTAACCGGTTGTTCACACCCGGGTATTGAAAATATTGCAGCTTTTGCCAGGAACCATTTCCCGGATAGTGACCTTGAACTGATAACAGGGGGATTCCACCTGGAAGCCATTGATTACAAGGAAATTAAGCGTATCATTGACCGCCTGATGGAGTTGAAAATACGGAAGATCGCACCTTCTCATTGCACCGGTGATACCGCCACTAAATATTTCCAGGAAGCCTGGCAGGAAAATTTTATTCACCTGGGGTTAGGTGAAACATTTGTGACAGCATAAGGAAAAGGCTCGTTATTTTCTCATTCCGGCCATGCTGTGTATGCTTATTTTTCCATTTCTTTTTTCTTCCAGAGATAGAAGTCCCTCAACACGTAAAAGGCTTCTTTCTTATCGCCCCTTTGTCCGATCAGTCCTTTTCTGTTCCACCCGTCCTGGATAAAGGGCAGGGGACGTTTAGGCGATCTGAAATCAGCCAGGATCCAAGGGGTCATACCTCTGAGTGGCTGAATTTTTCTAAGCATCGGGATTTGTTCCTCATACAGATACTTCTGAAATTCTTCCGTCCACCTGGTCAGGCTGTCACCGTGAAATCCCTGCAGGGCACCACCTCCGAGTTCGGAAATGAATACCGGCTTATCGTAAGCAAACTGGAAGGTAACGTCACGGCATTTGTCGGGGAGACCGGTATACCAGCCGAGGTATTCGTTGAAGCTGAGAAGATCGGTGAATGCTCCAAGAGGATCGGTGATCTTAAGGATATTCTTGTCAAAATCTTCATAATTTACTTCCATGGCCGCCGAGACCAGCCTGGTATCGTCAAGCCGGCGTGCCTCCTTGATGAGACCCGACATGAATGTTGTCCGTTCCGGACTGACCGGGGTTTCGTTGCCAACAGACCATACAATTACTGAAGCCCTGTTTTTATCTCTGGTAATCAGTTCGTTGAGCTGGTTCTCCGCATTCTGAAACGTTTCCTTATTATTCCATTGAATGGTCCAGTATACAGGGATCTCTTCCCAGAGCATGATTCCCATTTCTTCAGCAACCCTGGCCATGTGCTCATTATGAGGGTAGTGGGCGAGCCTGGCAAAATTACAGCCCAGTTCTTTTGCCCATCCCAGAAGCATTCTTGCATCATCCTCAGAATATGCTCTCGCTCCCCTGACAGGATTTTCCTCGTGGATACTGATTCCTCTTAAAAAGACAGGTTTCCCGTTGAGCAGGATGTCGGTTCCTGAGACTTCAATGGTTCTGAAACCCATCCGGTCATTCATGGTATCCGATTGCATGGTTAATGAAATGTTATAGAGACGGGGATTTTCGGGTGACCACCTGACAAGTTTGTTCACACTGAACCGGAAAGCCGCGGTTCCATCCTGTCCGGTGGTAAAGGTTTTGGCGACCTTCAGTCCGGGAATATTCACGGTGACGTCCTGGCCGGCTGAATTTTTACCGTCGAGTTTCACATAACCCTCAACGATATCCCCTTCACCCTTTTTAAGGTCAAGCTTATAATCCCTGATAAATGTCCCAGGCACTTCGATAAGCCTGACATCACGGGTTAGACCACCGTAATTCCACCAGTCGGTGTTCAGGGTAGGTACTCCTTCCTTTACTCTCTTGTTGTCAACCTTAACAACCAGTGAGTTATCCGATGGTTTGACCAGACCGGTCACTTCAAAGTTGAAAGGGGTAAAGCCACCGGTGTGAGTTCCGACTTTAGTCCCGTTCAGGTAAACATCAGCACGGTAGTTGGCAGCCCCAAAGTAAAGGAACAGACGCTTATTTTTCTGCCCTGCCGGTAAGTCAAATTTCTTTCTGTACCAGATAGAACCTTCGTAATAGAACAGACTCCTATCCTGGGTGTTCCAGTCTCCGGGCACCAGAATGCCAGGAGTTTTGTCAAAGTTATATTCCAGCAGCTCTGATTTATCTGTTTGTTGCAGGTCGCGGTAAAATGCCCCGCCTGCTTTCGTCTGATCCGGATACGTATCATAAGGCTGGTAACGGTAGTCGTAGTAACCAGTCTCATACGGATCGACAATGTAATGCCATTTCCCGTTCAGGTTCAATCCATACCTGTTCAACGGATTTATCAGCAGGGATTCCGGGTCCTGGGCTTTGAGCCTGGCATTAGCTCCCACAATCAGAGCGAGCAACGAAATGGTTATCATTTTTTTCATCATAAGGTTTCTGTTAAGAATGAATGGTACACCTAGAATTACGCAGGGTTATCTTCCGTACCATCTGAGAAAGGGGAAAGTCAATCCTGTGCCTGAATATTTTTTGTGGCTTTAAAATTAATGATATTCTGAAATACCAACGGATTTTCGGCACTTTTTCTTACCGGCAGTTGAGGTTCCGGGTTCCTTTCTCCCTGATCAGAGCAATTCAATCTGTAAGATCTTTCTGGTATCACCGGTAATCTTAAAGCGGTCATCTAATACGTTTACCAATAATCCAGACAATATTTTTACCACTGGTAAGCAGCCATGTATTTTCCTTGTCGGGGATTGATATTTTACTGTCGACGAAGAAATCGCTAAGTTTTTTCATGTTCTTCATACCCAACGGCATGAAATAATCGCCTTTTTCCCATTTCCTGATGATCAGTGGAAATTCGAGCAAATCATAATCAAGGCAGGCAATATCGGGATAACGGGGGATGATAAAATCGTCGGAGTAGTCTGTAACAGTGAGTGAAAGTTTAACAGGTTCCTCGATATTGAGATAAGGGTTTTCGATATAGTAGCGCTTTTGTTGATCGGGTCTCAGGGGTTCGATTATAAGAGTATCCCTGTCCTTAACCAGCCTGTGTGTGGGAGAGAAGAAGATCTTTCCCGGCGAACTATCGCAGGCTCTTCATGACATCGTCTACCACAGAAGGGGTAAAACTGAAATCGCTGAGTATTCCATAAAGCCAGGTGTGAGCAAACCTGTCGCTTAAGCAGCCGGTCCACGTGAATGGTCATATTTCGTTTTTCCCTGACCAGGAGTTCCTGTTTTTTTAATTCGAGAGCCTGAAGGTATATTTCACCTGCTTCCCTGAGTCTCATTATATTTTCAAGCATGACATCGTTAAACCGGGGGTTGATTTCTTCCATCACAGGTATGACCCCATGTCGTATTTTGTTCCTGGCATATTTGGTTGTGGCATTACTTGAATCTTCCCTCCATTCAAGATGATGTTCCACGGCATACTCAGAGATATGATACCGGTCTGAGAAGAGCAGAGGTCTGATCAGATGCCCGGTCTTTTCCCTGATGCCGGTGAGACCTCTGATGCCTGTTCCCCGGCAAAGATTGATGAAAAAGGTTTCGGCGATGTCGTTTTTGTTGTGTGCAGTGGCAATGTAATCGCTGCCAGTCTGAATCCTCATTTCTTCAAACCATTCATATCTAAGTTCCCGGGCGGCCATCTGTACAGAAATACCATTATTGGTAGCGTAGTCGATGGTGTTGAACGATTTGGTATACACTTCCCTATCATACTTTTCCCCCAAATCTTTCACAAACATCTCATCTTCATCTGAATCTGACCCCCTAAGTTTGAAATTGCAATGGACGATGGCAAAGGAATAACCGGCGTGATGAAAAAGGTCAAGCATGACTACTGAATCGATGCCGCCTGAAACCGCGAGAAGAAGAGTATCCGACTGTCGGCATAATCCGTTGTCCTTGATAAAGGATGAGAAGTCTTCAAGCATACGAAAAAATTTTCAACTAAGGTAAAAAAAAGAGGCCGCACCATCAATGGGCGACCTCTTAAAAGCATAAACCTGTTTTTCAGGGTTTAATTTTTCGAAAGGTAGGAAGCTATTCCTTCCTGTGTTGCCTTCAGTGCTTTTTCACCAGAGTGCCAGTCAGCAGGACAAACTTCACCATTCAATTCAAAAAACTGAAGAGCATCGATCATCCGGAGGGTTTCATTCACACTTCTGCCAAGAGGCATATCGTTCACAACCTGGTGACGTACAATCCCTTTCCGGTCTATGAGGAACAGTCCCCTGTAAGACTGAGGAATCCCTCTGAAACCGGCTTCCCCTTCTTCGTTATATTCATATTCGCCGGCCAGAACATCGTAATTTTCAGCAATGGTTTTTGCCTGGTCTGAAACGATCGGGAATTTTACTCCTTTTATACCGCCTTCATTTCTGGCTGTCTGAAGCCATTTCCAGTGCGAAAACTCAGAATCGACCGAACAGCCGACAACAGCAACATTCCTTTTTTCAAATTCTGTGATCATATTCTGAAAAGCGATAATCTCTGTGGGGCAGACAAAAGTGAAATCCGCGGGATAAAAGAAAAATACAACATATTTTTGTCCGAGAAATTGATCAAGTGAGAATTCATTTACTACTTCACCGCCGTTAATGACTGCCGGTGCAGAAAAGTGCGGTGCTTTTTTTCCAACTAATACTGCCATAATGTTTACTTTATTTTTAGGTTTAACAATTCATGTGCAAAGGTAAAGGAATTGTCTCCTTACTGTCCTGTCAACTCCCTGTTTTACACAAATCGGGTTTTGAATACTATGAATACGATTAAATTTCAGGTTAATGGAGATAAAGTTTTGTAAACAATGTTAGCGCGGATATTGTTTGAAGTGAAGGTAAAAATGTCCTTCACTGATTTGCAGGTAGGGATTAATAAGGCAGAATATCAGGTGCTTTGATATAGAAATTATTCGGGTTGAGTTTCTTTTCACCAGAAAAATCAAGGATAATCCCCCAGTCCCATCCCTGTAAGATTTGGATAAAAGGTAAACCTGAACTGAAAAGTTGGAAATACGAGTCTCTCATTCCTAATCCTGACGCCCAGGCCCAAAGCGCTGTATGCATTCACGCTTGAAAATTGAGCCTGTTCAGGAGCAATAAAGGCAAAATCGGCAAATCCAAAGATAACAAATCTGAACCCATAAAGATAGTAAGGGGTAAATGCATCAGATTCCAGGTTCAGAACCAGTTTTTGACCGCCATAAATGTCATTTCGTGAAAGGCCGGTAAGGCCTGATTTATCGTTTATATAAATCCTTTCCAGAGGAAAACGGTTGATTCCGCGGGTATAAATGAGGTTGGCAAAATGGCGGAATTTAAATTGCTGCAGAATATACAGGTTGGTAAAGTAGTTGGCATTAAAATTCAGGACACCTTGCTGAAATTTTCCTGAGGGGGTTATAAATCCACCTGCGGAGGTGCTGAGATACAGGTATCCTTCATTGTTGATAAAATTTCCGTGAGCCAGGGTCAGGGAGGTGTATGCACGGTTTGAAAATTCGTCGAATTCTTCACCAAGAATCAGATTTGCCTTCCACCCGATCGGGATGTCTTCCGTCCGGCCAAAACTGTATATGAGGTTACTCCGGTAGAACGACTGGGATGATATGGCGATACTGTTCAGCCATACCGTTTTATTATGAAATTCGTACAGGAAATTCTTTTCCACTGTTGGTCTTTCAAAATACTTTTCATGGTATATCCTGGTGGAAAGCACAAGGTTTGTTCTTCTGACATTGAAGTTGTTGACTTTAGTGAAGGGGAATGCTCTGCCAATCCAAAAATTATAATAGTTAAATTTGAGATTCTCTTTTATTGCCGCTGTATCTGAAAACCAAATATACCTTGCCGTGCTGGTATGTTTGGCTGAGAGGCCTCCGGCATATTTTGTGTTTGGCGTAAAAAAGGGGCGTAGGAGTGAGATGCCATAGGATTTCAGGTCATATACATTCTGGTAGAAAATATTGTTATCAATGAATGAGCCCAGAATATTCCGGTTTCTGTAAAAGGCCTCATATCCGAGGAGATGGGATTTTGAAGGATCCCAGTAAACGTTGTTCTGCAATTCATGTCCTGTTCCCAGTATATTCCTGTCCCAGATTTCAGCCCTTCCAGACTCTACATCACTTAATTCAACAAAGAAAGCTTTCGACGCAACATCCTTGATAATGATAGTAATATCAACCATGTCGGGATTCCCTTTTACGGTACTGACAATGATCCTGTCATCTTCGATATAGCTTTGTTCCCTCAGAAGCCGCTCATTATCTGAAAAAGTTTGGGGGTCCACACGGTCTCCCTCGTGAAACAGAAGGTTACGACTGAGGACATCAACTCTTGTTTTAACATGAATTGCATTTGCAGCGTTGTTCAGCCAGGTATTATTATGATAGGTTGTGTCGACAATACTGGTTCCGAAAGGATCCAACCGGATGAAACGGATATTCCGGATGATTTTTCCGGCATACGGCATATATTCCGATTCACTCTGATGTGTTCCCAGAGTGTCTTTGATCGGTTTACTTGGTGGTGAAATTACAATGTTATGTAGTTCTTTTGTCCAATTATTTCGATAGGCTTTTTCTTTTAATGACTCGAAAAATTTTTGGGTTTTCTTCTGACGGTCGCTATTAATCAGGCTGTCGGCACTTTGGCGGGGGATATTCTGATCAGGCTCCTGTCCGGACAACACAGGAGAAACAGTCATTGTAAAGCATATCATAAAAGTAATATGGACCAGAGTTGACCTCAAAATATTATTCAATTAGTGCGGAAATATACTAAACTTTCAGGTGAAATATTCTCAAAATAGGCAGGTCATAAAACAGCAGACCCGGAGTCTTGTCTTACGGGCTTATAGGGGTGTTGAGCAAAACTCAACAAAGCCGGCAAAAACAAGAGTCCGGGTCCGGGTTTAAATATCGGTGCGAATATCCGCTCTGATCATTTCAGCCCGAGTATATCAGGGCCTTGTTTGAAAATGATATCTACCGGGATATTCATAGTTTTCAGTTCATCCAGGTCTTTCTGAAGCTGTTCACGAATATACCCTTTGTCTTGAATCAGCTTTTTTGCCGCATCATAATCGCCATTGCCCTGGATAGTAATTAATTCGGTCGACAGGTTGTTTATGGCATCTTTCATTTTTTCAAAATTCACACTGTAAGTGCCCGTATCATCATTTCTCGAGAAGGCGCCGGCTTCCTTGAAATAATAGAACCGGATCATATTTGCGATGCCATGGGCTGATGAAGCACCAAAACGGACTGACCTGAAAATACCGGCCAGAAACGTAACATAATTGGTCATCAGGTCTTTGTTTCCAAGTTCTCCGGCTTCGGCAAGTTTGGTGATAACGTATAATCCGACAATGTCGGCCTTGCCTTCCTCCATGGCAGAATAGGTGTCTTTAAGAGCATCCCTTACCTGTTGTTTTCCATCCACCGTATAATCGACGCCGAGACCGTGGGCAACTTCGTGAAACATCGTATTCTCAAAGAAGGCATCAAAGTCGATGAATTTCCGCTGATCTTCGGCAATCAGAACATTTGAAATTGGAACGAGGATTTTCTCAAATTTATACCGAATGGCATTCTTCAACTGAAGTTTTCTACTGCCATATTTGGTCCTTACTACCGGATCGTTGGGAAGGTTAATGGCGATGGTTTTACCGCCGGCATTGCAATCACCTGCATAATATACTGCATCATAGACGTTAAGATCAGAATTTGAAGAAGGGACCTTCTGCTTGTATTTGTCTGGAACCGGCAATTCTTTTTGCAACTGCGGCAGCATGGAGGAGATCTTTTTCAGTTTGTTGCTCCATTGATGATCTTTTATCAGGATAAATGCTTCATGGGCCGCCTTGTAGTTAAATAACTGGTCCTCATAATTTTCAATCGGGCCGACAACAAAATCAATATCATTGTTTTTCATCTGCATCCAGGCCACATCACTGGCATAATATTTGTCAGTAAGCAGTGCATCCGCTCTGAGTTTCAGGTATTTTTTAAATCCCGGATCATCAGCAAGATCGGCAGCCTGTTTGAGCAGGCTTGAGGCTTTCAACACCTGTTCGCTGAAAGCATCATGGTACCAAACGGTTCTGAGGTTGCCGGAACTATCCCGCCTGATCAGGGTATACTGGCTGGCTTTATCAGGATCATTGAAATTAAGAAACTCATTTACAGTCATGTCAGTAGGATAAAAATTTGCTCCCGCCGGCTTTATGCCATACTTTTCCTGAAAAGGTTTGTCGTTGTCCAATCGTTCCCAGGGCCCATAATTTATAGTGAATAATTCTTTCAGAGTTTCATAGTTTGTTGAGGCAAAAAGTGAATCTTTATTTCCGGGATACGCCTCTTTCCAGAAAATATTATTCATGACATCAGCAGTGCTGAAAAGAATTTTAAGCATTTCTTTTTGATTGTTACTGAGCTGGCTTATGTCGGCAGTAAGCGGAACAACGGCAAATTCATTCAGCTTGTTTTTAAAAAACTGCTCTTCTGTATAAAGGGTGATATTTTTGTCGGGTGTATCGCCCAGCATCACCAGGGAGCTGTCCTGCTTAACATATTGAAAAGACTGCGTAACGTCAACATCGCCCTTCTCAACCTGGGCCAGAAGAGTGACATAATCTGGGTTGTCATTGAGGATCTGATACGTACCCACCTGGTCATTGATTGTAATTACACCATCAGGTTGTACGAGTACAGTTATGTCAGCTTTCATGTCCACGTCAGCACTGGAATCTACTTCTGATACAATCTGGGTACCTCTATAGGTATGATACAGGTAACTGTAATCCTTGCTTACGCAGGATGAAAGCCATAATGAAAATAAGAATAATCCCGGGAAAAACAGCTTTTTCATGGATAGGTATTTTTTGGTTTTACATGTAAAGTTATAAGAAAATACTTTATAAAAAGTAGGCTATTAATGTTAAGTTTAACACGCAAGTTTATCTATTGTTGACTTGATGTAGTTTTTATATAAAATGGCAGGGGGATGGTTGAATCCGAAAAATATACCCGGTTCCGGCTTTGCGTAGTCCGGACTCCGATTTTGGTTGACAAACCTGCCGGATTCCTGGCAGGGATAAAAGGACTGGGTAGGTTAACTCCTAACGCAATTAAGCATCCGGTCAGATGCTTGTGCTGAGAGTTGCAGTAAAGATCTTATTCCGGCAGGAAGCGACCGGAGTATGAATCAGTACGCCTTGGCAAACAGAGCTTTAATGGTTGAAGGCTTACCTGTATAGATGCAATTGCCTTTTTCATTTCCGGCATCAAGTGGGATGCAGCGGATTGTAGCCTTGGTTTCCTGCTTGATTTTTTCCTCTGTTTCGGGAGTTCCGTCCCAGAATGCGCTCACAAATCCGCCTTTATTTTCAATGATATCGGTAAATTCCTCCCACGATAGCAGCTTCACGGGTCGAATTTTCTCTGAATTCAAGGGCTTTCCGGTAGATATTTGCCTGGATTTCGGTCAGTAGGGCTTCTGCCCGTTTACCAATGCCCTCCTGGCTTACCACCGACTTTTCAAGGGTGTCACGCCTGGCCAGTTCGACGGTTCCATTCTCAATATCCCGTGGTCCGAGTGCGAGTCTCACCGGAACACCTTTCAGTTCGTATTCGGCAAATTTCCAACCAGGTTTATGAGTGTCGCGGTCGTCGTATTTAACTGTAATCCCCAATGCTTCGAGTTCCGCTTTCATCTTCACTGCCACTTCAGAAATAGAAGCGATCTGGTCCGCATTTTTATAGATAGGAACGATGACCACCTGGATAGGGGCCAGCTTAGGCGGCAGAATCAAGCCGTTGTTATCGCTGTGTGCCATAATAATGGCTCCCATCAGCCTTGTCGAGACACCCCAGGAGCTAGCCCAGACATATTCACGAACTCCTTCCCGGTTTGTAAACTGAACATCGAATGCTTTAGCAAAATTCTGGCCCAGGAAATGGGAAGTCCCTGTCTGCAATGCTTTCCCATCTAGCATAAGGGCTTCAATACAATATGTGTCGATGGCGCCTGCAAACTTCTCACTCTCTGATTTAATACCCTTTATGACAGGAATAGCCATCCAGTCTTCCGCAAACGTAGCATATACTTCCAGCATCCTCAGGGTTTCCTCAACCGCTTCGGCCTGGGTCGCATGAGCCGTATGCCCTTCCTGCCAAAGGAATTCTGTGGTTCTCAGAAAAAGTCTGGTTCGCATTTCCCAGCGAACAACGTTGGCCCACTGATTTATTAATATAGGAAGGTCGCGGTAAGATTGGATCCAGTTTTTATAGCTGTTCCAAATGATGGTTTCAGACGTTGGCCTGATAATCAGCTCCTCTTCCAGTTTAGCCTCGGGGTCGACGATCACTCCTCCGTTTTCTTCATCATTTTTTAAACGGTAATGGGTTACAATTGCACATTCCTTTGCAAAACCCTTCACGTGGGCGGCTTCCCTGCTGAAAAATGACTTTGGAATAAATAAGGGAAAGTAGGCATTCTGATGCCCGGTATCCTTGAACATCTTATCAAGAGCAGCCTGGACCTTTTCCCATATCGCATATCCGTATGGTTTAATAACCATGCAACCTCTGACGGCTGAGTATTCTGCAAGATCCGCCTTGATTACAAGATCGTTATACCACTGGGAGTAATTTTCTTCCCTGGATGTGAGGTCTTTTGCCATATTATTAACTTTTAATCAGTCCGCAAATTTGCGAAAATATATCCTATTACAAAAATGATCGTATTCAAATTATCCACATCCCATCTTTTATGATCCTGATCCGGGGTTGAACATTAAGTCCGGGAATTTCTGTAATATCCAGATTTCAGGTTTGTTCCTGAACAGGCCCGGACGTAAAATCCCTGTTCGTAACTCAGGCTCTGAATTTCCTGTTTTTCTGTATGTTTTGTTAAAATTGACCGTTTGCTGCGTTTTTCAAATCAAAAAATGTAATTTGGAACTGTAAAAAATTAAGTTTACCTGTTAAAATCGGATAGGAAATTAGTTTTGGTATAGTATTTGTTTTTTATCATCTAAATTTGAAAAACGAAAACCTAATTATAAGCCAGGAGGTTTAATCATGAAAACGTTAATAAACATCACTTTATCTGCAACCTTTCTCCTCGCTTCGTGTGCCAGTGGTTATTACGCCACTTCCGGCAATTATGACGATGCCTACTATACTCCCTCAGGTAAAAAGTCAGCGGAAGCCACGGTAACCGGGCAGCAGGCGCAAACCAGTGCACCAGTTGACCATGAGGCCCTTAATCCTGAACGGGTCGGTCAAACCTCTGCACTGTCTGGAGAACAGAATGCCACCTGATGGACAAGGACTTACAGACTATGAGAGGTACAAGAAGCAAAAAGAGCAGGAAATGCTCAGTGAAGATAATACCTCCGGTCAGGATTATCAGTCCTATGATCAGTCACAGGCAGGTGCTTACGACACAAGCTATGTCCCTCAGCAAGATTACCAGGATCAGTACTATGACGACAGTACCCAGCAGCCTTCGGTTGTTAACAACTATTATTACAACAACGACGACGGGTATTACGATTACTACTATACTTCAAGGCTGAGAAGATTTCACAGCCCTTATTACGGATGGAATTATTACGATCCCTGGTATTCCGATAATTACTGGTATACTTATAATCCTGCCGCCTGGGGAACCAGCATTTATTTCGGTTCGCCCTGGGCAATGAGTTTTGGCTGGTACCAGCCCTATTTCTACACGCCATGGTACGGCTACGGCTACGGCGGATATTATGACTATTATTCTGGTTATTATGGCTTCGGATATCCCGGTTATTATGGTTCATACTGGAATGGCTACGGCCACGGATATTACGATGACTATTATGGCTACGGCGGATATTATGGTGGGGGAGGCCTTTACAGCCGGTCCTCAACAAATTACGGCCATATACCTTACAGGTCAGGATACTCCGTAAGATCATCTTCAGCAAGCAATACAGGTGTTAGAAAAGCGGGTGGTGATGTCAGGGTTGGAAGCAGGGCCAATTCGGCAACCTATGACCCAAAACAAACCGGCACTTCCACGGGAAGAACTTTAGACAGAAAAGCTTCCGGTGAAGCGGTCAGAACCACATCCCGTACACAGAATGCAAACGGTGTTCCCAGAACAGCTACCCGTACAGAAGGTAATTCTAATGCGGTCAGATCAAATACCCGGACACAGTCAACAGGACGTCCCGTCAGGACAACTGAGCAGACCAGGCCAACCTATAACCGCCCTGCAACCAGGACCTATACTCCGAGCTATGAAAGACCTAGATCCGGAAATACACCTTCCTATAACCAGGGTAATGACACCAGGAGTACTTATACCAGGCCTTCCAATAGTAACACCAGGAGTACTTATACCAGGCCTTCCAATAGTAACACCAGGAGTACCTATACCAGGCCTTCCAATAGTAACACAAGGAATACGTATTCAAGACCTTCTAACAATACCAATACCAGAAGCAACTACAGCAGGCCTTCACGTTCAACCAGTACTTACAGCAGACCCAGCTCGCCCTCAAGATCGACCTATAGTGCCCCGTCAAGATCATCATCATCCGGAAGCCGGAGCTACAGCGCACCTTCCAGATCATCATCGTCGGGGAGCAGAAGCTATAGTGCACCTTCAAGATCATCCAGTGGCGGCGGCAGCAGATCCTCAGGAACGGTCAGCAGGTCTCTGGTGGTGGAAGAAGATAAAAACAATTTCATTGACATCAGTCCCACAACCATTTGGTGGGACTGATTTTTTTAATTCCGGAAAAATATCCCCACATTTTCTGAAGATCGAAAACCGGACGATACATTTCAGGGAGTTCCTGGTTAAAAACGGATTATTGCCTTAATTTACTGATTTACAGTTACTAAATTCTAAAAGCTATGAAACGCTATATTATCATTGTTGCAGGAATACTGTTCTTCCTCACTGCCGGTAAGGCACAAAATGAAGTAGATGCCTTACGTTTTTCACAGCACTACCCTGTCGGTACTGCCAGAGCTGTCGGCCTTGGCGGTGCAGTGGGCGCACTTGGCGGCGACTTTACCAGCCTCAGCATTAACCCTGCAGGTATTGCTTTATACAGACAATCTGAATTTACTCTCTCCCCTTCATTGTACTGGGTCAACGGAACTTCTGAATTTCTTGGAAATTCGTACGATCAGACAAGATATAACTTCAATATCGGAAACATTGGCTATGTCAATTATAATGACCTGAAAAATTCATCAGGCTGGAAAAGTACCTCATTCGGTATCGGATATAACAGGATTAATAATTTTAATAAAGACATCCTGATGAGAGGGATCAGCAAGAATACCTCCTTCCTTGATAATTTTACCGATAACCTGAATAATTATCCTTCTCAGGTGAGTGATATGTACGAGGGCCTGGCAGAAAATACCAATCTTGTTTATTATGATACCGTTTACAATGTGTACTCAAATGATCTTGCCGACCATGGATACGGGCAACTCATGAGCCGGAAGGAGACCACCTCGGGTAACATTGGAGAATATACCTTTACTTTCGGTGCAAATTATAACGACAGGCTTTATCTCGGCGGAACTTTCGGACTTCAGTCGGTTAGATGGGATGAAAAGATTTTGCACTCCGAATCGGATATCGGAGACTCCATTCCTTATTTCACTGCTTTTGATTTTACCCAGACCGACCATACTTCAGGCATCGGCTATAATTTCAAAATTGGCGCTATTGTGAGACCTGTTGATTTTCTCAGGCTTGGTATCAGCTATGAACTTCCTACCTTTTACAGGCTGAATACCGATGCTACTACGGAAATGTATTCTTATTTTGATGCCAACTCGGGCATAAGTAACGGTCATGACATTGCAGGACCATTGACTAACAAATACAGACTCAGAACACCACCGAAAATGACTGCAAGTACCGTCCTGACATTCGGACAAGCCGGTCTGATCAGTTTTGACTATGAACGCCTCAATTATACAAAGATAGATATGGAGGGTGACGGAAGTTCCGATCTCTATTTCAATATCAACCAGACGATCAATGATATTTACAGGCCTGTAAATAATTTCAGGGCAGGTGGGGAGCTTCGGTTTGGCGCCAATTACATGCGAGCAGGCTATGCCTACTACCAGAGCCCTTATAAATCGTATGAACCGAATTCAAATAACAACTATCAGATTTATTCCGTTGGCGTGGGTGTCAGGTCAAAATATACTTTCGTGGATCTGAGCTACGCCTATTCCACCAGGCAGGAAAGATATTATATGTACCCGGAACAAATTAACAGTGGGTCATTAAATACTTATGACAGCAACAACATCATCCTGACCCTGGGATTCAGATTCTGAAAGTCATTATGTACGCATTACCTGATTCGATCAAAAGGGTCTGTTCTTCCATCCCGTTTCAAGAATGACCCGTGCTTCAGGCCCGGTGTTGAACAACAGATCCATGATGCTCAGGTTCGGAACAAAGTTGTATTTATCTGAAAATACCTGCATATATTTCTCCGGAGTCGATGCTGAATTCGACTCCGGATTTTTTTTCGGATGAATGACGTCCCGGTAATCCAGCGTGGAGTCAGTAGATTTTCTAAATTCAGCCGACAGCGAGAATTCCTTCCGTATGCCAAGATCATTGAGAATGGTATGAGTAAGCTGAGTATTGAGGTCGATCAGAAAGGTGGTTTTTTTCCTGTAAAATGGTTCAAGCGAATCAAAGTAATATTCAAAAAAAGCAGAGGAACTATAGGCTGAACGAATCCCGTTAAGGTGAAGCCTCTGCCAGTTGGTGGCGTAATCTATGCGGACATCTTTTAAATACATTTTATGTCCGTGGTTCTTTTTCACCGGGATGACAAGGGATAACGGCCCGTTGGCACTGAGAATAACACAACGGTTCCGGTAGGTCTGTTTTGTATAATGATCGTATTGTTCAATTTCGATCTGATAATCAGTGGTAAAAGGACAGAAATACCCTCAGGGCCAAGGTATGCTGTCGAAAGTAATATATGTGTTATATTTTCCATTCTTCCTTGAATCGCAAATATAAATATTCCTGAGTTTTCTCTTCTTTTTTCTGTTGAATGAAAAGGAACCGGTATTTTTATTTAGATTCATTTAATATTAGCCAAAAGACTTATTATCGCTGAGTTGTGGGTGGCATATCTCCGATATTAGGATTAGTTTTGTATACGAATGACTTTGACAGGGCTGATTGATGAAGATCAGGTATTGCGGTCAGGATTTGTTTTGGGGTTAAACAGCAGGATTATCGTTTAGGAGTCGCAGATTAAGTCTGGTCTCATAGATGGTAAAATGCCGGGGAGCACAGGATTGGTTTAGCTGATGATTAATATTGAGTCCGCGGAGGTCCTGTATTTTTATAGGTTATCCAAAATTAAAAAAATGGTTATGAAAAGAAGAGACTTCCTAAAAAGAGGTTTAAGTGTGGGATTTGTTGCCGGAACGGCATTCACTATCAATCCCTATAAAAATCTTTTTGCCTCTCCGCTGGCAGGTGAATATGATATGGTTGCCATAAGGGGAGGAGAGGCCGATGCAATGTTTGACCGGGCGATTGAGGAGATGGGTGGTATGAGAAAATACGTACAAAAAGGACAAACTGTTGTTGTGAAACCCAATATTGGCTGGGATACGAGTCCGGAAAGAGCAGCCAATACCAATCCGGCCCTTGTAAAAAGGATCATACAGCATTGTTTCAATGCAGGTGCCAAAGATGTTTATGTCTTCGATCATACCTGCAACGAATGGAGCAAGTGCTATACCAACAGCCAGATTGAAGCTGCAGCAAAATATGCCGGGGCGAAGGTTGTTATCCGGAAACAGTGAAAAATATTACCAGGAGGTCAGTTTTACCGGTGGCAAGGTGATGAAAAATGCCAAAGTCCATGAACTGCTCCTTCAGTCTGACGTGTTCATCAATGTGCCGGTGCTTAAGAATCATGGTGGTGCGAATATGACCATCACTATGAAAAACCTGATGGGTATTGTATGGGACAGGAAATTCTGGCATGCCAATGATCTGAACCAGTGTATTGCCGACTTTCCCATGTACCGGAAACCGGATCTTAAATATAGTGGATGCCTACCGGGTCATGAAACGGAATGGCCCGCGAGGGGTGTCCGTTGATGATATCATCACCATGAAGGCCCAGATCATTACCACCGACATGGTAGCTGCTGATGCAGCAGGATGCAAACTGTTTGGGATCGACCCGGCTTCAGTCAAATATATTGCAATGGCAGAGCAGCTGGGAGTGGGAACTGCAGATCTTGATAAACTTAACATTTCCAGAATTAAAGTATGACATATAGATGGCTTAAATGGACCAGGGTGACTATTGCCCTGGTTTTTTTTCTTTTGACGACATTGGTTTTTATTGATTTCAGGGAGATTGCCGGAGAGAAAGACATTAATCATATCCTATTTTTGCAATTCGTGCCTTCACTGCTGAAATTCCTGACCATATTCAGTCTTTCGGCAGCCGGGTTTATTGTTATTCTTGTACTGACAGCCCTTTTTGGCCGGGTTTACTGTTCAGCTATTTGTCCCCTGGGTATTCTTCAGGACATTTTCAGCCGGGCAGGAAAGTTATTCAGGAAGAAAAGGAAAAGAAAATATAAATACCTGAAACCCAAAAATATTCTCCGATACACCATCCTCGCTGTCACAGCGCTCACCGGAGTTTTCGGTTCTGTTTTTATCCTGGGCCTGCTTGATCCTTACAGTCTTTTCGGAAAAATAGCTACAGCACTGTTCCGGCCTGCCGGTATCTGGATCAACAACGCGATTGCCGGTATCCTTGAGCAGATGAATATCTTTTCACTCTATGCAAAAGATATCAGCCTGTTTCACTTTTCGGCTATATTATTCCCTGTGGTTATTCTGTTGGTATTGGTTTACATGTCAGGAAGGTACGGCAGGTTATATTGTAATACCATCTGTCCTGTGGGTACCCTCCTGGGCTGGCTTTCAAAGTATTCCCTTTTCCGGATAAGGATTGATTCTGCAAGTTGCATCAAATGCGGTAAGTGTGCCTTTGCCTGCAAGTCCGGATGTATTAGCATAAAGAATCTGAACGTTGATCTTTCGAGATGTGTGGCCTGTTTCGATTGTCTGCCGGCTTGTGAAGACGGGGCCATCCATTTTACCGCCGGAAGTAAGGTAAAGGAGATTAAACCCGAACCGGTGACTGTTGACGCCGGCATCGATACAGGCAGGAAAAGATTCATCCTTACTTCGATCGTCGCCCTTTCTTCCCTGGCCGGGATACAGAATCTTAAGGCTGCATCCGGTGATGATGATAAACCTTTAAATAAGAAACCTACTACAGTACCGGTCAAAAAAACATCACCGGTCTCACCCCCGGGTTCATTAAGCATTGATCACTTCACATCAATATGTACGGCCTGCCAGCTATGTGTCGGTCAGTGCCCGACAGGAGTATTACAGCCTTCGGCCCTTGAATACGGACTTACAGGTTACATGCAGCCGCACATGGATTACAGCAGTAATTACTGCAATTTTGAATGTACCCGCTGTGCCGATGTTTGTCCTACCGGTGCGATCATGTCGGTAACCAAAGAGAACAAGAAGACTCTGCAGATGGGGAAAGTCAATTTTATCCGTGACAATTGTGTGGTTTACACTGAAAATACAGCTTGCGGATCATGCTCGGAGCATTGTCCGACCCAGGCGGTAAAAATGGTACCATATAAGGGGTCCCTTACTATTCCCGAGATCGATAACAAGATCTGTGTGGGATGCGGAGCCTGTGAGCATGCCTGTCCGGTAAGGCCTTACAAGGCGATTTTTGTTGATGGCAATCCGATTCATCAGATCGCAGAAAAGCCAAAAGAAGAAAAGCTTGAAGCACCAAAGCCTGATGAAGATTTCCCATTCTGAGTCAGGCTGAGAAAGTCAATAATATATCAAAATGTAAGGGCGGAAAATTTTCCGCCCTTACATTTTGATATATTACTGACTTACAAGCATTGGGTATTATTGTGTCGGATCAACAACCTTGAACAGTCTGTTCCACCTGATTTTGTTGAGAAATTTTCCATTCTTATCAATGGAAAGCCATACAAATTTTGGTTTTCCGATGATATGGTTTTCAGGCACAAAACCCCAGAACCGCGAGTCTGCCGAACTGTGACGGTTATCACCCATCATCCAGTAATAGTCCATTTTAAACGTGTAAGTTTCAGCTTCCTTGCCGTTGATAAAGATCTTTCCGTCTTTAATCTGCAGATCATTTTTCTCGTATGCCTGGATGATCCGTTTATAGAACGACAGGTTTCCGGTATTCAGTTGGACTGTAGCGCCTTTTTTCGGTATCCAGATGGGGCCGAAATTGTCAATATTCCACTGGTACCGGTCGTCATGAGGGAAGAGTTGAAAATTATAACCTGTGTTTTCAATTTTTTTGACTTTAACGATATCCGGGATGGTTTTCTCTAGTTTTTCAGCATTCTCTTCAGTCAGCGTCAGCCTGTAGTTCGGATTGTACTGGATACCCAGGCTCTCCGGATCGATATCAAAATCTCTCAAAGCTCTTGGATTCAAAGGGCGGCCATTGGTCTGAACCAGGTATTCACCCTGGATGCCCTTAAAATGAGGCTCGGCTTCACCATTGATATAAACCTGACCTTGAATAATGACCAGGCTGTCCCCCGGCAGTGCCACACACCGTTTAATATAATTATCCCTTCTGTCGATGGGTCTCACGACGATATGCGCCACGTTGAAAACCCTCTGTCTGGCTTCAGAAAGGTATTCATCCCAGGGTTTTTCAGGCCTGCCTGAGGTAACATCTTTCATCTTTTGCTCCATGGCAGCCTGGCGGATAATACTGTAGATACTTGTGGCTGTATTTTCCAGCGCAACAGTATCACCTGCAGGGAAGTTGAAAACAACGATATCGTTACGTTTAACATGTCCAAAACCTTTCAGGCGCCGGTAATCGAGCTGGATCCATTTCAGGTATGATTCGGTGTTCATGATTCGGTTTTGGGCAAAAGGAAAGGATAGCGGAGTAATGGGTACGCGGGGTCCGTAAGCAACTTTACTCACATAAAGGTGATCGCCAACAAGAAGTGTGCGTTCCATGGAGGGCGTAGGGATCTTGTAATTCTGGAACAGGTAAATGTTGATGAGAGTTACAGCAACAACGGCAAAGATCAGGGCGTCGAGCCATTCAACCACAACACTGTTTTTACCGTTCCTTTTTTTCCAGAATGTCCAGTTCACTTTCCCGGTGATATACATATCGAAAATGACCGGTATACCGAGCAGGAACCAGTAGTTCCCGAGCCAGATAACGAAAAGCAGGTAGAGTAGGGTAATAACCCCGAACCTGAAGTACTTGCTCCTTAAAATTTCTAACATGACAGATTATTTAATGGATTTAAACATTCGGTTAAAGCGTAAGCCATGAAAAATGTCTTTCCTGGGATCTTTCGAAAACCAGATTGCAACTGCCTTTCCAACCAGATGATTCTCAGGCACGAAGCCCCAGAATCTTGAGTCAGCAGAATTATGTCGGTTATCGCCGAGGACAAAATAGTAATTCATTCTAAAAGTATAAGAACGTGAAACCACCCCGTTTATGTATATCTCACCGTCCATAACCTTGAGGTCATTGCCTTCATAGACCGTAATAACCCTTCTGTACAGAGGCAGGTTATCCTCATTGATGTTCATGGTCATACCTTTTGCGGGAATGATGAGCGGACCGAATTCATCGGCTGTCCAACGGTTATTGGGTGTATGTGGAAAAATCTCTGAATTTCTGAATGAAACCTGGGGCTCGACATATCTCTGGATGCTTTTTACCTGGGGAAGATGACGGAGATATTCAGCTGCCGAATCTGTAAGCGCGATGATATGCAAAGAGCTGGTGGGGTTGTAAACAACTTCCCCAGGTACTACACCAGCCTTTTCAAGGATTGAATCACTTAGCCGGTTCCGGTATGTTCTGACATAATACTTAAATTGCTGTGTTGGCAAATCCCTGACTTTTTTGTTATTGATAAATACCACGCCGCGTGTGATCAGAACAGTATCGCCGGGTAATCCCACGCAGCGTTTGATGTAGTTTTCCCGTTTATCAACCGGATTGACCACAAAATGGTACCGCCTCGTCAGGTAGTCGCGCCCGTATTCCCTGAGCAGCCGGTAATAGCTCTGACCGGCGTATTCCACAATGATGGTATCTCCTTCAGGGAAATTAAATACAATGACATCGTTATGCTTGACTTTTCCCAGCCCCTTAAGCCGGATATAGGGCAACTGAATTTTTTTGGAATAGGTTACGCTGCCGTTTGGAAGCATATTGGGCATAAAAGGAATCGACAGGGGAGTGTTGGGTAGTTTCGGTCCGTAAGCTATTTTGCTTACGAATAGATAATCACCGACCAGAAGGGTTTTTTCCATAGAAGGGGTCGGGATCTTATAAGCTTCAATGAAAAGGATTCTTACGGAAAGGGTGATGAAGAGGGCTAATAGGATAGCTCTGGTCCATTCAACCGTTCCCCGGTATTTTTCCGGAACACGGACAGACCGGTTAATTTTTTTCCACGGGATAATGTGGGTAATAAAAGCGTCGATGATAAAGAGGATGCCCGGTAACAATATCCAGACTCTGAACCAGGCCAGGAACAAAATATAAAACAGAGACCAAAGGAACAAATAAATAATAGCAGATATTTTTAGCTTATATTTCATACAGGATCAGATTCCCATGAGATCACGCATAGTAAAAACACCTTTTTTCCCGGGGATGAATTCAGCAGCAAGGACGGCTCCAAAAGCGAATCCCTTTCTTGATTTAGCCTCGTGACTGAGGGTGATGATGTCGACATCCGACTCATACCTGATTTCATGGATACCTTTGATATCCCCTTCTCTGTGGGCTTTGATCAGGATTTCACTTTCAGAGTGTACTGCATCAAGAGACCATTTTTGTTTTCTTTCAAGTGAGTCCAGTATCTGACCTGCAAGACTGATAGCTGTTCCGCTTGGAGCATCCAGTTTTTGAGTATGATGCGTTTCGTCGATCATCACATCATATTGTTCGAAACCATCCATTACTTTAGCAAGGAATTCATTAACGGCAAAGACGATATTGACACCGATGCTGAAATTGGAAGCATAAAAAAGCGTCTGATGGTTTTGATTGCATAATTCTGTAATTAGCGGCAGTTCCTCATACCAGCCTGTTGTCCCGGTCACAACCGGAACACCTGCTTCAAAACACTTCTTCAGGTTATCTGTTACCGATGCAGGAGTAGTGAATTCGATGACGACATCAACCTTGCCAAGGGTTTCGGGATTGAGGTCATTCGGATTGTTGATATCGATTACCAGGTCAATTGTGTGTCCTCTCCCGACAGCCATCTGTTCAATTTCATGGCCCATTTTGCCGTAACCTATCAATGCAATTTTCATAATCGGGTATGTTTTCGTAATAGAGCTTAAATTTAGTTTTTTTTCAGAGAAGGGACAGGAGTTAAAGTAAATAAAAAGCCGTCTCAGGAGTAATGCAGAGACGGCTGATGTATTTTGCTTAAGAAGAAAACTCAGGCTTTGACCTGTTTTACGATTTCTTCAAAAGCCTGAGGGTTGTTCATGGCTAAGTCAGCCAGTGTTTTACGGCTGATAGTGATGTTATTCTTATGCAAGAGGCCCATGAATTCGGAATAGGACATATCATGTAGTCTGGCCGCGGCATTAATCCTTTGGATCCAAAGGGCTCTGAATTCTCTTTTCTTGTTCCTTCTGTCGCGGTAAGCATATTGTAATCCTTTTTCAAGAGAGTTTTTAGCAACCGTCCAGACGTTTTTTCTTCTTCCGAAGGAACCTTTCGTCTGTTTATAAACCTTCTTTTTTCTCTGTTTGGATGCTACAGAGTTTACTGATCTTGGCATTTCATTTCAGTTTTTTGAGTGCAAGCGGTCTTATGCGACACTTTCAGGCTGATACACTCTGGTTAAACATTTTAACATAGATTACTTCATGGCAAGGAGAAGCTTGACATTTTTTTCATCCGCTTTATCAACGGTATCGAAATACGTCAGGTTTCTTTTCCTTTTCGTAGCTTTTTTAGTCAGAATGTGACTTTTATAAGCGTGTTTCCTTTTAATTTTCCCTGTACCTGTAAGAGTAAACCTCTTTTTGGCACCGGAATTTGTCTTCATCTTTGGCATTCTTCTGTCGTTTTATATTGAATTAAACGTTATTTCTTTTTTACTTTTGGAGCAATAAACATAGTCATCCTTTTTCCTTCGAGACGGGGCAGCTGTTCTACTTTACCATAATCCTCGAGATCCTGAGCCAGTCTAAGCAAGAGAATCTCACCTTTCTCCTTATAAAGGATAGTACGACCCTTAAAAAATACGAAAGCTTTAAGTTTAGCACCTTCCTCAAGGAATTTCCGGCCATGTTTCAGTTTGAAATCATAATCGTGCTCATCAGTATTTGGACCAAACCGGATTTCTTTTACCACGACCTTAACGGCCTTGGCCTTCATTTCTTTTTGCTTTTTCTTTTGCTGATAAAGAAACTTTTTATAATCTACGATTTTACAAACAGGTGGATCCGCCTTTGGAGATATTTCCACCAAGGTCGAGTTCCAGATTGTCTGCCAGTTTCAATGCTTCCGGTACTGTAAAGATTCCCGGGTTTTCAATGTTATCGCCTACCAGGCGTATAGCATCTGCTCTTATTTCACGATTAATTCTGTGGGGATGTTGCTCCCTTCTTGGTGGACGTGGTCCTCTTTTAAATGTCGGTCCGGCTATAGTTCGTTCCTCCTTTCTTTTGATTAATACTATTGTTTATTTATTTATCTTCAAGCTGATGCCTGAGTTCGGACTGGATAAATTCGGCAAATTCCTGCAGTTTCATACTGCCTTTATCTCCTTCACCCTGTCTTCTGACAGAAACGGTCTCACTTTCTTCTTCTTTTTCACCCACGATAAGAAGGTAAGGAATGCGCTTTAACTCATTGTCCCTGATCTTTTTACCGATTTTTTCGTTCCTGTCGTCAATTAGAGTGCGAATATCGCAATTATTTAGGTAATTTAAAACTTTTTGTGGATAATCCTCATATTTTTCGCTGATTGGCAAAATGACCACCTGGTCGGGTGTGAGCCATAAGGGGAATTTACCTGCAGTATGTTCTATAAGAACGGCCACAAACCTTTCCATAGAACCGAAAGGAGCGCGGTGGATCATCACGGGGCGGTGTTTCTGGTTATCGGAGCCGACGTATTCAAGCTCAAATCGTTCCGGCAGGTTGTAGTCGACCTGTATGGTTCCGAGTTGCCATTTACGTCCGAGGGCATCCCTGACCATGAAATCGAGTTTGGGTCCGTAAAAGGCTGCTTCTCCGTATACAATATTTGCTTTCAGGCCTTTTTCATCTGCTGCTTCGATAATGGCTCTCTCGGCTTTTTCCCAGCTTTCATCATCGCCGATATATTTCTCGTGATTATCCTTATCCCTTAGGGATATCTGTGCTTCATAGTCTTTGAAATCGAGGGCTTTAAAGATATAAAAGATAATATCCATCACCTTTTTGAATTCATCCTTAAGTTGATCGGGGCGGCAAAAGATATGGGCGTCATCCTGGGTAAATCCTCTCACCCTGGTCAGACCGTGGAGCTCTCCGCTTTGTTCATACCTGTATACGGTACCGAATTCTGCATAACGGACAGGAAGGTCTTTGTAGCTGTGTTGTTTAACTTTATATATTTCAATATGATGGGGGCAGTTCATAGGTTTCAAAAGAAATTCCTCACCTTCCTGCGGAGTGGATATAGGTTGAAAGGAATCCTTGCCGTACTTGGCATAATGACCCGAGGTGACATAGAGCTCTTTCTGCCCGATATGAGGGGTTATCACCGGCTGATAGCCGTATTGTACCTGGACTTTTTTAAGGAAGTTCTCCAGCAGTTCGCGTAGCCGGGCTCCTTTGGGAAGCCAGAGCGGCAATCCCTGTCCGACTTTCTGTGAGAACGTAAATAATTCGAGTTCACGACCAATTTTGCGGTGGTCCCTTTCTTTAGCTTTTTCAAGCAATTCAAGATACTCATCCAGCATTTTTTGTTTGGGGAAGGTGATGCCGTATATCCGGGTCATCATTTTCCGTTTTTCATCACCCCTCCAGTAGGCTCCGGCAACGTTGAGCAGTTTGATCGCTTTGATGACAGATGTATCGGGCAGGTGTGGCCCACGGCAGAGATCGGTGAAATGTCCCTGTGTATAAAAGGAAATGGTTCCGTCTTCAAGGTCGTTGATCAGTTCAAGCTTGTATTCATCTCCCTTGGCACCGAAAAATTCAAGAGCTTCTTTCTTACTGACTTCCTTTCGGTTAAATATTTCCTTCTGTGAAGCCAGTTCCTTCATCTTTTTCTCTATTTTAGGCAGATCGAGATCACTGATCTGGACACCATCACCAGGATCAACATCGTAGTAGAAACCATTTTCGATAGCCGGACCAATGCCAAATTTAATCCCGGGATACAGTTCTTCCAGCGATTCAGCCATAAGATGTGCCGATGAATGCCAGAACGCATGCTTGCCTTCAGGATCATCGAATTTATGGAACCTGACCTCTGCGTCTTTGAAAACAGGCCGGTTAAGATCCATCACTTCACCATTTATACTCACCGACAAGATTTCCCTTGCCAGGCTGTTGCTTATACTTTTAGCAATCTCGAGACCGGTAGAACCTTCGGGATATTGTCTTGTCGATTGATCGGGAAATGTAATATTAATCATCGTAATACCTTGATTTTTTAACGAAAGGCAAAATTAGTCAAATTACTTTAGTTTTAACAATACAGATTTGAAAATGATTAAAAAAGGACGGGTTGGGAAAAGGTTGATCATCCTCTATCCGGTGATATTCTTTTTCCGCAGTTTCTCACGATATGCACCGGGTGGTATTAACTCAAATTCTTTAAATGCCCGGTTAAACGAATTGACTGAACCAAATCCCGACAGCTCTGCAATAATTCCATAGGTGAGTTGCCCGTTTATATCCTCCCTGATAAGGCGCTTGGCTTCTTCAACGCGATACCGATTTACGAATTTGGTAAAATTCATACCGTATTCATCATTGATGATCCTGGAAATATACGTACGGTTTGAACCAAGTTCACGGCTAATGTCCCATATTTTAAGGTCCTTGTCGAGAAAGGGCTTTTGCTTTGTAAAAAAATCATCGAATTTGTTTCTCAGACCTTCTTCACCGGAAAAAAACCTGTTGGATTTTTCCTCTATTTCAATGATGGGAGATATGAGCTCGGTCCTTCTTAGCTGAACATGGCCAATATATCCAAAAGAAAAGAGAAGGATACTGACGATGACCGAAGGGATCATAAGTAGATTGTCGTGTCTGGCAAACGGTTCACGGCCGGCAATAGCCAGGATGAACACAGTGACAGACATAATAATCATAAATAAAGTTAACAATTTTACCCATCCCAGGCCATAGCGGTCCTCATTGGAGAACATCTGTTCCACCTGTTCCTCGTGATTTTTAATAAGCCTGACGGAAAGTATGATATACACCGCCACCTGTGTGGCAAAGATATATCGTCCGAGCAGACTGTTCAGGTAAAGCCCGTAAAACCTGCCTCCTTGGGAAGGATGATGATCAATATTCGTTAAAAGGTAGGTAACCCTGTCTGCCTGGCTAAAACCAGAGTACAGGATATACTGGGTAACGGCGAAAACCAGGGGGACTAACAGGTGGAGAAGCTGTACAGGCTGAACTCCTGATTTTGTTGCCAGTTGCCTGACATAAAAATAAAACAACGGATAAACCGACAGTGAACAAAATAGGTACAGGCCGTCAATATAGGAATACTGAAGAAGATTCCCTGAGAAATAAAGGGCATGTGATAAATAAAGTATAGTGGCGGTGAGCATGAAGATGAAGAGACTTCTGCCGGGTTTGTTGCCTGGCTTCAGGGACAGAAGAATTACGACCGACCAGAACAACGTCACATAAACTGGATTCAGTACAATAGCGGTTTTTAACATCACAGGTTGGTTTCGGTTTAGAGTTTCTTTCAATACTCTTTTCGGTACTAACTTTGTATTCTGTTTTATTTCAAGCTAATATATGAAAAATGAAAATAAGGAAAACATTTTTTTACCTTTTGGTAAAAGGATTTTATTTTTTGGACAGGGACGGAATTTACATTTCAGTACTTTCACCTTGGAAACGGAATTATACAGGATCATCAGGGTGGTTTGTTTCATCCGACGTTCATAGAGACTGAGTCTGAGCGAGTGCAATGCTGCAAGACATACCTGACTATTTAATTTACAGAAATGATGAAGATATATCCGGAATTGATGAGGGACAAAATTTGGTTTGAATTTTCGGAGACCTGTGATACAGAAAGTAAACTGAGTGTTTTGGATGACGCCGGAAGTATTTTAATTCTCAGGCGGATAGAGAAGGCTGAGAAAGGAGATACCTTTCTGCTTGATCTGAGTGAACTTCGTCCCGGGTCCTACCAACTCGTTCTTGAAGTTGACAATCGAAAAGATCAGCACAATATTGTTATCGATTAATCAATTGTTCGTGTTCATTCAGAAGTGTCCGTTCGTAATTGGTTGAAGTTCAGGGGATGACTTTCAATACAGGTACGGCGGACACTTTTGTTATTTCACAGATTTTCCTTAAAAAAGTCAGTCATTCGGGTATACAGGTGAATGGTCGCATTGCCTCCTTGTATATTATGGTGCCTGTTCGGGTAAAACTGCATATCGAATTGTTTGTCAGCCTGAAGAAGTGCATTAGTCCATTCGGCTGAATTTTGAAGATGAACATTGTCATCTGCCATACCATGAACAAGCAGGAGCCGGGGATTCAAAACAGATTAACGGAGAATCCCCCGTCGACGGCAATACACTGACCTGTTATATATTTAGCTGCAGGCAGGCAGAGGAACAGGGCCAGAGAGGCCACATCTTCAGGTTCGCCAATTTTGTGCATGGGCGTATGCTCCAGGACTGCTTTCCTGTAGTCATCATTTTTGAGGACCTGTTCAGCCAGTGGTGTCCTGATATACCAGGGCGCAATAGCATTGACCCGTATCCCAAGTGTTGCCCATTCAACAGCGAGGTTCCTGGTCATCTGGATCATAGCGGCCTTGGTCATGCCATATACAATGCCGGTACGTAAATGACCAAGACCGGCGACAGATGAGATATTCACTATACTGCCATGACCCGATTCACTGAGGAGATCACGGAGGCCAACCGACAGGTAAAAGGCTGACTCCAGGTTGGTTCTGAATATGCTGTCGTACTCTTCCGGGCTATACTCATGTGCTCCTTTACGAATGTTCGTCCCGACATTATTAATTAGAATATGAACAGTGCCGGGCCAGAGTTGATGAATATGCCGGATGGTCATCTGTCTCTCCTCTGGAACGGAAATATCTGCCCGGTAAATATGGCTCTGATATTTTTTTTCAAGAAGGGCTGTCTTCATAGACAGGAGCTCTTCCTCGTTTCTGGAAATGGACAATACCTCCGCTCCGGATTCACAAAGTCCCTCAACAATGGCTTTGCCGATGCCTTTAGTCCCGCCCGTTACAATTGCTCTAAAACCATTAAGATTCCAATCCTTCATTATCATTTAATGAATTTTTGAGATTCTTCAACGATATATTGCCAGGCATTCATAACATGCCCGCGGGTAACGTATGTTTGCCCGATGACAAGCCTGAGGGTGAAGTTTCCTCTCACGGCGGTATGCGACAGGTACAGTTTTCCTGATTTATTCAGGTGTTCAAGAAATTCCCGGTTAACCTGGTTAAGGGCTTCCCCGTCGGTCGTGTCACCGGGTTTAAGTCTGAAACATACCAGTCCCAGGTTCTGAGGCTCGAGCAGTTCGAAATTTTCCTGGTGTTTAACCAGTTGTGCCAGCTCACCTGCAAGAGCAATATGCAAGGCGACTTTTTCCCTGATGCCTTCGACACCCATACTCCGGATGACAAACCAGAGTTTGAGTGCACGGAACCTTCTGCCCAGCTGGATACCCCAATCCCTGTAATTATTGACCACCCGGTCGTTTTTGGTTTTCAGATATTCAGGCATAATCTCAAAAGTCCGGATCAGCATCTCCTTATCCCTGACAAAATACGCCGAGCAGTCGAAATTGGTGAACATCCATTTATGGGGGTTAAAAACAAAGCTGTCCGCATCTTCGATTCCCTCGATCATTTTGCGTTGGTTTTCCAGCACGAGGGCTGTTCCGGCATAAGCGGCATCCACGTGGAGCCAGACCCGGTATTTTTTACAGATTTTGCTGACTGGCAGGAGGGGATCAATGGCTACCGTACCCGTAGTACCCAATGCAGCTACAACGCACGTTGGGATCAGTCCGGCCATAATATCGCTTTTAATGACTTCTTCCAGTTTTTCAGGGATAATCCTCAGCTGGTCATCGACCTCGATCCTGACCAGGCTCTGTTGACCGAAGCCTGAAATTTTCACGGCTTTATCAACGGAGGAATGGGCTTCGCTGCTGCAATAGACGCGATATTTATTTGTGAGAAAACCAATTTCATTCACCTGGAAATCGGTGATCCTTTCCCTGGCCGAAAGCATGGCGACCAGTGTGGAAGTAGAGGCACTGTCCTGGATGACGCCCTCAAATCCGGCCGGAAGACCGGTCATTTCTCTCAGCCAGTTCATGACACGTTCCTCCAGTTCGGCGGCAGCCGGCGAGGTATCCCAAACCATGCACTGGGCTCCCAGCGTTGCAGTGATCATCTCAGCCAGTATGGAGGGGAAGGATGAATTGGCAGGAAAATAGGCAAAGAAATTCGGACTTTGCCAGTGGGTCATTCCAGGAAGGATGATCCTGTCCACATCCTCCATTATTTGCCTGAAATCCTCACCCCTTGAAGGCGGATGATCTGGTAGCTGGTTTATAATTTCCCCGGGTTGAACTTTTGATTTCACCGGGTAATTTTCAATGTTTTCATAAAAGTCAGCCATCCAGTCGGCTGCTTCATGTGCATATTTTCGGAATTCTGATCTGTCCATCCGGGACGTATTTAAAGATTAGGATAAAGCTAATCACCTTTGTTCAGATTGCAAAATCATTGCAGGTTTTGTTCTTCAGGTATCCTTATTTCAAGGAAATCTTATTTTTAGCCATATTGTACCGGTACTCTTTTTTGAGGAAAAACAGGCAATTCAGGATAATCACATTTTTTGGCACGCTATTTGAAAATTTTAATTCAAACCAGTTGAACACTTAAAACGCAGAGTCATGAAACGTTTATCTATCCTCGTATTTTTTATCCCCCTGCTTTTTACGGGTTGTACCCGGGATCCCTACGCAGACTTCATCGTCTCGAAAAACACAGTTAATGTGGGAGAAGTACATATACTTTACCAACCGCTCAACGGATGCCCGTTCTTATGAATGGGATTTTGGTGACGGCTATTACTCAAATAACTATAATGTTTCTCATTACTGGGATAATCCCGGTGTATATACAGTCACTCTCTCTGCCTATAGCAAGAATGACAGGGTGGATGTCTACCGCTTAAATATTACGGTACTTGAACCAACCACCGATCTTGAAATCGTTGTGAAGGAATATTGGGATGAATACCCTGTTCCGAATGCCAGTGTCATCCTCTATCCCACACTGGCTGACTGGGACAATCAGACCAACGCCATAATTGAAGGGTTTACCGATAATAATGGTAGTGTTGTTTTTACCAATCTTGATCCGGGACGAATGTATTATGTGGATGTTTACCAGGAATATTACAATAACTATGCATCTTGCAAATGAAGATGTTGCGTGGATCGAAACACAGGTTCTGGTTGCCGGGACCCTGAACAGTTTCATCGCGTATGTAGATTATATACCGCCGTCCAAAAAGTCTGCAGCCACCAGGAAAGAACTGAAGTCTATTTACAGGCATAATGAAAACATCGTAGCTCCAAGAATAAAAGCCAACAGTGGTAAAAAATGATGATACGGTAAAGGATAAGCTTTGATGTCGAATAGAGTAGTGCTTGATAACAAAAACCGCCGGTGCAATCCGGCGGTTTTTGTATCTGGTCATTTTTTCACGGATAAAAAAAGCCATGATTGGAAACTACCGATCATGGCTTGTATGCTTATGTGCCCAGGACTGGACTCGAACCAGCACGCCCTAAACGAGCACCAGCCCCTCAAGCTGGCGTGTCTACCAATTTCACCACCTGGGCAGTGGCGTTAAAAGCGCAGCAAATATATAAAAAAAAACTTTAACAAGAATAACTTTTTCTATCCTCCCGGAATTTTATAAGAAATTTACGGGAATCTCCGGTCTGGCTGATTTTTTCCTGAAGCTGAACGCATTATGGGGACCCATTCATACCCCATCGCCTTATCAAGATGCCCTACATATATCATAAGAAAACCGGATTAAGGATTACTTTTCCATACTTTTTCTGTAAATTTTGAATCTGAAATGCGAACTCCTTTACCATGTTGTGTTCCTGAACGACAAAGAAAACCCTTAACCCTCATGAGTACTGCATTCTAAATTTCATATTCCGGAATTCACTAATCCTTAAAATCATGAAGACTACCTTTTTTCTTTTACTGTCAATCATCACGGCCGGTTCTGTGATGTCTCAGACAGATAAATGTAATGTCGTAGTTATCGGCGCACATCCTGATGACGCTGATGGAACCGCGGGTGGAACCGCAATAAAATTTGCCCGGCTGGGTTACCATGTCTTATTTGTTTCACTCACTAACGGAGATGCCGGGCATTTTGAAAAAGGCGGCGGCGCCCTCGCGAAAATCCGAAGGGCTGAGGCACAGGAAGCTGCAAAAAGGTTTGGCGTCACCTACAAAGTGCTCGATAATCACGATGGGGAACTGATGCCGGACCTGGACATCCGCATGGAGGTGATCCGGCTGATCCGCGGGTGGAATGCCGATATTGTCATCGGCCCGCGTCCTTACGATTATCATCCCGACCACCGCAATACAGCCATCGTGGTACAGGATGCCGCGTATATGGTTATGGTACCCGACATTGCTCCTGATACTCCGCCGTTGAGGAAGAACCCTGTATTTTTATACGCACAGGACCGTTTTCAAAAACCATATCCTTTCAACCCTGATATTTCCATAGATATTTCCGATGTTTACAAAGATAAGATCTATGCAATGGCTGCCCACCGGTCCCAATTTTTTGAATGGCTTCCCTGGGTGTCGGGTAAACTGGATCAGGTCCCGAAAGGTGAGAAGGAAAGACTGGAGTGGCTGGCGGCGCAAAGAAAACGACCTGTGACCCCGGCAGTAAGGGAATGCCTGATAAAATGGTACGGATCAGAGAAAGGCAACGCGGTAACCGATGCTGAAGCTTTCGAGATCTGCGAATATGGCAGAATACCTGATGACACTGAAATCCGGACCTTATTTCCGATGTTGGGTCATTAATACATAAAGAGGATGATAAAACAGAAAGTGATCCGGCTGAGTATGTCCGTTCTGATTGCCCTGCTCCCTGCTGCAAAGGTTGTGACCGCACAGCAACAGGAGAAGACCGTTGCCATTGAATGGAAAGATGGCAAGCCACACGGACAAATTGAAACAGAGAACGGCTCCCTGGAGGGACTCATTATCCGGACGGGAAAAGGAAAGGCCGATGGAAACCTGTTTACCGTGACATCAGCGGGACCCTGCAGGATCGAAATTACGGTGACAGGCTCTCATCTTGAAGCGGGTCCCGGCGCCACCATGGTGCATGTTAAAACGGCAGCTCATCCTTTTACTTTTTTCCTGCGGGATGTCAACCGCCTCTTTCCGGTATTCATCCCGGAATTTTCAGTGGCTGTTACCGATGCTCAGGATCAAAGAAGTTACGGGGATATTGAAAAGGATATTGACAGTGCTGACCTGAAAACAAAGGTACAGGAAATCGATAGCGGAACCGGAAGAGACGTATGCCGATGCCGCCGTGCATGACAGGGATCAGAAAGTGCCGACCTGGTTGGGATTGAGCAGGGACATCCGTATTTTTAAGATAGAACAGTCACTCGGTGGTTTTGACGAGATGAGTAGTATCACACCTCAGTTCGCGTCAAGCCCTGTGGGACTGAAACAAACGGGCGGCAGGGGTATAAGCTATGGTTTTGCAGTCGGACGTGGACAGGGAACGGCCCCTGATGTGCACCGGAACCTGGATGAAGGCTCATTGCCGGTCCTTCATACGATCCTGAAGGATGAGGATATAACGTATCACTCCGTGGCTTTTGCTTCCTACGAAACTTCACCCCTGACAGAAAGCACTCTGAAAGGCACGCCATACCTCGTAGCCGACTACTATTGCCAGGGCACCACTTTTACCCCGGATCAGGAGAAGGCTTTCAATAAGATCCATGAGGAGTCAATGAATCATAAAGAGGAGATCGTCCTTTATTTTCGCTGCGAAGCAGTTAATCATGGCAAGGTGCCCCGGTACGCCTTTTTCAAAGTTCCAAAACCCGGCACCGGGTGGTGGTACAGGCATCCTTATCATTTCGATGCTTTGGAGGGTCTTTCAGAATACAGCGGGGACAGTGTATTCTGTGTTTCCAGGTTGAACGGAATGCCCATGCACAATGAAGAAGTGTCATTGCTCATTCCTCCCGGGGAGAAAGCCCTCTTCGAATTTTTTCTGCCTCACCAGCCCGTTCCACTGGACCGGGCACGCGCCTTAGCTAGACAACCGTTCAGACAACGGCTGGCTTCCTGCAGATCTTTCTGGGAGAACAAAGAGCGGCAGGCCGCACAAATTTATCTTCCTGAGAAACGCATAAACGACATGCTTTATGCAGGGCTGAATCATCTGGATCTGATCACGTACGGCAGTGAACCTGACGGGACCCTTGCCCCGGCCGTAGGCGTATATTCACCTATCGGAACGGAGAGTGCGCCTATTATTCAGTATTATTTATCGATGGGGCTGTACAGCCGGGCCCGGCGATCCATTCAGTATTTTCTGGATAAACAGCATGATGACGGGATGATCCAGAATTTCGGCGGATATATGATAGAAACCGGTGCGGTGCTCTGGCTCATGGGTGAATATTACCGGTATACGGCGGATACCGCATGGGTACGAAGTTCTCTTCCACACCTCAAAAAGGCCTGCGATTATTTAGTCAACTGGAGAAACAGGAATCTCGCCGATTCCCTGAAAGGCAGAGGTTACGGCATGATCGCCGGAAAGGTAGCCGATCCGGAAGATGAGTATCATCAGTATATGCTCAACGGATATGCATATCTGGGGATCAGCCGGGCCGCAGAAATTGCGAAGGTGGCGAATCCCCGGTATGCAAAGTACCTGAATGGTATCGCCGCTTCATGGAAAAAGGATATCAGAGACTCCTTCTTTGCCTCCCGCGCCGGATCACCTGTGGTACCCCTTGGCGACGGAAGGTGGACGCCGACCATACCGCCCTGGGCAGAAGCCTCATCGCCGGCTTTTTTGTACACCGAACCGGGAACGTTCTTTTCCCACGGCACCTTTTTTACCCGTGACGGCCTCCTCGGTCCGCTGCATCTGGTATATACCGAAGTACTCGATCCGCATGAGCAGGCTGCCAGAATGATGCTCGACTATTATACTGACCTTTTGTTCCAGAGGAATGCAGGTTTCAGCCAGCCTTACTATCACCGCCATGCCTGGATGGAACTGAAAGACGGGATGGTAAAGCCATTTCTGAAGACTTATTATAACACATTTGCCGGTATCTCCGACAGGGAAACATATGATTTCTGGGAGCACTATTACCGGGTATCTCCACATAAGACCCATGAGGAAGGTTGGTTCCTGATGCAGACACGGTGGATGCTGTACATGGAAGACGCCGATACGCTCAGCCTGTTACCCGGAATACCCAGGCAATGGCTGAATGAGGGCGATTCAATTGTCATAAAGAATGCTGCCTGTTACTTCGGAAAGTTTAACCTGGATGTCAGGTCCAACATCCGGGACGGATATGTTGAAGCCACGGTGGATTGTCTTTCAGGACGTGGTCCGGAATGTGTGAAAATCAGGCTTCCTCATCCCGATGGTCTGAAAGCAAAAGAGGTGTCAGGAGGGATCTACGATGCCAGGTCCGAAACGGTTACCTTCCATGACTTTAAAGGACATGCAGAAGTCAGGGTCACTTTCGGTGATTGATCCAGAGTTTCACCGTATCTTCCTGCCAGTTTGCCCCGAAAATATCGGTATCGCCGTCATTGTCAAAATCGCCGGTTCTCATGCTATGAGATCCTCCCGTGCTGATGATTTGCTTGTCCCACTTTAAACCTTTTCGTGAGTTGTAGTATATGGCTACTTCATCGGGATCCTCTCCCTGGATCATTTCAGCGGTGAGGATGTCCGGGTCGCCGTCCAGATCAAAGTCTGCGGTATGAACCGAATGAACCACGGTTTCGATACTGTCTTCTATCACCCTTTCTTCCCAGATCCCTGCCGGGTTTTCCGGTGCCATAAACCAGGAAAGCCTGTAGATATGACCGTTCAGTTCGGAAGGGCTCATCACGATATCCGTACGTCCGTCCCGGTTAATATCGGCCGATGCAATGAAGGCATTTTTCCAGGTCCAGGTGTCACTGAAGCGGTGTGTCTTCCATTTTCCGATGTCGCCGGTATTTTCGAGCCAGTACCCGTTAATGACGATGTCCTTTTTACCATCTCCATTGATGTCGGTTGCCAGTAAACCTTCGCCGTCAATGATGCTTACCCTGGAGGTTTCCCATCGATCTGGTGATAATTGCCTGAAGATGAACAGTGTATCTCCTTTCGATCCGAATTCACCCTGGTTCCGGCCGGCAATATCAACCAGGCCGTCGCCATTAAAATCAGCCAGTTCAATGTCGTGCAGCTCCAGCGAATCGATGAGATGGACCTCCCAGCCGGGATTCTCAAACCATAACAGTGCGCCTTCAAAAATATTGATCAGGTCAAGGTCGCCGTCATGGTCGATGTCTACGGTTTCCCCGTCGGTAGAGGCTCCTTTCATGTTGGTTATCTGGTGTTTTTGCCAGTCAGGGGACTCATACCATACAATCCCACCGCTTTTATATCCCCCGGCGATAAGATCGGTTTTTCCATCACCGTTAAGGTCTCCGGTGGATTTGGTCCAGCACCACACCGGACCTTTATCGTCGATGACCTTTTCTTCAAAGGCGGGATGATTTGTCCGGCAGCCCGGGAGAAGCAGTATTGCAGACAGGGGAATAAGACGCAGCAAAGTTTTCATGGGTTGTACTCTTTTAGTGAGGATATTCAGTAGACATGATAAGGATGTTTTTCTGAAAATTAAGGGAATATTTTCATGAAAGCAAAAGACAGTGGATCGTGGTCACGGTCAGGAAGATGAAATTCAGGAAATATTTGTTTACATTTGGTCAAACCGGAGTGATGATGTGGAGAAATTCCCGGTTCAATGAAAATTTTATTGGACATGCATGAGCATTACACTAACCGGCAGGCGGAATTTTTTACATCCTGGAACCCTACTGTCAAAAAACTGATCGTGAAATGAAAAAACTACTTTTACTTGCACTTACCATGGCCACCCTGAATAGTTTTGGTCAGAAATTTGAAAATCTTGCACTTACGCCTCCTATGGGTTGGAACAGCTGGAATAAATTCGGCTGTAACGTCAATGAACAAATGCTCCGCGACATTGCCGACGCTATGGTGGAGAGCGGCATGAAAGATGCCGGTTACCAGTATATTGTGGTGGACGATTGCTGGCATGGAGAGCGTGACAGCCTTGGCTTCATTCATCCCAATCCTGAAAATTTTCCTTCGGGAATGAAAGCGCTGATCGATTACATTCACTCAAAAGGTCTGAAGTTTGGTATTTATTCCTGTGCCGGTAATACGACCTGCGCGGGTAGGCCCGGAAGCCGCGGTCACCAGTACCAGGATGCCCTGATGTATGCCAAATGGGGTGTCGATTATCTGAAATATGACTGGTGTGATACGGATGGGTTGAATGCCCAGGCTTCCTATACCACCATGCGGGATGCCCTGTATACTGCAAAAAGACCTGTAGTATTCAGCCTGTGTGAGTGGGGACAGAATAAACCATGGCTCTGGGCCGCGAGTGTGGGTCATTTATGGAGAACAACCGGGGATATTACCGATTGTTTTGATTGCATTGACACCCATGACGGAGGCTGGAAGAGTTATGGTGTTATGCAGATCCTGGATATGCAGAAAGACTTAAGGACATATGCCGGTCCGGGACACTGGAATGATCCCGATATGCTTGAAGTGGGAAACGGGGGCATGACATTGAATGAAGACCGGGCCCATTTTTCGATGTGGTGCATGCTTGCTGCCCCGTTGATCGCCGGGAACGACCTGGCCCATATGAGCGATGAAACGGTTGCTATCCTTACCAATGCAGGTGCCATTGGTATTGATCAGGACTCCCTCGGCATCGAAGGTTTCAAATTTGCCGTAAAGGACAGTGTGGAAACCTGGTTCAAACCCTTAAAAAATGGCGACTGGGCTGTCTGTTTCCTGAACCGTTCAACTCAACCGGCATCTGTTGAATTTGATTGGAAAACAAAGGTATACGACGATTTTTCAAAGCGTGGCCTTGAAGCAGGATCAGCCGGGTATAAGATCGTTAATGTCTGGACGAAGAAGGACATGGGAAATACCCGTAAACTGCTTAAAGAAAATATCCCCGGGCATGATGTCCTGATGCTCCGGTTAAATAAGGATTAAGCAGGCATTGAGATTTATTCTGCAGCCTTCAGAAATGCGATCATGAGATTCTGATGAAACAGGCTTCCGGAACCGACCTGCCTTTTCTTGAGTCAGCCATGACAACGGAACAGGCATTATCGGAGACGTAGTCCGGAGATTTACAAAAAAAAAACCGCTCACAATTCTAACGATCGTGAACGGTTTTTTTGGTGCCCAGAACAGGACTCGAACCTGCACATACTTACGTATACTAGTCCCTGAAACTAGCGCGTCTACCAATTATGCCATGCACAAAATGCCGGCACAGTGGTTTTAAATCACATCATTAGTGAACAGAGATGCAACATCTGAATGGGGGCATGGCATGAGCTCGGCCATTTCCGCTGGCGCTCCAATGTCCTCGGTTCCGCCATCTGTTATATCAATAAAAAAGCCCCATCTTAAAAAAATGAGGCTTGTGTGCCCAGAACAGGACTCGAACCTGCACATACTTACGTATACTAGTCCCTGAAACTAGCGCGTCTACCAATTATGCCATGCACAAAATACCGGCACAGTGGTTTTAAATCACATCATTAGTGAACAGAGATTCATCATCTAAATGGGGGCATGGCATGAGCTCGGCCATTTCCGCTGGCGCTCCAATGTCCTCGGTTCCGCCATCTGTTATATCAATAAAAAAGCCCCATCTTAAAAAAATGAGGCTTGTGTGCCCAGAACAGGACTCGAACCTGCACATACTTACGTATACTAGTCCCTGAAACTAGCGCGTCTACCAATTCCGCCATCTGGGCATAAAAAATATCTTATGATTAAAAGAACATCCGGCTCTGTATTACGGTCATGCTATGTTTTTCATTTTCCCGCCGGGGTTGCAAATTTAGAAAAAAAAAATCATGTTGGATAAGAATTTCAGAAAAAAAAAGGTGATTCATGCCCCTCTGTGCTAAACTACTGGAAGAGCTTATATTATGAGCCAAATCAGCGTTTGTGCAGGCCGCATTCTTTCTGATCCGGCTGTTCCCACCACCATCTGCCGGCCCTGACATCTTCACCCGGCTTCAACTGCACGGGTACACGGCTGACAACCGATACTCGGATAACCTTCATCATGCAGGGGATTGTAAGGTATGTCATTGTGCCGGATGTACTCCCAAACCTGTTTTTCACTCCAGCGGATCAGTGGATTAAGCTTAATGAGGCCGTTATTTTCATCCCATTCCACGAGTTTTGAATAAAAGCGTGTGACAGACTGGTCTTTCCTGAGGCCGCAAATCCAGACATCAAGATTTTTGAATGCTCTCTGGAGGGGTTCGATTTTTCTGATCCCGCAGCAAAGTTTCCTGTTCTCAATGCTTTCATAAAACAGGTTAATCCCCTTTTCCTTCACCATTTCCTGAACTCTGGCATAATCGGGGAACATGATATCAATTTTGATTTTATAGGCTTTGTTAGTACGGTCGATCAGATCATAGGTCTCAGGAAACAGTCGTCCGGTGTCGAGGGTGAAGATCCGGACGGAGGGATCAATGGCTGCCACCATTTCGGTAAGCACCTGATCTTCTGCGCCAAGGCTTGAGGACAGGGCAATCCTTCCATGATACTCCTGCAGAAAGTATCTCAATACCTCATGTGGATCGCTGCTTTTAAAACGTTCGTTAAGGTTGTCGATCTTATCCAGCATTTCCTGTGTTGCTTCCATATCCTTCATCAATCTGTTTATGCGGTGTCAAAAATAATACAATAATCCGGAAACTCATTCATCGGTGAAGGAAGAAGGTTTTCCCATATCTTTCCAGAAGGATTTGTCACTTCTGTACAGCCATATATCTCTTTTTCCGGCGATACGAAGAAATTCCGGCATGATAGGGAAAGAGCCTGTTTTATCCAGATAGTTGAAGATCTCCGGATTGAGTACATAGATGCCGCTGAAAGCAATGGGCGTCAGGCTTTCTTTTCCCCTGGCGATGATTTCTTCACCCGTCCGGTTATCGCGCCAGCCGCACAGGATCTGGTTTTCATCCATCAGCAGGGATCGTGAAGTTTGCCTGTGTTTTACAGCGAGGGTGGCAATGGAGCCTTTTTTAAGATGACAGTTCATCAGACCGTTGAGGTCGAGATCTGTCAGGACATCCACATTATGTACCAGAAAAGGATCATTTCCGAAGAAAGGTCCGGCTTTTACCAAACCTCCGCCGGTATCCAGAAGTTGATCTCTTTCATCGGAGATGAAGATATCAGCCCCAAAATTATCATGTTCCTTCAGAAATTGAATCACTTTTTCACCATGGTGATGGATATTTATTATAATATCCTGAAAACCATGGTTAAGGAGTCGTTCAATCACATCCTGAAGCAGGGTTTTGTTATTCCAGGTGAGCAGGGCTTTGGGAAGATCATCCGTGAGGGGTTTCATCCTTGTTCCCAGGCCTGCAGCCATGATCATTGCCCTTTTTTTCATTTCAAGGCTGAATTTTAAAGTTTGACAGGTTTACAGCAGTACTCTTCTTTGCTGGTTCTCAGGCCGCATTTTTTGCATTCGTATTTGAGTTTTTTTCCTTTTTTGTTCAGATCAACGCCGTATTTACAGAGTTTTTTACTCATATGATGGTTATATCCGGAAAGGCAGATCCTTTATCATGTTTAAAAGTTCTGGTTCATTTCCCTGTGTTCCAGATCAACAACCACATTTTCGTTTTGTTTAAGGTGTTCGGCCAGTTTTTCCGCTGCATACACAGACCGGTGCCGGCCTCCGGTGCATCCGAAACTCACCTGCAGATGATGATGATTCCGGATGATATAGGTTGATACAGTGCGGTCTATTATACTGAAAACATCGGATAGAAAGCCTGCCATTTCGCTTTTCTCACGGAGGAATTTCTGAACAGGTTCATCCCGACCCGTGAGACTGCGGTATTGTTCAAACCGGCCGGGATTGTTTATCCCCCGGCAATCAAAGACATATCCGCCACCGTTTCCGCTGAGATCATCGGGAATGGTTTTCATGTAGGAGAAACTTACGATACTGATCCTGAGCTTGTCGGTTTGTACGGGTATTTTGACCTGTACCTTTTCCGATGCGGAGAGGTCGTGTAAAACCTTTTTCAATTCGGGCACAATATCAGGTACCAGATGGTTATCGAGTAACCATCTCAGATTATTGACGGCAAAGGGTACACTCTGAAGGAAAAGAGGTTTCTTCTCCACCCATCCTCTGAGTCCGTAAGTGCCCATAGTCTGAAGCATCCTGATAAGGACAAAGGGATAATAATAGGTCATGAATGCCTTTCGTCCGGGATTCTTATAACGGTCCAGTTCATCGAGATAGTACTCCAGCAGTTCTTCTCTCAGGCTGAACGGCAGGTTTGTTCTTGCCTCGAAGAGGAGTGAAGCGGGGTCATACTGGAAAGCACCGCGTCGGCCCCCCTGGTAATCTATAAAGTAGCATTCCTGGTTTTGGATCATGATATTCCTCGACTGAAAATCGCGGAACATAAAGCTTCCTGTACCGGCCTCCTCAAGCAATGTGGCAAAGGTTCTGAAATCATCTTCAAGTTTCTGTTCATCAAATGGAATGCCTGTGACCTTGAGGAAAAAGTATTTGAAGTGATTGAGATCCCAGAGTACAGACTGCCGGTCGAAGCTTTCTCTCGGGACGCAGACGGAGTAGTCCAGTCCCGTATTTCCCTCGACCTGGAACCGTACCAGTTCCTTCAGTGCTTTTTTATAATAGGGAGTGACGCTTTCAGGGAATTGAAAATTCGTTGAACGTTCGTCGATCAAAGTTTTGAGCATGGTATCACCCAGATCGCCTAAAAGATAATAGTAACCATCCTGATCTGTGGCGTACAGTTCCGGCACATGAAGTCCTTTCCGGAGAAAATGACGGGTAAATTCAAGGAAAGCCCTGTTTTCTGCAAGGTCATTATGATACGCCCCAATGGCGGTGAATGTATCATTTCGCAGGCGGAAATACCTTCTGTGAGAACCGGAGGGAGGAAGAGCGATCATTTCCGTGACTTCCTTTCCGGTATATTCTCTGAATAGTTTCTTCAATATATCTGTATCCATATCCTGTCGTTTGCTGATGCAAAGTAAATATATAATTTTGAAAGAGGAAGACTCTTTAACCTGCCGGGGACCATCACGGTGTAAAGAAGACACGGATCTCAGCGAAACCTTCATCCCGTGTTTTCAGAAAAAAATTCCTGATCTGCTGATAAACTGCTATTGTGTCGGCACTTAAAAAAATTTAATTCCTATCTTTCGGCAAAACTGCCGGGGTATGAAAATTAAACTCTATTCTTCTGAAGACCTGAATTTAGTTGAGTTTTCGTTTTCCTCTGATCATAATGGATTTGAGGGCACTTACGGGAAAGTCCAGGTACCTGAATGCTGCGGTGTTCGGCCTGTTCCAACATGCCTTTGAGCTAAGTAATCCGGAGTATGAATATTATACTCCCACCCCTTTCACCGGTTCGGAAATTATTAATCTGCGGAATCACCTCGCAGATCAGTTCAGCCGGATAACGCAGATTGAAAGTCCGGAAACTCTTGAGGCTTATGCGTTAAAGCAGATGGCCGGTATCGATTTTCTGAACGAGATCAGGACCTTTTATCCCAAATGGAGGATCACCTGGGAAAATATCCGGGACCAGGTTAAGCAGGTTGTTGAGGAATTGCTTGAATTGGTTGATTTATGCATTGATGAGGACAGTGTATTCTGGGTGAAAGGCTATTGATTTCTTCTTCCTTAACCATGATTTTCTTACGATTGAGATGAAATGATTACCTTTGCGCGATCAATTGAATGACTATGAAAGGCAAAGTGGTTGTAGGATTATCAGGTGGTGTCGATTCCAGTGTTGCAGCATGGTTGCTGAAAGATCAGGGCTACGATGTCACCGCTGTGTTCATGGTAAACTGGCATGACACAACCGGTGTTCTCAAGGGCGATTGT
>CAVXSF010000034.1:0-119221 GCA_963764345.1 uncultured Bacteroidales bacterium | reverse complement strand
AAAAATTGTTTCCTTCTTCACTGAGAAGTTTTATAAGTGCCTTATATTTAGGAAGACCTTTGTTTGCCCGCAGTAATTTGAAGCCGGCCTTTTCGGTGTTGCCTTCCTGCAGTAACTTTTTCGCATCCGCCAGAATCTGGTTTACAAGCTTTCTCTGTGCTTCCACAATGGTTTCTACCCTGGGTTTGAGGGTCAGGAATTCCTGGTTTTCGCCCTTAGGAATAGGTCCGGAAATAATAAGAGGTGTCCGGGCATCATCGATCAGGACGGAGTCGACCTCATCGACGATGGCATAATTATGGCGTCTTTGCACCAGGTCCTGGGGGCTCAGCGCCATGTTATCTCTCAGGTAGTCGAACCCGAATTCATTATTGGTTCCGAAAGTAATATCACAATTGTAAGCCTTGCGTCTTCCTTCCGAATTAGGCTGATGTTTGTCGATACATCCAACGGTAAGTCCATGGAACTGGTAAATAGGCCCCATCCATTCAGAGTCGCGCTTTGCCAGGTAATCGTTAACCGTAACAATATGCACCCCTTTGCCGGTTAAGGCATTGAGAAACACAGGCAATGTGGCCACAAGGGTTTTGCCTTCACCGGTAGCCATTTCAGCTATTCTTCCCCAATGCAGGACGACTCCGCCAAAAAGCTGCACGTCGTAATGGATCATGTCCCAGGTTACCTCGTTTCCGCCTGCCATCCATGTGTTTGACCATATGGCTTTCTCTCCCCTGATCTCGATATGATCATGCTGGGCTGCCAGGTCACGGTCAAAATCTTCGGCTGTAACTTCAAGTGTTTCATTCTCGGTAAACCGGCGGGCAGTATCCTTGACGATGGAGAACACTTCAGGCAGGACATCATTCAGGATCTCCTCGTATTTATCTTCAATCTCTTTCTCCACTTTGTCCATCCTTTCGTATATCTGTTCCTTCTCTTGAATCTCAAGGGCGGAGTCCTCCGATTTGACCTTTAATCCGGCTATTTCATCCTCCTGTTCCTTTACATAATCCCTGACTTTCTGTCTGATCGTTTCAGATTTTGCTCTTAATTCGTCATTTGAAAGACTTTTAATGGAAGGATAAACTTCAAGTATCCGATCCACCAAAGGTTGAATCTCTTTAAGATCCCTGGTGGATTTGGTACCCAGAAAGCTACCCAGTATGCTGTCGAAAATGCTCATTTTTTCTTTTTAATAATTTCTGTTATCAATTTGAACGAACAAAATTAACCTTTTAAATAAAAAATCTCAATAAACTTAAAACATAAGTAAACAAGAACAGGGAAATATTTCCCATTATCGAAAGAAAAAAAATTATTTCTTCTAAATTTGTTCTTCATATAAACGAAAACTGAACCAAAAGATTATGAAAAGACTCGGCGGGATCATTTTTTTAGTATTTCTGGTGATGCATTTGAGTGCCCAGGAAAAAGTGGAGAAAGCCCCTTTAAACCCTGAATTTATTAAGTACGTTCAGGAAAAGGAAGCAGGTGGCGTCAAAAAAACTGCTAATGGTAAAGGACTGGGCTTTGTACCTTCCCCTCTTTTAATTCATTTTAACAAATCAAATTCGATTGAAAATGGTAAAAAAAGCACCCAGGCTCTCCCTTCAAAATATGACCTGCGCGATTATGGCTGGGTTAGCCCGGTGAAAGACCAGGGGGCAGCCGGGGCATGTATGTCCTTTTCAACCATGGGAGCCATTGAGTCGACCTGGATGAAGCAAGGTTATGGAACCGCCGATCTCTCAGAGCATAACCTGGCTACCTGTCACGGTTTTGAACTGGGAATTAACGACGGGGGAAACTTCTCCATGGCTACGGCCTACCTGACCCGTTTGTCAGGGCCGGTTACAGAAGCCAGCGATCCTTATAATCCATCGGATGGGACCTGTAAATCGACAGGTCTTGTAATACCGGCCTATACGCCCATAACCAGCTGGCTTCCAAAAGATATCAACATTATCAAGAAGGCTGTTATGGATAATGGCGGCGTATCCGCCTCCATTTATACGGGGGGGAACTTTATGAATCTTTATTACAATCCTGGCGATTATACTTTTTATTACAACGGGACGACCTCACCAGATCATGCTGTTCTCATTGTCGGCTGGGATGACAATAAAGTGGTGACCGGCGGAAAAAACAGTCCACAAGGCACAGTAGGCGCATGGATCATTAAAAACAGCTGGGGTACAGACTGGGGAGACAACGGTTATTTTTATGTTTCTTACAATGACTCCAGGTTTCTATCCGACGCTGCGATCTATCCTCTCCGCACCGAGGTGGCTGATGTCGACACATTATATATGTTCGACAGACTTGGTGCTACAAGTTCCTTCGGTTACAATGATGAAAGCGGATACGGCCTCGTAAAATTTGTAGCTCCCGAACCTAATTTCATCAGCAAGATCGGAACTTTTGTGCAAACTTCCGGCAGTATCATTGACATTGAGATCTACGATGATTTTCAGGGTGACAGTCTGCTGACCAACCTGATTGCAGCTTCCTATAATAATATCGTCAAATTCCCGGGGTATGCCACCTTCGATATTCCGGCAATGGTGGACGGCGACTATTATGTAAAGATCAAATACTTCAGTCCCGACAACCTTTATCCTCTCCCGGCCGAAACCAAGGTATCGTTTCAGGGTGAAGATTATGCCCTTCCCTACATCGAACCATCTGGCACGTACTGGCTCAGTCACAATGGAGACAAATGGTCCCCGCTTGGAAGTGACATCACCGACCAGGAGGCAGATCTCTGTATCAGGGCTTACGCTGACCGGAACACGAATCTGAATGCCTTTTTTACGGCAGACAGAACCGAGGTCTGTTCCGGTTCCCCTGTTAATTTCACAAGTACTTCGAATGGCGTCGTCGACACCTACCAGTGGAACTTTGGAGAAGGAGCATCACCAGCAACCGCCAATACTGCCGGACCTCACGAGGTAACCTATTCAAATTCCGGCACAAAGGACGTCAGTCTGACCATTACCGGGCCCCAGGGTACCAAAGTTCTGACCCGGAAAAGTTACATTAATACGGTGGATCAGCTCAATATTTTCCTGCCCTACTCCGAGAAACTACTGGTACACGGTAAATCCATTACCATTACAGCTTTCGGGGCCGACGATTATACATGGTCACCCTCTGAGGGGCTCGATACCACAAAAGGATCCACTGTCGTGGCTTCCCCGCTTGATACCATGACATATAAGGTCGATGGTACAATGGGAAGTTGCAGCGGAAGTGCCCAGGTTACGCTAAACGTAGTGCAGAATCCCGCAAATGACGACATATGCAATGCCTATGAGATAACAGGCAACGGTCTGGTTGACACTTTTACCAATGTTTATGCCACGGTCCAGCAGAAAGAACCCGCACCGCCTGAAGGTGATTGTAACACGGATATGGAGTGGTGTGTGGAAGGCGGATTGCAGAACAGTGTGTGGTTCAAATTTACGGGGCCAGAGACTGGTGTCGTTTCCATCGATACCAAAGGGATGGATACCCAGATCGCGGTATACCGGCTGGATGATTGTGACAGTATCTTCTCTCCCACCGGCTTTGAGATGGTAGCTGCAAACGATGACTATCACAACGCAATCTATGATTATGCAGCGGCTATCGAACATCTTGATGTTATCCCGGGAGCCAGCTATTATATCCAGGTCGACGGCAGTGCCGGCGGCGTAGAAGGTACTTTTTCACTTTATTTCTACGATTATTCGCTTGGAATTGAAAGGCATGCCGGTACCGAACAGGATCTCCTGAGCATATACCCGAATCCGAACAATGGCAGTTTCGATCTGAATCTTAATGTGAACGGAACGGAGAGTACACTCGTCAGGGTTTATGACGCCACCGGGAAAATTATTTACAATGAAAAGTATATGAACACAGGCGGATTTCCGCATACTATCAATCTTGGTAAAAGAACCGCGGGAGTATTTTACCTTGAAGTGATTACAAAATCAGCGGTATTTAGAAAGAATATTCTCATTAATTAATGAATACCTGACGAACGGATTGTGGACGTCTCATTGACTTTAAAATTCAATGAGACGTCATTTTTTACACACCGCAATGTCTTTTGTGTGAAAATGGAGAATCTATTTCCCGGATTCATTTCCCAGGAGGGTTTTTTAGTCTTTCAGACACCTGAGAAGGGCTGTCTAAACCTTATTACAAATAAATTAAACAATTGCAACAGACCGGCGTTATTTTATCAATTCCCGTATTTTAATTTACAACCATGAGGATCAAATTTTTAGTCATTCTTTTCTTGTCGGGAACTGTTATGCTTCCGCTAAATCTTCATGCCCAGGCGTGGATGAAAAATATACCGGTAAAGAAATCCGGAAGCAGCGGACCCGATTTCAGGGATGTTCAGCAGGCATTCAACACTTACTGGGCCGGAAAAAGAACAGGAATTGATGAAAGTCATGAGGAAGGAAAAGGCTGGGAACAGTTTAAACGCTGGGAATATTTTATGGAACCCAGGGTATACCCTGGCGAACAGCTTGAATTGCCATCCATATACCCACAGATCAAATATATCCAGACATTAACCTCACTCCCGGCCACATGGCAGTCACTGGGTCCCGATATCGTCCCTCCGGTCATTTTTAAACAGACGAAATCCGGTGCCGGACGCATCAATACCGTTGCCTTCCATCCTACCGATCCTCTCACCATGTGGGTAGGTGCACCTTCCGGAGGAATATGGAAAACCACCAACGGAGGCCAGTCATGGGAAACCACATCCGACCAGCTGGCCAGCATTGGTGTTTCCGATATTGCGGTGAATCCGTTGAATCCCGATGAATTATACGTCGTCACCGGCGACGGCGATGCCGCTGACACATACAGCATCGGTATTCTAAAATCGTATGACGGGGGAAGTACATGGGCGCAGACCGGTATCATGATGGATCTTTCGGAAAAGGTTTATTTCCGCAGGATCATCATCGACCCGCAGGATACTTCCGTTCTGATTGCCACATCTAATAATGGCATATACAGGACGACCAATGGTTTTCAAACCGGAAGCATAGTCCAGCAGGGCAGTTTCAAGGATTTAGAGTCTGCTCCGGGTAACTTCTTTATTATTTATGCCACGAAGTACGATGCCGGCGGGAATGCCGGAATTTACAGGTCCACAAACGCCGGACTGACGTTCGGCACGCTGACAAACGGGCTTAATTTTTCAGGCAGGGTTGACCGCATTGAACTGGCTGTCACACCCGCCAACCCAAATATACTCTATGCCCTGGCCAGCTCATCATCCGATGACGGTTTCTACGGATTGTATAAATCGACAAACAACGGATTAAACTGGACGACCGTTTATGATCACACCGATCCGCTGAATCTGCTTGGATGGGAACTTGGCGGAAAGGATAAGGGAGGCCAGGGTTGGTACGATCTATCCCTTGCCGTTTCTCTTACGGATGAAAATCTTTTACTCACGGGAGGTGTGAATATCTGGAAATCTTCTGACGGGGGGACTTCATTCAAAATTGCTGCTCACTGGATTGGCTCCCCCAGTGTGCCTTACGTTCATGCAGATCATCATATGTTTAAATACAACCCACTGAATAACAGGCTATATTCCTGTAACGACGGAGGTATCTACTATTCTTCCGATGACGGGAATTCATGGCATGATATCAGCGACGGGCTCACCATTCTACAGATTTACAGGACTGCCGCCACCAATGCGGTTTATGACCTTTTTCTTACCGGAAACCAGGATAATGGCAGTATGATGCGCTCCGGAGGCAACTGGCAGCAGGTTACCGGAGGTGACGGTATGGAATGTGCCATCAATCAGGAAAACAGTAATATTTTATACACCAGTTACTACGACGGAAACTTTTATAAATCTGTCGACGGGGGAAATAACTTCAGCCCTATAGGCCCTGCGGATCAGCCCGGCAGTGGAGCCTGGATCACGCCCTTTCAACTGGGCAGCAGGAATCCTTCTGATATCTATACTGCCTATTCCGACATTTTTAAATCTCCTGACGCGGGAAACAACTGGCTGGCTCTTTCAGAAAACCTCACCGGAGGATCCACACTACGATCAATGGCCGTAGCCCCATCGGATAATAATACAATCTATGCCGCCACCTATACCGGAATATGGATCACCCGGAACGGGGGCATCACCTGGGGAGATATAATCCAGGGCTTGCCTCAGCAGGCTATTATGTCTATCGAAGTAGCTCCAAATAACCCGGAGAAAGTATGGGTAGCCCTTTCCGGTTTCGGTGCAGAATGATAAAGTTTTCAGGAGCATTGACGGAGGCGCAACCTGGGAAAATTATTCCGACGGTTTGGCCAACATTCCCTGTAATGTCATTAAATACAAAAATGAATCGGATGATGGCCTGTATCTGGGCACCGATGTTGGCATCTGGTACAGGGATAATTCCATGAATGCCTGGCAACCCTTTACCACGGGATTACCGAACGTGATCATAAATGACCTGGAGATCCAGTATCCCTGGAACCGTCTGATTGCAGGAAGTTACGGCCGTGGACTATGGGCATCCGACCTTTACGTGCCTCAGAATGAAACCTATGCCTATATTCATGCTGAGAGCCGCTACAAATGTATTAATGATCCGATGACCTTTAGTCTTGAAACCATTGACAGCCCCGACAGTATTATCTGGAATTTCAACGGAGAGCAGACCCTGGTTCTCTCTTCGAACCATTCCGTGTCCCAGACATTTGCAACGCCGGGAATAAAAAATATCTCCGTAATGGTGTACAAAAACGGTTCGGGTTATACTACAGAGCTGAACAACTATGTGCAAGTGGTAAGTGAACCCGATCTGGTTGTTGCGGCATACCAGGCATCCTCCTTTCACAGGGGTGATAACGCCACACTGCTGGCTTACGGGGCTGACAGCTATTCATGGGAACCATCTGGTACGTTGTCTTCGCCCGATTCATCCATGACACTGGCGTCGCCTACCACCACAACAGATTACATAGTCACCGGAACACTGGGAAGTTGTGTCGCCAGCGATACGGTTAAGATCGTAGTGCAGGCCGGACCCGTGAACGATGATGTCTGTTCGGCCCTGCCCATTCAATTTGGCAATAATGGCCCGTTCACGAACGTAAATGCATCTGTTCAACCAAACGAACCTATGCCGGATACCACCAACTGCAATACGCAGATCACCTGGTGCAGTGAGGGCGGACTACAGCATACTGTATGGTTCTCATTCGAAGCCACAACCTCATCATCATCCTTTGTGACCAGTGGATTCGATACGCAGATTGCGCTTTATGAAGCCCCTTCCTGCGACGGAATTCTCAATGGTATGGATACTCTGATTGCTGCCAATGACGACTATTTCGGAGCGAATAAAAATTATGCCGCGGCTATTAATGAAGCCCCTCTCCAGGCAGGAAAACGATACTGGATCCAGGTTGACGGAAGCGCAGGCGGACAGGAGGGAACCTTCTACATCGATGTCTATGATGCACCTGTGGGGGTAAACGAAACGAAGACTCAAATGCCTGAAGATGCCAGGATATTTCCAAACCCGGGCAACGGAGAGTTTACACTTGAAGTTGGAGGGATGACAGGAAAGGTGAACATGACAGTCTTCAACCTCTCGGGTGTCGCAGTGGATGAATATTCATATACTTCAGAAGGAAATCTCAGGGAGACCTTCAACCTGCCTGAAAAGGGAGTCTATATCGTCAGGATTACCGGTCAGAATACCACCCTCACCAGACGGGTCATCGTCCAGTGAAAGAGGGCCTGCCGGTTGAGTGAAAGATCAAACAAATACAGTCGCAAAGGAATAGTTAAAATGAGCGGTATCTTTAAATAATAGGTACCGTTTATTTTAACCATTCTATTGAGGCCGTTTTATTCAGGAGTATTACGCCTGTCCGGATGAATCTTTGGCTGCCCGCATTCCCGGGAGATCCCGGTCGAATTCATACATGTTCTGGCCTCCGACGAGTTTTAGCTTATCAAGGATCTCACTTACCGTGGCTTCTTCCTCGATCTGTTCATTAACAAACCACTGGATAAAATTATGAGTGTTAAAATCCTTCTCGTCATTGGTTTTGGCAACAATTTCATTGATGGAAGCAGTAATATGTTCCTCATGCTTGAGAACTGCTTCAAAAAGTTCCGTGACATTTTTGAATTCAACCGGTGGCTTTTTGAATGCCGGGATTACAGGCCTGCCGTCGCGTTCGTCGATATATTTTACGATTTTCAGCATGTGCATACGCTCTTCTTCAGCCTGGACAAAAAGCCATTTAGCAACGCCGTTATAGCCGTTATAACCGGCCCAGCAAGCCATAGCAAGATATAAACTGGAAGAATATCCTTCCTTTTCAATCTGCAGATTAAGAATATCTTCAATGGTTTCCTTAAGCATATCGTTAAAATTTAAAGGTTAATAATCAGTATAACCGGTTACCCCGGCAGTTCTTCATAATTTTCAGCATGAAACCCGGCTGCCACCTAGCCTTTCATATTTTTAATAATTGCCGAGCCAAAATCAGAAGTCCGGAGTTCAACAGCATTCTCCATCAGCCGGGCAAAATCATAGGTAACATTTTTCTGCAGAATGGTCTCCTTCAATCCTTCAACAATCATCTCTCCGGCTTCATTCCAGCCGAGATATTCAAACATCATCACACCGGAAAGAATCAGGGACCCGGGGTTCACTTTGTCCAGTCCGGCATATTTAGGTGCCGTACCATGAGTTGCTTCAAAAATGGCATGACCCGTGGTATAGTTTATGTTTGCACCGGGTGCAATTCCAATACCTCCCACAATGGCAGCCAGGGCATCGCTGATATAATCCCCGTTCAGGTTCAGGGTGGCAATCACAGAATATTCCTTAGGCCGGGTAAGTATCTGCTGCAGGAATGCATCGGCAATGACATCCTTAACGATGATCTTTCCTTCTTTGACAGCTTTTTCCTGAGCGAGGTCGGCAGCCTTTTTACCCTCCTTCTCGGCAATTCTGTCGTACTGCGGCCAGGTAAAAGTGTAATCCCCGAATTCCTTCTCTGCTACTTCATATCCCCAAAGTTTAAACTGTCCTTCAGTGAATTTCATTATGTTCCCTTTATGAACAAGCGTGAGCGAAGGTTTGTTGTGTCGTATGGCATATTGTAAAGCCGATCTGACGAGCCGGGTGGTCCCTTCCCTGGAAACCGGTTTGATGCCAATGGAGGCACTCTTTGGAAAGCGGATGGTTTTAACATCCATTTCGTTCAGCAGAAAGTCAACGATCCTGTCATTCTCCGGTGTTCCGGTCAACCATTCGATGCCTGCATAAATGTCTTCCGTATTTTCGCGGAAAATGACCATGTCGGTCGTTGTCGGATCTTTTACGGGAGAAGGAACCCCATCATAATATTTAACCGGACGCTGGCAAACATAGAGATCGAGGATCTGCCTAAGGGCAACATTAAGTGACCTGATCCCCCCTCCTACCGGTGTTGTGAGCGGCCCCTTAATTGCAACAAGGTAATCCCTTATGGCATCCAATGTTGCTTCCGGAAGCCATTTCCCGGTTTTATTGAATGCTTTCTCACCGGCCAGAACTTCTTTCCAGACGATCTTCCTCTTTCCCTTATAGGCTTTTTCAACTGCTGCATCAAACACACGAACCGAAGCTGCCCAGATATCAGGGCCGGTACCATCCCCTTCAATGAAGGGAATAACAGGAAAATCCGGAACTTTCAAAATTCCATTTTCGATAGTGATCTTTTCTCCAATCATGAATCATAATTTTAGTTCAAGAGATAATATTTCAATACAAACGAAGTCGTCTTAAGTTCAAAATCTATTCGAGTTCGAGGTTAAACTGCTGTTTCAGTTTGTTCAGGTTTGGATTTTTCTTGTTCATATACTGAAATTTGTCCTCGGATGTATAGACTTTTTTCTGAACATTTTCCGTCTCCCCCAGTCCGGGAATGATCTGGATGAGAGAGTTATTCAGTTCCTGCTTCAGATAGGTGCTCAGGTGCAGTTTAATGTTCTGGTTAAAATCTTCGAGCTGAGAGGCATTATCCATCAACACTTCAATCCGGTAATCCGGTTTAAGTCCTGGTTTTCGGCTTTTAAGAGTGATGGATATTCTTGGCCTTTCCTCCCGGATTGAATCGGCGAACTGGTTCCATTTTTTCAACAGTTCTTCCATGGAAAAGGGCATATCATTCAGATCGATTTCCGTCTCCGGCTCGTCGGCACCCTCTTCCTCAGCAGGTTCCGATGCGTCAGGCTCCGGGCCGGCATTACTCATGACATCTTTAATAGAAATGTCTGTACTCCGTATAAGATTTTTCCGGACTGTCTCTTCTTTCCTGATCCCCGTATCCGTTCCTGCTGAAGACGGGGCGGTATTTTTTACAGGCGCGTTATCATAGCCCCCTGCCGCCGGCTGTGTCGGGGGTATATCCACCGGATTATCCTTTAACTTCACCTTCCGGCTTTCAGTACTATCCGTCGGGGTTGATGAGGTATTTCCGGTGGGTGTAAGATCAGAATGTTCTTTTAGGGCTTCAGGTTCGTCAGAGGATCGTTTTTTTTTTAAGGCATGGATGCCCGTGAGTCTGACCAGCGCCAGTTCGATGAGGAGTCGTTGGTTGTGACTCGATTTGTAGTTCACATCGGCCTGGTTGCAGATTTCCAGGGCCTGGAATAAAAATTCGGGTTCACATTGAGATGCCTGCTGCAAATATCGTGTTCGCAGATTATCACTGACTTCCAGGAGACTGACCGTTGACTGGTCTTTTGAAACAAGCAGGTCACGGCAATGGGAAGCCAGTCCCCCAAGAAAATTATGCGCATCAAATCCCTTATCGAGAATTTCATTGAAGATCAGTAATGCCTTTGAGACATCGGCGTCGAGGAAAGTTTGGGTGATGTTGAAATAATATTCATACCCAAGGATATTCAGATTATCTATAACACTCTGGTATTCTATGTTATTACCGCTGAAACTTACCACCTGGTCGAAAACTGAGAGGGCATCTCTCATAGCGCCATCGGCTTTTTGTGCGATCACATGAAGGGCTTCTTTCTCATAAGTGATGTTTTCCTTACCGGCGATATACTCAAGGTATTTCACCGCATCGTCAACCCGGATACGATTAAAATCGAAAATCTGGCACCGTGACAGAATGGTAGGTATGATCTTATGCTTCTCTGTTGTAGCCAGGATAAAAACAGCATGTGCCGGAGGTTCTTCCAGAGTCTTGAGAAAAGCGTTAAACGCCTGGGCTGAGAGCATGTGAACTTCATCGATGATATAGACGCTATATTTGCCAATTTGTGGAGGAATGCGGACTTGCTCGGTCAGTGTCCTGATATCTTCAACAGAATTGTTGGAAGCAGCATCGAGTTCATGAATATTGTAGGACCGGCTTTCATTAAAGGCCTTGCACGATTCACATACGTTGCAGGGTTCAACATCCTCCGAGACGTTCTCACAATTGATGGTTTTTGCGAATATCCTTGCACAGGTCGTTTTCCCAACGCCCCGGGGACCGCAAAACAGGTAGGCATGACCGAGGTGGTTGTTTTTAATGGCATTTTTAAGTGTGCCTGTAATGGAATTCTGACCAATGACACTTTTGAAGGTTTCCGGCCTGTATTTTCTGGCTGAAACAATAAATTTATCCATTGTGGCTGTTCAAAAATTGGCTTTAAATATAGCACATAAAAATGGAATCTAAAAATCAGTGACATATTGACATAAACAATATATATTTGATTTTTAACACCTTACAAGAAAAACACAGAAGCATTAAATTTTCTTTATGATTGAGTATCAATAATTTTTTGGAAAGAGCCAAAAAGTTCCTATTTTTGCGAACATTTTAAAAATTCTAAAACAGTAAAAATCATGTTAAATCAGTACGAAACCGTTTTCATTGCAACTCCCGTTTTGTCTGAGGCCCAGATGAAGGAAGCGGTAGAAAAATTCAAGAACGTGATTACCACCAATGGTGGTGAGATTGTTCATGAAGAAAACTGGGGGCTTAAAAAACTGGCCTACCCCATCCAGAAAAAATCCACCGGCTTTTATTACCTGGTTGAATTCAGGGGTGAAGGGGAACTTATTGAACATCTTGAACTTCAGTTCAGAAGAGATGAAAGGATTATCAGGTTTCTGACTTTCAAAATGGATAAATATGCCGTCGAGTATGCAGAAAAGAAAAGAGCCAAAGTCGCATCAGAAAAGAATAAGGAGAACTAAACCATGGCACAGAATACATCAGAAATCAGATATCTCACTCCCCCGTCAGTTGAGATCAAAAAGAAAAAATACTGCCGTTTCAGGAAAAACAGGATTAAATATGTGGATTATAAAGATCCCGAATTCCTGAAAAAATTCCTTAATGAACAGGGCAAGATTCTTCCCCGCAGGGTAACCGGCACTTCACTGAAATACCAGAGAAAAGTGGCCACTGCCGTTAAAAGAGCCAGGCATATTGCCATTCTGCCTTATGTAACTGACCTGTTAAAATAAAACCGGAGGAAAAAAAATGGAAATCATACTCAAACAAGATATCCCCAATGCTGGGTCAAAAAGATGATATCGTCAGTGTTAAGGACGGATATGCCCGCAATTTTCTTATACCTAAAGGTATGGCCGTTGGGGCTACTGTCTCAGAAAGAAAAAACCATGCAGAGATCCTGCGCCAGAGAGCTCATAAAGAAGAAAAACTTCGTGATGAAGCTCAGGAAATAGCCAAAAAACTGGAAAACGTATCTCTTGTTATTGGTGCAAAAACCAGTACCAAAGGTAAAATATTCGGTTCGGTCAATACCATTCAGATAGCTGAAGCCCTTACAGAAAAAGGATTTGATATTGACAGGAAGAACATCAGCATTAAAGAGGAACTCATCAAGGAGGTTGGTAATTACACGGCCACGGTAAAACTCCACCGGGCTGTTTCCGTTGAAATCTCCTTTGAGATCAAAGCTGAATAAGTCTCTTAGAAAACAGTAAGACAGCACTCTTCAGAAAGAGGCTGTCAATCATAATTTATTTACAAATCGTAACCGCCCTTCTTACGCCTTAGGCCGACGAAGGGCGGTTATAGTTTGTAAGCTTGAATTCTTTTAAAAAGGTTTTTTTTTTGCCGGGCTCCTATTTAACGGCAATGGTTTCGATCTCCACCAGCGCGCCAAGAGGAAGATCCTTTACAGCAAAAGCTGCTCTTGCAGGAGGGTCGGAAGGGTAATACCGGCCGTAGACCTCGTTCATATCTTTAAAATCAGCAATATCTTTGAGAAGTACCGTGGATTTGACTACATGACTGTAATCATAGCCTGCTGCTTCAAGGATTGCACCGATGTTTTTAAATACCCTTTCGGTTTGTTCACGGATCCCGCCCTCAGCTATTTTTCCCGTAGCCGGCATGATAGCGATCTGACCGGAGACGTATAATACGCCGTTGATTTCCACAGCCTGAGAATAGGGACCAATAGCGGTCGGGGCTTTTGGTGTGTTGATAATGCTTTTCATAATTCTGTTGATTAGACTGGTAAAAAAAGTTCATACACCGGCTATAGGAGCCGGGAAGGAAGAGTTATCATAAGTTATCCTGCCAGGGGATGCGTTTTTCGTATTTCAGATCATGCAGCATCGAAGATTTGACGTTGATCTGAAAATTAAAACTCTTGTACTTTCCAAACGGGATGGCCGTAAGCCGCATTTCCCAGCAATGAAGATCCCTGTAAATACTCATATTTGAGGTAGTTACTTGTAAACTTTTCAGGTCGTATCCGGTAGAGAAACCTATTTTCCATTTTGGAGTCAGGCTTAAATCACCATTAAGCCTGACCGTCTGGATGATATTAGAAGGTCCGATATTCTTTGTATAATTAAAATCATAATTCATAGTGAGGCTCCAGGGAATTTCAAAATCCACATATTGCCCATAATAATCTTCCTGAAAGGTATCCAGCTGATTGTTATCGTTTCCCGGGGTCAGTGATGCCGGCATCACTTCCTCTCCCCCCGTGTCCCCCTGGTTTCCCTGGCTTTGAGATCCTCCCTGAAATCTCATACCCATAGAAAAGCCCATGTTGGTCAGCCGTCCGAGTCTTCCGGTTTTGCTGTATTCGAGGCGGTTTATTCTTTTCCCTAAAGAATCACTGGCATACGGATCGAAGCTGCCCCTGAAGTTCATATTCAGCTTGCCTTTCAGAAGCTTTGTATTCCCGGTAATGTTTATCGGGTCGAATTTTATCGGACGGTCGAAATTCAGGTTAGTCGATGAAATTGAAGTTATCGAGAATACTGACCTTCTTTGTTTCCGTTGTTGAATCGGTCTCTACCCTCATTTTGGCTTCAACATTGTTCCTCAGGGCGAAGCTCATGGTTCTGACTTTGCCTCTCTGTGTCGGTGTTCCATAGATACCGTTCTGGTAAATGGAGTAGGTTTCAAGGAGTTTCCCGTTTTCGTCGTTCACATCGCGGTAATAATTGGGCAGGATATTACCCAGATCCGGCACATAGTTGAAGCTTATGGTCGGAGACATCACGTGTCTGATGGCGATGATCTTACTGTTCGGATTTTTGAACTGGTACATCCCGTAAATTTTGGGTGCCAGGGTTATGCCCAGTGAGGGATAGATGGCATGGGCATAGGTCAACTTATGTGTGGTAGTGGTGACAGTCCTGTAATAAGTTGAATCGTGGTGGTATCGGTGTACAGTTCCCGGTGTTTGTTAATATAACTTGAATATGCCACAGCGGAATAATTCAGGTTTGGTGTAATAGTAAGCACCCTGAGTTTTTTAGGTTTAAGGTTAAAGATAAGCGGAATATCCTGTTTGAAACCATTCGTCACATTATCCCATACATGGTTGGTAAACAAGGCGTATCCACGGTCCTTATTCTGTTATTCAATTGCGCGGTATACCTGAGCTGGATTTGCTGGTACCATTTTTGCTTTGCACTGTTCTTGTTGAAGTTGAATGGATTTATAGTGGCCATTGTCACCGACATATTTGGCAGGTTAAGATTTACATCGCCGGTATTGCTGTTCTGGGAGTGATTCGCGCTGGCAGTCAGGTTAAAAGGGCTGTTCGGCCAACGCTTCTGGTAAGAAATACTGGATTGTTTCTGGTTGGTCAAAGCCGGCTCCAATTCGTAAGTATGATTCTGATCGAACCTCCGGGTGGACATGTTGACACTTGCCCTGAACTGCCGGTTGGGATTGGCTTTTGTATCCTGATTGTGAGACCAGTTTATAGAGTAATCCATGGATTTTCCATAATCCGGAAGGTCTTTTTCACCGATTATATTTTTAAAGTACTTGATATCCACATTACCGTTGAAATGGTAACGGTAACGGTACGCCGAACCGGCTCTGATTCCCCACGTACCGTTGGTAAAAATAGTCCCGGTAAGTCTCAGGTCAACAAAATCGTTTATAGCCCAGTAATAGCCACCATCCTTTAGGTAGTATCCCTGTATTAATTCCTGCCCGTAGGAAGGGATCAGAATACCGGAAGTACTCTCACGCTTGTTGGGAAAAAAACCAAACGGCAAGCCGATGGGCAGGGGTATATCTTCAAGGACAAGGTATGCCGGACCAGATATGATTTTATCACCCGGGATGGATTTAGCTTTGGTGAGGGCGATATAATAGTCGGGATGTTCCTTGTCGCACGTAGTATATTTCCCGTTTTTGATATTGATATCGCCAAACTGGTCCCTCTTGGTCTTTTCGGCATGGAGATATCCCCCATCCTGCTCTGTGCGTACCCCTTCGATGTACCCTTTTTTCGTATTAAAATTGTACCTGAGCTGGTGTGCATCGATCTTTTGCTGGCCGTCCTGGAAGACGGGACTCCCGAGATGGTTCCAGACGAATCGGGTAAGCCCACCGCATAGACCTCATTGGTGGTCATGTCAAATTCAATATAGTCTGCATCCAGTTTGATATTCAAATAACTGACTTCCGCTCCTTTATACAGGAAGATCTTCTTCCCGTCAATGCTCATCACCACCGAGTCTTTTGCACTGTAGTGAACTTCAGCATCAATGTCTCCGGATGATTTCTTTTCTTTAATTGTATCACCGGCCAGGATCTGTGCCGGCGTCAGTACGGTGGAATCGAGCTTTGTGGTGTCTATGGCAAGGGCTGTAGTATCCTGACTGAATGCTACTTTACCGGAAATAAGGAAAATTGTTGATATTATAAGGACTGTATGTAAATTAATATGCAACTTATTATACTATTTTTGTAGCTGTTAAGTTTAATTGTCGAAAGTCCCCAAAACTAATCAAAATACGCAAGAATGATACTATTGGCAAATACGATTTGTCAACAAAATAAACGTATTCCCGTTCATATTCTTGTATGGGTGCTGGCCTTTTTTTTCACTGGAGCCAGGGTCATGGCAGATGGTGATCCGGGGGCCAGGGACCGGGTGAAGGTGGTAGTTATCGATCCCGGGCATGGAGGAAAGGATCCGGGTGCCCTTGGAAAACATCTTCGGGAAAAGGATGTCGTACTGGCTATAGGTCTCAGACTGGGGAAATATATAGAGGATAATTTCTCCGACGTAAAGGTTATTTACACCCGGAGTACGGATGTCTTCATCCCGCTGCATGAAAGAGCTGATATTGCCAATAAAAATAAAGCTGACCTGTTTATAAGCATTCATGCGAACTCCCTTCCCGGATCTCACGCCACCGGGACTGAAACCTTTGTCATGGGAGAATATAAGAACAGTTCCAACCTGGAGGTAGCCAAGAAAGAAAATGCCGTCATCACACTTGAGGATGACTACACTACACGATATGAAGGTTTTGATCCCAATTCTCACCGATTCTTATATCGTATTCAGTCTCCTGCAAAAAACCTATCTTAACCAAAGTCTTGAATTTGCGGGTTTTGTTCAAAACCAGTTTAAAGAACGGGCCATGAGGATCGACCGCGGGGTCAAGATGGCCGGCTTCCTTGTGCTCTGGAAAACGACCATGCCCAGTGTTCTGATTGAAACCGGCTTTTTAACCTCGTCGACGGAAGAATCTTTTCTTGGCTCAGATCAGGGACAGGATTACATTGCTTCTGCAATCTTCAGAGCATTTAAGACTTACAAACAAAAGATTGAAAGCAACAGCCATTTTGAAGCGGTTATCAGGGATACTTCTAAGGCTGATCAGGTTGACACAGCTGCCGGCAGCCTGCAGATCACAAGTTCGGTTCCTGATGCAAATGAACTTTACTTCAAGGTACAGGTTTTATCATCACGTAAAAAGCTGGATGAACATGATCCATACTTTAAAGATTTTCCTGATGTGGAAGCTTTTCAGTCTGGCAAATGGATTAAATATGCCGTGGGAAAATCCCGGTTATACTCCGATATCATTAATTACTGCAGTGAAGTGAAGAAAACCTTCCCTGACGCATTTGTGGTTGCGGTCAGGAACGGCGAAATTATAAGTCTGAACGAAGCCCTGCAGGACATAAATCAATAATAATATGAAGTATAAAAGCGAAGCCAGGATCGGAATCATAGTTATTGTTACCATCGCCCTTGTCATCTGGGGCATCAACTACCTGAAGGGTAAAAATATCCTTCAAAGCAGCGAAGTTTTTTATACGGTGTTCCCTGATGTTACAGGCCTTGAAAAAACGGCTGCCATTTATATTAACGGCTATAAAATCGGGCTGATCAATGACATTCATTTTGAAAAGGGAGACCTGAAGGAAATCATTGTTTCCTTCGCCGTCAGAAATGATTTTGATATCCCCAAAGGATCTGTTGCCGAATTGTACAGTTCTTCCATTGTCGGAAGCAAAGCCATCAGGATCATCCCCTCTTCATCAGATACTTACTATCACTATGGAGACACGCTGCCCTCAAGTATTGAACCCGACATGATCGGCGATCTGCAAAATAAGATCGAACCCCTGACAAAAAAAGCTAACAGTGTCATAGCCACTGCCGATTCTCTTCTCAGTTCATTGAATGACATTCTGGATAGTCAGAGAAAACACGATTTGCAATCATCTCTTGATAACCTGAACAGCGTTTCATCTTCGTTAAAGAAGCAACTCGGACCTGACGGTGACCTGAGCCAGACACTTGGCGAACTTAAAAAATTCAGTACTATGCTTGCCGACAACCGGGGAAAACTCGACAGCGTCTTTACAAACCTCGCGGCTATCAGCGATTCACTCGGCAAGGCCAATGTAAAACAAACCCTGTCCAATATCGATAAAACCTTTGCGCAATCCTCACTGCTCCTGAGCAGGATGAATAATGGAGAAGGAACCCTGGGCATGCTGGCCACAAACGACAGCCTCTACAATTCCCTGAAATCTTCCACCGAAAGCCTCGACCTGTTACTAAATGACCTTCGTGAACATCCTAAAAGGTATGTGCATTTTTCGGTTTTCGAAAAAAAAGAAAAGACTCCTAAAGAAAAATAAGAATTTTTCAGCTTCACTTCTGTTTCAGGAATAACATACTCATATCGGCTTATTTTTTTTTGACTAAAACAGAATATTCATTGACGGCGAAGAACCGTTCCTGAAAAAAGGTTTTAATGAATACATTAATAAATATTTTCTAAACAATTCATAAACAATTTTTTAAGGTTAAAATATTGTAAAAGCTTGATTTTTAGGTGTTTAATTTTTTTTCATTTTTCTTTCCTTTTTAAATGGCTGAATATAAAACTGATAAAATATAAAATGAATAATCAAGTCCTTTTCAATTTTTTTTTTAGCTTTTTTTTCACAATCTTGGCTTTACAAACACAGCAACCCTAAAATATTCATAACCAAGTTAAATTCACCGAACTAATGCACGATCAAGTTTGGAATAATTGTCTCAAGGTGATTAAAGACAATGTGCCTTCTATCAGCTACCGTACCTGGTTTGAGCCAATTGTACCCCTTAAACTTGAAAACAACATCCTGACCATTCAGGTTCCCAGTCCGTTTTTCTACGAATACCTCGAAGAACAGTATATCGACATTCTCAGGAAAGTCCTCCGGAAGGAATTAGGTGCTGATGCCAAGCTTGAGTACAGCGTGGTCATGCAAAACAATTCCTTTACGAATCATAAGCCTTATACCGTTAAATTCCCTGCAAAAAACAATAAAGAACTGACCAACAATCCTGTTCCCGTCCCTATAGATCCGGAGGAAGTGACCATAAAGAACCCCTTTGTGATTCCCGGGGATAAAGAAGCTGAACATCGATCCAAGGCTTAACAGTTCCTATTCATTCAGCAATTTTGTCGAAGGGGAATGTAACCGTCTTGCCCGTTCTGCAGGATATGCCGTATCCAATAATCCCGGTGGAACAGCTTTCAATCCTCTTCTGATTTACGGAGATTCAGGGCTTGGGAAAACACATCTTGCCCAGGCGATCGGTATAGAGGTTAAGGAAAAATATCCCGAAAAGACGGTGTCTATATGTCAATGCCAATAAATTTCAGACCCAGTTCGTCGATTCCATCCGGAACAATAACAAGAATGATTTCCTGCACTTTTACCAGATGATCGATGTGCTTATCATTGATGATGTTCATGAATTTGCCGGCAAAGAAAAGACACAGGACACCTTTTTTCACATCTTCAACCACCTGCATCAGTCCGGTAAACAACTGGTCCTTACTTCCGACAAACCCCCGGTTGAGCTGCAGGGCATGGAGCAAAGATTACTCTCCAGGTTTAAATGGGGCTTGTCTGCAGATCTTCAGCCACCCGATTTTGAGACCAGGATTGCCATCCTGAAGAAGAAGACCTATAACGACGGCATTGAAATGCCCGATGATGTGATCGAGTACATAGCTACTCATATCACCGATAATATCAGGGAGCTGGAAGGAGCTCTGATCTCCCTTTTAGCCCAGTCTACCCTGAATAAAAAAGAGATTACCCTCGAACTGACCCACGAAATGATCGATAAACTGATCAAAAACACCAAACGGGAGATCAGTATCGACTATATACAGAAAATCGTATGTAACTATTTTAACATAGGGGTTGACTCCCTTCAGTCGAAAACCCGGAAAAGAGAAATTGTCCAGGCCCGCCAGGTAGCTATGTTTTTCTCAAAAAGCCTTACGAAGTCATCGCTGGCAAGTATCGGGACTCAGATCGGAGGAAAAGATCACGCCACAGTGCTTCATGCCTGTAAGACGGTAAATAACCTCCTGGAAACGGATAAACGTTTTAAAATACAAATAGATGAAATTGAGAAAAAATTGAAGATTTAAAACAGGTTCCAGTAACCTGTTTTTTTTTAACCTGAATTTTATGATATATCTGATTTTAAGTATCCTGTCATCAACTGCCATATTCACAATTTTCAAGATTCTTGACCGTTTAAACCTCCCTTCCTTTCCCGTCATCGTTTACAACTACCTGTTTGCCATCGTCCCCGGATTCTTCCTCATGCGACAACCTGCATCTTTTGGAGGTCTCATCAGCATCAACTGGCTACCCCTTGCCATTGTGATTGGCATACTTTTCATCGTCATGTTTTATGTTGTAGGCCGATCTTCCCAGAAAGCCGGCATCTCGATCACGACCGTAGCCAGCAAAATGTCGGTTGCCACCCCTATTATGTTTTCGATTTTCTATGATCCGAACGACAGGTTGAACATGCTCAAATTCGCAGGCATTATCCTTGCCCTCGTTTCCGTCTTTCTCATTGTATACAGAAAGAAAGGACTGCAACTCAACAGGGCCGTGATCTACCTCCCAATCCTCCTGTTTATCGGCATGGGAATCGTTGATTCACTGGTGAAATATGCTCAATATAAGTACATCAGCGACCAGGAAGTTGCTTATTTCACGGTTATTCTATTCATGATTTCGTTTGTTACCGGGATGGTCGTCCTCCTGACCCGGAAAAAAGGTCTGCACAGACTGGCCGGTTGGAGGGTTCTTTTTTGGGGCTTTTTACTCGGCATGGTCAATTTCGGATCCATTTTCTTCCTGATCAGAACCCTGAACTTCAAGAGTGCCACCGGGAGTAATATTGACAGTTCGGTAGTGTTTGCGGTGAACAATACAGGTATCGTAGTGCTTTCCGTCCTGACAGGGCTGTTCCTTTTCAGGGAAACACTGAACCGTGTCAATCGCATTGGTATTATGCTGTCGCTGGCGGCTATATTTATTTTTTCAATAGCTTGAAAATGAATGCTGAACATTTCTTGACTATAAAATTTACAGGAGAAGGGCTCTACAGGGAAAAGGGCAGTAAATTTCTTGCCTTTGCCTACCCGGTCACTTCCGAGGATGAGATCAGGGACAAGGTGGACGGCCTGAAAAAAAAGTTCCATGATGCAAGGCATCATTGTTATGCCTGGCGTCTGGGCCCGGATAAAGAACTTTTCAGAGCCAATGATGACGGTGAGCCGAACAACTCTGCCGGGAAACCCATCCTGGGACAGATCCTGTCCAGGGATCTGACCAATGTCCTCGTTGTGGTGGTCCGCTATTTCGGAGGCACCCTGTTGGGTGTTGGAGGCCTGATCCATGCGTACAAAACTGCTGCCAGCGAAGCCCTTGACAATGCGGCAGTCGTAAAGAAATTTGTATACCAGATTTATCAGTTAACTTTTGAATATACCGGGATGAACACGGTCATGAAAATTCTCAAAGACCTGGATATTGAACCATCGGAACAAGATTTTTCACTTTCGTGTTCGCTTACGGCAAGGGTGAAAAAAAGCCTTACGGTACGGTTCCTGGCGGCATTTGAGCCCTTCCCTGATATCGGAATAAACTATCTTAATGATGAATAACACTCAACGCTGCCGGGAAGCATGGCAGTCATTCAACGAGAGAACAAAGTAAAAAGTTATGAACGAACTATCAACACCTGTCACATCTGACAACACCGATTTGTACTTTTATACTCAAAATAATGTTCAAACATGAAAAACAGAAGTCTAGTTTCCATTAATGATTACAACCGGGACGAATATCTTCGCATTCTGGATCTTGCTGCAGAATTTGAGAAGCAGCCTGTACAGGATATTATGAAAAGATATGTTGTTGCCACCCTGTTCTTTGAACCATCAACCCGCACAAGGCTTAGTTTTGAAAGCGCCGTCAACCGCCTTTCAGGACGTGTAATTGGGTTTTCCGATTCAAACACTTCAAGTGCCACCAAAGGTGAAACACTTCGTGATACGATTAAAACCGTATCAAACTACTGCGACTTAATTGTGATGAGGCACCCGCTCGAGGGCAGCGCCCGGTTTGCCAGCGAGGTATCCAAAGTACCCGTGATCAACGCCGGTGACGGAGCAAACCAGCATCCTTCACAGACCCTTCTCGATTTGTACTCCATCAGGAAGACACAGGGAACACTGGAAAACCTGAATATTTTTCTTGTCGGTGACCTCAAATACGGCCGGACGGTTCATTCCCTTCTAATGGCCATGTCAAAGTTCAATACCACCTTCTTCTTCATCTCGCCCGAAGAATTGAAGATGCCGAATGAATACAAGCTTTACCTCGATAATCTGGGCTTAAAGTATCATGAGAATAAGGAGTTCACTGATATCATCGATCAGGCTGATGTTATTTATATGACACGTGTCCAGAAGGAACGGTTTTCAGATCCCATTGAATACGAGAAAACAAAGAATGCTTATGTTTTACGCAGGAATATGATCGAAAATGCAAAAGTAGGAATGAAGGTTCTTCATCCCCTGCCAAGAGTGAACGAGATTCACCTCGATGTGGATGAAAGCGAGAAAGCCTATTATTTCACGCAGGCCCAGAATGGGGTCTATACGCGGCAAGCCATCATCACCTCAATTCTCGGACTGAAATAAAAATATCATCATGGAAGAAATGAAAGACAGAACACATCTCGTGGTTAGTGCCATCAAAGAAGGCACCGTCATCGACCATATCCCTGCAAGTGACCTTTTCAGGGTCATCACTATTCTGGGACTCGATCATATCGACAACCAGATCACCTTTGGCACAAATCTCGAAAGCAAAAAACTTGGAAAAAAGGCTATCATCAAGCTTTCCGGCGTATTTTTCAGGAATGAGGACATCAACAAGATTGCGCTGGTGGCTCCACAGGCAAAACTGAATATCATCCGGGATTACAAGGTGGTTGAGAAAAAGGTTGTGGAAGTGCCCGAGGAGATTACCCGTATCGTCCGTTGTGTGAACCCAAAGTGCATCACCAACAATGAAGAGATCAAAACCCGATTTACGGTAGTTGACAAGCAGAATGTATCCTTAAAATGCCACTATTGCGAAAAGATCACGGATATGGCCAATCTTCAGATTATCTGACAGCCTGACCCCGTTGGAAAGACCTGCCTGTATTACCGGATCCGTTCATAGGACTTGACCAGGGCATCATCCTTCTGAATGCCTTTCAGAGCCAGATAGGTAAGGATAATCGATATGAACGGAACGACAATCGGCCATAAGAATACCCAATTTACGCCGTCGAATCTATTGATGGTGTATTTCGTGTAGAAGTAAATCAGACCAACCAGCCCGAACATCAGAAGTATATTGAATACACATAGCCGCATCTGCAATGTTCTTTTTTTAAACAGGAAAATATCCACAAGACCGGTCAGCATGATCGCAACAATCAATATAGTAACCGGCCAGGCAGAAACCGGCTGGAACGTTTCACCACCCAATGCTGTGATCTGGTTGTGATGGAAAAGAAGAAAGATATCATGGGGCAGTTGTATCTGGGCCAGCGGATTGGTCAGCATAAAAATATACAGGCCGGTAGCCAGAAAGAGATATACGGATTGAATTCGTTGTATCATGGCATATGAATATGATGTTCATGCAAAAATAATGTTTTTCCGGTGGAATGTACAGCATTATTACAGAGACGTGATCATAATGCAGGGGAGTGAAGCCTCGAGCCCCCGCACTATGATAATCTACTGAGGTAAAACTTTTCCGGTGAAAACCGGTTAATTGTTGTTCAGAATAAGTGGCAGACCGTCTTTTCCTGAGCCGATAACCACTATTTTAGAATTCTGTGATGTGGCCAGTTGAACGGTAGCATCGATCCCTTTTTGTTTCAGAATTTTATCGGTCAGGGATGCACTCAGGATATTGTTATATTTAGCAATACCTTCAGCTTCAATCTGTTTTCTTTCGGCTTCACTCTTTTCTCTTTCAATTCTGAAGGTATAGGCAAGCGCTTCCTGTTCCTGTTTCAATTTGGTTTCAATAGCCTGTTTAAGTTGTTCGGGAAGGGTTATTGAACGAATGAGCAGGGTTTGCATCTCAACATTTTTATTCTGCAGCGCCTTTTCTGTTTCGTCATAAATTTCCTGTTCCACCTGGGCCCTTTTGGTAGAGTAGATTTCCTCAGCAGCAAATTTCCCCATGATTCGTCTGACTGCGGACCGGACCTCGGGAACGACCACAACATTAACATAACCCGGGCCAATTTCTTCGTGAAGATACCCCAGCATCTTATATATCGGATTATACCGCACAAAAACATCAACGTTCAGGGTCAGACCGTTTTTATCCAGGACATCCAGTGTTTCTTCCCTGCTCTGCTCTCTCACGATATACTTGATAAAGCTATTCCAGGGAGCCACTATATGAAATCCGGGAGTAAAGATATGTTCCTTGTCCAGTCCCGTAGTGAATTTTCGGAAAATGATAGCACGTTCACCGGGTTTGACGGTATAAAACATATTACTACCGAAAATGATCACGACTAATACTGCCACGCCAACGATTAACAGTGCCAATTGAGACTTTTTGTTCATAATTGAAAGGTGTTTGTTTATAATGAATATTCAGGCAACTTATTAAATCTGCACATTTAGCAAAAATAGTTTTAATTTTGCAGTATAAAAATAACCGTACAATCATGACCAAGGCTCTGGCGGCATCCGAACTGATCCTGAATGAAGACGGAAGCATATATCACCTGCATCTGAAACCGGGCGATATTTCCGATACTATCATCCTTGTCGGGGATCCGGGGCGGGTAGCGAAGGTATCGGATTTATTTGATTCGGTTGAATTCAAAGTCGGGAACCGGGAGTTTCTGACTCACACCGGCCATTACAAAGGGAAGCGAATCAGTGTCATCTCGACCGGCATTGGCACAGACAATATCGATATCGTGCTTAATGAGCTGGATGCTATTACGAACATAGACCTGGACAAAAGAGAAATCAAAAAAGAACTCACCACACTCCGGTTCATCCGGATAGGTACCACCGGCGGACTGCAGGAAGAGCTGGGTGTTGGCTCCTTTGTCCTTTCACGACTGGCCGGCGGTTTTGATGGTCTTATTCACTATTATGCCGACGGGTATAGTGTGTGCGACGAAGGTTTGGAAAAGGCCTTTGTAAATCATACAAATTGGTTCGATAAACGGCCGGTTCCCTATTTTGTCTGGAGTTCACAGGAATTGTTCAACATCCTGAATGACGGCGTCTTTTCAGGCATCACCCTCTCCTCTCCCGGATTTTACGGGCCGCAGGGGAGGATGCTCAGGCTGTCGGTGGCAGATCCCGAACTAAACCATAAAATTCATCATTTTTCATACAATAATCTTAAAGTTACAAACTTTGAAATGGAGAGTTCTGCCCTTTACGGGCTCTCTTCGCTGCTTGGTCATAAGGCTGTGACTATTTGTGCCGTGATAGCCAACCGGATTACCGGTGAGTTTATCCGGGATTATGAACCTGTCATGAACGATCTTCTTCGTTTTACACTCGATCATCTGTTAAAAAAACAGGAATGATATAACGATGGCTGATAAGGAAATAAAGGTATTGATTAACTTGCTCGACGACCCTGACAAGGAAGTTTTCAGGGTGGTTTCCGAGAAACTCATGGAACGGGGTATCGAAGCTGTCCCCAGTCTGGAGAAAGCGTGGGAATCATCGCTCAGCCCGGATTTGCAGGAAAGGATTGAAGACCTGATCCATAACATCCAGTTTAAATATGTATGCGAAGAATTACGGATATGGGTTAGCACAGGCGGACTGAACCTGATGTACGGAGCATACCTTGTTGCCAAATATCAATATCCCGACCTTTATTACAGTGAAATAGAAGAACAAATTGAATTGCTCCGAAAGGATGCCTGGCTTGAATTACACAATAATCTCACTGCTTTGGAGAAGGTCAGGATTCTGAATCACATCATATTCGGGGTGCACAAGTTTTCCAGAAATTCCGCCAATTTTTACTCACCGAGGAACTCATTTATAAACCAGGTTTTTGAAACCAGGAAAGGTAATCCCATTTCACTGGCTATCATTTATTCGGTGGTTGCGGAAAAGTTAGAGATACCGGTTTATGGTGTCAATCTTCCTCTGAATTATATTCTGGCATATAAGGATGAGACCTATACGGAAGATCCCTATCATATTCTTTTTTACATCAATCCGTTCAACCGGGGTTTGGTTCTGAGCCGGAAGGATATTGACCGGTTTCTTACGCAGCAGAAACTGGAACCCAGGAAGGAATATTTTACTCCCTGCAGCAATATCACAACGATTGAAAGGGTGTTAAGAAATCTGATTTTTTCGTATGAAAAGATGGGGTATGCTGACAAGACCGAACAGGCAAACCTTCTTCTGAATATTATCAGAGCCTCGGCCGCAACAGGTTAAAAGCCGTAATACATTTTATACCAATCGATAAACCGCTTAATACCCTCATCCACAGGGGTGTCAGGTTTATAGTCGAACCTTCCGATCAAATCATCCACGTTTGCCCAGGTTTTCTCCACATCACCCGGTTGAATAGGCTCCATTTCCATGATGGCTTTTTTGCCCGTATACTTTTCAATCGCCTTGATAAAATCAAGTAATTTCACAGGTTTATTATTCCCTATATTGTATACCCGGAATGGTGCCGATGACGAGGCGGGATCAGGATTTTCAGGATCCCATGACGGATTGGGCTCAGCCGGAATGCTTATCATCCGGGAGATCCCGTTAACGATATCATCCACATAGGTAAAATCCCGTTCCATTTTCCCATGGTTAAAGACTTTGATAGGCTCGTCATGCAGCATGGCTTTGGTAAAAAGGAACAGTGCCATGTCGGGACGGCCCCAGGGGCCATATACGGTAAAAAACCTCAGACCTGTAGTTGGAATACCAAACAGATGACTGTAGGTATGCGCCATGAGTTCATTGGTTTTTTTACTTGCCGCATAAAGGCTGACAGGGTGATTCACGCTCTTATGAACGGAAAAGGGCATGGATTTATTCAGACCATATACACTTGAGCTGCTGGCATAGATCAAATGACCGACCGTAAATTTACGGCAGGCTTCCAGAATATTAAGAAAGCCGGTAATGTTTGCACTGATATATGATTCGGGATGAGTCAGGCTGTGCCTTACCCCTGCCTGAGCGGCGAGATTGACCACCACTTCAGGCCGGAATAAATCAAAAAGCCTGAGGATGGTTTCCTTATCCTCAAGCTCCGCCTTCACGAATTGCAAATGTCCTGTTTTTGAACTCCGGACGGTTTTTCCATAAGGAAAGGACTGATCCTTAAACCCGGCCTGTTTCAAACGATCATACTTCAGTTTGATGTCGTAATAATCATTTATACTGTCCAGTCCGAGAACGTCATGGTTTTCTACTGATAACTTCTGCGCCAGATGAAAACCGATGAAACCTGCTGTTCCGGTGATCAGTATTTTCATTCGAAGATAGTTTGTTTAAGGTAATGGCCTCATGGAACCACACATGATCGATTATTATAGGGTTGCTTTTAGCTCCGCTGAGCTCTCCGCCTCAGGCGGATCGGTTGTATTGTCATCAATCATGCGGGTTTCATGTAAACCTATTTTGCAAAGCTTACAGCCCTGGTTTCCCTGATAACCGTAATTTTCACCTGCCCCGGGTAGGTCATTTCAGTCTGAATTTTCTTTGCTATATCAAAGGAGAGGGCTTCTGCCTCTTTATCCGACACTTTTTCACTGCCCACGATTACCCTGAGTTCGCGACCTGCCTGGATGGCATATGTTTTCAATACTCCGGGATAAGAAAGTGCCAGCGATTCCAGTTCTTTAAGTCTCTTGATGTACGATTCCACCACTTCGCGTCTGGCACCTGGCCGGGCTCCTGAAATAGCGTCGCACACCTGAACAATGGGAGAGATCATGCTTGTCATTTCCACTTCGTCGTGGTGTGCGCCGATGGCATTGCAGACTTCAGGTTTTTCCTTGAATTTTTCGGCCAGCTTCATCCCCAGGATGGCATGCGGCAGTTCCGGTTCGTCGTCGGGAACTTTACCGATATCGTGCAAGAGTCCGGCACGCTTTGCCATTTTGGCATTCAGTCCCAATTCTGTGGCCATGATGGAACACAGGTTAGCCACTTCGCGTGAATGCTGCAGGAGATTCTGTCCGTAGGAAGAGCGGTATTTCATTTTGCCGATCAGGCGAATCAGCTCGGGATGAAGGCCGTGAATACCCAGGTCTATGGCTGTCCGTTTTCCAACTTCAACAATTTCTTCTTCGATCTGTTTTTTAGTTTTTTCCACCACTTCTTCAATACGTGCCGGGTGGATCCTTCCGTCGGAAACAAGCTGATGCAGGGCCAGTCTTGCAATTTCACGCCGCACCGGGTCGAAGGCGGAAAGGATAATAGCCTCCGGAGTATCGTCCACAATAATTTCAACACCGGTGGAAGCTTCAAGTGCCCTGATATTTCGGCCTTCTCTTCCGATAATACGGCCTTTCAGTTCATCTGAATCAATATTGAACACGGTAACTGAATTTTCTATGGCCTGTTCAGTAGCTACACGCTGAATCGTTTCAACCACTATCTTTTTAGCTTCTTTCCTTGAGGTCATCTTAGCCTCTTCGACGATCTCGCTGATATACGACATGGCTTCGTGCTGTGCTTCGTCCCTGAGAGATTCGATCAGCTGACTTTTGGCTTCTTCAGCGGAAAGTCCGGAGATAGTTTCCAGTTGTTCAACCTGTTGACGGTGTGATTTTTCCAGTTCATCTTTTTTCTTTTCCACCACCTCAAGCTGTACGGTAAGATTTTCGCGGATGGCATCGAGTTCGTGGCTTTTCCGCTGTATCTCCTCCTGTTTCTGAGAGAGGGTTGACTCCCTTTGCCTGAAGGCATTCTCTTTTTGAGTCAGTTTAGCATTACGCTCATTTATCATTTCTTCATGTTCCGCCTTGAGCTGGAGGAATTTTTCCTTTGCCTGAAGGATCTTGTCTTTTTTGATCACTTCAGCCTCTGTTTTCGCTTCCCTGATGATATTTTCACTTTTCCTTTTCAGAGCAATATTGAAAACAAAGTAGGAAACGATACCTCCTGCCAGCACCCCAATCAGTCCGGTGACTGCATCCCAGATGGTGATGGCGGAAATGATTGAAATTATTATTTCATTCATGGTTCCTACACTTAAACGTTTGTATATAAAAAACCCGCAAGGTTTCTCCAAGATTTATTAAAACCCCATATTAACATGGTTGGAACTGCCAGTCCGGGTCGAACTTCCGCTGACCACCGAAGTGGAACCCCGAAGGGTGCGGCCTGCTCTAATCAGTCTGAGCGTGGCTCCAATGTTTTAACTGTTGAGTTTCACAAATGAATTGAAGAAACAATGCGGGCAAACTCTTTGATCTAATATATATTTTAAAGAACGCTATTACTCTTTTTGATAAATGAATCCAGTTCATTATTCATTTCATGCAGGCTTTCCTCCATCGGGGCGGAATCGGCCTTGCTTTCATTTTCTATCAGTTTGATAACGAACTGTAAAGCAGCCATTGCTATAAAATCCTGAGTATCCTTATCAACGTACTTCTGCTTATATTGTAACACTGTCTCATTAATCATCCTGGCTGCTCTTCGAATCATTTCCTCATCCTCCCTGTCAATCCTCAGAGGATAATATCTTTCGGCAACATTGACTTTAATGGATAATTTGTCATCCATAAATTACCTCATCATCTGTTTAAAAGAGCAATACATTTATCAATTTCCCGCACAATCCTGTTTACCTTGATCCTGGCATCATGTATATCCTCACCGTCTGATACCAGTGATCTGGCTATTTTTAAATTATCATATTTGTGCTCAAGCTCATTTATCCGCTTGTCCCGAAGGACCATTTTTTGTGTCAGTTCAGCATTTTCCTGTTTTAACAACTCCTTCTCTTCCCTTTCGGTTTCGTACATATTCATTAAATTCCTGATTCTGGTCCGGAGTGTTCCCAGTATTTCAATTTGTTCTGCATTCATAACACGCGAATAGGTACTACAAATATAACATTGCTTTCAGAAATAAAAAAAATTCGCATTCATTTTTCCTTGAGTGCCCGGAATATTTTAGTTTTACATTCGTTTACATTTAAACCTATTTCAATCTAATCATCTATGAGGAGTACGATTTTGCTGTTGTTTGGTTTTCTGATGTTTAATAACACCTACGCACAAAATACATTCATTACTAATACATTCCGTTCTCCACTCGATATTCCGTTATTCCTTAGCGGGAACTTTGCCGAGCTCAGGGCAGATCACTTTCATTCCGGTATCGATCTGAAAACTCAGGGTGTGACCGGAAAGAAGGTCCATGCCATTGAAGACGGATATGTTTCGAGGATTAAAATTCAGACCAATGGCTACGGTCATTCTCTTTATATTACGTATCCTGGTGGGTATACTTCATTATACGGTCATCTGAGTGCGTACAATGATAGCATTGCAGGGTATGTAAAAGCCTACCAGTACCGGAATCATGTCTTCGAGGTGGACATCTATCCATCTCCGGGGGACATACCGGTCAAAAAAGGTGAAGTTGTGGCGTATTCAGGAAATACAGGAAGTTCAGGCGGGCCCCACCTGCATTTTGAGATCAGGCATACGGGGAATCAGCATCCGCTTAACGTCCTGAGGTATGGATTTGACATCCGGGATAACATTCCTCCCCATTTGTATTCTCTATTTGTGTACGGGATGCAGGGGGAGGCAAACAACCGGACCGGGGTATCAAGGAAGGAATATGATCTTTCAGAAGAGAACGGAACGTACCAGCTGAAAAACACTCCCGTCATCACCACAACAGAGCCTGTTGGTTTGGGTATCGAATGTTACGACTTCATGAACGGCACCGCTAACCGCTGCGCGGTGTATTCCATCGAATTGCAGGTGAACCATGAACCGGTTTACCATTATCTGGCTGATGAATTCAGTTTTAATGAGAGCCGTTTTGTCAATGCTCATGTGGATTATTCCCTGGAAATGCTAACAAAAAGGAAGGTCCATGACCTTTACAGGAAGCCGGGTGAGCATCTTTCCATGGACAAGCTGAGCCTCAATGACGGGATTATCAGTCTTGCTCAGGGAGAAACAAAAGATGTCTCTATTATTGTCACGGATGCCTACGGCAATGCTTCAAAACTGAATCTCAAACTGCAGGGCGTCGCAAAAAGCATGATGACGCAGAAAATTCCAAATGACGACGCTCCATTATTCAAATGGTATGATCCAAATTACTTCTCGAATCAGTTTATCAGGCTGAGCATACCGGCCAATGCTCTTTACGAAAACACGTATTTCCATTATAGCAGGGAAAATTCAGCTGCCAATATTTATCCGTACATTCACCGTATCCATTCAGATGAAGTCCCTTTACAAAAATATGCTTCACTGTCTGTTCTGGCCAGTGACATTTCCGATAGTCTGGCCGGCAAAACGGGGATTGTTCTTTTACCACGAAAAGGTGATCCTGTATGGGTGGGCGGCACGGTGAAAAACGGCTGGATAACAGCACCTGTGAACGTATTCGGGAATTTCACCCTTGAAGCAGATACTGTACCCCCTGTCATTATCCCTTTAAATATCAGCCAGAACAAGGACATGAGAAGTCAGCGGTCGGTCAGGTTCACCATCAGGGATAAACTCTCGGGGATTTCTTCCTATGAAGGCTATATCGATAATACCTGGGTTTTATTTGAATATGATCCTAAATTCAATCTGTTATTTTATGTGTTTGATCCTGATCGACTTAAATCAGGTATTTCACATGAACTTGAACTTTATATCAAAGATGCAGCTGGCAATCCGGCTGTTTACCACAGCACATTCTTCCGGTAAATGAAAAGTAAACAAAAATACCGTTGTCTCGGACTTATGTCAGGCACATCACTTGACGGACTGGACATCGTTTTCTGTGAGTTTATCAATAAAACCGAATCATGGGATTTCAGGCTCATAAAAGGAAAGACCCTGACCTACCCTGATGCATGGAAAGAGCTTCTCGAAAAGGCTTACTCAATGAAGGCCCCGTTACTTTGCGAACTCGATCACAATTTCGGAAGATATCTGGGTGCTGTATGCAGGGATTTTCTCTCTGAAAACGGTGGTGATCCGTCGTTTATCTCTTCCCACGGTCACACCGTTTTTCACAGACCTGACCAGGGCTATTCTTTTCAGATCGGCAACGGACACGACATTGCCGCTGTAACGGACCTTCCCGTAATATACGATTTCAGGAGCCACGATGTCAGTCTTGGCGGGCAGGGTGCTCCCCTGGTACCGACAGGTGACAAGCTTCTGTTTGGCGAATATGATTTGTGTCTTAATATCGGCGGCTTTTCCAATGTTTCGTTTGATAATGAGGAACATAGTAGAATTGCCTTCGACATCTGCCCGGCCAATACCGTCCTGAATCACGTTTCGCACAGGCTGGGTGCAGAATATGACCGGAACGGTAATATGGGTAAAAAAGGCAGGGTCATACCGGGTTTACTGGCTGAGCTGAATTCATTAGGTTATTACTCTGTTTCACCCCCCAAATCACTAGGAAGGGAATTTCTGGAAGACCTGTTTTTGCCTTTGATTTCTTCAGAAGCCTTGAGGGCTGAAGATGTTTTAAGGACCCTGTATGAACATATCTCATTCCAGATCGCAGAAGCTTTGAAAGTGAAGAATAAAGGACGCGTCCTTGTTACTGGTGGTGGCGCCAGGAATGGTTTTCTGATGAAGCTTCTGATGAAACAGAGCGAACACGATATCATTATCCCGGATAACAGCGTTGTCGATTATAAGGAAGCCATTATCTTTGCTTTTCTGGGTCTGTTGCGGATGCTTGGAGAGAATAATTGTCTTTCATCGGTAACGGGAGCCTCATCCGACTGTTCCGGCGGAATTATTGTCTGGCCAGGTCGTGAGAACTAGTGAAAGGAGCCGGAGCCAGTGCGTCTGCATGGCCGGTTAAAACCCGGCTATATTCATTGATACAGCGAGGGTGTTGCCGGTCATTGAAATATAGCCCGGTAGCAGTGAATATATAATCATCAAATCAGTAATATCGAACTATGGAAAATTTCACAGCGTACGTACCCACATCCGTGCATTTTGGAACAGGTTGTATAAATGAGCTCGGAAATGCAGCCGGCCTGCTGGGCAGGAAAGCCCTGCTCATGTATGGAAAGGGCTCTGTTTTGAAGAACGGCAGCTATGAGTTGACAAAAATGCAACTTCAAAATGCCGGTATTGAAGTCGTAGAGTTCAGCGGAATTAAGTCCAACCCCCTGTCCGGAGATGTGGATTCCGCTGCACGGACCGGTATTGACGGAGGAATTGATTTTATTGTGGCTGTGGGTGGCGGTAGTGTCATCGACTCGGCCAAAATTACGGCGGTTTGTATCTCCCGCCGGGTCAAAGCCTGGGAAGTGATGAAGATGAAGGTGGACCCGGTTACCGCCGTACCGGTTATTGCCGTTCTGACCCTTGCTGCTACGGGAACCGAGATGAACCAGGTTGCCGTTTTACAGAATGAACAGACACGGGAGAAGATAGGATACCGTAACCCAGCCCTGTTTCCTGTACATTCTTTTCTTGATCCGGCTTATACCACCACCGTACCTGCGAATTATACAGCCTACGGGATCGTTGACCTGATTGCTCATTCCATGGAAGCCTGGTTCGGGGAGGGCGATGCAAGTTTGTCGGATCGGTTTGTTGTATCCATAATAAAAGAAGCGCTGGACTACGGACCTCTGCTCATGAAGGATCTCACTGATTATAACTTGCGGGCACAGATCATGTGGGCAGCCACTAATGCGTTGAATGGTCTCACGAGTTACGGACGGTTGAACGGTGACTGGGGCGTTCACGCACTGGGCCATATTCTTTCTTTTCTTTATGATACGCCTCACGGGGCATCCCTTTCCATTGTGTACCCGGCCTGGCTCAGGAAAATGAAGGAACGGATTCCGGATAGAATTTCGGATCTCGGAAGCCGGTTGTTCGGTACGAAAGGTGCTGATGCTGCCATAGAAAGCCTTGAATCCTTTTTCAGAAAACTCGGTAGTCCGGTAAGACTGAATGAAGCCGGAATCCATGAAAACCAAGCGGGGGAAATTCTCCAGCTGATGAACCAAAACAAGTGTGAGGGAGCGGCGCATAAACTCAATGACCAGGATCGTTCCGATATTCTTAAGTTCATGATATGATAAAAAAAAGATGCGCTTCACAGCGCATCCTTTCTTCTCAAACTACTAACTAAAACTACCAACTAAACTACTAACTAAAACTACTAACTCTTTAAACGGTCTAACCCTTTGTATATTGTTTCGGTATAAATGATATTTTTATTCTTCAAATTTTGTACCAATATTTCAAATTTTGATTTCAAACTACATTGCAAAATTACATCCAATCCTGAATCTGCAAATTAAATGCGTTTGAAATTATTATTATCGTTATGTTAAGAACAATTGTGTTTGTCAAATCACAATGCAAATATAGGGGGTTTTTTTTAAATGTATACCCCCTTTTAATAATTTTTAACATTTTTTAAGGGGGGGATGAATTGAATATTAAAGAAATTTTAAAACCCCATTGAAATCGGTATTATACTGTTATAAAATATATGATTTTAATCCACCCTCCCCCTGTAAACGTGACAAAAATTCTTATTTTTGACAAATTATAATCCGGGGGTCTGAATTGTGTGGAATTTTCATCCTGATTTCAGACCGTCGAAAGAGTATATAAACAGGTTTTTCAAAAGGAAGCAAACAACCGTGATTATGAAAAAGTACAGATCTTTGTTTTTTATTTTAACCGCATGGCTGATTTTTTTCACCACAGGGGAAGTGAAGTCGTGTACGAATTATCTTGTTACGAAGGGTGCATCCGCTACCGGATCGACAATGATCACTTACGCAGCGGATTCTCATGTCTTATATGGTGAACTCTATTTCCGTCCGGCCAAAGATTACCCGGAGGGTTCCATGCTGGATATCTATGAATGGGATACGAATAAGTATCTGGGGCAGATCCCCCAGGTCAAGCATACGTTCTCGGTGGTAGGAAATATGAATGAACACCAGGTGTCCATTGGGGAAACCACCTATGGTGGCAGGGAATCCCTGGTTGACCCCAAAGCAATTGTCGATTATGGTTCTTTGATGTATATCACCCTTCAGCGTTCCAAAAATGCCAGGGAGGCCATTAAAACCATGACCACACTGGTTGACAAGTACGGATATTACAGTGAAGGAGAATCCTTTTCCATCGCAGACCCCAATGAAGTATGGATCCTTGAGATGATCGGGAAAGGAGAAGGCAACACAGGAGCAGTATGGGTTGCACGGCGTGTTCCCGACGGCTATGTATGCGGACATGCCAACCAGGCCCGAATACAGACTTTCCCTCTTGAAGACGGCAGAACATCCATTTCTTCAAAGCATATTGACCAGATCTTTCAACCGGATATTTCGACCGTTTATGCCTGGGACGTAATTGATGTCGCACGTCAGAACGGCTGGTTTAGTGGAAAAGATAAGGATTTCAGCTTTTCTGACACGTATTGCCCGGTGAATTTCGGGGGTGCCCGTTTCTGTGATCTCAGAGTGTGGACATTTTTCAACAAAGTGAGCAAGGGCATGGAAAAATACTGGGATTATGTTACCGGGAAGGACCTGGAAAACCGTATGCCTCTCTGGGTCAAGGCCGACCGCAAAATCACCAACCTTGACATGATGAGTTTTATGCGTGATCATTTAGAGGGAACCCCGCTGGATATGCGCAAGGATGCCGGGGCAGGACCTTTTCATCTCCCCTACCGTTGGAGGCCTCTCGACTGGTCGGTTGGCGATGACACCACAAAAGTATACTGTAATGAGAGAGCCACGGCCACCCAACAGACCGGATTTTCTTTTGTGGCAGAAGCGCGTAACTGGCTGCCCGACCCGGTTGGCGGAATCCTGTGGTTTGGTGTTGACGATGCCGCCACAACCTGTTATGTTCCTATGTACTGTGGCATGACAAGGGTCCCTGAATCCTATGCCGTGGGCAACGGTGACCTTCTCACCTACTCCCCCACTTCCGCCTTCTGGGCATTTAACTTCGTGTCAAATTTCTCCTATCTCCGCTACGATCTGATGAGTGCCGACGTCATCAAAGTCCAGAAAGAACTTGAATCCAGGTTCACTTCTTTTACACCGGCGGTTGATGAAGGAGCACTGAAACTATATAACAAGGATCCGGAACTCGCACTGGCTTACCTGACGGATTATTCCGTCAATATGGGAAATTATACTGTCAGCCGCTGGAAAGAACTTGGACAGTACCTGCTGGTAAAGTATATCGATGGGAATGTGAAAAAAGAAGCCGGCGGCAAATTCCTGAGAAATAAATATGGCTACCCGGCCAATCCCGATCAGCCGGGATATCCCGACTTCTGGAAAAAAGCCGTCGTTAAAGATACGGGAGATAAACTTCTCGAAACAGGTAACGGGGAACATTGATAATAACTTTGATGCCCGGTTTTTTAAGGTATTCTTTTGTTTTTTGAAAAAGATTATCATACATTTGCAGCCTGTTAAAAACGGGTGTTATACTATTAAATTTCTACCAGGATGGACTTAATGAAGGTTGTTGAAAAAGAATTTGCTACCGAGAGGAACTTTCCCGCTTTCCATAGCGGTGATACAATTACGGTACACTATAAGATCAAAGAAGGCAACAAGGAAAGGATTCAGCAATACCGGGGAACAGTGATTCAGAGGAAGGGTGATGGCGGCACAGCTACTTTTACCGTTCGCAAAATGTCGGGTAATGTCGGCGTTGAAAGAATTTTCCCTTTTACTTCTCCTTTCATTGAAAAGATTGAAGTCAACAAGAAAGGTCGTGTTCGAAGGGCCAGAATTTACTACTTCCGTGGTCTTAGAGGAAAGAAAGCCAGAATCCAGGAAAAACGTTTCTAAGGGATATTCTGGAGAAAATATTAAAAAGCCGTCTGCTAATTGTGGACGGCTTTTTTATTGGCCCCGGTCTTTGTGCAGAGAATACGGGATAGTTGAAGAGTTAAGGGATCCGGGAGTGACAGGTACATAGACAGGCCGGAAACATCATCCAAAATACAAAGCCCGAAGCAGGAAGACTTCGGGCTTTTGAGTGCACCTAAATACCGTTCAGTTTTACTTATTTTTTAAAGCATCTGCCTGCTTTTGGGCTGCATCCATGATAGCCTTTGCTTTTACATCGGCATTTTTATTCAGGTTATCGGCCTGTTGCCGGGCTTTTTTTATCAGTTCATCGCCTGTTTTTTCAGCTGCCACTTTCTTAAGCGGATTACTGCCGGCTTCCTTAACCAATTGCTTCTTCCGCAACTGAGCCTCGCCGACGAGGGACACTCCGGCATCGGCTGCCGACTTCTTAAGATTATCCGCCTGTTCCTGAGCATCCTTCATAATTTTATCAATCTCGGCACTCACTTCTTTTTTAACTTCTTCTTTAGCTTTCTCGACTTCCTGGTTAACCCGTTCCTGTACGGCCTCTATAATCTCCTTCTTAGCGTTCTGCAGGTTCTCCTTCACCGCCAGGCTGATTTTAGGATCGGTAAAAGTACCTGTGATTTTAGCCTGGACATTCACATTTTCACCCGGCTTAATATCAAAGCCTTTGGATTTAGCCTGAGCCGTCAGATTTTCGAGAACGCTATTTGCCGTGCTGCCAAAATCTTCCCGTGGAATGCTGAAATTCATCAGGTAATTCATGGTCTGGTCAAATCCCTGGTCACCACCGATGGTCACTTTGGAGTTACCCAGTTTTGTATCAAAAGGATCGACATACACCCTGCCATCCCTGATCTGAAATGACAGATTAACATTGGACAAGGAAGGGTTCCTGAATTTATCATTTTTAAGTGCATCAGCTATCTTATCCAGCGTCTTGTTGTTGATGATTTCAACCTGGTTGGTCTTCAACACACCCTTTCCGTTGATGCTGTTCATCACCGGGTTCATGGCTGAATCGAGCAGGGTGGAAAGCTGAAGCTGGGTGCTGAATTTCCCGCGGCACATTTCTGCAACAGGAGCCAGTTTTTCAACGGTATTGAAGGCGTTGAAAGCCGAAGGAAAATCAATGTTGTTCATATTCATATCGAGATCCATGAGTGGAGTGGACACATCCTGGGTGTTGTACTGGCCACTCATGGTCATATCTCCGCCAAGAAGTTCCATAGAGAGACCCTTCATATTCATGATACCGTTTTTAACGGTAATCCCGCCACGTAAATTTGTAATTTCAAGCTTGTCATAAATCACCTTTGCCAGGTCGGCGGAAAGGGTAAAATCAATGTTCCGTGGCACTTCGAAAACAGTAAGAGCGACCGTATCTTCCGTTGTTGTTGTTTCCGTTTCATCCGATGCAGCCATCAGCGCGTTAAGATCGAGAAGCTGAGAATGCATCGAGAGGTTACCCCTGATGGTTTCATCCTTAAACATATAAGGAATGAAATTTTCAAGGCGGCCGTTAAGATGAAGGTCACTGGTACCGATAGTGGCATCAAAATTCTCCAGGTTAACATATTGCGGGAGAAAAAACCATCCGGCAATTTTCGATTTTAACGGTTTCAGGGATATCCCCACCGGCCACTTCCATACCTTGCACTGCGAGATCACCCGAAGCCTGGAATGCCTCATAATTTTCATTTTCAATATCCGACATCCGGCCCATCATCTTAATATTTGCGGTGATCAGTCCTTTCATGCTCATACTGTCGAGCGGGATAACATCCGAAACTGAGGCCAGATCAAGTTTTCCACTTACGGAACCATTCATTTGCATATCTGAAAAAGGAGTCCTGATATGAAAGCTCATATCAACCGGATTACCGGCCATTTCAATATGAAAGCGGTCCAGGTCGACTGTGGTATTGTCTTCGTATGCGCCATCATAGAAAATCCTCATATTCATCTGGATATTATCGGCAGATTTGGGCAGGTCGGGATAAGAAAAATGCCCGTCAGTCACCGTCAGATCCATGCCGAAGGATGGCATAAGAGTTTCGGTGATTTGTCCTTTTATGGTACCGTCGAGTTTGAATTTACCCGTCGCCTTGAGTCCGCTGAAATCCTGCATGTAAACCGCAGGTATCATGGAAAGCAGTGCCTTGAAATCCGCTTCTTTGGTAGTGTATTTCATGTCTACGGCATAGACCGAATCAGACGGCATACCAAATGTACCGTCCAGGCCCAGAACCATCCCGTTCATCCGGAGTTCATTGTCCTTCAGAGTGTAGATACTGTTTTTAAGGTCGGCCCCTATCAGGGCTTTCAGACTGAAGGCCATATTACTAATGTACCTGATTCCGTCGTAATCCACGGTAAGACTTTTAGCTTCCGAATTCAGGTCAAGGTCTGAATAATCTCCGGTAAGGTTACCTGTGAGCATCATGTTGAAATTTTCGATTGCGGTGTTCATGTTCAGATCTTCATCGGAATAATGTATGCTGGCATCATTTACCCTGAAAGACTTAATATCTACCACGAGATTCATAGATGATGTATCGGCGGGTTCTTCAACAAGGGAAGTATCGGTTGAAGGAAAGGTTATATCCCAATTAACACTTCCGTCTTTCAAAGCAATAGCTCTGAGCACGGGTTTCTCGAGGTTAACCGATTTCACCTTGATCTTTCCCGAAAATGCCGATATTAGATCTATTTTCACGGCAAACCGGTCGAATGCCACAAGAGTATCGCCCCTGAATTTATTGAGGCCGATGACGGAAACATCTTTCAGAGATACCTCCAGATCGGGAAACCCCCTGAACAGAGAAACAGAAATATCTGACCAGTCAACGGTGGCATTGACATTCCGGTTAACTTCCTGTTTGGCAAACCTCATAATCTCACCTTTAAAGAGGAAAGGCACCGTAAAAATAATCACGAAGATCAAGACGAGGATGATGAAAAGGATCCTGAAAAATTTTTTCATATCTGGTAAATTTTATAAGGGTAAAAGTACGAATAAAAATAATCAGCAGAGTTAAACTTACTACGCAGGAAAATCATTTTTGTTTACTGATTCTAAATGTCGAACTGAAAGAACGGTTTTTTGAGGGTAAAAACAAAAAAAAATCTACTTTTGAAGTCTTCAAGTAACTATCAATACAAAAGATGGCTAAAAACCCGGAAAAATCTTCATTAAAAGACTACCGTCAGGGCTTTCTAATCGGTTTTATCATTATTGCAACAGGTTTCCTGTTTGACGGGATCTCCGGCGGACGTGGTATCGCGTTGCCTACATGGCCGATGAACCTCTATGTGGTTCTGAGTTTTGCCCTTATTCTTGTCTTCCTGCATTTTTATTACAGAGATTTAAAAACGGTCAAGTGGCTTTCGCGGGTACCTGCCTCCATCAGTGCAATTGTACTGTTTACCCTGCTCACACTCATTATGGGCATGACCAAGCAAAACAATCCCGAAGCCTCTGAATTTATGAAACTGACCGGACTGGATCATTTACAGAACAGTTATGCCTTCATCCTTTCCGGATTTTACCTGCTGACCTGTCTTGGTCTGGTAATCCTGAGAAGGGTACACCCCTGAATTACAAAAACGTTGGTTTTACACTGAATCATCTTGGCCTATGGATCATCATCGTGGCCGGCAGCCTGGGTTCGGGCGATATTCAGACCCTGAGTGTTTACGTCAATGAGAACCAGTCGGTATGGTATGGTTTTAAACAGAACGATCAGCCTTATAAGTTACCGTTTACCATTAAACTACTGGATTTTAATATCGTCGAATTTCCACCCAAACTCGCTTATATAGAAACCCAGACCATGAAGTTTCCGAAGGATGAGGTTAACAACATGATCCTCCTCGAAAAGGGACAGAAAGTTAATATCTCAGGATGGAACATCACGGTTGAAGACCTTCTTCCTACTGCCAGGAAAGACAGTTCAGGCAACTTTGTTCCCTCAAAGGACACCCTCTCCTTTCCTGCAGCCCTGATTAAAGCCGTGAGTCCAAATGGCGAGGAATCGCGGGAAGGATGGATCACCGCGGGAAACATTCATACACGTCCCGAAATGCTGATGCTCGACAGTAAATATTCGCTGGCCATGGCACGACCTGAAGCGAAAGAATACAGTTCGAAGATCGTCATTGACCGGAACGGCCTGGCGGATACTACTACGGTATATGTCAATAAGCCCGTTAAGGTGGCCGGATGGAATCTCTACCAGTTATCATACGATGAGCAGATGGGCCGCTGGTCCAGGCTAAGTATCATCCAGGCCATCAGGGATCCCTGGTTACCGGTTATATATATCGGTATATTCATGGTTATCGCAGGAGCCATTTACTTATTTACCATTGGTAAAACCCCAAAAGAAAACGGACAATGAACTGGACAGATTTCCCCGCGTACGCATATACTGCCGCTGCCTTATGGTTCGCCGGTGTCCTTTTTGTATATCTCGGAGTTAAGAAAAAGGCCTTATCCGTTATCGGCACACTCCTGGTTTTCGCAGGGCTGGTAACCTTTGCCCTGTTTATCACCAGGTTTTGGATATCGCTGGGACGGCCTCCGATGCGGACCCTGGGGGAAACCCGGCTTATGGTATGGATTTTTCCTGCCTGCCATCGGACTGTTGATATACCTCCGCTGGAAATACAAGTGGTTCCTGGCTTATGCCATCATGATGACCTATGTCTTCCTGATCATCAACCTGACGCATCCGGAAACCTACGATAAAACCCTGATGCCCGCACTTCAGAGTCCCTGGTTCATACCCCATGTGGTGGTATATATCCTTGGCTATGCCATGCTGGGTGTTTCCACGCTGGTTGCCCTGAAAGGCCTTTACCAGCATTATTTTACGAAATTGGACAACCAATGTACTCATCCTTGCCGATAACCTGGTTTACCTGGGTTTTGGATTTCTGACCATGGGATTACTTTTCGGAGCATTGTGGGCTAAAAAAGCCTGGGGGCATTACTGGACCTGGGATCCAAAGGAAACCTGGGCCTTTCTGACCTGGCTGGGATACCTGATTTACATTCACCTCAGGTACCAACATCCCAAAAGAGTTAGCGGCTCGTTATGGGTTCTTTCACTGGCCTTTATTATTCTTATGATCGCCTGGTTCGGCATCAATTACCTGCCCTCGGCACAAAATAGCGTACATGTTTATGCCGGTTAGTATTGAAATATGCAGGAAAAATCCTTATTTTTGCAACGCATTTTCACGATGCATCAGGACCTGTAGCTTAATGGATAGAGCATCTGGCTACGGACCAGAAGGTTGGGGGTTCGAGTCCCTCCAGGTTCGCCTGAGCGGACAAGTCTAAAAATTCAGAGATTTGTCCGCTTTTTTATTTTGCTACTTATTGTCAACCAGCCGGAAAAGTCAAAGGAATTCTTTGATTCCCGGCGTTCGACATTCTTTTTGCCAAAAATTATATCCTCAGAAAAATTTAGTGCTCTTCAAGATTGGCAGTTTCTTTTGAATGACTTTGCTTCATTCCTCCATTATTCAGGGAAATTCTATTGTTCATTCATAACTCCTGAAAGATTTTATTTTTGGCCGATCTTACTGAGTCAGGTTCCCTTGTAATATCATCCGGACGATAGCTTAAGTCTATTAAAATCAGAAAAATGTGTGAATGATGTAAGTTTCTTCTAAAGTTATATAATACTTTTCAGTCAAAAGATCATCAACTTTACATTGTCTATACTTTATAAAAATTTAAAGTCCAATAAAATGAAAGCAACGAGAAACACAATCAGGATAAAAACTATCATGATGGCTATTACAGCTGTAATAATGATAGTTGCCTTTAGCTCTTGTGCTACGAAGGCCAAATTCATGGATTCTTCGGTAGTTCCGGGAGCAACAGGATCTGTGACAGTCAAAACTGATAAGAATGACAATTATGTAATTAAAGTACAAATTTATAATCTGGCCACACCCGACAAGCTTGATCCACCGAAGACTGCTTATGTGGTATGGATGGAGACTGAAAATAACATTACAAAAAACATCGGACAGATAAATAGCTCGTCCGGAATGCTGTCCAAAAAATTAACTGCAAGCTTCGAGACTGTTTCTGCTGTGAAACCAACTAAAATATTTATCACCGCAGAGAAAGATCCCAGTGTTCAGTATCCGGTAGATAAAGTTGTACTTACAACAAGTACCTTTTAGATATACATCGGTTTAAAGATTTAATTTACGTTCCGTCTTTTTAATCGGTTCAAGACTTAACATCTTTATAAAACACTTTTCTCGGATACCCGTCACGGTCAAAAAGCAGGGGGAATTATCTCTTGCCCCTACTACGTTATTTTTCAACCAGGAGGTTTTATCGGTGTCACTCCAAAAAGTGACACCACTTACTACCGCTTTATATTCACGGAGATTTCTGAAGATCATGTCATACCGGAACGGCCGTGCCGTTTTCCATTTCCGGTATCAGAATGCCCTGTTCATAAGGCCTTTTTTCCGGCGATCCTTATTCCCGTTTATAAACCGACACAACCTGTTCGTTTATCTGCACTTCAAGCCTCAGCGAGGAAATACGCCGGATAAAGCGCCCGGTAGCCGTTCAATTGAATTCTGCTCCCCTGCCATCAGGTTTGTCAATTCCTGTTAACCGCTATTTCCGGCCAGGAATGTCAACATACCACATCCCTAAAAAACTGTCAGAATTCTTTAAACATTTTGGTTTAGAATTGTTTAACTATATGATATGTCTGATTTCTCAACCTTAATTCCTTTCCAATGAATACAACCAATAAAAAGAACCTTGCAAGTATTGCCTTTCTTGCTGTTGCCGGTATGATCATAGTTTTTGCCTTCAGCTCATGTGCAACAAAAGCCCGCTTCCTGGCCTCTACCGTAGTTCCGGCAGCCCAGGGGACGGTTACGGTGAAGAAGGATAAAAACGCCAATTTTGTGGTTAAAATTACAAATCATTAACCTGGCTCAACCTGATAAGCTTCAGCCTTCAAAAAATGTATATGTGGTATGGATGGAAACGGATGAGAACGAGACTAAAAATATGGGACAGATCCAATCGTCATCCGGAATGCTGTCAAAAAAGTTAAAGGCAGATTTCAAGACGGTAACAGCAGTGAAACCGACCAAAATTTTCCTTACAGCCGAAAATAGTCCGAATGTTGAAGAACCTGGCAGAAATGTTATACTGACCACCAGGAAGTTTTAGACTGATTTGAATGGTGGGTCATTGATACTCTGCCGGAAACAGGGATTATTTTTAAGAACAGGATCCCGGACAGAAATTCTCTCTGAAAATGAAATCAGGGTGCCCGGGCACACTCAGCCTAAAAGAGCACTGTGCAATCCGGCAGCCAGATTTCACCTGGAAGTACAGTGGTTAATCAGTCGACCTTAAAATTCAAGGATTTCATAAAATGCCCTTTTCGGCTGACTCTCCCGATCAAAGAGCAAACGGTAATTTTTACGGACTCAGACCGGTTATTTTTTCAACCAGAAGGTCCGGTCGGTAATTTCACCAAAGCACTACTACAGTGGACCATAGAAATCATAAGTACCGGTAGCATTGCGGCTGTAATTCTAAAGGTATGATTTTGCCGCTAATCTGTTTTTTTACCATACCGCGAATTCCTTGCATGATTTCAAAGGGACGTTTCACGTCAATAAAACCAATCCTTTTGACCGCTGAAATCGTGTTCGGGCTAATAAATATTGACTCTACCGACAAAAATCGTTATTTTTAGAGATATTTACATATAAGCTATTCAATTTATATCGATCTTTAAGCTAATGCATATCACCCCTGTTACTTTGAAATAAATCAATAATAGAAGTATTTTTAAAGTGATTTTATTGTTAATTAAATAACACGAATAGATATGAAAAAAATCTCCTTTACCTTTGCTGCAGCGACGATGATATTCTCTGTAGGGATTGGTATAAGTTTCCTTACATCGTGCGAGGGACCTGCAGGGCCAGCTGGTCAGGATGCCAATGAAACCTGTATTCAGTGTCACAACGATAAGACACTTGTACTGGCGAAAGAAATTCAGGCTGCAAATTCAGGCCATCAGACCGGTACCACCTTTGAAAGGAACGCCACGGATTGTGCTCCCTGTCATACACACCAGGGCCATCTTGAAGTTCTTGCCACCGGGGCAGAAACAACAGCTGCTGCCATTAGTAATCCGGTTCCTGTTAATTGCCGCACCTGCCATAATATTCATGAAAATTATGACAGCACCGATTTCTCGCTCAGAGGTCAGTCCCCTGTTGCCATGCTGATCAACGGTGTAGAAGTAGATCTTGGCAAAAGCAATGTTTGCGTGAGCTGCCATCAACCAAGGCTTCCCGATCCCCTGCCCGTACTTGGCGGATCAGCCGTTACTCTCGGAAGTAACCGCTGGGGACCCCACCACGGACCTCAGTCCGCAATGGTATGGGGTACAGGCGGCTATGAAATTTCCGGATCATTATCTTATCCTGCTTCCGGTGCCGATGCCACCCATCATGACGCAGGTTGCGTTACCTGTCACATGGCTGAACCTTTTGGTGCACAGGCCGGTGGACATACCTTTAAAATGGCTTACGATTCTCACGGACCCGTCGATCTCGTTGCCGGTTGTACCAAATGTCATTCCGGTATTAAAAATTTCGACCTGGATGGCGTTCAGACTGACGTTTCCGGTTTAATGGAAGAACTGAAGACCGATCTTATTACCGCCGGTATTCTTGGTGACGATGACCTCGTAGCCAATACCACAGGTGCCATTCCTTCCGACCAGGCCGGCGCATTGCTGAATTACCTTCTTGTTGAAGCTGACGGAAGTATGGGAGTACATAATCCTTCCTACATCAAAGCTCTTCTTCAGAATTCACTTGAAGTATTCCAAAGCACAAAATAAAAGGAATACCCTATTCTTAACCTAATAAGTTAAATCCCGGGACAGATTTTTGTTCCGGGATTTTTGTTTAGGTGTTTAGTGTTAGGTGTTGAGGTGTTGAGGTGTTGAGGTGTTCGTGATTTTCTTCTTACAACTAAACAACTAAACGACTAAACAACTCAACGACTAAACACCTCAACACCTCAACATTTATTCGCAAGGGGAATGCGGAGGAAGGAACGGGATTATGGAAGATGGGGACAGCGTTCTAATAGGACATGGCGATCGCACTGCCGGTGATGTAGGCCAGAACCCACCAGACCCATGCTATGGTGGAATAGGTCAGTAACCCTTTATGGTTATCTGACTTTCGTTTAGCCCAGAAAAACGAGGTATCAATGATCATCACGGTAAGGGCTGAATAACCCAGTATTCCGTGGAGTGTAAACGGGCTGTTCTCCGAACCAATGATCATAAGTGTTGTGGCCGTAATGTCGAATACCAGGGCCAGGGTTTGAATCCGGAGGGTGGGCAGGGTAATGGCTTTCCGTTTATGAAACCGGATAAAGGATATAGTGTACAACACAAGTGCAACTGTAACAATGGAAGAGCCTGCAATCAAAATAGGTTTCATAGAGCTTTATTAAATAAATCCCCTTCAATTCCGGGGTGGTTCATATTGAAAAACATCAGGCCGGAGAATAATTTCCGGTTTATAATTCGAGGTACTCAAATTCAGGATAGCCTACCTGGTGAAGACTATTGTAATAATTTAAAAAATGCATTTTGAAATAACGATCTTCCATATCCCGGATGATCCAGGTAGAGTCTTTCCTGACATAATATTCCGCTAAATTTGAATTGAAATCGATAATTACCTCCTTCCAGTCATATCCGATGAAATTTCGGGTTGTGTCGTATTTCAGGTTTCGTACATCATCCCAGGCGATGGAATCGAAAGGTATTGTATTATCCAATGCGCTGCTGACCTTGAATGGGTTCAGCAGGACCCCCCTGACATAATACGGTGTTGGAACACCCTCATCGGTATACAGGATGGTACCGTACTGGGAAAAGAGAATATCCCAGTCGGTTTTCGGCGGTTCGATATTCACCGGTTTGATAGTGTCCGCAACGACATTTACATAAACGAAGTTAAATTCAGGGTCTTTATTAATTACGGAAGACTTTGGTTCACCTTCCATACCGGCAGAGGTCAATGTGAAGGATACGGAATTGACACTGTCGATGCGTACCTTCCATAACGGAGTGTATTTTATCCCGTCATACTGGCCGATCAGGAAAATTTCTCCGGTTGGCCTTGCCGGGTATACTTCCCGGTTGAGCCAGGGGCTGAATGCGCACGAATCCGGATTACCATCAATAGCATCGAAATGGTAAAGGCTGGCAGTGGTGACCGGTGTTACGCTGTCGAAGGAAGATACGCCGGTTGGAAAAACCGCATAGAGGTTCCCTGAATTAATATTCACCTGCCAGCCGGATTCAGAGGCATCGAACGCCATCACCCAGCTGTCATTGGGAAGATTGGCCTTAATTTCACCAGTTCCAAAATCGAAATACACCTGGTTATCATAGATAGAATTCTGCAAAGCAATATCTACTGCTTCACTCGGTGGTTGTGGAGGCATCCGTTCATCCTTATCAAAACATGAGGTTAAAAAAAAGGCTATACAAACCAGCAGCAGTCCGACAATATATATATTCTTCATTTCAATACTTCGTAAAATTATAGGCAAGCTTCAGGAAAAACGAACGACCCCAGGCAATGGAGCTGCTGTCGGAACCCCCACTATGCACCCCTCCTGATCCTCCCTCGCTATATACGCTGACTACATTAAACAAATTTTTCACCCCTGTGCTGAGCGTAAACTGCTTATTAAAAAAAGACTTGTTCAAAGTAATATCCATCATATTATAGTCGCTGACAAATCCAAAATGCAGGTCATTTTCCGTTCCCGACAATATTGGGTATTTTCCGGTGAACTTATAAAAGACCGAAAGGATTAAATCGGAACGGAAAAGATCATATTTCATATTCGCCGTAAATTCATAATTCATGGCATTATCCTCCACCCGTCCGTTCTCGCCGGTAAAATAGTAATAATGATTGATGGCCGATTCGCCCAGCGATACTTCAAATCTCGGATGAAGCCTGTATTTGAGCTGGACGGTGGTTCCTCCGGTTGTGTATCCGTCAACGTTGATATATCCATATTGGTTTGTAGCCTGGTCGATCAGTGTAAGCTGAATACTGTTTTCAATCTGATTGTAGAACCCTTTCATCTCGATATCGAAGAAATTTTTCCCGAAATCAAATTTATAATTACCGGAAACATTTATATTATTTGAATTTTCCGCCTTCAAATCGGGGCTTGGAAGAATATTATGGTTAATATCCTGGAATTCAAGGTATAATTCCTTTAGTGAAGGAGCGCGAAAGCCCCTTGCATACGACCCCCTAAAATTTAATTTCTTTGATGGTGCATATTTCAGGTTAAGGGAAGACGCAATAGGTGCATCATATTTCGTATTATAGATCAACCGGATACCACCCTGAAATTCCAGCTTTTTAACCGGCGAAAGATTCAGGGTTGCAAAGGCTGCATAATTTCCTATTACCTGCTTATTATCCAGGATCCTTTTCCCTGTACCGGTTTCAATGGCAATATCGTAACCGGCTGCGATATTAAATAAATTCCGGCCATTATCATAATACCATTCGCCTCTTGAGAGGTAATCGCGAAAGGTCGATGTATCCTGGAGACTTGAATCCGGACTTAACATTTTATGTAGATCAACCAGATCATTGAGCCAGGTGTTTTTAATCCGGCTGTAATTTTCCAGGGAGCTGATGATATTGATCCGGCTGTTCACGCCTAAATCCTGTTTAAAAAACAGATTGGCACTGAACCTGTTGGTATAAAAGTACGAATCGGTAGCCAATCCGTAATTATGCCCCGCCAATATGGGGGATCCCTTGTAAAGCAGTGTTTCCCGGAAATACCGGGCATCAGCCTTTATCCTGGTATGATTCGAATGGTAAACATAATAGCCACTGCCGTAATATTGTTCTTTTGGCTTGAACAAAGAGGTCCTGATGCCTTCCAGTCTCGGGTAGCCCTGAAAGAAATTCCTGCCTCCATCAAAGCCAAAAGCGTGTTTATCTTTGTTCATAGAAAATGATCCGTCGGCATTATAGACCCCGACCGTCTCGTAATAGGTATTCAGTCCGGCTATAAGACTATTCCGTGTATTTTCACGGGTGATGATGTTGATGGCACCTCCCATCGCATTCGATCCATACTGCACAGACATAGGGCCATCAATGATCTCTACATGATCAGCATTGTTCAGGATAAGCTGCGACATGTCGAGGTTGCCGTTCATCCTTCCTATCACAGGAACACCGTCAATCAGAATTTTAACATGTTCACCTCCCAGACCGTTCAGGGTAAGGCCTGATCCGAGAACGGCATCCTGGGATATCCTGAAATTCAGCTGAGTGGAAAGGAGTTCCGAGAGGTTATTGGCAGCCTTTTCCTTCATATCGAGTGAACTGATAACATTCACATTATAAATAGAATTATCGACGAGCCTGGGTTTATTCTGAGCCGTCACCACAACTTCGTCCATTCCAAACACCGAAGGTTCCAGTTTGAAGGTATAGTTACCGCCGTTATAAAGGGTGTCCAGGAACGTTTTATATCCGATCATGGAAACGGCAAGGACCGTTTTTCCGTTGATTGCCTCGCTGGCCTTTCCATTTTCATCAGAGATCTGGAATGTCTGATGCTTCATGGATTTATTTTCGAAGCATAAATTTGCATATTGCAGGGGCTTACCCGTGATTTTATCGACAAGATTAATCCTGGCCATCTCCTGCGAAAAGATGGAAATTGGACCACAAACGATGAATATAAGCAGCGAGAGAGCTTTCTTCATATTTCCCCTGAGCAAGGTTTATTATTTCGCTTTCATTATCCTGGCCGTTCCAACGAGTCCTGACGATCTTACCGTAATAAAATAGCTGCCTGGCTTAAGCGAGCTAAGATCCATGCTAATGTCACCGGAAACCGGGACTATTGAACGCAGTACTTCTCTTCCTGTGATGTCTGTCACGCTGATATCCAGATCTTCACCGCTTCTGAAACGGTCTGAGCGGAGGTAGACCAGATCACTCACCGGGTTTGGATAAACGGTGAGGGACAGCGCATCGGAAGGTTTCTTCCCAATACCGTATGAAGCCCATGCCGTTTCATCGCCTTTTGGATAGGCATACAGTTCAACACCCATTGTGGTATTCGTTCGGATACAAGCGCTGAAGGCATCCGTTTTGAAGGCAACATCCCAGTCAGCACGGCTTGCCTGTATGGCAGTGCCCGATATCAACTGGTAATAAACATCGTTGGCGTACTCTGCTCCCATGGTAAGGGTATCGTTGACAGCCTGACCTTCCTGGGGGTAAAGTTTCTGATACCGGATCCCTACCCTGCCCAGGCCACTAAACCCGCTCTCAAAATACGTTACATTGAGGCGAAAAATTTCCCCGCTGCCATCTTTTACAAAATAAGCCTTGTTCTTCAGAGGAACGATTGACATATCCTGCAGTTCATACCAGGAATTTCCAATGATGGTAAGTGAATCGGAGAAGGCCGTTGTATCCTGCAGAGCTGCATTATACGCAGCAGATGAGTCAACCGCATCATAGATGCAAGCGCTTGCTGTTTCATTCAGCAAGAGGCCGGTTACCGTATAGTCGATGGTATTATCATGATATTTTGTAAGGACAAAGTCCCAGTTAGCCTCGGCCGGCTCCCGGTCGACAAAGCTATGCGACGAAAAGGAATAATAGAGAAAGAGTTTATCCGTATATTCATAACAAGGAGCCTTTTCAAAAATCTCATTTTCACCGTTCACATCGGTATACCTGAAAATATAATAGTCAGCTGCGCTATATTTCATCTCAATATAGAGATCTCTGTATTTGCCGTCGAGAGTTTTTATGATGAACAGGGAATCTCCGTCAATATTATGATTTTGGGAATTGTAAATTCCCCAACCATAGTCGGGATGGCCCAGTTGATTCATATTGAAAGAACCTTCGTCCCATGTAGACATGGAATTATACAAAGGCGGCCAGCTATAGATCCCTGTAGTATCAAGCTGAGCATGAGCGAAAGTCAAACTTAGTAAGCCTGCAAAAAGTGTAAATAGTTTTTTCATTGAAATTCCTTTTTCTGTTATCCTGTTTTCAACATCCTCGTTCATTCCCGAACGGTTACAAAAGTACATAAATCACCCTTTAATACTTATGAATGCGGACATAATTCCCGGATAAATGACTATCTAAATATGTTAAGGTGAAACATTCCGGTTAAGTAATTAATATCAAACACTTAAAGGTCCAAAAATATGAAATTAATCTAAATAACGGGCATAAAAAAAGAGGGTGTCTGAAAAGTCACGAAATCCTGTTTGTAAATTTCATCATGAAAATCTTTGTCGTTAAACCCCTGGATTTCAAACATGAATCACCGAAAGAAGCGGTTCATCCGTCAAAATGAATGCACCGGGTATTCATGCCGGGCAACCGGGGTAAAAGGACTGACTGGTAGTTTCAATCAGAATATTAGACCACAGGGATCAGGACGTTTGAGACACCCTCCCTTTAAAAGGAATTGGCTTACTTTTTAAAAGTTCTCATATAATTGACGATATTCCAGATATCTTCATCTGTAAGCTTTTTGTCGTATCCCGGCATTTCATCACGACCCTGCTTGGTTTTAAAATGCAGTTCACCATCGGTCTGATCCTGGAAATAAGCAGAGGAAAAGTCGCCAGAGTGTGTTTCCAGCATCCGGGCTTTGGGTCCGTCACCCAGTCCGGTTTTGCCATGGCAGGAAGCACAGTTCCGGTTGTACAGCATTTTGCCGTCAGCAAGTGACTGCGCATCCGCTTTGACCGGGTTCTTCATATTTTTGTATTCAGCAGATACCGGCCATGGTTTAGGTTGTTGCTGGCTTAAGGTGAATGACATCAGGGTTATAACGCCAAGTGTCATTACGACAATAGAAATAAGGACATTCTTTTTCATATCTCTCAATTTTAATGATTTAAAAATTAATGAACTTCCTGCCAGCCTGTGATGATACTCCTGAAATTACTTACAGGAGACTTTCCCATTGTGCTGACATATAAATGTATGATCAGGAATACGGAAACAAGAAATCCCATTACGATATGCAGTTGGGCAGTGAGAAAAATCCCTGAAAAACCAAATAATTTTTTCAGTATAAATTCGGGAAACAGGAGTGCCCAGCCACTAACGAATAGCAAAGGTAGTGCCAGATACATTGTGAACACATAAGAAACTTTCTGTAACGGGTTAAATTTCCTGTCCTGATTGACCGGATAGGGTGATTCTTCCCCGGTAAAGACTCCAAAAGCATAATAGCGGAGTTGCTTCCATAAACTCTGACCCAGACCTTTCAGCTTCAAGCGGTAGAAACGGCCGTTTTTAAGAACGATATTTCCCATAAAGAATAAAAAATAATTCAGGGTAAGGACTATGCCGCTGAAATTATGCATAGATACCGCAACATCAAAATTAATAAAGGGCGAATTAAGATCTGAATACTGCATGCTTATTCCTGAAAGGATAAGCAGGATAATAAAAATTGCGTTCAATCCGTGCCAAATTCGTATCCAAACGGGATAGAAATATATTTTTTCAGACATAGTTTAATGTTTTTTTCTGAGAACAATTCTAAAAATCGTATGAACCGCCATCGCAAGAAGTACCAGGCCAAATATCAGTATGCTGGCTACATTGAGGATTCTGCTCCGGTTGGCTCCGATCACATAAGAATTATTATTGATAATGGCGCCATTAATAAAGCCGTATTCCTTCCTGCTTTTCTTAGCCCGGTATTTATAGAGTGTTCCCATCAGGATAGAATTGCTCGAATGGCACTGCACGCATTTCCTCACGGCGCTGTCGGCAGGCATGATATCATGTGACACCCTGAGACTGTCGTTCATCTCCGCGTGACATTCGATACATCTGACTGCTTTAAAATGCAGCTCCTGGTTAGGCAGCCAGTCGTGTTTCGGGATAACGTTCCCCAGATCTTTATTGGACAGAAGCCTGAATTTCTCTACATTCCCGTGGCAGTTGAGACAGATATTGTTGGTCTCAACGATGACCTCTGAAACATTCTCCGTGCTTCTTGATAATAATTTATAACTGTGAGGGTTGTGGCAGTTCCAGCAGGAAAAATCACCTTTTGTGGCGGTATAATGCACCGATTTCTGACTTTCCTCATCAATCTGTTCGAATTTAAACTGGGCGAACTTCTCATCGTATCCATGGCAGTCGAGGCAGGTCCAGTAGTCGGCAAACCTGAGCTTAAGCGCATGTGGAAATGTATTGTATTCGTCGGAGTGGCAATCGAGGCAGCTAAAGTTCCAGTGGACTGAATTATAGTAATCATTCCGGTTGATCCGATAATCGAGACACATGTTTGCTCGCTTCGTGGCTCCGGTAGCAGTGTCCGTCAGAGTATAGAACTTTTCACCATGACATTTCAGACATTGTTCGTTTTCTTTAGCAAAGGGCGAATTCTTTTCCCCTTTATCTTCCGGTTGATCTTTCTGCTGTAAACCGGCCCATGCCGTATTGATAAGCAGGCCGAAAAGACCTGCCAGGAGAAGGATTAGGGGAAATATGGGTTTTCTGTTTTTCTTCATAATTCGGATTTATCAGAATCTGACGGTTATATTAAAACCAAGCCGGTAGTCTCCCTTGGTAAAATCATTGGTATTGTAAAGGAGATTTCTCTGATTTATAATAGCCGAATAGTTTGCAAAGAAAATCTGGAAAGCATGAGTGGCCGTTCCGATTTCGATTCCGGCAGCCAGGTTGGGTTTTGGATCGAAGGCATCCTGTTTGGTCAGGAGCTGGTCATATTCAGCCAGAATAGAAATGGGACCCAGTACCTTTGCCCTACCGCCGGCATGGATGGTAAAGTCAGCATTCTTCAACCCCTGCTCAACACTGTTGTAGTAGATGAACCCCGGCGCCACCTGGAAGGAAAGTTTTTGGTTAAATTTCCTGGCCACAATTACCTGGGTGAAATAAGAAAAGCGGTGAATGCTTCTGAAATTTTCCTCCGGTCCGAAATTGTCCTTACTGCGGGCATCCATAACCATGTTACCGTAATAGCTGACAGAGACCGGTGTTTTACCTGAGCGCGTCTGCCGAAGGATGGCATATTTCCACTGCAGATCCTGGAGTTTGTAATCTTCAGTGGTCCCCGCTCCTAATCATCAGCCTGTCGGTAATACCATAATTGAGAGCCAGTCGGATGTTTGACGGTGCATAAATTCCGAAGATATCGGTAATCCCGTTTTTCACGGTACCGAACCTGTGCTGGATCTGGAACTGAAGGCCTCCTTTAAACGGACTTTCAACCGTCTGGTTATCGATCAGAAGTGTGGCTTCGAAGGTCGATCTTACCGGCTTGTCTTCATTTTCATCCTGGCCAAAGGCCGGTATGATGAGGAATAAACTCAGTGCAAATGCAATTAAGCTTTTCATATTTAGTGTTTTTTTGGTTTAAAATAGGTTAGTTGTTTTTAGCTCCCTGGGTAATCCAACCGAGGATCTCATAATAACCAGGAGAAGTATTGTCCAGACCGCCATGACCCTTTCCCAGTTGTTTGATGATGACACTTTCTTCAGGTTTGGCAGTATTCACATACCCGCCTTCGGTGAGGGATTTGTATGCATTAGCCTGGCTCAGGTCGGGTTGGGCTTTTGAGGGATGGCATCCTTCGCAACTCTTAAAGACCGGTAACACATCATCCTTAAAGCTGTACACTTTATTAGGATTGTACCCTGGGGGTTCATAAGTATATTTTTCACATGAATACAAGCCGAAACCTGTAATGATCATGCTGAAAACTAATAACTTGAGAACCGGAGCTTTTTTTCTTGTCATATTAATAGTTTTTATCCTTTTCCTTCAAGATTTATTGTTACAAAAATAACTACACGCTAATATAGTAAATACTTCTTTATGAAAGAATATGTTTTGAAATGTCAAGATGTTATGCGTGAATACTATCGATTTAGATCGATTCTAAAATAGATATTTGTCGGGTTGACGGGATAGGAGAAGCAGGAAATTAAATTATATTTGATCGGATATATTTATATAATTCTATACTATTGTGTACCAAAGATCTAAGATTTGCAAGAGTTGTGAGGAGTGTAATACCAAATCGGAGCTGTTTCGTTTATTAACCAGGGAAGAAACACTACAGTTAAATGAAGAGCGGTTTGAGGTCCACTTCAGAGCCGGGGAGAATATTATTAAGCAGGGAACGACCCTGACCCACGTTTCCAATCTGGTTCAGGGTTTTGCCAAAGTTTATATTGAAGGATACGATCATCGAAACCTGTTGTTGAATCTGGTTACTCCGTTTGTCATTCTGGGTGGGCCCGGACTTTTCACCGACAACAGGAATCATTATACGGTCACTGCACTCGAAGATTCTGTGGTATGTTTTATAAATGCTGATAATTTCAAAAAGGTCTTGCGAAGCAATCCTGAGTTTGCTGAACATTTTATCAGTCAGCTAAATCACAAGACTATCCAGACCTACGAAAAAATATTGAGTCTGGCCCAGAAACAGATGCATGGCAAGATGGCCGATGCACTTATCTACCTTTCTCAGACGGTGTACGGCTCACTTACATTTGAAATTCCCCTGAGCCGCCAGGACCTGGCAGATATGACAGCCATGTCGAAGGATAGCGCGATCAGGATCCTTAAGGAGTTCGAGCGTGATGAGATAGCCCTGGTTAATGGCAAAAAAGTTAGTATTACTAACATTGAGGCGTTGCGGGAATTGTCGGAAAGAGGTTAGAATCCTTTCGTCTCTATCCTTCCCGGGGTAAACTTTGCAATCCTGCTGATATTCCGCCATTCTTACCGGCCGTTTTCCGGGTTTCCCTTCCAGGCCCTCCCAAAGGTCTGAGCTAATCATCTGTCCTTTTTTTATTTGGAGCCGAGCAACAAATTCACTATCTTTTGTGACTGAATTACCAGCCTATGGGTTAATCCCTGGAAACCGGCAGGGACTTTATTTCAGGGCCGTTTCGTTTATGAGATCCGGGTATTCAGGCATAAACATTCGTCCACTCTCGCTAAAGGAGGTCAGGCTAAGCTATTGCATATGATGCACCCTTAAACGGATCACAGCATGAAAGACTTTCTGGCTTATAAAATTATACCCGAATTAAAGCTGATCATTGAATTCATTTATGGTACACTGAATTATGAAAACGGTGTTGCCGTGAAGAAAATGGAAATACAGGATAAAGACTATAATCCCGGGTACAATTTTCTGGTGGATTATACACATTGCAGGATTTCCTATACCGATGCAGATCTTCTAAAATATGTCAGAGATTTGAGAGATAATCCACTGATCATTGGAAACCGAAAGTCGGCTATGATTACCAAAACTCCGGCACATGTTGTATTTAATACCCTCTATACAGAAGCTTTGAAGGAATTTCCTATGAAATTCAAAATTTTCAGTTCCATTCCTGCCGCCATGGACTGGATTGATATCCCTGAAGCTCATGAAGATATGATATTATCTGTCATCAATGGCTGGATAAATGAGGCCGTTAAAATTTAATATTTGCCAGCCTACGATGGAGAAAAACATGGGTATTTCGGTTTCCTGAGTAAAGCGGATCCCGTTTTCCGGCTTGAAACTATTGTCTTATAGGCATTCGGGTTCTCCTGGCTTACCAAAGGGGAGACTTTTCTCACCGATAAAAAGAAATGATTTCTATCTTTGGGACTACGAATTAATCTTCCAGTATCACCTCCTTCAGAGGGCAATGGAAAAAGCCTTAAAATGAGAAGCGAATGGAACCCCGGATAGAAATCCTGCCTGAAAAAAAAATTGTCGGCAAACGGTTGATGATGTCTTTTTCCGATAATAAAACCTTCGAATTGTGGAACAGTTTCATGCCACATCGCCTGGAAATATTGAATATCACCGGCAAAGAATTATACTCCGTTGAAATCTACGCCCCCTCATATTTTGATCCATTCAATCAGCATAAAACATTTGAAAAATGGGCTGGTGTTGAGGTATCGGATTTTGATTCAGTTCCTCCCGGGATGGAAGTCCTTGCAGTGCCGGAAGGTCTGTATGCGGTCTTTATTCACCGGGGGCGGGCGAGTGACGGTCCCGGCACTTACAGGTACATCTTCGGAACATGGTTGCCTGCATCTCCTTATGTACTGGACACCCGGCCTCATTTCGCCATCATGGGAGAAAAATACAGGAATGATGATCCGGATTCCGAGGAGGAGTTGTGGATACCCATACGTCAGGAAATCTGATACAGATCAGGGCTATGATAGATATTTAACCTAACGTGTGCTCTTTATGGCTGACTGTCCGGAATACCCGTCTAAAAAGGAGACCTGTCTGAAAAAGCTCATACCCATTTTGAATGAAAACAAATTCACCATAAAATCAGGTTCTTGCCCATGAGAAAAGATACAGAACGCCTGCTTGCTTCCTTTGGCCAAATCAAGGATGACACGTTTGATTTCGAACTCATAAAGAAGTATTTCATGGCTAAGGATCATTCGGAGTGCTTCCAGGTAATCTCCGATAAAACCTGCAACGATCTTGACTTTGATGAATTTTTTATGTACGTCGACCGGACATCGTCCAAAACCGGGCAGCAATACCTCTATCATAAACTCAGGACGATTCCGGCAACGGGCGATAAAACAGAGGCAGAAGAAGCTCTGATTCAGAATCTTTCAACCGATCCGGAATTCCGTGTTTCGGTTCAAAGACAACTTGAGAAACTGGGTAAAACGGATGCTTTATACATCCCGACACTGTTCCAGGAGGATCATCTTAAACCACCCAAATGGTTCTTTTTAGTCCGCATATTGTCTTTTACAAGTCTGTTCACCTTACTGTTACTGCCGTTTAATCCCGCATTGTTCTTTGTTTTATTGTTCGTGTTTATGATCAACCTTGGAGTTCATTACTGGAACAAGAAAAACCTGTATCAGTATTTAAATGCCCTTCCCCAGTTACTGAAGCTGAGTATTATTGCCCGTGAACTGTTCAAAAATGACCAATTCAAAAGCCTCTGTCCGTCTCTTCCGGATTCCATAAAGGCCATTGACAAGGTCAGGCGAAGAATGGCCTTCTTTAAACTGGAAACGAAGCTGGAAGGTGACTTTGAAGCTTTGTTCTGGGCTATCCTTGAATTATTTAAAACCCTCTTTCTACTCGAACCGATTCTGCTTTTCGGCGTACTCAGGCACCTTGATTCAAAAAGGATTGAGATAGAGGAAGTCTATACCTTCGTTGGCCGGATTGATGCTTTCATATCCATTGCTTCGCTCAGGCATGGACTAAATGAGTTTTGCATACCTGAGATTCACTCATCTCAAACCCGGATTATCGCAAAAGGCATCCGTCATCCTCTGATCCCTGAATGTGTCGCAAACAGCATCACAGTGGACGGAAAATCCATTCTGCTGACCGGTTCAAATATGTCGGGAAAAACTTCATTCATCCGTACCATCGGACTTAATGTAATAGCAGGGTTAACCATACATACCTGTTTCGCCCGGGAAATGGCAATGCCGCGGTTACAGGTGCTCTCTGCAATCCGGATAAGCGATGATCTGCTGAATGATAAAAGCTATTACTTTGAGGAAGTGCTGACGATAAGGGATATGATCCGTCATGGACTAAATGGTAAGCCGGGCCTCTTTCTGCTGGACGAGATTTTTAAAGGTACGAATACAATTGAGCGTATTTCCGCCGGCAAGGCTGTCTTATCTGCCCTGTCAAAAAACGGTAACATCGTTTTTGTTTCAACCCATGATATTGAACTGGCTGACCTTCTGAAATACGAGTATGAACTCTATCATTTCAGTGAAGTCGTGAATGACAAAAAAGTCGATTTCGATTACAAACTTAAAAACGGGAAATTAAAGAACCGGAATGCGATCAGGATTCTTCAGATCAATGATTATCCCGAAAGCATCATTCAGGAGGCTTTGGATATTTCCAGGAAACTTGACATGCGTTCCCGGATTCGTGAATAATAAGATATCCCTTCATACTGTCCCTGGACCTCAAAGGCCATGGTCGGAAGAGACCATTCTGCATGAGTGTCCTTTGAAAAACCCATGTCATTGCAAAACATTTACGACTGGACTGGTACGGATTTTAAAAACCGGCTTCCGGTATGAATATCTATATTTCCGAAACATCTGTATTACCATTCCTGAAAAAAGAACAGGTCACCTCTGTATTCTGACAGGGAATCCCCGCCGGAAGAGTATTCACCAAAGACTGTAATGCCAAATTACACATGTTCGTCCAACAAACGGGCAAGCGCCTCATTTACCTATCCCTAACAGCCTGAATTATACCCTTGCTCCCCAAAATAAATTAAGATATTTCCGTTTATGCTTACTTTGCATAAAACTTAAAAAGAGATGCGTGGTTTATTTAAGAAGGGCGGAAATATGTTCTTATATCACCATTGTAAAAAGGCTATGTGCAGGTATATCATCGAAGGTCTCCGCTGTGTAATTATCAGGTTGAGTATTTACGTTCACACTGCTAAATTTTGATCTGTCACAAAATCCGGTTTAAACATCATACCTGTTATATGACGAAAATATTCCGCTTTCTCTTTTTGAATATCTGTATGACGGTGATCTTTGGTTCCAATCTGAATGCGGTGGTTATCAAAGATTCTCTTACAGTACCCCCCTTTGGAAAAATCCATTTATATATCCCTGAAGGGACCCCAGAATCGCTAACCATCATGATTTCAGGCGATGAAGGATGGAGATACGGCATATTGGATTTTTCCGAACATTTCGCCTCACAAAACAGTCTGGTGATTGGAGTCGACATTCGGTCATATTACAGGAATCTGAAGAACAGGACTGAAAAATGTTATCATATCGTCAGCGATTTCGTGACGATGGCCACCTATATCGAGAAGAAATATAATTTCCCTCACTACAAGGAACCATTTCTGATGGGGTACTCCAGTGGTGCCACATTAGTTTACGCATTACTGGCGCAGGCACGCCCTGATACATTTAAAGGGGGTATATCCCTGGGGTTCTGTCCTGATGTTGAGTTACCAAAACTTTTTTGCGAATTTAACGGGCTCAAGGAAAAGCCCGTGACCGACGGCAAAAGTTTTTATCTTGATCCGGACTCGCATTTGGGAAACCGGTGGATCGTATTGCAGGGAAAACTTGACCGTACCTGCGATTTCCAGGAAACTTCAGATTTTATTGATCAATGCGCCGCAGCTGAACTCATCGAACTGGATCGTATCGGACACGGATTCAGTAAATGGAGTGATTTTATGCCGGAATGGGATAAGGCTTTTCAATCCCTTCTAATTCAGGATAAGGCTATTCACGGATTTAACTCTCCTGCTTCGGGAGACACTTCTTTAGTTCATTTGCCTTTTACGGCAACGAAAGCTACAACGGATAATGTAAACGCCCCTATGGTACTGTTTATCTCGGGTGATGGCGGTTGGTACAGTTTTGAGCAGGATTTAAGCGATCATCTGGCCGATATGGGCGTTCCTGTTGCCGGTCTGGACGCCAAAAAATATTTCTGGAACAGGCGGACTCCCCAGGAATCAGCACAGGATATCACCAGGCTGCTGAATCATTTTTCCGAAATCTGGCAAAAGGACAAATTCATCCTGATTGGGATATAGTATGGGAGCAGAAGTGCTGCCTTTTATTTACGAGCAGCTACCGGAAAACATCAAAGAAAAAGTGGAAAATATGATCCTTTTATCTCCGGATGAACATGCTGATTTTGAAATACATATTACCAATATGATGGGCATTGGGAATTCTCATAACACCTTTGATGTTGGAAAGGAACTTAAAAAAATAAGCCCTGATGTCCCCATTCTCATAATTACAGGAAAATCTGAGGACTCCCCGTTCCCTTCCATCCTTTCATCTACCAGTATTCAATTTGAAACGGTACCGGGAGATCATCATTACAATAATGATTCCTTCGTTATTGCAAATGTTCTTAAGAAAGATAAGATCCTGCCCTGAAAACAGGACTTTCAATCAAACCGCCGGACATGGAATTCGGATTTAAAATTCCGGCAGGATGAAAAAGTACCGCAGCACTGAAATTACTCCTGGTGTTACACCCGGGACAAATTTCCATCTCCGGCCGGCAGGAGCCTTCATCCGGGAAAACAAACCGATCTCCGATCTGTTTATAGTTTTACTTCGTAAAGAAAAAAACTCCTATGAGTTACCATCAACGGGGAAAAGTTTTCGGTAGCGGAATCACAAACCTTGGCGGATTTCACACTGGCCATGCCGGAATGACCGTACTCCCGGATGACGACGGTCTTCACATTACCGGCAAGGTCAAAGGAGATTTTGAATGGTGGTATTTCGACATCACGGATCCTGAACAGGAGATCTTTTTGAAAATTGTTTTTCACATTGGGACAGATCCCCTGAGAACCAGGGTCTTTCCTCAGCTGGCCGTTTCCGTGAATATCCGGTCAGATAGTGTGAATTATACCCTGCCCTTCCGTCTCAACGAGATCCGTGCTGAAGGGGATCAATGTCATATTACCGCCGGTGACCTGCTTCAGATCAAAGTCACGGGAAAAGAGCCTTTGACGTATGTCATCCTGACCGATATGCCGGAATTCAGGTGCAACCTGATCTTTACAGGGAATATGGAAGGATGGAAACCCCTGGGTAACTCAGTCCCATGCGAGGCGGGCAAAAAAAGAAGCGAATTTTCATGGATCATTCCCATGCCCCGGGCCACCGTTAGCGGAGAATTTGTTCACAAAGGAAAAACGTTCAGACTGACCGGAGCAACCGGGTATCATGATCATAATTTTATCAAAGTCGATCCGTTACACCCACTGTATCTCGATAACCTGATCAATAGGTGGTACTGGGGAAAGTGCCGGGCCGGCCGGTTTACCGTCATTTTTATGGACACATGGTTCAGGACGAACCGCATTCAGTCTTTGATGGTGGCGGAAAATGACCGGATTATCCACAGTTCGAACAACCTGACACAAACCATGGTGACGGGTGTAAAGACAGACCCGGAGCTCAAGGCAGAATACCCGGTTTCACTGTTAATACGGTCATTGGATCCCTCCTTTCCGCTTCAACTGACTTTAAACTCCACGAAGATCCTGGATAAAAGGGACCTCCTGCATGATGTCGGTTCGTTCATAAAATGGCTGATCAAAACTTTTATGACGAAGCCCGTTTATTTCGGGGTAGAGGCTGTCGCCGCCCTGGATACTGATGAGGGTATTCTCAGGGGAATAGGAAATTATGAAGCAATGATTTTTAGAAATTCATCTTTACCGGACTGAACCGCATACACACTCTTTACGGCACCTAAGCCAGGCTTCCCGGAACAAGATTGCCGTATGCTTTGTTATTGGGATAAAAGTCAAGCAGCATGGAAAAAGATTTCATTGCCAGGGCTTCTGTGACCGTTGCAGCTCCCTCCGGTGACGTTTGGGAAGCCCTTGTAAATCCGGATATGATCAGACAATACATGTTCGGTACGAATGTCATATCAGACTGGAAGGAAGGCGGCCAGATCAGGTGGAAAGGAGAATGGCAGGGCAATACCTATGAGGACAAAGGTACCATTCTGCGTATGATAACCGGGGAGATTATTCAGTATAGCCATTACAGTCCCCTTTCCGGACTGGCTGACAAGGCTGAAAACTATCATACTGTTACCATCAGCCTGTCTGAAACTATTGCCGGCACTCGAATCACCCTGCTTCAGGATCATAACCTTTCGGAAAAAGAACGGGAGCATTCAGAAGCCAACTGGTATATGATGTTGAATGCCCTAAAAGCATTTATTGAAAAAGATCCGTCAAAGGAGGGTCAATAACCGGTTTTAATCCTGACCGGGAGTTTACCCTACTCATATTTCAGAATAGCCGACGGGTTTCTCCTGGCCGCAATCCATATATTATAGCTTATGGTAAGCAGGGCTACCGCAAAAATCAGGATTGTTCCCAGCAGAAACTCACCGATACCGAGTCCGTATTTATCTGCTCCGGGGAGGGCTTTGTAGACATACCATGCTGCAACCCATGAAAAAAGCATTCCCCAAATGATCAGCCTCATAAACTCCCAGGTCAGTTTTCCGTAAAGCCGGATCACGGAAAACCCGATGACCTTCCGGATACCGATCTCTTTCATTTTCCGCCTGGAATAGAAAATGACCAGGCCAAACAACCCTATGGTAGAGATTATGATAGAGATCACGGTAAATAAGAACCAGATATTGCTGAACATTTTGTACCCCTGGTTTGCCGCCTCGTTGACAATAAGATCATCGAACGGCTCAAAATTAAACGCGTCGGCGGGATAGTTTTCCTCAAATGTATCGCGGATGATGCGTTTGGCAGCCTTAATTTCACCCGGACGGTATCTGACCGAATACATTCCCGTCAGTGAGACAGAATCCCCCAATAGTCTGTATGTATGCGGATCGATGGGGTTCTGCACTGATTGTGAGACATAATCGCCCACGACTCCGATCACTTCCCAGTCCTTATCCCAGCTCTTCAATTTCATCCCCACCGGATTTTTCCAGCCGAAAACCTTCACTGCAGCTTCATTGACAAGGCATTTACCTTGATCGGTCGGATAATCCCGGGAGAAGCTCCTTCCTTCAACGATTTTCATTTTATAGGTGTCAAAGAAGTCCCAGGTTATATAGCTTATCCTCACAAAAACCTTATCATCGGGAAACCCTCCTTCCCAGTTCATCTCATCACCGCCAGGCAGAATGAACGGAATATAATCGGAAAAACAGGCACCGGTAATTTCAGGGTGGTCCAGCAGTTGTTGTCTGACCGGTTCAAAAGACCCCTGCCGGTATGTTTTTATATTGGCCACAAGGAGTTCATTGCGATCAAATCCCATGTCTTTGTTCAGCATATAGTCAGCCTGCTTAAATACAATAAGACTTACGATAACCAAAAACAGTGAAATGCTGAATTGTACGGTAACCAGTCCTTTTTTCAGGCTGAAGCCGTTTTTTTCAACCTGCATGAATTTTTGTTTCAGCGCCTTCACCGGGTTAAAGCGGGAAATGATAAATGCCGGGTATAAAGAGGAAAGGAAACCGGTAAGTACAGCCACGCCAAGTACCATCAGGATCAGGGGAATGTTGTGGAAAAGGCTAAGTCCGAGATCTTTTCCAATTACCCTCTCAAACACAGGTAGGCAGTAATGCGCCACTGCCAGTCCAAGAATGGCTGAAAAAAGGGTGATTACAACAGCCTCACCGACATACTGTGACCAAAGCTCTTTTACGGAAAATCCAACCGTCTTTTTTATCCCTATTTCCCGTCCTCTTGAAGATGCATCGGCTGTCTGCAAATTAATAAAGTTAACTGCCGAAAGGATCAGGATAAGGAGGGCTGTAAAAGAGAACAGGGATATAGCGATCAGCCATTCACCCTGGAAAAACGGGTTAAGATGAACCTTCGACAAGGGTCTTAGATAGGGATGGTGTTGCTTCCGGTAGTCTTTCAGAGCATCGTATATCTTCGTATTCACTTCAGTATAACTGGCATTGGGTTTGAGGAGCACGTAAGTCTGGAACGAGTACATATAGTAATTGTCTTCAAAACCATTCCATCCTGTAATTGAAGAATAGCTCGCCATGGGGAGGAGAAATTCGGGTCTCCAGTCTGAATTTAGCGGAAGATCCTGATAGACTCCGGAAACTTTTACCGGAATTTTATTTTCGAGATAAAGGATTTTGCCCACGGCTTGTCCCTGAGGAAAGAATTTCACGGCATTGCTCTCGGAAAGGACGACGGTATTTGGTTCAGCCAGGGCATCTTCGGGGTTGCCTTCTGTAAAATGAAAGGTAAAAATGTTAAATATGGAAGGATCTGAATAGTATCCCGTGTTAAGCAGAATAACATTCTTCTTGTCTATTGAGAAGTAATATCCGTCTATATTGTCATCTCCGGCATTGTGTACAACAGCTGTTTGTTCAACTTCCGGAAGGGAAGGAAGATTTTGTCTTCCCAGGGCTGCGGTTACACTGCTGGTATGTTTGATATTGCTCTGGGGAACATCCATAAAGAGCTGAAGCCTGTAAATACGGTCATACTTGTCATTATGCCTGTCATAATTCAGGTTAAACTGGATAAAAAGGCTCAGAAGAATGAAAGCTGAAAATCCCACGACAAGGTTCAGCAGGTTGATGGCAGCGAACAACTTATCATGAAGCAGACGCCTGACCAGAATGGTAAAAAAGTGCGTTTTCATAGCTGTATGTTTGATCAGGCCATTGAATATGTATGTTCGGTCCGCTCTGCAACGATGTGTCCGTCAAAGAGATTGACAATACGGTGTGCCCGTTCGGCGTGCTGTTCGGAGTGTGTCACCATTACAATCGAAGTGCCGCCTGCGTTAAGTTTCTCAAGGAGTTGCATGACCTGTTCTCCGTTAATGGAATCGAGGTTACCGGTTGGTTCATCGGCCAGGATCAGCGGGGGCCTGGAGATAACAGCCCGGGCTATGGCAGCCCTCTGCTGCTGGCCGCCTGATAATTGCTGGGGAAAATGATCTTTGCGATGCAGGATCTGCATTTGCTCCAGTACATCCCCTACCCTCTGTTTCCTTTCTGCTGATCTGACCCTCAAGGCCAGCAAAGGAAGTTCCACATTTTCATAAACGGTAAGTTCATCAATCAGGTTGAAATTCTGAAAGACGAAGCCAATGGCGCCTTTCCTCATCCTTGTCCGCTCTGCCTCGCGAAGGGCTGCCGTAGGCTTCCCGTTAAAATAATACTCTCCTCCATCAGGACTGTCGAGCAATCCGATAATATTTAAAAGGGTGGATTTCCCGCAGCCTGAGGGACCCATTATGGCAACAAATTCGCCTTTCCCAACGGAGAAACTCACATCTCTGAGTGCGGTAGTTTCGACGATATCCGTCCGGAAGATCCTGGAAAGGTTTGAGGTTCGTATCATGGCCTATTGTTTTTCTTTCCCGAAACCAAAAATGTACCATTAATTTTATATAGTTGATTATATGATACTTAATCAAATATGCAAAAAAGAAATTGTAAAGAATCCTTACAGTTGATCGTAAATTATTCTTACATTTGAAAAGGCATGTAAAGAACCTGACAAAGTGAATTCTCCTATTTTGGCTAAAAAAATGAGCATTCTGTCATGGTTGAATAGATAAAAGGAAATTTTGTGTGAGGGAGTTCGACAAAGTATTCGGACCTAAACACCTGAACGATGAAAACCGGAAACCTCCTGATCGCTGACGACAACCGGAATGTACTTAATGCACTATCGCTCTTTCTCCCGGCTGAATTCAGTCATGTTAAAGTCATTCAGCACCCTAACCGTCTGCTGGAAGAACTGTCTGCCCATCAGTATGATGTCGTGCTGCTGGACATGAATTTCACCGCCGGCCTTCAGACCGGTAATGAGGGTATTTACTGGCTGCGGGAAATCAAATCCCGGTTTCCCGGTGTGGAAGTGGTTATGTTTACTGCCTATGGGGATATTGAACTTGCTGTTAAGGCGTTAAAAGAAGGCGCATCGGATTTTATCCTAAAACCCTGGGAGAATGAAAAACTTCTTGCTACCCTCCGGGCAGCCTGCCGGATCAGTGAATCATCCCGTGAGGTCACCAGCCTGAAGAAGAAGGGAGAATTTCTCAGTCGGGCTCTGAATCCGGAGCAGGAAATCCTGTATTGCTCGGAAGCCATGCAAAGGATCATGGGTTTGATCCGGAAAGTGGCACCCACCGATGCCGACATCCTGATCACCGGCGAGAATGGCACAGGTAAAGAGCTGATCGCAAGGGAAATCCATCGTCATTCAAACCGGAGTGAAAGTCTTTTTGTGCCGGCAGATCTTTCAGCGCTTACCGATACCCTTTTTGAATCAGAGCTTTTCGGCCATGTCAGGGGTGCTTTCACCGACGCCCGCGAAGACAGGGAAGGTAAGTTTCTGCTGGCCGACGGCGGAAGCCTTTTCCTGGACGAGATCGGTAATATCCCCCTGCACCTCCAATCGAAACTACTGACTGTACTTCAGACGCGATGCGTTACGCCTGTCGGTTCCAACAAAACTTTCCCGCTCGATATCAGGCTTATATCCGCTACGAACAAGCCGGTAGATCAGATGGTCCAAAACGGCAGCTTCAGGGAAGATCTCCTGTACCGTATCAATACAATCCGCATCCACATCCCCCCTCTACGGGATCGAAAGGAAGACATCCCGCTCCTGGCCGGCCATTTTCTGAATTTATATGCAGGAAAATACAACAAAGCCGTCCCTAAGCCGGATGAATCGCTGATGGAAAAACTCAGGAACAATTCATGGCCGGGGAACATCCGTGAACTGCAGCACGCCATGGAAAAGATGGTGATCCTTTCGGAGAACGGCCGCCCGGATCCCGACAGTATACCCACGTTTTCCGGAGGTTTATATGAAGAAGGCGAACCGGAGACCATTGATGAAATGGAAAAGAGGATGATCATGAGAGCGTTATCGAAATGCGGAAACAACCTCAGCGCCGCAGCAAACCGGCTTGGGATCAGCCGGCCGACACTCTACAGTAAGATGAGCAAATACGGTCTTTGAAGAATTCCTTTATATAGAGCAAAGACCCTTTAGAACGGAAATGACAATATTTATAAGGTCAATGAAAAATGTCCCTCACATTTAAACAACGAATGACTTGACCCTTCACTGGAAACGGACACTCCTGATAACAGCCATGCTTTTAGCTGCATTGCTGACCGGAATGGTGGCCAAGGGTCCCCATCCTGATTATGTCGTTTTCCCGGCACTGACCGGCCTTGTCCTTGTCATTTATCTCGTAAGGGATATCCGGCAGTCTGAGAAAAACCTCAATTTCTTCTTTGATGCGGTAGACAGTAACGATTCTACCGTGACTTTTCCTGAGAGCGGCTCAAATCCCTTTATGCGAAATCTTCACCGGCAGATGAACCGCATCAACCAAACCATTCACCGGATCAGGGTTACTGCCGAAGCCAGGGAACTTTACTACCGGGAAGTAATACGGCATTCGGCCACGGGACTGGTGGTGATCTCTTCCGACGAAGAGATTGAGATGATCAATGAAGCAGCTGCCAATTTTGCCGGTATTTCAGCCACATCTACAGACCATCGTTTACTGAAAATACAAAACCCTCCATTCTATCAGATACTGTGTCAAATCCAGGCAGGGGAGAAACTTTTCAGTCCGGACAAAGCATTCGGAATCTGAACAGACCTTACTTTTCAGGGCGAGGGAGATTCATGCGGGAGAAAAGCCGCTAAAGCTGGTATCCATTGAGAATATACGCCGGGAACTCGATGAGAAAGAGCTGGAATCATATCAGAACCTGATCCGGATCCTTACACATGAGATCATGAATTCAGTGGCTCCTCTGACCAGTATTTCACGAACCCTTCAAAAGTTGTTTTACCACGAAGGCCGTCCGGTTCAACCGGAGGATGTGAATGGGGAAATGATCGAGACTACTGTTAAAGGCCTTACCACCATTGATGAACAGGGCAAAGGACTGGTAAACTTCGTAAACAGCTACCGGAAACTGGTTCGTCTGCCTAAGCCCATGATCGAACCTTTTGATGCCAAAGAGTGGACAGAACAATTGAAACTGCTGGTCTCGGAACAACTGATGGCGCGTGACATCGTTTTTGAAATTATCAAAGGAGCCGGAGTGAAGACGGTCACAGCAGATAAAAACCTTATTAACCAGGTCGTTCTCAACCTTATCAACAATGCTGCAGATGCTCTTCTGGAGATACCTTCCTGCCGCAGGATCCTGCTCAGGCTTCAACATGCGGGGCTTTCAATGTTGCTGATCAGTGTTTCCAACAACGGGCCACAGATCCCGGATGATATTCTCGGGAAAATTTTCATTCCCTTTTTCACGACGAAGAAAGAAGGCTCAGGCATCGGGCTGGCACTATCACGTCAGATCCTCTATCTGCACAAAGGTATTCTTTCCGTTTCGAGCACCCCGGAAGAGACAAGGTTCACTCTGGAACTGCCTGTACAGAATTCAATGTAGTTCCCAATTCATTGTTCACCGATGAGACGGTTGCGAGATCCGGTTTATAAGCGATTATTCCCTGTACCGTGAGTAACCCTTCATAATTTTTCCACCCAGGATCATATCCACAGCCTGCAAACCACCCTGAACAGAAGGCCAGATACCATGGGAGAATTTGGGTTGATACAGTCCCTTGACGGGTGTCCGCATTTTCAGTCGTTTAAGTCCGAAATTTTCAGGGTATGGAGCCATATCGTAGTTTGAACCGGATGGTGTCCCGGTAAACCGCTCATAGGTTGCCGGAGTTGCAATGTCGCGGTAGAGAATATGCTTTTTCAGATCAGGGATAAGGTATTTTTCAACTTTGTCAATATAAAAATCGGCTATTTTTTCCTTCAGGCTGGTGTACGATTTATAATCTTCTTCCCTCAGCACTTTCCATTCCGACATTGGCATAGGCACAATCCTGATAACCACTACCGGTTTCCCGCCCGTTGTGAGTGAAGGACAGATCACGGCACAGTGAAACATATTCTCATCCAGAAGGTACGTGCCCCGGTCAAAAGCCTTAAACAACCTTTCAAAAGTATCCCCTCCAGTGGTGATGACGTTATAGCCGCAATCCAATCCGTTATTCCCAAGGTCAATACGGTCATCGAGACCCAAGCTGACCGTAACTGCCGAAGAGGACATTTTCACCTGCTCTACCCTGGTGGCATAACGACTGTCGAGCTTTTTTAAAATATCCAGTCCGACCAGTTTACCCATGGCCACTTTCGGATCTATCGTCGTTATGATATGATCTGCCATGACGGTCTTCCCATTATCCAGTAACACGCCCCGGGCTTTTCCATCCTCAACCAGTATCCTTGACACCCGCGTCCGGGTTCTGATCGTACAGCCCAGCTCTTCCGCCCGTTTCTTTAAAGATACCGGAAGCTGAATAAATCCCTTGACCGGCCGGTAGCAGTCGATAAGAGAAGTATTCATGGCAGCCACCGTCATCATTGCAGCAGCCCTCTCAGCCGGAAGTCCGCTGAAAGCTGCGAAAACATCGAAAAGCTCCTGACATTCCGGATCCTTAAACCCAAAACTCTGATAATATTCCCTGAAGGTCTTCCTGCTGTGCCTTACAATGACAGGGCAATGAATCAGAATTTTGAACAGGTCAAAAAAGGAAGGTTCGAGGCGCAAGTACCTGAGCTCATCAAAAATGGTTGCAGAACATTTAAAAAACCGTTCAATGGCCTTTCTTTCCCCGGGATATCTCTCCATGAGCATGTCCTTGAATTCAATAAACCCTGAAGGGATCGGAATCACAGTTGTCTGGTCACCCTTGACAATAAATATTCTTGCAAAATAATTACTGAATCGTTTCAGCTCCAGGCGTATCCCCAGGTAACGGAAGAGAATTGACGGATCGGGTATCAATTGGGCTGTATCGAACAGAAATCCTTTCCTCCTGAAAGAGGTGACCATTCCTCCGACCAGTTTATGCTGTTCCAGTACCAGGACAGGCTGGCTGGATATATCCACATTTTTTGCCCAGGCAATCGCTGCACTCAGGCCGGTAATCCCTGCCCCAATTATAATCAGTGAATATTTCCTTTCCATAACTTATGAAAAAGATTTATATGGATGTAATTTAATAATTAATGAGAACTCAAACCATTAGTCGGGGTTAAATTTTCAAATTCCCTTCTGAGGTTTTGCATGTGGAGCATTCTGGAAATTACAGGACTTACCAACTTCGATTTCATGATATTATACCCAATATTCCTCGTGGATCAGAAAATCTGAACGACAGGATTCCTGATATTTCCTTTCCTCATCAATGAACCAAAGTCATGTTCATAAGTTATTCTATCAAACTATCAGAGCAGGGCATCCCGGATGACCTGCCTGTTTAATAAAAACAAAAAAGTATGAAATATAAGAACCTGGGAAATACAGGAGTGCTGGTTTCCGAACTTTGTATGGGAACCATGACTTTTGGAGGAAAAGGATACTGGACAGCTATTGGTGAACTCGACCAGGCATCGGTAAATGAACTTATGAAACTCTCCTTCGACAATGGCATTAATTTTATCGATACGGCTAATGTGTATTCGGAAGGTCTGTCAGAGACGCTTCTCGGAAAGAGTTTGAAAGATCTGGGAATAAACCGGCAGCAGGTGGTCCTGGCAACCAAAGTACGCGGCAGGGTTGGGCCGGGTGCCAACCAGGTCGGCCTGTCCCGCCTGCATATCATGGATTCGGTAAATGACAGTCTCCGGCGTCTCGGGACGGATCACATCGACCTGTTATACATTCATGGTGTCGATCCCGTTACTCCGCTTGAAGAAACCATGCGGGGACTGAATGATGTGGTACAGTCGGGAAAGGTCAGGTATCTTGGTGTCAGCAATCATCCGGCCTGGATGGTGGCAAAAGCCAATGGCATTGCAGATAAAATGGGATGGACGAAATTTATAGGTTCACAAAACTATTATACGATCTCCAGCCGCGACATTGAACGCGAAATTATACCGATGCTGTTGAGTGAGAACATTGCCCTTATGCCCTGGAGTCCCCTTGCCGGCGGCTTCCTTTCCGGAAAATACACCCGCGACAATGATAAAGCCGGGGACAGCCGGAGAGATACTTTTGATTTCCCCCCCATCAACAAGGAAAAAGCGTATGATATTATCGGGGTTATGACCAGGATCGGCAATGATCATGATGGTGCATCTGCAGCAAGAGTTGCCCTGGCCTGGATGCTCAGGAAACCCGGTGTGACCAGCATCATTATCGGGGCCAAACGTGCTGACCAGTTAAAGGACAATATTGCCGCCACGGAACTAACCCTGAGTGAGCAGGAGATGCAGGAACTTGATAAAATCAGTGCTTTGCAGCCCGAATATCCGGGATGGATGGTAGAGCGGCAGGCTTCCGGCCGATGGCCTGAATCCGATTCTTAAAAATGAAATCCTGTTTCCGGCCCGTCATAAGATTCATAGCGATAGATCCTATTGTTTCTAAAGGGAATTGTATTCGTAAAACGGGGAAGCAGGGAAGAATCAGATGATAAGGTTCAGGTCCCCAAATTCATGCCATAGGTATTTTCTGTCGACTGCTTCCCGATATGCTTTAAAAAGATGTGCCGGGAGAAACAAAGGCTGTCAGCATATCCAGGTGACTGGCTCCGGGTTCATGAAAGCCGGTGAGCAGTGCATCTGTTATCTTCAGCTTATGACTTGAAGTAATCCGCAGATGGGTATAACGGTGACCCGGTGAGATGCGGCTGCCATCGGGGGCGGCCGATTCGAGAGTTCTGACCACGGTGGTCCCGATGGCTATGATCTTTCCTCCCTTATCCCGGGTATTGTTGATTTTTTCTGCTGAAGATTCACTGATATAGTATTCTTCTTCCGGAACCAGGTGGAGGCTGTCAAGTTGATCGTCCATGTAGGAACTCAGGCCGGCATGCAGTGTGATATACGTTGTATCGATTCCCTTACGCCGTAAATTAAACAGGGATTTCCACGTAAATGCCCTTCCGGCACTGGGCATCTCGGCAGAGCCGGGTTCCCGGGCGTATACGTTCTGGTAATATTCCAGGTTCCAAGGTACAGTTACATATTCATACCGGATAGGTTGTCCCAGCTTATATATCAGGTCGATCAGTTCAGCTCCCTCCCTTGAGAACCTGATTTTCCAAAGTCGCGGAATATATTCATCCTGGTTTATTACGGTGGCAGACAATTCTCTGTTGAAATCGATGATCATACCTTCCCTGAGCCCGCATACAAAAGGATCACCCTGGCGACATAATAAAAGCACCAGCCATGTTCCATCGGGCAGATGTTCGGCCAGTCTGACTTCGAGACATTTACCTGTGATTTCACCACAGGCGGTCAGGGAAGCAGGAAGGGTCCGGCTGGCGTTAAAGACCATCAGGTCGCCAGGGTTCAGGAAATCAGCGAGGTTATTAAAATGAGAATGTGAGATTTTGCCCGTCTTTCTGTTAATAACCATTAGCTTCACTTCATCCCGGGCCAGTCCTCTCCTCTCAGGAGGTTCACTGGCCAAAAGTTCTTCAGGCAAATCAAAGGTTAATGGTATATTCATAATCTACATTTCATTCATAATACTTTTGACAACTTCAAATCTGCCTTCCAGTTTTCCTGTGCCTGAAGGCGGTATCCGTTAATTCCTTTCGAATGGTCGGAAGCCAGGAAGATAAATACCTCTGTTACTTCAGTGGGATCGGCCCACTGGCCCGGATCTTCATCAGGTTCAGCTCTCCGGTGCATTTCGGTATTCATATCGCCCGGATCCACCAGGTTCACCCGTACACCGCTGTCTCCCAAGCTCGGCAGCCCAGGTCTGTGACATTCCTTCCAGCCCGAATTTCGAAATCCCGTAAGCACCCCAGCCCGGGTAACCAACTTTACCCGCATCACTGGTCACATTAATAATCGAACCTCCGTGCTCAATCATCGAAGGCAGTATGCTTCTGATCAACAGAAAAGGCCCGGTCAGGTTAGTATTCAGAACTGTCTGAAAATCTTCAAGGGGATAATCCAGCAGGAAAGGCATTGGCGAAGGGCCGATCACCGATGCATTGTTGACCAGCACATCCAGTCGTCCGTTAAAAACCTGATGGGTAGTAGCTACTATACGTTCAATATCCTTTGGCTTGCCGACGTCCGCTTCAATGGTTGTCACCCTGGTCTTTGAAGCCAGCTTCACCACCTCTTGTGCAACGTTTTTCAGGAGATAGCCGCGACGGGCTACCAGAACCAGTCCTGCGGCCCCTTCGTGAGCAAATGTCAGCGCCAGTTCGCGCCCGAGACCATCAGAAGCCCCGGTGATCAGTATATGTTTTCCAAGTAAGTGATCCATGACGAAAATAATTGATCTGATTTCAGTGTACTAACAAGAGAACCATATAATTGGTTGCTGTTTCGTGACGGATTTTGAAGAGGTGGCTAAATCAGCACTTTGTATTTGGTGGCAGGGGTTCTTGCCTGGAACAAAGTCCATCAGAATGAACCGGCGTTTGTTATGAACAAACCTGAACAGAAGAAAAAATTTCAAAGATTTCCTACATATTCTTACCCAAACGGACGATCTACTGACCAAAGCGGACATGCGTCCTCTCTTCCTTCTATCCCCAGCTCACTTACTTTTCAATCTTCTATTCATTCATTTTCAAAGCATCCCTGATCGTCTTTGCAAGCAGGGCATCTCCCTTTGAATTAAGATGAACACCGTCGGGGCGGTACATATCCCTGGTAAGTCCTGCTAACACGGATGTTACATCAATATAAATTAAATTCGGGGTTCCCGCTGCTAACTCTTTTATCAGCTTGTCAGCTTTAGCATACTTACGCTGACTTGACAGGTAAACGGGTGAGAGCATGTATATTTTCGTATCCGGAAGTTTTGCTTTCACACTGTCTACAAATTCCCGGACGTCATTCATAAATACACTGACCGATTTACCGGTTGCAAAGTCATTTGCCCCTTCCCAGTAAACGATCGACTTTGGCTTGTAAGGAAATACTGCTTCATCCATAAAATGGTTTACGTGCTGTGCCTGTGAACCTCCAAAGGCCCTGTTAAGAACCGTCAAACCCGGCATATCATCCTTCAGGGTGAGCCAGTACCTGAATTGTGAATGGCCAATAAACAAAATGGGATGGAGGGGCGGCTTATTCAAGTGATCTTCCAACTTGAATACCCTGATGCTTTCCTCGAATGGATATCCATGTTTTTTTTCAAAATAAAGCGGAGCAATATATACATCAATGGTAGAAACCATCTTCCCATCAATAAAAACCTGCACGGGACGAAAATCTTTGTTAATAGCCGTAACCGGAAGCATAACGGTGCAGCCGGCGTAAGGAGAGCCTGCCTTTAACCTGCCATGGTATAATTCGAGTGCTGAATCACGGATCGAGACTTCTTTCCCCTGTAAATCATTTTCAGCGAAAATTTTAAACACTGCCGTGTCGTAATCCTGAATGTAACATTTGACGGCAGAAACTACGGGCCATCCCGGACTGTCGGCGAGTTCAAGAGGTTGAGTAGCATAGGTGTTCAGGTAAGCATCATCGATATAATTCAATTGGACACTCCTGCGTTTGTTGTCACCCGGTTTATCGGCATCTGTAACATTCACCTGGAGCGCAATTTTAACGCCGGGACCTGGCTTTTCACCTACATTGGTAAAAGGCAACCGGGCTTCAAGTACGTAACCACCGGGTACAACTTTTGTTTTTGCATCGATCGTGATTTCAGAACCAGCCAGTTTCCGGCTTCCGCGGCAATCCCATTTCACAACCCTTAATTTGGGTTGATTCACGGTCAGACCCGGTCCGATAATATACTGTACCATGTTCCTGCCCCCTCTTCTGTTACAAAGAAACAATTCCACAGCATCACCTGACAGGATATCATTGGCGTTATTATTTTCCGGTTCATAAAGTGTATTATCTTTAACTTTAAGTAAAATCAGTAAACCAGAATCATCCCATCCCAGACGGATGTTGGCTTGAAGGTCGCCCGTATCGGGAACCGTACCATGATAATCCGCGAATAATTGTACCGGCAATCCTTTTACTCCCCAGTCCCCTGCATTGCCGTCAACTTTTATATCAGTAAGCCTCGGGATTTTTAAAGTGTCGGATGTTGCACTGTTATGATCGTCAAAGGCTGATAATGTGAAAATAAGTATACAGAGAAGCACGGATAAATTCTTCATAGAGTTAATATATTAATTAAAACTGGTGTCCGGTAAAAATCCGGCGTCTTAGTAAAAAAGCCGGTCATTTAAGTCCAACCCAGGATGGTCATCCTGGTAGTTGCATAACAAAAATGGTTAACCACGGGTAAAAGTACAAATTTTACCTGACAGCAGTAATTTTCAATGTTGACAGTTCGCCCTTTATTTTTAATCTTTATTCTGCACTACATTTTTCACCTTCTTTCCTAAAAAGTTTATAAATTGTGCAGGATTCAGATCCATTACCAACCATGTGCAAGCAACATCTTTTGCTCCTGTTTACTTAAAACACTTAAAAATGAAAAGAATTTCACAACCGGCTTTCAGACTGCAATTTATGGCAATTATCCTTTTTCTGATTGTATCGTCCGGCGTTAACGCCCAGGTAAAAACATTGTCCAACGGGGACAAAATTTCCTTCGATGGAGAATACTATGATTTCCGTGATTCCGCCGGTGTTCAGATGATCAAAATGTGGATACCGCCGGGTATCAATCCTATAAAAGGGGTATTCATTTCCGGCCATGGTGGCGGCGGTGGCGACAGCCGCGATTTTGCAAGGGATGAAAATATAAGGGCTTTTGCCATGCGGCTGGGATTTGCCGTAGCCGGACTTCATAATTTTCCGGGACGCCGGGCTTATGAGCAGGGAGCTCCTGTATTTTTTCAGACGCTGAAAGATTTTGCAGGCCTCGGGAATCATCCCGAGATCGCCAATCTTCCTTTTGTGATGTATGGAAGTTCCAATGGCGGCTCTACAACATACGGATTTGTCAACTATGCACCCGAACGTGCAATCTGCTTTGTTACGAACGTATCGGCAGGCGGACGTCCGGAGATACCGGTTGACGAAGCTCTAAAGGTTCCCGGAATTTTCATCGTCGGAAAGTTTGACGCACTGATGGGCCAAAGAGGGATCGACCGGGCCAGGGAAATCGTTACGGAAGCCAGAAAGAAAGATGCGCGCTGGGCATGGGCCATGGAACTGAAAGGTCACCAGGACGGGTCTTCTTTCGATGTCTATATGAAGTTAGTGGAGCAGGCGGTTAAAAGCCGCTATCCGGCAAACGGCAATCCTGCCTCAGGACTGGTAAAGCTGAAGGATATACCCGTTGAATCGGGATGGCTTGTTGACCCGGAAAGCTGGGACAGCGGTCTGACCTATGTTGACGCTTACGGTTCCTACAAGGGAAATAAACTTTCTGCCGGCTGGGTCCTGAACAAGGATATGGCCTATGTATACAGGAGCATGGCGACCCATCATAATCCGGTGACCGTAATGGTCCATGAATTCGATCGTACCTATAACCCGCATACCGACCCGGGGACGATGTTCAGTCTGGGCGGACCAGTAGCCAGTCCCGGGGAACAAATCACCGTCATCTGTGACACATCGGATTTCAGTGGCTGGAAAAAAATTGAATTTTTCAACGGCTCTGCCTCCCTGGGTGAGGTATTCCCAGGCGCAAAACCGCAGGTCTCTATCCGTCTCGACCCCGGTTCCCCAGTATACTGCCTTACTCTTCTGGCCACAGGACCAACCGGCGAACAGCGCACCTGTACACCCATGCACTTCTTCGTAAAAGATCCTTCCCTGAGCTGGAAAGCAAACTTGCCAAAGCCTGTATTTAAAGGAATAAAGACAAATGCCGGCTCCAAAAATGCCGGGAAAAAAATCCAGTGTACCGCACCCAATCCGACTGACAGTGTTCTCGTGGCCTATGGTCTGACAGCAGCCCAGGAGAGCCTGTTCTCAGCAAATGATCACCGGATTTCGGACTTCTGGAAAGATATCGATGATACGAAAGACGTCATAGTCATGACTGCCCGGAAGAATGGAACGGCTGATGCATCCTTCAATCCCGTACTTACGAACGATTGTGCCATGACTGTCAAAGCCGCATACGGTGCTGACGGTATCTACATCCTCTATGAAATTACGGACGACAATGACGTGGCCTGGCCCAATGAGTTCACCGGAACGGAAAATGAACAGTTCTATCTTGATTTCGATGCGATTGATGCACTCATGGACAGCCGTTCGGTACAGAGTATCAGTGATCCTGCAAACAAAGGGTTGATGGTTGACAAATCCTTTGGAATGACGTTTACGACCCGGCAATACCAGGTAGCCTGCGGGACGGAAAAAGAACGCCCTCTCGGTTTCAAACGGGCCCTTGCCGAACCATGGGATTTTAACGGCACTTTCGTATCGTTTAACGATGCAAAATCTGAATTTGGCATCCAGATAGAGAATGTCAAACTGGATTATTATCTGAAAGCTCAGGAATGGTTTATCCCCTGGAGTGAGTTTGGCGGCGGCTTTGCTTCCGAACCGGATGCCGGTACAAGGATGGCTTTCTCACCGGGCTTTAATGACCGTGACAAGGGTGAACACTTCCCTCCGGGAGTCACTTCGAGTGGAGGAAGTTTCAAAGCTTCAGATGCTATCAGGTGGATTGGGAAATCAAATCCATGGGGTTCATCAAAACCACCATTCGACTGGGGGGAAATAGAACTTGGCGCCATGCTGAAATAGGAAGTATCAGCCTGTGACGCAATACTGCGCTATCCGGCGGTATTTTAATGCAGGATCGCCGAACCGGTGAGCATGTTCATTTTGAATATTTTCATCCAGACAATCATGGTAAGATCAACGCTTGACTTAATAAAACATACTCCGCTGGTCCGGCTTGATAAACTGACAGAGCTGCCTGTCCTGCTTTTAGGCAAGCTGGAATATATGCAACCCGGAGGCAGCGTCAAGGACAGGGCCGCTCTGCAGATCATGATTGATGCCTATGTAAATGGCACGGTGATAAAAGGACAGACCGTTGTCGAGATGACCAGCGGGAATATGGGAGCCGGACTGGCGGTGGTCTGCCGTCAGTTTGGTAATCCGTTTATTGCTGTGGTACCTTCCGGCAACAGTCCTGAAAGGGCCAAACTCCTCAGGGCTCTTGGTGCAGAAGTAGTCATTACACCGCAGGTCGATGGTGAAACCGGTATGGTTACAGGAAAAGACATTGCGTTTGCTTCCCAGGTTGCACAGGATCTTGCACGGGAGAAAAAAGGATTTTACGTCGATCAGTTCAATAACCTCTCAGGAGTAAAAGCCCATTATGAGACAACGGGACCGGAAATATTTTCCGACTTCCCGGATATTGAAGTTTTCGTTTCAGTAATTGGAAGCGGGGGCACCTTCATCGGCATATCTAAATTTCTGAAAAATCGAAACAGAAATATCAGATGTATTGCTGTTGAGCCCGAAAATGCAGCCATCCTGAAAACAGGAAAAGTAAAAAATCCCCGGCACATTATCCAGGGTGTAGGGTACGGATTAGTTCCTCCTCACTGGGACAGCAGTCTGGCCGATGACATTATCACCGTCTCTGATGCTGAAACCAAAGAGATGACCGTGAAACTTAGCCGGCAACTGGGTCTGTATACCGGGTACTCTTCAGGAGCCAACGTTGCTGCGAGCCTCAAATATACACAGGAGCATCCTCAGGTCAGGAATCTCGTGACCATCCTTTTTGATACCGGATATAAATATTCAGACCTGTGACATACAGCACCCTCACGGACTCATGATATGAACTGATTATTTAAAGAATTAGTAAGTCCTGATGCAAGATGAAATTACCATAGAGGAGATGACCGAAAGTGTGTGGACTGATGTCCGGGAAATTTATGATGCAGGAATTTCCACGGGAAATGCAACCTTTGAAATCCGTTCTCCCGACTGGATGGCATGGGACAATGCCCATCTGAAAACCTGCCGGCTGATCGCCTCAAATTACGGGAAAATACTGGGCTGGGCTGCTCTTTCTCCGGTTTCTCAAAGAACTGTTTACGCCGGCGTTGCCGAAGTCAGCATTTATATTGCTCCCCGGCATCAGGGATTGGGGATCGGAGACCTTTTGATGAAAGCTCTGATCACAAAGTCAGAAATGCACGGCATCTGGACATTGCAGGCAGCCATATTCCCTGAAAACGAAGGAAGTTTGAGGCTTCACCTGAAAAATGGTTTCCGTATTGTTGGGACAAGAGAACGAATTGGTAAAATGAATGGAAGATGGAGAGATGTCCTCTTTATGGAGCGAAGGAGTGAAAATGCAGGAAATGATTAACAGATATGAATACCATTGCTGTAACATTCTACAAAACACCGGTTGGTGAGCTGATCCTGGGATCTTTCAACGACAGCCTTTGTCTTTGTGACTGGCACTACCGTTCATTAAGGATGAGCATTGACCAAAGGATTCAGAACGGGCTGGAAGCCATGTATCTTCCAGGCATCTCCCCGGTCATCAGGCAGGCTGAATTGCAGCTCGATGAATATTTCAGGCGGGAGCGGAAAAACATTTGACATACCCCTCCTGATGGTTGGCACCCCTTTTCAGATGAAGGTATGGAATGCTTTGCTGCAGATTCGTTATGGGGAAACGGATACCTATCTGAACCTCTCCCGGAAACTGGGTGACGAAAAAGCCATTCGCGCCGTGGCAGCTGCAAACGGTGCAAATGCCCTGTCTATCATTGTACCCTGTCACCGGATCGTCGGCTCAAAAGGTCAGTTAACAGGTTATGCCGGAGGGCTAAGTGCAAAACGGAAATTGCTGAAAATGGAGATGAAGGGGCGGCCCGGTGAACAGCTGGAATGGCTTGAACAGGCCGAATGATTTTGTAGTAGTTGATAACTTTTCGTCAAAAAGTCGGAAACGGGACGCTGAGATCAGGGGGCTGAAAGTCATTAAGGGCGGACGGTTGGACGGCGGGGGTGGGATCCCTGTTCATTCTAAGAGACCTTAAAAACAACGAAGCCCACTGGTATGCCCTTTCGTTAATTCTGATAATCTGAGTATTCAATGCGGCAAAAGATTCCTGCAAATATCTGTGAACGGGATTGCTGCCTTCCGGAAAGTACCATGTAATTGCGGTACTGCATCAGGAAACCTATCCCACTTCAAAAATTTCGCATCCGGGGACAGATTACGGCAAATCCTATACTGTCGTCTCACTGAAATATATTTGCAGTCAACCCATTTTTTTTCATATGTGATCCTTCATTCATCAAAATGGCCCTCATGATTTTGGAGTAGTTGATAACTTTTCGTCAAAAAGTCGGAAACGGGACGCTGAGATCAGGGGGCTGAAAGTCATTAAGGGCGGACGGTTGGACGGCGGGGGTGGGATCCCTGTTCATTCTAAGAGACCTTAAAAACAACGAAGCCCACTGGTATGCCCTTTCGTTAATTCTGATAATCTGAGTATTCAATGCGGCAAAAGATTCCTGCAAATATCTGTGAACGGGATTGCTGCCCTCCGGAAAGTAGCTCGTAATTGCGGTACTGAATTATGGGAGGCGTCACAAGGCGGGGCCGCCTTTCAGGAAAAAATATACTTAGAATCTCTCAGCCGTTTTCAGCTTCACCCTTCCGGCATCTGAGCGGCCAGTCTGATAATGTCCCTTCCACCGATTACGGTACGATCATCCCCTTGTTGCGCGACATGGATCATTGCCCGGCCAATTTCCTTCAGCGTGCAAAAATAGGAAGGGAACAGGGCTCTGCCGAAAGGAAACAGCCAGAGGACGTACTTGTAATATTTATTCGTATTTTTCAGCCCTTTGCCCGGTCTGATGAAACCCGGACGAAATGCGAATACCTGTTTGAAGGGTAGTTTCACAAGGTCATTCTCAGTTTTACCTTTCACTCTGGCCCAACGAATACGGCCTTGTTCGGTAGAATCGGTGCCTGCTCCCGAAACATAGCAAAAGGTCATATCCGGATTCAGACTGCTCAGTGTACCGGCGACATGCATGGTAAGCGTATAGGTCAGATCATAATATTTTTCCGCGGTCATGCCTACTGATGACACCCCAAGGCAGAAAAAGCAGGCATTATAACCGGAGAGTTGATTTTCAAGGGAAGAGATATCAAAAAAATCGGCATGAATAATCTCTGTAAGTTTTGTATGGGATACCCCACATGGTCTTCGGTTGATCACCAGTACGGCTTCAACCTCAGGATGCAATAAGCATTCATGCAGAACACCTTCTCCGACCATGCCGGTCGATCCGGTGATGATAACACGGAGATCCTTTTTTTCCATTTTTCAGACCTGTTTTGTGAAGTTCATGCAGCGATGAACAAATTACTGAATTTTATTGAATTCATCCTCCTATTCCCACCGGAAAGCAGCGATCTGGTGCCAGACACCGGATCATTTATATAGGACTGATAATTTGTTGATTTACGCCTCATATCCAAAAACATTTTTCAGCAATATTTGTTTGTAGGAAATCTCTGATTCAATTCAATAATTAAGCGTACCCGATGAAGACCAATTCTCAACTACTGGCATTGTTTTTGGCAGGTACAGCAGTATTCTTTTACACCTGCACAAAAAAGGATTCTCCATCAAGCACTCCTGATCTTACTTGTCATATATCCAGTCCTTCAAACGGTGACACAGTTTACATAGGAAATGAAGTGATCATTTCAGCCGAGACAAACCTGAGCAGTGATCAGATTGAAGAAGTCAGGTTTTATATCGATAATGTCGGGATTAGTTCTTCAAGTGCATTTCCCTATAAGAGTATTTGGAATACCACCGGGACAAGCCCTGGAAGTCACACCCTTAAGGCTGTCGCTTTTGATGATTCACAGAACACTTCTGAAGATGAGATTACTGTAATTCTTTCCCAGGCAGGACCACAGGGAACCGTGCCTTCTGTAGAAACCGGTGAGGTTTCTTCCGTCACTGATTCTTCAGCACTCGTGGGCGGTAAGGTGACCAGTGACGGGGGAATTGCTGTAACTCTTAGAGGAATTTGTGCCGGGTTCTCTCATAACCCTGATACATCTTCAGTAATCAATGTTTCAGGAGGCAGCGGTACGGGTGACTTTCAGATGAACCTTACCGGGCTGTCAATGGATACGTTATATTATGCAAGGGCTTATGCGGTCAATGAAAAAGGCATCGCCTACGGTAACGAGGTAAGCTTCCATACAAACCCTGTAATAGCTATCGATTATGATGGTAATATATATCATGGGGTAAAGATCGGCAACCAGGAATGGTTAAAAGAAAATCTCAGAGTGACTCATTACCGTAACGGTGACGAGATTCCGAATATTACCAGCGTAATTGATTGGAGAATTGTCCTGACAGAGTGGGCTTATTATGATAACAAGGCGAATAATGACCCTGTTTATGGTAAACTTTACACTTTTAATACTATTGCAGATCACAGAAATATCTGTCCGGAAGGATGGCACATTCCGTCGGCAGATGAATGGAATGTGCTTTTGGAATATCTTGGCGGGGCTGATTCCGCAGGTGGAAAGATGAAGGAGAAAGGCCTGGAACATTGGCAGGATGAAAATGTCGGGGCGACGAATGAATCAGGCTTCACAGCTTTACCAGGAGGATTCCGGGACTCTGATGGGAACTTTGATAAACTTGGCATCATAGGCGCATGGTGGTCATCTGATCAATCCACGATTAACCCCGATAACGCGACATATCTATTTATTTATAATTCACTTGCCCTTGCAAAAATCGAGGAGATCACCATGACCTACGGTTTATCGGTGAGGTGTATCCGGGATAAATGAACTGCCGGAGATTGAAATAGTTAGATTACACATTGTACACTTCAGATCTCAGGAACTGCTGATAGCCAGGCTTTTTCAATTTTGTGACGACATTGCCTATTGAGACATAAAATTTACTGGAATATAAAATGCAGCATCATGTATATATCCGGATAAATGATATTTCTTATTTCTACGCATTGGTGTCCGGTAAACCGAATAGGTGTTGCACACCCTACGGGGCGCCGTGTTTGATGTCGTGCATCGTTCTATCGCTCGCTGCCTCCTATGGGAGGCTTTGTTCATCGTGAATGCGAAATTTTGTGATCAAAATGTTGATCGTTGTCACGAAATGGCTAATTATAAATCAACGGATTGTCCAAAAAGGCCTCATCGGTGTCAGAGAGCGATAGAATATTTGACAGGGAAAGGTACAAGACGGCATAACTTCATCACCTCATCACTTCATCACTTCATAACCTCTTCACAATATCTTCATGCAAAAGGCAAAAGCGAAACATCACTATTTAACCTTCCGGCACTGATCCATGAAGATTTCAGCAACATTTTTGATTTCCTCTTGTTTCCTTTTCAGCCAGTAATCTAATTTTCGGATGAGGATTTATTTATGAAAACACACCGGTTTTATGTTATTATCCTTTTTGTTTTATCCATTGTGATTCTTGCCCACTGCACAAAAAAAGACAATCAGACAAGTCTCACCTGTCAGATCACCAGTCCTGAAGACGGCGACACCATCACGATTGGAGATCTGGTCAGCATATCGGCAGAAGTCAGCCATAGTGGAGGAAATGTCGAAAAAGTCGTGTTTTACATCAACAGTATCGGTGTCTTTCCGGTTATAAATTTTCCTTATCATATTGAATGGAATACGAACGGATCAGATTCAGGAAATTACACCATTAAAACAATAGCTTACGACCTGTCACAAAATTCCGCCCAGGATGAAGTTTCCGTGTATCTCCGTAAACCCGCAACGACACATCTGATACCGCCGCCGGATACAGTAACCATTCTTGCCCTATCAGATACATCTGTTTATATGAAAGGTTACCTCAGGGACGACGGAGGTTCCCCGGTTACCGATAAAGGTATATGCACCGCCCTCACGCATGATCCCGACACCACATCGTCTCTCACCGTTTCCAAGGGTAGCGGTATTGGCGTTTTTTATGTTTTCCTCGGCAGACTTATGCCGGATAAGGTATATTATGCCCGTACCTATGCTGTAAATGAAAACGGATTATCCTATGGTCGCGAAGTTAGCTTCCGGACATATAAGTCACAGTAGGGAGTTAGGGAGTTAGGGAGTTAGAAAGTTAGAAAGTTAGAAAGTTAGAAAGTTAGAAAGTTAGGAAGTTAGGAAGTTAGAAAGTTAGAAAGTTAGGAAGTTAGGAAGTTTACCGCCTGAAAGGAGAGCAGAGGGTGGAGAAGCCCAAATATTTAGTGATAATCGGGACATCATTCCTTCGTTCCGCCTCACCCCCCGGCCCCCTCTCCTGAAAGGCGAGGGGTGTCCACTTCGATTAACTTTGTCGTAAAACGAACCGTTTTATGGTAATGCGCTAAAGGAAATTAAGATGAAAGAAACGGTAATCACAACGACTTATGTCATTAGAAGACAAGCCTCTCTCCCACAGGGGAGGGGTTGGAGAGGGGTGAGTGAGTGGCAACAGCTTTCCCCCTGAAAGTAGACAGGAGGAAAGCAGAGCAGAGGACATTATATAATTATGTCGATGCTTTTTCCGACACCGTTATGGATTGAACATAACACTGTATAATTCCGTTAACATGAAAAGTAAATAGTCAGACCGCAACAAAAACGCAACCTGCCAAACCAGAACATTATGACCAGACTTGTACCTGTAAACCACAAGACGGATATTTTTGAGATATACCGGGATACACCCATCGGATTGCTACTGGAGTATCATAATCTAATCCGGCCTTTTGAAAATTACGATAATGCGCAATTACTCATTGGCATGTGCATGGATAACCGGAAACACGTTAACATTCCCGATAACTTTGCCTATATCATCCGGGCCGGAGGAGCAAACCTCAGGTACAGCGAATTCAAAGTGTCCTATGCCATTGCCGTGGGAAAGGTAGGGCATATTGCACTCATCGGCCATAATAACTGCGGTATGGTAAACCTGTTCTCCCGCAAAGAGCTTTTCATCCAGGGACTGGTGGATAATGCCGGCTGGGACAGGGAATGGGCTGAGGAACACTTCATGCATTTTGCACCCATGTTTGAAATCGGTAACGAAGTCGACTTCATCCTGAGCGAGGCAAAACGTCTCCGGCTACGGTATCCGAAAATACAGATCGCTCCACTGATGTACCTGGTCGAAGATAACAGACTGTACCTGATCAAAGAATCCTAAACCAAAAAAGACTCCGAAGAAGGAAGGCCGGCCTGTTAACCCTAAGCCGGTATGGCTCCCGGGAGAATATCCCCTTGCCACTCGTCCCAGCAGCAACCTGAAAGTAATAGGATCAATGAGGTTCTGAATCACTGAAAGGCCGGTACATGGTATAAAACCGGCCGTTTCCAGGATAGGGACGAATGGCACCGGCCAAATATTTTACTATTCATCCAATAATCCTGTGCATCTGTCCCTCCAATTTTTTCTCAAGAAGAGCAGATTATATATTTAAGCCGGTTCATACTGAATCCATAAAATAGAAAAGTCAAACTTGCGAAAGACAACTTCTTTCAGGAATATCTCCCCGGGAGAAATTGTCACAGGCATTAAATTTAAGAATATGACAAGCACACAAATAAAATTCTCAAATAAAACCCAAACCGATTTTGTCAATGAATTACGAAACCAGGTTAAGGACTATTTTGAATCCGGAGGGATTTCAAAATATGGCGGTTACCGTATCGTCTTAAAATCCATCTTCATGTTCTCTTTGTACCTGATCCCATACTTTTTAATGGTTACCGGTGTGGTCACCCGTCCGGACCAGATTTTTCTTCTTTGGATCATCATGGGTTTTGGTACAGCAGGAATAGGAATGGCTGTGATGCATGATGCTAATCACCGGTCTTATTCCAAATATCAGAGTGTGAACAGGATCTTATCCTATTCACTTAATTTTTTAGGCGGTTTTGCGCCCACATGGCAATATCAGCATAATACGCTTCATCACGGATTTACGAATATTGACGGTTTTGATGAAGATATCGACGCGGGTAAAATGTTTCGGTTTTCGCCCAACAAACCATTATATAAGATCCACAAATTCCAGCAGTTTTACGCCTGGTTTTTTTACGGACTGATGACCTTCACCTGGACACTGGATAAAGACTTCAAACAGATATACCGGTACAGGAAAGAAGGTGTTGTACTAAGTCAGAATAAATCATTCGGCAGCCTCCTGGCAGAACTGATCATATCCAAGGTGATTTACTATGGATATCTTCTGGTGATCCCGATCTTGTTTCTGCCGGTGCCCTGGTGGTTGGTTGTCTTTTTTTATTTCTGTATGCATCTTATCAGTGGTTTCATCCTTGGGATTATTTTCCAGACAGCTCATGTGATGCCGTCTTCAGAATATCCACTGCCTGATGATAACGGGACTATTGAGAACAACTGGGCCATTCACCAGTTGCTCACCACCACGGATTACTCACCCCATAACAGGGTATTTTCCTGGTTTATCGGAGGGCTGAATTACCAGGTGGAGCACCATTTGTTTGCGAATATCTCTCATATTCACTACCATAATATTTCAGCCATAGTACAACGTACAGCCTTAAAATATCATCTCCCGTATCATGTCCGCAAGAGTTTCCCCAGAGCACTTTACGATCATTTCAGAATGCTGAAAACCCTTGGGACGCCCGCAGTGGCTTAAAAAACATTTTAAATTGACCAGACTCCTGTGATTTCTGGTCTAATACCCTTTCCTCAAAAAAAATCCTGTGATCACTTGATTTATCAATAAGTGATCACAAGGTTTTTTTGTTATATAGATCTTGACAGGTGTAAGATTTTTTATAATTTTAATTTTGAAAAGGAAACCGGAATTATTTTTCCATATGAACAGCAACCTACCCTAATCTCACATTTCGTGAAACATTTAGTCTTACTCCTTTTTCTGACAATTTCCGTGAATGTCTTCCTTCAAGGACAGACCCGCCGTTTCTACTTTGAAATATCAGGCAATTATTCCATCATCCCCGGAAGTGTTAGGCAGGTAGAACCAGTACCACTCATTAATGTGTTTACGGAGTATAATCAGATTCCACCAAAATATTCAATTTCGCAGGAGTTCAGGCACAAACCCGGATTCGATATTTCCCTGGGACAAAAGCGCAGGCTGACAGAAAGGCTATCCCTGGAAGCCGGGCTGGGGATTACGCTGGTAAATTATCAGGTTATTGCGGAAACACAGATTATTCAAAACAATACCGGGTTTGTTAATCCGGTGATTTTTCCTTTCGACACAGCCGGTCCGTTTTCTACTATATATTGGGGATCCATTGATCAAAATAGCACGACAGGATAATTCATCCGCACTACCCACACTTAAAATTGCAAATTCTGAAAATGCCGGGAAGACACAGATCTTATATCTGAATATACCTGTAAAGTTGAATTACCAGGTCATGAAAGATAAACTTAGCATTGGGGCAGGTATTTCCCTTTCCAGTCTTTTATATTCAAAAATGATAGTATTCGACGGATCTTCCTTCAAATATATTAAAGACACTTCCAGTGACGGTCTTACCAACCTGGTTATGAATGGGGAGTTACAGGCAACATATGATCTGAACCGGCATTTTTCGGTAAACCTAAAATATTTACAGGCTTTTTCACCCATGTATGACTCATCGGATCTGATGACCAAAAAATCCAGGGTAAGGCTGATAAAACTGGGCATCACTTATTATCTTTCATGATTCATTTGTTTCTGCGTACTGGAAAATATTTATTTTTATATCGCTATAAAAATCAATTCACATCAAATGAAACCTACATTTCTTTTTCTTCTGGTTTTCTTATGTGCAAACCCGGTGGTAAAAGCACAGGAATACCGTCACCATGATGAGCAACAGATCTGGCCTGGCGGCGCTCCTGGCAGTAACCCGGAAAACTGGCCGTGGGAGGGCTATAAGGAAGAATGGCGTATCGATTCGGCCACAAATAAAGAGATGGTCATTTTTGTTACCGAACCGACAGTACAGGTTTTCCTTCCCCCCCGGGAAAAAAATACCGGCGCCGCCGTTGTAGTTTGTCCGGGTGGCGGATACAATATAGTTGTCATTGGCAAGGAAGGTTATGATATTGCCCAAAGGCTGAATGATATGGGCATAGCCGTTATTGTATTGAAATACAGACATTACAACATATTTGCTGCACGCGATGATACTCAGCGTGCCATTCGTTATACACGTTTTCACTCGAGGGAATGGAATATTGATCCGGATAAAATAGGTCTCGGCGGATTCTCCGCAGGCGGGCACCTGTCCATTCATGCAGCAGCCAACCTGAATCCGCCGGCACCGGAAGGCAGGAAGCCGGACGCCATTGATTCGGTGAGTGACAGACCCGATTTCCTGATGCTGGGATACCCGGCTACCAATATGCCGAAGGGTGTTGAGATCGGTGCCGCCATGCCTCCGGCATTCATTGTGGTGGCAGCCGATGATCCCCTGATGCCTGCATCTGTTGACCTTTTTAAAAAACTCCGGTCCATGGATGTACCGGCAGAACTCCATATCTACCAGACCGGTGGTCACGGCTTCGGAGCCGGCACACCTGAATGTCACTGCAGCAGCTGGATGGATTTGTTCAGAAACTGGCTGGAAACAAATAAGGTCATTTCTTCCGAATGATGAGCATAAGTCTGCTGTTGTAACCCCCGGAATGCCGCTTATCGGTCTTCTCAACCGGAGCCGGCTTTCATCACGTCCGGTTTGGATAGGGCACAGAAATCAACTCCTGGTCAGCCGTATTTTTCACAAAACCTCCAGGGCGGATTTGCCTTTAAATGTCGGGAGTATGAAATCATTTCTTTATATTTAATCTCTTTAAATATTTTTACTGCCGTCTGAACAATATACCGTGATAAACGATATTACTCAGGATGGATCCGGTGAATCTGTAAACGTATTAAATGCAACAAAATGAACTCAAAGTCAAGAACTGCCAGCCTGTTATTCCTCCTTTCCATAATACCCTTTATTGGTTTTGCGCAGAAAAACCAGGTAAGCTCTCTGGAGATTAAAAACTTCAACCTGATCTCATCATCCCTGACCAATGCCACCGGTGAAGAATTGTCAAAGCCCGGTTATAACCCCGATGTATACTGGTTTCCGGTACAGGTTCCTTCCACTGTTTTAACCGGCCTGGTGGCCAACCATATCTATCCCGATCCATACATCGGTATGAATAACATGCTTATTCCGGATGCTTCCGACAGTTTCAACCTGGAATACAACCTGGAGCAATACAGCTATCTTCCCAATGACCCAAATCCGTGGAAGAAACCCTACTGGTACAGAACCTCTTTCCTCGCCCCTGCCGGAACCGGGGAAAATCATTCCGAACTGATTTTCAAAGGCATAAATTACAGGGCTGCTGTATGGCTTAATGGCCAGGAAGTGGCCGATTCCTCAGAGATGGTTGGGATGTTTGAAGAATTTCGTCTCGATGTTACAGGTCTTATCCGTAGCGGGGATATTAATACACTGGCTGTGAAGATATACCCACTCGATGACCCCGGATTGCCGGCCACAGAACAACTGAAAGCCCTGGGTGATTTTTACGCCAACGGCGGTCCGACAGGTGACATCGGGAAAAACGTCACGATGCTTTGCTCGGTAGGCTGGGACTGGATGCCGCCCGTCAGGGACCGGAACATGGGGATCTGGCTGCCGGTTTTTCTGCGCACTACCGGACCGGCAACCATAGATCATCCGAAGCTCATCACCGACCTCCCCGATCTTCCCGATACGGGTGTCGCAAAAATTTCACTGGATATCCCCGTTACCAATCACAGTTCGTCATCGGTGAAGGGGAAAATCAATATTCACATAAAACCCAAAACTTTTGAAGGCGAAACCATAGAATTTTCAAAGGACGTAACCATACGTGCCAATACTACCCAAACGGTCAGATTGACCAGCGGAAACACCAAAGAACTGACCATCCGTAACCCACATTTATGGTGGCCGGCAGGTTATGGCAAACCTGATCTTTACCAGATCCGGATAGAAATTGAAACCGGGGATGTTATATCGGATGTCAGCAGTTTCGCCTTCGGTATCCGGACCGTCAGTTCCCAGGCCGTTCCGGTGAGACAATCCCTTCGCCGTGATTTTTATGTAAACGGCAAACGGATCTTTCTGCTGGGAGGTGCCTGGGTACCCGATATGATGGTCAACCGTGATTCGGTGAGATACGACCGTGAACTGCGGCTTTGCCGGGATGCAAACCTTAACCTGCTCAGGATCTGGGGCGGTGGCATCACCCCTCCGGATGCCTTCTTCGACCTGGCCGATAAGTACGGTTTGCTTGTATGGTCCGACTTCTGGGTTACCGGCGATACCCAGGGTGAATTCAGGGGGTCGACGGGTTGGCCTTTGCAGGGAGATGTTTTCAAAAAGAATGTCACCAGCACCATCCTCCGTATCCGGAATCATCCCAGCCTGCTCTTATGGACCGGCGGTAATGAAGGCCATTCCAGGAAAGAGCTTTACACGGCCATGAGGGACAGCCTGATATCTCTGGACGGTACGAGGCCTTTTATTTCCTGTTCTTCGGGTTATGCCCATCTTCCCGAAGGATGGAAAGGATCATGGCCCGATGATAAAGCTCCCGGCGTATATAGCGGCGGACCTTATTCATGGCAGGATCCGGCAAAATACTATCAGCTGGCCGACCATGCCAAAGACTGGGTGTTCAAAGATGAAACCGGCATCCCTTCGCAGCCGCCATACAGCATCATGCCAAAGATCATTCCCGACCTGGTTTGGGATAAGACCCTCCCCTTCCCTCTCAATAACACATGGGGCTATCACGATGCAGCCACGGGAAATGGGAAATTCGACCTCTATTATCAGGATATGGTTCAGCGTTTTGGAAAACCGGAGAGTATGAAAGCTTACTGCGACAAGATGCAGCTCATGAACGCTATGGGTTACCAGGGCATTTTCGAAGCAGCCGAGCATAATTTGAACGAGACCGGCGGGATCATGCTGTGGAAACTGAATGCCGCTTTTCCAAGCGTGATCTGGCAAATCTACGACTGGTACCTGATGCCCAATGCGGGGTATTACTTTATCCAAAATTCCTGTAATCCCGTTCACGTCCAGTTCAACCGCGACGATTCTACGGTGGTGATCATTAACCGGACATACAGGGAGATTCCCGGACTCACTGTCAATGCTGACGTGTACAATGCCGATTCAAAAGTTTTATTTCATGTGAGTCGAAATGAAAAAGTTACTGCTTCTTCAGTACAAAAATCCTTTTCACTCGCCGGGATCATTAAACGAACCGGCGAAATGTGTTTTGTGGTTCTAAATCTCAGGGATCAGGATGGTAAAGTCATTTCCCGTAACACATACTGGCTTTCCCCTGATCAAAATTTCGACGCCCTAAATACCATGTCTGAGTCCGACGTCGACGTTCAGATCCTCGACACTGAACGCGGGATACATGATCTGACCGTGAAAATGAAATTCACCAATACAACCGATAAACTGGCCTTTTTTATCAATCCGCAGCTTACGATGAACGGGGAAGAGATCCTGCCATCCTTCTGGTCGGCTAATTATTTTACCCTGAAACCTGAAGAATCGATAGAGGTTAGGGTGAATGCTCCGGTGGAAAATATTTCAGGCCACAATCTGATCATGAAGGTCCAGGGCTGGAACATTCATAACCGTGAAATTACTCTTGAATGAGATTTTGGAGAGGTTGGAAGTATTGTCATTTAATAATTACGGAATTCCCCTGAATCAGGAAAGTCCTTTTCAATCTGGCTCACAAAACCTCATCAGTATATTTCCGGCTCCACCCGGATATAATCCACTTTCAGGTTTTCCTTCTGCCGGCAGATAAATCTGATCCGGTTATCGCCTGCCCTCAGTTGGATTTCCCCGGGACTGGCAATTTCCCAGCCGTTTGTCTTTTTAAACGGTGTACCATCCCAGCCGTCCATCATCAGGACGCCGGTAAGGATGTCGGCCCTAAAGTCGCTGTCAGCCATATACCTTATCTTCAGGCTGGCTTTCATGTCTTTTGCAACCTGGACAAGCACCTCAACATAATGCTGGTTTACATCAAAACCCGTGACATAACCTTTTCCTGAATAACCCGGTGTCTGATTGTCGGTGAAGGTACCTCCCAGCCTGCCTCCTGCAGCTTTTGCATTTTCAGCTTCAAGAAGGATAATGCATTGTGCGGTTTTCCCTCCGGTTATGCCTTTATCATCAGGGATAATCGTATGAATCGTCCCATCCGGATTATAATAAAGAAAATCAGCCATCAGGTTTCTATTATATCCGTTTCCGCCGGAGAGAATTTCGGCATGATGAAAGGCAATCCACTGATTTTTGAATTTTACGATAGAGCCGTGATTTGTGCCTGCCTGACCTTCAAAAAAGGGTATATATTTACCTTCGAATATATAAGGCCCTAAAGGGTTGTCAGCGATGGCATAACACATTTCTTCAGGCCACTTTCCACCGGTAAGTGCAGGATAGGACAGGTAATATTTCCCGTTGTATTTATGGACCCACGGTCCCTCGTAAACCTCGTTTAACTGCGAAGAAAGTTCCACTTTTGTCCCCGGTTTAACCGACATCAGGTCGTCGGTAAGCTGAGCTGCCCAACATTGTCCGCCGCAACCCCAATACAGGTAAGGCGTATTGTCATCATCCACAAAAAGGCAGGGATCCTGTCCATAATCCACGCCTTTGATAAAGCCGTTATCTTTGAATGGTCCCTGCGGCATATCACTAATCGCGAGCCCTGTCCGGAACATACCCGTTGCGCCTTCGATCATGCAATAGACCAGGTAATATTGATTGTGCCGGTAAACCGCATCAATAGCCCAGGCATAGCCGATCGCCCAGTTTACATCATCCAGGGAAAGTACACGGCCGTAATCCGTCCAGTGCACCAGGTCTTTCGTAGAAAAGACATGATAATCAAACATGGTCGCATGATGATTGGTACCGGGCGCATCATGCGAAGTGTACAACCAAAGCGTGGTCGTATCCGTCGGCCACACGTGACCCGACGGATCGGCTGCGTAAATATGAGATATCAGCGGTTTCTGCCCAGCTGCACCAGACAAAAATGCGAGGAAAAAGAAACAGGCAACGAACAGTTTTTTTATCATCATAAAAGGAGTATTACAAAATTGCGGGGCCCTCAGCCTGAAAGAGTTCTGTTATCCGAAAATGAATTACGTGAGCAGGAGAGCCCGAAAAAATTAAGGGCGATCTATTCAGCCTTACGGTCTTCCAAACAAGAATACAATATATACAAATCTCAATCTTCCTGCAACCAATACAACCTACAGTTACTGGTTCACACAAAATTTTTCACAGGCTCCAATTTATCAATAGAATTCCTCTGATCCTTCTTTTCCTTCGCCCACAGCTCATCCCATTCACGTCTTCATATCTCCTCCCATCTATCTCTTCACAAAATATCCCATTCGAGCATTCGTGGCATCCCCTTTTCATCTCTTCACAAAATATCCCATTCGTGCATTCGTGGCTCTCCTCTTTTCATCTCTTCACAAAATATCCCATTCGTGCATTCGTGGCTCTCCTCTTTTCATCTCTTCACAAAATATCCCGTTCGTGCATTCGTGGCTCTCCTCTTTTCATCTCTTCACAAAATATCCCATTCGTGCATTCGTGGCATCCCCCTTTTATACATTCGTGGCATTTCCCCATCCATCTCTTCACAAAATATCCCTTTCGTGCATTCGTGGCATCCCCCTTTTTTACATTCGTGGCATTTCCCCAAAAAAAAGGCTGTCCCAAAAATGGGACAGCCAAAAAACCAGTCGGTCCAGAGGGACTCGAACCCTCGACCCCGAGATTAAGAGTCACGTGCTCTGCCAGCTGAGCTATGGACCGATTGCGACTGCAAAATAAATGAAAATCGGTGAACTCTGAAAGGAATCCGCAGTAAAATCCGGCATGATTAGCATAGTGAATAAGCAATACGCTGATAAACCATATCTTACAGCCTGTTTTTCGTTCTATAATAATTTTGATTTTAAAGGTAGAATAGCTTGCCCTGCTCGGAAGGGAGAGCCACACATGATCGATTATTATAAGCTTACTTTTAGCTCCGCTGAGCACGCAGGCTCGGTTGTGTTGTCATCAATCATGTGGGTTTCATTTGATTGTCTTTTTTATACGACCTCTCCCCTTCAACAAAATCTAATTTTATCTGCCGGCAAGTCTGCCGTCCATGTCTCTCCTGCCGGTCTCAGGCAATAAAGGAAACCTGACCGGCATATTATCCCTTGTGGAACGGTAAATTGCGGTAAAGAGCTCGACGGTCTTTCTTCCCGCATGACCGTCGATCAGCGGATCCCGGTTATTTTCGAGTGCATTTAAAAAATCTTCAATCTGCAATTTCATATAATGCGTATTCGGATCGATCTCTCCGAAGGATTTAAAGTCTTCCTCATTCCAGTATTTCATCCTGTCCTCTTCTCCCGGCACTGTCCACAGATCGAGTACCGGCGGTTCGGAGATACTGGTCATCCCGGCGATGAACATGGCCCCGCCATCGGTCTGGACGCCGACTGTAGCCCCGTTCTCACCATGTACGTGGACCTTCCCATAGATTCCCGGTTTCTGCGAATTACTGACCAGAATATTGCCGAGCCCCCCGTTTCTGAACCTGATAATGGCCAGTGCGGTATCTTCGACTTCAATATAAGGATGATTCAGGTTTCTCCATATTCCGTACACTTCTTCTATCTCGCCCATATACCATAGGAGGATATCCAGCTGGTGAGGCGCCTGGTTTACCAACACCCCGCCGCCTTCAAGATCCCAGGTGCCGCGCCACTTGTCGGAATCATAATATTTCCTGTCCCGCCATCCCAGGATGGTCACTTCACCCAACATGGGTTTTCCGATCTTACCTTCGTCGATGGCTTTCTTTACCCTCTGCGCTGGCGGACAAAAGCGCCGTTGGCCCACCACGCCGAGTTTCACCCCTGACTGTTCACAAACCCGGATGATCTCATCGGCATCCTGAAGTGTGCTGGCCAGTGGTTTTTCTACCAGGACGGAAGCACCGGCACGCGCCGCCAAAACGGCCGCTTCCCTGTGAAAAGGATGTGGTGTGCATACGATAACCAGGTCGATGTTGTGCTCTTGAACCATCAGACCGATATCCGGACTTGCCACGGTCTGATACTGCCGGGCAAAGTTCTCAGCCGTCCCCGGCGTGCGGCTCCAGACGGCAGCAAGCCTGGCAGAAGGCAGATCACGGATGGCTCCTGCATGTAAATGCGCCACCTTACCGCATCCTGCTATAGCGATATTGTATGTCCTCATCCTGTAATTTTTTATGGTACCAGTATGACTTTATTCAAATCGCCCCGGTTGTTTTTCAGTCTCATGAACCATTCCGGTCCTTCCGATAAAGGTACCACCGCCGAGATATAATTACCGGCCGATATCATTCCTTTTTCCATATAGTCGAGAACAGCCTCATATTCGCCCCTTATAGCGCAGCTGCCCAGGATCTTCAGTTCCCTTGTCACCACTTTCTGCACCGGGAAACTCACCGTCTGACTGGAGTTGCCCACCAGGATCACCTTCCCTCCCTTCCGGGTCAGATCGATAGCGGTGTTCACACTCTTCTCCATCCCGGCAGCTTCAAAAGAAACATCAGCCCCCCTGTTCTTTGTCAACGAAAGGACACGGTCTGTAAGATCCGGTGCACCGGCATTGAATATCGCCGTTGCGCCCGCTTCTCCGGCATGCAAAAGGCTTTGGTCGCTGATGTCAACGGCAATGATTTCGGGTACGCCTGACAGTTTAAGAATCAGAATGATGAAGGTGCCTATCATTCCGGTGCCGACAACAGCACACGTATTCCCGGCTTTCAGGGAAGCCTGGTTCACGGCGTGCATGGCTACAGCCAGCGGTTCGGTCATTGCGGCATGTTCAAAGCTGACGCTGGCAGGGATCCGGTAAAGGACATGCTCAGGCACGGACACATATTCGGCAAAAGCACCCTGTCGTTTATAAGTTCCAGGCGAAACCCCGACAACCTCCCTGTTGTCGCTGAGGTTATAGGTGCCTTCCATTGTATACCAGTCATTCAACGGAAAAACTGTCGAATCGAAGGTTACCCGGTCGCCTTCATGCCAGTTGCTGACGTCACTGCCGGTTCTGACAATCACGCCTGAAGCTTCGTGACCCATGATCAGCGGCGGGATCCGTCTCCCGGTGCTTCCGTCCATCCCGTGAATATCGGAGCCGCATATACCACATGCTTTAACGTTGATAAGTACATCCCTGACTCCCACTACGGGATCAGGCACTTCAGTGAAAACAAACTTGTTGTATTCCTCCAGGACCAGTGCTTTCATGGTTTTGAATTTGAAGAGATCATACAAATATACGATTATTCACTTGTCTGGTATGTACCCTCCTTTTATCCTGACCCTTAAACGTCAGGTACCGAATATCGACTAATGAATGATTTTTATCACCCCAGATTTCTTACTCCTTCCCCAACTTTCCAATCTTCTAAATCCTAATCGCCCCTCTCTCCTTTCTCTGGCTGAATTAGCCACCTTACTTTTCGGGTCGTTGTTTTTTGATAGTGAAATCCTTCGTCACCACAGAAATTATACCCAATATTATTATCTTGCACTTCCTATCTGCCAGGTGATGAAAATCCTTATTGCACCAAATGCCTTTAAAAATGCAGCCACGGCTACGGAAGTCGCCGGATACCTGCGCGACGGCATACTCGATATCCTGCCCGAAACGGAGATCGTAATGATTCCTCTTGCCGATGGCGGCCAGGGTACAGTGGAAGCCCTTACCGAAGCTACAAACGGCAGGATCATCCCGGTGAGAGTCATGGACCCGCTGATGCGTGAAACCGATGCTTTTTTTGGTATAACCGGCGACGGACAGACTGCCGTTATCGAGATGGCCGCTGCCTCAGGCATTGAGCGTCTGAATCCCGGAGAGCTAAACCCGTTAACTGCCAGCACTTTTGGCACGGGACAGCTAATCACGGCCGCGCTGGATGCCGGATGCAAAAAGATCATCATCGGTATCGGCGGCAGTGCCACCAATGACGGGGGCATGGGCATGGCCTGTGCCCTGGGCGTAAGGTTTACAGACTCAGAAAACCAGAATGTCCCCCAGGGCGGAGGCTCCCTCGGAACTGTTGCCCGGATCGACACCAGCGGTATGGACCAGCGTATCCGTGCCACGGAAATCGTCGCAGCCTGCGACGTCACCAATCCTTTTACCGGCCCTGAGGGAGCATCCTGTATCTATGGTCCCCAGAAAGGAGCAGACCCCGGCATGGTAAAAACTCTCGACCGGAACCTCTCTGCATTCGCTGGTAAGATCAGAGAACAACTGGATACCGATATCGAATTCATTCCCGGCGCCGGCGCCGCCGGAGGACTTGGCGGTGGTTTGATGGTGTTCTGCGGGGCAAGGCTGATGAACGGTTTTGATATCATCTCACAACTGACAGGCCTCGAACAGAAAATTCAGGAGGCCGGCCTGATTATCACCGGTGAAGGTAAAATTGACCGGCAGACCCAATACGGGAAGACCGTCGCGGGCGTGGCCGGAATGGCCCTGAAATACCACAAGCCTGTTGTGGCGGTTGCGGGAACCATCGGTGAAGATACCGATGCCCTTTACCGTCTGGGGATAGATCTCATGTTTTCCATACTCAGGAAACCCATTTCACTTGAGGAAGCCGTTAAATCCACTCCCGTACTGCTCAGGCTGGCGGGTAACGACATCGCCCGTATGGTGAAGTTACGAATCAAAACCGGTTGAACCATCCTTGAGCACCGTCATGCAGCCGGTTTTCAATATCGGGAAGACGGCGGCTAGACTGCTCATGATGCAAACATAACTAAGCGCGATTATTCTCATATGGATTGATATAATCAGAGATTCGAAGATGTTATAATAAATTGACAGCTTTCGATATTTACAACATTAATTTGATTAAAGAAATTGAGGATAGTAAATAGCTGGTTATGAATATTTTTTGTATAAGTAATGGCAGGAAAAGTACTGGACACAAAAGTTGGTAGCCCGCTCAAACTTTATCACGATTTGACAGGAAGGTGCTTTGAAATAGCAAATTTTTCATCCACATAACCGTTGGCAACAACACTCTGACAACAGAGCAATAATCAAATAAAAATTATCAAAGTGAAACATCTTATTAAAATAGTATTGATTTTATTCCCTGGCGTTTTACTTGCACAGCAACCGGATTCAATGAGAATTGAAGAATTAAATTTTGATTCAATTTTTTCACCCAAGGCAGGAACATTTGTGCTTCATAAAATTGGTAGTGAAACTTACAGCGTTTATAATGAAACAAGGGCTAAAGAATATTTTCCGGCACATTCCACAGTAAAGATTCTATGTTCAATTGCAGCACTTCAACAAAATGTAGTCAAAGAAGCTGATTATGTAACCTGGGATAGTTTAAAATATAAAAGGCAAGATTGGTGGGTTGGAGAGCCATACAAACATTGGGTAGAAAACCAGAATATTGTATCTGCACTAAAATACTCGATTAACTGGTACTATCAGGACTTGGTGAAAATAATGGATATGCAACAAACAAAAAACCTTTTCGACAGAATGAATTTTGGTATAGTTCCGGATACATTATATCCCTTTTATTTTTTTATATCAAATCAAGTGTATACGAATGCTTTTAAGGAAGTTAATTTTATGGACAGATTATATCAACATGAACTAGGCATCTCAAGTACTACTAATGACATAATTGTTAAAGCATTACTGTCGGTATCGGATACGAATTACAAACTGTATTCTAAGACAGGAGCTGGCGATATTAAAGACGGGAAAGGTATCGGTTGGATTGTAGGCATAATTGAAAAACAAAACGAAAAATATGTTTTCGCATTAAATTTAGAAGAAAACAAATCTGATACTCCGACAATGATTCAGTATGACTTACACAATAGATTGAGCAAAATTTTGACTGGTTTGCAGTTAAATCATTGATAGAAACATATATTAATCAATTGATCGGAGTAGATAATCTTGTTTTAAAATGGTAGCGCAATTTTCAAATAATTTATTTTATAAATATTGAGAAAATGACAACTCTAAAAACAGACAGAAAAATATTGCTATCCACTTTGTGGATTTTCGCTATTTTAAATTACTTGTATTGTGATATCATGGGAATAATGGATGTAAACCTGTTAAAGCAATATCTGACAGGAACGGTAAACGGAATGGAAATGAATGAAAATTTTTTATTAGGTGCTGCAATCCTGATGGAAATTCCGATTTCAATGGTTCTTCTGTCAAGAATATTAAATTACAAGGCCAACCGATTGGCAAACATCATTGCCGGAACACTCATGACACTTGTTCAAATAACCACACTTTTTGCGGGTGCTCCAACGAATTATTACTTATTCTGTAGTATAATGGAAATTGCCACAACCATTTTCATTATATGGTGTGCATTGAAATGGAAAAGTCCGGATATTTTGATTAATGGACAGGAATACTAAATCTGAAACCATGAACCCTACCCTCCAAAGGACAGCTCGTATAGCTGGACTAATTTATTAAATAAATGCAATTACAGCCGAAACCGGCATTATAATAATTCCAGGAAAGTATTTTATTCCAAACAATATTGCTGAAGCTGCAAAAAGTATTCTAAGTAATGAACATATATTTCGCTTCAGCGTTTTTAATGGGTTTTCAGGCCAAATTGTCTTTTTGCTTTTAGCATCGACCTTGTATAAATTATTTAAAAATTCAATGAGAAGTTAGATATATTTATGTAAGACAATAAAAAAATAAGACTATGGTTTCAAGTATTCAAAAAGAAAAAGCTGAAATGTTCTTGAAATTTCATCAAGACAGAGAAATTTTGGTTCTGTTAAACTCGTGGGACATCGGAAGTTCTAAATTAATAGAAGCATGTGGCTATAAAGCAATCGCTACAACAAGTATGGGAATAGCTGCCTCTTTAGGGTATCCTGACTGCCAGATAATACAATTGTCAGAAATGATTGAAGCTATAACGGGGATCGTAAATGGAGTACAAGTTCCGGTAACTGTGGATATAGAAGCCGGATATGGGAAAAATTTAAATGAAATAATTGATTCGGTTAAAAAGATCATTGCAACAGGAATTGTTGGAATAAACATTGAAGACAGTATTGATTTAAATCCAACATTAATTGACGAGATGGAATTTTGTGAAAGAATATCAGCTATTCGTGCATTATCAGATTCACTGGGATTTCATCTGGTAATTAATGCAAGGACTGATTCATTTTATACATCGTCAGGTTCGCCACGAGAAAAATTATCTGAATCAATAAAGCGTGGCAACAAATACCGGGAAGCAGGTGCAGACTGCATATTTGTTCAGCCTGTGTGGGAAAAAGAAACCATTTCAACACTGGTTAAGGAAATTAATGCCCCAATTAATATTCTTTCAAATCCTTCAATTGGGGCAGGATTGCCTCCATCTGTTCGTGAACTGCAGGATTTAGGTGTTGCCCGTTTAAGTCTGGGTTCAAGTATGATGAAAGCTACTTTAGCTTTAATAAAGAAAGTTGCTGACGAACTATCAGAAAAAGGAACTTACAATATTATATTTGATTCTCTAACACCGCTTCCCGAAGCTGCATTGGCATATAAAATGGCAATAGGGTTAAATAAATAAAATCTCCGCCAAAGAAATGACGAAATTTATAGTACCATTGCAATTCTTTCTACTTTGATGCCTTTTTGAGTTTCATATAATGAGATTCGTCGGATTCAAAAATTTGAAAATTTTGTCGGGAATGAATTGACAAAAGCTTTGAACGACGCATCAATATTTCCTGACAGCCTGGTAGTTAATACCATGGAAATTTGTAATATTGACTCAGCTTATGACAAATTTATAATTCAAGCATGATTAAAAAACTGATTAATCTGGTAAGTATTTTTGTTGTGTTTTTTACTAATGGTTATACTGTGTCGAACGTTAAAAATTTATTGAATACTTCTGATTATCAAAATGATACGATCAAAGCTCCTGATATCTGGAATGTTCCTGACATTGATGGCGAAGCTGATGATATTTGTTGGGATAGTGTCGCCTGGCACCAGATGGATCAGGTATGGGTACCAATTGATGAAGTCATCGATAGTACTGATTTTTATGGAAGGTTTAAAATTATATGGTCCTCAAAAACAAATCTCCTGTATATTATCGCGGAGATAACTGATGATATTCGGGTTGATGGATATGTGTACGATGAAAAGGACAATACTTACCCTGACTATGATTGTATAGAATTATTCTTTGACGAAGATCATTCAGGGCATGAGCATGTATTTGATTATACTAAATCAGATGGTACGACACCAAGTTTATACAATTCAGAGAATGCCTTTTCGTATCATCTTGATGCGGCTTCTCCTCCTGACGGACAGGTTGTACACGATTTCTATGCTTGCGATATTGACGGAAAAAACTGGTGGCCTGATGGAGCCATTACCATGAATTATGCCTCCCATTTTCCGGAATTTGCCATGAAAAAAAATGGCAACATTTATACTTACGAGATGTCCCTGATGGCCTATGATACCACGTACGATAAGGATATTGATAGTTCAAGGGTACAGCTTCATGAAGGAAAAATTTCCGGATTTACACTTGCCTTTTGTGATGACGACACTCCGGAAAATCCGGTAAGACAAACTTTTATTGGATCAACACCTGCCAACAGAAATCATTTGACTAAAGAGGGTAATTATGATTATATGTGGGAAAACGCCGATGACTATGGAATTCTTGAACTGGTTTCAAAGACGTCGCAGACTGTCAGCGATAAATCAATAAAATTGGATTCATCAGGAAAAAATGAATTGTTAATTTATCCCAATCCTTCCAGTGACAGACTCAATATGGATCTATCCAATAATTTCACCGGATCAGTTCATTTTACAATTTTTAATATTCACGGTGTTGAGTTGCTGAATGAAACACTTAACAAGCCTTCAACAAAACTGATAATACCTTTAAATATTCAACAATATCCTGAAGGAACCTACTTTCTTAAAGTGAATTACGGCCATTCTGAATTGTTTACAAAATTTATGAAACTATAACTTTAACTACTAATTTTTTATATTGCCAGGAATAAGTCAGGGGCGGACTGATATTGCCATCCTAAAATACAATGTAATTCCGTCATGATTTTATCAAGAATCCTTTTTGTAGATTTGATTGGCAATCCATTCATTAAATCTGAATTGTAAACTAAACTGAATAAGAAGATGCGCAAGTTGTTTCATGTACTGGTCATACTATGCCTGGTAATAAGTTCTGGCATTCTGAATGCTCAGCCTGAATCAGACAATGACCTGGTACAATATGTCAATCCTTTGATCGGCACCGACAGTGATGTTGATTTTTCCTCCGGTAATACCTATCCGGCCATTGCACTTCCCTGGGGTATGAATTTCTGGACGCCGGTGACCGTGGGATATAAGGAGGTGTCGACACGTTGGTTTTATAAAAGTATCTACCGGTATGACGACCATAAAATAAAAGGTTTTCGTCTGACTCATCAACCTTCTCCATGGATCAGGGATTATGGAAATATACAGGTAATGCCGATAACCGGCCGCCTGCAGTACAAACCTGAGGACAGGGAATCATGGTTTTCTCACCAGGCTGAAACTGCCGGTCCCGACTATTACAAGGTATATCTTGGCGACTATGGAGTTACCACTGAAATTACCCCCACAGAACGGTGCGCTCAGTTCCGGTTTACTTTTCCGCAAACCGATAGTGCCTATGTTCTTCTTGACCTGTACGATACCCTGGCCTATACAAAAATACTTCCGGAAGAACAAAAAGTAATCGGGTACGCGCATCATGTGGCCGAAGGCACTCCCAAAAATCTTAAAATTTACTTCGTTGCCTATTTCGATAAAAAATTTGATTCAACCTATACCTGGAATGGAGATAAGCTTTTAAGAAAGGATGAAACCTCAGGCAATTGGATAGGCCCGGTATTAAAATTTAAAACCAGGAGAAATGAGAAAGTTTGCATGAAAATCGGGGCTTCTTTCATTAGTCTCGAACAGGCAGAGATCAACCTGGAAAGGGAGGTGGGATCCGATTCATTCGATCAGACAAGAAAAAAAGCATCTTCAGTATGGAATAAGGCCATAGGAAAAGTTCAGGTTGAAGGAGGTACTGATGATCAGAAGAAGGTATTTTACAGTGCTATGTACCATTCCATGCTTTTCCCAAGAAAATTTTTTGAACTCGACGCAAAAGACCAGATCATTCATTACAGTCCTTATAATGAGAAAGTGCTCCCGGGATACATGTTTACCGATAACGGGTTCTGGGATACGTTCAGGGCAGAATTTCCTTTGCTGACACTGCTGTTTCCGGAACTGAACAGTCAAATCATGCAGGGACTGGTGAATACGTACCTGGAAAGCGGCTGGTTACCTGAGTGGGCCAGTCCCGATCATCGGAATTGCATGATCGGATCTAATTCCGCCTCAATTATTGCGGATTCATACCTGAAAGGAATCAGAGGGTATGATATAAAGATCCTGATGGAAGCTATCCTGAAAAATTCAAAGAATGAAGGGCCGATGAGTTCGCTCGGGAGATACGGGGTGAAGTATTATAACTCCCTGGGATATGTTCCCTACAACGTAAAGATTAGTGAAAACGCAGCACGTACCCTGGAGTACAGCTATGACGATTTTTGCATAACCCGCCTGGCGGAGAAATTAAATTATCCCTCGAATGTGACCGATACCTTCCGGATGAGATCCCAATACTACAGAAATGTTTTCGATAAGTCAACCAACCTGATGAGAGGACGAAATCTGGACGGGACATTCCAGTCACCATTTAATCCTTTCAAATGGGGCGATGCTTTTACAGAAGGTTGTTCATGGCACTATACATGGTCCGTTTTTCATGATCCACAGGGCTTAATGGATCTGATGGGCGGAAAAGAAGCATTTACAACCATGCTGGATTCCATATTCGTCCTCCCCCCGTATTTTGATTATTCCTACTACGGTGTTCAATTGCACGAAATAAATGAAATGCTGGTCGCCAATATGGGACAGTATGCACATGGTAACCAGCCGATGCAACATGTGCCTTACCTGTACTGTTATGCCGGCCAGCCCTGGAAAACTCAGATGCATGTACGCAAAATAATGGATCAGCTGTATACTCCTGGTCCTGACGGGCTCTGTGGTGATGAAGATAATGGTCAGACCTCTGCATGGTACGTGTTTTCAGCAATGGGCTTTTACCCTGTGTGTCCGGGCAGTGGCCAGTATGTGATGGGATCTCCTGTATTTAATAAAATAACCCTTCATCTTGACAACGGAAACCGGTTTGTCATTGAAGCACAGGGAAATTCACATGATAATGTGTATATTCATAAAGCGACACTGAACGGGAAAGAGTATACCGCAAATTATATTCTGCATGAGAAAATTATAAAGGGAGGCACATTAACCCTGGAGATGTCGGATCATCCTGATTATTCCAGGGGTGTGAAAGACAAAGATTTTCCATTTTCGATGAGTAAGGAGAAATAATAAGTCATGAATATACATTTGCACTTTGATTAATTTTCCGGTTCCCTTGAAAATACTGAACCTGATTTGAGTGGTTCAGTCAGATACAGAGGAATTGCACATCTTAGGTTGAAACCCAACTTTTTGACGATAATTCTGTATTGATTGTAAGCAGTCGAAAATCCTGAACTGGATATATAACTAAAAAAATAATTATGAATACATTGACTTTCATTTTTGGGATTCTGTTTGGCGGAATTTTGCAGTATGCCAAATTGAACAAATTCAACACCATAAGTGGATTAGCTTTGAGGAAAGATTTCGCCGTTGCAAAAGCGATTCTAATTGCAATTGGGGTAGGCGCTATCCTAATAAATATAGAAATCGGATTAGGTTTTGCAAGCTACCACACTAAACCACTTATTCTGGGTGGAATTATCCTTGGAGGAATTGTATTCGGTTCAGGAATGGCAATATTGGGCTATTGTCCCGGAACGGCTCCTGTATCAGCCGGTGAAGGTTCTGTTGATGCGATGATTGGAATTCTCGGCGGATTATTTGGCGGACTTGTTTACACCCTGTTATTACCTTATTTCCATGGAATTTTAGGTCCTGATTTAGGAAATATTTATTTAAAAACGATGTTCCCCGAAAATATGACCTGGTTTTATATTCTTGTTTTTATAATAGCCGCAATATTTATCGTTTTTTCGTTTTGGATAAATAAAAAAGAAAAAACAAAAGATCTTAAATGGGCGATTACAGGCATTGCACTGGCAATTTTAAACGCCATAATCTTCTTAAAGGTTGTTTCGGACAGGCCCATTGGCGCTTCCACATCCTATCCGTATGCAATAGATTCTTTGTTTGGCATGACAAATAATGATTACTTTTCGAAAGTTCATGTACCCGGACATTGGGAATTGATATTTCTGCTTGGAGCATTTGTTTCAGGACTTTTATTTTCACTTATCCGGAAAGATTTCAAATTTGTATTGATACATGATAATTGGAAAACCTACAAAGGAAGTTCTACTATTAAACGGGTAATCTGGTCATTTGTCGGTGGATTTTTGATCATTGCAGGTGCAAGAATGGCTGGTGGTTGTACAAGCGGACACATTCTTTCAGGCGGAATGCAATTGGTATTAAGCAGCTTTGTTTTTGCCATATTTGTTTTTGCAAGTTTATTGATTACAGGAAGATTATTTTATGGAGAAAAAAAATAAACAGCGAAACGCTAACTAAATATAAGTAATGCCTCGTCCTGCAAGTGCAAAGCATTAATTTTTCAAATATAAGCTTGTCTGTACACTGATAAGTTTTAGCTTTTAAACCGGCACACTTTGAAGAATCAATTGTTCCCGGTCATGAATAAGTTTCCTGCAAATAGGAGGAGCTTTTTATCTATCACCAATCCTTTACTTAAGGATAGAAGTTGTAATGAAGCACCGTAAAGATCATTTGGACAAGAAGGCTTTGATCAAATAAATAGTCCGATGGATACCCCGGTTTTGTAAAATTGTAATTATATTTATTTAACTAAACTAAAATAAAGGGGCTGAACACATATGCAAAATAAATGCAACTGTAACGTTTACTTCTCAAATTTGAGGAATAAACACAATGGGTGGGTTTAGCTACTCGTTAGCTGCAAGGCAATGAAACACATAACCAATGGATACAGACGAATTATCGACAGAAGCATATAAAGGAATATTAATCGAGGCTGAAAATTTTAATCACGATTTGACGCTTCGTTATGGACTTATTGCAGATTCCTGTAAGAATGAACAGGAATATTTGTTGAAGGCAAAGTCAATTACGAAAGCAATCCGATGTTTTAACAAAAACCAATTGACAGATTTATTTTTCGGTTCGCCTCCGGATTTAAAATCCTTGCATATGACGCTTGACAAGATATTAGCTAACATTTTAGAAATAGAAAAAATTCCAGAAAAAAAGAGACATTATGAGTTCTAAGCCTAGATTTGGAAGTTATAAATTTGTCCCAATTTCAATAGACAATTTTATTGAAAAACAGAGAATCAATGACCCTAAAACAGATGTGGTTCAATTAAAAAAAGACTTGATTCATTTTAGAAAATTAAAGACTGACGGAGTAAAATGCAGCTGTGGAAATGATCTTTGGGTTATCGGATCTGCTTATTCTGTAAAAGGTTGCTTTACATGTATAACAATGGAGACAGACTGTTCGGAAGATTATGAAATTGAATAGGTGCCCAGCTGCTAAGCGGTAGGTCCAATGCCTTGCTCTTTCTTAGGCTGAAATTAATTGTTTAAATTAGCTCTTACTTAAAAACGAAATTAAATTGTAAAAATGCCGGCACTGTACCTACCGCAGACGTTATGCAAAATTAACCATAAAACATCAGTTAATAATGAGAGGATTAACAGTTTGCTTATTATTATTGTTTGGGTACAACTCCATTGCACAGCAAGTTCCTGATTTGAACTATGATCCAAGTATCGAAAATCCCGCTTATCCGACAGGGAATGGACCTGTAGTATTCATTGATGAAGGACATAATAATTTTCATACAAAAGACGGACGCTATTTACCTTTCGCAAAAGTTTTAGAAAAAGATGGTTACCAGGTTAAGGCCTACAAGGGAACATTTTATGAAAAATCCCTCAATGAAGGAAGAATATTGGTAATAGCAAATGCTTTGAATAAAATTAATACAGACAACTGGAGTTTACCTACTCCTTCAGCCTTCACCACAGAAGAGATTGAATCCATCAGACTGTGGGTATCAAATGGTGGTCGATTATTTCTAATAGCGGATCATATGCCTTGGCCTGGTGCAGCTAAAGAATTAGCCTCAGTCTTTGGATTTACATTTTTCAATGGCTTTAATATCGATGTTGTAAATCCTGCCTATTTCTGGAAAAGCAATGGCACTATAGCTCAAAATGTAATTACACAAGGACGGGATTCTACCGAAACTATTTACCAAATTCCAAGAACGGAAGGTCAGGCTTTTAAAATACCGGATGATGCAACACCTATTTTATTGTTTGATGAAACTTGTTTGATATTATTGCCTGATACAGCATGGATTTTTGATAGCAGAACTCCCATAAGAAAAATTGAAGGCTGGTCACAGGGAGCTTTCAAAGAATATGGTAAAGGCAGGATTGTCGTTTTTGGTGAGGCCTCTATTTTTTCAGCTCAAATTGGTCAACCCGGAAATCGGAAAATGGGCATGAATAGAGATGACGCAAAGGATAACTACAAACTATTGCTAAATTCTATCCATTGGTTGGATGGAATACTTGAATAATATAAACTTTGCATAATCGAGTAGACTGCCGATTGGCGGCTAGCGCCTATCGGAGAGCCTCTCACATCACCAGGCCCCGGTGGAGTAACCGGGAGGCCACATACCTGGCGGTTCACTAAACAATTGGAACCGAGGACGAAGGACGAGCTCAGCGAAGCTAAAGAGCGTTGGAGTAAATTTATGAGGAACGACTTGTTGATACCATGCGAACATGGGTTCGTATCATCACTTGTACGTGAATTCTCGGTGACTGTTGAGGCTTTAAGCTGAATCTTACGGCAGCACCAAAGCTGTCGGCTAAGGATTGGGGGATTCATAGGTCGCTGCGCTCCTTCGGAATGACAGAAGCCCGGATTGCCAGGCTTTGCTCCGAATAATATTCTCATTAACATTTCTCCTTTTATTTTGTCTTTAATAAACAGTTATCCTTGTTTGCATTTGTATACAGGAATCTGTCGGGAATTTATTTGAAGCTATCGCTCCATTCAATCCACAAGTATACAAAAACGGAATGTTGAAATATTAAACCCTGTAGAAAGAAAACTAAAAAGAAAACGAATGATAGCAATTTTTCGAAACATCCGTAAAAAACTGGCTGCCGAAAACAAAGTTTCAGCATATTTGCGCTATGCTGTTGGTGAGATTGTTTTGGTGGTAATCGGGATTTTGATCGCACTTCAAATAAATAACTGGAATTCAAACCGGATTAAAAAAAATAAAGAGTCAGTCTATCTTATAAATATAAAACGTGATTTAGCCGAGCAGATAGGATCAATAAATGATCAAATGAATATTGAATTAAATATTTCAGAAACGGCAAAACCATTATTGGAGTATTACAAAAAACATCATCAGTTTCAAGTTGACAGTTCTTTTACCTCAGCCATTGGAAGTTTAACAAGCCGGAGAACGTTTGTAAAAATCAATCCTACATATACCGAACTGATCTCATCCGGAAATGTTGACATTATCAGCGATACTAAATTTAAGGGAGATTTAATAGAATACTACCAGGAATTAGAACGTTTAGAGCTGATCATCAATAAAAACAATAATTTATTTACTGATGCGGTTTTCATTCCCGGTGTAATCAGATTGAGTGAACTTCAATCGTCTACTGCGTATGATGAACTGTTGACATTCGAAGATACTAAGCCAAAATGGAAAGGACACCTTAGCTAATTACGTCCATTTGAACGAAAGTAATTTAAAGGCTATTACTGCTTCCCAACTCGAAAATCCGGAAAATCAGCTTACAATGATAAACTTAATAAACTACAGGTACCTTTTAGCAAATCTTCATAGCGCTTTGCTTATGATCCAAAAAGATAAAACACAAATGCTTATAGATGAATTAAATACAATATATGAAAATTTTTAGGGACATCTGGCAAAAACTTGCATCCGAAAATAAAGTAAAGGCTTATTTACGCTATGCCATTGGTGAAATTGTACTTGTCGTATTTGGAATTTAAATTGCACCCCTACGTAATAATTGAAATGAAAAAAGAAAAATAGAAAAACAAGAAATACAGATTTATAAAGAGCTAATAAGTGATATTTATGATATTATCAAAAAGGAATCCTATTCTCAAGTAAGAGGAATATGGAATATCCAACAGAGGAATTTCGAAGTTCGAAGTTTGGCGGCATTCAATAATTCGAAATTCGTCTGTTCATCTGTTCCCGAATTGCTATTAAGGTCACGATCGGTTTTCAGCAACAGTAACATGAAACAACATGGAACAACCCTGAACCGAGGAAGTCTTTGACTGACGAGCTCAGCGAAGCTACCAGAATAGCTATCGGGTTATTGAAACCGATCCATCAAACCACTCTTAACCGTGTCTTTGACTGAGTAGCAATTAACCCGTTTTTATATAGCATTCAAACCATTTTTATAGGGCATTAACCCATTTTTAAAGGGCAATTAACCCATTTTTATAGGGCAATTTAACCCATTTTTATACGGCTTTAAACCATTTTCAACTATAGCATTAACCCAATCTCCTGACCCCTGAATGGGTAACCCATTTCGGCACTAATATCCATAACCCTGGAACTATTCTGCAACCATCTCCCACCTTTGCCAAGGCTATGGTGGATGAAGGAAACAACCTTAAACCATTCTTAAACCTATTCCCATAGGCATTTACCAATTTTCCGGTTATCTTAACCCGTTTTCGCGGGTTTGGGAAGGAATAAAATGTGACTTATCAAAGAGAATTTCATTCCTGCCTTTGAAAAAATACCTATGGAGTTTATCAAAGTATTACCAGGAACAGGTATTTATATACCGAAATGAACCGACTCGGGGATAACGGTTGTCAGTGGGCTTTCGGTGTGCTGGATTACAGCTATTGATTATCACGGGTGTTCGGCAATACCAGGGATAAGCCAGGCCCCGAAAAAAGAAGTCACGCATAAAGGGTACTAAACTGTCTTCATCCTCCCTGAAACAGGTTTCCTGCTGTCCTTTTCATTGCGTAACCTGGCTATACTGAATAAAAAATCGATGGTTACAGTGTCGTTGTCAAAAACGCAGGTAAGCGTGTCCCCGTGAACGGTTTCAATAAAACGCCAGGTGAGCACCAGGGTTTTCTCGTCTTTCCAGGTGGCGCTTGCGGCAACTATCGAGTCAAAATCGATGCGGCGCAAGCGAAAACAGCGAATGTGGCCGTGGTTTGTAATTTCCGTCCCTGATCCAGGAATTTATTCCGTGTGTAATTTTTATGTCCGGTTTGCCCTCTTCTTTTAATGTAAAAAGGCAGGTATTATCCTCATCAAACACAAACGACACCGATTTTGCATTAAACGGATTGTCCTCAAGAACAAATTCCTTTCCCGAGATTTTTGGTGCGATCGGGGAATGCCGATTCATTTGCGGCGGAATATATTTTAATTCCTCCATGTTTGTGCTGAAGTTGTTTCAGCTCAGTCACTGCCGGGGGTATCGGTTCGTTTTCCATGCCAGGGACCAGGATATCCCAAACCATCTGCATCGTTGTCTTTGTATCGATGCTTTCACTTGTTATCGCGACCACTGCATCCTGTTCCGGGAAAACCATGCTGAACTGTCCGAAAGCACCGTCGGCACGAAACCCGCCGGGAGGATTCATCCAGAACTGGTATCCGTAACCAAATCCCCAGCTACTGTCGTTATGGCCGTTTTCAATCTGTTTTGAAGAAGCCCTGGAAACCCATTCCTTGCTGATCACCTGTTTCCCGTTCCATGTTCCTTTCTGTAAAAACAACTGGCCGAATTTTGCCAAGTTTTCGGTTTTCATCCGCAGATGCGATGCACCCATATTAATACCTTCAAAATTTTCTGTCCATGTGGCATCGGCAATGTCAAGTGGTTCATACAACCTCGGGTGCAGGTATTCCTGGGCCGAATATCCGGTGACGCGTTTAACGATGGCGCTCAGCATGAAACTTGCCCCCGAATTATATAAAAACCGCGAGCCCGGCTCAAATTCCACGGGAATGCTTAAAAACGTCTTTTCCCATGGAACACCTTCCGGCGAGGCTTCGAGGGTCCTGATCGAATCCTGGGCATGCCCTACCGACATGGTCAGCAGGTGTTTAACCCTGAGGTTGGCCAGGTTGTCACTGATATTATCCGGCAGCATTTCGGGGAAAAACGTAATAATGGGATCGTCCACCGTTAAATAGCCTTCTGAGACAGCGAAACCGATGGCGGTGCTGGTAAAACTTTTGCTGGCTGAATACAACTGTTGCCTGTGCTCCGGAGAATAAGGGGCCCACCAGCATTCGGCCACAACGTTCCCGTGCCTCAGTATCATCAGGCTGTGAAATTCCTGGCCGCTATTCTCCACCGCATTCAGAAACCGTCGAATGACAGCGGAAGAAATGCCCTGTTGCTCGGGCGTGCTTCGCGGTAAGACGCAAGGGCCGGAGCTCATATCATTCAAATCGGCTGCCTTCATAACAGGCAATAAACTAAGTCCGGCCATACCCAGGCCGGCATTTTTAATGAAACGTCTCCGGTTAACCATATTTGTCTCCTGTTTGATTTGAATATTAGATTTTAAATATAATCAATCCGCATCAAAACATGAAGATTGTTTTTTTGCTGGTCGGCATGCTGATTTTTTATCTTTTTTCCATTAAGAGGAAAAGGGAAGACATGAACCATATCGTTGATGCTGAAAAAATACGGTATAACGGTGAGATCAGGATTCGTTTACACTTTTCTTTCTGCCGTGATACATTACGCATGATACGGGATTTACCGGGAATCCGATGGAGTCCGATGATGCAAAGCTGGCATATAAAAGCGATGCCAGAATTTACGAAGCATTTGAACAATCTTTATGATGGTAAACTGTTGTTTCGGGATATAACCCCTAAGAGTGTTTTGCGTGATTTTTACGAAGAAGAGCCGGAGCGAATGATCCGGATCACACATTATCGAGGGAATCATGAATTATCATTAAAGTTCTTTTATGATCCAAAGCCTGTTCAATTGATCAAGAGTCTTGATCATAGCCGTTTTGACCCAGTTGCAAGGGAATGGTTCATGGAGATAAGTAAAGAGAACAACAGTTCGGTACCTTGAAGCGACAACGCGGGTTCACGTTTACCCTGGTGCGGGGTAAAGAGAAAGTATTGGGTGAGGCCGGACTGATGTTTATTGGATATAACCTGAGCCGGTGTATCTCGATCCTTGGAGCAGAAAAGATTATTAAAGCGCTTAGGGATAAGTGTTTACTTACATTTAGCGTTCAAAAACAGCTCATTCTAAGGCCTATATTGGACATTTTGAGAATATTGAAAAAAGTCAGCACAACTGAAAATACAGAAATTAATCTATCGTATATTCTAGCTATTTAGCTGTAATAGCTTAAATTTAATTTTAAAAGGAGTTTTTGCACGACATGTCCCGCTCGGCGGGAGACTCACGTTGTGTGCCATTAAAAAAAGACCGATGTCGTTATAGAATAATTTATTGTAAATTTATGACCAGGTAATAGAAACTTATATATATGAAAAATACATTTAAAATATTAGCTATTGCGCTGATTATTAATGCTTGTAGCGGAAAAGAAACCGATAAATATCCGATTAAGCAGGCTGACTGGAAAAGTAAACAAACTAATATCGACAACTTTGATGACTATTTTCAAGGGAAAACCTATCTCCCTATTTACTCTCATATATATCATGTTCACGAGCATAGGACTTTTGACCTTACAATTACTGTTAGTATTCGGAATATTTCACTGACCGATTCAGTTTATATTTTAAAAGCTGATTATTATAATACCATTGGAGATAACATTAGACAGTATATTAAAAAACCCATTTATTTAAAACCTCTAGAAACCTTAGAAATAATAATAGAAGAACAAGATATTGAAGGAGGTTCAGGAGCAAATTTCGTTTTTGACTGGGCAAAAATAAATGATAAAAATCCGCCGTTGTTTGAGGCTGTAATGATTTCAACATATGGTCAACAAGGAATATCATTTATAACAAGAGGAGTATCGGTATTTGAATAATATGAAAGAATTAATTAACACCATACTATTGTTAATTGCAGTGATTGACCCTTTAGGTTCAATTCCTGTTTATTTAGAAGCGACCAAGCATTTTGATAAAAAACATAAGAGAAAAATTGCAGTTAACGCTTCAATTACTGCTTTTTTAGTCCTTTTGTTTTTTATTGTTGTTGGTCAGATTATACTTGAGGGTATGGACATTACCCTTGAAGCCTTTCAAATTTCGGGTGGAGTAATTTTATTTCTATTTGCTCTTACAATGATATTTGGGGAAGGAAAACCAGAATCTGAAAAACACTTAATAAAAGATTACAAACATGTAACCATTTTTCCTGTTGCAGTTCCTTCAATAGCCTCACCTGGTGCTATAATGGCAGTTGTATTGCTAACAGATAATCATATTTATACATTAACCCAACAAATGACTACGACATTAATGCTTTTAATTGTCGTAACAATAACATGTACTTTATTGCTTGCATCGAATTTCATTCAAAAGAAAATAGGAGAATCTGGTATTATTGTAATTAGTAAAATTATGGGCTTGATTTTGGCTTCATACGCAGCACAAAGTATTTTGAGTGGAGTAAAAGATTTTTTTATGAATTAAGGAATAACGTCACTCAACATTTTGTATAAGTAATGGCAGGCAAAGTGCAAAATATCAAGTTTTGCAGCCCGCTTAAACTGCGTAGCGATTTAACAGGAAACTACCACGCAATCTGTAAGCCTTCGGCCAACTGCACCCCTATCAAAAATTAAATGATAAGATTTTTTATTCCGATAGCGGGAGGTTTCCCGGAAGCAAAATCTTCCAGTTTCTGTATTGAGTAATCAGGCATCAGGTAAGGTAAGCCTTCGGCTAACTGCACCCCTATCAAAAATTAAATGATAAGATTTTTTATTCCGATAGCGGGAGGTTTCCCGGAAGCAGATCTTCCAGTTTCTGTATTGAGTAATCAGGGATCAAGGTAAGAACCTTTTTAAGCCATGTAAATGGTTCTACATTATTGATTTTGCATGTCCCAAGGAAAGAGTATATCATGGCGGCATGCTGGGCAGCTTCATGACTCCCTGCGAACATATAATTTTTTCTTCCAAGTGCGACCGGACGGATGCTATTCTCGATCAGATTATTGTCGATCTCCCATTTCCCGTTTTCTGTATACCTGACCAGCCTTTTCCAAAGGGTCAATGTATAGGTTAATGCTTTTCCAATGGCACTCTTGGGAAGTACTTCCGGTAACTGTTCTTTCATCCAGGATTCCATTTCCTTCAGTATTGGAATAGCCTTTTCCTGGCGCAAGCTTTTTCTTTCCGTGTAAGTTAAACCTTCCTCACGGGCCTGGCGCTCTATAGCATATAGCTGCTGTATTTTCCCAAAGCATATGCCGCCCTGTCAGGATCATTGTCCTTGGCCTGTTCAAATTTCCGCCTGGAATGTGCCATGCATGATAGTAAGGTTATCCCTTCCTTTTTTTCAAATTCATTATAGGCAGCATACCCATCGCTTTGTAATGCTCCCTGGTATGATTGTAAAAAATCTTCCGGTCCCGCTCGTTCCCGGCTTCTCCGGTAATCAAAGCATACCTGTTTGTGCTCGGGTGAGTAATAGACCCAGTGGTAACCTTTATGCGTGGCTCCCGGCTTATCTTTTGTCAGTACCGGGATAGGCGTTTCATCGGCCATTAGGTAATCACTCTCAAGGACTTTCTTTACTAAGGTCTCATACAGCGGTTCGAGCAAACGGCAGGATGCCGTAAACCAACCACTAATGGTCGATTCGGCGATGGTAATATCCTGACGCTTGAACTGCCCGGCCTGACGGTAAAATGGTAGATGATCCACGAACTTGCTGATCAGTAGATGGCTCAGCAGTCCCGGTCCGGCATTGCCTTTAGGTATGGGAAGGCTGGGCAGTTCAGCCACTACAATTTTTTCTTCTGCCGGCAGTACATACTTGGGACGGATATAACGTTCCACATAAAATTTACCCGGCACATACTCCAGAACTTCTGTGACCAGTTCTCCGATCTTTTTTGCCTGGGTAATATCTTCAGTAGGTTCTATGACATGGTCTTCACGATGCAGGTGTGACGGCAATTCAAGACGTTTGGCTGATCCTTTGTTCCCTTCCGACTTCTTGCGGTTATATGTGATCTCTTCGGTTTGTGGCTCAGCCGCCAGAGGGGGGGCCATACCCAAATCCAGGCTTAACTGTCCCGGATCACTGGCAACATAGCGTTCACTTTTACTGCCAAAGATCATCCTTTTAAGCTGGGCAAGTTCCTGTTTCAGGTACATATTTTCTGCCAGTAACTCCTGGTATTGTGCCAGAGAAACAACCTGAGTTTCGGATGATATTTCCTGCCCGTTTTGCATATAGCAAATTTGGCAAATAACATCCCTGTAACCCTAATATTTTCAAGGGTTTTTATTAAGAAGCAATGAGCTGATTGTTGATAAAATACCGCCTTCTTTGTTTGGATTTTTCAATCATAATTCCCTCAATCATCAGCATCAGTGACGACCAGGTGATCTGACAGGTTTTCTCGCCGGGTTTTACCTTTGGAACTTCGAAAGTACCTCGCTCAAGTCGCTTGTAATACAACACAAATCCACCCAGTTCCCAGTGCAGCAATTTGATCTTGTCACGCTGGCGGTTTACAAAGACGAACACTTCACCGGTCACCGGTCTTCGCCCAAGCTCCAGGTGAACCAGTCCGCACAGACCGTCAAAGCCTTTGCGCATATCTGTCGGCCCGGCATAAAAGTAATACCGGTAGGTCGAGGTCAATGTAAACATCCTAATTACCGTACTTACAGGTTGACCAGTTGCTTCAGGAGCCGAAGGTCAGGTGCCGGAAGCTGAACGATTACCCCGTTAGGATATCGGATCTCCACAACCCTGGCTCCGGATGATGATATCTCTATAGGAATAAAACCTGAAGGGTTATCCTGTTCTCGCTGCCGGTATTTTTTCTGCCAATAGTGAAAGGTGGCCAACTTAATTTCATGTTCCTGACAAAAAACTTTTTGAGTTTGGTTGCTATCCTGCCATTTTTCTATGAGGGAAAACATTTTCCCCTGCTGTTGTTCTCTTTGCTCCTTTTTCATAAATTCATGCTTTGGAGCAAAGCTAACTTATCAGGTGTGTTTTTTCAAGATGCAGTTGGCCGAAGGCTTACAAGGTAAGAACCTTTTTAAGCCATGTAAATGGTTCTACATTATTGATTTTACAAGTCCCAAGGAAAGAGTATATTATGGCGGCATGCTGGGCAGCTTCATGACTCCCTGCGAACATGTAATTTTTTCTTCCGAGTGCGACCGGACGGATGCTATTCTCGATCAGATTATTGTCAATTTCCCATTTCCCGTTTTCCGTATACCTGACCAGCCTTTTCCAAAGGGTCAATGTATAGGTTAATGCTTTTCCAATGGCACTCTTGGGAAGTACTTCCGGTAACTGTTCTTTCATCCAGGATTCCAATTCCTTAAGTATTGGAATAGATTGTTCCTGGCGCAGGTTTTTTCTTTCAGTGTAAGATAAACCTTCCTCACGTGCTTTGCGCTCTATAGCATATAACTGCTGTATCTTTCCCAGAGCAAATGCCGCCCTGTCAGGATCATTGTCTTTGGCCTGTTCAAATTTCCGCCTGGAATGAGCCATGCATGATAGTAAGGTTATCCCTTCCTTTTTTTCAAATTCATTATAGGCAGCATACCCATCGCTTTGTAATGCTCCCTGGTATGATTGTAAAAAATCTTCCGGTCCCGCTCGTTCCCGGCTTCTGCGGTAATCAAAGCATACCTGTTTATGCTCGGGTGAGTAATAGACCCAGTGGTAACCTTTATGCGTGGCTCCCGGCTTATCTTTTGTCAGTACCGGGATAGGCGTTTCATCGGCCATTAGGTAATCACTTTCAAGGACTTTCTTTACTAAGGTCTCATACAGCGGTTCGAGCAAACGGCAGGATGCCGTAAACCAACCACTAATGGTCGATTCGGCGATGGTAATATCCTGACGCTTGAACTGCCCGGCCTGACGGTAAAATGGTAGATGATCCACGAACTTGCTGATCAGTAGATGGCTCAGCAGTCCCGGTCCAGCATTGCCTTTAGGTATGGGAAGGCTGGGCAGTTCAGCCACTACAATTTTTTCTTCTGCCGGCAGTACATACTTGGGACGGATATAACGTTCCACATAAAATTTACCCGGCACATACTCCAGAACTTCTGTGACCAGTTCTCCGATCTTTTTTGCCTGGGTAATATCTTCAGTAGGTTCTATGACATGGTCTTCACGATGCAGGTGTGACGGCAATTCAAGACGTTTGGCTGATCCTTTGTTCCCTTCCGACTTCTTGCGGTTATATGTGATCTCTTCGGTTTGTGGCTCAGCCGCCAGAGGGGGGGCCATACCCAAATCCAGGCTTAACTGTCCCGGATCACTGGCAACATAGCGTTCACTTTTACTGCCAAAGATCATCCTTTTAAGCTGGGCAAGTTCCTGTTTCAGGTACATATTTTCTGCCAGTAACTCTTGGTATTGTGCCAGAGAAACAACCTGAGTTTCGGATGATATTTCCTGCCCGTTTTGCATATAGCAAATTTGGCAAATAAATCCCTGTAACCCTAATATTTTCAAGGGTTTTTATTAAGAAGCAATGAGCTATTTGTTGATAAAATACCGCCTTCTTTGTTTGG
>CAVXSF010000033.1:0-73867 GCA_963764345.1 uncultured Bacteroidales bacterium | reverse complement strand
TCCCAGTTCCTGAAATAACTTTTGTTTCATGTTTATATTTCTCAGAATTAGACAAAGAGCTATATCCTGTCCAACCATCTGTTATTATTGTACTCCCCGGTTCAATATTTTCTTCAATAAATTGCAAAAGATGTTTTCCAGAGGCTTCAGGTATACACTTAAAGCGAACTCGACCTATTTGTTTCCCAATACATTCAGTGGCTACAACCACCAAAGTCTTTGTTTCAGCACCTCTTCCTTGTTTTCCTTTGCTAATTTCTTTTCCTCCTATATAAGTTTCATCAACCTCGACTTCTCCCGAAAGCTTATCTCTTCCGGATCTTACCATAGCTCTTCGAAGTTTTTGCAACCAGGACCAAGCGGTTTCGTATGATCCAAAGCCCATAAAATCCATTAAATTATTGGCACTTGCACCAGTCTTTTGTGCAACAACCCACCACATTATATGAAACCAAAGTAATAAGGGTTTTCTTGTCCCATGAAAAATTGTTCCTCCCGTAATAGACGCTTGATAACCACAAGAAGAACAATGAATCAATTTTTGCTCTGTCAGCCAGTATTTATTACTGTTTTTACATTTCGGACATATATAGCCATCTGGCCATCTAATTTCAAAAATATAATTCCAGCAATCTTCGTCGGTCTTAAATTGTGCTAAGAATTCTTGAAAATCTTTCGGATAATGCTCATTATTACTCATTCTGTAAAGTTACACCTTTTTACTTGACCGAAAGGGATAGGCAGTTCTGAATTTTAGTAATCTCAAAATTATTATCTATAGTATCTCCAATGTAATATCCATGAACTTTATACCGGCAATTTGATTCATCATTATTACATGCAGAGAACATACAAAGGAAAATAATCAATATTGTTGTGGTTATTACTTTCATACATTTGCGGCTAACGTTTCGCGTATATGTGGCGCAGCTACCTGCGATTGAGTGTCTTAAAATAAAAATACGTAATTTTTCAGAATTGACTTATTCGAAGCGGTGAAAGGTAGCTGTGACATATATATGCTGTTAGGCGCTGATAATTTCTTATTTATCTTTATCATATCTCAAATCTAATACCCGAAAAAGACTATCATTTGTTATTTCAAGGTACCAGTGGAACTCATTTTCACCAATTCTACTACTTTTTACTAACCGTATCATATCTCCATAATATGGATCTTTCCAAGAATATTCATAATCTTCCCAATATTGCGCAGAGACAGGATAATAGGTGCTATCATAAGTCCTGTTGAGAGAAGTATTTATTTCCTCAATTAGATTCAAAGCATCATCCTCATTATTTAAATTTGCCACAATACTAATAACTGTATCAGCGTAGGTTCTTAAAACAATATTTGGGAAGGATTTACTATGTAAAATCTTGAATTTTGTATCAGTATCTTCTGAATCGATAATTGAGGATGAATCAACCTTTGAGCCAATGGAATACCCATGAAAATCAATTCGAGTTGCTTTTTTAGTGCATCCTATTAAAAATTCAAGCGTAATTAGAATTAATATAGTATGTAGTTTCTTCATTATTTGCGCCTAACGTTTACGTATATGTGACGCAGCTACCTGCGACTGAGCGTCGTAAAAATAAAGATATGTAATTTTTTCAGAATTGACTTATTCGAAGCGTAAAAGGTAGCTGTGGCACATATACGCTGTTGGTTGCAGTTGTTTTCTAATCAGCTTCCTCTTTAATGAAATTTAGTTGGCTACCGCACCATGGACAATATTTGATCGAAATCCATGAGCTACCCCCATCATGTATTATTATTCCATATTCATTGGTTTCTTCTGAAAAATAAATTATTCTGTCAGGACAATCAAATGGGTCATTGTGAACTTCGCATTTAAATTCACAATGATACTTCATGCTCTCACAACAATGTTTTTTCATCATTAAACCAATTACTTAGTTCTCCATTCAATAAAATTCGTAATCTCAATCAATTTGCCAAATAAATCAGACTTAATCCCAAATCCAAAATAATTCTCTTTTTTATAAACCGATAAGTAAATCTGTATCATTATCTCAAACCTGTCAGGCTGATTAATAAATTCCTTTATTTGTCCTTTTGCATTTTGCACCTTTAGAATCAAGTGTTCTGCATGGTCATCAAATCTCTTACTCGTCACCATTCCATTTGTGCTATAAACCCACAATGTCCATGGCCGTTGCCTCTCAGATGTTTCAATTTTCTTTGTTGAAGGATTAAGATGCTTTCCAATATATTTTTCAGCTTTACTATATCCTCGAGTCGGATTAATCTTTATATAATCAACTAAAGTGTTCAAATCTAACAATTTAGTTTTTATACTATAATCAATAGAAACATTTTCATAATCATAAAAACTAAACTTTTGAAGAAATTTTTCACTCATTTAACTCACTTTTAATCGTGCTGGCTTGTCGGTACAATTGCAACCCAACGCGTTACCGGTAAGTTTCGTTGCCAGCTGGCGTTAGCCTTCGTTAATATTATTAATTCATCGTAATAACGAATTTACAAAATAAAGGAACGAACCTGGCAATGAAATTTACCGGATGTTGGCGGCAACGTTTTCATTATTCGAACTCCTTGTACATATTGGTGCCTTGCGAATTACCTAATAGCTTTCCAATGAATCAATCCATTTTTGATCTCCAGAATGACGTCTACTTTGATTCCAGTATCCCATTCCTGCCCATCTGTATTTAATTTATCGAAGTTTAAATCACGGTATATTTGTATCCACACCCTCTCTCAAGTTTCAATCCAGATTTAACTTAGGAATTCATGACATATTGCTTTATAATTCAAAGGTTTTCGATTACCGTTAACTATCTATGTTACACCAGATACGATTAAAGCTTAATAGTCTTCGTTCGCATAGGTAAGACGTGGTTTTTTTTATTTAATCCAAGTGTCGGTTTTCTCTTTGTAATTACCGCCCAACGAGTGGCTAAACACACCCATTGTATATACTCCTCAAATTTGAGGAGTATATGTAACAGTTGCATTTATTTTGCATATGTGTTCAGCCCCTTTAGTTTAGTTTAGTTAAATAAATATAGCAATAATTTTACAAATCCAAGTCATCCATCGGACTTTTTATTTGATTAAAGCCTTTTTGAGTTATAGGGGTGTATATCTCCGTCGTCTTGCTGCTTGAATGTCTCATCATATCTTGAATGTACCTTAAATTTACCCCCTTTCCCCGATTGTGTGCGGCATACGTGAGCCGAAGGGTATGAAGTGACGTCTTCTTTTTTATCCCGGCAGCTTTTACCGCAGCATGGACTATATTCTGTATGCAGCTTGCTGAATATTCCTTCCCGGTGGTTTGGTAAAATAATATTGTCAAAACTCCTGCACAGTTGAATATATCCCTCCCTATCGGAAGGTATATGCAACAGTTTTAATGTACTGCTCCGGGCAGCACCCTTTAGACCGGTAACATCTGCGAAGGCATCAGCCACACGAACAAACGAATCCCGGGCAATGGAGCTTCCCAGGCAGAACATCATCATCTGGTTGCGGTCCGTTCCCCGTTTGGAATCCTTGGATTTTGATCTATTTCAAAATAAATCGCTGCTGATCAGGTAATTTGTAAAAGAATAGGGTATTAACAACGAAGGGGGAATTTTTGCACGACCTGTCCCGCTCTGCGGGAGGCTGACCTTTGACTATATGAAACGGTTAGGTTTTCGGAGATGGATAAAACCGTACCCCTTCAATTGAATTGCCTGTCCCGGTTATTCAATCGGGAAAGCGCTGTATTCATGACCTCCCGAAAACTTTCGGGAGGAAGTGGCGGGAGAGGCGTACCGGTCCCGCTTAGTCGGGATCAGACGCCTACCCGACCGGCAGTAGTATATTATAGTTCTACGATTTCAACTCTTCTGTTTTTTGCTTTTCCGGTTTCAGTTGAATTACTCGCAACAGGAGCTGTAGAACCGTCTCCATAGGCTTGTAATTGCTCAGCTTTTACTGAATGATTTGTCACTAATTCATTCAAAACAGCATCTGCTCTATCTTTTGATAGTTTTAAGTTAGCATCAAAATTTCCTACATTATCAGTATGCCCAACAATTAAAAATTTCTTTGAAGGATGACCGTTTAAAAATTCTGCAATATTTTTTAATGCTTCTGCCGATTCTGTTTTTAATGTTGATTTCCCTGTATCGAAGTGAATATCGTAAATAGCAATGTGCCCGTTTGATGTTATGTCTTTATTAATATCTAAAGCCGTAACCTTTCCTGTTTCTGCTTCCTCAACTTCTATTACATCCTGAGTTATTAATGTTGTATTAGAAAAAGCACCTATTACTTCTACAATATAAATAGCCTTTCCATCTTTATTTGTTTTTGCAACAATTATTGCTTTATCGCCATCTCCGGTTGGTTCATAAGCATATCTGAACTTGTCAAGATTTAAAGCTTTCTGACTACCGTAAAAATCTCCGTTGAAACCAGCCGGTCCTTCTTCAATTCCTTCTCCGGGTTTTCCTTCTAAAAGAATTTTGTAATTCTTTGAAGTAAACGCTTTTTCGAAGTTCTTCATAACATAAGAAGGATTATTGTCAGATGGTACAGAATATTGAGTTCTGATAACTTCTCCTTCTAAAGTGACAGGATTTTTATAATTTGGTTGTGTTATGTTATCTTCATAAACGGGTAATTTGTAAGTATCCCATTTTGTATCTTTATAATACTCGATAACAGAACCTTCAAATCTTGACACCAGAGGATAATCTTTACTACCTTCAATATCTGTTTTCCTTTGTGCAAAAAGATTTGTTGAAACTATTAATAAAGCTACTGCTAAAACTAATGTTACATTTTTCATTTTATAGTCTCCTTTACTTATTTATTTTATCATAAATCAGTTTATTATCTTCTGAGGGATTATCTATTATTAATTTATTATTTTCCATATAAGGGCTTTTTTCATAAAGTTTGGATACGATTTTTCCCCCTTCAATGCTAAATGAACCAACTTTCTGAGAAACAAAACTGCCATCGGGTAACTTCATTTTTGAGAGAATTTCATTTTCATTATTAAATATAATATGTGGTTGCATTTTGGCAATATTCTCCATATGGCTTAATCCATTTGTAATATCTGTACACTCCCATTCGCCTGCTAAATCATCCATGGTAATTTCTTTAGTATCGGATTTCTTTTCAGTGGTAGATTTGTTGTTTGTGTTATTTCCACAAGAAAACATTGCAATGCTTAAAGTGATTACTGCTAAAATCAATGTTGTTTTTTTCATTTTCGTTTCTCCTTATTTATGGTTTTGGCATTTTGTGTTTGTGTATATTGCTATTTCACGGTTCAGCGGTACGGGCTGTAACGACCTTAAAATCTGCAGACAATCATTCATTGTGTAGGCTAATTTAGAACTTATTTATATTAACCGCAAAAGGCCAGACATATAATGTGCCGCCTGTGTGTGCTGCACGGGCAGTAGCACACACCTGTTCTTAGTTCAATAAATAATTGAAAATAAGCATTTTATTTGATTAACGGGTAAAGTCAGGTGTTGTTTTTACCCGTAGGGTGAACTGATCCTCCCCGGATGAAGAACTCTGGAGTTTCATTAGAAACATATAATACTTTAAGTGTAAGCCTTCGGTTAGCTTCCTCCGGCATTTGGGAAGACTTAATTCCGGGAGTACTTGAGACACTTTGCCTTTTCATATTTTTCACCACAGATTGCACAGATTGAATGGGGGAGAGTTTAATTCAGAGGGGGTATCACCACAGATTGCACAGATTACACAGATTATTAGGGGAGGAATTCAACAACTAAACAACTAAACAACTAAACAACTAAACAACTAAACAACTCAACAACTCAACTCACACTCAACAACTCAACTCCCTAACTCCCTAACTCCCTAACTCCCTAAATCCCTAAATCCCTAAATCCCTAAATCCCTAAATCCCTAAATCCCTAAATCCCTAAATCCCTAAATCCCTAAATCCCTAAATCCCTCACTCCCTAACTCCATAACTCCCTAACTCCCTACCACGTCCTATCCTTCAAAAAATCATCCAGCTCTTCCCTGCTCATCGGCAGCTCCTCCGGGTGTTTATCGATCCATTTCAGGAAAGCGTCCTTGATCTCATCGCTCCAGCGTCCGTCGATCTGGCCGGGTGTGTATTTACCCTCACGAAGCATCTGGTGTCCGAACTTATCCTTCAGCATGATGAATTCGGAACGGATCACCACCTCTTCTGCAAGATGGGCAGGGATGAACAGTACGCCCTCTTTCTTTGCCAGTACCACATCTCCCGGAAAAACGGTGGCTTCGCCGATACGTATCGGGATATTGATACCCATAAGCATGGTTTCCTGGAGGTAGGAGGGATCCCAGCCTCTGACCCATGCGTTGAATCCTTCGATTTCTGCAAGACCTTCCATATCACGCGCGCCGGCATCAAACACTACACCATTGCCCGAATTGGCATAGATGGCATTTCCCAGGTTATCCCCAATGAGGGTGCCGTCTTTGACTTTGCCGAAACAGTTGGCAACGTAAACATCTCCTTTTTGCAAGGCATCGATCGGCCAGGAGTTCATAGCCCCGATACGCCCTTCCTCATGACCTTTTTCGGTGAGCCTGTCGGAAAGTTCCGGCCTCTTGGGCAGGTAGGAGGCTGTAAGCGCACGGCCAACCATCACCTGGTCATCATGAAGGATCGTCCAGTCTCCGGCAAACTGATTGGAATACCCTTTCGACCGGAGGATACCCCAGGCTTCTTCAAGGGAAACATTCTTCATGCGTTCGAGGATATTGTCCGGCACTTTTGGCCGGCCGTCAGGAAAGCGCTCTCCTTTCCATTCCTGTGTATAGTAGGTGAGTTCATTTTTTGTGTCAAAAAACTGGGAAAAGAGTTGGGTGAGCGGAAGACTCGCCAGAGCCAAAAGGATTAGTGCGGTTTTTTTCATGATGATGAAGGTTTATGATGTTTTCTTTCTATTTCTTGTGTGTCATTCATTATTGTTTCTTTTTCAACAACGGGCTTACCTCTCCACCATGTAGCCAGTGATGAGCCGGTGATGTTCATCAGCGGGCCGAAGACCGCCGGTGCCAGCCCGATGGTAGCTACTTTGCCCATTTGCAGGGCAATGCCCGACGCCAGCCCCCCGTTCTGCATGCCCACTTCAAGTGCGATGGTCCGGCAGGAATTCTCATCCATACGGGCAAAGCGGCAGATCCAGTAGCCAAGAAAATAGCCTGAAATATTGTGAATAAGACTGGCGAAAAGGAGCAGCAGTCCGATCTCCAGGAGGCTGTCGCGCCCTGCCGCCGTAATGATGGTGATGATCACCCCGATACCGGCCATGGAGAAAAAGGCAAGGAGGCGGTCAAGAAATGCGTGTCTTCCCGCTGCAACGGATTTGAACAGCCATGAGCCTGCTGCCGGGAGCAGAAGAAACCAGAAAAGATCCTTAACAAACTGGTATTCCGTTGCTTTCATCCCGATATCGCTGGTAGAATAGAGAATATAATTCTTCAGCAAAATGATCAGAAAATATACGGACATCTGTACGATAATGCTTTTGCTTTTTTCCTTTCCGTAGGCGATAGCATTGAAAATCAGTCCGGCAATAATGGGCAGGATAACAATGTTAATGATGCCCAGCATCATACTCCAGAAATCCACCGGAACAAACTGTCCGGCCAGGAACTTCATCAGGGTGGGAGTGATGAGAGGTGCCAGCATGGTGGCAAAGGCTGTGAGAGTTACGGAAAGGGCAAGGTTGGCTTTGGCAATGAATGACATCACATTGGAAGCCAGTCCGCTGGGCGATGACCCGATCAGGATGATGCCGGCTGCAATTTCGGGAGGGAAACCAAAGGTAGTGGCGATGATATAACCCACGAAGGGCATAATGGTGAACTGGCATGCCAGGCCCAGGATAACGCCCTTAGGCATCCTGACTACCGCTGCAAAATCCTTGAAACTCATCTGAGATCCCATGCCGAACATGATGATCTGAAGAAGGGGGACGATCAGGATCTTCAGCTCGAAATGCCCCCAGCGGGTGAACAGTCCCGGGTAAAACATGGCGATGGTCACCGCGGCAAAGATCATGATCGTGTAGGAGAATCCCTTCAGAAATTCATTGCCGCGTACGCTGAAGGCCAGCGTGACGAAAAACAGGATCAACAACGGTCCGGTGAAAGCAGGGAGATGGAAAATAAGGGTAAGGACGGTGCTAAGGGCTAAAAAAACAGAGATCCATAACAGTGTCCGGTACAGTTTCTTTCTGTTCATGTCAGTAGTCTTGTTTAACGATCTCCGGACTTTCATTCCACATTTCCAGTTCTTCACCCTGTTCCGGATTCTTTGAGTAGGAATATTTCGTTCACAGATAGTCCCGAATTTAATTCTGATTCTTTAACTTTAAAAGAAAATTTTAATATTCTTTTTAAGCTTTTATAAATGTACTCTTGAATTCAAACGTTCTAACCTTTAAAATCAGACACAGCCATGTCAGATTCAGATAACAAAAAAAACCGGAAATCCGGGTTCGACCGGAGGTCATTCATGAAACTGGCCGGTCTTTCCGGTCTCAGCCTTGGCGGTATGATGATGTCGTCTCCGCTGGAAGCTCAGCTCGAATATGCCACCCAGAATGTAAACAGGTATTCGGGGCCTTCAGACCTGAAGATTACAGATATGCGGATTGCCGAGGTAGGCCGTGTCCCGATCGTGAAGATCTATACCAACCAGGGCTTATACGGCCTCGGCGACGTGCGTGACGGCGCCGACAAACGTTACGCCCTGATGCTGAAAAGCCGGATCCTTGGTGAAAACCCCTGCAATGTTGAAAAGATTTTCAGGATCATTAAACAATTTGGGAATCATGGCAGGCAGGGCGGAGGTGTCTCCGGCGTTGAGACAGCCCTCTGGGATCTTACGGGCAAAGCCTACAATGTGCCTCTTTACCAGCTGCTGGGAGGGAAATACCGCGATAAAGTCAGGGTTTATGTGGATACACCCACGGAAAAGGATCCGGAACTTTTTGCCGAAAAAATGAGAGGCCGCCTCAATATGGGATTTACTTTCATGAAAATGGATGTGGGTATCGGTCTGATTAAAGATATCCCCGGAACGTTAAACAATACCGAACCCTGGGGCGATTTGCAGGGATGGAGCCAGACTCCCGGTACCTATGGTTTAACCAGGCACCCTTTCACCCGGGTTCAGATTACCGATAAAGGGACAGCCGAACTTGTGAAGTACCTTGCCCTTGTCCGCGATACCATAGGATGGGAAATCCCGGTAGCCATCGACCACATCGGGCACATGGGCGTAAACAGCATGATACGGCTGGCTAAAGCTTATGAACCTTATAATGTAGCCTGGCTCGAGGACCTCGTGCCCTGGCAGTATACGGATATGTGGAAGGAAATTTCAGAATCGGTCGACGTACCAACTCTTACCGGTGAAGATATCTATTTGAAGGAAGGTTTTAAAGACCTGATCGAGAACAGGGCAGTGGATATGGTTCATCCCGATCCCCTGACGGCAGGAGGATACCTGGAAACGAAAAGGATCGGTGATTATGCACAGGAACACGGCATTGCCATGGCCCTGCATCATGCATCATCGCCCATAACCTGGCTCGGCGCAGTGCATACGGCGGCCGCAACAGAAAATTTCATAGCTCTCGAACATCATTCGGTCGATAATCCGTGGTGGGAAGACCTGGTGACGGGCATCGATAAACCTTTTGTGAAGAACGGCTATGTTACGGTGCCCGACAAACCCGGCGTGGGTGTCGATCTCAATGAGGACGTTGCAAAAGAACATCTGAGAAAGGGAGAGAAATTGTTTGCCCCGACAGATGAATGGAACGAACGGGATTCATGGGACCGCGACTGGAGCTAAGATCAGTCAACCAGGTATATTTTGCGGTAATGATACCCCTGGATACTGTACGTTATGGCATAAGCAAAGGCCGAGGGTTTTCTGAACAAACTCCAGAATAAAAGTTGCCAGTAATATCTCCTGGTCTTATCCATCAGGCCGATGAGGTAAAGTGATTTTACAAAGGCAAGAAGGTTGTTCATCGTGAGTTTTCTCTTGTGTCCGGGAGAGGGTTTGAAGTTTTTCAGGTATGTTTTAATCCGGGTATAATAGGCTTTACCGGAATAGATCCCTTCCAGTATCTGATGATAACCCTCCAGTAATTTGCCCATATCCATCTTAGGCCGGAAATTCATGGAGAAATTGGTGTTGTCTCCCTCAAAATCTCCTGTGATCCGGCCTTCCTGTTCCATCCTTTCATAAAGCCTGGTTTTTTTCGGGGCATTCAGAAGTCCGACCATGGCAGTAACAATTCCACTCTTCTGAATAAAATCGATCTGCTTTTTAAATACGGATTCGGTATCATTATCGAAACCGACGATAAAACCTCCGAAGACTTCCAATCCCATCGACTGTATTTTTCTGACACTTTGCAGGAGATCCGTTTTGTAATTCTGAACTTTATTGCATTCGGTCAGACAGGCAATGTCGGGGGTTTCTATTCCCACAAATACTTTTGAGAAACCGGCACTGACCATCTGCGTCATGAGTTCTTTATCGTCGGAAAGATTGATTGATGCTTCCGTTGTGAAGGTAAAGGGATACTTATGAGCCTTCATCCATCGGGAAATGGCGGGGAGTAAATCATGCTTTAGTTTTGATTTGTTCCCGATAAAATTATCATCCACAAAAAATATCCCGCTTCGCCAGCCACTGAGGTATAGATTTTCGAGTTCACTGATGATCTGATCGCTTGTTTTTGTCCTGACCCGGTGTCCAAAAAGGGCGGTAATATCGCAAAATTCACAGTCAAAAGGACAACCTCGGGAATACTGGATGCTGAGTGAAACATATTTCGACAATGGGATCAGGGAATAATCGGGAGGGGGTGTAAGCCTGATATCGGCATATTCACTGGTCCGATATATTTTCCTGGCTTCACCCTGTTCCAGATCATGGATGAACAAGGGCAGGGTGATCTCTGCTTCATTCAGAATAAGGTGATCGACCATGTCAAAATTTTCAAACTCCTCTGTGAAAAGTGGTCCGCCGGCTACGATTTTTGTTTTCAATGACCGGCATCTCTGAATAACTTCGATGGCCGAGGATTGTTGCACCGACATGGCACTGATGAATACGAAATCGGCTTCCAGTATTTCCTCGTCATTTAAACGGCTGACATTCATATCGACAACTTTCCGTGTCCATTCAGATGGCAGTAGAGCTGCCACAGTAAGCAGCCCCAGTGGAGGATGTGCAGCCCGCTTTGAAATGAAACGGAGAGCATGGGTAAAACTCCAGAAAGTATCAGGATATTTGGGATTGACAAGCAGAACGTTCATAAATGAAAATTTCCGGTAATTTTAAACTCCGGGCCGGTTTTGTCCAAAAAATAAGGACAGGCGACATGTAATTGGGATAGAAGGCAATTAAAAAAGTCAGGTGCGATTCATCCCGGATAAAGGGATGGAATAGATCAATCCTTTTCCAGGGCTTCCCGCAGCCTGAGCAGATATTGTCTTGAGACCGGAAGTTCTTCATCCAGATCTTTCACCCTGATACTGTAAATATTGTACTTCTTCAGCAGTTTATCCACAAAGTCAAGGTTGATAATATAGGACCGGTGGCAGCGAATGAATTTCTGATATTTTGCCAGGTGGTACTCCATATTTTTCAGTGTATTGCGAATAAGTTTTTTGACTGTCTCTGCCTTCATCCATGTAAATGATTTCAACGTAATTATCTGCCGATCTAATTAAAATGAGGTCCCGGATGCTTGTTGATATTTTTTCCGAATGATTATCCGAATAAATTTCAACGACATCATTACGGTGATTGGTCTCAAACTGATCCATAACTTCCTGGTTCCTCATGATTTTTTCATTCAGAAGTGAAATCTGGCGGTTGAGTGACTCGTTGAGATATAAAGCTTTTAAGACTGCCACGGCGCCCAGGCACAGGAGAGCGACCTTGAACATAAGGAACATTGTGACGGGAGCCTGGCCCACGTAACGGATATAAAAACCATAGGCCACCGTATCAAATACCCAGACAAGCGCCAGGGTGGCATTGGTGGGGTTGTGATCCCGGTTAATGGTCCAATACCAATCCGTCATGATTCGTGGCATAAAGCTGATAAATATGGACATGAACAGAAAGTTGATACCTCCGAAACCGGCCATGAACAGAATGGCATTATCCGTGAAATATTGGGAGGCATTGAAGGGGCGGAAAAAAAGGGCGAACAGAAAAAGAGCGAGACTGATGCTGAATGAGACGGTAAGCTCGTATCTCAAATCATTTCCGTTTGTTGGACTCATTGTTATTTTCAGAAGAAAGCCGCATAGATACTTCTTTATAAATTACGATCCCAGGTTAAGCCAGGGCTGCGTTATGCACCGGAGCGAATCAAGCAGGAAAGAGCTGGCATATATCTTTTTGCTTCGTGAACCTTTATTTAAACCAACAATTTTGATATCCCATTTCAATTAACTTTTTCAAATTTAATTTATCGGAGATTAAAATGAAAATAGAGCCAGCTTTGTCAGGGGTACACGTTCTGAGAGGAACACACCTGAAAAAGATCTGGTTAGATAATACTTATGATTCCTGTAAACATAAGGCCTCAGGATGATCAGACATGATAGTCGTCGCCGGGCCGGTGTTCTCTTTTTAGTTGAGCAAGCTTCTTTTTCCCATAGGCCAGTCGGGTGATCACTACAAACAACACAGGCACCATAAATATTCCGATAAAGGTAGCCGCAAGCATGCCGCCGAACACTGTCCAGCCGATGGTCTGGCGGGCAATGGCTCCGGCGCCTTTGGCGAAGATCAGCGGTGAGATACCGAAGATGAATGCCAGTGAGGTCATCAGGATGGGGCGAAGCCTTAGCCGTATGGCCTCAAGTGTGGCTTTGTTAATATCCATTCCGTGATCGACCCTTTGCTTGGCGAACTCTACGATCAATATGGCATTTTTTGCAGCCAGTCCGATCAGGGTAATCAGGCCTACCTGGGCGTACACATTATCCGATAGCCTGGGTACAAAGGTCAGCGCAAGTATAGCTCCAAAAGCCCCAAGCGGCACGGCAAGGAGAACGGAAAAGGGTACAGACCAGCTCTCATACAGGGCGGTGAGGAAAAGAAAAACAAACAGGATGGAGATGGAAAAGATCAGCACCGATTTCTTTCCCGCCTCGATCTCTTCCCTGCTTAGACCGGAAAAATCATAACCGTACCCGGCAGGCAAAACCTCGGCGGCCGTTTTGCGCAGGGCCTCTATGGCCTGTCCGCTGCTGTATCCGGGAGCAGCATCGCCATTAAAATTGGCAGACCGGTACAGGTTGAAATGGGAGATATTCGGTGCGCTTTCAATCACTTTGTAATTTATCAGGGTGCTTAGAGGCATCATATTGCCCTGGTTGTTCCTGACATAATACTTACCCAGGGCTGTAACAGCATCACGGAAAGAAGTGTCAGCCTGGGCCACTACCCTGAAATTACGCCCGTAAAGGGTAAAATCATTGATATAGTAACTTCCCAGGAAGGTCTGAAGTGTGCTGAATACATCGGTAAGGCTCACACCTGCTTTTTTACATTTCTCACGGTCGACCGAAATTTTGTATCCGGGGGTGCCGGCTGTAAAAAAGGTGAAAGCACTTCCGATTTCCGGCTGCTTATTGGCGGCCATCATAAACTGCATGACCACCCGCTGAAAGCCTTGGATATCATCGGTACTTTCCTGTTGCTGCAGTACGAAGCTGAATCCACCCGTACTGCCAAGACCGGGAATGGAAGGCGGGGTGATGACCAGGATATGTGCACCCTGAATGCCGGAAAATCTTCTGTTCAGATCACTGATAATGCCCTGTAACTGTTCGGCTTTGGAGGTACGTTCATCCCACGGTTTGAGCTGAGTGAAGATCGTTCCGCTATTGGACTTGGTCGTAAAGGACACTACGTTTAATCCTGCAATGCCGGCAAAATGGCCGATGCCCGGAGTAACCTGCAATGAATCCATGACCTGGTGCAATACTTCAACGGTTCGTGATGTTGATGCGGCTTCAGGCAGTTCAAAGGTAATAAAAAGCCTTCCGTTGTCTTCGGTAGGGATAAAGCCCGTTGGTTTATTTTTGAACAGAAGAATGGTGGCTACAAACACCAGAACCAGCAGAATGACAATATACCGGGCTCCCCGGATAGCCTTTTTTACACTGGTGGAATAGGTATTCAGTCCCTTGTCAAACATTCGGTTAAACCAGTTGAAGAACAGGTTTGCCGGTCCTTCTGGTCGTTCTGTTTTTTTGGGCACAAGCATCAGGGAACAGAGGGCAGGGGTGAGGGTGAGGGCAACGAAGGCAGAGATAAGAACGGAGATGGCAATGGTGATGGCGAACTGCTGGTACAGCTTACCGACGATTCCCGGGATGAAGCCCACAGGAACGAAAACGGCAGCGAGGATCAAAGCAATGGCTACTACAGGGCCGGAAATATCCTCCATGGCTTTATATGCGGCCTCTCTGGGCTTCAGGTGTTTGTCGTCGATATAATGCTGAACGGCTTCAACCACGATGATAGCGTCGTCCACAACGATACCGATTGCAAGGACCAGTCCGAATAAGGTCAGCGTGTTGATGGTGAAGCCCAGCGGGCCAAAAAAGGAAAAAGTGCCCACGATGGACACGGGTATGGCAAGGATGGGGATGAGTGTGGCACGCCAGCTCTGCAGAAAAAGAAAGACCACGATGGCTACCAGCAGCAGGGCAATAACAAGTGTCCTGACCACTTCGTTGATGGAAACTTTTACGACCGATACCGTTTCAAACGGAATGATGTAATCGAGATCAACGGGGAAGGACTGTTTCAGTTTTTTCATCTGGGCATAGATTCCATCTGCCGTTTCCATGGCATTACTTCCGGGTGACTGGAATATCAAAAGAAAAGACCCTTTTTTTCCGTCGACATAGGAACCGCCTGAATAATTGAATTTTCCCAGTTCAACCCTGGCTACATCGCTGAGATGGACCAGTGATCCGTCCTGGGGTTTTGTCTTGACCACTATATTCTGAAACTCTTTTATCGATGCAAGCCTGCCATCAACAAAAGCCGTATATTCAAAGGCCTGTGTCTCAGGCTGGGGAGGAGCACCCACAATGCCTGCGGCGACCTGGACATTCTGTTCGCGTACAGCCTGGATTACATCGGAGGCGGTCATATTAAGGGAAGCAAGCTTATCGGGATTTAGCCAGATCCGCATGCTGAAATCTTCAGCATGGGTAAAGATATCACCCACGCCTTTAACCCGTAACAGGGCATCACGTATGAAAATATTGGTGTAATTGTCGATGAACTTGATCCCGTGGGTATGGTTCGGAGAGTAGATGGCAATCACCATCATGATGCTCGGTGTCCTTTTCCTTACCGTTACGCCAAGATTCTTTACCTCGTCAGGCAACCTGCGGCATTGCTGTGTTTACCCGGTTCTGCACGTCAAGCGCGGCAATATCAATGTCGGTGCCGATGTCAAAGGTAACATTCATCCCCATACTCCCGCTGTTGGTGCTGGTCGATTCCATGTAAGACATTCCCGGGACCCCGTTTACCGAAGATTCAATCGGGGTGGCTACCGTCTGCTCCACTGTCTGCGCATCGGCCCCGGTGTACCGGGCAGAAACCTGGACGACGGGAGGGGTGATGTCGGGATACTGGCTGACAGGCAGGGTAACAATGGAGATCACACCCAGGATAATCAGTATCAGGGAAATGACGATGGCTGTATTGGGACGCTTGATGAACGTGTTTGCAATCATAATGGGTTAGGATTAATCGGTTACCCTTTCTTTTCCGGCTTTTTCGCCCGGCTTCGTGAGCTTAACGGAAGATCCGTTCCGGATATTCCGAATACCTTCAGCAACAATGGTATCACCGGGTTGTACCCCTGATAGCACCACAATATATTCTCCCAGGTTCAGCCCGGATTCAATACGGGTCTGCTTCACCTTATTGCCGTGAACCTGAAATACAAAGTACTCACTCATCTGCTCAGTTACAGCCTTGAAGGGGATGACAACCTGTCTGCCGGATTCTTTGTTCAAAACCCTGGCCCTGATATTCATGCCGGTTTTCAGTTTTCCGTCTTCATTGGGGAAGATGACCCTGACCATGATCGTTCCTGTCTGAGGATCAGCTGCCCGGGCTATCACACTAAGTCTGCCAGGAGATGCATAGCGGCTTCCGTCGGGCAGCATCAGGAGAAAGGTGCTGTCGACCTGGCCTTTTCCCTGACGTTCAATATCCCTGTAATAAGGCAATTCCTTTGAGTCGATGGCGAAATCAACGCCGGTGGGATTATTGGAAGAAATGGTATTCATCAGTGTTTGCCCGGCTACAACATAGGTTCCCTTCTTTACCTGTGAAAAGCCGATGGTGCCGCTGAAAGGGGCTGTTATTATGGAATGACCAAGGTCGGTTTGTGCATTGTCCAGTTCGGCTTTGGCAGCTTTGACCTGCGTCTTTGCATTATCCAGGGTCGTCCGGGCATCATCAAAGGTCTGTTTTGCAATGGCATTCTGCTGGTTCAGACTGGTATACCTGTCAAGGTCACGCTGTGCTTTCTGAAGATTGGCATTGGCAATGGCCACACCTGCACTGGCCTGTTCATAAACCGCCTGGTACTTGCTCCGGTCGATCTCATAGAGTCTGCTGCCACTCTCGACATACGACCCCTCTTTAAAATAGATGCCGGTTATGAAACCGCTCACCTCACTGCGGAGTTCTACCTGTTGCAATGCGGTGACCGTAGCGGGGTATACATCGTAATAGGCAACGCTCTGTTCATTTACAATGTACGGGGTAACCGAGACCGGATTTTGTCCCTGACCCTGATACCCTCCCGGCTTTCCCTTCTTAGTGCATGAAGCCAGGGAAAGGAAGGCTAAGGATATGATAAGCGTAACTGAAGGTTTTACAGGAGATATTGTCATGATGAATGGAGTTAATAATTTACGGAAATTTTGCCCATGGAGCGTTCCAGGTCTACTTTGGCTGATAAAAGCAAAACAAGGGTGTTGATGTGGTTGATCTGTGCCGTCCGCAAGTCTGTTTCCGAAACGATCACCTCCAGGAATGACTTGATGCCCTGGTCATACTGGGATTTTACAGTATTGTATACTTCACCGGCAATCTCTTCATTTTTAATGGTTGCGAGGTAGGCTGTCAGGTAACTTTTATAGGAAGCCATGGCACGTGTGAATTCAACACTCATCTGATTCCTCAGGTTAAGGGTGTCGAGGGTCATCCTGTCGTAAGTCAGATTTGCCTTTTTCAGGTTGGCGATTCTTTTTGTTCCCTGAAAAATAGGGAAGCCGAGTGTAAGTCCAACCACCGAATTTGGAAACGACCTGCTGTACAGGCCTGAGAAATTATCATTTTGATAGGCAATGTTGTATGTAGCAAATCCGGAGAGGGTGGGCAGAAAGTCGAGACGGTAATAATCAACCATGGATTTCTGAAGCTCGATATTGGTTTTCAGAAGCTGATATTCAATGCGGTTTGAATAGTCCAGTTCGGGTTTTTTGTCTATCCTGATCTCCTTCTCCATACTGGAAAAATCACTTTTAAGAATGAGGGGTTTATCATCCGGATATTCAATCAGTTTTTTCAGGTTCAGAAGTCCGGCTTCCATATTTTCACCGGCCGTGATCAGCTGTGTTTTGGCGTTATTCAGAGAAATGGTCGCCCGCTTGTAATCAATGTCGTCACTTACACCGGTCTCATATTTAGCATAGGCATCCCGCAGACTTTTATTGATGCGCTGGATATCTTCCTTAATAATATTGACCTGCTGAACGGCCCCGATAACCCCGTAATAGGCCTTGCTGATATCGGCGACCAGGCTGATCAGCGCGTCCCTGGTATTTTGTTTGGACTGCTGCCGGTAATAGCCCGATGTCCTTGCAGCCAGGTACACGTCAGGATTAAACAGGATCTGGTTGGCTGCAAAAGTAACCGTCGAATTGTTCTTTACGCCCGTCGAGATTTCCGTTTTCGGTCCCGTCGGATCTGAAAAGTTCGGCAGAAAAATCACAGGCTGCTTAAGGTAGTACTGATAATTGGCACTGGATGTGATTTGGGGCAGCCAGTCGGAATAGGCAATACGAATGTCCTGTTGTGAAATGCGCTCATCCAGTTCCAGCTGTTTCACTACCGGGGAATGTTGCATTGCCCATGTCAGGCACTGATCGAGACTGACACTGTCAGTAAGGCTGCTCCCCACTGGCTGGGAATAGAGGGAAAGGGATAACGACGACAGGATCAGGAAAACGGAAAACTGCAGCAAAAAAATAGCGGATGATTTTTCCGCAGTTTCCATTGAAAACTTACTACACGTTAAGAATGCATGGTTAATTTTCATGTCGTTCAAAAAACTTGGTTTCTAAGGAACATAATGTACTGATGAAAATAATAATAATGAAGTAAAACACGCATCATGGCGATTGGTTTAATAATTTGAGAAATTCTTATAAATGGAAGTACAATCTTAATTATCAGATTTTCAATCCTGATATTGAAAGTGCCAGGTGGAGGTTCATGAATCTTTTTTCCCTCCCTGAAATCTTTACCGGAGACACAGGCCATTTGCTGTGGATGCCCGTTTTAACCTTTTCCGGGAGAACAGAGAATATAGTAAAAATGCTCATTAGTTATGTTTTACCCGGTGATGGACCTTTAGGTATTAAGAGTTCACCTCTGTGCCCTCCAGGACCTTCTTCCGTAAGGGAGCAAAAGAATGAGAGATCATAACCATTTCATTTTGAGCCTTTACTCTTCAGATACCGGATTTTCATCTCAGGCCATTCCTTTTTCAGCATACTGTAATATATGGTATCTCTCCGGCGGTTGTTAGTCATCAGCGTATGGCTCCTCAGTATACCCTCTTCAGACATACCTGAACGGGCAAGCGCTTTACGGGCCGGAACATTCAGAACATCCGTTTTGCTTTCCACCCTTTCAAAAAGCATATCTTCAAAACTATATTCCAGCATCAGGAATTTCATGGACTGGTTAAGCCCCCTGCCCTGAAAGTCTGTTCCGAGCCATGTCCAGCCAATCTCAAGTCGCTTGTCCCGATAAGAGATATTTCCAAAACTGGTGCAACCTGCAATTTTTCCGGAGGCCTTTTCAACGACAGTGAAGGCGAGCCTTGTCTTGTTGGTCATTTCAGAAATAGAGGAAGATACCCATTCCAAAAGTACTTTCTCATCCGACAAATCGTGGGTGAACCAGGTCCACATTGACCGGTCACGGGTAAGCCCCTTGAATTCCTGAAAATCTTCTTTTTCCAAAGGTCTTAGCAGGACGAGATCGTCCTGCAACGAAAGCGTAAAATCTAAGTTCATTTCTTAATCAGATGAATATACTGCCGGATCCTGATATGCGCTTATGCTGAAAACAACCCGGACGTACTTGTCAAACCGGAGAATGATGCAAAATGTTCATCCCGGATCAAAGATGAATATGGATTTTGGTTTCCATGAGAAAAGAGACCTTCACAAAAGGATCATTCAGCTATCATTAAATTAGGTGAATCAGGGAAGGATAGCATGAATGAAAAAACAACTTTTTCCCGGATTGTTTGTATTCTAAAGGACGGTTATAACCAGTCCGGATATATAACGAACCAAAGTTGGCGCGACTATGAAGAACTATTTTCATCCTCTCATTTCCAACCGTGAATGGGAATTCCCATCGATGGGGTTGATCTTTGAAAATACCCGTAATCTTGGAAAATCGTATTTTCAGTCCTTCTATGGAAATGAGGAAGAGACGGTAAAGAACAAGGTGGCTGTCGTCACCGGTGCTTCATCGGGAATCGGACGTGCTATCGCCCTCGAACTGGCTGCAAGAGGGGCAAAAGTTGTCCTGGCTTCACGTAACGGGAGTATATTGGATGATCTTGCCGGTGACATTGTGAAAAGGGGAGGAACGGCACTGTCGGTACCCACGGATGTATCCGATGAATTGCAATGCAAAGTCCTTATAAATAAAACGATACAGGCATATGGCCAGATGGATATCCTGGTAAATAACGCAGGAATCTCAATGAGGGCAAATTTCAGCGATGTCCGTATCTCTGTATTGAAAAAGCTTATGGATACGAACTTCTGGGGTTCGGTATACTGCACAAGATTTGCATTTCCATACCTGCTCGAGTCCAGGGGAAGCATAGTGGGTATCTCTTCCATTTGCGGTATTACACCTTTGCCCGGCCGTACAGGCTATGTGGCCTCCAAGCATGCTCTTGACGGGTTTCTTGAGACTTTGCGGATAGAAAACATAGGTAAAGGACTTCATGTTATGCTGGTGCATCCGGGATTTACAAATTCCGACATAAGACACAGAGCCCTTGATGGCCGGGGATTTCCACAGGTAAGCACACCCAGGGAGGAAGACAGTCTAATGACAGCGGAACGGGTGGCCGAAGAAGTAGTGGAAGGTATCATACATAAAAAGAAGGATATCACGCTGACTACGGAAGGAAGGCTTATCACCTGGCTGTACCGCCATGCTCCCTTGATGGCGGAAAAAATCATTCACCGTGAAATGAAACAGGAATCAGGTGCACCATTCTAAATCCAGGTTGCCGGATTGTCCGGCCCGTTAATCCTTCCACAATAGAAATTTTTAATAATAACCTGTATGAAAGGGAATTTTAACACGATTATTGATTCAGACATCCCGGTTTTAGTGGATTTTTGGGCTGAATGGTGTCAGCCCTGCAGGGTTCAGTCTCCGATCGTCGAACAGGTGGCCGGAGAACTTGGTGACAAGGTAAAGGTCATCAAAATTGATGTGGATAAAAATCCCGGCATATCCGGGCGTTACCAGATCCGGAGTATACCAACCCTTATCCTCTTTAAGAACGGTGGGATTTCATGGAGGAAGTCGGGGCTTACCTCCAGGGAAGAGCTTGTCAGCATCCTTTCATCCTACAGTCCGAGATAATGGATGAACGCTTCCTGGATGTCACGGGCTTCATCATTTCCGGCATTTAAACTGATGATCACAAAGCCGCATGCCAGCTCCGAAAGCTTCCAGTCCCTGGCCAGTCCGCCGAATTCTGAACGGTAAACAGCCGTAAAGTGATCCTGAACCCGAATACCCGAAAGCTTACAGAGAGCCATGGCCTTCCTGACAGCCTCGTTCAGGTCGAAATCGGGTGAATGTAACAGCTGGACAAGGAGTTCACTGGCATAATACCGGTAACGAAGTTCCTCCATCCGGTCTGTGAAATCCTTCAGGAATGGGTTCTGCTGTCCGGACTGAAAATATTGAATAATTGACACCATATCCTGATCATTTTTAATGTTCTATGCCCGTTTGTTTAAATTCCCGAGTTTTTGAAAGAGTTCCGTTTCTTCTTTGCTCAGTTTAGAGGGAATAATGATGTTCAGCCTGATATAGAGATCTCCGGATTTCTGCGGCTGATCATATACCGGCATTCCTTTTTCTTTCAGCCTGAGTCTGGTCCCGTTTTGTGACCCTTTTGCCACAGGCACACTGACCTTTCCCGAAAGGGTAGTGATCTCAACTTTTCCTCCAAGCACCGCGGTGTACAGGTCGATGTCCTTTTCCATAACCAGGTCGTTGCCGTCGCGCCTGAATACCGGATGAGGGGTAACATGTATGCGAATATAAATATCACCGTTTGGACCACCGTTCATACCCGGAGCACCCTTCCCCTTGATTCTTAACTCCTGGCCGTCGTAGGCACCCGGTTTTGTCGTTATGCGCAATTTCTGACCATTCACATTCAGAATACGCGAAGTGCCATGATAAGCCTCTTCGAGCGGGATAACCATGTCAGCCCGCAGGTCCTGGCCTTTTATGCTCTGGCTCCGGCTTCTGAAAGGATCTGAACGGCGCCCGCCGCCCATATTTCCAAAAAAGGCATTGAAAAAGTCAGAGAACCCGCCCTCCGTGCCTCCGAACATATCCCCCATGTCTCCTTCATAATAAAAAGTCTGTCCTCCGCCACTACGGCCCCGGCCTGTAAACGGTGACCCTCCAAAACCGCCGCCGGCATTTGCTCCGGCCTGCTCATATTGTTTCCAGTTTGCCCCAAGCTGGTCGTACTTCTTCCTCTTCTCCGGATCTTTCAGTACTTCATAAGCTTCTCCGACCTCCTTGAAGCGGTCTTCCGCCTGCTTGTTTCCCTGGTTTTTATCAGGGTGAAATTTTACCGCAAGCTTGCGGTAAGCCTTCTTTATCTCATCCTGACTGGCATTTTTTGCAACGCCAAGAGTTTTATAGTAATCTTTGTATTCCATACGCGAAACCTAAATTCAAATCCTAAAAACTTTACAGTAAGAAAGACATATAAATCTAATCAGTATCTGAGCCAATATGCCTGCATTCTGCTTCATCATCAAAACACCGGAGCAGAAGTATTGTTGGCTGATTCATTGTCCTACCCGAATGTGGGGAGGGAAAGAACCGGGGCATAGGGTAAGTGATTACAGATAATCAGTATTAAATCGAATATTCCGGAACACGTGGCATAGCGGCTGACTTACCATGGATTAAGGATCAAACCACCTCCGACGGAACCACTGTCACACTTTCCAATCTGCCTTGCCGTAAAACACCTATGTTTGCGGAAATGCCTATTTTCTCACGGGTAAGTAAACGGTGAAGGTCATCGATGCTGCCGATTGGCGAATCTTCGAACCTGACAATGATATCACCGGTATGAGGTTTTTATTTTCGGCAAGACTTTCTTTTAATATCTCATACACATAGACTCCGGAAGGCTTTTCCAGCTTGTTCACGGCTACCATTCTTGGAGTAAGATGCACCGTCTGCCCGGCTATCCCAAGTTGCGACCGGACAATTTTCCCCTCCAGGATAAGCAGTCCTGCCACATTTCCTGCAAGGTTGGAAGATACGGCAAAACAGATGCCCTGGGCCATATTAATGATGGCTGTATTCACCCCGATTACGTTTCCATGGGAATCCAGCAAGGGACCGCCGCTGTTGCCCGGATTCAGGGCAGCATCGGTCTGGATCACATCGTCGATAAGCCTGCCGTTGGTTGCGCGAAGAGATCTTCCCAGGGCGCTTACCACACCGGTGGTTACTGTATGCTGCAATCCAAGTGGGTTACCGATAGCGATGGCAATCTGCCCGGGTTTCAGCTTCGAAGAATCAGCAAGAGAGAGGGTATGAAGCGTCTCGTATATTTTAATCACAGCGATATCCGTCGAAGGATCACTGCCTCTGATATCGGCATCAACCTTTCGTCCGTCATTAAGGATGACCCTGATGTTTTCAGCATCTTCAATCACATGATGGTTGGTAATGATATACCCGTCGGTGGAAATGGAAAACCCGGAAGCGGCACCGGTCTGTATCCCGACCTGATTTGTTCGCGGATCCTTAATCTTTTTATCTACTTCAACATGCACGACAGCATCTGCAACGTCACTGACCACTCCGGTTATCGTGTCTGAATAAGCATCCAGCAAGTTTGAATCGTTGTAGACATAATTTATATGTTTCTGTGTATTGTTCATGGCGCACTGGTTTTAAATCCACTTTTTTATTTTTGGAGGTGCTGCCGGATGTTGATATATCGTCCTTCCGGCAACATGTGAACGAAAAAACATTCAGACAAATCCTCCACGCCGGACTATCGTTTTCCGGCATCCTGTTAACAGCCCGCTCAATAAAATGTTTGAAAATATTCTTCCTGAAAATCATTTTGGACAGAAGAAGCTATGGGTGAAGAAGGACGCCAGAACGGACTTTCTAACTCCCTAGGGGAAAAGATTCACCACAGATTAGCACTAGATTGAGTTTAGTTGTTTAGTTGTTGAGTTGTTTAGTTGTTGAGTTGTTAGTCGTACTTCTAGTGTTACACCACTTAATTGAACAGTTCGACGGTTATCACGAATCTCTAACTTTCTATCTTGTCTAAGCTTGTTTAGTCGTATCTGGCTTATCTCAAACTTTCTAACTTTCTAACTCAATCCCTCAATCCCTCAATCCTCTCAATCCCTCAATCCCTGATCCCTCAATCCCTCAATCCCTCAATCCCTCAATCCCTCAATCCCTCAATCCCCCGCCCTAACCTCAGTCTTCGCATTCTCAACGCCCTCCGGCGTAGCTTCAACCATTATACTTCCGGCTTTACCGGTTGATCGAACAATGATCTGTCCTCTTCCCCGGAACAAAGTAAAGCTGTTATCCTGAAGGCTGCCTTCTGCCTGCGGGGAGGCATTTCCTGCAGCCAGGAGTTCTCCTTCACCGGAAATTTTCACACGAACCGGTAAGGATGCATCCGGAACAATATTTCCCGCGCTGTCAACCGCCGTCACATTAATATAAACGATCTCCCCTCTGTCGGCCCGGATAGTTGTCCTCTCCGGTTCGAGTTTCAGGCGGACAACCTGGCCGCTGGTTTGAAATACTTTCGTTTCCTTCACTTCTCCGTTGTCAATGCCACTGACTTTAAGTTCGCCGGGTTGATAGGGGACGGTAAACCGTGCCTTATATGCCGAATCAGCCGGAATTTCCTGTTCACCGAGCACCGTGCCATTCAGTTCCAGTCTCACCTTCGGATAGGAAGAATACACGGTAACCTTCAGTGGTTTGCCTTCTTCGCCCGGCCAGTTCCAGCTCTGAACTTCCTGTGGCCAGCCCCAGAAAAAGACCATCTCAAACTTGCCGTCGGGGGCAGGTTCGTGAACTGCCATTTCGAGGTTGCTCTCACCCCAAACCACATCACGGTAATACGATTGTGGTTTCTTATGCCCGGTGATATCTATATCCCCGCAGTTAGAGACATACCAGGGCCAGGGCATCGCAAACGGATCCTGGAAATGTTTATCAGACTGCCAGGTGGCGTGGCCAATCCCGGCTTCTCCCAGGTAATCCCATCCCGTCCACACAAAATCACCGATAACGTAAGGCTGGCTTTTTACAAGGCGCCAGTTTTCAAATGCCTCTTTTGGGACGGATTCTGTACCCGCCATGATGCGGTCAGGGTACTTTGCATGGTCATTCTCATAGTTCTGCCACTGATAGTTATACCCGCAAACATCGAGCACACTGAAGGCATTGGCAGAATAGTCCCAGTCCTTTCCTGGATTGTCCCAGAACGCACAGACCGCTTCGGTTATCGGCCGGGTCGTGTCTATAGATTTGATTTCCCTGATCAGGTTCCGGGCAATGACCAGTCCTGCAGAATCCGACCTTTCCTGGATCTCGTTTCCGATGCTCCAGATTACAATAGAAGGGTGGTTCCGGTCCCTGAGAATCATCTCATCCAGGTCGTGTTTCCACCAGTCGTTGAAATGAGTATGATAATCGTTTGGTCTTTTTGCCTTCATCCAGCAATCGAAAGCTTCATCTATCACCAGCATACCCTGACGGTCGCAGGCATCGAGAAAAGCTTTGGACGGGGGATTATGGCTGGTACGGATGGCATTGAAGCCGTTCTTTTTCATGATCTCAACACGGCGTTCTTCAGCCCGGTTAAAAGCTGCGGCCCCGAGAAGGCCGTTGTCGTGGTGCATACACCCGCCTTTCATGAGAACCGGCTTGCCGTTCAGGAGGAAGCCTTCCTCTGCAGAAAAACGAATGGTTCTGATGCCGAAAGGTACTTCGTATGTATCGATTGCAACACCATGTCTCATCAACGAAACCGAGGCAGTATACAGCACCGGTTTGCTTATATCCCAGAGCTCAGGGGCGGCAACCGCCGTGGTCAGCGCAAAAGACGCCGTACCATTGGAAGACAGCTTGCCTTGCTGTTCAGCTTCTGCTACCTTCACCTTTGCCTGAGATAAAATATCAGCATGAAGGGTGACATCTGCATCCGTGCTATCTGAATTTTCGAGCATCACCTTTACCACTATTTCAGCCTTATTGTCGCCGGGTAGGGTAGAGGTGACACCGACTCCCCAGGGGGCGATATGAACCGGGCTGAGGTAGGAAATTGCCACCGGACGGTATATGCCGGCTCCGGTAAACCAGCGGGAGTTCTGTTCCGGCTTGTAGACTTTGACGGCAAGGACCTCGGCCTTGCCATTGTGATTCAGGTAGGGAGTGATGTTAAAATGGAATGGAGTATATCCGTATACATGCCTGCCAGCTTCTTTGCCGTTCACGAAGAGTGTGGCTTCCGACTGCACACCGTCGAAATTCAGGATCACCTGTTTATTTCTTTCTGAAGGAGGAACGGTAAATGATTTCCGGTACCAGCCCGTCCCGCCCCTGAGGTAGCCGACATCGTGACCATTTTCCATGGCTTTGAAAAAAGGGCCGTAGTGCGTTGAATCCTGTACCGCATAGTCTTCAACACTCCAGTCGTGAGGCAGATCGACGGTTCTCCAGTCAGCATCATTGAAAGCCGGATTCTCGGCACCCTCAGCAGTGCCCTCGAAGAAAAGCCAGCCGTTGTTGAAATCCTGAACCCGGGAATAACCGTGGCCGGGAGCCGTATTCTTACATCCTGTAGTAAGGAAAAGGATGGCTGAAACCAGGAATACAGATGTTCGGAGGGAAAGATATCTTGTGCTCATAGATATGGATTTAGGTTTTAACTGGAATTGGATGAGGAATGATAGGATGTCGGATTTCATTTGTTTGTGATCTGAATGAACTTAAAAGTATGAAAATATTTTGAGTTTGTTACAGCGTGTATTGAAACGATTGGCAAAAATTTTCTGATAATCCTTCCCATATTTTTCAATCCTGTTCATTAATATTAAACGATACTGTGCTGATCGTAAGCATTATTCATGTTGCAGGGTGACTGGTAAATTTTCTTGCGCTTCCCGGAAATTCTGACCAGGAGAAAGCAGAAGATGGGAAACAGAGCAGAAAAAGCATCCGTTTCGGGATTGGTTGGATCTTCATGAGCTTACCGTTCGGACTGTACTAAATCCCTGATTGAAGCACCCAGTAGTACGGAGCAGGAGGGTGGTATGGAAGTCTCTAACATCGCAGGTTGATATAATCCCTTATCTGGCTTTATGAACGGACTGTTGTAATGGATGAAAAGATATACACAGCTTTTTCAACCTTTCACGATTTTCCCGGCTTAATGGTTCAATCGTTTGCGCTCTATTGATTTTTCTATTTTTGGATGGAATCAATAAATTGATAATCATTATGTAAGACTTTGATCTTTACCTGAAAGCTGTTTATCCACAAACATTGATCCTGTTCAGATATGATGAAAAAAAATTGACTAATAAGAATTAATGTTTAAATTTGCGAAAAGGTTTGTGCAGTACAGGATGGATTAATTTTGGATCTGAAAGTTTCCCGGATAGCCTTCAGTTTTTATTTGCATTTCATTGAAAATCTTGAAATGGATTAAAAGATATGATCCTTGAATCTCCTTCATGGGTGTGAAAAGCATCTTTGTTGTTAAACAAACAGCAGGCTTAAGATATTCGATTATTTTTATGTTTTACTTTTTGTGCCGAACGGATACCTTAAATTGAAATGGGTAGCAAAAGTGTTAATAATATTCGTGGTTTAGCTGATTTACTTGGGCTTTCGATTACAACAGTTTCACGTGTCCTGAACGGAAAAGCAGAGACATACAGGATTAGTTCCTCCACGCAGCAGCGCGTTTTGGATGCAGCAAAGGAACACAATTACATCCCGAACAAGATTGCACGCGGATTAAAAACCGATAAAACAGAGACACTGGGATTGATCATTCCGGATATTGCTAATCCCTTCTTTGCTGATATTGCCAAGAGCATTGAACTGGAGGCCCGTCTTAAAGGTTTTTCCATTTTTCTATGCGACAGCCGGGAAGAATTGCCCGTTGAGAAAGAACTCATCAATCTCTTGCTTGGACATAAGGTTGAAGGCATAATCATTGCACCCGTCGGTACTAATTTTGATCACCTCATCCGGATCTATGAATCTGGTCTTCCCCTGGTTATCGTGGACAGGTACTCGCCTGGGATGAATCTTCCATATATCACTTCCGATAACTACCAGGGAGCTTTCGATGCAGTGAATCACCTGATCTCAATGGGGCACAGAAAGATCGCCTGTATCCAGGGAATAAAAGACTCTCAGCCAAGTAAGGAAAGGGTTATGGGATATGTCGACGCTTTGAAGAAAAATCATATAAACGTAGACCATTCCTTAATTTCCGGAGAAGATTTCAGCACCGAGAACGGGTATAAACAAACCCAGATTCTTTACAGTGTCGATAATACTCCGACAGCTATTTTTGCATTGAGCAACTTGATTTCACTTGGCGTAATACAGGCTTTAAGTGAAATGGGACTGTCCATTCCCGAGGATGTTTCCCTGATCTCCTATGATGAGCAACCGTACTCAGCTTACCTGGGAACACCTCTAACTACCATTGAACAAAAAAAGAGTGAGCTGGGCCAGCTTGCAGTGAGTGTCATAACAAAGCTCATTGAAAATAAGGGTTTCAAGGTGAAGCCGGTCAGCATGAAACTTAAAACCACACTGATTATCAGAAAATCAGTAAAAAATTTAAATGAAATTAATTGAAATTGGTTTTTTTTTATTTACTTGCACAAACGTTAGAGCAAACTTAAAACCCTAAAACATGGTCATTGTAAATTCCTACCCCTGGGCCGTGATACTCTGCATCGTCACAATGCTTTGCTGGGGATCATGGGCAAATACGCAGAAGCTTGCCTCCAAAACCTGGGCTTTTCAATTGTTTTACTGGGATTATGCCATTGGCGTCTTTATACTCTCTCTCATTCTGGCTTTTACTTTTGGAAGTTCGGGGACAGAAGGCAGAGGTTTTATAGAAGACCTGCGGCAGGCTTCAGGCTCATCTTTCGGGCTTGCACTCCTTGGCGGGATCGTTTTTAATCTTGCCAATATCCTCCTGGTTGTGGCTATCGATATGGCTGGGATGGCGGTTGCCTTTCCTCTCGGAATAGGTCTTGCCCTGGTCATTGGAGTCGTAACGAATTACATTGCAAAACCAGTGGGAAACCCGGTGATCTTGTTCCTCGGTGTTATCATGGTTACTGTGGCAATCGTTCTTGATGCACTGGCCTATCGGAAAAAATCGTCAAGTGAAGGCAAGACATCGGCAAAAGGTATTTTTATCTCGATAGGGGCCGGTATCCTGATGGGGTTTTTCTACTATTTTGTTGCAGGCTCCATGATAACTCATTTTGACATGCCTGAGGCCGGGAAATTTACACCTTATTCAGCATCTGTAATTTTTTCCGTCGGGCTGATCCTCTCGAATTTCATCTGGAACACATATTTTATGTATAAGCCTGTCTCAGGAGAGAAAGCAACTTATAAAGATTACTTCACCAAAGGAAATATAAGCCTGCATATGATTGGTATACTGGGTGGGGCCATCTGGAGCCTTGGGATGACGCTGAATATTATTGCTTCAGGCCAGGCCGGATTTGCCATATCCTACGGTCTCGGACAGGGAGCCACGCTCATCGCTGCATTTTGGGGTGTATTCATATGGAAGGAATTTAAAGGGGTGAAAAATGTGAATACCCTGCTGTTTCTTATGTTCCTCTCCTATATCATCGGGCTTGCCTTCATCATCGCAGCCAGAGTTTATTGATCCTACAAACAGAACAGTATATGAAACCACGTATAGTTGTAATTGGAAGTTCGAACACCGACATGATCATTAAAGTACCTCACCTCCCGGTACCGGGAGAAACTGTACTCGGAGGGCAATTCCATATGGTCAACGGAGGGAAGGGAGCCAACCAGGCAATTGCTTCCGCGAGGGCAGGAGGTGATGTTGTTTTCCTTACCTGCCTCGGGAAGGATACTTTTGGAAAGAATGCCCTGGAAATATTGGATAAGGAAGGAATAGATACTTCATATATCAAATTCGTAGAAAATACCACCTCAGGGGTGGCTTTGATAAATGTGTCCGATTCGGGTGAAAACAGCATAACCGTTGCTCCCGGGGCAAACAGTCACCTGATGCCTGAAGACATTGAGAACCTCAGTGAGGTGATTAAAAGCGCTGATATGGTGCTTCTCCAACTTGAAATCCCGGTGGAAACAGTGTACAGCACGATACGGATTACTTCCGGACACAATATTCCGGTTATTCTCAATCCTGCACCTGCCCGGTACCTGGATCCCGAAGTACTGAAACTCGTCACCATTATTACACCCAATGAACAGGAGGCGGCAAAAATTGCCTTTATGGATGGTGAAGAGGTCGGAAATGCCGAACTTATCAATGCTTTGAAAGGGTTGGGACTGAATACCATCATTATTACCCTTGGAGAAAATGGAGTCCTGTTTTCAAATAACGGACAGCTGGGCATACAGGACGGAAATAAGGTAAGCGTGGTTGATACCACCGCTGCCGGTGATACGTTTAATGGCTTCCTGGCGGTTTCCCTGGCCAGGGGAGAGTCGCTGAAGGAAGCAGTTCGCCTGGCCAACAACGCAGCCTCTATCTCGGTCACAAGACTGGGTGCCTCCACATCGATCCCTTTCCTTAAGGAGGTGGTGTCGTAGTCCTGTTAAATACAGAAGCAAAAAATGATGACGATTAAATTTCAAAAAGATGAATAAGGATATTTTAACACTGGGACTGGGTCTGGGCCTCGCAGGCCTCACAACAGCCTTTCAGACAGACAACGGTGGCGGCCGGAAACAGGATAAACCAAATGTCCTGTTTATCCTGGTGGATGACCTTGGCTGGAGTGATATCGGGTGTTACGGAAGCAGCTTTTATAATACACCCAATATAGACAAACTGGCGGAGGAAAGTGTAAAATTCACCCAGGCCTATGCAGCCTGCTCTGTATGTTCACCCACCAGGGCAAGTATCATTACAGGCAAATATCCGGCCCGCCTTCATTTAACCGACTGGTTGCCGGGTCGTAAGAATTATCCTTTTCAGGAGCTTGAAAATGCTGAGATAAACCAACATTTGCCTTACGATATAACAACCCTGCCGGAAGTGATGAAAGAAAATGGTTATCAGACAGCTATATTCGGCAAATGGCATCTCGGAGAGGATTCCGCTTCCACGCATAGACAGGGCTTTGATCTTCATATCCCCCAGTGGAACAAAGGCTGGCCTAACGGAACATATTTTGCCCCTTATCATATGAAAGGCCTTGAAGATGCTCCCAAAGGGGAATACCTTACCGACCGCCTGACCGATGAAACCATAAAATATATTGATAAAAACAAGGATAAGCCTTTCTTCATCTACCTGGCGCACTTTGCCGTACACGACCCCATCATGGGACGACCCGACCTGGTTGAAAAATACCAGGAAAAACTGGAATCTGAACCTCCATCCAAAGGAGCCCCTTTTATTCTCGAAGGAAATCCGGATTCACCCAGTCCACTATCCCGCGGGGAACTCGACCGGATGATCGGTGAAGATGCCTTCAAAGGGTACAGTCTGTTGCCCGACAGGACAGTTAAGATTAAACAAAATCAGGATAACGTGGAGTTTGCTGCGATGGTGGAAAGTGTTGATGAAAGCGTTGGAAGGATCAGGGCTGAACTGAAAAGACTTGGTCTCGAAGATAACACCATCCTCATCTTTTTCTCTGATAACGGAGGTATGTCGGCAGCCAATTTTGGGAATCCAAAGCGAAAAATCGCAAAAACCCGGCTGAATAAAGCCTTCTCAACATCCAATCTGCCCCTCAGGGGAGGGAAAGGCTGGTTCTATGAAGGCGGAATACGTGAACCTCTTCTCATCAAATGGCCTAAGTCAGGCCAGACAGGAACCGTTTGTGACGTTCCTGTTATTAGCGTTGATTTCTTTCCGACTATCCTGGAAATGGTTGGAATTAAGTTTGATCCGGCTAAATATGTCCTCGACGGAGAAAGTCTGGTTCCATTCGTCCAGGGGGAAAAGACAGCGGAAGACAGACCCTTGTTCTGGCATTTTCCTCACTACAGCAACCATGGTCAGCAAAGTCCTTGCGGGGCTGTTCGCCTTGGCGATTATAAGCTGATCGAATACTTCGAAAACAACACGGTCCAACTGTTCGACCTGAAGAATGACCCTCAGGAACAACACGACCTTTCCGGGACGAATCCGGGGAAAGTCGATGAACTTAGAAAAATCCTCCATCAATGGAGAAAGGATGTGAATGCCCAAATGATGCCCGAAAATCCTGAATATAAGCCGTCGATGAAATGGATCGATTATGCAAGAGGGGATCAGGATTAATAAATGTTACCTCTTCACCTGAGCGGTAAACTCCCTTTTTTACCTGCTTTTTTGCAGGACTACGTTTTCTGCCACATTAACCCGATAAACGGGTAAGGTTAGAGGGAATATACTATGAGGAGGCAAAAAAAATTGATAAAAGAATTCTTGTGTAGATTAAATTTATTATATTGCACAAACGTTTGTTCATGAATTTGGATCAAATAAATATTAGGTAAAGCCTTTAAATGGGAGAGGTTAGAAATAAATCTCTGAAAAAAAACGAACCCTGATTATCGAACATTTAGATAAGCAGGGGTGATTGAAAAAACAAATGATTGAAATAAAATGAAGGAAAATGTGGAATGAGATGCTTACTCTGAGTGTGTGAGAGGTGTCGTGCGGAATATGGTCAGCAGTACATTTCATATCATTCAATTCAAATAACCCAACTGAAATGAAAAGAAAGCTAAAACTACTCATGTTAGTTTTATTCGTGGCCTCGCAGAGTATATGGGCCCAAAACAGGACGGTAACCGGGTTTGTTACTGATCCGGACAACAATCCTTTGATTGGAGTTACCGTCATTATCGAAGGAACAACTACGGGAACAGTCACAAATGCGAAAGGTTTCTATTCCATAAATGTCAGTGCAGGAGATCAGTTACGTTTTTCTTTTGTGGGAATGGAAACACAGACCTTCACGGTGACAGATCAGATGAATTCCATCGATGTGAACCTGAAGCCCGAGTCAACATCCCTCGAAGAAATTGTCGTGGTCGGTTATGGCTCTCAGAAAAAAGAGAGTGTGGTTGGAGCCATTGGGCAAACCAAGGGTGAGAGCATTAAACGAAATTTTCAGGGAAGCAACCTTGCCGATGATCTGAACGGGCTGATGCCCGGTGTAATCTCCATCAGGTCGACCGGTGTCCCCGGTGGTGCACCTTTAAGCAATGCGGCAGGAAAAGACGACCATGCCACAAAGATTTTTATTCGTGGCCAAACTACATGGAACGGAGGAGAACCTCTTGTTCTGGTCGACGGTGTTGAACGTTCCCTGATGGATGTAGACCCGAATGAGATTGAAAATATTTCTGTTCTGAAGGATGCCTCTGCAACCGCAGTTTTCGGTGTACGGGGTGCCGACGGAGTTATCCTTATAACTACCAAGAGGGGACAAATCGGGAAACCGGTACTTTCCTTCGAGAGCATTTTAACTGCCGGAACCATTTCCAAACTCCCGCAGGATCTGAATTCCTACGATGTGAATAAGCTTAAGGATATGGCCATCGAGTACGGTCTGCCGGCTGATGAAAGTTCCTGGAGTGCCTACGTTCCTTGGGATGTACTGCAGTATTACAAAACACAGCAATACCCTGAATTATACCCCGACGTTAACTGGAGAGATGTGATGAGCAAAGACTACGCCTGGGACCAGAGATATAACTTCGGTGTCCGTGGCGGGACCCAGTTTGTCAGGTATTTCCTTTCACTGGGATATCTGAGACAGGGTGATATTATGAATCTATCGGATATGGGGCAGGGATACGATCCTTCCTTTGCCTACGACCGGTATAACTTCAGGAGCAATTTTGACTTTGATATTTCGAAAACTACCAAATTCAGTGTAAACCTTGCCGGTATCTACGGTTCTAAGAAAACACCTGGTGTAAACGACAGAAGCCAGCTCTGGAAGGGATTCTATTCCAATCCACCGGATATGTTCCCGGTTACATATGCTGATGGTACCTATGCAAGTTCAAGCCAGTTCACCACTTTTACAAATACTGCCTATACCGGTAACTTCCTGGGTCTTAACAGGAACAACCGTTCTGAGGTGACTACCGATTTTGCGCTTACGCAGAAACTGGATTTTATTACCAAAGGACTTTCAGTGAGAGCCAAAACATCTTTTGATAATTATTTTTTCACCACCGGCCCGGACGTGTCGGATGTGGGCAGGATCCGCAAATACGTCAGTCCGGCGATCCTGAATGCCAGCACCGCACAGGATTCAGCAAATGCCGTTGTGTATATGTATCCGACCACTCCTTCTCATGGCTTTAACTACATAAACCAGCCTGTTCAGCTCACGTCGGAGAATATACCATCAAGTAATAATCAGTATGTCTTCAGGCACCTCTATTACGAAACATCCCTGAATTATGCCAATGATTTTGGGAAGCAGTCGGTGACCGGCCTCCTTCTTTTTAACCGTGAGACAAGCGCCGTAGGGAGTAAATTCCCAAGTTACCGGGAAGGATGGGTAGGGAGAACTACTTATAATTTTGATTCCAGGTACTTTCTGGAATTTAACGGGGCATACAACGGTTCTGAAAAATTTTCAAGAAAATACCGGTTTGGATTTTTCCCGTCTTTCGCAGGGGGATGGATGCTGTCGAATGAAAAATTCTTCCAGTCTGCGCTGCCCTTCGTAAATACCCTTAAATTACGGTATTCTTGGGGTAAAACCGGAAATGATAACAATATTTTGCGCTGGCAGTATGTAGGAAGCTGGAATACCAGTAACAATACCAGGCCTTTTGGTTCTCCGGTTACACAGCCGGGATATCCGCTCAATTTTGAAGGAACGATTGCCAACCCGAATGTTCACTGGGAAGTGGCGGAGAAACAGGATATCGGTCTCGAAGCAGGCATCTTTAAAAATCTGTTGTCCATGACATTTGATTATTACTGGGAACACCGTACTGATATGTTCATTTCCGGATCCGACAGGGCCAGTAATGTCATCTTCGGCGCCGATATGCCCTCGGCCAACCTGGGGGAACTGAGATCTAAAGGATGGGAGTTGGAACTGAATTTCTCCAAAGCATTTCCCCATTCACGACTTTGGGCAAAATATAATCTGTCCAGAACGAATAATAAAATCATTTTCGCGGATGACCCGAAACTTACTCCCGAGTACAAAAAGCTGGCAGGTTTTCCTATCGATCAGACCAAGACCCAGGTGACTTCAGGTATCATCCAGTCATGGGATGACATGTATAACGGTGTCGTTCTCGATGATAATACCTTCTATCTTCCTGGAGATTACAGGCTGGTCGACTATAATGCAGACGGGGTAATCAATTCGGATGATGTGGTTCCCTATCAGTATACCCTTACTCCTGAATATTCCTATGGTGTTACACTTGGATATGATTACAGGGGTTTCGGCATCCAGGCCCAATTTTACGGAGTATTTAATGTAAGCGGCACATATAACTGGTATAATGAATTTTACCAGAACTACGATATAGCTTACAACTTCCAGATGAACGATTCCTGGGCACCTGAAGTGGGTAGAACCTCCGGGGATCTCTATCCTCATGTAAGGTATAATTATTATTCACCCAAAGGACAGTACTATGTATGGGACTATTCCTACTTCAAATTGCAGAATGCTCAGGTTTCCTATACGTTTTCGGGCAGGCGACTGGAAGCTTCCGGGCTGGATAAACTCATGATATATGTTGCGGTCAATAATGTGCTGATCTGGAACAAGCTTTTGGAAGACAGGGACCGCCCGATGGATGCAACCAGCCAGTTTGAATATCCTTTATTGCGGCGATACAGCCTTGGTGTCAATATTTCATTTTAAGTAAGCAAATCTTATGAAAAGTTTAATTCGCATTACCGGAATAATCCTGATCTCCATAACCTGTTTATGGTCGTGTGAGAAATACCTGGATAAAACTCCTGAAGCTGTTGTTACTGAAAAGGACATATTCGGCACCTACGAGGGTTTCCAGGGGTTTGAGGATGCCCTGTACGGATGTGTTATCGATCCGAATAATCAGGCCCTGACCACGGGAAGTGCAAACGGTGACCTTTCCATTGCCTGGCAAAACTGGGCTTCGGCCAGAAAGTTTGCAGAAGGGAATTACTGGGAAGTGATCTATAATTTCTGGCAGTCGAACTACTGGGAAGAGAATGACGGTGGAATTTTTGGCTCCCAGGGTACCCCGGCAGGCATATGGCCCGATGGATGGAAGGGCATCCGTATCGCTAATCAGTGTCTCGAAAAGCTCCCGCTTTTACAAGGCACGGATGAACAACGGAACCTGATCAAAGGGCAGGCTTATTTCTTCCGGGCATACCTGCATTGGGAAATCGCTGTACGGTGGGGCGGAATTCCTTACGCCGACAAAGTTTATGCTGCCGACGAAAACCTCGATATTCCGCGCCTGACTTTTCAGGGTACCGTCGAAAGGATCGTCTCTGATCTCGATTCGGCAGCTGCACTTCTGCCTGTCGACTGGGACAAGACCTCCGTGGGAAGCAGCAGAACCGGCTTTAACACCGGGAGAGCTACCAAAGGGGCCGCTCTCGCTTATAAGGCCAAGGCCCTCCTTTATGCCGGAAGCCCCCTGATGGTTCACGATGCCGGCGGTGCCTACGACTTCGACCAGTCATATATGGTCCGCGCAGCCAACGCCGCATGGGAAGTGATTAAACTGGCCGACCAGGGCACCTACAGCCTCGTACCCTTCTCCAATTTCCAGGACCTCTATGCAAAAACGGATGGTACTATTCCCTGGACTACGGAAACGATCTGGGAAAGAATCCCGAATCAATTCGGTTCCGGAAGAATGCTGAACAGGCTCGGCAGATTGTATACTCCGGCACGTTTCGGAGGAAATGCCATCTGTGAAACCCCTGTACAAAACTTCGTCGACAGGTTTGAGATGAAAAACGGCTTACCTATCGATGATCCTGCGTCCGGCTATGATCCGATGCATCCCTGGGATAACCGTGATCCGCGATTCCATAAATTCATATACGTAGACGGGGATACCGCGGGATTCAGTCCCCTCACAATTCTTCAGCTGTATGACGGAGGAATCGATAAATCCGACCCCGGTGTTCTCACTTCTTACCTGAACCATAAATACTGGCCAAAAGGAGTAAATCAGTATGACAACCTTTGGGCACAGTTTACCTATTCCACTCCGCTCATGCGACTGGCAGATGTTTACCTGATGTATGCCGAGGCTGTGAATGAAGCCTTTGGGCCTTCGGGAACAGCAGAGGGTGCCGGACTAACTGCGGTGGCTGCGGTCAATCTGGTTAGAAACAGGTCGAATATGCCGGATGTGGATGCCATGTTCACAGGCGGTAAGGAAACGTTCAGAGAACGTATCCGCAACGAGCGTTCTGTTGAACTCTGCTTTGAAGGTTCGAGATGGAACGATATGCGCAGATGGTATATCGCTCACCTGCCCGAAAACAAGCCGCAATACGACCTGGTATTCAACAAGGAACACACCTCCTTTAAAAAAGTACTGATCTTTAACCGTGTTTTCGAGCAAAAACATTACTGGATGCCATTCTATAAATCTCAAACGCTGCTGTACGTTGGATGGCCGCAAAATCCCGGATGGTAACTAAAACAAAACTTAATAAAGCATTTGTCATGAGAAAATTTTCTTCCGTTTTCATATTTTCTTTTTTGATCAGCTTTTTATTCTCAGCAAGCCTGTTATCTCAGAAAGCTGAAAAGGAAATGCAGAATTTAAACCTATCCTCGAAGATTGTTGATCAGGAAGGAAACCCTGTTGAAAATGCATATATTTATGGCAATGAGGGTGCCCGGGTTGCAAGGTCAGCTGCCGATGGTACCTTTTCCATAACCGTTTCCAAAGGCAGCCCGGTACTTATCGAAGCCGACGGCTATGCCAGCCACCTGATAAAAAGCGTTAACAGCGACCTTCCGGCTGAAATAGCCATCGATAAACAACCCTACCTGTTAAGCGACCGGGATAATGTTAATATACCCTTCGGAACAATAAAGCAACGTTACCTTACAGGTGCCGTAACCGTGCTTAATCCGGAAGAGATCCTTAAATATGATGCGAATCAGAATATCTATTCGGCTTTGAATGGCAGAATACCCGGTCTTTTCGACAGTACTAATGTATATGGTATGGGAGCAGCATTGTTGGTGGTGGATGGAATCCCCAGGCCCGTAACATCACTGAATCTCCAGGAGATCAGCCAGATCACCGTTCTCAAAGACCCTGTGTCGCGCCTGCTTTACGGTGCCCGTGCCGGTCAGCCGGTCATTTTATTCACAACCAAGAGAGGCGAGGCTTATAAAAGCAAAATGACCGTAAGAATGGAAACAGGGGTGATGAGTCCTGTGAGTTATCCAAAATACCTGGGCGCTGCAGACTACATGACCCTTTATAACGAGGCTCTTTCCAATGACGGCAGACTGCCGCAGTACGACAGCCTCACCATTGCGAATACACGAAACAAAGTCAATAACGTGCTTTACCCCGACGAAAGTTATTATAACTCGGAATACCTCCGCAATTTTAAGTCATTCTATAACCTGATAGCAGAAGCTTCCGGAGGCAATGATGCTGCTCAGTATTATGTCTATATGGGATGGAACCGGCAGAACAGCCTGATTTCCCTCGGCAAGGAAGGCAGGACTGACCAGATTAATCTCAGAGGCAATGCCAATTACAAGATCAATGATTATATCACTATGAGAGCCGACGGAGTGGCTATATTTCAGTTGAATAAAAACCTGAAAAACGGTGACTTCTGGAAAAATTCCTCCACCTTTCTGCCCAATCAGGCACCGGTTTTAATCCCGGTCAGTGATTCCGCACTTCTTGCCTCTGCCACCCTGATCAACGGTAAATATGTGCTCGGCGGATCAAACATCTACCAGGATAACATCTATGGTGATTTGGATCTCGCTGGTTACCGGAACACACTGGACAGGACCCTGCAGATTAATACGGGACTGGATTTAGACCTGAATTTCATTACCGAAGGTCTGACTGCGAAAGGTTACCTGACATTCGATGTACACAATTACTATGAAACTCAGCTATTAAATAAGTACGAAGTATACCACCCCGTAGTTCTGGCAGGTTCTCAGGGCGACAGTATAGGGTACCAGAAAATAGGGCAATACGACCATCCCAGCAGTGAATCACTGATTAACCCTAATTTTTACCGGAGAATAGGTCTATTCGGCACATTGAATTATCATCGCGTTTTCAATACAGATCATGAAATAAACGCCATCGCCGTTGCTTACCGACAGCAGCTACAGCTCGATGGGCAGATCCACCCGATGCGGGATCTGCATTTCGGGGCAGAAGGAAACTACAGTTTCAAGCAGAAATATATTGCGCAGGTGGGAGGTGTCATGGCAGGGTCCCCCCGGTTCGCATCAGAGAACAAATATGCCTTCTCTCCGGCAGCCGGTATGGCCTGGATTATAAGTGATGAAAACTTTATGCCCGCCGGAATCTTTGATTACCTGAAACTCAGGGTGGACTGGGGAATCATCCATACCGACCAGAACATCGCTGACTATTATCTTTATCAGACCACTTTTTCCCAGGGCAATACATTCGTTTATGATAATGGTGTGGCATCAAACCAGGTGAGGTATTTTGGTAATATCGGAAATCCTGATATCACCTGGATAAAGAGAGAAGAACTCTCGGCGGGTTTCGACGCACTGATACTGAACCGTTCACTTTCGCTGGAAGCCACATTCTTCAGAAGCCGGCTGTATGATGAAATTACCACCCGGAACAGTTTTTACCCTGTCTTTGTAGGAGATACCATACAGAGGACAAATGATGTGGATAATACCCTGCCTTACGAAAACTATAACAGCCATCTTAATCAGGGCATTGAATTTGGAATTACCTATCATGCCTCATTTCATGATTTTAACCTTTCAGTCGGATCCAACATCGTTTGGTCTGTTCCAAAAGTCCTGCAACTTGACGAACCGGATTACCCCTATGACTACCTGCGACATACTGGCAAGCCGACGGACGCTATTTTCGGGTATGTGGCTGAAGGTTTGTTTAAAGATCAGCAAGACATTGACTCTCACGCCGTTCAAACCTTTGGGGTAGTGCAGCCTGGGGATATCAAGTACAAGGACCTTAATAATGACGGGATCATCGATGTCACTGATGTGAAAGTCATAGGCTACAATTCTCCCAGAGTACAATATGCATTTCACATGAACCTCTCATACGGGATTTTCGACCTCTTTGTGCTGGGAACAGGACAGGCAGACCAGAGTACAATATTCAACAATGCCTATTACTGGGTTTACGGGGAGAGGAAATACTCCGACCTGGTTCTGAACAGTTGGACACCTCAAACCGCCGAGACCGCCACATATCCCAGGCTTTCATCGGTAAATAATGCCAATAATTTCAGGAATTCAACTTTCTGGCTCGATAAGAATAACTGGTTTACGCTTCAGAGGGTACAACTCTCCGTGAACCTTCCAGATAAGATAGCCATGAACAATTTTATGAAAAGCATGCAGATTTACGTGCGGGGGAGTAACCTGCTGACCATCTCGAAGATCAGGGAAAAACGGGAACTGAATATCGGTACCGAACCCCAGTTCAGAACCTTTGCCGCCGGTATAAATGTCTCATTTTAAATTTTAAAGTCTTACGACATGAAAAAATACATTCAACTGGTTTTAGTTGTCGTCATTTTGGGATCCGGATTAATGTCCTGTGAAAAATATCTTGCTCCCGGACTGGATAACCGGCTAACCGAGGACGAGATGCTGAATGATCCGTCATTTTTCGAAGGCTTACTACTCCATGCATATTACGATATGCCTTCTGATTCGGCTGCTTTGAAGGAAGCCGTCGCCAGCGATGACGCTGTGACGAACGATAAAAATTCGCCCTCACGCAGAATGGCAACAGGTGAATGGAGGTCCTCTTTTAATCCGATTGAAAAATGGTCCGCAGCCTATCATGAAATTTTCTATATTAACTCCTTTCTTCAGAAAATGGACCAGGTACAATGGTCCTGGGAGAACGCAACGGCAAATGCCAATTTGATGAAACGACTCCGCGGTGAGGCTTATGGCCTCAGAGCATGGTGGATGTTCCAAATCCTGCAGAATCATGCCGGGATGTCGGCGGGAGGGTCCTTGCTCGGATTTCCTGTCGTAACCACCGTGCTGACCAGGAACTCGGATTTCATGATTCCAAGAGGTACATATGCCGCCTGTGTCGATCAGATACTCTCGGATATCGATACCGCAGTGAAGTACCTGCCTAATACCTATAAAGATATCCCGAACGACCAGGTGTATAACAGCACACTCGGCGCAAGGAACCAGAACCGTATGTCGGGACTGGCTGCTCTCGCATTAAAATCAAGGGTGACTTTGTATGCAGCCAGCCCGGCATACGGATATCTCGACTGGCAAACAGCAGCTGAGGCTGCCGGTGAAATCATCCGGGATAACGGTGGTATTTCAGCTATATCACCAACAGGACTTCTATTTTACAAGAATTACCAGGATCCGGAAATTATATGGAAAAATGCCTGGAGCAACAGCAACGACTTGGAAATGGATAATTATCCACCCTCAAAATTCGGAAAGGGCAGGATCAACCCAACCCAGGACCTGGTGGATGTCTTTCCGATGAGAAACGGCATGCCCATAACAGATGGATCAAGTGGTTATGATCCTTCCAATCCATACCTTGACAGAGATCCCCGGCTTACAGCATACGTCGTATACAATGGGAATGTAATCAAAGACACGATCCGTACCGATGTCAGTTCACCGTCTGATGGTATCGCAAAAACCGTGACTTCAACCCGCTCAGGCTATTATCTTAAAAAGTTTTTACTGGATTCAAAGGTTAATCTTGCTCCCGGCAATGTTACCCAGGCAGAACATTTTGTGACCTACTTCAGGTTTACCGAAGTTTTCCTGAACTATGCCGAAGCAGCGAATGAAGCCTGGGGACCCGATGCTGACCCTATGGGCTATGGCTTTACCGCACGGCAGATCATCAGCGCAATACGGGTGAGAGGAGGCTTACCTGATATGGGTTCAGATACTTACCTGAATTCCATGACAGCAACTAAAGATGATTTCAGAACGTTGGTCAGAAATGAACGGCGGATTGAACTGTGTTTCGAAGGTTTCAGGTTCTGGGATATCCGCAGGTGGGATCTTACCACAGTGATGGAAGCTCCTGTGAATGCCATGTATATCAACTTTAGCAGCCAGACCCCTTATCAGAAGCAATTACTTGAAAGCAGGAATTATAGCGATTATATGATATACGGACCGGTACCCTATAATGAAACCCTGAAGTATAGCCTGGTTCAGAATATGGGCTGGTAACCGGAGGGTGGCAGATTCCCTGCCGGGCGTGTTTATAAGACAAAAATAAAAGAATTGAAACAGACAATTGATAAAAATACCAGAAGATGAAAAAGGCATTAATTTTATTGTTAATGATCTCAGGTCTCATTGCCTGCGAAAACAAGCATCAAGACTTTCCTGATTTTAACTATAATGCGGTTTATTTTCCCGTCCAGTTTCCGGTACGTACCCTTTCCCTGGGTAACGACGATATCGATAATTCACTCGATAAGGAGCTTAAATTCCATATTGGCGTTTCGATAGGCGGCCTGTATCACAATACCAAAAACTGGAAAGTGGGATATGAAGTTGACGAAAGCCTGTGTGACAGCCTTGGCAATGATGTTAAAGCACTGCCATCCTCGTATTATACCCTCGACCCGGTTGGCGAAGTTACCATTCCTTCTGGTTCTTTTTCAGGGTATATTCTGGTGCAGTTAACCAATGATTTTCTCGCCGACAGTCTTGCCAGCGGGGATCACTACGTAGTGCCCCTCAGGATCACATATACCAACGCCGATTCGATCCTGAGCGGAGTGCCGACGGTCGGGAATCCTGACAAACGCGTAGTGTCCGACTGGGATGCCGGTAATCCGGCCAAGGACTTTACACTCTACATGATAAAATATGTCAATGAATATCACGGGGCTTACCTCAGACGAGGTGTCGACTACGGACAGGATGCCTTTGGCCATAATACGGATACGACAACCTATCATCATCAATATGTTGAACAGGATGAGGTGGTACACCTGTCTACTTCTGCCCGGTATACCGTCACAACTGATTTTATAGGGGGCAACACCGGGGCCGGTTTTGCCTTCAATATAATTATCGACCCTTCCTCAGGGAATGCTATCGTGGAATCAGATGCTTCTTCGAAATATAAAATTGCACAGAGTGTTTCCGGCAGTTATGTTCCCGGAGGGGATACCTGGGGCGGACGCCCGAGGGATGTTATTTATCTGAATTATAAATACAGGGTAGGGATTTATAACCACCAGGTCTTCGACACCCTGGTATTCAGGGACAGGGGAATGGCCTATGAGGAATTCCTGCCGGAGGTTCTCTCCGGTGGCAGCCGTTGAATTTCGGCCATACCTTTTACATGAGGTCTGCTTTATCCTTACATGATATTTCGTCAGGTTAATCCATTTGCCTTCCGGAATGTTATCATACAGAAAAACATTCCGGAACCGGAATACCTGGTTAACTTAATTAAACAGCCATCATGAAACGAAGTGTAAGATCTATTTTCGGGGGTACCACGGGTAAGACATTGGCAGAAGGAATTCTCTTAGTCCTTCTTTTGGCAATGATCTCCGACCCGAGGGTGTCAGGGCAGAAGGTTGTAACAGATACCCTGGCCGGTATTGAATTCATCTCTCCAGAAAACATTACTGTTGGCGGATTCCTTGGAGAAGAACTTCATCAAAGCGAAACCGGCAGGCTGATGCAATTACCAAATTGGAACGACGGTGAACTCATTTCGATGTTCAGTAAGGAAGCAAGGCTGAACCATAATAAGACGGACTGGTATGGTGAACATGCCGGGAAATGGATGTACGCAACTGCCCTGGCTGTTGCCCGCACAAATGATCCGGGTCTGAAGTCGTTATTGCTTAAGACAGCCGGTTACCTTGTCGACAACCAGGAACCTGACGGGTACCTCGGTACCTATTCACCAGGAGTCAGGTTTACCAACAGTAAGGTTTCACACAAACACTCCTGGGATGTATGGGATCAGAGCTACATGGTTCTGGGTCTGCTCGAGGTGAATCATTTTTACCCTGATCCTGTTTATTCGGATGCAGCGAAAAAGATAGGCGAACTGTTTCTCAAGACGTTTGGAGACGGCAGACAAAATATTACAGACTATGGAACCCGGGAGGGTATTTCTTCGACCATCATCCTTGACCCGGTAGTGGAATTATATAAGCTTACCCGCGATGAGAGGTATCTCAGTTTCGCAAAACTCATCCTCAAAGAAATGAATGAGAAGGAAGGTTTAATGCTTATTCCTGCGGCGCTTCATAACCGGGATATGTCAACGGTGGGTGAAGGCAAGGCATACCAGGTGATATGGAATCTGAAGGCTATAGCTGACCTGGTTGCTGTCACAGGCGACCTTACCTACTTAAAAGCCGTGGAGAATGCCTGGAAAGAAATCCTCAACGATCATCTGACCATATGTGGCGGGCCTTGGGGAGGAATTGGTAATTTTTATGAATGTTTTGACAAGGCCGGATTCTGGAGCCCGTACGGCTTCACGGAAACCTGCAGTTCCATGGCCTGGATCCAGCTGAACAGGGAGCTCCTAAGTCTGACCGGATCCGCCTGTTACGCCCAGGAGATCGAAAAAACGGCCTTTAACGCACTTTCCGGAGCCGCTTATCCCGATGGCGTGAACTGGTGTTATCATTCGTTTGTCAACGGTCGAAGACATGCCGCTAATTTCAATGATTGCTGCCCTTCGAGTGGTGCCATGGCCCTTGAAGATGTAGCCGGATCGATTTATGGCTTGAGAGAGAATGGGATATCCTGCAACCTGTACACAGAGAGCAGCGCCGATATCATGCTTGAAAATACCAGGGTAAGTATCAGTCAGCAAACCATGTACCCCTTTGACGGGAATATACGTATTACGGTGTCACCCGAAAAAAGTAGTTCCTTCCCGCTTTTCCTCAGGATCCCCGATTGGGCAGATACTGTCTCAGTCAGGATCAACGGGAAAATCCCGGATACAGCCATTGCCGGAAGCGGAGAATATTTCAAAATCAGCAGGGTCTGGAAAAAGAACGACCAAATTGAACTGTCCTTCCCTTTCAGACTGAAGGTCCATCACAGGTCTGAGTTTGCCCTTATACCACAAAGCAGGAAGGATATTTACAGGGTTGACTGGTTTTCTCTTAGCAGAGGACCTCTGGTTTATGCTACAAACGGTTTGATTGACGGTGAAAACAGGGAAAAAGTGATCCCGCTGTCAGGTAGCGGCCCGGAAGCTCTTTTCATCCCGGTTAAAACGGAAGGGAAATTTCAGGGCACACGGTATATCCTGAAGACAGGGAATAACGGTGAAATAGAATTTCTTCCCTACTTTGAAGCTGGGGGAAGAACACCCGGAACCTGGAGACTTACCTGGGTTCAGGATGCGATAAGTCAATAGGAGGGGTGTGGCAGTGGTTCCAAAACCATCCAATGGATGGGAGTTTCCGGGGTTTTCGGCCGGGACGATCACCGTCGAAAAGAAGGATGGACAGATGACAGGAAAGGAGAGGCCTGTATGAGTTGATTGGAAGAAGCAGGCAGAGCCGGGTAAAGTTAAAAATTTCATTTATCCGGCGTAACATGGATCCATCAGTAAGTAAATCGTCAGGCACAGGCAAAAATTATTGCCGGCTTGTAAAAATGTAGCACAAGATGAGGATAACGCCGTTCATCATTTTTATCTGTCTTCTGGTCATTCAGGCTTGCAGCCTTGACAGGGGAGAAATCCGGCTTGCCGGGAACGGGAAAACCCCATTTTCAATTGTTCTGAATTCACCTCGTTCGGAATCACAGATTTTTGCAGCAGATGAACTTGCGAAATACCTTGGTCAGATTACAGGAGCGACATTTAAGTTAAATACTGACATCAAAGACATTTTGGGACCTGTCATTTCTCTTGTATATGACAGTTCACTCTCCGGAGATTCTTATTCCATTATTTCCGGTTCCCGTAATATCACCCTTGCCGGGAATTCTGACCGGTCTGTCCTGTATGCAGTATACGATTTTCTTGAAATGTGCGGATGCCATTGGCTTGCTCCGGATTTTCATTTCTATGACGGACGTGCCGAGATCATCCCCAGGGCTGCCAACCTGTCTTTTCCTGCAAATATATCCGTCAGGAGGCATCCTGTTTTTACATACCGGAAACTGGACGTGGCTGAAGGAAAAACCACCGATACTGCATCCTTGAATAAAATGATCGACTGGATGGCCAAGAACAGGCTGAATACCCTCATGGTGCCGATGAATATGCACCATAAGGGAAGGACGATGTGGGATAATTACAGAAGCCTCATACCTGAAATACAAAAAAGGGGGATCGTTATAGAAGTCGGACAGCATGGTTACCAGAATTTTTTAAATGCCGGCATGAACGGGGGAAAAATTTTCAAGGATCATCCCGGCTGGTTCGGGAAAGATAAAAATGGCCGGCCTTCGGAAGCAGAGAATGTGGTATTCAATACGGATAATCCTGAGGCTGTAAGTTTCTTCAATGATAATTTCCTGTCTTATGTTAGCAGCCATCCTGAAATTGATATTTTTGACCTCTGGCCTCCCGATGTTGCCCGCTGGAGCCTTGTTGAGAGAGTAGATTCTTTAACGCCGCCGGCATTGCAGGCCGCATTCCTGGAAAAGGTAAGGAAAGCCCTTGCGGAAAGCAGATCTGCTGTTAGGCTGGAAACCATTGCCTTTGCAAAGACCCTTGAACCCGCTGCATTAAACCGGGACATCATGGTGGATATCTGCCCGATCAATCAAAACTTTGAAAAACAGATTTTTGATACCCTTTCGGCAGAGAACAGACTCTATGCCGCTGCCATCCTGAGATGGAGGGAGACGTTCGGGGGTGATATCGGTATCTATACATACTATCGCAAGTACGCATGGAAATCACTCCCAAACATTATCCCGCATTATATGCAGGCAGATCTCATCTGGTATGCTAAACTTCCCCTGCAGGGCATTTCATGCTATGCAGAGCCGGGAGACTGGTTCACTTATGAATTGAACCATTTTATACTTGGAAAGCTGGAATGGGATCCCTGGACAAATGTCGATTCACTGATCACGGTGTTTTGCAGGGGAAGATACGATACGGGATGGGAGCAGGCCAGGACAGCCTATAGCCTTCTGGAGCAAACGGTACGTTTTTTTGGCAATATCCGCAATTCTTCACTTAAACCGGCCAGCGTGATTCAGGAGGCTGAAAAGAGAACAGGGATTGTGGAAGAAGAGTTGCGAAAAGCACAATCAGATGCCAGATCCTGAGGCTTCTGGTAATTTCTCCGGCCTGATGCTGATGCTCAGGTATGCTCAGTTGGACTTCAGAATCCAGGAGGCAAGAGCGGAAAAGGCACCCGAAGACAGGATGATTAAACTACTGGACGATCTGAGAACTTTTCAGTCCCATCACCGCGATGAAGGTCTCCTGATATATGATGAAAAGGAGGATATTTCCTATCTTGAAAAACATTATGAAATATAAAATACTCTATACCTTAAAATTGTCTAAATGAAGGCATTTCAGAAATTTTGCTTTCTATTGATTGTAAGCAGCTTGTCTTCCTGCTCCGGGAAGAATAAAACTTTTATGCTTGTCCTGCTTCCCGATACACAGTGCTATACAGACCGTTACCCGGAGATTTTCCGTTCTCAGACTTCATGGATCGCAGACCATGCCGGGGATATTACGTTCGTACTCCAGCAGGGCGACATCACGGATCATAATACGCCGGGTGAATGGAAAATCGCGGCCGGGGCATTCAGTCTGATGGATGGCAAAGTCCCTTTTACCTTCGTTGACGGAAATCACGATATGGGTGATAGTGGCAGGACAAATTCCAGAAATACCGACCTGATGAACCAGTTTCTTCCGTATAGCAAGTATAGCAAACAACCCACCTTTGGGGGCGTCTTTGAAAAGGGAAAAATGGATAATACCTGGCATACTTTTAAGGCCGGCGGCTATAAATGGCTCATCCTGTCCCTTGAGTTTGGTCCGAGAACAAAAGTACTTGAATGGGCCGGTAAGGTTATTGAAAATCACCCGGGATATAAAGTGATCATCAATACTCATGCCTACCTTTACTCTGACAATTCACGCATGGGTTCTAAACCCGGGCACTCAGGCTTGCCGCAGGACTATCCTATTGGAAAAGATACCCTGAAGGGAGACGTGAATAACGGGGAGCAGATGTGGCAGAAACTCGTTGGCAAATATCCGGATGTACTTCTTGTTTTCAGTGGTCATGTGGTAAACAGCGGGACGGGAAGATTGGTCAGTATTGGAATCCACGGGAACCCTGTTTACCAGATGCTGGCCAATTACCAGTGCGGGGTTCAGGGTACAGAACACGGGGGTGACGGTTTTCTCAGAGAAGTTTTTATTAACACAGCCGATTCCATTATCTCGGTGAAAACTTGGTCACCTTATCTGCGGCAATACAAAACTACCCCCGATCAGGAATTTGTTTTCAGACATGTTGAATTTTAAAACAGAGAGATGCCGGACGTACCGGCTTTAACGAAGTACAAAACAAGTAACAGAATGGTGAAAATTTTACTTTACCTCATCCTTGTCATCATGCAGGGAACGGCTTTGATGGCCCAGACATCTGACCTGATCAGTTCGGGAGATATGGAGAACGGAGGTTGGGCGGACGTGCCGCGAAATACCGATCTTGCCAGTACCTTTGAAGCCGGCCAGGGCATGGATGGCAGTACGGCCATGGTATCCGTAATTAACGATATGGGAGGCGATACCTATTATATTATCCGTTGTGAAGATGTGTTTCACCTGGATCAGAATGTCCTCATTTCCGTCAGTTTCCAGGCAAAGAGTACTGTTGAAGGACTGAGACTGCAACCCTGGATACAGGAATCGGATAACCTCGAATGGATGAATTTTGGTGATGCTTATCTTTCCACCGACTGGAAACAATACAGTTTCACGGCAGTAATATCCACAGCATCATCCGATAACTATAAAGTCAAATTCAGAGGATACAACACCGGAACCATCTCGATCGATAATGTAAGGATTGGACCTGATGAATATGGCGGAGTTCCTCAGTCCGACATTTATGATGTTAGTATCGGTCAGGATGACTCCCTGCGGCGCCTCAATGTTTTCAGGCATGCTTGTCCGGTTTATTCTCCGGGATACCAGGGAATGTCCACAAAAGATCAAACCCCGTTGGGCATATTTGCAGGCAGGACAATAAACTGGGCCAAATTTACGGTCGATGATCCGGTTACGGTCCAGGTGCGGATTACCGATACAGGGAAAGTGCCGGTCAGCGGACAGACTGTAAGGATCCTGCCTTCCAGGTATGGCGTAACTCCGACTGTGAACGGGGATTTGATCACTTTTACTATCAGGGAACCTGCTCAATATTCCGTCGAGGTTGGGGAAAACGGCTACAAAAATGGGCTCCTCCTTTTTGCCGATCCGCCTGAAACGGATATTCCCGATACGGCCGATCCTTCTTATCTGGTTCTGAATGAGGCAACTGCCGCAGATGTGTCTGATATTCCTGCATCCTTCACCGGTATTTATTTTAAAAAGGGAATTCATGACATTGGTGTTTTTCACGTCCCGTTCCATATAAAGAACGTCTATTTTGAAGATGGATCCTGGGTATATGGCACGCTGGTCATGGACGGAAACCCCGGCGTCAGGATCTTCGGCAGGGGTGTGCTTTCTTCTGCCCGGCTCAACTACAGGGTGTCCCATTGTGTGGAAGCTATTAACGGAAGTAACAATATTACACTTGAAGGGCTGGTTATTGCCGATCCGAAATATTTCGCGGTCAGGCTGATTGGTACTCATAATACGGTGAATTATACCAAAGTAGTCGGAGGCTGGGTCTGGAACTGTGACGGGATTGCCGCATATGCAGGCTCTTCGGTATCCAAATGTTTCGTCTGGGCCAATGATGACGCCATAAAAGTTTACCGCGATTCGATAACATGGTCGGATATCGTTGTCTGGCAGCTTGACAATGGGGGTATTATTCAGATGAGCTGGGGCGGCGCTGTCGGAGGCTCAACCTCCAGGGGGGTCAGGCTCAGCAGGATTGATGTACTTCATGCGGAATGGGACAAGCCCGGCTTCAATTCCGCCTTGTTGTGTGATGTTGGAAATCACTATAAAAGCCCCGGAAAATCAGACCTCCAGGAAAACTGGCTCATAGAGGATGTCGTGACCGAAAATCCCATTCCCAAAGTATTCAAGATCACTCCCGATCCATATTCACATGATCACATTCACGGTCTGGTGATGAAGAACTGGAATGTACAAATGCCGATGAACACAAGTTTCGTGAATGAGATCAAGGGAGAAGACCCGGATGAATTCCTCAGTGGTTTCGTTTTTGACAGTGTCGTGTTCAACCATCAATTGCTGACCAATACCAATTATATCACGAACGGAGATATGGAAAGTGGAGGATGGGTAGCGGTACCGGGAAATACAAACCTTATTGTCAGGCTGGATCCCGAAACCGGTGTGGATAGCTCCGCGGGACTCAAATCTGTGGTCACAGACCTTGGTGGCGATGAATCATACGTTATTCAGGATAATGAGAAATTCCATTTGAGCCTTGGCAATACGGTGACCATCCGGTTCATGGCAAAAGCCAATATTTCCGGGGCAAGGCTGATCCCGTTTATTCAGGACGCCGACAACCTGGATACCCTCCTGTTCGGTGAAGCTTCACTTACACGCGACTGGGCCGGCTACAGTTTTACGAGAACAATCGATCATGATTTGTCAGGTCATTACCAACTGAAACTCCGTGGCTTTAACCTGAATGCCGTGATGTACATCGATGATGTTCAGATCGGCCCCCCGGACTGGTTAACCGTGACAGGGATGCAGACACAATACCTTGAAACACCTGTGTTTTTGCCGGAGGCTGAAAACCCCGATACTTATGTGCCGGTGAACATCCCGGGGAAAATCATAGGGATTTATCCTAACCCCGTATCGGATATATTATTTATCACCGGAAGTAAACCTTCAGCGCGATACATGGTTTATAGTGCTACCGGAAACCTATTATTGGCTGGAAAAGGGACGTCTATTGTAGTGTCTTCACTCAATCCCGGCCTTTATATTCTTGTTCTCGACGAGGATCATACGATGAAATTTATTAAACAATAATCACTGAACGCTGACTGTGAAGATATGTTCTCTTTTGCAGGAAAGTCCGACGGTGTTGAAAAAATGACATGCTATGAAAACTTTGGTTCTCTTATTTGCAATCATTGCCTTTGGAGGTATCGCTTATGCCCAGAACAACGGGATGACAAAAACGGGCAATACCATCACCATTTCCAAAGATGTACTGAAAGATAAGATCAAAGGTGCCTGGGCGGCACAGACCATTGGGGTCACCTTTGGCGTTCCTTCGGAATTTAAGTACAATTCAACCATGATCAGGGACTATCATAAGCTGGCCTGGAATGACTCATCCATGGCCGTTGAATACCGGGAGCGACCGGGAACCTATGATGATGTATATATGGACCTTACCTTTATGCAGGTCATTGAAGATCATGGCATCGATGCACCAGCGATGACGTTTGCGGAATCGTTTGCGCAAGCCGATTATAAACTGTGGTTTGCCAACCAGACGGCCCGTTATAATATCCTTAACGGGCTAAAACCCCCGGAATCGGGTTACTGGCTGAATAATCCATGTGCCGACGATATCGATTTCCAGATTGAAGCCGACTTTGCGGGAATCATGTCTCCGGGCATGACAAATTCAGCCTTACAGATATGTGATAAAGTCGGACACATCATGAATTATGGTGACGGATATTACGGAGGGGTATTCATGGCAGGTCTCTATTCCCTTGCCCTGGTATCCGGCAGTATCGATGATATTGAGCCTATCATCAGGGAGGCAGTGTCGGCGATTCCTTCAGAAAGTAAATTTGCCCGGTGCATTAATGATGTATTGAAGTGGTACGATGAAAACCCTGACGACTGGAAAACAAACTGGTACAAAACTAACCGTAAATGGGCCTCAGACATAGGCTCGCCTTTAGGGGTATTTGAACCATTCGATATCGATGCCAAAATCAATGCTGCACATGTTGTTACGGGATTGCTGTACGGACACGGCGATTTTACCCGGACCTACGAAATAGCTACCCGTTGCGGGGATGACGCCGACTGTAATCCCGGGTCAGCAGGAGGAGTACTGGCAGCCATTGTAGGGTTTAAAAAAATTCCAGCTTTCTGGACGCAGGGACTGGATAAAGTGGAAAACATACCATTCATGGGCACAAAGATATCGCTGACTGATGCATACGATATGTCATTCAGACATGCTGAGAAGATGATCCTCAGAAACGGAGGTAAAGTGAATGAGGATAATGTGGTGATCCAGTTTCAGAAACCTAAAACCGTACCCCTTGAAGTATCCTTTGAAGGCCATTATCCGGTAGCCCGGATTATCCCGGTACAAACCAGGGACCAGATCAGCTTCGAATTCGAAGGCATTGGTTTTGCCCTTGCCGGCCCCCCGAATATAACCGATTACGGTCCCAGGAACTACGTGTTTAATACCGAAATGTATATCGATGGTAAACTGGTTGAGAAGGCTAAACTTCCTACTGCAACCAATCAGAGGAGATTTACCCCGTTCTGGAAATACCAGCTCCCAAGAGGTAAACATAAGGTCGTAATTAAAATTTTAAATCCTTCCGATTACGCCCATATTGAACTGGAATATGCGGTGATCTATGATGACAAACCTTACGAAATTAAATTTTAGGAACCTGCAGTGGATTGCATGAAACCCATTTATGCAGGTCAGTATTGATAACCCTGACTGAATAAAATATCTGAACAAATGATGAAAATTTGTCTGTACATTCTGTTGGTGCAAATTAGCCTTCCATTATTTCCACAGGGATATGATGCGGATTCTATATTTGCGAATGATCCACAGGCGATAGCATTTTTCGCTTCTTTTAATCCGGCCGGTTTAGATAACGTCCCCGGGTGGGATAAGGTTGTAACCTACCGGGATCTGGGTTGGATTGAGCTGACCCTTAGTATTTTCGATAGTAAAACCGCTGGTGATGCTCATTCCTGTATCGTTTTTTTTCATGGAGGGGGGTGGCAGACCAGGGCTCTGAATCAGTATAAGCAATATGCCTGGTATCTTTCCGGTCTGGGCTTCACTACCATGGCTGTAAAGTACCGGGTATTTGATGATTCTTCTGCCGTTACTCCCTATGATGAAGTTCAGGATGCTAAAGCAGCCATACGGTACATCCGTCAACATGCCGCAGTGCTGAATATCGACGCGAACCGTATCGTTGCCGCGGGGATGAGTGCCGGAGGGCAGCTGGCTGCATCAACTGCCTTTATCAAAGGGGTAGAAGATCCGAATGAAAATTTTGATATATCTTCGATTCCCGATGCGTTGATCCTCCAAAACCCTGTATTTGACCTGTCAGAAGAAGGATGGCTCGACGGGCATAATCTTCTGGGCGACGATTGGCTTACATTGTCACCGCTTCAGCATGTTGATTCATCTTGCCGGAACATACCTTCACTGGTCATGAGCGGCTCCGCTGACAAGCTGGCTCCGTTGACAGGCATGATTGCATGGGATTCGGCTTATCATGCAATGAACGGCTACGACCGGCTATTTATCTTCGACGGCAGGGGCCACGGTTTTGGGAATTACAACGAAAATAAAAGCGGACCAGGTCATCGCGATTTCATCTATTGCCTCTTTTTTATGAAATCCTTCCTTGCGGATATCGGATTCTACCCCGTGGATGCCACCAAATCTTCCCCGTCTTCCAAATCCGGTGCGACACTTGTTTATCCCAATCCGAGCTCCGGTCATTTGAATATTAGCTCGGATAATGCGATAGATAGGGTCATTATTTACTCCGTCTCAGGGACGATAGAGAAAATCGTAGCAGGAAACCATACCTCAGCAACGGGTTTGGTTTATTTGCCCTTCGGGGGAAAAGGCTTAAAACTGATCAGGATTATTTATTCAGACGGGTCTGTAGAATCCAGGTATATTATATCAATGTGATTTGGGTAAAGCATTATTTTACAGGCTAAAAAGGATGAAATGAAATATTTTTAAACATATTTGCGCAAACGTTTGTTTAAATATGTAATTATTCATAATTTTGACTTAAATCGTTAATATTCAACTTAAAATCATCACTCATGAAAAAAAATTACACAAAATGGATTTTACTGACAATGGTGATTCTGTCTTTTGGCTTCAACAAGAACACCATTGCTCAAAATCTCCTCGTTAACGGGGATATGGAAACCGTGGTGGCCGACACATTGGCAGGCTGGGATATCAAAAAAGACGGAATATCTGTCGCGGTGGAGTCATCTATCGTTCATGGAGGAACTCATTCTGCAGCAGTGACCGTAACCGGGAATAAGGCGAATACCGATTTTGGGGAACATTTTGTATTCATCGCCGACTCCAGTGTTACATACGATTTCTCCGTCTGGTCTTATAACACTGAAGGCAACGTGTATTTTGCATGGGTAGTCGGATTCGGGCCGGGAGCATATACCTTCTCCAGCAGCGCCGCTCTCCATACTGATAATACCATTGTAAATGAATGGCAGCAATTCAATTGGCAATGGACCAGCTTTGTGACCGATACCGTTGATGTGTTCTTCAGATTTTACGACCAGGAAAATTTTGACGGCTCAGAAGTGATTTATATTGATGATGCCAGTGTGATGGTAAATGTGCCGAGTACGGACGCTACGCTTTCAGACCTGACCATCGAGGGCGGAACTGTTGCCGATTTCAGTCCGGATGTTTATCATTATGATGTATACCTTCCCCAGGGAACTACGGATGTGCCGGCTGTCGACGCTGTTTTAAATGATACTTCCGCAACAGTTGACATAACCCAGGCTACAGATCTGAATGGGGATGAATCCGCCAGAACGGCCACGGTACTTGTTACTGCCGAAGACGGCACCACCACCCAGTCTTATACCATTACCTTTACTGTGGTTACCGGCATCAATACTCCCGCTGCCGAAAGGATCAATCTCTATCCTAACCCGGCCAGGGATCAGATCGTGATCAGGGGCCTGAGTAACGGAAAAATTTCAGATATCAACCTGATGGACGTTACAGGAAGAATCATTAAGACTTTCAAGTCTACCGGTATAGAAACTACGTTGAATATTGATGATCTGCATGCCGGGTGCTACTTTGTCAGAGTTGAAAACAGAACGCTTAAGTTTATAAAACGGTAGTTTAACTTGTAGTTAGCGGCCTGATTAACCCTTTCAAATAACCGTAAAACACTTCGGAATCCTCCGGTAATTCTCAAATTCCGGAGTGTTTTGTGGTTATTGGTCTTGTTCTCCCGGCATCTCTTAATCGAATGAAAGAAGTGTGTAATGAGAATTTTAAGAGGGGAAGTCAACCATGAATCTGTCTTTTATAAAAGTTCATATCAGGGTGTTTCAGGATAAGTCAGGTTGCCAACTTTTGTTTCAACCCGATGTCACCCCGAGATCTGTGGGTACATCGTTCACCGGCCCCGGTAAAGTTAGCAATTTGAGAGCTTTCGCCCCCGGTCGCAATATTCTACCCTCAGTTCTCGCCTCTCAGCTGTTTAAATAAATTATTTAAATACATACCTGTTATGAACTCAATTGTAAATAAAGTATTGAAAGGAACCGGTCTTCTGCTGGCTGTCCTGCCATTTTCCTGTAGCCAGGAAAAACCAAAGGAAACGCCACCGAATATTGTTCTCATCGTTGCGGATGATCTGGGCTACGGAGACCTGAGCTGTTATGGAGCAACCAGGATCAGGACTCCGGAAATTGATACCCTGGCTTCACAGGGGGTTAAATTTACTGATGCTTATGTGGCTTCCTCTTTATGTTCTCCATCACGATACAGCATTCTTACGGGTCGCTATTCCTGGCGAACGCCTCTTAAATTTGGTGTTCTGACCTACTATGCACAGCCCCTGATCAGGGAAAAGAGGACAACCATTGCCTCCCTGCTTAAAAAGAATGGGTATTATACTGCCTGTGTGGGTAAATGGCACCTCGGCCTGGGTTGGGCCCTGAAAGACAGTACGCCGCCGAATCCTGAGAAATCCGTCTTTAAATCCTGGGATCTGACGTCCCAGGACTATATCGATTTTTCAAAACCTATCAAGGGAGGACCGAATGACAGAGGCTTCGATTATTTCTATGGAATGGCAGGCTCGATCAATATGATCCCTTTCGCATTCATTGAAAATGACAGTATCGTGGAAGCTCCATCCGTACCCAAGGGCGTTGTTTACGATTTCGACGAGAATTGCGAGAAAGCGCCAAACTGGGATTCCCGTACAGTGAACAGGGTCCTGACTGAGAAAGCTGTAGCCGTAGTGGACAATCATTTTAAGAATGACGCTGACCAGCCCCTTTTCCTGTATTTTCCGGCGAGTGCCCCACATAGGCCATGTCTTCCTACCATTACAAAGGGTCAAAGCCAGGCCGGACTGCGCGGCGATATGGTAGAAGAATTCGACTGGTCGGTTAAACAGGTCGTCGATGCCCTTGTCAGGAATCATGCTCTCGACAATACCCTCCTTATCGTGACATCCGATAATGGACCGCGTCCGGGTGATCCGGTCATTTCTCTTGACATGTATAAGAAGGATTCAACCCTGGCCAGAGAGTTTTATTACGATTACATGGATGACGATAAACCTCAATACCAGGACCCTAACGGCAACCCGACATGGAAAGCCGGATGGCTTACCTACGGTCACAAGGCATCTGGTGACTTCCTTGGATTTAAATCGGATGCATGGGAAGGCGGATTGCGTGTTCCCTTCATTGTAAGGTGGCCCGGAAAGATCAAACCCGGGATGATTAATCATAACATGATCAGTACCACCGACCTGCTGGCTACATTTGCCGACCTGCTTGGTGATAGCCTGACCTCCGGCGAGGGTGAGGATAGTTACAGCTTCCTCTCAAACCTGCTGGATAATAGCGCCCCGCAAAAACGAAATTCGCTTACCGTCAGCTCGGGTGGGAGCGGAGCTATGGTGGAAAGAGAAGGAGAATGGAAATATATTGAAGCTGCTACACCTCACTGGAATGAAACCTGGTATCCAAATGGTCCTTTTATCACTGATCCACAGCTTTATAACCTGGGAAATGATGAATCGGAATCTAAAAACCTGTATTCCGCAATGCCGGATAAAGTTTCAGAATTGAAGGAGATCATCGAAAAGGTAAAACAAAACCCTAAAACAGAAGATAAAAAGTAGTACAAGAAATCCGGGATGTGACGGGGATTCTGACCCTCCGACCTCTGTAAGGGCCGGAACGGGATCAGGATCCCCGTTTTGACTCTACCCTGAATGTTCCGGGGCCGGTACTGAAACTGCCTTTGGAGGTAAGAGGAGGGCCCTCCTGACCAGTTGTCAGGTTGAAAACGTGCAGATCATTGCGATAGTTTTCCGGAAGTATAACTCTGGAGGTTGTGCTGTCGGGAATCGTTATCACCAACGAAAAATTTTCCCCTTCAACCTTCCAGTCCGTTGAAATGATCCCGTGAACCGACTGATAGGAACATTTTACCCAATGAATGTTGCCGACCGGTTTAGGGGCAATCAGAATATCATTGTATGCCACTGAAAGCTCCGTCTGCGAAATGCCACCCAGGCCGCTGTAGAACCATTGCATTAGGTGTCCGAGCATCATGTGGTCGTTCGAGGAAGTTGTAAGGGCTGCCCAGCTTTCCGTGAGTGCGGTGGCTCCTTTCTTCAGCTGGTAGCCGTAACCCGGCCGGTCGGTCCGGTTATTCATCCGGTAAAGAATATCCGACCTTCCGTGATCACTTAGGACCTCCACCAGGAAATGGTAGCCGATATCCCCGGAGGTAAGGGCATAACCGTTGCTTTTAATGGAGTCTGCCAGGTTACTGAATGTCAGGTCCCGGTGATCTTCGGGGATCAGCCCCACATACAGCGGCATCGCATAAGCGGTCTGACTGCCGGTGGAACAAACGCCGGTTTCAGGGTCATAGTATTTTCTGAGGAAAGCATCCTGAACGGCAGACGACAGTTTTCCATATTCGGTCTGATCCTGGTTAAAGCCAAGCAGGGCCGAGACTTTCTCCATAATTTTAAGATCATAGTAAAATATCGATGTGGCGGTAACACCTTTAGGGGTAAGCTGGGCTTCACCGGGAGGATTCGGCCCCAGGTCATACCAGTCGCCCAGGCCATAATCGAGCAGATCGCCGGTTGCCTTCCCGTAAAGGTAGGCCGTATATTTTACCATCATGGGATAGGCGCTTTCCAGGATCTTTTTATCGCCGTACCAACGGTATAACTGCCAGGGGATAATGACGGCGGCACTTCCCCATTCCGGTGAATCCCTGAATCCGCCTTTGAACGGCACATATTCCGGGGCAATATCCGGCACCAGTCCGTTTTCAAGCTGGGAGTCCGTCATGTCGCCGATGATCTTGCTGTACAGACTGTGAATGTCGAAATTATACTGGATGGAAGGTCCCATCAGGTAGGTCTGCTCGAGCCAGCCCAGTTTTTCACGATGCGGGCAGTCGGTGGCCACGCTGGCCAGGTTGTTTTTTATGCCCCAGTTGATCAGATCGAAGATACTGGTTAAACAGTGTATCGGAGCAACTGAAAGAACCCGCTGAAGGAGCTGAATTACGCGTATGAAGAAGCCTGAGGGTGAGGACTTCCGTATTAGTACCGGCGTTTTGCGGCTCATCAATCTCTACATCCGCATACCTGAACCCGTAATAGGTGAAACGGGGCTGCCATTCTTCCACACCGTCGCCTTTCAGAGTATAGTTGAATTCATAAGGGCCTCCGCTGCTACGCTGGGTTACATTCCCAAGGCTGTCCGTCAGTTCCCCCGGGGTGATCCTGATACGGGCCCCTTTGTTCCCTTTGACCTGCAAGGCAATGATCCCGGAGGCATTCTGCCCGAAATCATAAACCGTCCGCCCGGTTTTGGAGATGGAGATCTTCTTAATGTCAAATATCTGCATCACTTTGAGCGGGTTGTCTTTCTGAGGCACGAGCTTCCCTGTGGAATCGCGGAGGATAACCGGGACATTCCAGTGTGAATCGTCAAATCCCGCGTTGTCCCATCCCGGCTGTTCGAGTGTGGCATTATAATCCTCACCGCCGTAAATGCTGCTAAAAGTAATTGGGGAGGGGCTCACCCGGCACTGACCGTCAGAAACGATATGGACTTCCTTTCCATTGGCATACCGGATGGCAAGGTCAAAGATGAGCCTGGGATAACCATAGGCTTCCACCAGTTTCCTGTACCGTTCACGACTGATATAGTAAAAGCCCGTACCTACGACGGCGCCGATAGTATTTTCACCTTTCTGAATATAGCCGGTAACATCAACCGTGTTATAAAGACTTTTTTTCTGGTAAAGACTCCATCCCGGCGAGAGGAAATGGTCATCCACTTTCCTGCCGTTCAGGTGCAGTTCGTAATGTCCCAGCCCGCAGATCCTTATGGTGGCTGACTTTACATCCCCTTGAATTTTGAAATCCCTTCTGAACAAAGGCACAACAGCCGGCTCCAGACATTTTTCACCCAGTTCGTTCCCATCCCCGTGAACGCCCGGCACCACCTTCATACTGTCGGGAAGCTGCTCATAACCGATCCACGCGGCATGATCCCAGCCGGCATCGAGGTTTCCGGAGTTTGATGTGCAACGGCAGAAGAAAAATGGTGCCGCCAACATCAGGAGAATAACGTATTTTTTCATCGAAGGCTCAGTTATTTTATGGTACTTTCAGAGAGACCGGGCTTGTAAATTTAATGAAATATAACGAGTCAGGCGTCCCATCCGAAAGTTTCCTTATCACCTGTAATTATAAATAATAACAGGAATAAGCACAAACCATAGTCATTCTAAAAACCGATCCCAAGCCGTACTACCGGATAAAGCTCTGTAAAATCGCCTGAACTATAGATTTGCGGTGAAATGGACATGTATTTCCCGATTTCCCAGTTAATACCTATTTTAAAGGTGTTTTTACCAAGAAAGTCACCATGCCGGACAACCAGGAACGTGTTTCTTCACGACTGATCCTGTCAGTATATCATTTCAGACCGTCCTCCAAAGTTGAGAACGGCCTGCTTTCTTTAGCGAATTTCAGGAGGGGAGGGGATGAGTAAAATAAATAATAAGGTTGATTGAGCAGATCCTCACATGTAAGATCCTGCTGCGGCACCTGTATCAGGAACAGCGGAACCAATGTTCGTCTGGCTCTTGACAACATGCCGGTAACGAAACTGTCGGACATCAAGTCTTTAGACGATGAAGTACTGACAGCAGAAGTCCATTCGGGTAAATATCTGCCCCGGAATGGTGAAATAACTGTTTGTCAGGTTGGTTGTTGATGCTCAGTGCTATTCCGGAAGCCTCGTTTGCTTCTGCAGCTATAGGCATTTGACCCAACAAGATTGAATTTATCTCAGAGGTTAGTATAGTTCCTCCACCTTTTCCGAAAGTAGAATATTTTTCTTCGGGATGATTATTTAAGAGCGAACCACGACATTATTTTACATGGATTCAGTTTCTTCTTTCATATTATTTAATATTTTGTTGGCAATAATTTCAGCGGCTTTTATCAATGGATATGCAGCAGGAGAAGCGGTCAGGCATGGATGCGTGCCAATTTGCATAGTTAAAAATGAATTTACAGACATGCGATTTTGTATGGCTAACCCTATTATATTGGTTAATTCTCCAGCCTCTTCCCCACCAATCACCTCTCCACCTATAATGACGCCAGAATTTTTGGCAGCGACAAGTTTTACAATTTGCTTGTGGGCATCGGGCAAATTCCCCGGGTGACGGTTAACGCCCTCAAAGAGTCCGGTAATCGTAGCAATACCTTCCTCTTTCGCTCTTTGCTCGGTTACACCTGCAGTTCCAAAGCCAGTGTTGCCAACGGCTGTAGAATAAATTGCAATTGTTCCGCTAAAGGTCTTAACCACGTTCAGATTAAATAAATTCATCCCTGCAATTCTGGCTTCTGCAACGGCAGTTGATGCTAACATGGTTGAAACCCTGCTTCGAGTTACAAAGTCACGTTTTTGAGCACAGTCTCCAACAGCAAACACATCTTTTACATGTGTACGCATATACTCGTCAACAGCAATAAAATTGGCTTCATCGACATAGATATCCGCCTTTTTAGCAAGTATACTATTCGGTTTGTAGCCTATTGACAGCACAACAGCGTCCATATCCATCTTTTGTCCGTCTTCCAGCTCAATAGCTTCCACCTTGTTGGTCCCGATTACTTTGCAAATCCCTTTCCCTGCGATAATATTAACCCCTCTGGTTAAAAGTAATTCGTGAATTTTCTCTGCAACTTCAACATCAAATGCCAGGTTGAGAATGTTAGGCATTTTTTCAATCAGGGTAACCGTATAGCCATGCTTGGAAAGTTCATCGGAAAGTTCAACACCGATAAAACCACCCCCGATCACAGCAATATTTTTTGTATTAGCCAGCTTTTTTATCATGTCATCAAGATACACCTTGTCTTTTGGGACTACAAAAACATTGTCCAGATCAGCACCCATTAGCCATTTAGGTTTCATAGGGGTTGAGCCTGTCGCAAGAACCAGTTTTTGATATCTGATTTTTTCGCCACTTGCAAACAGAACTTCTTTGCTGCCGGTATTTATATCAACAGCTTCATCAACTAAGGAAGTGATTCCGCTTTTTTGTAGCAAAGCGTCAACAGGCATCAGATTTTTATCACTGCTGTCAAGTGTTCCAAAAATGTATGGGATACCGCAGGGAACCATCATTTCCTTTTGTTTTTTCACAAGGATAAATTCTTTTTTTGGCCAATGGGATTTACCCGTTACTGCGGCGACCATTCCGGCGGCACTGCCACCGATAATTAATACATCTGTTGTTTTCATGTTTATTTGTATGAAATTTAGAGCAATTTTTCTCAAGCCTTACCCGCCAATCATTATCCAGTTTCCTATTACTATTTCAGCAATAAGCACTCTTTTCCCCCTCCTGTGGCTCTTACTGACAGACTTGAAGTGGCGGATACTCCCTAACCATTGTCTGTATATAAATGAATGCATACTTTGCTAGTGTCCATCTGTAATCATTTTATAGGCTGATCGGATTTCAGTTGCAAAACCGGAGGCAGGAGCGTATTCCATTATACTTTTGCAATGAACCATTGCCTCGACTACTTGTGTATTAAAAGGAAATTTCCCGGCAATGGGTATGTTTAGATTGTTACAATACATTTCAATCTCATTTGCCATATCAAAATTCAGGTCGTATTTATTAATAATGACCCAGGATTTTAAATTGAATTTTGAAACGATTTCAATGGTCCTTTTTAAATCATGCATTGCTGAGATACTGGGTTCAGTTACGATAACCACATGGTCAACGCCCGTAATTGTTGAAATTACCGGACAACCAATACCCGGAGGTCCATCAATAATAATTTTATCAATTTTTTCTGATTTGGCTATTGTTTTGGCTTTTTGGCGCACAATATTTACAAGTTTTCCTGAATTATCTTCACCCGGAGCAAGCCGGCCATATACCATTTTCCCATTACGAAAGATCCCTGCATACATGCGGCTTTTATTGCTGTCAATCATCGTAATTGCCTCAGTAGGGCATATACGGGAGCACAGTTTACAGCCATCACATGAGATTTCTGAAATGATCACTTTATCATTCAAAATAGAAATAGCGCCAAAACGACAATAATCTATGCACACCCCGCAATTTGAACACAATGAATCGTTGATTTCTGCTTTTTGTCCGCCAATATATATCCTGTTCATCTTCATGAGCAGGATTGAAAAGAATATATAAATTAGCTGCATCTACATCGCAATCAGCCAAAACAACTCTTTCGGATAATGTTGCAAAGGCAGCACTTATGCTGCTTTTACCCGTTCCTCCCTTACCACTAATTACAGCTATTTCCATATTCGTCAATGATTGAGTTAAACATTGAAATGAATTGATGCTGCAATTGCTGATTGTTTTTGATAACCACTTCTCCTTTTGAATAATATGAAGCAATAGCTTTATCAAAGGGTATTTCCATCAATAAGGGTATATGCTCCTGTTTTAAATAATTGTATATGGCATTATCTCCAAGTCCTGCACGGTTAATAATTACACCACAGGTTTTATTCATTGTCTTTAGTGTTTCAACCGATTGTTTTAAATCGCTTAAACCAAAGGGAGTGGGTTCTGTAACCAATATAACATAATCGGCCCTGGCGACGGTCTGAATAAATGGGCATGAAGTACCCGGAGGTGAGTCTAAAAGGATTATTCCATCATTCCCTGCCTCTTTTATTGCTTCTTTAATTACTGAAACAGGTGAAAAAACGCCTACTTTCATTTTAGCTTCGATAATCGCAGATTTTTCGGTAATGCTAAAGCAACTCACCGTTCCAAGTGAAACATCTTTTTCACGGATAGCATCATCATTACAAGCAACAGAACAAGCTCCGCACCCGTGACAAAGGTCTTCGATTACTTTAATGATTTTAGTTGGGGGTAAAATGAAAATTGCGTTATAATTGCAGTATTCGTGACATCTTCCGCAAAAAGTACATTTACTCTCATCTATTACAGGAACTTTTTGGTTTACTTCAACAGATTTTACATTATTTCCTTTAAAAAACACCATATCATTTGGTTCTTCAGCATCGCAATCAACCAATATAGTTTGATAGTTATGTTGTTGAACCACATAGAACAGGTTCGTAGAAACCAGAGTTTTACCCGTTCCTCCTTTTCCGCTGGCAATGGCAATTTTTATATTTAAAGGTTTAATCATAGTTTAATCTGGTTCTTTCGTCGCATAACGTATTTTGGATTTTCTTCTTCAAAAAATTCCCATCCCAGGTATTCATTTTGCTATGAGATAAATAATATTTCTGAGGAATAGGATGTGTGCCAAAAATGACTTTCATGTCGTATTTTTCAGTTATAAACTTTTCAAAGTGTTCCATATATGGACAAGGAGGAAAGCCAACCAAAAATCCGGTGGCAAAATGGACATGTGTAACCCCGTTTTTTTTCATCTCTTCGGGTGCATATTCGATATTTCCGCCAGGGCATCCCCCACATGTTGTGTAAGCTGCAAGTTCTACCTCTTGATCCTGATACATTTTAAAAGCACCTTCTTTGTTTTGAAGAGCCCTAAAACACTTGCCGCCTGCACATGTATGGTAACGGTCGCATATGATGATTCCGATTTTAATTTTTTGCATTTAACTTTTCGCTTTGATTATAAACAACAAAACTTCCTTTTTCAACATTTAAAATTTCACCAATAACATTACATTTTGCCATGAGAAGAAAAAATATTCTTGAATCATTTTGGTGCATCAAACCTTCAAAATTCCCCTGTCCTTTTGAAATGATAAGGTCTGCAGAATTATAAATCTCCTGAAATTCTTTGCTGCATTTCTGCAAGACTGTTGAAGGGGCATCAAAGCCATTTGAAATAACTCCGGCAACCAAATCCATCCCAACCTCTTTAGCATCTGTCATCGTTACATCGTTCAGCACAGGAGCATCTTTAACCGCGTATATGACATTTTGATGCTTAACGGTTTCTATGAAAAGTTTATCAAAAACAATTTCACCTGCGTTGTCTCCAATGTATAAAATCTTGTTTGCCTTATTAATCTTGTTCCTCAGAAGCTTTGAATCATCAGTGGCAAACGAAGCCTTTAAAACAGTATTTATAGTCTCATGCACGTCGAAACTATTATTTGCTCCGTAATCCATAATATTTCCTGCAATGGCAAGCCGTAACGCTAAATCAAAAGGGTCATGCGATGAAAGCACTTTCGGTTTCCATTCCTTGTACAACTCTAATGAAATAGCGTTACTGTTTATTTTTTCTTCTTCAAACGGATTGGAAACATTGATAATTCCGCAAAACATATTATTCAATTCCCTTTGTATCTCAGGGCTGGAAAGGTGGTTGTGATTATTTATTGTTTCATCATAAAATACAAGAAACTTTTGACGTTGTACTTTTCCGACATTAAACTTATCAAACAACCTTTGATAAGTATTGAAGAAACAACTTTTACACCGATCATCAAGTTTGTTTTGCGAATCAATGCTTGCAATTTCAGTGTTCGTGGTGATGGTCATGGTCATGATTGCAGTAATTGGCGCTAAGATTTAACTTGTTTTCCAAAAATTCACTGACCAATTCTTTGGCTGATTTTATTGGTGCGCCAACAAAAGCATTGATATTTTGCTGATTGAACAGCATTATTGCCTGTTGTCCCATGCCTCCTGCAATTACGTCGGTAACGCCAAACTGGGCAACCCAACGGGGATACAATCCCGGTACATGTTCAGGGGGGATTACTTCTTTTATCTCTGTTATTTCATTATTTTCAACATTTACGATGGCAAATGTCTGGCAATGCCCAAAATGAGCACATAATACTCCATTTTCGATGGGTATGGCAATTTTCTTATTCATCATCTTACTTTTTTAAAATTGTTTTTTCAACCTCTTCTTTGCTGATTGGTTTGGTGCAGAAGAACCAATCGTAGCATTTAATATTTTCTTTGCTTTCCATACGCTCTTTCGCGACGCCACAGGAACCGGCAGTAGGCACAATTACATCATCACCCGGACGCCAGTCGGCAGGTGTTGCAACAGAAAAAGCATCGGCCGTTTGCATCGCAACAAGTGCACGATACAATTCATCAAAATTTCGCCCCAAACTTAACGGATAGTAAATAATTGCACGGACAATTCCCTTTGGGTCAATAAAAAAAACCGCTCTTACTGCTTTCGTGTTGCTTTCTCCGGGCATCATCATGCCATATTTTTGAGCAACTTCCATCGTAATGTCTTCGATAAGGGGGAAATTCACTTCAACATCCTTCATCCCGTTGTATTCGATTTTCTCCTTTATTGTTCTGAGCCAGGCTATGTGACTGTATAAACCGTCAACCGACAAACCAACCAATTTACAGTTCGCCTTTTTGAACTTTTCTTCCAGACTTGCAAACGTTATGAACTCTGATGTGCAAACCGGGGTAAAATCAGCAGGATGGCTAAAAAGGATTACCCAACTATCTTTGTAGTCAGATGGGAAATTTATTTCTCCCTGCGTTGTTACGGCCGTGAATTCAGGAGCTTTGTCTCCAATACGCGGCATGGCAATGTTTTCTTGATTTTCCATTTTTGATTTTTTTAGTCGTTAAAATCTGATTTTTTTAAATTCATCTTTCATTCTCTGAATATCATTGATCCAATCTTCAATGTCGTTTTCATGTTCTAATTCTTCGTTGAGAATGGTCACGGCCATCTGATGTGTACTATGATCTTTCCCACTTGTAAAATCAGCAATTTCCTGATACCGTTGTATTGCACATCTTTCTCCATTTAAGTTCTGTTCCAGGATCACCTCTATGTAAGGATCGGATGGTTCATCATAACTACAACGCGCTAATTTTGTCCATTCGGCAGGATTTATTACCGGTGTACCACCCAACTGAATAATTCTGTTCACAACCAAAAGGGCGTGACCAAGTTCCTGATCGGCATGCAGCAATAGTTCGGGCTCTACTTCACTTCTCATAGGGCCCTCCATTAATCTTGCACCAATCCAATATTGATAATAAGCTAACCATTCTTCAGAAAGAGCGGCATTTAACATATTTATTAGTTTGTTTACATCAACGGATGAAACTTTTATTGCTTGTTTTCCCATGGTAATGATTTTTAATTTAACCTGTTAATTAAAGATAGCGGGAGAGGTGCATGCCCTCTTGCAATTTTTATTGTTGTCCGCCCCTGAAACGGTTTTGTCGTCTCATACCGAAACCTCTTCCGCCTCTGCCACGACCAAACCCAAATTCTCTTCCCTGGAAATTTTCCGGATTATTTTCGTTGGTATTTTCTGTTGCCGCAGAAGCTTTCTTTTTGAGATTTGCACCAAAATTAGTGCAACGCCCCATTTTGCGCCCAGTCATAGAACCTTGTCCCTCCGGACCTTTTTGATTAAAACCTGGCATGATTACCTCCTTTTTATAAATTGATAATACTATTATTGGCCGCTCTTCAAACGTTTTCCTTTGCCCATTCCACCACCGGAATTACGTTTTTTACCCATTCCCTTCCCGAGTTTCAGTAGTTTCTCATTGTCTGTAGTTTTACTACAATTTCCTAATTTTCGTCCTGAACGAGAACCATCTCCTCCGGGACCTGTTCCATCAAGTTTTGGCATAGCTTTTTTAATGGTTTAACATTTCGATGATTTCCTTAATTTGTTTCTCTGGCTCTTTTAAAATAATCATTTGAATTTTCAGGCTATCAAGCAATGATTTTATTTTCATCCCAAACTCTCCTGAAATAATTTTACTTACATTATGAGATGCAACGAATTGAACAGCTGCAGGACCAGCACCTTCCTCTGTGTCTTTTCCTGGGTTAGGAATAATTTCTAACGCTTTGCTTTCGGAGTCGTAAACGACAAAGTAAATACAGCGGCCAAATCGTTGGTCAATTGTTGATTCTAATGAATTTCCTGTTGATGTGATGGCTATTTTCATATGATTTGTTTAAAAATTTCTGCAATGGGAATTTACTTTTCTTATCAAAGCAATACCGCATTTAGGGCATTCTTCAAGTTTACATGGAGTTCCGTTTTGATGTTTTTGCTCAAATCCGCATTTTGGACACATACACATATCATCAAAATGCTTATTATCAAAATCTTCATGGGTATTCTCATAATCAAATTTATCAACATTTTGACTTCCACATAGTGGACAATTCTCCACTGCCGTTTCTTTCTCAGGATTATTAAAGTAACACCTGCATTTTTCACAATGATACCAGTCGCTGTCAAAATAAACCTTACCTCCTTCAATAGAAATCGTCCTGCCTTCGACAAATGCTTTTGCAATTTTTTGAAGAGCAGATGCATAAATACGTGTAAAAGTTGGCCTGGAAACATTCATCATAACGGATGCCTGATGATGATTAAGTTTGTCATAGTCGCTTAGGCGTATTGCTTCATACTCCTCATATAATAAGTTAACCAATTCCGGATTTTGTTTTCCGGAATCCGGACCATAAGGCTTAAATCCTTTAATTACCGGGGGATTTGATACTTTTCTCGGCACTTTTATTCTTGGACACATAATTGTTATTAAACAATAGTTCGTTGCAAATGTAATGAACTATAGTTCATAAAACAAATTTACTTTGCATTTCTAGAAAGAATATTTTTTGGATAAAAGGGTAATAAAATCAGCAACAAGCCAATTCAGGTTCATTTTTCATGGTACGGTAAATGATCTCGACACTTTATTCGGTAGAAGTGCTTTGTGTGCCGACCTCTAAACAACGGGACTGATATTGAATTTCAATTTTTACCTTTATAGAATAAAGGCAAGAACCTAAAAACGTGAACTCACTTTTATTTAAACCTACTATTTATTCTTTCACGAATTTATTTACCAGCACATTGCCAGAATCAATCAGTTTAACGGTGTAATACCCTTTTGGAAGATTTGATATATCAATTTGATCAGAGCTGATTTTTTTATTTAGGATTTGTTTGCCTTGCAAATCAATTATTATAATTATAGCATTTGATGAATGTACATTTTTAATATTCAACTTATCTGTTGCCGGATTAGGGTAAATAAATGCTTGTGTTCCTGAATTTACAGAAATTCCCTCTGCAACATCTGCACTACTTATGATATTTGAACGTGAGCTTGCATATCCCGTTGATTTGAGGTTTGTACATGCCTGCGGCAATACAACTTCAATTTGGTAATAAACATCTTCTTCTGGCGCTGTTTCGTCTGTAAACGTGGTATTACTGCCTGACAATGAACCAATCTTAGCTAAATCAGATTTGGTTGTCCCTCTATAAATCCCGTAGCTCGAAACAGGTACACCAATATATTGCTCCCATATCAGGTTCCAAATATTGCCAATACCTTTATTAATTGTAAGGTGCATTGTTTTGTGTTCCGGACTATTATCTGTTGCAAATCCGCAAACATCTTTAACAGCAATTTTATATTTATTCGATTGTACACGTGCATTCGACGTCACATCGGTAAAAACGCCTGTTGAAGTATAAGGAAGTTTTCCAATTAAATCGTATTGTCCTGTTTGAACTGAAGATTCGCGATAGATGTAAAACGAATCAATTGCCGTATTTTGCTCTCTTTGCCAAACGACAACATTTTTGTCAGAATCGTTTACTGTAACCATGCAAATAGAGGGATTGAAGTCTACTACAGAAGTACCTACGTTAACATTGTCATTGGCAGTACAACCGTTTGGCGTTTGAACCTCAACCGAATATACAGCAGGAGTTATCAATGTCACAAAAGGATTTGAAATATCGGCTGCACTGAGGCCGGTTGAAGGATTCCAATTGTAATTTAAGTTACCTGAGCCAGTGTAATTTGTTGTTAACGATAATTGGGTATTATTTCCGCATGATACACTCAGGTCATTAATAGTTGCAATAAATGGATTTACAGTAACTTTTACAGAATCTTTTGTTATACAGCCATTGGGAGTTGAAACCGAAAGAGTATACGTTTTATCAGAGGTTATTTCTGCCGTTGGCCGGGCAATATTTGCATCATTTAATCCTGCTGACGGCAGCCATGCGTAGGTTAATGTGCCCGAACCTGTGTAATTGGTTATCGGATCATCAAATTGAATACTTCCTCCACAAATGATTGAAGTATCCATACCCGTATTAACGGTTAATGGTTCGATAACAACATTAACTGTGTCTTTCGCAATGCAACCGTTTGCTGTGGTTGCCGTTACGATATAAGTTGTAATATCAGTAGGGTTGGCGATAGGATTTGATACGTTTGTAACATTTAAACCATTTGAAGGATACCAGGAATAAGAAATGAGTTCGGAAAATTTTAAAATCGTGCCATTTGAACCTACAATATAACCTGTATTGTCAGTAAAATACACGGAATTTAAAATCTCAGCAGTACCACTTGATTGAGAAGTCCAATTACCTCCGCCATTTATTGTTTTTAGAATGGTTTCCCCACCTGTAAAATTTTGAGTACTCCAATGAATACCTCCATCCGTTGTTTTTAAAACAGTTACGTTAGTTCCCACCACATAACCAGTATTAGCATCGGTAAAATAAATTGTTCCACCACTAACTGCATACCCAGTATTAATATCGGTGAAATAAACTGAGTTTAAAGGTAAACTGGTATATTGAGTAGACCAATTAATACCTCCATCAGTAGTTTTTAAGATCGTTCCGGTAATAGTTCCCAAATTTGGATAAATTCCCACTGCATATCCATTATCTGCGTCTAAAAAATGTACAGATCTTAAATTAATACTTGTTCCGTAGCCGGAAGTTATTTTTACCCAGTTAGCTCCACCGTCGGTAGTTTTAAATATAATTCCAAAATCTCCAACTGCATAGCCGGTATCGGCATCTGTAAAATAGATTGAATATAATGGATTTATCCATGTACCCATTGAATATGTAGTCCAGTTAAGTCCGCCATCAGTGGTTTTCAAGATAGTACCCTGATCTCCGGAAACATATCCGGTATCAGCATTTGTAAAGTATACTGAATATAAAGTATTATATGTGCCACTTGTTTGTTGTACCCAGCTTGCCCCACCATTAACGGTTTTTAATATTATACCTCCTACTTCTAATCCCCCAATTCCTCCAACTGCATAACCCGTATCTGCATCAACAAAAAAGACTGAATTCAGGGGGTAGTTTATAGAGCTATTTAATTTTACCCATTCAGGATTTGCACTGAGCTGTACTGAGCTACCGCAAACAAAAGATGTATCACGATCTATTTTAACACCACACTGGGCAAAAGTTGTGACTCCATCAAATAAGAACAACCCTAAAATAAAAAATCTCATTGTTTTCATAGATCAGGTTATTAAATTGTTAAATAGCTCTTAGTCAGTATTTTTTGTGGGTAACGAATAAATTTACCGGCTTTTGTGTGCAGGTTGATTTTCTAAAAGAGTTTAAAATCTTTGTTGTCCGGTAAAAACCTGAAATTAATTAATTCTTCGATCTAATTGTCTGAAAATCAATTTTTCTTTTCATGATTTTTAAAAGTACGCTTTCCGGTAAAAAATGTATTTTTACTCATGGGTATTCTTTGTTTGGTCGTACATACAAAAATAACTATTCGGGGTTGGTCTTAACAGACCAGTCCTTTTTTACCTGACTCTAAAATTTTTACAGGACACCAGTGATTGGTTTTGTAATAAGCCTGAAAAGTAAATTTAGGATGTTCTTAAATAATGATGTTTTACCCGTAGTGATATTGTCTATAAAGCTAGATCTAACCAGGGGGCATACTCCTTGTTAAAAACCCGGTTATAAAAGGCATGAATCCGGATGCTGGTATTTACCGAATCAGTGATGACTTTTAACCGGACATCTTATGAAATACGAGCAGGAAAACCAGCCCTTCTGCCGGAAAAGTTATACAGACGGTTTTCTTAAATTACGAAACGCATAACAATGAAACGACAAATCAACCATCTTTTACTTACCGTCGGGATTTTTCTTCTTTCAGTTTTAAATGCCAATGCACAGGTATTGTATGTGGGAGGCAATTACCATCCCCACGACGATAAAAACATTGAAAAAATAAAAAAGGATATCGGGTTGATGAAGGCCGCCGGATTCACCATTGTCCGTATGGGCCATCTGGCCTGGGACAGCTATGAGCCGGCTGAGGGACAATTCGACTATGTATGGTTCGATCAGGTTATGGATCTGATGAATGAAGCGGGCATTAAGGTAATCCTTGATATTGCCATCAGGCCTGCACCAATCTGGCTGCATACTAAATATCCCTCAATCAATATCGTCGATGAAAACGGAGATGTTCAGTACCCGAACCATCGTTATATGGAAGATATAGGTGACCCGATGTACCAGAAGTATGCCCTCCGGTATGCCGACACCATCACAAAAAGATATGCCGGCCACCCTGCATTGCTGGCTTTTGGAATTGACAACGAATCGGGTGATGGCCGCATCTCTTATTCCGAATCTGCGAGACAGCGGTTCATTGCCTGGCTGAAGAATAAATATACAAATGTTGACAATTTGAACAAAGCCTGGGCGAACCAAAGGTGGTCTCGCCGGCTTAACCGGTTTGATGAAGCGGGCTTACCCGTTGCAACCCATCCGACCGATGTGCCGGAGAAAATGCTTGATTTCAGGCGTTTTGTTTCTGACGAAATCAATCAGTTTCTGTTCAGGGTCCTCGATATCGTGAACACCAATGCTCCAAACGCACTCACCAATACCAATGCATGGTACTTCAGCAATATGAAGTACTTTGACTATTCATCCATTGCATATTCGGGCAAAATGACACGCGAGGGAGAGGGTTTTTATCCGGGACCTTCACTGATAACCAACTGGGGTGTTATGGATGCCTTGTTTGGAATTTCCCGCATACAGTTTGAAAGCACAAACCCTTTCTGGTGCACCGAGTTTACAACCATGACGGCAGTTCCGAATTCCATACGGAAATCGGCTTATGCCTCCCTGATGTATGGAAATCAGATGGTTTGCGGATGGACCTGGCAAAGCATGTGGGCAGGTGAAGAACAGTACCTGGAGGGCATGTTGGACTGGGACGGGGTTCCAAACCGGAAGTATGATGAATACAGGAAAATTGCAACGGAATTTAAAAAGATTGAAACATACTTCCCTTATAAGTTACAGGCCGAAGTAGGCCTTGCCTTTTCCTTCCCCAGCCAGATAGCCAGCAAATATTTCCTGGAAAGTCATGACAACCAACTTCAGAGCTGCTTCGGCCTGTTCTACCAACGCAATATGGATGCCCGGGTTTTGGAAATATCCAGGAGTCGTTTGAATTATAAGCTTCTGTTCGTTCCCGGTGTGGCCGTCATGGATGAAGCCACCGCTGCCAAAATCCGCAACTACGTGAAAAACGGGGGAACGGTAGTCATGACAAGCAATTCAGCCATAGTCGACACTACCGGACAGGTATTTAAAATAACCCGCCCCGGCATGTTGAGTGACGTTTTTGGTATCCGTATCGGAAGCTACGAAGAAACAGACATACTGAACGAAATATCCCGGAAATCATACAAAGGCAAAAAAATCGAATTCAATTATAAGGGAAAAGCAGTTGATACTCAATCGGCAAGATTCGATATTATCGATCCCGGTAGCGCCGAAGTTATCGGTAGCCTGACCAGTCTGGACAAGGACTACCCAATCATGACATCCAACAAATATGGTAAGGGAAGGGCGATTTATGTTGGTTTACCGGCAAATGGAGATGTACTTAATCCGCTACTTGACGACCTGATCGACGAACTGGGTATAAGAAAAGGTCCTGCTGTGCCTTCTGGTGTAATGGCGCGTCAGATAGACAGAAACCATTTTTTATATCTGAATGTGAGTGGCGGGACAAAAGAGATTCAAATGAAAGGAAAATCAAAGAGTCTCCTCTTCGATAAAGAGTATTCAGGCAATATTTCAATTGCACCATATGAACCGGA
>CAVXSF010000032.1:0-179289 GCA_963764345.1 uncultured Bacteroidales bacterium | reverse complement strand
TCTTTATACATATCTCAGTTATTGTCAAGCAGGCTGTAGCCTAGATAGATCTTATCAAATTCTTCTAAGCCTCTAGCCAGTGTTATCGGGCCTGGCAAAGTTGTACTTCTGTAAGCCTTCCATCCGCCAATGCGTGCTATGATATAAGTCATCCTGGCAAGAGATCCCTTTTTATATAAGTTCTGTTGTTTTCGGGTTTTCCCCTTATACTTTTTCTCGTATAGTTTTTCGGCAAAAGCTATCTCCTTTTCGCTGAAAGCGATGGATGCTTCCATTCCATATAAACCGTCCCTATCTTGTCTGAGCTGCAATATCCTCAGTGAGGCTTCAAGTGCCATGATTGCCAGCTTCTTTAATGCTCTTCCGCTTTCCAGTTGACTTGACTCAATATCAATGCCTTTCTGCTTTAGTAAACGAAAATGTTCTTCGATAAGCCAACGGGTCTTATACCAATTTATAACCATTACGGCCTCATTAACATCATTAACCTGATGGGTGGTTAATAATCTCCAAAGTATTGGTCTTTCGCTTTCCGGTACCGTTAACTGGCTTTCTTTTGCCTCAATGGCATAACATTCAATGTATTCTGGTAACGACTTATTATTATGGTTCTTGGGACGGGCAATTTTTACCGGGCAAAATCTAACCTCTATCTGTGCGTCTCTTTTTTCTCTGTTTTTCCTTTTATCGGTTTTTATTTTTATCCGGTAACTACCCCCTTTTGGTTGAGAGGACAGATATTCATACAAACGCTGATTTTGACCATATAATAACCGATCCTCTTTGCTTCGGACCAAAACATCACTATGTTTACTTTTCAGGGCTATAAATTCTTCGTAAATATCACTTTCTCTGTCTCCTATAACCGTAAGGTGAGTAGCTGCATCTTTTAATAAATCAATGCTTTGTTGGCCACTGGTAATCCAGCGATAGGATTCCTTTTCTTCTATAGGTTGTTGCTTATAATTCCTGCCATGCTTATCCTTTTTGTCTTTTTTCCTGTTCCAGATATGTATGCTAGATAGCCCTAACGGGAAAAAGCTCTGGGCATCCACAACAAGGGTAGGATGAAGAAAAAATCCTATATCTATGTTGTTCCCAACTGGACCAATTTCGTCATCATCAATATGAAAAAAATTCTTGTGCTTTTGGTAATTGATCTCACTGGTATCCTGAATGCATAGCACATGCCGACCCTGACTGGCTAAACGCGCTTTATCCTGTAGGGCATTTATTAAAGCCTCTTTGGCTACTGAATCATTATTAAAAAACCGACTGAAGGCCATGTTATCAGAATGATTTTCCGCAAGTTTGTTCATCACCGCAGTGCCTTTCTCTTCCATCCTGTCTAATAACTGAAGCCCCTTTTTTCGAGACGGTGATCTCGGAAATCGAAGGCAATGCCAAAGTTAAGTTCTAATTGTCTACATTCCATAGCTTTTATGTTTTCCGCCAAGTTAATTTGCCGGAGCTATGGATAACAAGTAAATTTATCAACAATCTCCCATCTCGACTTATGTATAAAGAGTAGCCCTCAGGGGAGGGGTTGGGGAGGGGTGGACAAGGGGAGATATAGGTTAGGGAATAGAGGTTAGAGATAATCGGGACATCATGCCTTCGTTCCACCTCACCCCCCGGGCCCCCTCTCCTGAAAGACGAGGGGGTGTTCACTTCGATTAACTTTGTTGTAAAACGAAAAGTTATTTGGTAACGGGCTGATGGAAATTCAGATGAAAGAAACGTGCATCTCAACGACTTATTTCAGTAGAAGAGAAGCCCCTCTCCTGAAAGACGAGGGGGTGTTCACTTCGATTAACTTTGTTGTAAAACGAAAAGTTATTTGGTAACGGGCTGATGGAAATTCAGATGAAAGAAACGGTCCTCACATCGACCTAAATCTTTAGAAGAGAAGCCCCTCTCACTCAGGGGAGGGGTGGACAAGGGGAGATATAGGTTAGGGGTTAGAGGTTAGAGATAATCGGGACATCATGCCTTCGTTCCACCTCACCCCCCGGCCCCCTCTCCTGAAAGACGAGGGGGTGTTCACTTCGATTAACTTTGTTGTAAAACGAAAAGTTATTTGGTAACGGGCTGATGGAAATTCAGATGAAAGAAACGGTCCTCACATCGACCTAAATCTTTAGAAGAGAAGCCCCTCTCACTCAGGGGAGGGGTTTGGGAGGGGTGGACAAGGGGAAGGTTAAACAGGTTAGGAGGTTTTTAAGTTATGAGTTTTGGGTTTATAAGTTATGCTACCAGCCAACCACTGCCGCCTTCCTGGGTAATCGGTGGTTGGTATTCGGTAACTGGTAAGTGGTAAGTGGTAAGTGGTAGTCAGTATTCGTTATTCGTTATTCGTTATTCGATATTCGTTATTCAGTATTGGGTATTATGTATTCGGTATTCGGTAAGTTTAATCGAATCATAACCGCTTACCGATCACCGATCACCCCATGCATCTTCAGGTAAGTGTCCTTCTTTATAAGAAAAGTACCCGTTCATGCATCGGTAGAAACCTTTTTATGAGTGAAATCTTATCATCATGTCACAAGTTCCTGCTTCCTTTTTATACAACATTGCTGAGATGAACCACGTAAGGAAGCCGTGTCCCTTTCACCATTTGTTGTTTTGCCTGGGGCTTAAATGAAGCATATTTTATCGCTTGCTGGAAGAGAGACTGAACCTCCGGGTTTGTGTTTGCATTCTCAAGTTTCCTACATAAGGATGGAGCAACTTCATCCGAAAATTCCTCGCCTTTTCAGTCTCTTTTATTTTTTTGCGACACTATGAATCAAATGGCGGGGCAACAGGCTTGTGATTTGAGACAAAAGCGTTAATTTTATCATGGGAGTTGGTTTTTGCAGGTAATTTAAAATTACTCCGTTTCCGCGGTATCTCCAGCATCCCTTTTTTTCGCTAGAAATTTATTTTGGACGGATGTGGCCGTGAACTATCAGTAAAGCCAAATTAAGCCTAAACTTTTATACATAAGCATTATTCAGATGTTGATCCCCGGTTAAAATCATGAGAATCAGAAAAAAATTTAGTTTTTGGAGGCCGGATTCAATACTATTCTACGGCTCGGTTGTTCTCAATATTTTAATTTGCATTACTCTGCTTTCATCGCTTGATAACAAGGGAATGGCGATGCTTTTTAGTTCGGATACAATGTATGTTCCTTCCATCTACAGGGACTTATTTGTTCATCACAATACCCTTGCAGGCTGGCACCTGAATGCAGCTCCGGATTTTTTCCCTGATATGTTTTTGTACGGTATTTTGAGAATTTGTACCGGAAGTTTTCTTCCTGCGACCTTTGCATATAGTATTTTGCTTTTAATTATACTTCTTGGTTTGCTCACCGTACTTTACAGACAGTTCTTTCCAGAAATGGGCAAATATTGTTTAAGTACAGGAATTCTGCTGATGTCAATTTTTATCGGACAATTCCTGACCGGTACTCATGATCTTATCTATACCGCTCAGATATTAGGATTATCTTTCCACTTGACAGCATTTTTAATGGCTCTCCTTGCAATGATACTTCTTGTTATGTTTATCCGCAACGGAAATATACTTTCACTGGTCCTTCTGTTTATAGTTGCAACTATTGCTACCTTCAACAGCCTTCTGTTTATAATTATGTTTACTATTCCAACATTTTTCCTGCTGATTCTGGTCTTACGGAAATCTCCGTTCAGGTTGAGATTACTTTATTCAATCGGGGTTAACTTAATTTCATTAGGCATCGGATTATATTTCTATTATTTGCTGTGTCATCGCTCCTCACTAACTGTAATGAGTCTGGAATCAAAGTCCTTTGCTTTTTCAAATATCAATGCTTCTCTGCAGATTTTCGTTCAACAGCACTGGTCATATATCTCGGCAATGGATCCAAGAGGTATTGCGGATTTACTTTTCCTGTTCGCATGGCTTGTTCAGATGACTTTATTGGTTAAGTATCTATTTGTTTGGCTCCGTAAAGGTGGGGACACCAAACGCACGCTGGAAGTGATTTATCTTATCATATTCGTTTGCGCGACAACCATTATTTTGTTAATGCCTGTAATAAACGGCAGTTATACAGGGTATGATATTATCAGGTACAATATATTCAGTATCTATCTTGGGATTTTCAGCTTTAGTTACCTGTTATACAAGTCAGCCAGGTTATTACCAATGAAACGATGGGGAATCAGCGCCATTACTGTATCCTTGTTTTCCATTGTTTTTATCTTCACTGCTATTCAGATCGGGAAGATCGATTTAAAATCCGGTTTGAAACACTATATGAATTTTTATCCCGATGAAGTATCAGAGATTGATTCCCTTGCACGGAAATATGATTTAAGAAATGGTGTGTCTACATACTGGCATGCAAAGTACATTTCGATGTTTTCAAGGGAAAATCTACGCGTCGTAAGTGTCTTTCCCGATCTTAACCCATGGTTTCATGTCATGAACCAAAACTGGTACTACTATGAAGACGGCTCATCAGAAAATCGCCGTAAATTTGATTTTGTAATCATGGATAACATGTTACCTGATACCGTCCAAAAGTACCTGGGAGTTCCATTGGATACGCTTTATATGCCCGATCAATATCAGGTCTTATTGTATAACGGCTTTTATTATTCTAAAGGATCACACCGGCCTGATGTTAGTAAAGACAAGCTGAATGACCAGAACTAATTTCAGTTACCGGAATTCAATCAGCATCAGATTAATAAATTTCCTGATGTAGCATGGTTTTATATGCAAACTCAAAACTGCTATACAGATATTTAACGGGATAGACTCATCGTTTTTTCGGAGGTTGTTTCTTATCAGATAGAAGATCACCGAGAATATGTTTTGGATCTTCATAAGGCAATCGGTTATTTCCGGGAATAAATGAAATGTTTAATATTATGGATCTTCCGGGGATTGACAAAAGAAAAGCCGCCGTCAAAAACCTGACCTGACTTTCATTTAAATCGATAGGTTTATCCATTGACTTCCTAATATAAATCATTGATATCCGGCAAAACCTGAAATTTATTAGCTGTATTGCTTAGGTATTTTGCAATAAATGCTTAAATTCAATTTAGGAATGAGTTGTTGCACAAAGTCACGTTAAAGGGCATTATGAAAATTCGCACATAACAAGCATTTAGAATTATAAAATAGAATCAAAAAAATTAACCACAAACTTAATCAAATTGGACATGAAGAATTTATTTCATTTTTTAGCCTTGTTGGCTATTGCAAGTATTATGACAAGTTGTGCCACGATTATAGGTGGAAGTAAGTATTGGGCAAAAGTACAAGTTCCTGACCATCCGAATGCAAAGATTGAATATCATGGAAATTATCAGGGAACTGGAGAAGCATCATTCACGGCAAAAAGATCAGAAGCTAATCAATTTTCTGTTACGATAAAAGAAGAAGGCTGTGAAACAGAAACTAAGAATTTTACAAATAGGTCTTTTCGTGGTTGGGCATTTTTTGGAACTGTAGTAGGTTGGACTGGCTTGACAATAAACGGAGGACCATGGCTTCCGATTCCATTTGGAGTTATTGTTGATGGTCCAACTGGAGCTTGGTGGAAACCTGATATTAATGAAAAAGGAGTAAGCAAACAAGATTACAAACACTTTAATTATCAGATTGATTATACAGGTTGCAAAAGCAACACCTCGACTATCATAAAACAAGGTGACGATTCTAATTCAAGGATTGATAAACTAAAAGACTTGAAAAAACTATTAGATGAAGGTGTCATAACTAAAGAAGAATTTGAGAAGGAAAAAAAGAAAATCTTAGATGAATAGAGATAATAACACACTGTAATCGAGTAGACGGTTGAGCAACAATTTATTCCCGCACTTGTCAAATCCTCAACCGTTGTGCTTAATGCTTAAAAACTATGACACTGAGATATAATTTTATTTTACTGGCACTTTTGATTTTCCAATATTCCCATGCTCAAAAATTAATACGAAAGGAAATTACTGACATTAATTATAATCAGGTAATTTACCATGTATTGGAGGATGATCAAAACATTAAGCATGGGTCGTATATTTCCTTTTTTCCTGTACAAGAATCGGTTTATCTGAAAAACAACAAAAATGATTCGTTACGAATAAAAGAAATGGGGAGCTACTATTTTAATTTGAAAAATGGGAAATGGATTACTTATGATAAACCTGTAATTACAAATGGAAATATCACTCGTGGTAAAGTTAAAGCAAGTGGCGAATATTTGTTTAATATGAAGTATGGTAATTGGATGGAGGTCGATGATCAGGGAAAAGTTCAAAATACTAACTACAAAATTTATGGTGATACTACCGGGAGAAAATCCAACATAATATTTTATTCCAGTATTAATTATCCGAAAATAGCATTAGAAAATGATATTTCCGGGGATGTTATCATTGAATACAGGATCTTGCAGGATTGCTCATTAGATTCAATTCGTTTTATTAATAAAATAGGTTATGGTTGTGAAGAATCAGCTTTTCAATCTATTTTGGAAAATTGCAGAAGATATCCATGTAATAACGAATACCATTCAGATACGATTAGGTTTAGACTTTTTTAGCAATATGCACAACATGGTATATTTGCCACTGCCATTATTCATCGCTTCGAATAGGAAAATTCCTGAAAAAATGAGTATCCGAATACCGAATACCGATTACCACTCACCTCTTACCACTCACCACTTACCGATCACCGATCACAGACCACCTATCACAATCATCCGGCCAAACCTGTCATGATGTTTTCATCGGGATCCGTCTTCTTCATACCCTAAAACTTCCTGAAATGCCGGATAAGATTCATGATGATGGTCAGGACAATACTGATGAGTATTAAGGAAGTCACCGGGAAGAAGATCCTCGTATTTCCTTTCTTTATATTGATGTCGCCGGGTAAATGCCCGAACCATTTCAACAGGAAGGGTGCAAACTGAAGGATCAATCCGATGAGGATGATTATTCCACCCGCGATAATCATCCATTTTCCCATATCGTTTTTCATTTATGCTGAATGTGGGTAGATCTTATTTAAAAGACGAGTTTAAATCATATCTTTAAAGATAAGCCTAAAGAACATGATCCTCTATTCCGCTGATTCAAATAAATAGGAACCGCTCCCGACCGTAAAAACAGCATACCCCTCTTCCATCCGTAAGAATTTCATTCCTTTGTCTTCGACGAATCTGTTCCCTCTTTCATGAACGCTTTCCGGATCCTTCGCCGGTACATAAACTGTTGCATGGCTGCCAACGGGGACGGTAATGTCCATGGTAAAGCCATTGTTTTTGTTTTCCCAGTGAATCCCGGCTTTGCCGTAGGGTGTAAGGTTCGAGTAGGTAACATATTTCATTCCGCCGACAGGCTGAGGGCGGAAGATGATATGCTTATAACCCGGTTCAGCGGCGTCTTCCTGCATACCGGCCAGATCGTGGTAAAACCACGTCAGTCCCCCGCCGAACATCGGGTGATTGTGTGAACCTCCCCTGGACCATTGCTCCCGGGTGGTTGTGGAACCCAATTCTATCCAATGGCCATAAGAAGGTTCGGTTCGTTTGTTCATAGCTTCAAAGGCTTCCTTCTGCAATCCGTTATCAGCCAGTACTTCAAAGAAAAAACGGGTGCCGAAAATGCCGGTGTCGAGATGTCCGTCAGCGGCTTTAATATCTGATTTCAGTGCCTGGATTACTTTTGCGTACTGATCATCCGGCACGCCCATCTTCAGTGCAAAAATATTCCCTCCGTGATTTCCGTAAGTACCTTTTTCTTCATCGTAAAAGCGTTTATGGAAAGCATCTTTCGTCCTTTCAGCCAATGCCTGGTATTCCGCTGCCTCTTTTTCATTTCCCAGGATTGCAGCAGTTTTGGCCGTTATATCGGCACACAACCAGAAATAGAAAGTATGTACCATTTCATCGGGAACCTGCTTGCCAGGGGTGCACCATTCTCCAAGGTTGAACCAACGCAGGGGCTTCCCGTCGTGACCCGGCACCTGGGAAAACATAATTCCATCATCATCCACCCACGTTTGCATATAACGTACATAGCCTTTCATCCCTTCATAATTATCGGACAGCATGTCCTTTGCGCCGTAGTGGAGGTAGAATTCCCAGGGCATGACACAAATGGCAGCTCCCCAGGCCACGCCCCCGCCGCATCCGGGTTGCCACGGAGCGCCGTTGGGGACATAACCCGTTTCAGGATTCTGTGCATCGTAAATATCCCCGATCCACTTATGGTAAAAATTCGCTGCATCGAAGTTGGACATAACCGTTGCGCAGGCCACCTCACCGTCACCGGTATATGGCGAACGTTCGCGGTGGGGACAGTCGCTGGCAATGCCTCCGTGCATATTGTCGAGCTGGCTGCGCTTCCATATCTTGTTGATGTCGTTAAACAAGGTATCGGAAGTTTCAAATGTAGCGGTTTCCTCTATCCCTGTATTTACCGCCTCAGCCGTCACCTGTTCCGGTTTCAGTATACCCGGCCAGTTGTGAATTTCAACGGCCGAAAAAACAAACCAGTTAAACCGGGATGCATAGTTTTCGGGACCCTCTCCGCGGAAGGTGTAAGAGTTGTCTCCTGAGTAGATATTGCTGATATATTTGATGTCGATTTTTTGTCCGGCAGGGCCTTCCACATCATTCAGCCTCAGCCGGCCCGAGATTTCCACGCCAAAATCGACAAGATAATCCCCGTTATCATTTTTCTTGATGAGGATGGGGGCAATCTGTTTTGTGACCTTATCGGGACGGGCGGTATGGGCAACCAGTTTTCCTTCGGGAGGTTTTCGCAGAACGGCGGATTCCCAGCCGGTGTCGTCAAAACCGGGGGCACACCAGCCCGGCTGTTCTTTCCGGGCATCATATTGTTCACCGTAATAGACCATGTCACTGATGATGGCACTTTTGGAGGCCTTCCATGAAGTATCGCTTGTGATCACCTTTTCGGTGCCGTCGGAATAGGTGAGGTATACCTGGCACAAAAAGCGGGGCGAACCATACGAGCGGGTCCAGTGTTTCGCGGAATTATAAAAGCCGTTTCCCAGGATGCTTCCCAGGACGTTTGCCCCGTGCTTCAACTGATCCTTGAGATCATATGCAAGGTACATGACCTTGTAGCCCCTGAAGTTATCCGCTACAGGGATGTATTCATCTTCCAGTCCGGGTCGTTTCCCGTAATTGGTCTGATTGGGGACCAAAACATCGTCGCCAACCTTTTTCCCGTTAAGATAAAGTTCGAAGTAGCCGAGTCCGGTTACAAAGGCCACCGCCTTGGTCACCTTTTTATCCACGGAGAATTCTTTCCTGAACATCGGGGCAGGAGGGGGCATTTCAGTGAGACGGGCATCGGGTCCGCCCACCGGTTTGGGCAGGGCTTCCTCACCCTGCCAGGGTGCGCCGATCCATTGAGCCTTCCAGTCGGAAGAGTCCAGGAGTCCCATACGCCAGAACCCGGCTTCGCTCCAGCGCGAGAGATTGCCATCTTTATCCTGTGTGCGAACCTGCCACCAGCATTCCTGTCGGGAGGTTAGAGGTTTACCATTGTATTCCACCCGGAATGACTGTTCCGATTCAATTTTGCCGCTGTTCCAGAGGTCCGGTTCCGACAGTTTGCTTTTGGAAGAAGCTACGCGTATTTCGTATGCAGTCTGTTTCTGGTCACGTTCGCCGGTCTTTGCCATGTTGATCCAGGCCAGCCGGGGATTTCTTACATCAACCACAGATGGGTCCTTAAGGTATTCGCAGGTGAGGTGAGAGGGAGAGATCCCTGATTTTGAGCATGAGACCGCTATGATTGCGATCGCGATGAGCAGGATATTTGTTTTCATATGCAGGATAAATTGTAAATATAAGTAAAGTTTCACGTTCTATCTTTTTGCTTGTTTATACCTTCTTAATATTGGTTTATCATTGATCATTCTATAACAATCCTCAGGTTTTGTAGCAAATCTTTCATTTTTTTCCAGCAAGTCATCAAATAAAATTCGCCAATCTTCATAAGTTGCTTCAGCGAAATCCTTATTAAAGTAAAGATCTTTAAAATATGCGGCGGACATAGAACCTGCAATGTTTAGGGCTGAATCCCGAGCTTTATAAGCAAAAATATTCCCAATACCTGTTATAAGTATTGTATCAGGATTTTCCCTAATAACCTCTAACAACGTGCTATCGCTTTTAACGGCGAAATAAGTACGCATTTCCCAAATATACTTTCTGGCGATTCTTGTGGATAATTCGTAGATATCAAACTGAATTTGCGCATCCCTGAAATTTGAAAAGTCTGTATTTAAAATATATGAGCATGATTTTTGAAAAGCTGGTGCAAAATACACTATCTCCTTCTTATTCTTTCTATAGTTCTTTGAAATTCGCTTCCGGTTTCAGGTCTCTTGTTTTAGAAAAGATCTTTGAATTGGAAGAACATGGATCCTGCCTCCAGTCATCTTATGAAAATAGGATTTTGGGATTTCTGAGAAAGAGGGATTAGTCGCTACCCTCATGATCCCTGGAAAGGAGAAGCTCAACCCCCAAAACCCAACCCTTCTCTATCGCTCCGGGTTCCGTGCTTTTGGGGTTGCGGAGAAATACGGATTTATTTCAGGAATCCGACAACTATACGTATTTCCCTGAAAAGTACGATGAACACATTTAGCCTGTTGCCCATATCGATGCCGACTATCCCTGACAGGGTTTTGGACCCTGTCAGGGTTGACATGGCGCAGCCAATCATTTTACCGGTAAGTACAGAATATTTGTATTGCTGATCATCATATAAATTGTCTGAACCGTGATTTATGTGATTTTTTAGATTATCATGATTGTGTTGCCTGAATTTCTTGTTTGCGGGGCGTTGAAATTTCAATTTACTATAACCATGGCGCACTCAATCATTTTACCGGTTAATTCAGGATATTTATTTAGCTCATTGATCATTACATAAATTGTCTGAACCATGATTTATGTGATTTTATTGATTGCCATGATTGTGTTGCCTGAATTTCTTGTTTGCGGGGCGGTGAAATTTCAATTTAGTATCACCATGGCGCAGTCAATCATTTTACCGGTTAATTCAGGATATTTATTTAGCTCATTGATCATTACATAAATTGTCTGAACCATGATTTATGTGATTTTTTTGATTGTCATGATTGTGTTGCCTGAATTTCTTGTTTTCGAGGCGGTGAAAATTGAATTTAGTATCACCATGGCGCAATCAATCATTTTACCGGTTAGTTCAGAGTATTTATATTGCTCATTGATCATTATTCATCATGTTCATCACACAAATCATTCAAAATCACAGTTCAGACATTCTGCCGGTGAAATTTCAATTTACTATCACCCTGACGCAGTCAATAATTTTACCGGTTAGTTCAGAATTAGCTGTAGGAACCACATAAGGCACATGAGGTCACATAAGAAGGAAGAAGGGAACCACATAGAGCACATGAGGTCACATAAGGAGGAAGAAGGGAGCCATATGAGGCACATGAGGACACCTGAGGTAGAAGAAGGAGAAAAATACCTTAAACAACTTATGGTACAGTGGTTATTTTCAATTGCTCCAGGCTGCAGTAAAAGCTGCCTGGCTAAAAAAGAAGACGACACTTCATACCCTTCGGCACACGTATGCCACACACAGTTTGGAAAATGGGGCAGATTTAAGGTATATTCAAAATATGACGGGACATTCAAGCGGTAAGACGACGGAGATACCCACCTATATAACTCAAAGTGGCTTTGATCAAATAAAAAGTCAGATGGATAACCTGGATTTGTAAAATTGTCATTATATTTATTTAACTAAACTAAAAAAAGGGGCTGAACACATATGCAAAATAAATGCAACAGTAACGCATACTCCTCAAATTTGAGGAGTAAACACAATGGGTGTGTTTAGCCACTCGTTGTGTGCAAGCCTAGAAAAAGACTGATGATACGGAAAATATACATTCATCTGATTGATGGAACAGATTCATGGGTTCCAATTGATGCAAAACACATACAGAATGACCAATTTGAAATAGTTGATAACAAAAAATATGATGATTTAGATGCTAGCGAATTATTTGAATTTTTTCCTGGAGACATAGTCGAAATAGAACAACATATTTTTACGGACGGGACTAAAGGACAGGTTGCAAAAAGACTAATCTCAAAAGGCGAATGGCCTGATAGAAAATTCAATGAATTCAAATTTATGGCAGCAATTGGACAACTAAATATTGATAAGATAACCGCTCAACATTATCATTACGAAATCGGACGAGTAAAACAAGAATATTCGGCAGGACAATTTTACTATACTGCAATTATTGAAACGATTGACAGACTCGAAAACTTGATCAAAAATAAAAATTAATAAAATGGCCTGCACACAACAGGTCGGTATATGCAATTGCCTACTTCTCATATGGTATTGAATTCTACTCTGGAAACCGGCAACTGCACATACCGCCGAAACGTTATGCCGCATACAATGAGACCAGTACAGATGAATAGATTTATAGAAAATATTGATAACCAAATAGAGTTTAATCAAGGCAAGAATATTTTTCTTGATAGATTGGATTTTTTCCAATTTGCTGAAGAAACAGTTAAAGCCATTTCAAATATTGATAAGTTAAATCCAGATTCAAAAGAAACCTTAATTGATTACGCTACTGATAAAGCTATAGAAGAATTTTGCAGAATAAATCAATATTATTCGTTTGATTCAAAAGCAAAAAACAATTTAAGAACAATATATGCTGATTTATTTGATAGCTTTCAGACAAAAACAGATTCGATTGAAGAAATTTCTAAAAATCATTATGAAAAACTAAAAGAGTGGATTAAAAATAGTAATCCTTTTGCTGAGAAAATTTATAAAAATGACAACAAAGATGTCAATCCAGTTGCTTGTTCAGAATATTGCCCTGATTTACAAATCAATGTTTTAAAAATTGATATTAAACATTTACTGCAACCTGTTTTAGATATTGGTTGTGGAAAACAAGGGCTTTTAGTTAATTATCTCCAAAAATCAAGGGCTTGAAGCCTTTGGAATCGACAGATTTAAGTTTACAACCTCAAACTTGATAACAGTAGATTGGTTGGAATACGATTATCGGAAAAGAAAAATGGGGAACAATAGTCAGTAACTTAGGATTTTCCAATCATTTCAATCACCATAATTTGAGAGAAGACGGAAACTATATTGAATATGGAAAAACTTATATGAATATTTTGAATTCATTGAAAGTTGGTGGATGTTTCCATTATGCACCAGATTTGCCATTTATTGAGAAATATCTTGATAATAAACAATTTGACCTGAAAAAATTCGAGATTAACGAATACGATTTTAAAACAACGACAATTAAAAAGATGAAATAAAGTACGACGGCATAACAAATTAGGAATTAAGGCACATTTGAACCCAAAAAAGAGGTAGCTTGTTGATTAACCATCTACCTCTTTTTTATTGTAGTGTGGATCAAAATGCAGGCTCAATTGTGTTTTACAATTTGTGTTGGGCTTAACCGTTGTCGATCAAAGCTATACACTAAGGGGATTAAATGATTTTATACTGTCCCTGCCGGTGTGTTTCTTTTGCCGTTTTGCCCGGTTTCCTGTTTTGGTGTTAAAAGCCGGGTATTAGGTTTGATATCATCCAGCTACCGGACATATTTTTCGCGTTCTGGTAAAAATGGAGATTCGTTTAGCTGTAAACCAAATAATGCCAATTTTTAAAAGAACGCTTTATACGGGCCTTATAAACCGGGGTCTTCCGGTGTTTGATGCACAATCCCTTCAAAATGGAGCCAGCTTTTTTACATACCGGTCAGGTGGGTTGCCGGAAGTTTTGGATACATTCCAGACCTGACAGGTTTTCAAAACCTGTCAGGTCTAACGTTTAAAATATCATGCAACATTTCAAACCATAACTACCCGGCCGGTTTTATCATATTTATAACCATGGTGCGGGTGACCGAGATTTGTCATAAGGCCAGACCAGGAGAAAAGATGGGTTGAAATCTATCTGAACTCAAGATACAGAATTAGTAAAAAAATGTTTTACAATGTTTTTTAATTGAGAAACTGACAATTTAATTTCGACAATTAAAAAACTGGAAAAGTATGGAGAAATGGAAGCTCAAAACTGATAGACAAACAATTAACGCACCACAAGGCGTATATGTGCCACAGCTACCTATCCTCCTTCCGAATACGTCAATTCGGAGAAAAAATGTATCTTTATTTTAAGATGCAAAACTGAATATCAAAATTCACACTTTTATTAGGAAGTGCATTGGTGCTAATATCCACAGTATTGTTAATATTCAATCCTGGTCTTCAAAATGGAATTGATAACAAACAAGCAGAACACGATAGTCTGTTTTTGTATTTAGAAAGAGTGAAGCAGGATATTATTAGGTATGATATTGCTGTTTCAAAAGCAGCAAGTCTTTTAACTACTAATCAAATTTTATTTGCGATACCTGTAATACCGGATTCAATTAAAAATGATTTTTATGGTAAATATATTGGGGCATTACGGGACGTAAGAGTAACTTTGGAGTTACCCAGAAGCCAATATAAAGTTGATAGTTCAATAAACGCTGAAATTTATAAGGATGGCCAAAAATTTATGTCGAATGCAAACAAGGCAACAGATCAAAAAATTAAAGTTAAAGAGGAACTAAACAATTTAAAGGCACGACAGAAAAGATTAAATTTTTGGACGATATTATTTCAGATATTAGGAGTAAGTATTCTTTATGTAAGTACTATAACTAAACCACTGGTGTCCGGTAAATATTTGGAAATAAAGAAAAAAGGGTTGGTCAGTTAAGAACAACCCCGAATGGTTATCTTTGAAAGTACGACCCAACAAAGAATAACCATGAGTAAATGTCCTAATTTTACCATTCATCCAAATTTAAATCAACTATCAAAATTCCCGGACAAAGGGAAAATCGGTGCGGGAGAACGTGATTTGTCATCAGACCAGACCGGGGAAAAAACAACACCCGCCTTTACTCATTAATCAAAGAAAATTGCAATTTTCGATTATTTATTGAGCTTTCGACAGCGGTTATCGTAAAAAAAGACAAGCGATTATGAAAAGATGTATCTTGATATTATCAATACTACTTTTAAATTTGGCAACTTATGGACAGAAATGTTCAATGCCGACAATTTCAAAAGACACAATTTATTTTTATATTGAGAATCTGCAAACAACAGACATTCAATACTTCAACCTTGATACTTCTATAATAAAAGCCGTGAATGTATTTAAAAACCAAGATCAGAAAAATATTTACGGTAATCCTAAAGGTGGAAAAGTAATGATCTATTTAAAGCCAAACTATTTTCGTGGATTAAAGATTGGACAATTACTAAAATCTGATTTCTATAAATCAGAAAATATGCAGTTTTACGTGAATAACCATTTTTCGACTAAAAAGAATTTTATGAATTATAAGGTCAAGAAACTTGATAAGATTGTGTTTATAAAACGAGAATTAGAAGTCTGTCGAATGAATCTGACAACAAGGTAGAAATAACTTAAATAAAGAAATAAAAAACTTTCGCTTAAGGAGTAGGCGGTTAATCCAGACTTACCGAGACCAGTGCACCTCTCCCACCAATGTATCCCAAAAGCTCCCATGAGGTCTCGTTCACAGCGGTTTCGCGTTAGAATAACCGGTTCAGTCTATTTAATTGCAGGTATATGATTTTATACATCACCACAAAAGGAATGTAACCACGACTGACAAGTCGGTTAACCATAATAGTGGTATCAGGAATCGGACTTTGCTCATGATAATACTACCCGCTCTCAAAATTCACTTTTCACATCCCACACCACAGCCCCTCCCCAGACCCGCCACCATGCAACACACAAAACATGGCGGCGGGCGGCTCTCCTCTATCGGGGGGAAGGCAGGTGGTCGGTAGTCGGTAGTCGGTGAACGGTAATCGGTAATCGGTAATCGGTAATCGGTAATCGGTTGTCGGTAATCGGTAAGTGGTAAGTGGTAAGTGGTAATCGACAGACGGTGGTGCTTCGATTAGCTTTATTGAATACCATATTTCAAATAACTTTTGGCTGGTAATCGGTGGTCGGTAGTCGATAGTCGGTAATCGGTAGTCGGTAATCGGTAATCGGTGTGGCGTTGAATGAACATATTGAGTAAAAGATACCCGCACAAGAGATTTTTTTACCATTGTATGCATGAGTTGATGGCTTCCGGGAGTGATATATACCCATACATGAGAAAAAAGTATCTTTATATGCAGGGGTAGTTGTTGGTCCAAGAGAGAAATATACCGCACATGAGATAAATGTACCCTTTTATGCAGGGGTAGATGTGCTTCCAAGAGGTAGCAATACCCGTACATGAGCCTGAAATAGCCGTTTATGCATTGGTTGAAGCCGATTAATGAGCGAAATCCTGGCGTTCGGTAACAGGTTGAAGCCGTACATACACACATTATTTGTAATATTTCGTTCATGTACCGCTAAATTCAAGGTACAACAAGAAAAATTTAATGTTGAAAAGGTAAAAAGGCTGATATTTATTTTTGAGCCTGTAAAAATTTTTAGGTAAACCAGTAATTGCAGGTTAATCTGTGTAATCTATGGTGAAAAAAAATGCCCGGGAATCAGACTGATTTCAGGCATTTGCAAATTTCTGCTAAGTATTCTGGCGGAGAAAGAGGGATTATTCGCTACACTCATGATCCCTGGAGGGGAGATGTTCAACCCCAAAAGCCCAACCCTCCGCTATCGCTCCGGGTTCCGGCCTTTTTGGGTTGCTGACAAATAGGGATTATTCGCTACACTCATGATCCCTGGAGGGGAGATGTTCAACCCTAAAAGCCCAACCCTCCGCTATCGCTCCGGGTTCCGGCCTTTTTTCATTCCTTCAACCTTTTGAAAATAGGATTTTCAACGGTTGAAGGAATGAAAAAAGCCCGATTTTGCTTTCACAAAATGGGCTTTTAGGGTTGCGGAGAAAGAGGGATTCGAACCCCCGGTACCGCCAAGCGGTACAACGGTTTTCGAGACCGCCCCGTTCGACCACTCCGGCATTTCTCCATGGTCGCTAATGGTAGCGCAAAAATAATAAAACTATGATCAACGCTCTATGTTTTGCCGATAAAAATTCCCCTGGACATCACCCGGAATAATTTTGCCTGTGCCTTGTATGTACATCGTCAATGGGGGAAAGCATGCCGGTGAATATTTAAATTTCCGGGTCCGTGCGGCAGATACCCCTAAATATCCTTATCCAGAACCAAAACAGGCTTGCTGCCATCCAGATCCTGCTTTGCGAAGCGTGCGGTGATCACCTTTTCTTCCCCGGGCAACAAACTGAAGAAATTATCACTCCAGAATACAGGCACTTACTTCATCGCCTCCTTCGCCTTTTGTTATTGCAAACCGGTTGAAGAAAGACAGGCTGCCGGTCGGATTCTTCACGGTAACTTTCATAATACCTTCACCCTGGTCATACGACAGCTCCTGATGAATGTCGGGATTGACTTTCGGTAATCTGGCAATGTCGGTGAAATCAGCGTTATCCTTTGACGAGGAAAACCAGTAGAAATTATCGGAGAGGACTTTTCCGTCCCCGTCCTTCAATATTAATTTTACAAAGTAAACAGGGCTCAGATCCTTTAACTCCGGCAGTTTAAAGAGCTCTTTATACCGGTCTGATCCGATGTCAAATTTTTCTTCTTTCTCCCAGTCTGTCTTCATATCCTCATTAAGTACCCTGACGGTGGCCGTCAGATTTTTATGCATTTTATGCTGTGTGTTAATGACAGACACGGTAAAATCATTTTCATTTAATTGGATATGAACGGGCTCCAGGGCTTTTTTCACATAGTAATAGCCGGCATCCGGATTCAGGAACCAGTCGTAGATCTGCCAGAGTACCTGCGGCCAGGTGGCATTGAGTTTCCAGATCATGACACCCTGGGTAATATCCCACATGCGGGAGTTTGCCGCTTCAAACATGGCCCTGTAGCTTCCGGCATTTATGTACTGTGCATCACGGACGTATTCTGCAACCGTTGAAGGTTGTCCGTACCGGCTGCGGATGGCTTTGTCGTATGCCCGGAAGGCCCATCCGTTACCGTCCCATGCGCCGTGGTATGCCCATTTTTTATCAAGGGGCCAGATGTCGTTTTTCGGTCCTTCCCCTGCATCGAAAATGAATTTTTTCAGGCTTTCAAGAGTCGGAATTGCCGGGACTCCCAATTCATCCCTGAACATCTGGTCTTTCACTTGTAAAACCATGTTATAGTAATAGGAGTGGGGGTACCAGGTATAATCGGGTAGCCCTTCATCGGTCACTCCTGTCGGAAGATCAGGCTTCATATATGGCGTCAGCGAATCAACATCCCATCCGTGGCTCGAAGTGGCAATGAAGACCCGTGTAGAGTCCATTTTCCTGATGTATTCGCGCAGGGGTACATATATCTCTTCCCGGGGAAGGCTTTCGTTGGCAACACACCAAATGACCAGGCTGGGGTTGTTCCGGTAACGTCTCACAATATCAAAAGAGTTCTTCAATGCTAATTTGGCATCCAACGGGTTGACAAACAAAGGTGTGCCGGGATAAGTCCTCCAGCACTGATAAAACGTTTCCCACACCATCAGTCCGTATTTATCATAGGTTTCCATGACATGATCCGGTGGTGACGGCATGTCTTCACTGGCAATCATATTAATACCCGCTTCTGCCATTAGCCTTGCTTCGTCGTACGCCCGCTTAGGGTTCATGTCAAGCATCATATCGGGTTGTATCCATCCCCCGCGACAAAATATGCGCTGGCCGTTCACCATGATCACCCGGCCATAATTACCGTCAATTTCTTTCACTGTGGAGGTGATCTTTCTAATGCCAAACGTTGTGTTTTGAATATCGGAAGCTTTTCCGTCAATATCAAATTCCAGGTGCAGGTTGTGCAGATATTGCATGCCGTAACCATTGGGCCACCAAAGATGAGGGTTCTTTACAGTCAACTGGTTAAATTCATCGGGGGAGAAGGAAACATTTACCGTTTGTCCGGCAGGGATCTCCACTTCTTTTTCGAAAACGACAGGTTTCATGTTACCGGGCATTTTCTTCTTATAGGTGTGAAAATCGATTTCCTTCAAGCATATCAATCCTGCCTTTGAGTATCCCTTTCAGGGAAGTGCTGCCGGTATTTCTAAGCTCCGTGGAAACAGTGACAGCGGCATGTGTGGTATCAGGAAGGGGAAGGTCGGTCACGATATAGGTATTGTTGATGTCTATATCGTGGGTATAGGTAAGGTACACATCCTGGTAAATACCCATGTTCCTGTCACGGACCACAGGAGCACAATCCCAACCGGCGGAAAATTTCAAAGTGACATCCTTAAAGATGTCCTGACCCTGACCCCTGTTGGGTCCGAACACTTCGAACTGAACTCCCGGGTTGGCTGTCCCGACGTGATCGACTTGGTATATCTTTACGGCAAGCACGTTTTCTCCTTCAGGGTTGGCAAAGGGGGTGATATCGAATTTAAACCTTTGGAACATGCCGGCCATTTTGCCCGAATCGGCTACCTGTTTTCCGTTCAGCCAAACATCGGCCCGGTAGTTAATGCCGTCGAAATTCAACCATATTTTTTTGCCCCGGTTTTCTTTGGGAATGGTAAAAGTCGTCCTGAACCAGTAAGGGTACTTAAACGGATTGGTGATGTTCTTAATATAGCTGTATTTGCCCAGGTTCAGCCGCTTGTTGAGCGTATCCGAAGCATCTGGTATCTGAAGGTCATTTAAATCGAAATGCGGGTCGGGATAAATGCCGGCCTTTACCAAAGCCCGTAATACCGTAGTGGGAACTTCGGCCTTAATCCATACCGAATCACTATAAACCGTGGAAGAAATTGTGCTTTCTTTTTCATTGACCAGTAAAGACGATCTCAGTTTCCATTCTTTCAGGATCTGTTTTTGGTTGGTGGGATGAACTGAAGCATTTTCCTTTACGGTACATGAATACATAAATATAAAAAGAGAAGGGAAAATAATTAAGAGTTTTTTCATAACCATGTTTTTATTATTCCGGTTTTTTGAATGAAAAATCATTTGGCAAGTGGCAGGCAGACCTAAACTCAACAACAGCATAAAAATAATAAAATATGATCAACACTTTACTCTTGCAGATGAAGATTCTGATCCCGGGACATGACCTTACTTAACGCTGATTCTTCCCGGAGTATTCTCATAGCAGGCCTGATATCCAGGTTAAAACAGTCATCTGCAGGTCGTCAGTTTTTACCCCACAACTTTTTCCCCTCTTTCCTGACATTTTGCTCAACATTCACATAAACACTGTTAATGTATTGAAAATATTTTGGCCGAAATGAATGGACCTGACCCGTCTCCAGTCCTCTTTCTCCCTTCTCTCTCCCCATTCCTCCCTCCTTTTTCTCCCTTCGTGGATTATCCACACCTTTTTTAAACAAGTCTTTTCCCGCAACGTTTATATTTATCGATACCGTATGTATCATGAAGGAACATGCGGAGCTTGTCACCTTATACGGGAGTCCTTCAGGAGTGGGGGAAAGACGGTGACTTAGAATTACCTTCGTGTAACATATCATACAATATTTCGTAGGTGCAACCATGGCCTCTAATAAAAAGTCTTTTGAAGATTGGAAGCTGTTTTAACATGGATTATGCCTTACATAAAGCATGGTAGATATGGATAAGACTAAAATGAACGCCACTGTGGCAGAACTGATCGATGCATGCCGGGAAACCTCCCGGAACAAAGGTTTCCAGCCAGATGCTGATTTTCTCATGAAACATGATTTCTCACCTGCACAATGGAAGTGCTTCGTGGAACTGATCAGAGATCTCGATCTGAACGAAATGGGTGTCAGGATCATGCTTGAAGAGATCAGTGCAGGCAGATTCGTCCTGCAGTGCGACCGCCCCGAAAGGATAGTCTGATCAGGATTTCAGGCGCTTTGTCGCTTTGTGGTAAGGCTGTCCTCCTGTATGGAAGAAACAATCCTTTCTCTTGCATGTTTTTCCCCGAAATATTTTCATAAAGGTTTTGCAAATCGGTAATATGTGGCTTATATTTGCATCCGCTTTGGGAGCTTAGCTCAGTTGGTTCAGAGCATCTGCCTTACAAGCAGAGGGTCGCTGGTTCGAATCCAGCAGTTCCCACAACATTAACCCCATAAATTAACTCGTATGGGGTTATTTTGTTTTGACGGGCTTAGCTCAGTTGGTTTAGAGCATCCGACTTGCAGTCGGTAGGGTCGCCGGTTCGAATCCAGCAGTTCCCACAACATTAACCCCATAAATTAACTCGTATGGGGTTATTTTGTTTTGACGGGCTTAGCTCAGTTGGTTTAGAGCATACCGACTTGCAGTCGGTAGGGTCGCCGGTTCGAACCGATCCGCCTTATGCGGAGAGCTCATGAGCCTGGTGAAACAGGCGAATAATCCAGCAGTTCCCACAACATTAACCCCATAAATTAACTCGTATGGGGTTATTTTGTTTTGACGGGCTTAGCTCAGTTGGTTTAGAGCATACCGACTTGCAGTCGGTAGGGTCGCCGGTTCGAACCGATCCGCCTTATGCGGAGAGCTCATGAGCCTGGTGAAACAGGCGAATAATCCAGCAGTTCCCACAACATTAACCCCATAAATTAACTCGTATGGGGTTATTTTGTTTTGACGGGCTTAGCTCAGTTGGTTTAGAGCATACCGACTTGCAGTCGGTAGGGTCGCCGGTTCGAACCGATCCGCCTTATGCGGAGAGCTCATGAGCCTGGTGAAACAGGCGAATAATCCAGCAGTTCCCACAACATTAACCCCATAAATTAACTCGTATGGGGTTATTTTGTTTTGACGGGCTTAGCTCAGTTGGTTTAGAGCATACCGACTTGCAGTCGGTAGGGTCGCCGGTTCGAACCGATCCGCCTTATGCGGAGAGCTCATGAGCCTGGTGAAACAGGCGAATAATCCAGCAGTTCCCACAACATTAACCCCATAAATTAACTCGTATGGGGTTATTTTGTTTTGACGGGCTTAGCTCAGTTGGTTTAGAGCATACCGACTTGCAGTCGGTAGGGTCGCTGGTTCGAACCGATCCGCCTTATGCGGAGAGCTCATGAGCCTGGTGAAACAGGCGAATAATCCATCAGTTCCCACAACATTAACCCCATAAATTAACTCGTATGGGGTTATTTTGTTTTGACGGGCTTAGCTCAGTTGGTTTAGAGCATACCGACTTGCAGTCGGTAGGGTCGCTGGTTCGAATCCATCAGTTCCCACAACATTAACCCCATAAATTAACTCGTATGGGGTTAATTGTATTAAGATGTCCAGCTACTATACATATATTCTCTACTCAGAGAAGCTCAGCAAGTATTATATCGGGTATACAGGCGATTTAGCGGACCGGCTTAAAAAGCATAATCGATCCATGAAGGGGTTTACCTCAACAGGGAAGCCGTGGAAATTAGTTTATTCTGAGATGTATGATTGCAAAACAGGTGCACTAAAAAGAGAAAAGCAGCTTAAAAGTTGGAAAAGCCCTACACTAATCCGTGAGCTGATTGCCCGTAATGGAGGAACAGAGTCTTCCAGCTTAAAGTAGGAAGAGTCCACGGAAGAAAATCGAGTAAAATGATTTTAGTATAAATCGGGCTTAGCTCAGTTGGTTTAGAGCATCCCGACTTTCAGTCGGGAGGGTCGCCGGTTCGAACCGATCCGCCTTATGCGGAGAGCTCATGAGCCTGGTGAAACAGGCGAATAATCCATCAGTTCCCACTTTCACCCGCCACAAAATTACTTATGGTGGGTTTTTTTATTCCCATACTCCTGGCTACGTTATTACCTGGTCCGGTTACTGCAGATCCTGTGGACAAAGTGACAGAAACTTCCTGAAGCCGCCGGGTAATCAGGCTGTCTCTGGTTTAAATTTTAAAGAGCGGCTTTTGTCGAATACTTAATGCAATATCCGTTTTGAAAACCGGGGATTTGAATTTCTTTTTTCCCGGCGATTGCATGAAGACGCTCATACTTTTAACTTCCCCTGTAGTCGTATTCATCCATAATGCCGTGTATTTTCCCGGTGGTAACGGGATTTCAAATTCAACGGAATTCTCCGATGTGTCGTTAAGGTCTGTTTTGTGAAGGTAAATGGCGTAGGTTACTCCCGGTTCAGACAGCGCTTCGGCGGAGAATGACGGAACGGAATCGCTTTTAAATAAGGTTGTGTCCGGCTTCATCTTTATAAAGTCAAAGCCGTTAATATAATTCTGCAGGATACTTATCCAGGACCGTAAAACAGCCCTTTCACCGTCAGGAGGACCGCCTGCCGGAGTGGCCGGGGAGAAAGACATGTCCAGGTTATTGAAGAGTCCGCCGCCGCCGAGGATAAAGTCCCATGCTTCCACCCTGAGAAACAGGTTTGATTCCATGCCATCTGTCTCATTGTTCCCGATCACACTATTTATATCGTAATTCAGAAGGATTGCTTTGGGATTGCTGTAATGAAAGTTGAAAACGGAAACTCCCGCGACGGGATCAGTCACCACACTGGCCCCGTTAGAGATATTCTGGGTCAGCAGATGAGTATAACCGAATTCAGATTCGGTTTGTTGGATGACTTCCGCAATGTGAGACTGCCATTCATACGATCCAAGATCCTGTATATATGGTTCATTGCAGATTTCAAAAATGAGGTTGTCATAATCTTTCAGTTCGGTGACGATCTTTCGCACATAGGCATCCTCTGCCTCCTGCAAATTACCGTCATCCATCGTGAGAGCCTTTGTCCGGGGTACATCGCCGATTCCATTGATGTTGTTGTCCCTGTAAAGGGGACTGTATTTCCAGAGCAGGTCGGGATCGTTGCTCGATCCGGCATAGGTGGCATTATAATAGGAGGTGAAAAAAGAAAGCTCTACAATGATGCCCCTCTCCGCCGCCTTTGACATAAAGTCTTTCAAACGGGCGAAGTAAGCCTCGTCCCACTTCGTCAGATCAAACTTGTTACCTCCGTTGATATAGCCCGGTTCATTGCTTCTTTGCCATGGACAAATGAATCTTCCGGGGGCAGGAGAAAGAGGCTGATTTGCATCGTATTTATACCAGCCCGGAAACTCGACATACGCCCCTGCAAAGGTCCTTGTCAGGTTAAATCCCCTCGACTGCAGCTCGTCCAGGTAAGCTGTGTAATCGAAGTCCAGGTTTATCACCGAGCCATAATGTTCGCCCGATGTGATCAAAATTGTTGGTTTACCACGGAAATTAAAATAATGCGGATTCTCTTCATTCAGGGATATGGGCTCAACCAGTGAATCCGGTGTTGCCTTCAGTGTTGATCCAGGCGTACCGGGCTCTGCCAGATCTGATTCTTTTGCACAAGAAGCCATTATAACACATAAACACAAAATCATTTTTCCGGAATGTCTAATCATATGGACAAAATTTTAGCTGTTTAAAAATTGGTTACAGTGCTCTTACAATCATTCATTGAAGCAATGTCCTGCTCCCGGATGCCCGGATGATTGGTTGCAATGACGGGATCCCTTGCATGCCCGTTAAAAGGATGAAACAAGGCTGCAATTGCATTCGAAGTGAATGAATGACAATAAATGATTAGAGATGTCAAAAAGGATAGTTGGCTCAAAGAATCTGCACCAACCGGATCATTTGCGGACAGGCAGACAAGTATAGTAAATCAATGTTTAGATAACTCCATTCTGCTATGGATTATTGCGTCTCTAATATTCCTTTGAAAAATAAATGCCCTCTTCGCTTAACCTATAAGGCAGACCGTTCCTTTCCCGGTGGTAAAGGAAACTTATTTTTCGCCTTTCCGCATTTAACCTTTGCCCTTTACCATTCACCAATCACCAATTCCCAATCCCCATTTCGCCCGAATTCTTGATTCATCATTATTTTCACCTCAGATTACGCAGATTATCACAGATTCACCGCAAATTATCACAGATTATCAATAAATAATTCATTTGCACATCTCCGCTCTCCACCCCTCAACAAGTCAATTTCCTTCAATCCCTCACTTTTTCCTTTCGTCTTTCACCTTTCTTCCACCATACTTCGCTCTCCACCCCTTAACAAGTCACATTTTCATTCCCCTCCGCTCCCCCCGGCCCCTGAAAGGGGAGACCCCCCGCGCACCATCTTATTAAGGACTTCTCTGTAATCACGGACGTAACCATGGCAACTTAAATTAAATACCTCCAACATAGAAAAAATGATTCTGCCGGCTATCCCGGAACCACACATTTTCACTACCCTCCGCTCCCCCCGGCCCCTGAAAGGGGAGACCCGTGCGCACTATCTTATTAAGGACTTCACCATAATCACGGACGTAACCATGGCAACTAAAATTAAATCCCTCCGGCATTGAAGAAATATTACCACATGCTCTCACCCTCACTCACCCGTCCTACCTGTCTCTTCATAACTCCATAACTCCATAACTCCATAACTCCTAACAAATCAAATGTTCAAGAATCGGATAATTCGTCTCCTGCTCAATGGTGAACTTCAGCATCCGCTTCATCAGACTGTCGGCAACCTCACGGTAGTCGGGATTGTAAGCCAGGTTAGTGAGTTCGTCGGGATCGTTCTTCATATCGAAAAGCTCATGGTCACCCTCCAGCCGGTAAACATATTTGTAGCGGTCGGTACGGACCATCTTCGAACGGATCATGCTCTCGGGAAAGTCGACCACTACCTGCTGTTTTGGTGAGTGGATATTCGGATCGGGCCGCAGTGTGGCGTCTTTCTCGACTCCACCCTGGCTGAAGACGGCATCCTTGTGTTCGGTTGTTTTACCTTCGATGAGCGGCAGCATCGATTTACCCTGCACCCATACCGGGATTTCAATGCCCATCAGTTCCATGATGGTGGGCACGATGTCGACAAATTCAACCAGGTTCTCGATCTTTTTGCCGGCAGGTATCGAACCGGGAAGTCTCATAATTAACGGAACCTTCGTGATCTCATCATAGAAAAAAGTATCCCATTTCTCGTAGCAGTTGCGTTCACCGTTCGAATCGCCGTGATCGGCACTGTATATGATCAGGGTGTTATCTTTCAGTCCCAGACGATCCACCTCGTCGATGATCTCTTTCACACGCGTATCGGCGAATTCAACCGATGAGTAATACGCACGCCTGATGCGTTTGCGGTCGAGATCGGTCACGTGCTCCAGATCGAAGCTTTTTCGTTTGCATTGTTCCACCGACGGTACTTTGTCGAGGGGCTGTACTTTCGGGGCAGGGATCCGGTCGAGAGGTATCTTGTAGGCCGGCATCTGTGTATATTCGACGTATGGCGGGTGGGGTTTGCCAATGTCGACCAGCGCGAAGAACGGCTCATCCTTATAAGTATTGAGGAATTCCTTTGTCCAGCTTACACACAGGGAGTCGGGAAGTTTGTTGTAATCGAGGCCTTCTTTGGTTTTGCCGATCAGATACATTTTCCTGAGGTCAGGATTATCGGTTTTATCAAAGGCATCAGGCTGGTTTTTCCATTCCGGGCTGTCCCATTTCGAGGTCATATCGAACCAGACTTTATGCAGGTTCCAGTCTACCAGGTGGTTTTTACCCAGCAGGCAGGTTTTATACCCGTTATCCTTCATGAGTTTGACCATATTCGGTTCATCGGCCCTGAGGGTAAAATCGTTATTCTTTTTCACACCCTCTGCCGGGGTATAGTATTTCCGGCCGGTGAGTGTGCGGTGCCCTTCGGTGTGGGCATAACGGGCCGTCATCATAATCACGCGCGAGGGTACGCTCTTGGGCATCTGAACGTACGCATGATTGAACAGGGTGCCTTCACGGGCCATCTGCTCGGCCCCCGGCATGGTGGTGAGCGGATTGCCATATACACTCATGGCTTTAGTATTCATCTCATCGCAGGTAATCCAGATCACGTTCAGTTTGCGCTTGATATCGACAATTTGAGGCGGAAAATCTGGACCCTGCTGTTCGTCATGGAGTCCGGCTGCCAGCATAGGTGCCGAAGTGGCGGCCAGGCTGCCGGCAGCGATTTTTTTGAGGAAATCTCTTCTTGAATTGGACATAGTCGGTCAGGTTTAATTGATGCGGGGGCAGAAGAATACCAAAATAACCTTCAAATGTAATAAACGCACATGATTAGAGGAATAGGTCGATGGTGGTTTTTTGTTTTTTATAATGATTCCGGATTGGGGAAGATTAAACACAGATTACACAGATTACACAGATTAATTTGGGAGGGCAGGACGGGGAAGATTAACAGGTTATGAGGTTATGAAGGGAAGATGCAAAGGCGAAAGACGAAAGACAGAGAATGAGGGATTGAGTAGAGACGTGATGCATCACGTCTCCGTGGGGAATCGAAAATCGAAAATCGAAAATCGAAAATCGAAATAGAATCGATAATTGAAATCGAAATCGAATCATAAATTTGGAAACGGGGAAAGATTTAGCAAAAGCGATGGTGGGCCGGGTTTCCCCTTTAGGGGATCAAGGGGTGAGCGAGGGGAGGAAAAATGCCGGAAAAAGAAAGGCAGAAAGGAAAAACTTGAGGGATTGAGGGATTGAGGGATTTAGGGATTAAGTTAGGAGGATTGGAGAATAGAGGTTAGGGAGAGGGGGGAGGGGGGGAGAGAGTCCGGTGAACTATGTAAACGGGAATCGTTGAGACGTGATGCTTCACGTCTGCGAAAAAACCGGCCCAATCTTTAATAATCTTTAACCATCTGTGCTAATCTGTGTAATCTGTGGTGATAAAATTCTCGGGGATCGAAATTCCATTTCCAAAATCCTACCTGCATTTTCCCCCGGATTCATTATCTTTCACCTTTCTTACATGAAGTAACTCATTTAAAATTGGTGACATGAAAAAAAGAATCTTTTTATTTAGCGCTTTGATCCTGATGGCTTCCTGTATTTTCAGGACTTAGAGCCCAGTTGATGGCTCCTCCCCGGATAAGCCCTGACAATCGTGCAACATTTCACGTGTACGCCCCTTCAGCAAAGAGGTAAAGGTCATCAACCTTAGCGATACTGCTGCCCTGGGAGAGAAAGAATATGAGATGGCCGAAGATACCAGCGGCAACTGGACGGTTACCACGAAACCCTGCCGTCCGGGTTTGCATTATTATGAGGTCAGTGTAGATGGTTTCCGTGCATCCGATCCTTCGGCACAATGTTATTTTGGCTGGGGAAAATGGACCAGCGATCGAGATACCGGGTAAGGAGGATTTCTATCTGCCGAAAGATGTTCCGCACGGTGAAGTGCATTACCACTGGTATCACTCAACGATCACGGGTACCTACAGGAAGTGCCTGGTGTATACCCCTCCGGGATATGAAAAGAACCAGTCTGAACGGTATCCGGTATTGTACCTTCAGCATGGAGCCGGTGAGAGTGAACTGGGGTGGACCATGCAGGGCAAAGTAAATTTTATTATCGACAACCTGCTGGCTGACGGTAAGGTGACGCCGATGATCATCGTCATGGACAACGGCTATGCGGCAAAAGCCGGTGCTGAAAATCCCGAACGTCCGTACGGGAGGAGCAATGCCTTTGAAAGTCTGGTCATCAATGAGCTTATCCCAATGACCGACAGCTGTTTCCGTACGCTTCCCGATGCCGACCACCGGGCCATCGCCGGCTTGTCGATGGGAGCAGGACAGGCCCTGGCCATCGGTCTGGCTCACCCTGAAAAGTTTCATTCGGTTGGAGCCTTCAGTGGCGGTGGGCGGCGCTTCGATCCGGAGACTTCCTATAACGGCGTTTTCAAAGATGCAAAGGCCTTTAATAAAACCTACAAGGTGCTTTTTCTGGGCTGTGGATATCTCGACCCCGGGTTCAAATCGGTGAAAGCCTTACATGAGTCGCTCGACCATCAAGGGATTAAAAACACATGGTATGAGGGCCCCGGTTCGCATGAGTGGCAGGTTTGGAGACACCACATCTACGCCTTCTCCCAGCTGCTCTTTAAGTAACCCGTAAAAAAATCGCACAGTTTCAGCGTTTTTGGGGAATCATTTCCACAAGAAAGATGAGGACATGAAATGAATGGTTCCTCTGTAATCATTGATTTAACGGGGAATATGAATTTTTTGGCATTTATGGTCTTCAGGCATGGTATTTTCAAATAAACGAACCCGGGTGCGGGGAAGTAATTTTTAATTAAATAAAAGGAGTATTCCAATGATGTATCATTATGGCCATTTTTGGGGAATGGGAGGGTCCTGGTTTATAGGCGCTTTTGTAATTATTGCTGTGGTATTGGTTGTAGCCATAGGGATCAACCGCAGAACAGGTCCTGAACGTTACGGGAAAGACAAAGCAATTAAAATTCTTCGTGAACGGTATGCCAAAGGTGAGATATCGAAGGAGGAATTTGAAGAACGAAAAAGGACATTATCCTGATATGGGAAATGAAAAAAGGTTGTCTCGGAAGAAAATTAATCGGTGTAACAACCCGCGCACGACCGGAGTGGACGTCGGAAATCGTCCCGGAAAATTTCCGGGCATGTTATCTGGACTACCAGGCAGGGGAACGATTAATATATTGCTTCATGAGACAACCTTATCTTGTAAGCATTCATAATCTATATGTTTACAGTTCTGAACTCTGTACCAGTGAAACTCCGTTTTTTACCAGGTCTTTTTCGGCCTGTTCAAAATTTTCTTTTTCCAGAGGCTGGGTAGCATCTTCCACCAGGTAGGTTCTGAAACCTTCTTTAACGGCATCCTTTGCCGTGAAATACACACAGATTTCGCCGGCCAGTCCGCAAATAAAAACTTCAGTAATGCCTTTTCCCCTGAGGTAATCGGCCATTCCTGTCGATCTTAAGATGTCCGTTATCGTAAAAACCGCTGTAACTGTCAATATCGTTGTCCATCCCTTTCGGAATATGGCTTCAGCCGGATTCAGGTCCAGCTCTGCCGGCAAACATGGCACCTTTTGAACCCTGTACACAATGGTCGGGCCAGAGGATCTGATCGATCTTCCCAAGCCTGATCCTGTCGCCGGGTTTATGCCCCGGATGATTGTTGGCAAAACTTTTATGTGTCGGCGGATGCCAGTCCTGTGTGGCAACTACCAGATCGAATTTACCGGATATGCGGTTTACCACCTCAATGATCCGGTCTCCGTCCGGCACGGCCAGTGAGCCTCCGGGTAAAAAATCATTTTGTATGTCAACGATGATCAGTGCTCTCATTCTTTATCTGGTATTTTTCCATCAAGGTTGTTTTCAATTCTTTCAACTTTCCACTGATGCCTATTTTATAAACATGCGGGTTGTCAAATCGTTTAAATTCATCGGGTAAAAGTGCAAGTCTTCTTTTAGAATATTCGGAAATTTCTTCCGGTTTTTTCCTGTCGGAGATGTTCTTTCCCTTTCTCCATGACCTTCTAAAGCAGGGCTTCTTTTTTCAGATGCTTGATATGCAGAGATTTAAGGGGTTCGAACGGGTGGTGCATGACGTCCGGATCTTCGTCCTCGTCGAGTGTGACAACATCCCCGCCATAAAAGTGTCTTCGCTGATTAAAAGTCGGAAGACCTGTTTTCTTCCGGGAAGGGTGATCTTGCTGCTGTTTTCTGATATTTTCAGCCGGGGTTCTCCGCCGGAAAGGCAAGTTTATAGACCCCGTCGAGGGCAGCATCTGGCTCGCCGGTGACCAGGCTGGTACCCACACCAAATATGTCGATCGGGTGCCTTTTGTTCTTTCAGGCTCTTGATCAGGTATTCGTCGAGCTGGTTTGAGGCCACGATTTTAACATCGTGAAGTCCGGCTTCATCGAGCATTTTCCGCGATTTTTTTGCCAGGTATGCCAGGTCACCGCTGTCGAGCCGTATGGCCAGCAGTTTGTGGCCCTTCTTTTTCATCTCACGGGCCAGTTTGATAGCGTTGGGGACACCTGATCTGAGGGTATCGTAAGTGTCGACCAGCAGGATGGTGCTTTCCGGATGCGCCGATTGCATAATTGCGGAATGCCGTCAGTTCATCATCGTGACTCTGGATATAGGAGTGGGCCATGGTCCCGGCGACCTTGATACCATTGAAGGGCGCCCCGGACATTACTCGTGGAATTGAATCCACCGATAACTGCTGCCCGGCTTGCCTGGATGCTGCCGAAGCCCTGGGCACGCCGAAGCCCGAATTCACTCAGGATACTGTTGCCGGCAACCTGCCTCATCCGGGCAGCTTTGGTGGCTATCAGTGATTCATAATTCAGAATATTGAGGATAAGTGTTTCCACGAACTGGGTCTCAATAATATTCCCTTCCACCCTTATCACAGGCCGGGTGGGGAAAATGACGTCACCTTCCCGGGATGCATAAATATCACCCCTGAAACGGAAATTTTTCAGGTATTCAAGGTAATCATTATTAAGCCCCTGCTCCTTAGAAACCGGATGTCTTCATCTGTGAACCGAAAATCAGTGAGAATTTCAAGCACATCCTGCAACCCTGCAAAGATTACATAGCCGCCCTTAAAAGGCATTTTCCTGAAAAAATAATCGAAACAGGCCGGGTGTCTTATCACCACTCCTAAGTAAGCCTGGCCCATGGTTATTTCATAATAATCGGTATAGCTTCCGCTGATGGTGAATGATTCCATGGGGGGATGCTTTCATTTGACTCATGTAAGTTAACGTCGCGATCCCCCGATTGTTTAGTTAACCTTACTCCGTTCTTACCGCATTTGCCGGATTGATCCTCGATGCCTGAAATGCCTGGAACAACGTGGTGAGTATCCCTATGAAAAAAAGGGAGAATAATACAATGGCAAACCAGAACATGTTAATATTGATCCGGTAGGCAAAATTCTGTAACCATTTGTTCATCAGGAACCAGGCCAGCGGAAATGAGATGAAGACGGAATAGATTATCGGCCTGATATTATCCTGGATTATCAGCGTCATGATATTGAACGTATTGGCTCCGTTGGTTTTGCGGATGCCAATTTCCCTTGTCCGGGTGGTTACGGAATAGGATACCAGTCCGAAAAGTCCGAGAGCAGCCACAATCATGGCCAGTACCGAAAAGAGTTCCATCAGCCGCCGGGTATGATCCTCCGCCTTGTAGAGCTTTTTGAAATCATCATCGAAGAAATAATATACCAGGGGATTGGCTTCGGTGAATTCACCCCATACCGACTTAATCTTTTTTACAGCCTGGAGATGATCTCCTTCCTTCAGCCTGACTGATATATACCCGTCAAAATATCCGGTGGTGAGAAAAAAAACCATCGGCCTGATTTTGCTATGCAACGATTCGAAATGGAAATCCTTCATCACACCCACGATCGGAAACCGGGTTTCGCTGCTGTCCTGATTGTTAAAATAAAGGTAATTGCCCACAGGTTCAGTCATGCCCATCTCTTTTGCCGCCATTTCGTTGATAACAATATTATTCTCATCATTGAAATCCCTGCTGAAGAACCGCCCTTCCTGTATTTTCAGACCCATGACATCGGCAAAATCGTAGTTGACATTCAATACTGCCGAAAGAAGTGTTTTTGGCGTTCCGTTTTGCAGATACTGGAATGCCGTTGGCACCGGCTCCACGGCATATCATACCCGCACTCAGGCTGGTTTTTTCGACCTCGGGCAATTTTTCCAGTTCATCCATGAAACTTTTTACCGATGTTTTGATGGGATCGGTTCGTTCTATAACCAGGATCTTTTCCTTGTCAAATCCGAGCTTCTTCGATTGAACATAGTTCAACTGCCGGCTGACCAGTATTACCGCCAGCAGGATCACTCCCGTGATGATAAACTGGAATGTCACCAGCGAATTTCTGAAAAAATAACCTTTCCCTTTTTTGTTGGGGAGAGCCCTGATCACATCAATAGGCTTATATGAGGATAATACAATGGCAGGATAGAGTCCCGAGAGGAAACCTACGAGGATGATAATCCCTGCTGAAGAAGCCCAGAACCAACTTTTATCGAGATAGACCCCGCTGAGATTGTAACTGGTGATTTTTTCAAACACCGGCATTGAAATTTCGACGATCACCATGGATATGATAAAGGAAATGACTGTGAACAGGAAAGATTCGCCGATGAACTGAAGGATCAGCTGGCGCCTGCTGGAACCAACGACTTTCCGGATACCCACTTCCCTGGCACGCTTTACCGCCCGGGCTGTCGACAGGTTGATAAAGTTTATACAGGCAAGGAGCAGGATAAGCAGCGCCACGCTGATGAAAATGCGGACGTATTCAATATTGCCGTTCTCCTCAAGTTCAAATTTTCCGTGCGATTTCAGGTGAATATCATTCATAGGCGAAATGTCGAGGCCGACCCTGGCCCCTGAATTCATGACCTGTTCATCCGACATGCCCAGGAACTGGCGCAGTTGGGGAAGTGTCTTCTTTACGTAGAATTCATTGATTTTGCCTGATAAAACATCGGCAGACGTCCCTTCACGCAGCTTTATGTAAGTATACATGTTCAGGTTGATCAGATAGGGGCTTTCGGCGATGCTACGTATGCTTCCCATCGAGGCGATGAAATCGAAATGGAAATGGCTCTGGACAGGCATGTCTTCAATAACAGCTGTAACGCGGAATAAAGCAGTATCGTTATGGTGCCCCTGAACTACCGATAGTGATTAGTAATCTTAATGACTTTGCCGATGGCTTCATTTTTACCGAAATACTTACGGGCCGTGGATTCGGTCATGACCACCGTGTAAGGTTCGTTGAGACATGTGGACGGATTTCCTTCGATAAATTTCAGGGTAAAAAAATCAAAGAAGTTGCTGTCGGCAAACGCAAATTTATCTTCGTACCAGGCATTCTCACCATATTTTACGGCCCGGTTCTGGGTGTTGAAAATCCTTACTGCACTGGTAATCTCCGGGTATTCCTCAAGTAACAATCCGGCCAGTACCGAAGGCGTAATGCCTTCATCCAGACTTTCACCACCAAAAGTGCCATGAAAATTTATCCGGTACATATTTTCACTATCCTTGTTATACCGGTCAAATCCCAGTTCGAAAAACACGTAGATGAGGATCAGCATGGTGGCGGCCATGCCGATAGCCAGTCCTGCAATGTTAATCAGTGAATAGCCTTTCTGCCTGACAAAGAAGCGAATCGCTACTTTAAAGTAATTTCTGATCATTACCTGAAAATTTAGAGTAAGTTAATATTTGTATTTATTTTTTCTGTTTCCGTTACAGGGAAATTGAAACCTGAATTTCCATCAGCCCGTTACCAAAGAACTTTTCGTTTTACAACAAATTAAATCGGAGTGAACACCCCCTCGCCTTTCAGGAGAGGGGGCCCGGGGGGTGAGGTGGCACGAAGGCATAATGTCCCGATTATCCCTAAATCCCTAAACCTCTAAATCCCTAACCACACCCCTTAATCCCTAAATCCCCACTCCCTAACTCCCTAACTCCCTAACTCCCTAACTCCCCCTGAAAATACAATCCTGCAATAAAAAACTCGTCGCCACGTATTTTTTTTCAGCCTTCTGCATTAACTTTGACTGTAAAGACCCGGGAGAGAAAAACCAATACATGTGCCAATTCCATTAAATATCTTTATATGAGCTTGATACAGAAATATTTTTTGTAAAATGAGGATGGGTATGTAACATTTCATTACATTGGGTGGACAGTTCAATTCTTTCTTAAACTACTGATATGCCGAAAACAGGCTCCATACTTATTATCGATGACAACAGGCAGATTCTGGAATCTCTGAAATTTCTGCTGGGCCTGCATTTCAGCAGGGTGGAAACCATGACCAATCCGAATGTGCTGGCCTCCAAACTCGGCCTTGAAAAATTTGATGTATATCTGCTGGACATGAATTTCAGGGCAGGCATCAATTCAGGGAACGAGGGTTTGTTCTGGCTGCAGGAGATCGTGAAGCTCGATCCTGCTGCAGTTGTGGTTATGATCACAGCTTTTGGAGATGTCGGGCTGGCGGTTAAAGCCATGAAAAGCGGGGCAGCCGATTTTGTTCTTAAGCCATGGGATAATGACCAGCTCGTGGAGATGATGAAATCCGCTCTTAAACTCAGGATATCAAAACAAAAAATAAATGAGGATCAACAGGGTGAACTGGAAAGTCAGGAAGAGGATACCCATCAGGCCGGACAGGATTTTAATGTGGTAAGGAGCAGCTCGGAGAAAATGAAACAATTGTGGAATGCCATCTGTAAGGTGGCTCCTACTGAAGCCAATATTCTGATCCTTGGTGAGAACGGAACAGGAAAGGAAGTCATTGCAAGGGAAATTCACAGCTTATCGGGAAGGAAAGACAACGGCTTTCTTAATGTAGACCTGGGAGCCCTTCCCGAATCCCTGATGGAAAGTGAACTGTTTGGACATGTCAGGGGAGCCTTCACCGATGCCGGAGAGGATAAACCCGGCAAGTTTGTTGCGGCTGACGGAGGAACCCTTTTCCTGGATGAAATCGGGAACCTAAACCTCACGGCACAGGCCAAACTGCTCTCGGCATTGCAGCGAAGAGAGGTCACCCCGCTGGGTTCTGCAAAACCTGTAAAAATTGATATCCGGCTTATCTCAGCAACAAACCAGCCCCTGACGGATATGATCGCCAATGGAGATTTCCGGGAAGACCTGTTTTACCGGTTGAATACCATAACCATCGAGCTGCCGCCATTACGCGAGAGACCCGAAGATATTGCCGGCCTCTCGTCGTATTTTGTGAATGAATATGCCGCAAAATATCATAAGGAAATGCATGCGCTTACAGGCGAGACATTGAAAAAACTCGAATCCTATCACTGGCCGGGAAATATCAGGGAACTCCGGCATGCCGTGGAAAAGGCAGTTATCCTGTGCGATGGGAAGACCCTCAGCCCCGGGGATTTTAACTTTACTTTTACCAACAAACCGGTAATATCCCCGCTTCAACCCCTGACACTCGAAGAACTCGAAAGGAATGCGATTGCCGAAGCAGTAAGACGCAACCGCGGAAACCTTTCCGATACAGCCGACGAACTCGGGATTTCAAGGCCTACTCTTTACCGGAAAATGCAAAAATATGGTCTTTAGAAAATTTTATCTCCTGCTCCTGTCCAGAGTCGTTGTCCTGGCTGTAAATGCCTTGCTGCTCGGATATTTTTTCTTCCGGCCGGAATTTATCTTTACCAGCATTTTTTTATTTGCCGTCTTCATCATACAGGTTGTTTCCCTTATCATTTTCCTGAACCGGACAAACTCACAGCTTGCAACGTTTATCAATTATATTGAAAATGAGGATCCTCAGATCACCTTCAGGGAGCAGGGTTCGCTGATCAGGGATAAGCAATTATATAAATACTTCAGTCACCTGTCCGAAATTATTACAGGATACCGCAGCAGGGAAAAACGGTGGCAATATCTTCTTGACTATTCTATCGGGAACCTGGAGGCTGGCGTAATGGTACTGGCAGCCGACGGGCGCATTGAAGTGCTTAATAAACCGGCAAAAAAACTGCTGGCTATCCGGAATGAGAATAACATGGAAAGTATCCGGGATGCTGATCCGGGATTGCTTTTTGCCATCAGATCGATTATGCCCGGACAGCGTAAAATATATAAATTCAGGCAAAAGGATGACTACAGGCAGCTGCTTCTCAGATCTGCAAATTTCCGGCTCTTCGACGAGCAGCTCAAACTTGTTTTGATGCAGGATATCCGCAACGAGCTACAGGATAAAGAACTGGATAGCTGGCAGAACCTGATCAGGGTGATTACCCATGAGGTTAACAACACACTTTCGCCGGTAACTTCCCTCACAACTCTTTTACTGGATCAGCTCAGCCTTCAGTACAACAGTAAAGGTGGTTTTGAAGCTGACGGGGAAGATTTATGCCGGAAAACCATTGAAGGATTGCAAATCATCAATGAAAGGAATGCAGGCCTCCTCAGGTTTGTAAGTGAATTCAGGTCATCGGCCCTGCCCCCGCAGATTACGCCTAAACATTTTAAGGTGCAGGAGTTGTTTTCACGGACAGCAGGGCTTTTCGCAAAATCGTTATCAGACCTGAGTATCGACTTCAGTTTCGTAACAGAACCTATTTCCCTGACCATGTTTGCTGATGAATCCCTCTTATCCCAGGTCCTTATCAACCTTGTTAAAAATGCTGTCGAGAGTTTTGATGGTACCGAAATATCCCCAAAAGAGATAGCCTGCTCGGCCTGGATGGATGAGAATGACCGGGTTGTGATGGAAGTCTCCGATACCGGGCCGGGAATCCCGGGAAGTATCACCGACAAAATCTTTATCCCCTTTTTCACGACGAAAGAGAAGGGGAGTGGCATCGGTCTGAGTTTTTCCCGTCAGGTGATCAGGAAACACCATGGCAGCATCGAAGTGTTCTCAGAACCGGGGCAGGGGAGCCGTTTCGTCATCAAGATCTGAGAATTCAATGTCTCGGATTGTCAGTAGTTTCTTCGTGAATTTTCTGGGGACGGGAACGCCGGCCGGATGTAAATAAGGCGATCTGTCAAATGGCGGCGGCATTTTCATGGTCTTCCAAAGCCTCTGCCACCACAAACGTACTGCCTCCGATAAATATCATATCTTCTTTTCCGGCAGCTTCTTTAGCTGCTTTTACCGCCCCGGTGACCGTTGGATAGGTCGTTCCGCTGAGGCCGGCTTCGGTGGCAATTTCATGCAGCTTTTGTTCATCCAGCGCTCTTGGAATGTCTGCCCGGGTGAAATAGTATTCGGCATTTCGGGGCAGAAGCCTGAGAATGCCCATTACATCTTTGTCCGACACCATACCCCAAACGATATGGAGTTTGCGGAAAGCAATGCCGGAAATCTGGTTTACAACCTCGCGTATGCCGGATTCATTATGTGCAGTGTCACATACGACAAGTGGATTGTAGCCGGTTTCTTCCCACCGCCCCCTGAGACCGGTGATCTGTCTGACATGCCTGATGCCACTGTATACTGCGTCTGCAGGGACCGGCAGCCCTGCGGAACGTAAAAGGTCAACACCAAGCAGGACGGCAGGTACATTTTTTCGCTGGTACGCACCCGTGAGACCCGATGTCAGTCCGTCGTATACCGGGTTATCGCCGGAATAGACATAAAACTGCTGCTGGCGCTCCTTAGTGATGGTGCTATAATCGATGTGATAAAATTCGTCGGCATAAAATAAGGGTGAACCGGTTTCGGCGGCTTTTTGCTCAAAAACCGGTGTGGTCTCCGGCTGCCTTTCACTGATGATCACAGGCTTTCCCGTCTTGATAATTCCGGCCTTCTCGGCTGCAATTTTCGCCAGGGTATCACCCAGAAACTGCGTGTGATCCAGTCCGATGTTCGTAATGACGGAAAATAACGGATCAATGATATTTGTCGAGTCGAGCCGGCCACCCATACCCGTTTCGATTACGGCTATATCAACCTTCTCCCTGGCAAAATACCAAAAAGCCATCATGACCGTCATTTCAAAAAACGACGGCTGGATTTTTTCAATGACAGGATGGCTCTCCTCCACGAAGGAAACAACCTCCGTCTCCGAAATCATGTGCCCGTTTATCCTTATCCTTTCCCTGAAGTCTTTCAGATGGGGGGAGGTATATAAACCCGTTTTGAAGCCTGCCTGTTGCAAAACCGCAGCAAGCATATGAGACAATGATCCTTTACCGTTGGTGCCGGCAATGTGTACACTCTTAAACTGGCGGTGGGGATGACCGAAAAATTCGTCAAGGGCAATCGTATTATCGAGATTTGCCTTATATGCCGCTGCCCCGCTGCGTTGGTACATGGGCAGGCTGTTAAACAGAAAGTCAAGGGTTTCCAGGTAATTCATCTCAGTACGGATTAGCCCAACGGTTGAGAAAAATTTTACTCCGGTCGAATCGTTCAGGCGTACTCTTCTCTTCGGCAGGATACCCGACAGACACCAGGGCAAATGGCTGAATATGGGAGGGTAGGGCGAATATTTCCCTGAGAGCATTCATCCGGTGCTCACGCGGATAAACACCGATCCAGCATGATCCAAGACCCAGGGATGTGGCGGCAAGAAGAAGGTTTTCAGTCGCTGCACCGCAATCGGCGATCCAGTAACCACTGTCATACTGCAACTTTTCGTCACCACAGACCAGGATAGCATGACCGGCCGTCATGAGCATTTTCGAGTAGGGATGTACCTCCATGATCCGGGCCATGATGTCCCTGTCGTCTATGACAATGAAATGCCAGGGTTGACAGTTTACGGCTGAAGGGGCGTACATAGCAGCCCGGATGACCGATTCGATCTGTTCTCTCATCACCGGGCGGTCGGTATATTTCCGAATGCTTCTGCGTTTAAAAATGGTTTCGAGTAAATTCACAATGTTCTGATTTTATGGTTTTTCCCGGGTCATCCCTGTCATGGCCTGTTCCCGGTCCGGTTACCGGAAATTGGCACGATTCACCGGAATCCTGATTTCAGCCTTTCAGGAGAAATCTGTCCTGCCGGGTTTGAAAAGAAGGATTGATTTTCGTCAATAATTAGTTGAAAATTCAGTTATCAACAGGTTATCAACCGGCTGAGGGATTTGAATTTTACTATATTTACAGGAAGCAAATTTAGTAAAATCAGAAAAGACTGCATGAAGAAAGCAAAGAAGATCTTTGTACTGGACACCAACGTACTCCTTCATGATTACAAATGTATCTATAACTTCCAGGAAAATGACATCATCATCCCCATTACCGTACTTGAAGAACTTGACAAGTTTAAGAGGGGGAGTGATATCATTAATTTTCAGGCCAGGGAATTTACAAGGGAGCTGGATAAGATATCAGGTGATCAGTTGTTTAACGGAGGATTACCTCTTGGGAAGGGGATGGGCAAACTGTCCATTGAAACAGGGAAGCCTTTTTCCGAGAAACTGGCTAACTCATTCCCGGAGAATACGCCCGATCACCGGATACTGGCCATAGCTGAATTTGTCAATTCCAAATTCAACGAAAGACCGGTTGTTTTGGTTACCAAGGATATTAATCTGCGGATGAAGGCCAAGTCGCTGGGTATCATGTCTCAGGATTATGAAAACGATAAGGTCAAGAACATTGATGATATATACCGCGACATCCATGTGATTGAAAGTTCCGAGACGGAAACGATTTCCAGACTGTATAAACAATTCGAAGGAGTTCCGGCAGCAGAATTCAAGATCACTGAGGAACCCCTGGCGCATCAGTATTTTATTTTCAAGAATAACAACGCCAGTGCGCTGGGACATTACGATCCGTTCAACAAAGTGATCAATCGTGTCGAAAAGCTGAAAACTTACGGCATCGAACCCCGCAATGCTGAACAGACCTTCGCCTTCGATGCCCTGCTCCGGCCTGAGGTGCAGCTGGTTGCCCTGACCGGGAAAGCGGGCACAGGCAAAACCCTGCTGGCCCTGGCTTCAGCCCTTCACCAGCGTAAGATGTATACGCAGATCTTCCTGGCCAGGCCAATCGTCCCCCTTGCCAACAGGGATATGGGATTTCTCCCGGGTGATGTACATGAAAAAATGGGACCCTATATGCAGCCACTTTTTGATAACCTCTCTGTGATAAAGCAAAAATTCGCGCCTACGAGTAAAGAATTTCTAAAGATCGAAGAGCTTCTCAATACGGAGAAACTGGTTATCACTCCACTGGCCTATATCCGGGGACGCAGCCTTTCCCGGGTGTTTTTTATCGTGGATGAAGCCCAGAACCTGACTCCGCATGAGGTGAAAACCATCATCACCAGGGCAGGGGAAGGCACTAAAATGATCTTTACGGGTGATATTCAACAAATTGACTCACCCTACCTCGATACCAAATCAAACGGGCTTTCTTATCTTGCCGACAGAATGAGAGGTCAGGATATTTTTGCCCATGTGAACCTTGTGAAAGGTGAAAGAAGCTACCTGGCTGATCTGGCCAGTAACCTTCTTTAAAGATAATTTTTGTCCAGTCTTTTGCTGTTTATTTTTTGGGATCCGGTGTTTGTGTGTTTACACCGGGTCCCATTTTTTAGCATCAGGGGTACCAAAGGCCGAAACCACCTATTCATCCCGGATTGAAGGAATTTTTGTATTTTGCGGAAAATACCCTAACTGAACTTGCGGTGGATAAGTGTGTTTCTTACAATTGGGATATGACGTTAACCGGATTGGCCACGATCCCTTCGAATATGAATTGAAAAGTAATTACTACCGCTATGAAAACATTATATATCGTCCGTCATGGGAAGTCTTCCTGGGATTATGACAATATAAAAGATATTGACCGTCCCCTGAAGGAAAAAGGTATCCTCGATGCTGACGAAATGGCCGGACGTCTCAGGGATATGGGTAGAAAGCCGGAACGAATCATCAGCAGTCCGGCTACCAGGGCCCTGCATACCGCCACCATATTTAAGAGAATATTGCAGGTACCCGGGACGAACTTTGAACTGGATGAGGATATCTATGATGCAAGCAGTGAAGATCTACTTGAAGTGATTTACGGGATTCCTGACAGTATAAATTCTGTCATGATCTTTGGCCATAATCCCGGCATGTCACACCTTACCGACATGCTGACCACCCTGAACCTGGATCATCTTCCCACCACCGGTCTCGTCATCATCGACTTTGAAACCGAAAAATGGACCGACGATAAACAAACAACATGTATCTTACCAGTATTTCGATTATCCTAAAAAAGCCTAGAATTGTTATCTTTGTCCCATATGAAGCACAGAAAGATCATAAACCGCGAAATCAGCTGGTTGTCCTTTAATGAACGGGTACTGCAGGAAGCCGCCGACACCAACGTTCCTCTCGTCGAAAGACTTCGATTTCTCGGAATTTTTTCTAATAATCTGGATGAATTTTTCAAAGTCAGGGTAGCTACTATCAAAAGGATGATCGATGTGGAGGAGAAAACCGGCCGGCCTAATAAAGACCGGCCGAAAGAAGTTCTCAACCAGATACAGCAGTTTGTGATCCTTCTTCAGCGGAAATTCGAAAAAATTTACGAAGAGGTAAAAATAGAACTTGAGAAAGAGAAGATCAATATCATCAATGAAAAACAACTCAACCGCCAGAAAGCTGAATTTGTTAAGAACTATTTCGTTGAGAAAGTTTTGCCTGTTCTGACACCCATCATGCTTCACAATGTCAGGGATTTCCCCGATCTGAAGGATAAATCGATTTACCTTGCCGTGAAAATGACCAGCAAGGACTCCGAATGTGGAAATGGAATATGCCATCATCGAAATTCCTGAAGAAAGGCTGGGCAGGTTCCTGCTGTTCCCCATCCGGAGCCGCAAATATGTCATCCTTCTCGATGATGTGATCCGTTTCGGGCTCAGTATTCTCTTCGAACAATTTCATTTCGACCATTTTGAGGCTTATACCATCAAGCTTACCCGGGATGCAGAACTCGATATCGATAACGACCTCTCGAAAAGTTTTCTGGAAAAGATTGATGAATCGGTAACCGACCGTAAAAAAGGTCAGCCTGTGAGGTTTGTATACGATGAATCCATTCCCAAGGATCTGCTGAATTACCTGATCCGGAGACTGGAACTCGATGAAGACGACAACCTTATACCCGGGGGAAGGTACCATAATTTCAAGGATTTCATGAAATTTCCCAACCTGGGGAAGGACCATCTGCAGTATGAAAAACTTCCGCCCACTGAGTCATCCGGCCCTGAAACATAATGAAAATCTGTTTGATGTTGTGTCAAAGAAAGATATTCTGCTTCATTTCCCATACCAGACCTTTAATCATTACATCAACTGGCTGAGGCTGGCCTCCATGGATCCGCGGGTTGTCTCCATCAGTACAACGCTTTACCGTGTGGCTCACGATTCTGCAGTGATAAACGCCCTGATCAATGCCGCACTGAACGGCAAACAGGTCAACGTGAATATTGAACTGCAGGCCCGTTTTGATGAGAAGTCCAATATTTACTGGTCCAAGAGGCTTGAGGAAGTAGGCGCCAACGTGACTTTTGGTATTAAAAGCCTTAAAGTGCACAGCAAACTAACCCTGATACGAAGGATGGAAAACGGAAGGCCCGTTGATTATGCCGCCGTTGGTACCGGGAATTTCCACGAAGGAACTGCCACAGGTCTATTCCGATCTTTTCCTTCTGACGAAAGATAAAAGGATCACTACCGAAATATGGCGTATTTTTGACTTTTTCGAAAATACCTACAAAAACTATAAGTACCAGCACCTTATCGTCTCCCCGAATTTTCAGAGAGGTAAGCTCTACCTGCTCATCGACAACGAAATCAGGAATGCGCATGAAGGAAAGGAGGCTTATATCATTTTGAAGATCAACAACCTGGTTGACAGAAATATGATCACCAAGCTTTACCAGGCGAATAATGCCGGCGTTAAGATCAAACTGATCGTCAGGGGCATCTGCTCCCTTATCCCCGGTGTGCCCGGGCAAAGCGAAAATATCGAGGCGATCAGTATCGTCGACAAATACCTGGAACATTCGAGGATTTTTGTCTTTGCCAATGGAGGAGATGAATTGTATTATATCTCTTCGGCCGACTGGATGACCCGGAATATCGATAATCGTATCGAAGTCAGTGCCCCGGTGTTCGACAAGGACCTCCAGCAGGAACTCAGGCAAATCATCGATATTCAGCTTAAGGATAATGTCAAGGCAAGGGTAATTGACGATAAACAAAGCAATCATTACAAAACCGACGGGGATAAGCCTGTCCGATCACAGATAGAATTATATAAGTATTACAAGCAATTAAGCATGAAGAACTGGCCTTCCTGATGGAGCCGGTTTGGAAACAGAACATTCTGATCCCGGGAGCCGTTTTTTTATTCCGGACGGTGGGCATGATCACTGATTTCCCGCTCCGGCAATGAGATATACCAGTCCTTTTTTTATGACGAGGGGAGGAGTCCCCGGGTATTACTCCCGGAAACCTTTGGCTGGTGCCTGACAACCGTAGGGAAGTCGTTTGGTATACGGAAGATTTTATATGCAAATTATTTATCAGCAGATATGGATTTAAACAAAATATGTTTTGCAGTGCAGGATCTTGTTAAGAGCACGGCAATATTTATTGAAGGCGAAAAAGCCAAACATGGTGACCTGGGTATTGAAGTTAAGGGGCGTCATAATTATGTGACCAGCGTCGATAAAAATTCGGAGAGGATGCTTGTAAAGGGCTTGCTGGACATACTCCCCGGGTCCGGATTTATTACGGAAGAAGGTACGGCTTCTGATAAGAACGAGCGCTTCAAATGGATTATCGACCCGATTGACGGAACCACGAATTTTATTCACGGTCTTCCGCCTTATGCCATCAGCATTGCTCTCATGGATAACGATGAGATTGTAGTCGGGGTCATTTATGAGCTGGGGATGAAGGAGTGTTTTTATGCCTGGAAAGGCAGCCCGGCCTATCTGAATGGCAGGGAGATCAGTGTCTCCAAAGTTACGACCCTAAGTGATTCTCTCATTGCCACCGGCTTTCCCTATACCAATTTCAAATACCTGGAGCGCTTCATGGAAACACTCATCTTTTTCATGGAAAACTCCGACGGCTTACGCAGACTGGGTTCAGCTGCAACCGACATCGCCTATACGGCCTGCGGACGCTTTGAAGGCTTTTACGAATACGGTCTGAACCCGTGGGATGTAGCGGCCGGAATCCTGATCCTTAAGCAGGCGGGAGGTAAGGTCTCTGATTTCGACGGAGGTTCCGATTATCTCTTCGGTGGAGAAATAGTGGCTTCCAATGAATTTGTCTTTGAAGAATTTCAGCGCACGATTGAAAAATTTATGAAAGGATGATGCGATGAAAGTCCTGGCATTCCGCTTATTGTATGGATTCGTCCGGGCAATATCATGGCTGCCTCTGAATGTGTTATATGTCTTATCAGGGCTGATTCGTTTTCTCTCCTGGAATAGTCTTCCGGTACCGACGCAGTGTGGTTTTTGAGAACCTTCACAGATCCTTTCCCGAGAAAGATGACGGGCAGATCCGGAAAATTGCATCGGAGTTCTACCGGCATTTCTCCGAGCTGGTCATGGAAACTATCAAGGTGATGGATTTTAAGGAAGGGGAAATGGACGGCCGGATCAGCTTCCGGAATGCCGGCATACTGGATCGCTATTTTGATCAGGGGATTTCGGTGGTTGCCGTGGCAGCTCATTATGGTAACTGGGAATGGCTGCAGTCACTGGCTCAAAACATCAGGCACAAGCCGATAGCTGTCTATAAGCCGCAGAATAATAAAGATATGGATGCTGTTTTGAATCGTCAGAGGTCCAAATTCGGAGCTGAAATAGTTTCCATGCGGGATATCATCAGAGTTCTCCGACAGTACAACCGACAGAAAAAGCCCACACTTTCCATGTACATATCTGATCAGTCACCGGTCTGGGAGGAAATACAGTACTGGACAATGTTTATGAACCAATTGACGCCGGTTTATCTCGGGCCTGAAAAAATTGCCCGGGAGTTTGGTATGGCAGTCGTCTTTTTAAAGATGCATGTTATATCCCGGGGTTGTTATGAAGTTGAAATTATCCCTATAACTGAGGATGCAAGCCTTGAACCGGAATATGCTATCACGGAGAAACATTTGCACCTGCTTCAGGAAACCATTCGGGAGAAACCCGAATACTGGTTATGGTCTCACCGCCGATGGAAACTAACACGTAAACGTGAACAAGAGGAAGCAAAGGGACGGTTTAAATTCGAAGGTCAGTTCCTCAGGAAACACAGAAAGAGAGTTGCTGATGCTTAAAGCTGCAGTCGTCATATTGAACTGGAACGGTGAAAATTACCTCAGGAAGTTTCTTCCCGGGGTAATCCAAAATACGGAGTCACCGGGAATACAGGTTGTGGTAGCTGATAACGGATCCACCGACGGATCTGTCCGCTACCTTAAGCAGCATTTCCCTGACCTGAAGGTACTCGTATTTGATAAAAATTACGGATTTGCCGAAGGATACAATAAGGCCTTTGCTGAACTTCAGGCAGAATATTTCGTCCTCCTCAATTCCGATATCAATGTCACGGAAGGATGGATAAATCCTTTGATCAGTGCTATGGACAATGATAAGCTGGTGGCAACGGCCATGCCCAAGATCAGGGCTTATGATCCGGAAGGTTATTTTGAATACGCCGGAGCAGCAGGAGGATTCATCGATGGCACTGGTTATCCATTCTGCAGGGGCCGGATTTTCGATACCCTGGAGATCGACTACGGGCAATATGATTCTCCAATAGAAGTGTTCTGGACCACGGGTGCATGTATGATCGTCAGGGGGCCGCTATATAAAATCGTGGGAGGACTGGATCCTTTCTTTTTTGCGCACTTTGAGGAGATCGACCTGTGCTGGCGGCTTAAAAACCGGGGATATAAACATTTATGTGTGCCCTCTTCAACCGTTTATCACGTCGGTGGCGGGACGCTGCCGGCATCAAACCCCTTGAAGACATACCTGAATTTCAGGAACAGCCTGTTCATGCTTTATAAAAACCTACCGGAGGAAAGAATGAACATCGTCATCTTCCGCCGGCTGCTGCTGGATGGCCTTTCGGTTTTTCGTTTCCTGCTTAGTGGTAAATTCCGTGATATTTGGTCGATCCTTTCTGCGCATGCTTCCTTTTATCGTCATTTCCGTAATTACAGGACATTCCGGAGTCAGGAACATCGTTTCATCACGAACGACCGGCATAAAGAGATCTATGACGGCAGTATTGTCATCGATTATTTCATGAGAAAGAAATATACTTTTCTTGCCTTGAATTGGCATCCCGGCCGTAAGAGTAGCAAGAAGTCAGACCATTGAGAGCAGATTATCCAGGTTCTCGAATTTTTTCCTGTAATCTTCAATCGAGCGCTCAATCAGTTCAAGAGCTTCCTTAGTGTCGTAAATATGGGTGATTTCACAATTACTGGGATTACCGGGAAGGTCCTTGTACGTCAGAAAATAATGTTTCAGGCGTTCGACGACCATGGGGGGTACCTCAGAAATGTCATTATAGACTTCGTACATTGCGTCATTATTAAGGACCGCAATGATTTTGTCATCGGCCTGATTCTTATCGATCATGCGGAAGCCTCCGATTGGTCTGGCTCTGACCAGGATGTCGCCGTGGGTAATCTCTTTCTCCGTCAGGATACAGATATCGACGGGATCGCCGTCGCCGCTGATATCCAGGTTACCGGTTTTTTCACGGCTCAGATCTGCTACTCGTTCGCCTGAGAAAGTCTGGGGTATGAAACCATATAATGCGGGAACGGTATTGGAATATTTCTGAGGGCGGTCTATTTTTAGGTATCCGCTTTTCTTGTCCACCTCATATTTCACCGTATCCCGGGGTACCATTTCGATGAAACAGGTGATCACTCCGGGCGCCTCGGGGCCGATATCCACCCCGTGCCAGGGATGAGATTTGTATCTCAGTCCCATCAGCTGCCCGATGGGATCCATTAATTTATTTGCCATTTGAAAAGATTATTTTTGCCAAAGTTACAAAACCTTCAATGAATCAGAGGGTTAAATCTGCATACTATAGAACATTCATTAATTTCTCAAGATGGATACCCCTGCTCCCCTTAAGAAGAACTAAATGATAATTAACCGGATTACGGTGCAAATGTTCAATAAGGTCTTCAACAACATAAAATGAAGGGTAGGGAAGATCTTTTGCCGCACGGGTAAATTCGGGGCCGACAAGGATAATGTCGGTGGCGGCTGCATCTTTAACCAGTTTGAGGATTTTGGTATGTTCCTCTGCCGAATACCGACCCAGTTCCAGCATATCACCGAGGATCATCAGTTTTGCCGTGGCTTCCAGACTAAGAAAATTCTGGATGGAACCTGTCATGCTGGTGGGATTGGCATTGTAAGCATCGATGATGACGCGGTTTGACGCGGTCTCCACAACCTGGGAACGGTTGTTTGAAGGAGTATAGGCTTCAATGGCCGAAATGATGTCATCAAGGTCTACTTCAAAATACCTGCCGGTACAGGCGGCGGCGAGGATATTTTCCATATTGTAGCTGCCGGTAAGTTTTGTGATAACATGGTAGGTCTCACTGCCTGTGAACGCGATGACCATCCTGAGAAAGACGGACGGAGCGTCGATGTAACCGTCACAAAGCGGATCTTTACCATCGGTGTACCAGACTTTCTTAAGTTTCATTGTCGAGGCTGCATCAGCGAGAAGGTCATTCATGCCGTTGATGAATATCGTGCCGCCCTTTTGTTCGAGGTAACGGTATAATTCGGTTTTTGTCTGAAGGATAGCTTCCGGTGAGCCGAAGCCTTCCAGGTGGGCAAAGCCGATGTTTGTGATCAGGCCGAAATCCGGATCAGCGATTTTGCAGAGATCATGAATCTCACCGGGATGATTAGCCCCCATTTCGACTATGGCAATCTCCTCATTTTTGAGCCTGAGAAGGGTAAGGGGTACGCCGATATGATTATTAAGGTTACCCTTTGTTGCCAGCACCCTGAATTTCTTCGAAAGCACGGCACTGATGAGTTCTTTGGTGGTGGTTTTACCATTAGTGCCGGTTATGGCAAGAACAGGGATGCCCAGTTTATGCCGGTGATAGGCGGCCAGTGACTGTAGGGTTTCCAGGACTCCGGGCACAAGGATATACTGGTCTCCCTGAGATGCGATGCCGGGATCATCGGTTACTGCAAAGGTACAGCCCATGTCGATAGCGGCAGCAGCATATTCATTTCCGTTGAAGTATTCACCCTTTAGGGCAAAGAACAGCATTCCGGCGGATGCCTGTCTTGAATCAGTACATATCCCGTTGGATTGCACGAAGAGCCGGTAAAGTTGTTCCAGAGACATAAACCAGGATTTCAGAATTTTATTACAGGGTTTACCCCGGCCCAAATTACATAAAAAACAGCCAGGGCCATAGAGTGATGGTGAAAATGCCCTGCAAATTTAAAGATTTTTGTGGTTGGCCCCATAGAGAAAAGGCATTAAAAGCAGAGAAGCCCAATTTGGGCTTCTCTGCTTTTAATGCCTTTTCTCCAGGAAAAGATTTGAGAATGTCTTTGTTTGTTTAGAATCCTACAGGTGTTCCGACACGTGTCATTGCGCAGCGGAAGCCCAGGTCGTCACGTGATTCCGATTCGAGGAGGAACCTGCGGGTACCGGGACTAAGGTAGTAGGCCCTGTCTTTCCATGAACCACCTTTGTAAACTCTTACATTATCGTTGATAAGAGAGGAGTGTTCATACTGGTTGTTCACGTACATATTGGCAGTACCTAACTTGTAGGCTTCAGATGTTGTATCTTTTTCCTCGAAGTTCATGGATGATCTCAGATCGCCGTCACGGTAATTCCGGTAATCGGATTTCCTGTAGTTGAATCTGCCTTCTGCATCGGCTTCGCTGATGGGTACACGTTTTACATTACCCATGCTGTCAATTTCAGGCATTCCGTCGGTGTTCAGGTATAATTTATCGAACTGGTTACCGCGGTAAGGGTTAAATCCGGCTACGTCTTCATAAGACAGAGGACGGTAAACATCGGCTACCCATTCGTTTACGTTACCTGCCATGCAATACAGGCCATAGTCATTCGGCCAGAAAGATTTTACGGGTGTGGTGATTGATCCGGCGTCGTTGAGTGAACCTGCTACACCCATCATATCGCCGTTACCTCTCTGGAAATTGGCGCGCATCTGGCCCATACTTTTAGGCTGGTCATTTCTGACGTTATGGCCGTTCCAGGGATAAATTCTCCTTTCCCACACGAGTTCGTCAACGGTGTTACCTTTGAGAGCGAAGGCGGCAAATTCCCATTCAGCTTCGGTAGGGAGCCGGTATTTGGGAAGGAGCAGACCATCTTCCATTTTCACATTCCTGGTATCTTTATTCGGATCGAGGCTGGGAATAGGTTCCCTGTACGTCGGCTGATAAAGGCCAAGCAGGAAGGCTTCGGTGGTAAAGTGGTTGGCCCCTTTCTGGTCGGTACTCATTTCTATGATACCTTCGTCAATCAGTTTCTTTTCGTTGACCCTGTCGGTACGCCATAAGCAGTAATCGTTGGCCTGAAGCCAGTTTACGCCGACAACCGGATACTGGTTAAAGGTGGGGTGACGGAAATAATATTCAACATAAGGTTCGTTATATGCCATGGGGTCTCTCCATACCAGGGTATCGGGAAGAGCATTGGCTACAATTTTCTGCTGCGGGTCGATGTCGGAGCTGTATACTCTCTGAAGCCAGTATATATATTCCCTGTAGTCGACATTCCTGACTTCCGTTTCGTCCATATAAAACGAGGAAACAGTCACCCTTCTGGGAACAGAATTCCAGTCGTACATGACGTCATCTTCGACTCTGCCCATGGTGTAGGTACCGCCTTCGATAAGGACAAGACCAGGACCAGTTTCCTGTTCAATAGCGTTCTTTACTTCATAGCCGCCATTAGCAGGATCATTGTATTTCCATCCGGTGGTTGTAGATTCCTTACCCGTATTGGTTACATCTCCACTTCCGCCACACGAAGCCATAAGTGCAGCAGTGATGATGTAGATAGGAACGACGTTCAGCTTGATTTTCATAGTGTTAACAGGTTTTCTTTGACCGAATTATAATTTTGAATGTAATATTAATTCTCAAAAATAACTAAATTTTAGGACATTTTATTGCACGGTGCTTTATTTTCTTTTTGCCGTCAGGTGTCACAATCAGCGATATTTCATGAGTACCCATCGGCGGTAGTTTTATAGTCGGACTGCTGATTTGATGGTCATAACTGTAACGTATTCTGAAGTTATTGGTTACATATCCGACAGAAAAAATGAGGGCACTGAAATGCAGACCTACATTTTGTCGTAACCATACCCCTGCAAGGAACTGATTTTTAACGAGGCCCTCCATGCCGTAATTCAGCTGGGAAAAGCTCTGCTGCTGTATGTAAACCAGGTTGGGGGAGAGCTGCAGGACTTCTTTTCCAAGATGTCTTTCATAGACAGGGATCATGCCTCCCGCAAAAACAGTGAGTTTTCTCGGTAGAAGGGCATTGGGATCGGCACTGACCGATTGTGCCGGTTTCAGAAGGTGTGCCATGGATACGCCGCCGTAAAAGCCGCGGTAGAAGCCTGCAAAACCGACCGCAAAATCGGTGAAATCGGTCTTCAGGTCTCCGTAGCTTTCACTTTCATCGGTGAAATGATAAGCCGACGTCTTGAGTTGCCGCTGCACATACCCTGCTTCAAAACCGGCAGTGATCGTCAGTTCCCTGCTGACATACAGATGATAGGAATAAATCCCCGACATGGAAAGCTGGTTGATGGCCCCGTTGCCCTGGACATCATTCATGACCCGTACGCCGAATCCCCCGTGTAAGGGGCTCAGGAACTGATCGTAGGCCATGCTGTAGGTAACGTAGGCATTATCGATACCGGGCCATTGATTCCGGTAGTTGAGAAATAAGCGCCGCTCGGCATCACCCACGCCGGCCCACGCCGGATTTAAATTGAGCCGGTTAGCAAAGAACTGCGAAAATGACGGGATCCTGCGAATGTGCACTCATAAACACAACCAGGAACAAAACCATCATGAAAAAAAGTCTGGCTTCTTGAATCCCCTTCAAACATGGTATCTTTAAACGATTTGCGATGGCAATAAAAATTAGTTAAACTCCGTTTATCAAACGATATTTTAATTCTAATGTTTTACTTTGCGTTCAATTTTCAAAATATAGCCTTGTTCGTTTTCTAACCCACTTTATTCATGAGGTACCTTTTACTTCTACTGCTGATCTCCTCACTCCCGGTTAACGGACAGACCTGGTATCTGAAACGTGATATTTCATGGAGTCAGCCTGTTTCACCGGATAAAACCATGCCTTTTAAAAGTATCGCTGCATTCGTAAACTCTGATTACGAAAATTATAATGCTTTGTTTCCCCGGTATTTTGAAATTATTCCCTGGCACCCTGAAAATCCTAAGGTCAAAGTTAGTTTTTTCAGGGCAGAGTACCAACAGGTAATGCCTGATGCAGAAGGAATAGAGAAGTTTTCATCGTTATCCGATAGTATTACAATTGACTCCCATATTTCCATTTCCGAAGGAAGGCCTTTTTTGCAGTTAGCTCTTATCCCTTTCAGGAAGAATCCTGTAACTGGGATAACGGAAAGACTCACCTCTTTCGTATTGAAGATTGAATCCAAACCGTTATTGCAAGCTCCCGCGACCAACGCCGGGCGTGTTAAAATCCTTTCAGGTTGTAAATTCGAAGCTCTCCACGGGGAACTGGTATAAAATCAAGGTGCCTGAAACCGGAATTTATAAACTGACTTACAGCCAGCTTTCTTCTATCGGACTGTCCGATCCGGCGAAAGTCAGGATTTTTGGCTGGGGAGGGACCTGTCTACCCGATGATGCCACAAAAGGAGAACAGGATGATCTCATTCCCACCCAGGTTTTCATGAATAAGGGGGATGACGGCGTCTTCAATGCCGGTGATTATATTCTTTTCTATGCCTCCGGTCCTGTGACCTGGACCTATGATGCGGCCGATTCTTTGTTTTTACAGGACGTGAACCCTTACAGCGATTACGGGTATTATTTTCTTACCTCTGATTCAGGATCTCCGGATACACCTGCCCCTGAAGCGGTCGCTTCCGGACAGGTGACGAGGACAACAGACAGTTACGATTTTACAACTTACCATGAAAAAGACGAGATTAACCTGCTTAAGCATTCCAATGATGGACTGGGGTCGGGCAGGGAATGGTACGGGGAGGACTTTCAGAGCACTCCTCTACGAACTTTTTCATTTAATGTTCCGGCTGTCCTGAAAAATGAGCCTGTTAAGATCAAAACCAATGTTGTGGCACGTTCGAAAGATATCAGCAAATTTATCATCTCTGCCGGGAATGAAATTCTTGATACGGTTTTCATTCCTGCAGCCAATCTGAGTGATTATGCTGCAACCTATGCTTATACCGGTGAACCCGTGTTGCAATTTTTTCCCCAGGGCAACAATATACAGCTGAAGTACCGTTTCGTCGCAACCGATAATGAGTCGGAAGGCTATCTGGATTATATCAGTCTCACAGCCCGTGCTACCCTGACCATGAACGGCAGCCTGCTTATGTTCCGCGACGCCCGTGGTGTCAGCGACAGTGCGGTTACCCGGTTTACGATAGGGAATGTGGACCAGAACACCATAATATGGGATGTGACCGACGTCCATGACATACGCAGTGTCAACGGAACTCTTGCCGGCAGCAGTCTGAATTTTACGGTAAATACACCTGTCATTAAAGAATTTGCAGCCTTCGACCCTGCCGGCACCTTCCCGGCACCGCTGATCCAGGGCGATGACCTGGGAAGGGTTGATAACCAGAATATTCACGGAGCCGGACAACCCGCTTATATTGTCGTCGCACATCCTGATTTTCTCACGTATGCTAATAAACTGGCTGCATACCGTCATGAACATGATCATCTTAGTGTTCTGGTGGTTACCCCTCAGCAGGTATACAATGAATTTTCCTCCGGCAGACCGGATATTACGGCTATACGAAATATGATGCGGTATTTTTATAAAAATGCCGGAAGTGATCCGACGAAAATGCCGAAGTATCTCCTACTGTTCGGCGACGGCTCCTATATTTACAAAGGGACGATCGACAAAACCGGGAATTATGTTCCCACTTATGAGTCTAAAAACAGCCTTGCACCCACCTATTCCTATTGTACCGATGACTATTTTGTCTTGCTCGATGATGGCGAGAGCATTCAAAACGGCCTGCTCGACCTGGGTGTCGGCCGGTTGCCTGTCCATGATACCACCGATGCACGCATCCTTGTAGATAAGATCATAGGTTATGAGAGCCCCGAAAGGATGGGGAGCTGGAGAAACAACCTGTGTTTTATCGGCGATGATGAAGATTCAAACACGCATTTTAACCAGGCTAATTCACTAGCTACTAACGTGGAGAATAATTATCCTTACTTTAACATCAATAAAATTTTTCTCGATGCCTATAAACAGGTTTCAACCCCTGTTGGACAGCGGTATCCCGATGTAAACAAAGCCATTAACGACCAGGTGGAGAGAGGCGCCCTGATCATCAATTATACCGGCCATGGAGGACCCGATGGTCTTGCGCATGAGCATGTCGTCGAAATGAATGACATTACTTCCTGGAAAAATAAGGATAAGCTGCCTCTTTTCATGACAGCTACCTGTGAATTCAGTCGTTTTGATGACCCCGATATTGTCTCAGCAGGGGAAGAAGTACTCCTTAATCCCGACGGCGGAGGCATAGCCCTGCTTACCACTTCGAGACTGGTTTATTCAGGTCCAAACAACGTTTTGAATGAACATTTTTATGAGATTGTATTCGAGAAAGATTCTACCGGTCAGAATTACAGTCTTGGTGATGTGATGAAATACACGAAAAATGCCACAGGTTTTGGGATCAACAAGAGGAACTTTGTTCTTCTGGGAGATCCGGCCATGAAACTTACCTATCCTTTTTATCAGATCGCCACCGATTCTATAGATCACAAAGATGCCAGTTCTTTACCCGACACTTTATCAGCCCTCGACAAAGTGGCCGTCAGCGGGCATATCGAAGACCATAACGGACTTCCCCTGGACTGGTTCAATGGTGTGATCTATCCTGTGGTATACGATAAACCGACCACTCAGACCACCCTTGCCAACGACGGCGGAGAAAAGAAAACTTTTACCATCAGGAACAGCATTATATATAAAGGTAAAGCTTCGGTAAAAAACGGGTATTTCAATTTTGAGTTTTATGTTCCCAAGGATATCAGTTACGCTATCGGCAGCGGCAAACTAAGCTATTATGCCAACGATTCCATCATTGATGCAGCCGGTGCCTGTTTTAACTTCCAGGTAGGCGGTTCTTCCCCTCAGGCCGACATCGATATCAGCGGCCCCAACCTGCAGCTCTTTATGAATAATGAGTATTTCAAAAACGGGGGGATCACAGATGAAAATCCCTTACTCTTCGTCAGATTGTACGATGAACACGGGGTCAACACGGCCGGTAACGGTATCGGACACGATATCACGGGTATTCTCGACGGGAACACCCGTGACGTCCTGCTGTTGAACGAATATTATCAGTCTGATCTGAACAGTTATCAGAGCGGGACCGTTGAGTACCCCTTATCCAAACTGACTGCCGGCCGGCATACTATCTCGGTTAAGGTCTGGGATATCTATAACAACTCCAGCGAAGATTCCCTGAACTTTGTGGTTGTTAGTTCGGAGGGCATGATCCTTGATAACCTCCTGAACTTTCCAAACCCGTTCTCCGAAAGTACATCCATTTCATTTGAACATAATGACCAGGGGGCTGACCTGGATATTACCATCGATATTTTCAATATGGCGGGGAAGCTGATGAAGACCATCAAAACCAAGGAATATGATTCCGGCTTCCGGTCCAAACCGGTTGAGTGGAACGGATACGATGAAATGGGAAATAAAAGCCGTCAGGGCCTTTATATTTACCGTATCCATGTCAAAAGCTCCGACGGGAAGGAAGCTACAAGGTCCGGGAAACTTATCATAGTCAGATAATTGTTGTAGCAATAATTTTTGAATTTTTCAGTTATATTTGTGGTTCTAAAATGCATAATAATGTCAGAGAAGAAAACAATAACGATGAACTATTTGCGTAAAATTGCTTTAGCTGTGCTGTGTTTTATGCCCTCACTTGTCTATGGGCAGATAAATTACAGTCAGCTTTCAGGGGGAGATATAAATACAATACAAACCGCGGTTCCGTTTTTGACTATAGCACCCGACTCCAGAGCAGGAGCAATGGGTGATGTCGGTGTGGCAACCGCTCCCGATATCAATTCCCAGCACTGGAATGCGGCTAAATATGTGTTTATGGAAGGAAAAGGCGGATTAGCCATTTCATATACCCCTTGGTTGAGGAAACTGGTTCCTGACATCAATCTGGCCTATATTGCCGGTTATTACAAACTCGACGGAAAGCAGGCCATAAGTGGTTCACTGCGCTATTTCTCTCTTGGCAATATCGTATTTACCGACCGGTTCGGGAATCCCGACGGGAGACAGTTCAATCCGAACGAATTTGCCGTCGATGCCGCTTATTCAAGGCTTTTCAGCGATAAATTGTCTGGCGCCCTTGCTTTTCGCGTCATCCGTTCCGATCTCACCGGCGGACAATACGTTGGTGACCTGGAATCTAAGCCGGGTTTTTCCGTTGCTGCCGACCTCGGTTTCTACTATACCAGTAAAATTGATCTCTCCGATAAGGACGGTAACCTGTCATTTGGAGCGAATATCTCAAATATAGGAACGAAGATATCCTATACCACTGATCAGGATAAAGCCTTTATCCCCATTAATCTCAGGATAGGAAGTGCCCTGGCAGTTGATATTGACCAGTATAACAGCTTCACCTTTGCTCTCGACCTCAATAAGTTGCTTGTACCTACACCTCCGGTATTAGCCGATTCAGGCAATGCTATCCTGAAAGGAAAAGATCCCAATGTTTCCGTTCCCCTCGGTATGATCCAGTCTTTTTACGATGCACCAGGGATTGATAATTCCAAGGGCAGTGTCTTCCTCGAAGAAATGCATGAAATTACCTACAGCGCCGGCGTGGAATACTGGTACAGAAAACAGTTTGCCATCCGGGGCGGCTATTTCTATGAATACAAGACCAAAGGAAACCGGAAATATTTTACACTGGGTGTCGGACTTAAACTCAATGTGTTTTCACTTGACTTTGCCTACCTTATTCCTACTGCCGTCAATAATCCCCTGGCCAATACCCTCAGGTTTACCCTGGGATTCAATTTTGATAAATTCAGATAACGGATCAGATGATGAACTTCAGGATCGGAATAGGATATGATGTTCATCAACTGGGGGTTGACCTCCCACTGTTCCTTGGCGGCGTTAAGATAGAGCATCACAAAGGTCTCATCGGGCATTCAGATGCCGATGTCCTGCTCCATGCCATATGTGATGCCCTGCTGGGAGCGCTTGCCCTTGGCGACATCGGGCAACATTTCCCCGACACATCCGCAGAATTCAGGGGCATCGACAGTAAGATCCTGCTGGAGCGAACCTTTGCTCTGATCGCCGGAAAAGGTTACCGCATCTCGAATCTCGATACCATTTTAATACTCCAGAAGCCGAAGGTTAAAGGCTATATCCCGGCTATGCGCAATACCATCGCTGCCATCCTGGAAACAGACATTGAAAATGTTTCCGTAAAAGCCACAACTACCGAAAAACTTGGATTTGAAGGCAGGGAAGAGGGGGTGGCCGCTCAGGCAGTGGTCCTTCTTATGAAACAGGTTTAAGGGGAGGAGATCGTTACCCCACCGGTCATCATCTTTTGCAACCGGTTTTCGGTATCTTCGAGTTGGAGGTAAAAATATGCCGGTCCTGCCGGCTTCGTATCCTTTAAGAGACCAATACACCACTCAAGATACCTCAGGTTGAATTCGTCATTGATATCGTCATCCCTGATGAGGGTGGATTTTTCCGCATCTCTGATGACCGTCAACATACGCCTGATCAACTCTTCATCCCGGTCACCAATTCCTTCCTTAGATATCAGCAGGTTTAACATCTCACAATGAGGGTAAGTCAGACCACACTTCTCTGGTGGATACAGGGAAAAGAACTGGTTTACCATTTTTATAACATCCTGCCTGTCTGTGTTTTCTGATAACATCCTGATAAGGAAAGAAACATTATCGGTGAGCCACGTGAAAGTACGCTGCCTGGCAGGGAAATGACGTCCGGGCAGGGGTATATCTCCATGATTGAAAAAGGTCCGGATAAGACTGGTGTCGGTGTACAGCCCGTCCCTGGCGATAAATTTTGACTGGCCGGTGGTTTCAGCCGTTCCGGATAACCGGAAAAGCAACACCTGTTCCACAAGATTTTCAGGAGCAAAAAGACCTGAAACTGCCGGAATACATCCCTTGCTGAAGTAAACCGGATGATGAGGATATACATCGCGGATGATAGACGGCAGGATAAATAGACCCGGAAGGATCTGATTCGGAACCTGCGTTCTGATCTCAATACTGTCCATCCGGAGATCTGTTCCGGCATAAACATACCGGTAAACACCCCGGCTCACCGAAACAGCGTCCTGCTGGTTTTTTACCTGCTCTGCTGCCTGGCCGGCCCAGTCAGCCAGGGACATCACCGCTGCTCTCCTGTCGCCCGGTGAAAGATAAATACTTTTTTTACTCAGTTTGTTGTAAAGGTCGGGCTGAATCTCGGCCTTAACCTTCATATTTCCCGCCCTTCCTTCAACCACGGCCGCATAATATGCCGGATCATTCAGGAGGGAGATGTTCACAATCAGGATGTCAGGTCTGATCTTCCTTACGTGTTGTGCATAAAGAAGAGGGTAGGTGTCATTATCCCCATTAGTGAAAAGCACGGCGTTTGAATCGGGAATTTCCAGCATGGCAGCGGCAAAATCATTCCAAAAAGGACCGTAAAGACTGTCCTTACGGGTATAGGTATGAAGAAAGCGAGCGGCCTTTCCCGACAATCCGGAAAAGGAGAGCTCATACCATCTGGCCATGATCTCATTGTAATATTTCAGATCTGCCGATCCGACAGCGGTCTGAAAAAACGGGCTTCTTGTATACAAACTGCCGAAATAACTGATGCTTCTTCCGGCATAGCGAATATACCTGCGCACGGTTTTTACCGGTAGTCCGGGAAGGCCATGTATCCGGGCCTGTGCCCCGGGAATGGCTGCGCATCAGTCCTGAGGCAGCCTGGCTGAAGGCCCGTCCTGTCCCGTAGAGTTCATCATCTGACAATTTTTCAAACGGGATTTTCTTAAAACAGGAAATTACATCGCGATCCCAGCCGTCATACCCGTAAAACGGGTATACGGAAAAGTTGTAGAGATCAGCATTGGTCAGGTAGTTCTGAATTTCGGAAGTCTGCACGGACGTGTCGGGAGCATATTCTGAAGGCAAGACAAATCCGTTTTGAGGGTCCCATATTTGTATGGTATCACTCACATACAATCCCTCTGAACCGAAATACTCGGGATACGACAAACCAGCCGCCAGGTGTTCTGGCAAACCTGAACTTGTAAAATCCTGCCTTCTCGAATCCTTCCGGATGCATCTGACTGAAAAAATACAGGCACGCCTCACGGTAGGAGGGATAGCTTCCCGGGAGTGTTGAGCAACCATCGTAGTCTGCTGCACCAGCTGTGATACTCGACCATGAAATGAAGAAGATCAACAAAGCTTTCATGGAAGAAACTTTTAATCTATACGAACTGAAAGAGAGAATTATCGCCGGCTGATGCCTTCCCATGCTTTATGCTTTCAAATCCCGTTTTCAGAGTCCGGGGGTGTATTGGTTTAATTGCAAAATTAGTGCATTTATTAAAACAATTGACCTTTGGATTATGTATCTTCGGGGAAGTGATGCCGTTCTCACTAAATTTTGTACGGATGAAATATTTCAAAATACTGTTTCTCCTGATCTTTATCCAGGCCTGTAATGCTTCCGGCCAGACCTGGACCTTACATGCACTTGTCGCGGGCATGCCGGACCAGAGGATCTACCTGTCTTCATTGAAGGGTGAAAAACAAACATTGATAGACAGTGCAGCTTCCCTTAGCGGAGCGTTTACCTTCACCTTTGACGTACATGCCATCCCGGGAATCTATCGCGTTTCCCTTGGGAGTAATCAAAATACAGGAATTTACGGCCGGGAGGCAAAAAGTTTCGACTTTGTTTTTGACCGCGAGGATGTACTGTTAAAGACCGCTTACAGTGATCCGGTGAAGGAGATGGACATTATTCAGTCGGATGAAAACAAGCAATATTATGAATTTATCCGTCTCCGGTCTTTGTACATGGCACGTTTCAACGGCTTATATTCCCTGCTGAATCTTTACGATTCCGCCGACAGCTTCTACTCAGACCTGGCCGCTGAGTTTGTCAGGATTCAGCAGGAACTCAACGACAGCCTGATCAGCCTTTCCCATATCAAACCCGGGGGACTGGCATCTTCGCTGATCAGCATGTTCCCTGAGCCGGTGTATCACCCGGGGGAGGGAGAATCCATTGCAGATTTTATGCGGGGACATTATTTCGACCTGGTTCATCTGAATGATCCTGCACTGATAAATTCACCCGTCTATACTCAGAAAATTCTCACCTACCTGAGTTTTTTCAGGGAACCTTCAGTCACACAGACCGAGCAGGAAAAACTTTTCAGCTCAGCCATCGACAGCATCATGGATGCTGTAAGCGGGAATAAGCAGGTGGATGAGTTTGTGCTGAATTACCTGATCGATGGTTTTGAGCGGTCTAAAATGGAGCATGTTCTGGTGCATATTTCCGATTATGTTTCGGAAAATTGCGAAACGGACGATGATCAGCTTATGCAGAACCGTCTTGAGGCATTCAAAAAAATGGCAATTGGCCAGAAAGTGGAGGATATCGTGCTTCCGGATGCCAACGACCGGCCTCAGAAGCTTTCAGGTCTGAACAACAATTACGTGCTGCTGATATTCTGGGCTTCCTGGTGCCCTCACTGCCAGGACCTGATGCCACACCTGAAAGAATGGTATGAAAAAAATGCATCAGGAACCGGACTCGGAGTTTATGCCGTCGCCATCGATACCAGCAGGGCCGACTGGGAAGAATACCTCATGATGAACAGCCTGCCCTGGGTGAATGTCCGTGAACCGGGAGGATGGGACGGAAAGGTAGCCCGCAGGTTCAATATATATGCAACACCTACAATGTTCATCCTTGACAGGAACCGGAAAATACTGGCTAAACCGGTGACCTACCGTGATTTTAAAAAAGAAATGGAAAGAATCAGTCACTGAAATTCAGGGAATCTGCAGAAACGTTACGGGAGGAGGTTGAGTTTTATATCTCCGGTAACAAACCGGGTTTGTTGGCCCATTCCAATAGATCCCTGCTTAATTTCACCTTTTTTTACACTCCCCCTGTCCGTTGAGTAAGACAGGAAAGATTGTTTCAAGGATGATGCTGTTCATTTCATTTCATCCCTTGCGGCTTTGATCAAAATCGGATTCATTATGACTGTTTTAGATCCGTTTTTTCCGTAATTTTGATTATTTACCCTGATACGGATAAAAGATTAATGGACGTCTCATGACGAAAAATCCGCTGATAGGTCAGTTACAGGTTGAGGTCGACACATCCTTCCTCTATGGCATTCTTTCATCCAGTGCGGAAAACAAGGAACTGGCATCCGTATACCGGCAGATGTCGGAGATTGAGAACGGACATGCAGAGAAGATCATGACCCGGCTGCGTGATTCGGGTTTGGATCCGGTAAGGCCCGGCCCTTCTCTGAGGGCACGCACACAGGTGAAGCTCGGCAAACTGTTCGGGTACAGCTTTATTCTGAACAACCTCCTTGCCCTGGAGAAGAACCTGGCAGAGAGTGCTATCCAGGTAAAAAAGAATCAGGGGCTGGACATTACAGGAAGCGAGATGAACCATTTCAGGATCCTCGACAACCTGTACGAATCGTCTTCAGGGCTGAAAGGCGGTGTACTTGCACGTATTGAAGGGCGGCACCGTACCGTAGCCGGGAATTCCCTTCGTGCAGCCGTGCTTGGAGCCAATGACGGACTTGTTTCCAACCTAAGCCTTATCATGGGTGTCGCCGGCGCTACCAACGGAAGCAAAGAGGTAATTATCGCCGGCTTTGCAGGCATGCTCGCCGGATCCATTTCCATGGCTCTTGGTGAATGGCTTTCCGTTCAGAGTTCAAGGGAACTGTACCAGCGTCAGATCAATACTGAAGCTGCCGAACTTGAGAATTCTCCTGAAGAGGAGATGAAAGAACTTTCCCTGATCTACCAGTCAAAGGGGATAAAAAAGGAAGCAGCCGAGAAGATGGCGGTTAACGTCATGAAAAACAAAGACACGGCGCTGGACACCCTGGCCAGGGAAGAACTCGGAATAGATATGGAAGATGCAGGCGGATCGGCCTGGGAGGCTGCCATCAGCTCGTTTCTCCTTTTTGCGGTAGGGGCAGTTATACCACTCATCCCCTTTCTGTTCAGGACAGGTTTAAATGCTGTTTTGGCAAGCCTGATTTGCAGTATCGTCGGCTTATTTGTCATCGGTGCTGCCATAACCCTCTTCACAGGTAAACCACTGCTTTTTTCAGGATTACGTCAGGTTATGTTTGGCATGCTGGCTGCAGCGGTAACCTTTGGTATCGGTAAAATTATCGGGCACAGCATTTCAGGATAATAATCATCCGGTTATGAGCCGTCAGATCAAATATGGAAAACAGCCTTATACCATTGCTTTAATTCACGGAGGCCCCGGCGTAGCAGGTTATCTTTCACCCATGGCTGAAACACTTTCTTCCGTTTCAGGCAGTGTTGAGCCCTTCCTGCTGAACGACAGCATAGAAGGCCAGCTCAAGGAGCTCTTCTCACAGCTTAACAACACCTGTAAGTTTCCGGTATCACTGATCGGACATTCCTGGGGAGCATGGCTTTCGATGCTCTTTACTGCTCACTTTCCTCATCTGGTTGGCAAACTTGTATTGATCGGTTCCGGCGCCTTTGATGAAAAATACAAAACCAATATTCTACGAACCAGGCTCGACCGTTTGAATATTGAAGAACAGTCTAAGGCTATGGAGCTGATTGCCAGGCTTACAGAGGAAGGACCTCACGCCGGGCCGGAAACGCTGAAACGGTTCGGCGAAATGATGTCTAAAGCAGACAGCTTTGATTCTGCGGTTGAAGGCGGGCAAGTTGAGGAGTACCATCCGGAGGTATATTACAATGTCTGGCGTGAAGCTTCGGAAATGCGACGAAGAGGAGAATTACTGAAAGCGGCCAGGCTCATTCAGTGTCCCGTCCTGGCCATTCATGGTATCTATGACCCTCATCCGTCGGGAGGCGTTGAATACCCTTTGAAAAAAGTACTGTCCGATTTTCAGTTTGTTCTGCTAGATCACTGCGGGCATTATCCGTGGAGGGAACGTCAGGCAAGAGATGAATTCTACAAGGTTCTCAAAAGTTTTCTGTCAGAATAAGCTTTACACGGGCCCAACGCATGCCTCCATCCGGATAAGTCTTAATTTACATGGAATTCGGCCATCGAAAACCAATGCTTCTCATCACTGAAAATACGCCGTACCTTGAGATCTGTTAAATCTGCCAGATTCCCGATGTCGTCTTCATCATATTTCCTCGCCCTTGCAGCCAGGATGGTTTCACCCCGGCACATACCGAGAATCAGGCCTGCTTTCCTGAGATGGAGGTTTAAATCGGTTGAAGCTTTGAGATGCATCTCCATGCATGAATTCAAGGGATTGTAAAAAGCATCATACTCAAATGACCCCGGATTGATCCATGCACCGGTAACCCTGTTGACGACATTCAGAATGTTTTTGGCGAAGGTGGCCATCAGACCATTCTCATCATGATAGGCTTGTTCAAGGATGTGAACCGGCTTTTTCAGGTCGAATCCGGCGAGGAAGATATCTCCCGGTTTCATCCTGGATCTTACCAGCCTCAAGAGGGCTTCTGCCCGGTCTCCGTCGCATTGGCAGGGAGAACTTCCAAAGTAGCAAAAGATACGGGGAATATCCGTCCCGGTTATATGCAGGTCGTTAAGATAATCTGTCAGAACCGGAGTGACACGGATGCCGGGGATACCTGTGTGGATGGCTTCTGAGGTGATGTTCAGTGCAGGTTTACTAAAATCTACCGGAATAAAATGGATATCCCGCCCTGGCTTTTTTCTTAAAGCCGAAATGAGATGACGGATGATTCTGTTTTCTCCCGGTCCTATCTGAATGACTTCCACTTCTGTTTCGTCGGGAAGGGAAGGAATGACCTGTTGTTTTATAATCTGAAGCTCTATACGGGTCGGATACCAGTCACGGAGCAGGCCAATTTTCTGAAAGAGCCCGGTGCCTGTCGCATCAAAAAAGTATCTGCTGTCAAGTCGTTTCTGATCTTCCAGAAGCGACCAAACCATATTGTTGATATGGACTTCTTCTGAAAATCCGGCAAAGGGCGCAGCACTCCCGGTACGTTTTCTGGAAGTGATAGTATTTTGGTTACGGTTCATGGCTTTGGATGTTTAGTTGCAGATCGGGATTTCTGAATATTTACTTAATGTCCGATAGAGTGTATTGAGGTTTTCTGGTACAGGACGGATAAGTGAACAGGTCATCTCTCAGATCATAACAGCACAATCTGCCTGTAATGGCGATCCGGAAATTCCGTTCAGCCGGGATTTGAGCCAAAGGATTTTCTGCCTGGACTGCACCTGTAATCATAGCATCATATATCCTTTTTTCCGATTTCATTATTATTTGAATAAACCTGTCATTATTTAGAATTAATATTTTAAGCATTCAGATTAAGACCTGAACATCCGGTATATATTAGCGGCTTATTTTTTAGTAAACAACTTCACGGATATATAAGTTTGACTTTAATAAATTATTGATTAGCATTGTATTAAATTATGTTTTTTCACTTCACTTTTAAATGATATGAGGCAATATGATGAACGAATCCCGATTGAAATATTTTCGGGAAGCGCATGGGAAGCGGGAATTGTAAAAAGCCTTCTGGAGAATGCCGGTATTCTGACATTCATGAAGGATGAGATCAGGGGTACTTATGCGCCATGGCATATAGCCCCTGGCGGGATTGGTGCGGTGAAACTGGTAGTGTCGGATATGGATAAGGATAAGGCTAAAGAGGTAGTAACTGATTTTTACATGAAGCGCAAGTCCTGAGAGGGAAAACCCTGGCGTGGAATAGCTGTTATAAAAACCCCCTCTTCAATCGTTTGGTCTTCACTCCGTCTGGTTTCAGAAGGTGTCTGCGACAAATGTCGGAAACCATCCAAAATGGGTTAATCTGAGCCACGACTGCAGATGATCCGGTTCTCCGGATGGTTTGACAATTACAATGTAGGTGATGGTTATATAGCAGAGAGAAGACCGCCGTCAACATAAATGATCTGCCCGTTCACAAAGCTGCTGGCATCTGAGGCCAGGAACAGGGCTGCACCGGCAAGTTCATCAGGATTTCCCCATCGTCCGGCCGGTGTCCTGCTTTTAATCCAATGGTCAAAATCCGGGTCGTCGGCGAGTTTCTGAGTCATTTCGGTTAAAAAATATCCCGGGCCAATTCCATTGATTTGTATGTTATATCCGGCCCATTCCACAGCCATAGCTTTGGTGAGCATTTTAAGTCCGCCTTTGGAAGCGGAATATGGCCCGGTACTTGTGCGACCGAGCTCACTCATCAGAGAACAGATGTTGATGATTTTGCCCGATTCCCTGGCGATCATCCGGCGCACAACTGCTCCTGACACAACGAAAGCTCCGGTAAGGTTGGTCCGGAGAACCTCTTCCCACTCTTCCAAAGGACAGTTTTCCAGGGGATACCTGCGCTGTATACCCGCGTTATTAACAAGAACATCGATCGGACCAATTTTTTTTTCAATCCTGTTTATCTCGTTCTCGACACCCTTTTGGTCGTAAACATCAAAGCGGCTGATATCAACGGGATACCCCAGGGCTTTCAGACTGGCTGATGCCTGGTGGAGTGCGGTCTCCGTTCTGCCGTTCAGGATAACCCTCGCACCCACAGAAGAGAATGCACGGGCTAAGGTAAATCCAATACCACGTGTTGAGCCGGTAATCAGGACGATTTTTTCCTCAATATTGAAAATTCTGCTATACTCCATCTTACTTCTCTTTTTAACCGTCTGTTCATATAAAAGGTGATATTAACGGCTCAGGACAATGGGGTCTGAAAGCCCGGATTCGCGGCCCCAGTAATCTACCACTTTTACCCTGTATTCCGGCTGTTCCATATTCCCGGGCAGGATATGGAGGAACCCTTTATCCAGAAGATATTGTGAATTGACCCGTGTATACGTTGTGTCCTGCGCCGCTTTTACCATCAGTTCGTAGGAGAGGATATCTGTATTGACCTCATCCTTCCACCTGACAAATATCATTCTCTCACCGTTCAGCCCGGTATACTCAGTGTATGACAGTCTGGTGGGGGCCACCGGCAAAGTTGCGGTTTTACGGGCAAGTACAAGAAAACTGACCGAAGGGGACGGCATATCGATATCCAGTTCAACAATATCCGTATTTACGTTGAGATCAGCCGGAGCTCCCATCAGCCCGGGTTCCTGAACCGAGGCCATTTTCATGTACAGACCGGTGCCGGGAAGTTCGGGACTGCCGGCATCCTGCCAGGCAGCAAACGGATTTCCATGCGTGTCATCGATACGGTAATGGATGAGTTTATATTCTCCCTTTGGCAGACCGCGAAGACTGATGGTTAGTCCTGTATTCTGGCCCCGGAAAACAGTTTCGTCCACATATTCCATGGTCTTTTCAGGAGGCTTATCGTAAGAGATCTCTATGGTAGGCGAATTGTAAATGGCGAGGATATAATTGCCGGAACTGTCCCTGGTGGGGATGATGCCGTAGTTTTTGTCAAGGTTGTCAACACTGACGGGGAACAGCTGGTCACCCAGCAGGGATAGCAGGCTCATGACTGTGTAATCGGGTTTTTTAATCAGGTAAAACTGTTTTGAACCGGAGAGCTGATCATCATTATCCGTCATAAATCGGGCAAAATGCGTACGACGGTACCAGTCACCCATGAAACCGTTATCATTGCTCAGAAGCCCGTAGTTTAGATGGTTTTTGCCGATAAGATACCGGTTGTGCAGATCGATTGAATGGACGATGAAAGATGCATACCAGGGTCCGGGTCTCCACCAGTATTTTTCCGACCATCCGGCAATCGGATCAGCCTCATCATTGACCAGTGGCACGTTCATCAGGCTGGGATAGTGTTCCATGATGAAGGTATACACCTCCTGTTCCTGACGAATCATATATCTTACCCTGTTTTTAAGGTGATAGGAGATAAAATCGATTCTTGTCCCTTTTTCACCGGTGAAGAAATTAGTGCCAGACACGCAGTGTTCGAGCAACCCTTTGAAATATTCATTACCCGGTGCTCCGGCTGTGCCTGGACCGCCAAAACGAAGGCTTTCGTCAGCCTCTTTCAGTCCTTCAGAACAGGCATCATAGTAATTCAGGAAGCCGGGAAGTCCGAAAGGCCAATAGTTTTTCAGGTTTGGCTCGTTGGACGATTCAAAGTACCATGACCGGACTTCCGCAGCCCCGTATCGATCTATAAAATGAAGGGCCATCGCCTTTACCAGGTTTTTAAAGTTTTTAACCTGTTCCGGATTTTCAAAATCGGTGAAATACCGTCCTTCCCGGCTCGTCTGACCCTGGAAAGCAGCATCAAAGATCTGTACGGAAGGTTCCCAGTTTTCCGACGGGTAGCCCATGATCTCGAAAACCGGTCTGAGCTGATTCTGAACAAGCAGGTCAATGGCAGTATCCAGTTTTCCCCAGTTGTATTCCGGCTTGTCCGTTCCAAGCCCCCGGGTACCGATGAGATTGAGCAGGTAATGAGGCCGGACGTATTGTATACCTGAGCCTGCGGTGGCACTAAGATACCCGAGAGTGAGTTGCATGTCGGGTCTGAACAGGGCGGATGCCGGAGTAAAGCCGGTGCTTCGCCAGTAATGGTCCTGGGGTACAGGTGTTTGGCTGAAGTTGACCTCAAGGTGAGCAGAAACCTGTGCTGCCAAAAAGGCGGGAAAAAGCAGGGCCGGGAACAAAAGCAGTCGTTTCATGTCAGGACGTGTTTTATTGTTCGGAATAAAGAAAGAGATTTGAAACCTAAAATGCAATAACACTTTCGCTGCCGGGCTTTACTCAATAATACCCATCTTTTGCATCAGAAAAGAAGCATTCATATTTTGAGCAATACCCTCTTTTAAAAGATAATCAAACCTGAGTTCATCACCGTGGATGTAACTTTCAAAATGCAGGTTTACCACGGATCCCGGAAATTTTCCGGAAAGATTTCCCAATTCAAGATCATGGGTAGCAATGAGGGCCAGACAATTTTTCTCCGTGAATTTTTTTACGAGTGACACCGATCCGCTGTGCTTATCAGTGCTGTTGGTTCCTTTGAGAATCTCGTCCAGGAGAATAAGGATCTTGTCTCCATGTCCGAGCAACTCGACGATCCGCTTCAGTCGTTTGAGTTCGGCAAAGAAATACGACTCGCTTTCGGCAAGCGAATCGGTAGTTCTCATGCCTGTGATCACCCTCAGTGGTTCAAAACGAAAGGTTGTGCTGCAAACCGGGGCACCGGCTCCTGCCAGGATCATGTTCACGCCGAGGGTTCGCAGGAAAGTACTTTTACCCGCCATATTTGCACCTGTAATTATAAAGATCTGTCCTCCGGATTCCTGGACGAAATCATTGACAACCCTGGTGCCTGAAGGAATCAGTGGATGCCCCAGTCCCCTTGCTTCAAGTCCGTTCTTTTGTATCTCCGGCCAGCAATATTCGGGATGATTGAAATGAAAGGTTGAAAAACTTATGGCTGAATCAACCTGGGCAGGGACCATAAAGAAACTGTCAAGCACGGTTTTATTAGACACCCTCCATCTTTCAAGCCGGCGTATAATATGAAGGTCGAACATGAACAGCAGATTCAGGACAGAGCCTACAATGATGTTCAGGCGGGTGTCGAGATAATTCATCAGCTTGTCGAGCCGGCCGAATCTCTCCATCGATTGCCTGCTGTTCCCGGATAAGGTCTTTAAGTCGGGCTGGCTGAAATCCGTACCGGCAATAATCTTGTTCAGTTCAAGATATTTAACGAGGATCTCATGCTTTTTCGAAATTTTTTCATGATAATGGTTTACCCTGGTGATAACCAGGCCGTTCACAGCGAAACTGAAAAGGATCATGATCAGAAGATAGTCGAACAGCACCGGGAAAATCCAGCCCAGGGATAAAATGAGAATAAAAAGAACCGGGATGAGATACATTAGAGATTTGAGCAGGACGGAAAATCTGAAACGATCGTTATTTAACCAGTCCATGATCTGCTGTTTATCTTCCGGCCGGTCTTCCGCAAGCATGCCTTCTGACCTGAAATCCTGCATCAGGTCTGGCTTTTCGGCCAATTCCCTGTACATCTCCTGCCGGAGGAGGATTTGTTCTCGCTGAAAAGGAGAATTCAACAGGTCATGTGCCAGACGTTTTTTCCCTTCGAGCGTGCAGGTCCTGTTTAAAAACTGGAAGAGTGATCTCGGTCCAAAAATGTCAAGATCGTATGTGAATTCATGATGAATGTCAAGGAATTCATCTCCGTCAGCAAAGGTGGAAAAATCGCCTTTCAGTGCTTCCAGTTCATTCGTATTAAGATCTGAAAGAGCCTGGGCTTTGCTCCTGCGAAAGGTCAGATTCTTGTGGTAATTAACCAGTATAAAAAATACAGACAATGATAACCCGCACGAAATATACCATGCAGTAATTCCCGTTTTAACGCCCCTGACAAAAAGGAATACAAAAAGGACCATGGTCACCAATCGCAGGAAAGAAACCCATCCTATCCATTTTCTGAGAGATTTAAGTTTTTCTTCAAAGCTGTTTTTTCTCTCCTGGTAGTATTGCTCAGCTGAAATCATGGTATAAAGCTACAAAAAAGATGTGTAAGTGGATTAAGAAGCTACATGGTAAGCGGCTATGAAGCTATGAATTGTGCGAGTGGGTAAAAAATTTATGTAAAGCGTAGCTGCATTATTTTGCTCCCCAAGACATCGCCTTGATTATCAGCACTCCGGTTGCAGGCAGGCTGGTTGACCACTTTGGCTCGAAACAGGTTGTGATCACGGGTCAGCTTTCAAGTGCCGCTATGGTTGCCGCTATCATTGCGAGCATCGGGGGGCGGCATGAAAGGGTACAGGACTGCCTTCGGGTACCTAATGAATATCACTATCGTCCTTCTCATTGCAGCCTTCAGACTCAGGCGAGGCAGTCCCGACAGTGGGGACTGACTCAGGGTAACTCCGGTGACGCCGGCCTGGATTCAAGAAGATCAGAGAGATGGATTGCGGGAAGGATAAGATTTTCCTTTAATTGCTGATACCTGGGTTTAATCGGTATAAAATGTGTTTCAACTCCAGCCTTCTTTTCGGCGGTGGGAAGGCTTACGCCAGTGACAACCTCTATAGCTTTGGCGAGCATCGGATCGGAGAGATCACCGAAAGGTTTGGCTGCATGCAGATCATCGGCAACATAATAGTCGGGAGCCAGGCCGTTAAAAAAATCCGTATATCCACTGGCGTTGGCATATTTTAAAACCACAGGCATCATAGCCCAGTTATGCCTTGGCGGATTCTTTGTGTCGGGTATCACCCACATGCCCGTATATTTTCCCACAGTTGTATCACCCACGGTAATAACCTGCATGTAAGGTTCAAGTCCTGTGATGGTCAGTTCACTTGCAGAGGCCGTACCCCTGCCTGTAATAAAACAAATGCGGCCAAGGTTTAGGTTATGCCCGGTATCGATGAACCGGGTTACCAGTGATGGAGAGTCTGAACCCTCGGAACTGACCAGGTACTGGTTTACTTCCGTATTATACTTATTGGTGACCAGAATGTCCTTGTTGGTAATGTTTGCAGCAGGGGCAAGACATGATGCCAGGTATTGTGCGACAGTGATCGCTCCCCCGGGATTATACCGCAAGTCAACGATGAGATCACTGATGCCCTGGCTCTTGAAATCATCCAGTACATTGGCGAGTTCAGTGAGGTATTTGTTCCCGGAACCCGCAGTGAATTCAGTGAAAACCAGGTAACCGGTCTTTACTCCCCCGGTATCGATGACTGTATGGTAAAATACCGGGTCTGCCGCAATGACTTCTGAGCTGAGACTTACTGTCCGGCCATTTGGTTTCAGCGAGCCCGTGGAATAATCACCAAGGCCGGCAACATAATTGTTTTTGCTGTATAAATCATAATAGTTGTCAATAGTAAGGGTCTGTCCGTCAATACTCATGATGAAATCACCCCTGGTGAGACCTACACTGTCAGCTGGTGATCCGGGATATACGAATTCAACAAAAATCGCCACATTATTTGTGTTTGCAATCTTACCGAACATCGGGGAATATCCCATGGACAGGGGTTCACCGTTGAGATCAGCCATCAAAGCCGTATAATTATCGGTGATATAGGACCATTTGTCCCTGGTGGTATAGAGCATTTTATAAAAGAAAGCCTTGGAATCAGTCTCGGTCAGGGGATCTAATCCTGAAGGGATAGACTGGTTCCAGAAATACACCGATTTCATTCCGTCGTAGATCCATTGGTTGATGATCTGCGTCTGAGTTTGACCGGATGAACCATTGGTATTGTCTTTTTTACAGGATGAGGCCAGGAAAAGCAACATCATCAGCCCTGTAAAAATTGTCATCGTCCTTTTCATTCTATAATAATTTTGATTTTAGATGTTCAACAGCTTGATCCGTTCGTGCGGGAGAATCATACATGATCGATTACTATAAGTTTACTTTTAGCTCCGCTGAGCTCGCAGGCTCGGTTATTTTGTCAGCAATCATGAGGGTTTCATTTGCCTGTTTCTGTTTAATTAATATTTTCAAAGTTCATACCGCCCGGAAGGAGACAGGTTCCGACGAACCATATATCCGCTATTTTCGCAATACTATAAAACCTGCACTCCTACCAGATATATTTTGCATATAACTAAAAAACAACAACGGATATTGCCGGTAATCTGATTTCAATGTCTGGCAGTTGCTTCACATCCCCGCATTATTAATGTTTTTGTATATAATTCTGCATGTGGAGGAACAATTAAAATTAAAGATAGTCAAACATTTTAATTTTTTTTCACAATTCAAAATGAGCTTTCCATATTTCAATATGAAAGCCGGCAGCAGTTACTAATTCAATGTTTAAGACGTACTTGATCTCACCAACATCCAGGCTGCCGAGCACCACCAAAAGACAGGAGAAAGAAAAAAACAAGTACTGTCTCTTCGCTGTACATTCGATTTATTGTGGTATTGAGAAATCCCAGGTGAGCCGGGGATCTCGTTTTGTTTACAAGTTATTTTAAAAATTTTCACGTTATTTGAAATAAAATACCTACTTTTAAATCGCCGGGTGGGATGCATACTCTCTTCATGTAAGTTTGGTTAGTTAGTTGTTACTTCATTAACTAAAGTTGGTAATTGGTTAAGTTAATTATTCCTTCTAACCTTCATCCCTCCGGCATTTTTTCTTTCCAATAAGAATCTCTTCATCCCCGTGTATTTCTGCTTTACAGATACGCAGGTCAATTACTGCTACATTTTCATATGTATCCCGTTCCATCACCTTTCCACAACTGAAGCAAGGGATTTCATCTGACAACAGGACTATTTCCTATGCACTCCTTTTGACTGCCATGCCGTCAGGATTGATTTCTTTTTTACAATACGATTCAGGGAAGCTATCATATCCGCTCAGGGATTCCGGACTATTTCATGTTCCGGGGTGGTAATGGAGTGGCTCAGCGTGTATCTGTACCACGAGGTTTTTCAGGTTCTTCTTCAGCTCTTTTTCAATCTCATCACAAAAGTTATGGACGTCCTGTAATTTTTCGTCTGAAGGTAGCTCGATATGAAACTCCACGAAACGCCGGTCTCCTGATTTCCGGCTTTTCAGCTCATGGTAATTTACCCCTAACCCGCTAAGGACAGTGTCGATGGTTTTCAGTTCCTCGGAGCTGAGGGAGGTGTCGAGGAGGGGTGAATACGCTTTCTTCAGCAGTTCGTAGGATTCCCTTAGGATGATAAAGGCGACCCCGATAGCAATGACAGGATCGAAAGTATGCCAGCCGGTTATCATGATCAGCACCAATCCTGCGCCTACGCCAGCCGAGGTATACACATCTGTTTTCAGGTGAAGGGCATCGGCTTCCAGGGCGATAGAGTCGGTCTCTTTGGAGACCTTATACAGTCTCGATGAAACCAGAAAATTTACCAGTGCAGATACAAACATGGTAGCGGCACCCAAACCGAGGGTCCCAACCTCATGGGGAGTTATCAGCTTTTTTACCGCTTCAATGATAATCCAGGCTGCGGCAATGAAGATCAGGATAGCTTCAATGACGCCGGAAACATTTTCATATTTGCCATGACCATAGGGATGTTCAAGGTCGGGCGGTCTATCGGAAGCCCTGACTGAAAAATATGATATGACGGCAGCCACCAGGTCCATTCCGGAATGAATTGCTTCGGAAATGATACTGACAGAACCGGATATCAGACCGGCAGATACTTTCAGAATGATCAGGAAAGTGTTTGAAAGGACTGAAAGGCGTGCTACCCTTGTTTTTTTAGTCAGAGACATGTTCTGGTTCCTGATATTAAAATTCTACTATATAATGTCTGGTCCAATCATTTAAAATTGTTTCAGCCGTCCGGGGCCGGTCAGAAAGTCAGGGTAAAGGTAGTTTCTTTTTCCGGTTCCGACTGGGCGGTAATTGTTCCGCCATGCAGCCTGAGGATTTGTCGTGACAGACTGAGGCCGATACCCGATCCGCTTGGTTTGGTCGTGAAGAAAGGAATGAAAATTTTATCCAAAACCTCTTTCAGGATTCCCACACCATTATCGGTAACCTGGATGGTCGGCCTTCCCCTCTTATTAAAAAAGGCCCTCAATATGATCTGACTATTTTCCCTGCCGTCGAGGGCGTGTATGGAATTTTTCATGAGGTTGATCAGTACCTGTTCGATGAGCTGATCATCCATGGAAATCTCTAATCCCTTGGGCTCAACCTTCGACTTCACTTCGATTTTTGCTTCCTTCAGGTCTTTTTCAAGCAGCCGTTCAATATTACCAAATAATTCAGAAACTTTTACGACCCTGAAACTGGGTTTGGGTATCCTTGTCAGATTCCTGTACGTATTCACAAAGTGAAGAAGTCCTGTGCTTCGCTTGTTAATGGTCTGGAGGGCCTGGTGAATTTCGCCGATCGTTTCCACCTCGAGTTCGTCGGTATTTTCTTCTTCCCTGATATAGGGTTTGAGAATGTTTTCGAGGGTTGCCGAGAGGCTGGCAATGGGTGTAATGGAGTTCATGATCTCATGGGTCAGGACCCGGATAAGCTTCTGCCAGGCTTCGGTCTCCTGTTCCTCCAGTACATTCTGAATATTTTTGATGGTGGCCAGCGTGATGGTCTTCTCCTTGATCTTCAATTCCGTGGAATTAATGGCCAGTTGGAGGAGATCATCATCATCCTGTACTTTTATCAGTTTGTTCTCACCAGGTTTTATATTCTGAAGGGTGTTTACCAGCTCGGTCGAAAAGACGGAAAGTTTCTGAATGTTTTTGATATTGCTGATCTGAAAGAGTTTTTTAGCGGCCTTGTTAATCATCTCCACCGTACCGTCGGGCTGATACGCCAGAATACTGATATCAATATTCTGAACGATGCTCTGAAGGTAATGAAAATGCTCCTCCTTTTCAGAGCGCACTTTTTGAAAGTCGGCTATGACATCATTAAAGGCCTTGTTCAGTTCATTAAACGAAGATCCCATGCCTTCGATCTGGAAAGACCGGGTAAACTCCGAAAACCGGATCGACTCAAGGAAACTGGCCAGGTCCCTGTTGGTTTTATCGACATACCGGAACATGGAATATACCTGGAGGATGGCCAGGACAAGGATCAGAATCGGGGTAAGAAAGGTCTCTGCATTGATGAAAAAGAAGAAAAGAAATACAGTGATGGCCAGAAAGATGATCCTGATAAGAAGATTGATTCTGAAATTTCTATAAATCATGTTTTTCCATTCGACGGTAAAGTGATGTACGTGTAAGTCCGAGCTCCTGTGCTGCCTGGGTTATATTCCCCTGGTATTGTTTCAGCACTTTCTGAATAACGGTCTTTTCAATTTCCTCGAGATCATAGGATCCGAATTCGAGCTCGCCTCCTTTACGGGTTTGTGAGCTCAGGATAAAATCTTCAGGCGACAGCATATCTCCTTCAGCCATAATGACTGCTCTTTCGATGGCATGCTGAAGTTCTCTGACGTTTCCGGGCCAATGGTATTGCTGAAGTTTTTTCATGGCACCGGCCAGGATCCCCCGGATATTTTTACGGTATTTTTTCGAATAGATCCTGAGGAAATGATCGGCCAGGATCTGAATATCCCCTGATCTTTCTCTCAGAGGAGGCAGATGGATCTCTACGGTGTTAATCCTGTAAAGCAGGTCCTGTCTGAACTTTCCCTCAGTGACATCCTGGTGGATGTCATTGTTGGTGGCACAAATAAGTCTTACATTGACAGGAAGGACTTTATTGGAGCCAACACGGGTCACCTCCCGGCGCTCTATTACCGTCAGGAGCTTGGTCTGCATCTGTGACGACAGGTTGCCGATTTCATCCAGGAACAGCGTCCCTCCGGAGGCAATCTCAAACCGGCCCTGTTTCATATTTTTGGCATCGGTGAAGGCGCCTTTTTCGTGTCCGAAAAGCTCACTTTCAAAAAGTGTTTCGGCGATGGAGCCCAAATCCACATTGATAAATACCTCATCCTTTCGCAGGGAATTTCTGTAGAGGGCCCTGGCTACAAGCTCTTTTCCCGTACCATTCTCGCCAAGGATCAGTATATTGGCATCTGTGGCAGCCACTTTTTTGATGGTGGTGAATACCTGTCTCATTTCAGGCGACTGCCCGATGAAGTCGGTAAACGGCTGATCGAGCACCGCGGAAATCTCCCTTTGTTTTCGTCGCAGCTGATCAGCTTCCATTCTTGATTTACGCAGCTTGACCGAAGCGTTGATGGTAGCCAGGAGTTTTTCATTCTGCCAGGGCTTGAGTACAAAATCGGTCGCTCCGGATTTCATGGCTTTAACAGCTTTTTCCGCATCGCCATAAGCCGTGATGAAGACCACTACTGCCTGCGGGTCAATATGGATTATTTTTTCCAGCCACTCGAATCCTTCCTGGCCACTGATGGCATCTTTAGTAAAGTTCATGTCAAGCAAAATGACATCCCAGTTATCTTCGGCCATTTTCTCGGGAATATGTTCCGGGTTGGCCAGGGTCTCGATCCGCTCAACCTCGGGTCGCAGTAGAAGCTTGAGAGCGAACAGAATATCCTGGTTATCATCGATGACGAGAATTTTGCCGGTTTTACTCATAATTGTCATAATTTATATTTGACCAGACGAATAACAAGTTGCAGAAACCGTCGGCAAATTTACAAAAAAGATATCTTTGGGATCAGGCAGAGTACTAACCTTTCAAGCAATATTACGCCTTTTTTTGATCTGACTGAAATTTTTTTCACCGTTTTCAGGGAACGATCTGTATACTCCTTGACTTCCCTCACCATCCGTGAGGGCTGATCTCCGCAGAGGGTAATCCCGGCCATCGTCCGGGAGTCTTAAATGGAGCTCTCAAATGATAAGGATGCAAGGGTACACTTTGTGCCTGCGAAATGTTCGGAATCGTACTGCGGATGTTTCGTTTTCGGACACTTTCCGCCAGTAGCAGGGTTTTATTTTAAGTGTTAAAAAGTTGTTAAGCAATATTGTATGACCTTTGGCACAATTCGTGGTTATCTTCTTGCCAGTAAAATTTCAGGCAATGGATGGAATGGACAAAATTATCGAAAGAAAGAAAGGTATTACAAAAAAAACCGTCTGGATCGGTGTTGGCGTAATCGCCATCATGCTCCTCTTTTATAACCTGGTTTTCGGCGATAAAAGCTCAAAACTTAATGTGGATTCTGAAAAAATCACCATAGAACCTGTTGTTCAGGATGTATTCCAGGATTATATCGCTGTTCAGGGAACGGTTGAGCCGATCAGGACGATTTACCTGGATGCGGTTGAAGGAGGCAGGGTAGAGGAAATCCTGAGGGAAGAAGGCAGTATGCTGAAGAAAGGGGATGTCATCATTAAACTTTCCAACAACAACCTCATTTTCGATATATCCAATACTGAAGCCCAGGTGCTGCGAACCATCAACGAGCTGAGAAATGCACGTAACTACATGCAACAGCAGATGCTGAGTTCAAATATTGAGATGCTTACCCTGCAGGCAAAGGTAACCCAGTTGAAAAGGGCTTACGAGAAAAACAAAATCCTTCATTCCAGCCAGCATATCTCGGATGAGGAATTTCAGAAATCAGATGAGGATTATAACACCACGGTCAAACTTCTGTCCCTGCAGCGGGAGAACCATATCCAGGATTCAATATACCGGAGTGTGCAGGTGGCCACCCTTGAAGAATCGGTAAAAAATATGACGGAGAACTTAAAGTTGGCCAAAAATAGGCTTGACAACCTGAATATTAAAGCACCTGTTGCCGGGGAGCTGGCAACCCTGAATCCTGAAATAGGGGAGGTGATCAATTACGGCACCAGGGTAGGGACCATTAATGTCCTGGATTCCTATAAACTGAGGGTTGAAATCGATGAGCACTACGTGTCCAGGGTAGAGCGTGGCCTGTTAGGGGAATGTGACTTCGCCGGGCAAAAATACGATGCGAAAATCACCAAGCTTTATCCCGAAGTTCAGAACGGACGGTTTGCAGTGGATATGGTCTTTACAGGTAATATCCCTCCACAGATCAAAATCGGCCAGACCTCCAGGATCAAACTCGAACTGGGCGAATCCCAGACGGCACTGCTGCTCACAAAAGGTGGTTTTTACCAGAGTACCGGCGGACAGTGGGTTTATGTCGTTGATCCTTCAGGTGAGTTTGCCGTTCACAGGCCGATCACCATTGGGAGGCAGAATCCGAAGTACTATGAAGTGCTCGAAGGACTAGCCGCGGGTGAAAATGTCATCGTGTCAAGCTATGAAAGTTTTGGGAACGTAGATAAACTGATCCTTAAAAACAGAAAATAAAGAAATCTAATCAATTCCATTGCCTTATGATCAAAACTTTAGAATTAACCAAAGTCTTCCGTACCGATGAAGTGGAGACCACAGCTCTCAATAAAGTGAACATGGAAATCTCAAAAGGCGAATTCGTGGCTATTATGGGGCCTTCCGGATGCGGTAAGTCAACATTGCTGAATATCATCGGATTACTGGATAACCCAACTGGTGGGAAATTGTACTTTCTTGACAAAGAAATTTCAAACTTTACCGAGAGAAACCGAACCAATCTCCGCAAGTCAAACATCGGATTTGTTTTTCAGAGCTTTAACCTGATTGACGAACTGAATGTCTTTGAAAATGTGGAACTCCCCCTTCTTTATCAAAAAGTTTCCGCATCGGATCGGAAACGGAGGGTTGAAGAAGTCCTCGACCGGATGAAAATTTCTCACCGGAAAAAACATTTTCCGCAGCAATTATCTGGCGGACAGCAACAGAGAGTTGCCATTGCCAGGGCTGTTGTTTCCAAGCCACAGTTGATTCTTGCTGATGAGCCAACCGGTAACCTCGATTCGGCAAACGGTGAAGAAGTGATGAACCTCCTGTCGGAACTCAATCAGGAAGGTACCACTGTAGTTATGGTTACACACTCACCTACCGATGCCGACAAAGCGCACCGCATAATTCAGCTTTTCGACGGACATATCGTGACGGAGAATATCAAGCAGATCGTATAATTGTCGAGCCCGTGATTCCTGATGTCTGACATTTCTTCATTTTAACTATAATATACATAGCTATGAAAGATCTCAGCATTCCAATTCCCGGTTTCAAGGATTATGATAATGCCGAAATCATTCTGAAGATCGGCGGAAAAGAAACCAGTTTTAATTTCAGAGTTGTTTCCTTCCCCTGGGAAGATGAACATGACGCCGTCAACTATCCCGATGGCCTCACTCGCTCCCTTGCCCGGATTTACAGGTTGAAAGAATCGATTGAAAGCTACGACAAAGAATGGGAGCTTATCCAGATTTTTAATCCGTCGGAAGATGCAGGTTTCATTCAGGTATTATACAGAAAACGAAATAGAAAGTGATTATGAGAAGAGCATTTGGTCTGACGATCCTTGCCGTGTGTTTTCATGGCCTGCTGCTGGCGCAGAACAGCAATGAAGATGTATGGTCTCTTGAAAGATGCATACAGTATGCCTATGACAATAACCTGGCCATAAAACGTTCGGAATTATCGACAGAGATGGTGCGTAAAGATTATAACCAGGCGAAGTACAGTCTTTTACCTGGTGTCGGAGCTATGGTTGAGCATCAGTTAAGCTCCGGACGGTCATTGAACACCTCGCTCTACAAATGGGAGAATAATCCCAAACAGCAGGGTTCGCTTGGAATACAGGCTAACTTAACCTTGTTTAATGGCTTTAAGAATTATAATAATATCCAGGCCAGCAAATACCTTCTCCTGAGTACCCTGCAAGACCAGGAAAGCCTCAAGAATAATATTACCCTTAACCTTGTGGGCTATTATCTCCAGATCCTGCTGGATGAAGAGCTGATTGACGTTGCCAGGCAACAATATGATGTCACTCTCCTGCAGGTGGAAAAGAACCAGAAGCTGGTTGAAGTGGGTAATGTAGCCAAGGGTGATCTGCTCGAAATCCAGGCACAGGCTGCCAGTGAGAAGCTGAATCTTGTCGAGGCAGAAACCAGGCACAGGAACAGCATCCTCGACCTGGTACAACTGCTTGATCTTGATTCCGTCGGGAATTTTGCCGTGATTCAGCCTGATCTGGATGTGATGTCCGCCGGCCTTCCTTCTGAAGTGAATGATATATACCAGGCAGCGGTAAACATCATGCCGGAGATAAAAAGTGGTGAGTACATGGTAAAGTCGCAGGAAAAAATGGTGGCCTATAATCAGGCGGATCGAGTTCCGGAATTGTATCTTCGCGGCCTGTATTATTCGCGGTACTTATTAAATGATATCAATCCGCTTGATCCGGATTACGCTAATCCCACACTCGATTATCCAATTTCTACACAGATCCGGAACAACCGCTATAAAGAACTGAATATCGGGATCAGTATACCGATATTCAACAGGTTCAATACACAGACCAACATCAGCAAATCAAAAATCCGGCTGAACGACCTCAACCTCGCTCTTGAACAGGATAAACAGGTGCTCTATAAAAATATCCAGCAGGCTCATGCCAATGCCCTGTCTGCCCTGGAGAAGTACAATTCAGCGAAGGAAGCCGTCAGATTCAACGAAGAGGCATTTAACTATACGACTCAGAAATTTGAAGTCGGACTGGTCAATTCAGTTGATTTTAATGTAGCCAAGAATAACCTGTCGAAGGCACAATCGGACCTTGCACAGGCTAAATACGAATATATTTTCAGGATGAAGATCCTTGATTTTTACCAGGGCAAACCGATTCATCTGTAGAGATTTATAAAAGCTCCTTCGCTCAAACATCTTTTTTCATATTTTACAGGTTATTTCTTCAGAGTGTAAAACCTGAAAGGTTTTATGAAACTGTTCAAACCATAGTTGTGGGTAATTATTAATGTTTAAATGATAACCCGGATCCTTTTAAAAAGGAATTTATTGGATAACCTCATAAAACCATTAAAATTTGGTGAGACAGACCTTCCTGAAACCTATTCATTTTTTCTTCGTATTTCTGGGGTAACAAAATTCAGAAAGATGAAGAACGGCCTGATCATTCTGGCGTTTACGCTGTTATCCTACCCGGTATTTTCACAAACCTTCAATACTGCTCAGATTTTGCGGCCGGGACATTTTTCAGCCGGGATCAACCCCGTGTTGAACAATCATGAGCCGGGCTTATATCTTCATGGCGGATATGGCATAAATAAACTGGTTGATCTGGGGGTCAGATACGGGATACTGGAAGGACAGGATTATTTCGGAGCTGACCTGGAATGGGCCCTGTCACGATCCAAAACCTTTCAGTTATCACTCATCACCGGTGGGCACGTTCTGAATGACTTTGGTTTTGACCTGGGGCTTAGTCTTTCAATACCGGTGACGGAATATGCTATTATTTTTACCGGACTGGATATGGATTACTATCCACAACCGGGAACTCATCACTATACATGGCTTCCGATAGGCGTTGAAGTGAAATGGCGTCGGGAATCGTCCATCATTCTCGAGGAAGATATTCCCATGTCAGACTGGGCCTGGAATATTTTCGGAGGAGGAATAGCCTTTTATTTCTGATCAGGGTCCGCATCGATTTTTAGTTCCATGCACATGAAGGGATCTTTCTGGTACGAAAAGAAAATAATCCCGACCTGCTCGTACCCTGTTTTCGAATACAGCTTCATGGCAGACGGATTCACCGTGATGGCATCCAGCCTCACCGACCGGAATCCTTTCTCTTTCGCCATTCCGGCAGCAAACTTCATCATTTTTTCGCCAATGTGCCGGTTTCTGAAGGAAGGGTGAACGGCCAGGCGGTGAACGACGAGGAACGGCCCGTCATATTTCCATGAAAGTGGCTCATATTCTTCCGGCTGCTCCTGGTTAAGGCATACGACGCCAAGGACCACCTCGTCTTCCTTGTAGATATACATATCACCTTCACGGATGTCGGCAAGTACGTCCCTGAATCCGGGATAGGCTGTGTTCCAGTTGAACAGACCCTGATCATTCATGGCATATACGGTCAACTGGTATATGAACATGATTTCGAGGAAATCTTTTTCTTCTGCTTTGATGATCATCAGGAAAGGTTTAATTCTTTGAATACACCATCTCTCCTCCAATGAAGGTATAAAGAACTTTTGAATTTACAACATCCAGGGGGGGAGCCGTCATGATATCCCGGTCGAGTACTACAAAATCGGCAAATTTACCGCTTTCGATACTACCCTTCTCGTTTTCTTCAAAGGCAGCTTTAGCAGCCCAGATGGTCATGGCTTTCAAAGCTTCCTTGCGGGTAAGAGCATCTCCGGGCTGAAATCCGCCTTCGGGATAACCCTGCCGGTCCTGCCGGGTGAAGGCGGCATAAAATCCATAGACAGGATTAATGCTTTCAACCGGGAAATCACTTCCATCGGCCAGCCAGCCCAACTGTTCAAGCAACCTTTTATATGCATAGGCATCCTTAACCCTGTCACCCAGTCTTTCCCGCACCCAGTACATATCAGAGGTGGCGTGGGTTGGCTGAACGGAAGGGACAATTGAGTACTTCCCGAAAAGTTCAAAATCACGGGGGGCGAGAACCTGTGCATGTTCGATACGCCAGCGTTTGTCGTTCTTTCCCCTGAGGATATCGCCGAAGATATGAAGGACAGTATCATTGGCCGCATCGCCAATGCAATGTACATTGACCTGGTATCCGCAGGAGTCAGCCAGGCTGGCAAAATGCCGGATCACCGATGGGTCGGTAACCCAGAAACCGCTGTTACCCGGGTCATCGCTGTAAGGCTTTAACAACCTGGCACCCCGGGAACCAAGAGCCCCGTCGGCAAACATTTTAATTGAAGCCACATGTAACCTGTCGGTCTTATAGATCCCTTTATACATGTATGCTTCCAGATTCTTCTCCTTAGCAAGGAGCATGGCATATATCCTGATTTTAAGGCTGTCCTGCCTGTCAAGATCGTCCATCATGCTGATCACATCGGCATCGAGTCCTGCGACGTGAAGGGATGTCAGACCCACGGCAAAACAATTCCTCTGTGCATCGAGGAGTGCCTTATCCATTTGCTGATTGTCGGGTTTGGGTATTTTCCTCCGGATGAAACCGACGGCATTATCCACGAGTATTCCGGTAAGCCGGCCTTCCTTTTTTTCAAATTCACCCCCGCTGACTTTAGTATCGGTAAAAATGCCAGCCAGTTTCAGGGCCGTTTCATTTACCAGGGCGGCATGACCATCTACACGGAAGAGTACCACGGGCCGGTCAGGGAACATCCGGTCCAACGGACTGCGGTCGGGAAAAACTTTGTTGACCCAGTCGTTCTGATCCCAGCCATTTCCGATAATCCAGCCGGAAGGATTCTTCACGGACTGGTCTTCAACACGCTGCAGTACTTCTTCGAAAGATGAGGTTCCGGTGAGCCCGGCTTCCTGCAGCCCCAGGCCGTACTGGTCAAAATGACAGTGGGCATCGATAAATCCGGGGTAAACGAACTTCCCCCTGAGATCTTTTTTGTCGGCTGAAGAATAATGCTTCGCGATGTATTCCGATGTTCCGGCATCGACGATCCTGCCTTTGTCAACGGCAAAAGCCTGGTATATACCAAAAGTGCTGTCAACACTGTAGACTACTGCATTTGTAATAATCAGATCCACATTTTTCACCCTGCTACAGCTTAAAACGGTTAGTAAAGGGAATATTAAAATCCACACATGTTTATACATGACCGTATATTTTGCTGTAAAATTAAAAAATTAATCCGGTTGCGGATGTAAATACATCTTATCTCTACCTGGTATACTTTAACAGATCGGTCCCTTTATTGTTTTTCGAAATGCTTTGTTTGGTAGTCATTTACCAGTTGCAATGGATTTTAAGAATCCCCCTGCCTGCCTGCAAATTCCACGGGATCATAAGTATAGCGGTCACCTTTTTATTAGGTATATGTCTGGCGGCTTACAGATGGCAAGAACTATATTCGGGCTTATTTATTGAACTCGGGAACCAGCATAATGATGTAAAGTGAAAGTCAACATAGGGAGTGCCGGGGTGGACTAGGTTAGCATGGAAGAATTTGATTCAGACCGGAGTAAATACCTTTACAAGCTTAGGAATCGCATGGCATCAGGGAGCTACTTTCCCCCGCCGGTAAAAGAGTAAATGCCATGTCAGTTTCGCTTGTCGCCGGTCTTTCTATTCCATCAAAATAACCTTTTTCGAAATCTCCCCATTTCCTGTCTTTATCTTAACCAGATAAATTCCTTTTCGCAGGGAAGAGATATCGAGATTAACGGGATCAGCGGATGTATGAATTTGCTTATCGATCACAAGTATGCCTTCCATATTGTAAATCATAAGCTCGCAACAAGGAGTTGCCGGGTTCAGGAACTCAATGTGAAGTACCTTGTCTGCGGGATTTGGATAGATCCTTACAAAGTCCTCCGCGATATTATGTTTATCCGAGGATGTTTGCAGGCAATAGAACCCTGTATCCAGGGGTTTCAGGGGAGACAGTTTTGATGCAGTGAAATAGAGCCAGCTGGTACCGTCGAGACTTTCCCAGGGAACGGCCCAAACTCCTGCTGCTCCCCCGATATTGTCGTTATAATGCGGGACAGAGCCATCGGGATCAATATAAGGTATCAGGTTACGCATCAACATATTGCTGCCCGGACCGCCGGCATTGATGTATGAAAGTGTTCCTTCGAACCAGGTGGCAATGGGGCCGGTACCGTCAAATCCATACGGAGCTCCGGGTCCCCGGGTATATAGCAGCCTGCTTACGAATGACAAGGCCTCCAGGGGTTTTTGAGGATCATTGTTATAGAGAGAATACACAGCCGGTGTCCAGGTATTTGAAAACAGTACCACCCGGTCGGAGTAGGTGCCTTCGTTCCAATAATTAAATCCCGTGTTCCAGTGTGTATTGTCAATATAAGCTGTCAGCTTGTCCGCTGTCGTGGTATCTCCGGTTTCCCTCAACGCTGCAATGGCTGCAACAAATGCCTCGGTACTGGTTACTGCTATTCTGCCACCGGTAGCCTCGTTCACCGTAGACAATTTACCTTCTGAATCCACCAGGGAAACCAGGAGGTTCCGGGCTTTAATGACAGCCGCCGAAGCAGCCTGATCACAGGTCTTCTTCAGGTAAGCACTTAGTCCCATGAGTGGAAAAGGGAAATCACCCATCCAGATAGTACCATCCGCTTCGTAGGGGAAGATCACTTCTCCTGTCTGGCTGTTCCATGCCCTGGGCCATGTTCCGTCCGGATTCTGATGGGCCGCGAGAAAGGCTGCCAGTTTCTGTGCTGCGATCGCATAATCATTCATGGGAACATTGTTCTGCCAGGATCCCTCTATGGTCAGGGCTTTGAGAGCCAGCCCCTGTCCGTAAAGCCAGGATGAATTATCCTCTGCCCATGTGGTCAGCAGCCCGGTGGACGTCTGTCTCCCAAGGATGAATGCTATTGCTTTATTTTTAATGTTATCAAGGGTATCGGGAGAAATGGTCAGCGATTCATAATCCGTTGCCCTGACCCATGAATGCGTATCGTCCATCACAAAATTGCGGAACCAGATATCGCCGGTATCCGGGTCTATTGTTGCATTATCAGGATAGGAACGTAATACGATGGAAAAAACGTTGATCGAATCCCATTTGAAACCGTCAGTGACATAAAAATTTTGTGAATTTCTCAGAAAGAACAGTTTATTCACCCAGCGGTCGATCCCGAGTAGCCCTTCTTCTCCTGTTCGTACGAACACTGCTTGTTTGGCACCGTTCTCAAACTTAAATTCAACGGTTATATTCCGGTGACATGAAGCCGCATCCTGGCAGGAACTCCCCTTGATATCCGATGCAAACACATCAAAATTATCGATCGATACGGGAGGAGAGAAAACATGATAGATCTGTACCCATCTTCCCTGTCCTCCTGCAATTTCCCAGTGCATATGGATGGCAGAATCCTCGGGAATGAGGGTAAGTAAATTTCCCGTCTGCGGGTTGATCACCCAGTTGTTTATGTCTGTAAATTGATCAGGGGGCAGGAGAGATTGTCCTGGCCATCCCAGGTATTGATAATTCGTTACCTGTCCGTTAGATCTGACTGAAAGCAATATAAGAAGGAGACAAGACAACAGAAAGACCCTCCCGTGTAAATGAAGTGCTTTCATGGTTGCAAGGTTTAGCCGGGTAATTTACGGAAAATGCGAATTGATTGCAAGTTAAGTTTTTTTTAGTTCCATACTAAAGCATGATCTTTTCATGCTTTTGAACAGCAGATTCGCACCGGAAATCAAAGTCTTTGATAGATATATAGATGGCATTAACGTAGTGTGTAAATATAAGATGGGCGCGCACTGTAAGGCATAAATAGTATAGTAAAAAACAACGAAACGCCAGTGTATATAAAAAATTGCATTTTTTAGCTAAACCAATGTTGGCACTTGTTATTAGCAATTGTGTTAACTTCTCAAAAGATTGGAATATTGATAAGATTAAAAAACAAGAAAATAAAGTATATCATCAATTTGAACAGAATTAAACAACCAGTGCCCAAACATGGTATAGTGAATGCGGGTTTAGCTTCGCTAAGCTCCCTTCTGTCGGTTCAGCGGTTTTAGACCACTGAAGCTTTCGGGGGTTGGCTCGTAAAAAAGGTCGGTGTTCCATCGACTATCTCAGGCGGAAATCAGTTAACCACAATTTTGGTCTGGAAGATTTTTTGTCCTTCGATGGTGATGAAATACATTCCTGGATTAAGATTTTCTTTCCGGAGGGTATACCGGTTACCGGGTACATTATCCGTCTCCCTGACGACCCGGCCGCGCAGATCGGTAATAATAATCCTGACATTTCCTGCTCCGGCATTGTCCCAGACAATAACAGCCTGATCATGGAACGGATTTGGATACACTGTCAGCCTGCCTGTGGTGAGAGTTCCGGTTCCGGCTTTCAGTTTGTTGTCTTCCAGGTTTGACAGTGAATGTGCGTATGGTCCGCCAGTAGTCTTTTTTGTGGACACATAGCAGGGATCGGCCTTTTTCGCACCAATTTGGTAATACCTGTTCTCTCCCGGATCGAGATCGTTCCATTCGGTGAATGAAGAAGAGACGGAGTCATGTACCTGCATCTGATCTGCGCTGAGCCCCCGGTAGATATAATACCATTCGGGCTGAAAGTTCCCGCTCTCGTCCACATAGGGTGTCCAGTCAAGAACGATGGTATTGGCCTGTGCCCCTATAGAAGCCCCCAGGTGAATGGTTTGATGATAAGGGCTTTTTGCCGATTCATTGCCACAGGTATCGATGGCTGTGATGGCATACCTGGCAGCCAGGGCGTCGGGAGTCGAATTATAGTCGACGAAATAGGACGGGTCACCGGCCGGCACGTTACCAATCGGCACATAGCTGTTGCCGAAAAGTTTATAAATGTTGTACGAGACCACCCCTAAGTCGTTAGCCGGTTGCCATACGATCATGTTCTTGTTCTCGTCCGGATCAACAGTGACCAGGCAAATCTGAAGTCCGGAAAAGGGCTCTGCCGCGATAACCGTGGCGGAGTCTGACATGGAGTTACACATGCCGTTACTTACGCTGAAATAATATACACCGCTTGTGTCGGTGTAAATACGGTTTGATTGATCTCCTGTGTTCCAGTTGTAGGTATATTTGAGACTGGCATCGGGATTATTGATACCCGCCTGTATGCGTATTTTATCGCCGGTGCAGATATGGTTTATCCCCGACGGACTGATCGTGGCATCCGGCGATTCAAGCACCTGGATATCTTTTGTGATGTGCCCGTTTTTCTCATCATTCCATGCCGTCAACCCAATGGTATATATGCCTGCAACATCAAAGTGGTATCTGAAGTTTTTAGCGGTGGATTCTATACTGCCGTCATCATTGATATCCCAGGCATACCTTGTGAGGGTATCTGCTTCTGTTGACATATTCGATAGGAAGGTGGTATCGGGAAGACACGTAATGGGAGTGTCAAAACCGGGTTGGGGAGCTACCGTATTTATCTTTGTTATGCCATAATATCCGGAGCATAGCCAGACATCATTGTTGGGAGCCACAACAATGTTATCGACCATGTTTTCTGTCAGTCCGTCATCTGTGGTGAAGGTTCGAATGGCTCTACCGTTAAATTTGGCGGCGCCGAAATTTCCGCCGAGCCAGATATTATTCATACTGTCAACCGCCAGGCAATTGTAATAATCGGGAAGGCTGTAATTTTTATAGGCATCATTTATTTTATGGTACAGCGTAGGACCGGCGAGAAAATACATCCCGCCGTTTTTGTCAAAGGCAAGATCATATACCTGGTTGGATGGAAGGCCGCTGCTTTCGTCAAGAACGCCAAAATCACCATTATTCACATCATAATATCCTATACCGCTGGCAGAGGTTGAGTACCACACCACACCATCGTGAATATCGACCCCGGTTATATAATCTTCCGGAAGGCCGTACGTTGGTGAGGTCCATGTTCCTGAAGACCCGTAGCTTGCATTGAACCAGATAAGTCCCTTTTTGGTTCCTATCCATATCAGGTTGTATTTAGGGTCATAAGTCATGTCGGTAACAAACGCGGTAGTCCACTGACCAAAATCCATTTTGCCGGACACGGAATAACAGGTAGCAACATTAGCCGGGGTAAACTTAATCAGCTTTACGGTTGAATCCGCGCCGTCGATGTACGAGATCCAGGTATTGTCATCCTTATCGGTAAGAGAATTTTCTACCCAGGAATAACTGCAACTGGAGACCGGCGAGGTTTCCCACCAATAGCCGTCGGAGTAGCCTGTCATGTAAGAAAACTGTCCGAACAGCCTTGCCGTTCCGTCCCTTGTAAATGACATAGTTTCAACGTAATCAGATTTCAGGGCATTCACCCTGATGGCCGTACCCCAGGTGTAATTCCCGGGTGTGATTTTTGCCAGGCCGTTGTAACCTCCTACCCACACGTTATTCTGGGCATCACAGAGTATATCCGGAATCAGATCCACCCTGTCACCCGATTCTCCGGAAGTATAGTGTGTCCATATAGAACCGTTATATTCATAAACCCCTCCGTCTGTCGATATCCAGACATTCCCGTTGCCATCGAGGGAAAATGCATAGTTATTGCCATAAAAGCCACTCGAGAAATTCGTCCAGGTATCTGAAAGAATGTTGTAACGGTATACTCCTCCATAGGATGTAAACCAGAGATTTCCCAGCCTGTCCTTTCCTATGTCATAGATCCCGTTCGTCTTAAAGATGTCACCGGGGCCGTTGAAATCGGACACGTTCCCTTCAGGATCTATCTTGTAACCGCTCCCGTGTATGCCGGCAATGCCAATCCAGATATTCCCGATATCATCACTGACAATGCTTGCGACATACCAGTTTCCGTGGAGATTTATATCCTTCCAGGTCTCACCGTCATATTTGAGAACATGACCGTCATTGACGCCAAACCACATGTTCCCGTTTATGTCGGCGGTAATGGTCTCACAATCATAGATCCTGAATCCGTCAACTTCATTGATGGTAGTCCATTTTGACCCGTCGAACATGGATATCCCCCCGTAATTCGTTCCAAACCAATAGTTACCATAAAAATCAATATACATGGCATTGACCCGGTTTCGGGCCAGGCCGCTGTTAAGGGTATTAAATACCGTTACCAGGGTGCCGTCGCTTTTCCTTCGCTTGAATGCGCCACCCGAAGTACAAACCCAGATGTAATCACCATCTTCAACCAGCGAGTTGATCTGGTTCATGTCGGTGTAGTTGATGATTTTGTACTGGGCTTTGGTTGGAACAAAGTAGAAAATAATAAAAACGGAAATCACGAGTAGCTTTTTCATCATCGGTATTTTTCTATAGGTTCAAGAGGATAGTTACGGTTTGTCGGCACTTAAATTTATACGGGGGATCATTGTCTTCATAAATCTCATTATCAGTATTATCGGTTATTATAGTATTGTGTTATTGTTATAACAAACTCATTGTCAGAGCCTAACTGTTGCGGTTATACGGTCAGTCTGCTTTGTTGGTTGCACGAAATCTTCAAATGAAACATACTTTTGGCATAGGGCCGGAGAATTATTAATATCAGGTTTTGCAATTATCTGCATAAAAAAACGTTACTGAATAAACCTTGAAATCCCGTTCAGAAGGTTATTTTTGCCATAAATTTTTCAGTATGCGACTGATCCGTAACCTGCTTCTTTCCCTGTTTTTTATCATTGCAGTCATCTCCTGCGAAAAGGAAAAATTTATCACGACCCATAATTCGGGGATCAGTTTTTCACTGGATACCCTTTATTTTGATACGGTTTTCACGACTCTGGGTACGGTGACGAAAAGTTTCACCATACATAATCCTTACAAAGATTATATCACCGTATCCCGCATCTATCTGGGAAAAGGGCAGTCATCGGTATATCGCATCAATGTTGACGGGTCGCCGGGAACAGACTTCAGGAATATTCAGATACCCCCGAAAGACAGTATTTATGTTTTCGTTGAGGCCACGCTCGATCCGAATAACTCCGACGGCTTGTTACTTCAACAGGACTCAGTGGTCACCGAGACCAATGGTAAAATTCAGGACATCGATCTGATGGCCTGGGGGCAGGATGTGCATATCATTAGGGGAGAATACGTCGGTTCACAGACCTGGATGAATGACAAACCTTATCTGATTATCGATGGTGCAGCCGTTGACTCAGGCCAGGTTCTTACCATTGAACCGGGAGTAAGAGTGTATTTTCATAAAGGTGCAGTCCTATATGTCTTCGGGTCTCTCAGGGCTGAAGGTCAGACCGATATGCCTATCACATTTGCAGGCGACAGACTTGAACAAATGTACCAGGACATTCCCGGTCAATGGGGCGGGATCTGGCTTTATGCAGGAAGTCATGATAATGTTATGGATAATGTTGATTTGCGGTGCGGTAACTTCGGTGTGAGAGTCGATACCTTCATGAACAGCAACCCGACACTTACCCTGTCCAACTCTTTTCTGGGCCATTTTTCGTCGGTTGGTATTCTGGCCCGGGGATCAACCATTCTTGGGTGGAACAACGTATTTGCAGACTGCGGTCAGAGTGCCATCGCACTATTATGGGGCGGCAGCTACGAATTTTACCAGTGTACCATCGCCAACCGGTGGCAGTACAATCCCGTGCGTCAGGTTCCTTCTGTCGTACTGAATAATTACTATCCCTATAACGATACAGTGAACGGCGTTGTCTATACAAATTACGAAATCAGGGATCTTGATAAAGCATATTTCGGAAACTGCATCATCTGGGGAAACATGTCGAGCGAACTTTACGTGGACAGGTATTCTCCGGAGACGGTCCTCAACTATAAATTTGAGAACTGCCTGACCAAATTCCACCCCGACTCGCTCAACCTGAGTGATACCTCTCATTTCACAAACCTGATCAATTACCCGGAAGAAGGACCCCGCTTCGTTTCGTGGGACGATTACGACTTTGAGCTGGATACCCTTTCCCCGGCTATAAACGCCGGATTATTGTCCATTGGGGAGAGATTCCCCACCGACAAACTGGGGAACAGCCGCATTGATGACGGCAAGCCGGATATAGGCGCTTTCGAGAGAGTCGAAACTTCCGGCGGCGGGAGGTGACCGGCAGACTACCTGCCTTTTCCTGTTTTCTTCGAATTTTTACGGTGTTCAAAAAAAACCTTAATTATTAATGCGAGTTTTCCCGGTTTTTCACATAAAGGGTAAATCACCTAAAACTCTTTATCGTGAAAGAATCCTTTCCTTTGATTCTCCTCCTGGTTTTCTTAGGCAGTTGTCATTCCAACGGGCAAAATGTTCCTGCCGGCAGCCAGGGTGAAGGCTTTACCGTATTTTCCTGGAACCTGGAAAATTGTTTTGATACCGTTAACGATTCGCTGACGCTGGATGATGAGTTTACACCCGAAGGTCTGAGGAACTGGGACCGCTACCGGTACTATCTCAAGATCCGTTCCGCATGGAAAACCATCCTGTCGGCCGGCGGGGACAGGCCTCCCGGAATTATAGCCCTGGCTGAAATCGAAAATGAGAAGGTCCTCAGGGACCTGTTTGTCCGTTCACCCTTCGGAATATTTGGTTACCGCATTGTACACCGGGATTCTCCCGACCCGAGAGGCATTGATGTAGCACTCCTTTATGATCCGGCCTTATTTGAACTGGTGGATACGGCATTTATCCAGCCCTACCTCCCGGGAAGTCACCCGACCAGGGACATTCTGTATGCGGTGCTCAGGCATGATCAAGACACGCTTCACCTATTCGTGAATCACTGGCCGTCTAAATATGGTGGTACAGGATATACCGAACCCTTCAGAAAAGAAACGGCTGAAACATTAAGGCATCTGACTGACTCAATTTTTCAGAATGTAGCAGATCCATACATCATTTGCACCGGTGACTTTAACGATACGCCGGAAAGTGTGAGTATCTCGCTGCTGACAGAATATCATTCAGAGCAGGATGATGCACCGGGCAGAAGCCTGGTGCGTCTCATTCCGCATGACGCCTCAGTTAACGGGACCATCCGTTTCCAGGGGCAGTGGCAGGTGATTGATCATTTCTTTCTTTCGACTGCCTTTTTCAACGATCAGTGCTCACTATGTGCAGACAGTTTGTCGGAGGTCATATATGCTCCCGGTTTTCTTCTTGAGCCCGATGAAAAGTACGGCGGGGTAAAGCCCTTCCGGACCTTTGACGGGATGCATTATAACGGCGGAGTGAGTGATCATCTGCCGGTGATGCTGTGGGTCCGTTTTGCCAGGTAGTGAAATTTTATTCTGGGAAACGACTGATGAAGACCTCCTTTATTGAGCTGACCGTATCGTGCTTTCTGCGTGCACCTGTTCCCCGTAAACACTGGCATGCCTGAATCGCGTTTTTCTAAGGGATGCAGCCTCGAAGAGCTGATCTGAATCAGGTTAAAATAGATACTTCGGCCGGAGAAAGAATATTATGACGAAGTCTTCCCTGCTATTCCGGTATCTTTTTTCTTTCGGGCGGGATTTTTACTGGCCTTAAGTCCGAGCTCTTCTCCTTTTTTGTACATATATTCCCGGGCTGCCTCCTGTTCGTTTGGTATTTCACCTTCCAGGATCGCTTCCCTGATAGCATTCTTTATTATACCGATCAAGGGCCCCGGCTCAATTCCGAACGCCTGGCGGATATCATCGCCTGAAACAGGAGGCTGAAAGTTGCGGAGAGAATCTTTTTCTTCGATCTCCTTCATTTTTATCCTGACATTGGCAAAATTTTCCAGATGCCTCTGGACTTTTTCTTCATTTTTTGAGGTAATGTCCGCTTCACAAAGGGTCATCAGGTCGTCGATATCACCTCCGGCTTCGAAGAGCAGTCTCCGGATGGCGGAGTCGGTCACCTGGTCCTGAACCAGTGCAATAGGGCGGAGGTGCAGTTGGACGAGTTTCTGTACATATTTCATTTTCTCATTCATGGGGAGTCTGAGTTTCCGGAAGATGACCGGGATCATTTTTGATCCAAGGTAATCGTGGCCATGAAACGTCCACCCGCTTTCAGGATCGTATTTCTTCGTGGCAGGTTTGGCTATGTCATGAAGAATGGCCGCCCAGCGCAGCCAAAGGTCATCACTCTTTGAAGCTACATTGTCAAGCACCCTGATCGTATGATAAAAGTTATCCTTGTGTTTTCTGCCTTTTTTGACTTCAACACCTTTGAGCTCATGTAATTCAGGAAAAATAATTTCAAGAAGTCCGGAGGCATCCAGCATCACAAAACCGGAGGATGGTTTTGAAGTCCCGATGATTTTATTCAGTTCGTCGGTAATCCGCTCGGGTGAAACGATCCGTATTCTTTCGCAGTTCCTCCCGATCGCTTCAAAAGTGTCTTTACTGATCTTAAACCCGAGTCTTACAGCAAAACGGATAGCCCTTAACATCCTGAGAGGATCGTCGGAAAAAGTTACATCCGGATCCAGAGGCGTCCGGATCACCTTGTTCTTAAGATCAGCAAGGCCGTCGAAAGGATCGGTCAGTTCACCAAAATTGTCGCGGTTCAGACCGATTGCCAGTGCATTGATTGTGAAATCCCTCCTTTTTTGATCCTCTTCCAGGCTTCCTTCCTCAACCACCGGTTTACGCGATTCTCTCCGGTATGATTCCTTGCGGGCTCCGACAAATTCAATGTCCAGCCCCCGGTACCGCAGCATGGCCGTACCAAAGTTCTTGAAATAACTTACCTTGACACGGCCCAGTTTCAGCGCCACTTTTTTTGCAAATTCGATTCCGCTTCCGACCACCACAATATCAATATCCTTGGAAGGATGTCCGAGAATGCAATCCCTGACAAACCCGCCTATCACATAAACCCGGACCCCCTCTTCTTCGGCAGTGTCGCTTATCAATTTGAAAATTTTATCATTAAGACATTTCTGCATATGTAGATATGACAATTTTGACAAAAACAATGACAAAATTACAATTATTTGAATGATTCGTGAATTAGAAGGCAAAATATACTATATGGTACGAGAATTGAGTTCTTAAAATGTATCTTTAAATATGAAAACATTTTGATAATTGTTAATTAAACATTCCAGTGATGATTGAACATTTAACTGCCGAGACATTCAAAGAAAAAGTTTTTAATTACGCTGAAAACAAAGAATGGAAGTTTGAAGGTGAAAAGCCCTGCCTTATAGATTTTTATGCCGATTGGTGTATGCCGTGCAAAATGGTGGCACCGCTCCTTGAGGAGTTGTCGGAGGAATACAAAGGGAAACTAAATATTTATAAGGTTGATACAGAAAGCGAAAGAGAGCTGGCAGCTATCTTCGGCAGTTCAGAGTATACCTTCACTTTTATTCGTACCTGCCGATGGTCAGCCCCAGATGGCTATGGGAGCCCTGCCCAAAGAGACATTTCAAAAGGCGATTAAGGATGTGCTGAATGTTGAATAATCTCTTGCGGGAATAATTTAAGCGAAACTTTTAGATAGAAACAGGTATACTGCCTAGGTGCGGTATGCCTTTTTTTTCTTTTACGGCGTCAGCTGCTACTGTCGATGTACATCGTCTTTCACCCAAAATTCCGGTTCATCCGTTTGCACTTTCATTTCCCTTTTCTATCTTTGTCCATGTACTGTTGAACTTACTCTCTAAGGGGGTGCCTTAATAATTCGGGCTGAGATCATACCCTTAGGACCTGATCCGGGTAATGCCGGCGAAGGGAAATAATGAGAAAGCTAAAGTGAAACATTCCTCTTAATATTTTAATACTATGTTACGAGCATGTATTATGCTTGTATGGTTCTTCGCATCCATGCAGGTATCCGCGCAATATATATTTTCAGGAAATGTAACGGATGAAAATGGGGGACCTCTTACCGGGGCAAATGTGGTTTTCAAAGAACGGTTTCTTGGTGCTGTGACCGATGTCGAGGGTAATTTCAGTTTCAGAAAAGTTGATTCCGGCACGTACCACCTTCGTATTTCATATATCGGTTATATGAAAATTGATACCACGGTCGATCTGGATAAAAATCTGAATATTCATTTTATCCTTCACCCTTCACCGGTTATGGGGGAGGAAGTCATTGTCAGGGCTGTGAGGGCAGGGGAAAAGGATCCCGTTGCCTCGTCCATGGTGACGAAGGAGGAGATCAGGAAGCAGGATTTCGGGAGGGATATACCTTATCTTTTATCCTTCACACCATCAGTGGTTACCACCTCGGATGCCGGTGCAGGGGTAGGGTATACGGGTTTCCGCATCAGGGGTACGGATCTCAACCGTATCAACGTGACGATCAATGGCATTCCACTGAACGACGCTGAGTCGCATGGGGTTTATTTCGTTGATCTGCCTGATTTTGCAGGGTCGGTAGAAAATGTCCAGGTGCAGCGGGGTGTGGGCACTTCCACCAATGGTGCAGCTGCTTTCGGAGCCAGCATGAATTTTGAGACTACCGCTCTCAACACCTCTGCCTATGGCGAAGTCAATTCGTATTACGGATCTTATAATACACTTAAAAATTCGGTCAGCGTGGGATCCGGGTTGTTGAATGACAAATTCAGTTTTGACCTCAGATTGTCAGATATCCGCTCTGACGGCTATATCGACCGGGCATCCTCCGGATTAAAATCTTTCTTTTTTTCTTCGGCATATTATTCACCCAAAAGTCTGCTGAAACTGGACATATTTTCAGGGAATGAGAAAACCTACCAGGCCTGGGACGGTGTGCCGGGTTATCTTCTGAAGACCGACCGGACTTATAACGGCATTGGGCAGTACACCGCGGATGACGGCAGCGTGAGGTATTATGACAATCAGACGGACAACTACCGGCAGGATCATTACCAGCTTCACTATTCCCGTGATCTGTCGAAGTACATCACGTTCAATGCCGGATTGCATTATACAAAAGGGGCCGGCTATTACGAAGAATACAAAGAAGATCAGGATCTTGCCGCATACCTGCTTAATCCGGTGATTGTCGGCAGCGACACCATTACCTCGACAGATCTGATACGCCGGAAATGGCTGGATAATGATTTCTACGGGATGATTTTCTCCTTTAATTATAAACACAACCGTCTAAGTCTGATCTTCGGAGGTGGCGGAAACAATTACATCGGCGGGCATTATGGTACCGTGATCTGGGCCCGTTTCGCCGGTAATTCGGAGATCAGGCACAAATGGTACAACAACACGGGAAAAAAGCAGGATTATAATCTCTATTCCAAACTGAATTTTGCCCTTTCCGACCAGGTCAGCCTGTATGGTGACATGCAGGTAAGAGGCATCGCTTACGCCATAAGAGGGGATGATAATGAGCTTATCTCAATCACCCAGAACCACAACTATGTGTTCTGGAATCCAAAAGCAGGCATAAATTTCCAGCCCGATTCAAGGCAGAGGATTTACGTTTCATTTGCTGTGGCCAACCGTGAACCAAACAGGGATAATTTTGTGGATGCCGATCCGAACCATCCTGTCCCCCGTCCCGAGACGTTGTTCGACTACGAAGCAGGCTATAACATTAATGCTTCATGGCTCAGGGCTGGAGCTAACCTGTACTTCATGAATTACCGGAACCAGCTTGTCCTTACCGGGGAGATCAATGATGTGGGGTCGGCTGTCATGACCAATGTTGACCATAGTTACCGGGCAGGTATAGAGTTTATAACAGGATTGAGATTCGGAAGGAACTTCTCCTGGGACGCCAGCCTGACCCTCAGCAGGAATAAAATTCTGGACATGGTAGCCTATGTAGATAACTGGGATTACTGGAGCGATCCGGTAAATCAGCCATATCAGTACAGCCAGAAACTTGGCACAACTGATATCGCGTTCTCACCGTCATGGATCGGATCCAGCCTGATAAGCTATACCTTCCTGCGGAAGCTCGACGTACAGCTTCAGTCCCATTATGTGAGCAAGCAATACATAGACAATACAAATTCGGAACTCAGGAAACTTGACCAATATTTTGTGAATGATCTGAGGTTTTCATGGTCATTCGATACGAAATGGACTAAAGACCTGAGCCTTAATTTTATGATTGCAAATCTTTTCAACACCCAATATATAACGAATGCCTGGGTATACCGCTATGTTAGCGAAGGAGAGGAAGGTGTGCTCGATGGTTATTTCCCACAAGCCGGAATTCATGTCATGGGCGGAGTTAGAGTGCGTTTTTGACAGGAACATTGCCCGTGAAACTACTTAGTGCGGGCACCACAATAATAGGAGAACGCAAATGCCTGTTAGCGGATTTTACCGGATTTTTTCACGGATTAATTTCAAAATACTTATATTTCTGATAAAATCAACCGGCTACACAACCAAACCTGCTAACTCCTATGAAGTGGGGAATTGTTGCCCTCAGGATGATCACGGTCTTCCTGCTCTGTCTTGTATTTGGATACACAGACAGGCTGATAACACTCAGCCACAGTGAATTCATTATATTATTACCATCCCTGGCCGTCGGCATTCTGGCTGTATACTATTTAGGCAGGGAGGCAGCCATTCCCGTATTTGCCGCTGCGTTCCTGCTGGTGTTTGCCGGTGTCCCGTATTATAATTTCATCGGGACAGCACGGATCACAACTGCATTTATTGTTGCCGCCGGATCTTCTGTTGCTGCTATTTCGGGGGGACTTTACCTGCGGAAAACATACACGGTAAACGACAGAACATTATTCACTGTTTCCAGCTTTTTGTCCTTCCTGCTTTTTGTGGTCCTGCTACCCTCCCTGATCAATGCACTTTTTTTGACCGTCCCGGAAATTTTTACCGTTGCCGGGCCGACTTTCTTGATTAGCTTTTTGATCTGGTGTCTGGCAGGGGCTGTCAGTGTACTACTCTTTATCCCATTCATAATTACCTGGTCGACTCAGGGGGGATTTGAAATGACAAAGACCAGTATCCTGGAACTGTGCATCCTTCTCGTGATATTGGTACCCTATATATTCCTCGTATCTTCCGAGAATTTTGGATCCCCCCTCGTGAATTTCATGCTGGGGTATTTTCTCGCCCCGCTTTACATATGGCTTGCAATCCGGTTTGACAGTAAGATAACCACCCTCGTCGTTTCGGGCACCCTGATCTTACTGACGATCCTCTTTATGATGCGGACCAACTATGAATTCAGCCGGATTCTTGAGTTACCAGGCCTTATACTGCAAGGATTTCTGACCATACTCATCCCGGTCATCTATCTGACACATGCGTTTTTTCGTGAGAGAATCGGATTGATACAGTTCCTCTCGAAGAGCGAATCGAATTTAAGTGCCATCATTGAAAATATGCCTGTTGCCCTGGCGATTATCGACATAAAACAGGGCGGAGGTTACGTTAACAGTAAGTTTGCAAACCTTACAGGGTATAGAATCGGGGATTTCACTGGTCCGGACGAATGGTTCGATAAAGTCTTTGTTGATCCCGAATACCGGATGAAGGCAAAGAAGAGATGGGAAGAATCGACTGCAAATTTGAATGAATCAGAAACCGTTGAAGAGGAATTCAGGATAACAGCCAAAGACGGACGAAAGAAAGATGTTCTTTTTATCATGACCCTTCTTGAGGACAAGCTTCTGATCGGATTATCGGATATTACTCAACAAAAGCAGATGACCGGCAGAATTGTTGAAAGTGAACGCCGGTTAGATACCCTGGTGCAGAATCTCCAGGGCATGATTTTTCAGTCACGAAATAACGTGAACCGGACAATGCTGTTCGTCAGCGAAGGTTCCTTTGCGCTGACCGGTTACCTGCCATCGGAATTTACACAGGAACACATTGATTTCAGCAGTCTTGTTGAAGAACGGTTCGGTGAATATATATGGTCGACCATTCAGACAGCTGTTAAGCGCGGTGATCCTTATGAACTGCAGTACCGTTTGAGAACAAGGGATGGTGCATTAAAATGGGTGTCGGAGAAGGGGAAGGGATATTATACCGATGAGGGGGTGTGTTCTGGCATTGAAGGACTGATCATTGACATCACGGAAAGGATCAGTATCCTGGAATCACTCCGGATCAGCGAGCAGCGGTACAAATCTCTCTTTGAGAGTATGCCGCTTTCCTTATGGGAAGATGATTACTCCGACGCTGTAAAATACCTTGAAGAACTTCCCCTGCCGCCGGCGATTGACCTGCGAAATTTTCTTCTGCAGGACAAATCACGGATTAAGGAAATGATACGGCGGATCCGGATCATCGACCTCAATCGAGCTTCGGTTCAACTGTATGGAGAGACCAGCAGGGAAAAACTCCTGAAATCTCCCGACAAGGTTTTCATTGAAGATGATTATGACAGTCTTGTTGACCTGATCGTACGGCTTAGGGCCGGAGAGTCATATATTGAAAATAATGCAAAGGAAATCAGGATCGGCGGTCAGCTCAAAACCCTCTCGATCAGCTGGTACGTTATGCCCGGTCATGAGGCCGATCTGTCCAGAGTATTAGTCACCATTCTCGATGTGACAGAGCTCTCGAAGGCCAGGTTGGAAATCCTGGAACTCAATCAGCAACTTGAAGAGAAAGTGATCAGGAGAACGATGGAGCTGGACCGGACAAACAAAGAGCTGGAAGCCTTTTCTTACTCCGTTTCACATGATCTGAAAGCTCCGTTAAGAGCCATTAAAGGATTTTCAGCACTTTTAAAGACCGAAATCGGCGAACGCCTGGAAGAAAAGCCTCTGAGGTATCTGAATCATGTTACTGAGAATGCCGATAACATGGTACGCCTGATTAACGACCTGTTACGTTTTTCAAGGCTTGGGCGTAAAAGCCTTCAGGTCACCGGTGTTGACACCTCAGTTTTAGTCAGATCGGTTTGGGAGGAACTAACCGGTTTGGAAACAGAAAACGGGTGTACGCTGAAAACTGGTACGCTGCCCGTGATCAGAGCCGATGAAGCATTGATAAGACAGATTTTTATCAACCTGATTTCCAATGCGGTCAAGTTCACCTCTAAGAAAGAATCACCGGTTATAAAAGTAAAGGGGGAAACCGAAGGAAATTACTGGATCTTCACTGTAGAAGATAACGGGATTGGATTTGAACAGAAATTTGAAGAAAAGATGTTCAAGGTCTTTCAGAGATTGCATACCCCCGATGAATTTGAAGGCAGTGGTATCGGGCTTGCTCTCGTCCAGAGAATTGTCCACCGTCACGGAGGTAAAGTGTGGGCTGAAGGCTTTCCCGGCAGAGGTGCGAAGTTTCATTTTACCCTTCCTGTTGAGATTGATTCTGAATAACCATCTTATATCTGGGTGATGATATCTCATATAGGGGTAAATTGGTAATTTAACTGCTTTAATATTTCTGAAGAAACGTATTGCTCATGACAAAAAAGAACCTGAAGATCCTAATTCTGGAAGATAACCACTATGATGCCGAATTAAATATTACAGCCCTGAAGAAGGAGGACTGGGTTATGGATACCAGGGTCGTCTGTGATGAAGAGGGATTTATCTCCGAACTTGACAATTTCTTTCCCGACATCATCCTTTCAGATTATAACCTGCCCCGTTTCAACGGTCTGGATGCCCTGCGAGTAGTAAAAAAGAAGAAGCTTCTCACCCCGTTTATCATTGTTACCGGTTCTCTTGATGAAGAAACAGCCGTGGATTGTATCAAACAAGGGGCGTGGGATTATGTCCTGAAAGAACATCTGGTCAGGCTCAATTCGGCTGTTAAATATGCCCTTCAGTACAAACAGGAGATTGAACACAGAAAGCTGGCTGAGACAAGGATACGCGAAAGCGAGGAACTTTCACGCAAACTGCTTGACAATATTGAGACCGGAGTTTTCCTTGCCGACCTCAATACCGTTGTAATGCATTGCAACAGCAAGGCGGAAAAACTTACCGGACTGAAAATTGAACAGATCCGGGGGAAAAAACTTCTCGATGCCTTTCATTTTATGGACGAGAACGGACAGCATGTCTCCGGCAGTAAACAAAATTGTTTTACCCGGGTGACGGAAACCGGCAAGCCCGTAAGGGGTGTGATCCTCCTGTTGCAGAAGAGGGATGGAAAGGAAATCTGGTTTGACTCCTGTATCACTCCGGTCATGGATATTGACGGGAAATTAAGCCAGATTGTATTCTGTATCAACGATATCACTGAAAAGGTGAAGATGCAGATTCATCTCCGGGAGTCGCAGTCGAAATATGAGGCTGTATTCAATTCTGTCAACGACGGGATCTTTCTTCGTGATCTCAGTGATTTCAGTATTATCGATGTCAACGACAGGGTTGTTCAGATGTACGGCTATGAGAAAAACGAGATAAAAAAGCTTAAGATCAGTGATTTGAGTGACAACACGGGCGGATTTACCACGGAAGCAGCAAGGGTTCATGCCAAACTGGCTGCCGATGGTAAACCGCAGGCCAGGGAATGGCTGGCCAGGCACAAATCAGGCCGGCTTTTCTGGGTTCATGTCACCCTTCAGAAGGTAAAACTCGGGCCGGGGCATTTCCTGATGGCACTGGTCAAGGATATCGACAAACAAAAACGGGCAGAGATGTCGCTACATGAAAGTGTAGAACAGTACCGTGTTCTTTCACAGAACACCCCGGACGCTATTTTACGCTGCGATAAAAACCTCAGGCATCTCTTTGTAAATGATTCCATACGGGAACTTTTTGGTGTTGAGCCAAATGCCTGTATGAACCGTTCCATGCGTGAAATGGACATCTTTAATGAAACTTTTATCAAAACCTGGGAGGAAAATATTTACCGGGTATTCTCCGAGAAAAGATCCTATGAAGTGGAGTCTATGACTGAGGTGAAGGGAAAACCAGCCTATATAGAATACCGGCTCTTCCCGGAATTTACTGATGACGGTGATGTGACCACGGTTCTGGCCGTTGCCCGTGATATCACCGATAAAAAAATCGCTGCACGGAAGTTAAAGGAATCGGAAGAAATGCTCCACCTTGTATTCGATAATATCCCCCAGGCTGTTTTCTGGAAAGACCGGAACTCTGTTTACCTGGGAGGCAATAAAACCTTTACAGAATCAGCAGGGCTTAAAAAACCCGAGGATGTGTCCGGCAAAACAGACTATGATTTTCCCTGGCGGAAGGAGGAATCGGACTTCTTTGTAGAATGCGATAAACGGGTTATGGACAACGACACCCCTGAGTACCATATTATTGAGAAAAGGCAGCTCGCGGATGGAATTTTTTCGTGGAATGATACCAACAAAATCCCCCTTCATGATGATGAGGGTAATGTGATCGGGATATTGGGAACGGCGGAGAATATCACGGAGATAAAGAAAAGCCAGGAAGCTCTGCAGATCAGTGAGGAGCGGCTTAAAATGGCCCTGGAAGCTTCAAATGACGGGCTGTGGGACTGGAACAGGGAAACGGGCGGGATTTACTTTTCACCCCGCTTTTTTACGATGCTCGGATACGAACCGGATGAATTGGAAAATGACACTGAAACATTTTTCAGCCTGATTCATCCCGACGATCTCAAAAACGTCAATACGTACTTCGACGAATTACCAGGGAACAACGAAAGTTTATCCGAAGTGGAAATGCGGGTGAAAAGGAAGAACGGAACCTATGCATGGATCCTTTCCAGGGGAAAAGCTTTCAAAACGGATAAGAAGAGTTTGCCTATCCGCTTTGTCGGGACACATGTCGACATTTCACTGCGCAAGAGGCATGAGAACATACAGGAGGTACTGTTCGAAATTGCCAACTCGGTAACAACAACCCGGAATCTGGATGAGCTGTTTGAAACCATACAGAAGTCGTTGCACCGGGTGATCGATACAACCAATTGCTACGTGGCCCTGTACGATGAGCAAACCGATAAGATCACGCTGCCTTTTCACAGGGACGAGAAAGATAATTTCAAAGAGTTTCCTGCTGGTAAAACAGTAACCGCTTATGTCATCCGGTCGGGTAAGTCTCAGCTTGTAAGCAGGCAGCGTATCGATGAACTTGAAAGCTCGGGCGAGATCGAACCCATTGGTACACCTTCCGTGTCGTGGCTGGGAGTACCCCTGAGAAACAGTGACAAGATCATCGGTGTTTTTGTAGTACAGAGCTATGATGAAAAGATCCGCTTTACCGAAGATGATGTTCAACTTCTGGAATTTGTTTCCGACCAGATAGCCCTTGCCATTGAAAGAAGGATGGATCAGGATCACCTGAGGCAGAATCAGGAACGGCTCAGAAAGATCATCGAATCATCACCCGACGGACTTGTCGTAATCGATGTGGAAGGCGGAATACTCGATCACAATACAAGCTTTCCCGATATGGTCAGGGTGAATCCGACAGAATTACACTCACGTAATTTCTTTGATTTCATTTCCCTCTCCGATGTGATCAGGGCTCAGAACAGTCTCCATGATACACTCATGAGCAGCTATCAAAAGAATATCGAATTCAGAATGAGAAGGGACGACGGATCCGAGTTTTTTTCAGAAACCTCCCTCGGGGTTATACACGGGTCGGATGCGGGCAGAGAGACCTTCGTAATCGTGGTTAAGAATATTGATGAACGGAAAGCTTACGAGTTTAACCTTAAAATTGCCAAGGAAAAGGCGGAAGAATCCGACCGCCTGAAAACAGCCTTTCTGTCCAATATGTCACATGAGATCAGGACTCCTATGAACGCCATCATCGGATTTGCCGAACTTCTGTCGAATGACGGTATCACAGACATTGAACGAAACGATTTCATTCAGCAAATTAATAACGGGGCCGATTCTCTGATGCATCTTATCGATGATATTATCGATATCGCCAAGATTGAAGCCGGACAGATCAGGATGAATAAGTCGTTTTTTGACCTCGTTCCACTGTTGAAGGATCTGAAGATGGTTTTCTCAAAACAAATCATCAGGCAGGGTAAGGAAAAGTTACGCATGGTGGAGGATAACTGCAATTTCAATCCCTCCGTGCAAATGTTCACGGATGAGTTCAGGCTTCGCCAGATATTTTCGAACCTGCTGAATAATGCGATCAAGTTTACCGAGGAAGGTGAAATCCGGTTCGGGATCAGTAAAATATCCGAAGGCTTCATCTGGTTTTACGTCAGTGATTCCGGCATAGGGATAAGCAAGGAGAAGCAGGCCATTATATTTGAACGTTTCCGTCAGGGACATGAGAGCAAAACCAGATTTTACGGGGGTACGGGTCTTGGCCTGGCCATCTCGAAACATCTTGTTGAACTCATGGGAGGTGAGATTGGGATCGTTTCAGACTTGGGTGAAGGTTCTGAATTCAATTTTTCCATACCCTTCAGGAAACAGGATGTTGAAGTGCCTGAAGAAGTGATTACCATAGACCATACACCAAAGAATTGGAAAGGGAAAACAATCCTGATTGCTGAAGATGACCGTTCTAATTTCTTCCTTCTGAATGAAATCCTGAAGAGGACAAATGTGAATATTCTCTGGGCCAGGGACGGCGATGAAGCCATTCAGCTCTTTACTGCCGGACATGTCGACCTGGTACTCATGGATGTGCAGATGCCGGTGAAGGACGGCTACGAAGCTACCCGGGTGATCAAGGGTATGAACAAAAATATTCCGGTAGTGGCGCAAACAGCGTATGCTATGGCGGGTGAAAGGGAAATGAGTTTGGATGCCGGATGTGATGATTATATCTCCAAGCCGGTCAGGATAAATGAATTGATGTTCGTCCTGAACAAATATTTATAGAGGTTATTTGCGGATGAAAAACAGGCTTTTCATTTTACTTTTTGCGCTGTGTGCCGCTTCATGTGCAAACCACAGCCACCAGATAGATGACCTGTCGCATGTCTTCCGATACAATGAATCAAAAGGGATCAGCAGCCTTGATCCTGCCTATGCCCGCAACCAGACGGTTATTTGGCCGGTAAGCCAGCTGTTTAACGGTCTCCTTCAGATGGACGACAGCCTGAAGATCAGACCGGCCCTGGCAAAGTCCTGGGAAGTATCCCCTGACGGGAAAGTATATACCTTTCATCTGCGTATGGACGTCCGGTTTCATGACGACCCGGTTTTCCCGGGAGGCAGGGGCAGGGTGACCACCGCCGAAGACGTGGAATTCAGCTTTTCCAGGATACTGGATCCCGCAGTAGCCTCACCGGGTTTATGGGTGTTCAGTAAGCTGCAAAAGGGTGATCCGGATCATCCCAAAGGATTCAGAGCTCTCAATGATTCCACCTTCAGCATTTGGCTGGACGGGCCTTTCCCTCCATTTCCCGGCATTCTCACGATGCCTTATTGTTTTGTTGTACCCCATGAAGCGGTGGAGCGTTATGGTAAAGATTTTTCGAGGCACCCGGTGGGAACCGGCCCTTTTATGTTCAGGATATGGGTGCAGGATGAAAAGCTGGTGCTGGTGAAGAACCCTCATTATTTCGAAAGAGACAGCTCCGGCAACCGTTTACCCTATCTCGATGCGGTGGCGGTTACTTTTATCAAAGACAAACAGTCGGAATTCCTGGAATTCCTCAGTGGCAACCTGGATTTTCTCAGTGGTGTTCATCCTACCTACAAAGACGAATTACTGACACCCTCCGGGCATCTGAACCCGCATTACGAAGGCCGTTATAAGCTGATCACACAACCGTACCTGAACACGGAGTACCTTGGATTTCTCGTTGATACCACCTTGAAGGAAGTTAAAAACAGTCCGCTGAAGTTCACCGGCGTACGTAAAGCCATCAATTTTGGTTTTGACAGGAGACGAATGCTAAGGTATCTGCGAAACAATATCGGTGAACCGGCCTTGAAGGGGATGGTCCCATATGGTCTTCCGGATTTTGATCACAGCAGGATTAGAGGCTATGGCTATAACCCTGATTCAGCCAGGTACTATCTTGAAAAGGCAGGCTTTCCCAACGGCAAAGGGCTAGGCGAAATAAAGCTTACCACTACAGCCGACTATCTGGATCTCTGTGAGTATATCCAGTTTGAACTGGCCCGGCTGGGTATCAGGTTAAGCCTGGACGTGGCAACCGGCGCTTCATTCAGGAATAAGGTCGCTAATTCAAACCTCCTGTTTTTCAGGGGTTCCTGGATTGCCGACTATCCCGATCCCGAAAATTACCTTTCCTTGTTTTACTCCGGAAATTTCAGTCCGTCAGGTCCGAACTACACCCATTTCTCCGACAAACGATACGACCGGATGTACAACGAAGCCATAAACACTTCAGATCCTTCCCGGCGTTCACATCTGTATGAAGAGATGGATCAGATGATCATCGACCATGCCGTCATCGTTCCGCTTTACTACGACCAGGTTGTCCGGTTCGTTCCGGTAAATGTAACAGGACTCGGATCAAATCCCATGAATATGCTCATCCTTAAGTATGTGAAAAAGAGCTGAATACGTTTTTTTTTCATTTTTTTTTAAAAAAAGTGGCCTTTTTGGTGTTATTTTTCGCGACCTGATGGTATTAATGGTAAACAATGTGTTCTTCATACATAAAACTACCACGATGTACAGGGATATATGGAAAAATTACCACAAGGCTGTTTGCTCGATTGAATTTTTTGGAACCAGCGGCAGCCGCACGTTTGGCCTGACGGGATTCAGAACAGGGAATAAAATAATAACCGATGACCTGCTCTATCATGTCAAGGGAGCAAAGGAAGTCAGGATCACTTTTTATAAGGAGGATGGGATGACCCCGGCGGCAGAACTAAGGATGGGATATAATGAACTCTTGTATATCCTGCCGGATCAGGAAGATTTCTGCGACCTGGGTTTTGCCATCATACCGGCTGATTTTCCTGAATTCAGAAACACCCATTCACTCAAGCTTTGCCGGAATTGTTCTCCTTCCCCCGGTCTCGAAGCTGTATCAATGGCATACCAGAACGAATACAATAATATGTCGATAAAATCGGCCATGGTCTCTTCCTATTATAAGAACAGCAAAGGATTGTCATTCATCCAGTACGACGGCACGGTAAAGCAGGGAGGCAGCGGCGGGCCACTTATTGAAGTGGTAAATGGTACGGTGCTGGGAATCATTTCCAACAAGGAAATGAGCCTGGTTAAAAATTACGGTTACCTGTCGGATATTGTGGACCAGAACCTCAGGGTACTAAAGGGTGAAGAAGGAAAATGGCAGATCAACGACATCGACCCGATACAGGTATTGATTGCCAACCAGAACCAGATAAAACATATTTCCAGGGAATTCTTCAGAAATTCAACGGTAAGGATCGGTTTTGCATTGGATATAGGCCATCTGATCGATTATCTTGAAGGATCTTTTGAATTTGATTTCGATCTGAATGTTGCTACGGAATAGGTGATCATTCTTCTGCCGGTTCATCCAGGTCTTCCTCCAGGATTTTTTGAACTGATTCTTCGGTAGTCTTAAGTTTCGATTTGCAGAATTTGATAAGGAATGTTACCCGTTTGACCTTGTCTGTCATTTCGTCAACATCCATTTCCCCACTCTCCAGTTGCCGGAGTATGGATTCAATTTCGTCGACGGCTTCCGAGTACCGGATCTCTTTCTTAGCCATTTTTCGTGTCTTTTATAAGTTGTTTTACATCGCTGATTACGCGGCCTGAATTCAGAATGGTCGTGATCTCTTCACCGGTTGAAAGTCCTTTACTATCCGTGAGAGGTTTCCCGTTGTACAAAGTAATGGAAAAGCCGCGTTTCAGGATATGACCAGGATCCAGGGACCGGTTTAGCCGGTCGAAGCGTTCCAGTTTTTCCTTACGGATATGAAGGAAATTCCCGGATGACCTGACCATTTCCTTCATACGGTAGCCAATTTCACTTTTTTGCCGTTCTATCAGGTTCCGGGAATAGAGGAAAGTAAGTCTGCCTTTCTGTTCCAGATGCATTCTGTTTTTTCCGAAATACTGGCGGATGATCGTCGAGCTGTGCCTGATGATCCCCTGCAGGTAACTTCTGTTTTCCGAGAGTTTACTGTTTAAAAGATAAGAAAGCTCCCTTGTTAATGCAACCAACTGATCCCTCGTGGCGCGGATTATTTCGTAGCTGATGTCTTGGACCTGCTGTTCGCAAGAGTCGAGGTATTCGAAGAATTCTGCGAGACGGTCGATCAGGAAGCCTGCTACTGCTGTCGGTGTTTTCAGTCTTTGATTCGCCACCAGATCGGCGATGGTCTCATCCCGTTCATGGCCTATTCCTGTGAGGACCGGCAAAGGAAACTGGGTGATATGAAAGGCAAGGTCGTAATGATTGAAGCAATCCAGGTCGGCTTGTGCACCGCCACCCCTGATAACGACGACTACATCGAAGTCCTCTTCCCGATCATAGATTTTTTCCAGTGCGGAAATGATGGAAGCTACTGCTTTATCACCCTGCATGATAGCCGGGAAAACCATTGTATGGAATGCAAAGCCGTATAGGTTGTTTTGGAGTGTGTTCATAAAATCGCCATAGCCAGCCGCTGTTTCTGATGAGATGATGGCAATTCGCTGAGGGACGACAGGCATTTCCAACTGCCTGTTCATGTCAATCACGCCTTCTGAAGTAAGCCTGTTGAGGATCTCAATTTTTTTCCTGGCCAGGTCACCGAGTGTATATGTTGGATCTATATCCTTAATATTCAGGCTTAAACCATAGACCTCATGATATACAAGACCGGCGTTAACAAGGACTTTAATCCCTGCAGATAGCCGGTAACCGGTTGTATTTTCAAAATAGGGCCTTAACATTCTGAAGGTGGAAGCCCAGATAGTTGCCCTCATACGGGCAATGATACGGTCACCGTTACTTTCTTTTTCAATAAGTTCAAGATAGCAGTGTCCCGTTGGATTAAAACTTATTTCGCTGATTTCAGCTGTTACCCATACATTCCCCGGGAAGGAGGCCTCAATGGATTCCTTTATCCGGAGGTTCAGGATGCTTAATGTCAGACTTTCGGGGTTCATTTCACTGCTTGATAAGTTTGATTACGTAATCTTTTTTATCTGTTCTGGCTACGAGGAAATAAATCCCGGCAGCCAGGTTATCCAGGTTTTTGATGTGGATGTTTTCACCGGTGGACCAGGATCCATAATCAGAATACACCAGTTGCCCTGTCGTTGAAAAAATATGCACTTGTTTGATCACTCCAACAGCATCAACAACATTGATCCCGGTGGTGTTTGAAAACGGATTCGGATAGGCCACCAGGGGAGGCTTTTCAATGGTGGTGTCGAGGGCTGCAATGCTCCATAGTGCAAGCATAAAATCGGGTATACCGTAACCGTAGGCTGTATCAGGCATGGCAAAATGATTGGCAGACCGGCGGATTGCCATGAGGATATCCGTATTTGTCTTGGTTGGACAGGCTTCCCACAGGCAGGCGGCCATGCCGGCAATCTGGGGTGCTGCGAAAGAGGTACCATTACCTGTACCGACCATTCCTGATGGGGTCATGATGATGGTTTGAAAACCTACGGCATCAACATCGGGTTTGATGCGATGGTCGGGAGCGGGACCCCTTGAGCTGAAGTCAGCGATCTGTCCGTTAACATCCACGGCGCCGACAGCCATTACGTCGACACCGTCAGCAGGCGGAGTAATATATCCCCAGCTTTTATTGCCTTCATTTCCGGCACTGACCACCACCAGCATGCCCTTTGAAAAGGCTTTTTCAGCCGCACTGGTCACCAGGGCGGTTTTTCCGTCGAGCATGCTGTAACGGTAGTTCATCAGACTATCGGAGAATCGGCTGTATCCGAGCGAACTCGTGATGATATCGGCGCCGGCACTGTCGGCAAATTCAGCCGCCATAAGCCAGTTGGCCTCTTCTATCCGGTACTCGGAGTTCACATCCTCAGAGCGTAGCAGCCAGTATCCTGCTTCAGGAGCTGTACCAACCATCGAACCGGGAAGGTAGGCCGCCATGGTACTCAGAACTGCCATACCATGGTTGCTCTCTTTGAAAATGTCGGAAGCTGGATTAACGAAATCTTTATGACCGAGCAAATTCCCTTCCTGTTTCAGGTGATCGAAAGCGGCCAGGCTGTCCACCTTGTTGAAACCGGCATCGATAACTGCGATCTGGATCGTATTACCGAGGTAACCCAGATCATGCAGCGTGTTGCCGTTGAGAAGCATGATCTGTGGATAGGATAATCCATAGTTTTCCTTTTCCTGAAGTGGCGCATTGAAATCTGCAAACGGCAAAGCCATGGTATTCTTTTCCCCTGATTGAAGAAAATAATCGTTGTGAGGGTTGAAGGGTTTGATGAAGCTTACCGCAGCAGAAATCGTGTCAAGAAGAAGGGTATCGGTAGTCTGTACAACAGCAGCATTAAACCAGCGGCTGGTACCCAGGATTTTTAATCCCATATTCCTGAGGCTGTCGACATAAATCCCGGAAACAGGGAGGTCCTCCCCGGTGATGGCGATATGCTGATTTTCCCTTCTGAGTATGGCACGCTCTGAAAGGAATTGTGTGGGATCGGAAAGTGACCATGTATTGTTCTCCTTATCCGTGAAGGGGATCCAGTATTTTTGCGGAGCAAGCCTTTGTGCCTGGACCGGAAGAATAAAAAGTCCGCAAAATAAGAGAGAAAGGGAGAGTTTATGTGCCATCCGGTTGTGGGTTATAAAAAAACAGGGTTAGTGTAAATCGAGGTTGGTTGAATCCGGGATTTCCCCGATCTTTTCCTCAATTTTTCTGGAGAATTCGTCCTGCCTCTTCTCATACTCTTTATTTGGCAGCATTTTTCCATTGACATACTGGGCCGTAAAATCAGGTTCTCCATCCTCCTTAAAATACTGCCATGGGCCATTCATCACCCCATCCTTATAGTAGCCCTGAATGGATGGTTTTCCTGCGGCACTGTATGTTTCGAACTCGCCATCCCGTTCCCCATTCTTATGAGACGACCGCATACGGAGCTGTCCGTTCTCATAGTACTGTTCCCAGAGCCCGTCCTTGATACCGTTTTTCCATTCCGTTTTCTCGGAAACCTGGCCATTGTCGTAAAAATTTTGTGACATGCCGTTTTTCTTACCCATCGTATAATTTTCCTGTATAGCCAGGCGTCCGTTATAAAAGGAATAGAACAGCCAGGTACTGTCCTTTTTATTCCCGACATAATTTCCTTTAGCTGCTATTTTCCCGTTCTCATAGAAAAGTTCTGCACGTGCTGAATTTCCATCATTGCTGAAGTGGATCACCGCTTCCGGAATACCCCCTTTGTAGAACTTTCTCATCAGTCCGACAGGCTTGTCATTTTCAAAACAGCCTTCGTAACGGAGTTTGCCATTGTCGTAATATTTCTTCCAGTACCCCGTTTTCTGTCCGGCGTCATTAAGCTGGTTGAAAATCGTATCCTGGCCATAGCTGCAAAAGGCATATCCCCCGAGTACTATAATGAAGACGAGTTTTTTGAAAATCATCTGATTCGTTTTTCCAAAAATAACGAATATTCATGAGAAATGTTATCCCGATCAGGAAAGAGTATGTGGGAAGAATTTCATGGGCAGATTGTTGTTTTTTGGGGCTGGAAGATGTTGGGGAGTTAGGGAGTTAGGGAGTTAGGGATTAAGGGAGTTAGGGATTAAGGGATTAAGGGATTAGAGGGATTAGAAAGTTAGAAAGTTAGAAAGTTAGAAAGTTAGGAAGTGAAGAAGTGAAGAAGAGAAGAAGAGAAGATAGAATGATCCATGAAATTGTGTCCCCAGAACCGAGGAGCGGTAGCCCATGCATAGCCACGGTTTTGTCCGTGGTGGTTATGACCGGAGAAAGACGCAAAGACGAAAAGAAAAAAGAATGATCCCGGAATCACTCCCCCGAACCGCAGAGTGGTAACCCACGTATAGCCACGGTTTTGCCCGTGGTGGTTATGACCGGAGAAAGACGGAAAGACGACAAGAAAAAAGAATGATCCCCGGAATCACTCCCCCGAACCGCAGAGCGGTAACCCATGCATAGCCACGGTTTTGCCCGTGGTGGTTATGACCGGAGAAAGACGCAAAGACGAAAAGAAAAAAGAATGATCCCCGGAATCACTCCCCCGAACCGCAGAGCGGTAACCCATGCATAGCCACGGTTTTGCCCGTGGTGGTTATGACCGGAGAAAGACGCAAAGACGAAAAGAAAAAAGAATGATCCCGGAATCACTCCCCCGAACCGCAGAGCGGTAACCCATGCATAGCCACGGTTTTGCCCGTGGTGGTTATGACCGGAGAAAGCCGCAAAGACGAAAAGAAAAAAGAATGATCCCCGGAATCACTCCCCCGAACCGCAGAGCGGTAACCCATGCATAGCCACGGTTTTGCCCGTGGTGGTAATGACCGGAGAAAGACGCAAAGACGAAAAGAAAAAAGAATAATCCCCGGAATCGCTCCCCCGAACCGCAGAGTGGTAACCCATGCATAGCCACGGTTTTGCCCGTGGTGGTTATGACCGGAGAAAGACGCAAAGACGAAAAGAAAAAAGAATGATCCCCGGAATCACTCCCCCGAACCGCAGAGCGGTAACCCATGCATAGCCACGGTTTTGCCCGTGGTGGGTATGACCGGAGAAAGACGCAAAGACGAAAAGAAAAAAGAATGATCCCGGAATCACTCCCCCGAACCGCAGAGCGGTAACCCATGCATAGCCACGGTTTTGCCCGTGGTGGGTATGACCGGAGAAAGCCGCAAAGACGAAAAGGAAAAAGAATGATCCCCGGCATCGCTCCCCCGAACCGCAGAGTGGTAGCCCAAGCATAGCCCCGGTTTTGCCCGTGGTGGGAACGGTCGTCATTCCGGGGAACCCCGGGAAGGGTTCAATAATCGAAGCCAGGTTTTTTGGTTGTGGTGGGAATGCCCGGAATTTCTGCGTTATGATGGGGAGCTCATCATTATTCCCGGCATTCCCGGAAACATCTCGAGGAAATTACCTATCTGTTCATAAGGTCGAAAGGTTCCTATACAAAAAAGGACTGAAATATTTTTGCAGTGAGAAAAAAAAATGATGATTTCAGCTGGCATTCATCAAAACGGATATCATCATTTTGGGTGAGTTGATAACTTTTCGTCAAAAAGTGGAAATGGGGACGCTGAGATTTGGGGGGTGAAAGTCATTAAGGGCGGTGGGTTCGGATGGCGGGGGAGGGGCCCCAGTCTAAGAAAGAACTCCTTAGAATAACGAAGCCCCTTATTATGCCCCGACGTTTAATCATCCTGCCCTTCGATTCATTATTCATTATTCATTCTCCTCGATATTCATTATTCGATATTCGATTTTTTCTGCCCCCTTGTTCCCAATTTTTTTTATTCTTTTTCCCAACGCCTTCCTCTCCCCGCTCACCCCTTAGTCCCAAAAGGGGAAACCCAGCCCACCGTAGCATTTATTACATCCTTCTCCCGTCTCCGAATTCATTATTCGATATTCAATATTCATTATTCGATGTTCGATTTTCCACGCAGACGTGATGCATCACGTCATCTACATTGTGTATTCCACATCAAAAAAGGCTGTTCTCTCAGAGAACAGCCTTATAGCTAAATGTGTATTATGCAGGAGGTATTATTTCACTTCTTCGAAGTCGACATCGGTTACTTCGTCATCGCCTTTCTTACCGTTGCCACCCTGGCTTCCGCCCTGTGACTGCTGTTGCTGGGAGCCGCCGTCGGCACCTGCCCCTTCGGCCTGTGCCTGTTGACCGGCTTTGTACATCTCTTCGGATGCGGCCTGCCAAACGGTATTCAGTTCTGCAGTGGCTTTCTCAATGGCATCGGGATCTGCATTTTTATGAGCTTCTTTCAGCGTTGCCAGCGCTTTTTCGATGGGTTCCTTTTTATCTGCCGGAATCTTATCACCGAATTCTTTCAATTGTTTTTCAGTCTGGAAAATCAGGCTGTCGGCAGCATTAAGTTTATCGATCTTTTCCTTGGCCTGTTGGTCACTGGCTGCATTTTCCCTGGCCTCATTTTTCATCCTTTCGATCTCCTGATCGCTGAGGCCTGATGAAGCTTCGATACGGATGCTCTGTTCCTTGCCCGTTCCTTTATCTTTAGCAGAAACGTTAAGGATCCCGTTTGCGTCGATATCGAAGGTTACTTCTACCTGCGGCACGCCTCTAGGGGCCGGCGGGATTCCGTCGAGGTGAAATCTGCCGATGGTCTTATTATCCCTGGCCATAGGTCTTTCTCCCTGGAGTACATGGATTTCAACCGAGGGCTGGCTATCGGATGCTGTTGTAAATACTTCGGCTTTTTTGCTGGGGATGGTGGTATTTGATTCGATCAGTTTGGTAAACACGCCTCCCATAGTTTCAATCCCGAGAGAGAGGGGGGTAACGTCGAGCAGCAGCACATCTTTGACTTCACCGGTTAAAACACCGCCCTGGATGGCAGCACCTACAGCCACAACTTCATCGGGATTCACTCCTTTGGAAGGTGCTTTGCCGAAGAATTTTTCCACTACCTGCTGGATAGCCGGGATCCTTGTCGAACCACCGACCAGAATAACTTCATCGATATCCTTTGAAGTCATTCCCGCATCCTTCAGGGCTTTCCTGCAGGGTTCCACGGTTGCCTGGATAAGGCTGTCTGCAAGGCTTTCAAATTTAGCACGTGTCAGCGTCTTTACCAGGTGCTTTGGAACACCGTCGACGGGCATGATATACGGCAGGTTGATTTCCGTGGTTGTAGCGCTGGAAAGCTCGATTTTGGCCTTTTCAGCAGCTTCCTTCAGACGCTGGAGAGCCATCGGGTCCTTGGAGAGATCAGCCCCTTCGTCTTTCTTGAATTCGCTGGTGAGCCAGTCAATGATTGCATGGTCGATATCGTCACCACCAAGATGGGTATCGCCATTGGTAGATTTAACTTCAAAGACGCCCTCTCCGAGTTCGAGAATTGAAATATCGAAGGTGCCTCCGCCAAGGTCGAACACGGCGATCTTCATGTCCTTACCGCGTTTGTCGAGACCATAGGCCAGGGATGCGGCAGTAGGCTCGTTTATGATCCTTTTTACCGTCAGTCCGGCAATTTCACCGGCTTCTTTGGTTGCCTGCCGCTGTGAATCACTGAAATATGCCGGAACGGTAATAACTGCATCCGTCACTTCCTGTCCCAGGTAATCTTCAGCTGTTTTCTTCATTTTCTGAAGAATCATCGCTGAAATTTCCTGCGGGGAATATTTTCTGTCATCGATCTGTACCCTTGGGGTGTTGTTTTCTCCCTTGATTACTTTATACGTAACCCTGTTAATCTCCTTCGTGACCTTGTCATATGTCTCACCCATGAACCTTTTAATGGAGTATACGGTTTTGGTGGGATTCGTGATAGCCTGGCGCTTAGCCGGATCGCCGATTTTTCTTTCTCCGTTCTCAACAAAAGCTACCATGGATGGGGTGGTTCTTTTACCTTCACTGTTGGGAATCACAACAGGTTCATTCCCCTCCATAACAGCAACACAGGAGTTGGTTGTGCCTAAGTCTATTCCGATAATTTTACCCATAATCTATATCTTTTTATGATTCGTTATCCAAAATTTCACTAATAGCTTTCAATGATTGTGCCATTTGGATCAATACTGGAAATCCTGACATTATGGACCTCACTAAGGAAGTGAAAGCAGAAATCCTTTCTGTCATAATGACAAAAAGTCATGCTGTCATTGAGCTGATGCTATCACAGGTGACACGTTCCATCTGCCTGATCCTGCATCCCGACCGGAGATCATAAAAAAATCAGGGTTTTTAGGTCCATTCCTGAATATTATCACGAACTTTGCAGACCTTGACCTTTAAAAATTTTGTGATGTCAATACATAAATCAGTAAAAAAAATTACAACTCATGTGTTGAATGAGATGAAACTCAAGCATGAGAAGATTGCCATGCTGACGGCATACGATTATTCCATGGCCAGGATCCTTGACCAGGCAGGCATTGATGTTATACTGGTTGGTGATTCAGCTTCAAATGTCATGGCGGGACATGAAACAACGTTGCCCATCACCCTTAATGAGATGATTTACCATGCTTCCGGTGTGGTAAGGGCTGTAAAGCGTGCCCTGGTGGTCGTCGACCTTCCTTTTGGAACATACCAGGGCAATTCCAAGGAAGCACTTGCTTCTTCGATCCGGATCATGAAAGAAACGGGAGCCAGCGCCGTGAAAATGGAAGGAGGCAGGGAGATAAAGGAATCGGTAGAACGGATCCTTACCGCCGGAATACCTGTCATGGGTCACCTGGGACTTACCCCGCAGTCGATACATAAATTCGGCACCTATGTTGTCAGGGCAAGGGAGAAGGAAGAGGCTGACAAGCTTCTTGATGATGCACGTGTTCTCGAGCAGGCGGGCTGTTTTGCCATTGTCCTGGAGAAAATCCCGGCGTCACTGGGCGGAGAAGTTACCGCCGCAATAAAGATTCCGACCATAGGTATCGGAGCAGGCCCGCTTGTAGACGGACAGGTACTTGTGGTTCACGATATGCTGGGCATTACACAGGAGTTCTCTCCCCGTTTTCTGAGAAGATATCATAATCTTTACCAGGAAATGCTTGGCGCTGTCCAGTCTTATATCGAAGATGTGAGGAATCAGGATTTCCCTAATGAGAAAGAACAATACTGAGAGGTGATGGTCTCTGTTCCCGAAATCATTTATGAAGATAATCATCTTATCGCGGTCAATAAGCGTATTTCTGATATTGTGCAGGGCGACCGGACGGGCGACGATTCGCTGGACAAAATCCTGAAAGCCTTTATCGGGGAGCGGGATTTAAAACCCGGCAATGTGTTTATCGGCGTACCGCACAGACTTGACAGGCCGGTAAGCGGGGTGGTGGTCTTTGCCAAGACCAGTAAGGCCCTTTCCAGGATGAATGCGCTGTTCCGCGACAAACAAACGGTGAAGAAATACTGGGCGGTGGTGAAAAATCATGCCTCCCCGGGAGGAAGAGACCCTGGTGCATTTTCTTAAAAAAAACGAGAAACAGAATAAGAGTTATATCTGCGATCCCGGCACACCCGGCGCAAAGGAAGCTTCACTTACCTACAGGCTGATCGGGGCATCCGACAATTATTTCCTCCTTGAAGTGGAACTGCATACGGGCAGGCACCACCAGATCAGGGCCCAGCTTGCAGCTGTCGGCTGTCCAATAAAAGGAGACCTGAAATATGGCTTCCCACGATCGAATAAAAACGGTGGAATAAGCTTACATGCCCGGGAGATGAGTTTTATTCATCCTGTCAAACAGGTGCCTCTGAAACTTATTGCGGAACCCCCGGCTGATGATATTTTCGGGATGTTCAATACTCATCCTTCATCCGATCTTTTCGAACGGAAAAGGTAATAACTGTTGAACGTCATCGACGATACGGATCAGATCTTCGCCAAACATGATGATGCGGATCTTTTTGTCGTAGCGTCGCTGTGTTTCCAGGATGACCTGCCTGCAGGCCCCGCACGGTGTTACGGGAAGACGGATGAAATCATTTTTGTAAAAAGCCGTAATGGCGATGGTTTTTACCGGCACCTCCGGAAAGGCAGAACCGGCGTAGTAGAGGGCGGTTCTCTCGGCGCAGACACCCGAGGGATATGAGGCATTTTCCTGGTTGCTGCCGGTAATGATGTCTCCGTTCTCCAGAAGTACAGCCGCTCCCACACTGAAGCCCGAATAGGGCGCATAAGCCTTCTTTGCTGCAGATTTGGCTTTGTGGATCAGTCTGACCTCCGTAGCATCAAGACCCTCGGTTGAGGTGGTCTCGAAATAGTCAATTTCTATCGTCTTTTTCTTCATCGTCCAAATTCTTAGCTAAGTAACCACTATCCTGCCAATTTTCAAACAATTTGGGGAAAAATCGAAAGGGCTAGAGAGAGACACCCTCCGCCTGATCTCAAATTCAATCTTAAATCAATTCTATTTTTCAGGATTCACCAGAGGCTGTCATGTATCACACGATTAAACAATAATCAGCCATCAATGATTCAGTCTGTACCAATCCCACTCTCACTCCAATCCCACTCCCTCACCACACTCCCTCTCCCTACATACTTATTCCCCCAAATCTCGTTGCTTTAAGTAGTTGTTGATAACTCGCCATGCCTGGAAGATATCAAAATGTTATTTTAGATGCGAAAAAAGAATGTATGTGATGAGATGGTACCTTGTTGTCGCTGCGGGATTGCTTAATCTTTGTTTCGTCCATGTTGATGCTCAGTCGGAAAGTCGCATGAGCAGTGAAAATTACATCGAATTGTATAGCGATCTGGCAATGAAGGAGATGCTCAGGACAGGGGTTCCGGCAAGTATTACTCTTGCCCAGGGTATGCTGGAGTCAGATAACGGCAATTCAAGCCTGGCCAGGAAGGGCAATAATCATTTCGGGATAAAATGCCATAATGACTGGACCGGGAAGAAGATCCATCACGACGACGATGCCAGGCACGAATGCTTCAGAAAATATAAGACCGTATACGATTCATATATAGACCATTCCGACTTTCTCAGGAATACTCCACGTTATGCTTTCCTGTTCGATCTGGATCAAAAGGATTACCAGGGTTGGGCAAAAGGGCTGAAAAAAGCCGGGTACGCTACCAGCCGGACCTATGCCGATATGCTTATCCGTATTATCGAGGAAAACGATCTGCACCGCTTCGATCTTATGGCACTGGAAGAAGGAGTCCCTGTCGGGAATGGTAAGCAAAAACGAACGGATGGCCGGGAAAGGCCGTGTTCAGGGATCGGGCCGGACTATTCTCCAAAACAACCGTATTGATTATATTGTGGTCAAGGAAGGGGACAGTTACGAGAGTCTGAGGAGAGAGATGGACCTGGTGAGGAATGAACTCTTCCGGTACAACGACATTGACGCGGATGACCCACTGAAAGAAGGCGAGATTCTTTACCTGCAGCCGAAAAGGAAAAGGGCAGCCAGGGGTGATGATTATCATAAAGTGAAGGAGGGCGAGACCATGTGGGACATTTCACAGGCTTATGGTGTCAAACTCGACAAACTTTACGAGAGAAACGGAATTTCCCCGGGAACGCAACCTGAGCCGGGAGATACGATACTTCTGCGTACAAAAAAAAGGGGAAGCCTATTTCCGCTGAAAGTCAGGGAGGAAGAGAAACGTGACGATAAGATCCGGATTGAGTTTGATGATCATTAATGACCGGCAGGATGAGGCACGTTCATCCCCGGCTGCAGGATCCCGGCTCATAAGGATCAACAACCTCCCGCATCGGTTCACTGATTTTTAAAGGGTTCTTCAGACAAACCTGCATTTCTCAATTCCTTTGAAGCCCCTGAGGAAACTTCCGGTATCCATACGTTTTTTGCCGGGCTGAAGAAGATTGGTGATATGGATAAAACCATCTTTCGCGGCAACGTGGAGATAGTCCTTACCATCCGTCCTGATCGTACCTGGTGTAAGAGAGTGGTTTTCCCGTGAATAATGTGCGAAAAAGATTTTCATGGGGATACGGTCACCCTCTTCATTGATGAGTGTTGCCTGTGCGGAAGGGTATGGGCTGAGCCCTCTGATGAGGTTAAAGATCTTTTCAACTCCGGCGGACCAGTCGATGTTCGTATCCTCTTTGAATATTTTCGGTGCCGGTTTCAGGATGAGGGAATTTTGGGCCGGTGTTTCCTGCGGAAGTGTTTTGACCCTGTCGGATTCAATGGCCCTGACGGTTCTGACCACCAGCCGGGCACCTTCAACCATCATCCGGTCGTGAAGTTCACCGGCTGTTTCTTCAGGGCCGATATCCATTTTTTCCTGCAGTATGATTTTCCCTGTATCAATTTCCTTGTCGATAAAGAAGGTGGTGAGGCCGGTAACTTTTTCGCCGTTCATGATGGCACGGTTGATGGGTGCTGCACCGCGGTATTGAGGGAGCAGTGAGGCATGCAGGTTAAAGGTACCCAGGGGCGGCAGGGCCCAGACTTCTTCAGGCAGCATCCGGAAGGCCACCACGATCTGCAGGTCGGCATGAAGGGAGCTTAGATCCTTGAGAAATCCGGCATTTTTAAGTTTTTCCGGTTGGAGGATCTTCAGTCCTTTTTTTACGGCAAATTCTTTGACGGGTGGTGCCTGAAGTATTTTTCCCCTGCCGGCAGGTTTGTCGGGGGCGGTGATCACAGCTGCAACCTCATAACCTTCGTTCAGGAGAGCTTCCAGAGGTGCAACTGCAAATTCGGGCGTTCCCATGTAAATGATTCTCATATTGCTCCGTGATTCATGCCGAGCAGTGCCGGTGATCAATCTTCTCCTGTCTTTTTATCCTGGTCGTAACGGGCTATGTTCAGGTAGTGCCCCATCTTGTCCCTTTTGGTTTCCATATAGAAGCGGTTGTACTTATTAGGTTGGATAACCAGGGGAACATTCCCGACGATCTCAATCCCATAGCCTTCGAGGCCGGCACGTTTGACCGGATTATTGGTAATAAGCTGTATTTTCCCAAGGCCCAGGGCATGCATCATGCTGGCCCCGACACCGTAGTCCCGTTCATCATCGTTAAAGCCCAGCCTGAGGTTGGCTTCAACAGTATCGTAACCTTCTTCCTGCAGTTTATAGGCCCTGATCTTATTGAAAAGTCCGATACCCCTTCCTTCCTGGTTCATATACAGGATAACGCCCTGCCCTTTCTTCTCGATCATTTTCATGGCGTTCTCAAGTTGCTGGCCACAGTCGCAGCGGTAAGAATGAAAGATGTCACCCGTCACACAGGATGAATGTACCCTGACCAGGACCGGATCGTTTTTGGTCCATTTTCCCTTAATGAGGGCCACGTGTTCCATGCCATTCGATTTCTGAATGAACGGGATAAGCCGGAAATGGCCGTATTCCGTGGGAAGATCAACTTCAACCCCTTTGATGATGATGCTCTCGGATCTTAGCCGGTACGAGATGAGGTCCTTGATGGTGATGATTTTAACGTCAAATTTTTTAGCAATGTCCATCAGCTGGGGAAGGCGGGCCATGGTACCATCTTCGTTCATGATCTCCACCAGAACACCACCCGGTTTCAGCCCGGCAAGTTTAGAGAGGTCGACGGCCGCTTCTGTATGCCCCGACCGCCTCAGGACGCCGTTCCGTTTTGCCTTCAGAGGAAAAATATGTCCGGGCCTGGCGAGGTCTTCCGGCCTGGTAGCCGGATCCACAAGGGCGTTGATGGTCTTGGCCCTGTCAGATGCCGAGATTCCCGTTGTGCATCCTTTCCCTGTCAGGTCGACCGATACGGTGAAGGCCGTAAGATGCACACTTGTATTTTTCCCGACCATCATCTGAAGGTCCAGCTCATCACATCTTTCTTCCGTAATGGCGGCACAGATCAGCCCCCGTCCGTGGGTGGCCATAAAGTTCACCGTTTCGGGAGTCACAAGCTCTGCTGCAGCAACAAAATCACCTTCATTCTCACGGTTCTCATCATCCACCACGATCACAATTTTACCGTTCCTGATGTCTTCAACTGCTTGTTCTATTGTATTCAACTCAATCTTATCCACGATTTATCTCCTTGTAGGTTGCCAGATATTGGTCCTCAGACCAAATACATTTTTAAAAAAACCAATCAATAATGCCAGGTTCATCGCATAAAAATGCGTAATAAACCGCAAAATTATAATATGTATATTAAATTTCCTCAGAATTATATCAAATATAGGGATGATCATCACAAAAATCTGCAGTGCAAAAAGATACCAGGTAGAGCAAAGAATGCAGCGACAGAAGGCCACAGGTAACAAGTGCAGTGAGCAGGATGAAGGGCCCCGTCCATCTGATCACCTTATGAGACCAGAAAGCGAAGGCGGTGGAGGTCCATGGGGGCCAGAGGAGAGAGCAGAATCTGTTCAGGTTTTGAAAATTGCCGGCCGATATTCTGACTTTGCGGCGGAATTCCATTGACATCTCATTCGGAACTTCTTCCCCTGTCAGGGCCTTTAACTCCATGATGGCTTTCCGGTTTTTTTTGATCACGTTCATGGTGATGAAGAAGTCATCCACGGTAAATTTATCAGGTACCTTCACCATGGCCTTTTTCCGGATGGCATAGACTGCACCGTAAACACCCATGGTTTTTGCCCAGATGAGTCCTTCATAGTATTTCATCATGATCTCACGGCTCATAAATGCTTTTTCCTGAATGGAGATGCCATCCCTTCGCGTTTTCTCATTGATGATATTTCCGCCTACAATATCGATATCCTCATTTCTGAAATGTTTAGTAAGTTCATAGATGGTATCGAGGTTGAAAAAGACCTTGGCATCGGTAAGGATCAGGATTTCACCCGAGGCTTTTTCCGACAGGGCATTGATGACTGAAGGTTTTCCCTGTCTCTGCAGGAAAGGGTAGAACTTAAGTTGTTTATAATTGGCTGCGTAGATACTGCAGATCTTGTTGGTTCCGTCTGTTGAGGCATCCGATCCTATGAGAAGCTCGAAACGTTTAAAAGGGAAAGAAGTATAGAAGATACTTTTAATTTTCTCCACGATAACATCTTCCTCGTTATGGACCGACATGATAATGGAAACAAAGGGCAAATCTTCATCCAGCTGGTAAACCTCATCATTGTCTTTTTTGCCTTTTGCCAGAAGCTTCAGAATCACCGGATAGAGCACATAAGAATGAAAGACCAGGAAAACTGCCAGCCAAAAGAGTATTAGGGAGATCATGCCGGTTTCTTTCTGTAAAAATCATCTAACCTCTTACAGGTTGCTAAGTTATTAAAATTTTCTATAACGAAAGTCCTTGAATTTCTTGCTAATTCGTCGTAGCCGGACTTATTGCAGCACAGTTCGGAGATCATGGCAGCCATAGTCTCCGCGCCGTCGGTGATCAGGATATTCTTCCTGTCGGAGACCGGGATGCCTTCTGCAGCGATGGAGGTGGCAACGATAGCCCGTTGCATCATCATACCTTCAAGAATTTTGATCCGGATACCACTGCCGGTGAACAATGGGCTCACGAAGATAGCGTAGCGGTTCATGAACTGATAGGCATTTTCCACTTCCCCGTGAAAGACGATACCTTCTTTCATGCGGTCAAATTTGTTTACCAGCCATGACGGGGCATTCCGTCCGGCGATATGGAGAACGATGGAAGGGACCTGTTTCCTGATGACAGGAAACACTTCGTCGACAAACCAGGATATGCCTTCCTGGTTTGGCATCCAGTCGAGGGCGCCGATATAAAAAAGGGTTGGGAATTCTGGTTCTTTGGGAGTAGGATACCTGTGAGGGTTCAGTCCTGTAGGGATCGTAATATTCCTGATTTCTTTCAGCATTAAAAGTTGTTTGCGGTCACGGTCGGAAATAGCCACAAGGCAGTCGCACTTCCTGAGCACATCTGCTTCGAATTTTCGTATTCGTTCCGACAACAGGACAAAGTAAAAGCGGAGGAACGGATTACGTGTCCTCATCACTTTTCTTTGCCAGATCTCGTGTTCCACGTTATGTGCCCGGAGTGTGAGAATGGCTTCGCCGGCATTGTTCCGGATAGCCGGAATATAATATCCCATATAAGGACCTTCGATCTGAACCACATCGAAGAGTTCGTTTTTTAGAAGTCTGGTAAGGTAACGATTAAAGGCTGGCGAGTAAAAACGCCTGGCATTATAAGGTTGGCGGGAAAACAGGATGTTGAGGATCAGCTTCAGCGGGTTGATTCTTGTATCATGGTCGACCGAGAGGAAGCGTATTTTCTTTTTAAGCACCCCGGGAATATGCCCGACGTCAAACGCGTGTTTTGACGTGTTCATGCAGAGCATGACCACCTCGTTTCCTACATCGGAAAGCCCCTCAGCCAGGCTGAGTGTTGCAATGCTCCCCCCGTCTTTGGGAGGAAAGGGAACTTTGGATGACAGGATCAGTATCTTCATTGAGCGAAGCTTAGGATTTCCTTTTTTTGAAAATACGTTTAAAGAAGTTGAAGTACGTGTCGATGTTCATGATCACCGAATCAGTGGATGCTTTGTAGGTCAGGAAGGCACTGAGAGGAATCAGGATGAAGGTTGACAGCCACATGCCTGAAAAAGCACTGATAACGCTTTCGCGTACAAATTTCTCGCCCGTAATAGAAATGATATAATACACAAGGAAGAACAGTACCGAGATCACCACCGGCATACCAAGTCCGCCTTTGCGGATGATGGCTCCAAGGGGAGCTCCGATGAAGAAAAAGATCAGACAGGCAAAAGAAAGGGTGAATTTTCGCTGTGTCTCAATTTCATACTTGCGGAGTCTTTTGACCATATTGTCACTATTGACATAATTGTTATTGATGTAATTCATCGCGCCCCGTGCATAACCCAGTGCCTGTGCCACCACCCTTTGTTTCTCGTTGTTGTTCATGTGGTCATAAATGGAATCCATATTCATGTTGATGATCCGTTCCTTCTTTTCAGTTTTGAGGCTGTCGGCATTACCGGCAGTGTCGGAGACAACTGTTCTGAATCCGACCTTCCTGAGATAATTTTTGTTTTTGTAATAACTCGACTTTTCCAGTGTCGTCTGCAGCGAATGTTCGGTGAGACGGATATCGCCCTTCAGGGAATCTTCAACATAAGCCAGCTGTTTAAGGTTCATCATCTGGTATGAACTTTTGAACAGGTTTTCATCGGTACGTTTCAGTCCGAAATCAACCATTTCGATGATCATTTCCTGCTTTTCGAATTTATCCCTCCTCGACGGGTATGACTTATCCCTGATCCTTCTCCGCTGTTTCTGCATTTCGGTATACGTCTCCCCATTATACAGGGTGAGAAGCAGGTAGCGTTTGTCCTCGGTCATTTTCATATACCCTGAATCTGCAATGGTGACGATAATATTCCCTACATGATCGGTATGGTCATAGATCATGATATTTTTGAGAAGGCTTGTTTTCGGGTCCCTCTCCGCAATACGTATGCTGTATCCCTCAAGGGTATTGTCAAAAATGCCGGTTTTTATCTGCATTTCAGGGTTCTGTCGCTGGATGTCATACAGAAGGGACCTGAATTTGAGATTTGTATAAGGCAGGACATAGTTATTGAACATTAAGGCCCCGATGGAGATGATGGTGATAAGCACAATCAGAGGGTTCATAATACGCTGAAGGGATATACCGGCAGACTTCAGAGCAAGCAACTCGTTATTTTCACCCAGGTTTCCGAATGCCATGAGGGAAGCCAGCAGGACAGCCAGGGGCAGGGCCATGGGCACCAGGCTGGCTGAGGTATACAATAACAATTCCGAGATAACGGGGAATTTGAGTCCTTTACCGACAAGATCGTCGATGTACTTCCATAAAAATTGCATGAGAAGGACAAAAACGACTATGAAAAAGGTCAAAACAAAAGGTCCGAGAAAGGAGGATAATGTAAGTTTATAAAGCTTTTTCACATTTGCGCCTAAATAGATTCACCACCTCAGTGTAACGCAAACAAAGGTAAGTTATTTTAATGAAACCACTATAAACCGATGGCATGTTTGAGTTCGGAGATCTGGGAGTCCCAGAGATCTACCGCATCATCTTTCTCATCCTCTTCGGCAAAATCGGTTATAAGCAGAGCCACATCACCGGTCAGGTCATCCTGTTTGATCCGAAATTCAAAAAACGAGCTTTCCTGATCCTCGTCAAGCCAGTGAAAACGTATATATTTCAGGTCTTTGATCTGGACGATTTCAGCCTGTTGTTCCGAACCTTCCCATATGAAAGTATAAATTTTGTCTTCCATGTTTACATCATTGGCGAACCATTCAGCCAGGCCATCAGGCGTACTCAGACGATCAAAGAGAACTTTCGGAGATGTGTTCAGGGTATATTCAAGCTCAAATTTTTGTTTATCCATTGTCAGCATATTATCACGGCTATTATCGCAATATAAGAAAATTTGTCAAGAATAGAAAGACACTGCAATCTAAACAATGGCTTTTACATCTGTTTATACACAAACTGAAGAGCAGGTAAGGCCTCATGTCGTATAAAATGATTCGCCTCTAAACAATATCTTCATTCTTAATGTTATAAAATGAGTTTCCACCATAATACCAAAGACATGAAAAACAGCCGCTTTCTTATCGTTCTACTCATCCTCGTCATCGTATTTATTACCGGAAATTGTAAGAAAGATAATTCAACTCAGCCCAAGGTAAACATAAGCGATACGATCAGTTCCGATCTGCAGACGGATTCGGGCAGCGTCGGTTTGATCCTCAATACCCGTCCCATTGCAAAAAAAGGGTATCATCCCGACCATCTGCAGGTGAATATCCAGGGGGACTTATCGGGCTTCTCCCGTTCATTGGCCGTGGATCCAAAGACTTACGTCACAGTCCTGAAATATTATATCGACAGCCTGACCGATACTGAAGTCAGTAGTTTTGAAAACGGCGTCGGACTGGATATCAAGGTGTATGATGCATCCCAAAAACTCCTGGGAGAACTTTCGCTTGACAACCAGATCGTGGATGCGTCGGATTACCCTCTGGAGATTGACTCCGACCTGCCGGCGATCAATCCCCCGGCAAAGCTGAATGCTGATTTGCCTTTTATCGTTCAGTGTCAGAGTGACGGGAAAGTGATCAGTATCCCGCAGTACAATTCCATATCTCCAGGGCATCTGCCGGTGGGTACAAGTGATTATACCCTTCAGAATAACCAGAACGAGCTGTATTATTTCAGACATGTGCAGGGTGAAGCCGACTCGGTGTATTGCATGACTTCATACCGGGGTTACCTGATGGACTTTGATATGTTTGGTGATTTTTATGAAAGTGCGGCAACATATGATGCCGGGAATGTCCCGGAGGACCTTAAAATGATCGTGTCTCCCGATTCAAGTGGATGGGTAAGAATCAGGTTTAAAACAGGGGGTAACCTGTTATGGACGGAACCCGATTTCGGCCTGGTCTACCTGGTCAGATCGACATCCTCTTCCTCGCTATTCCGTTTGCTCAACGGAGATATCGTGTGGAGCATCACCGACATGGGAACAGATTTCGAGCAACCGGTTCTTCCGGCTGCCAAACTGGAATTTGCCTATAAGGCCACACTGCGCAACTGTTCTCCGGCTACCTTGTCGGAAACCGTCGGACGCAGTGAAAGCCGCACACAGTCTTTCACCTCAGGCACCGAGGAAAGCCTGGCATTGTTTTCCAGTAATGAGTATTCCGCAGAGGTGACTGCAGGTGTGGATGTTGATGCGACATTTTTCGGGGCCGATGCCACCTACAGCATGGAAGCCACCGCCGGGTATACCTATACCACCTCCAGTACACAAACCACTTCAAATTACTGGGAAGCTACCAACAGCACTGAAGTTGTCATTTCACGGGAAAGGACGATCGAGATCGGTCCGGAAACAGCTATTCAAGTATACGATGCGGTTCAGACCCTGAACAATATCAGGATGCCCTTCACCAAGAAATTCAGGCTCAAAGGCACCTATGGCAACGGCAATCCACTCAGCGGTGATGAAATAAACTTCCAGTTGTTTTCCAATAAGTTTGGTGGGGTGGTCTCCCAGGTAGGTTCCGACTTCGTTGATTTCACCCTGAAAGGAGTCACAACCATCGACCAGATGCTGGATGTGGAGACAAGGACAACGGAGATCAAGGGGGGATGCAGCGGGGGATGATGCTCCTTCGTGGAGACATGCCATGGCATGTCTATGGGAATAATGGTGATGGAAATGATCAAACAATATATCTATTTACCTTGCACTCCGAAGGTGCCCAACATTAAAAAAGGCATTCGGAACGTCGGGGCAGCGAGCGAACATAATAAATAATATCATTAAATATCGGAAAAAAAGGATGGCATACGGCCGGCGTCTCAGTCAATGGTATAAAAAAACTGCACATGGCATCCGTTCCCTTTTCCGGAAAGGCAAGATCCACGATGTTCCTGTTAAAAAAATACTGATCAGGAGCTTTCTTTACCTTGCTGTTTCGGGTATCTCGGTCGTACTCCTGCTTATCCTTCTGGTTTATGCCGGGGCTTTCGGGAAATTACCGGCCATGGATGAGCTTCAGTCCATCCGTCATCCCCTCGCTTCGGAAGTGTTTTCGTCCGACAGTGTGCTCATGGGGCGGTATTACATCCAGAACCGCGTCGATCTGAAAGACGGTGAACTGACCCCTGCCATACGGGAAGCCCTTTTATCCACCGAGGATGCCCGCTTTTACCAGCATGGTGGCATTGACGTCCGAAGTCTTTTCCGTGTATTTTTTAAGACCATCCTTCTGAACCACAGCAGTTCGGGAGGAGGAAGTACCATCACCCAGCAGCTGGCAAAGAACCTCTTCCCGCGAAAGGATTACGGCATCCTCTCCCTTCCGGTGAACAAGCTGCAGGAGATGTTTATTGCCCTCAGGATTGAAAGGATATACAGTAAGGATGATATCCTGGCACTTTATCTGAATACCGTCCCTTTTGGTGAAGATACCTACGGTATCAGGACAGCCGCAAAACTTTATTTCAACAAGAATCCGCTTGACCTGGACATGGAAGAAACAGCCTTGCTTGTCGGCATGCTTAAAGCCACTTCCTATTACAATCCAAGAAAATATCCCGCAAGATCTAAATTGCGGCGAAATGTTGTTCTGAGTCAGATGGAACATTACGGCTATCTTACGGAAGAGCAGACTGATTCGCTCCAGTCTCTTCCCCTTGAGCTGGATTATTCATCCCTTCCTTATTATGCGGGTATTGCGCCGTATTTCAGGGAATTCCTCCGCCAGGATATGGAGGAATGGTGTAGCCGTCATGTTAAGGATGATGGAGAATCCTATAATCTCTATATGGATGGTCTGAAGATCTATACCACGATTGATTCGAGGTTACAGCAGCATGCCGAAGATGCCGTGGCCGAACAGATGAAACGTCTGCAGTCTGTCTTTGATTCGGAATGGAAAAACCGCGATATATGGACAGGTCTGCAGCAGGGCGGGGATCAGTACCTTAGGATAAAAGCAGGTGTGCAGGGCAAAGAAGATACGGTAAGGCAGGAAATGACGGTGTTCAGCTGGGAAGGGGATAAAGAAAAACGATTTACCCGGATGGATTCTCTCCGGTATTTTATGCATTTTCTCCAGACCGGTTTCCTGGCCGAGGATGTCAGAACAGCTGCAATCAGGGCCTGGGTGGGAGGTGTCGACTTCAAATATTTCAAGTATGACCATGTCATGTCGAAGCGTCAGCCGGGTTCGGCTTTCAAGCCGTTGGTGTACCTGGCGGCATTGCAGAATGGTGTTAAGCCATGTGACTTTTACAGGAACGACAGTGTTGTTTACCCTGAGTATGATGACTGGAGTCCACAGAACGCTGACAACAAATACGGCGGAAGCTATTCGGTCAAAGGCGCCCTGACCCATTCGGTAAACACCATTACCGCAGCACTCATCATGGAAACCGGTACCGATAAGGTTGTGGATCTGGCCCATGAATCGGGGATCAGATCAGAACTGCCTGATGTGCCTTCCATTGCCCTGGGTACCGCCAGCGTGTCGTTGTACGAGATGATCAACGTTTACCGTACGATTGCAGACGGAGGTGTTGCCCGCGACCCTGTTTATCTCACTGGCATATCCGACAATGAAGGCAACGTTTTGTTCAGGGACAGTACAGACGCAGGCACAACGAGAGTGTTCAGCCAGGAGGACGCAGAGATCATGACCGCCATGCTTCAGAACGTCGTTAACCAGGGTACCGCCACAGCCCTCCGTTCCCGCTACGGGCTGACCATGGATATAGCCGGGAAAACCGGTACTTCACAGAACCATGCCGACGGCTGGTTCATCGGCTATACACCCGCACTGGTAGCCGGTGTCTGGGTAGGGGGCGAACTGCCTGACATCCGGTTCAGGAGCTTCAGAAACGGTCAGGGTGCCGCCACGGCACTTCCCATTTTTGCAACCTTCATGAAAAATGTGTATGCCGATCACAATTTTCAGGAGATGAAAAATGACACGTTTACGATCAGTGACCAAGTAACAAGAATGCTTGACTGTGACGACTATAGTGAGCAGGAAGCATTCCGTGAAAGAGTAATTGAAACGCTGCGTAAATTCCGGTTATTCAGAAGACGGGATAGAAGGCACAGGGGGGATAGGAATAACAGGTGATAGTATTCGGAGTAGGGGAGAACTGCAGGGAAGCTTAGAGTTATTTGGGGATAATCGGGACATCATTGCTTCGTGTCACCTCACCCCCCCGGCCCCCTCTCCTGGAAGGCGAGGGGGTGTTCACTTCGATTAACTTTGTTGTAGAACGAGAGGTTTTTTAGTAATGAGCTACCGAAAGTTTGAATGAAAGAAATGGTCATCACAACGACTTAGTTCATTAGAAGAGAAGCCCCTCTCCTGGAAGGCAGAGGGGGTGTTCACTTCGATTAACTTTGTTGTAGAACGAGAGGTTTTTTAGTAATGTATTACCGAAAGTTTGAATGAAAGAAATGGTCATCACAACGACTTAGGTCATTAGAAGAGAAGCCCCTCTCCCTCAGGGGAGGGGTTGGGGAGGGGTGGACAAGGGGAAGAACGAGGTTAGGGTTTAGAGATTAGAGAATAGAGATTAGGGGTTAGTGGTTAGAGGTTAGGAATAAGTCAGGACTTTATTCCTTCGTTCCACCTCACCCCCCCGGCCCCCTCTCCTGGAAGGCGAGGGGGTGTTCACTTCGATTAACTTTGTTGTAAAACGAGAGGTTTTTTAGTAATGAGCTACCGAAAGTTTGAATGAAAGAAATGGTCATCACAACGACTTAGTTCATTAGAAGAGAAGCCCCTCTCCCTCAGGGGAGGGGTTGGGGAGGGGTGGACAAGGGGAAGAACGAGGTTAGGGTTTAGAGATTAGAGATTAGGGTTTAGAGATTAGAGATTAGGGGTTAGTGGTTAGAGGTTAGGAATAAGTCAGGACTTTATTCCTTCGTTCCACCTCACCCCCCCGGCCCCCTCTCCTGGAAGGCGAGGGGGTGTTCACTTCGATTGACTTTGTTATAGAACCCACGGTTTTCAGGTAACGATGTACCTGAAATTTTCATTTAAAAACCACCGATACCTCGTGCTCGCTTCCGTTACTACTTATGACTGCATACAGTGAACCATTTACGTCCTCGACCGTAACGGGCAGGGGTTTCTTATCGACCGTGGCAACCGCTTTTGAGGTGCCTTCGGGGAAGGGCAGGCGCAGGGTCATCTGATTGAAAGATCCGGAGGTTGTGACGTGTCATTATTTTGCTTCCGGCCTTATAGGTATAGGTATAGCTGACCTGGTTACCGTCACCTCCGTAACCTACTTTCACCGACATTTTATCTACACCGGCAAAGATCCAGCGGGGTGATATCTCAACCTGATGGAAGAGTACCGATTTATCAACCACGCCGGCAAGTCCTTCCACCAGGGCGCTGACAAAGGCAGCCTGTCCCCATACGTCGGGAATATCTTCCGATTGGGAGGTGCCGTCGGCGTTCACACATCCCGGCAATTGACGTTTGTTTTTATCCATGATCTCGTTGAGCAGGTTCAGCTGTTCCACGGCGAATTTCTCATAGCCGTTTTCAAAGGCGGCTTTGGTGAGCTCTCCGCCTACGAGGGGCAGCACGGCGCCATCCATATATTCACCCGCCTTATATTTGCCGAACTGGGGTTGGATGAACGGGTAGATACCGAACCACCCGGCAATGATAGAGTCGCGGGTTTCCTGCCTCACCTTCTGATAGGCCCGGATGATGGAACCGGCCATTTCCGTGGTTGGAGCACCGCGGTTAATATCGTAGGTGTTGGAGAGACTGAGGGCGGTATACGGATTGGATTTTATCTGCGGCGGCACCGGCTCTTCCGGAATGAAATGGGCATAGTACTTCCCGTTCCAGCAGGTCTTGTTCAGCCTGGTCCGGAACAGGTCACCCTGAAGTTTCCATTCTTTTGCGTCGACGGGATTGTCAAGGGCGCTATACATGGCTGAAAGTTGCTCACAGGCCTGGTACATCCCGCTGTTGTCGCCGTGCATGATCCCTTTGGGGGTATTTAAATCATTACCGATATGATAAATGAGCCTGGCGTTGTCCTTAAGGCTGTCGGGTTCTGAGGTGTAATCCCAGGTGTCGATCGAATACGGTCGTTTAACCAGCTGATACTTTTGCGACCAGCGCAGGGGATCCGACATCTCATACTTCAGCCCCTTCACCAGGGTGGGGATCCATTTTGAAATGAAGGCCTTGTCTCCCGAGGTCTGCCAGTTGGTGTAAACGCCTTCGACAGCCAGGTACTCATTGTCGGCCTCGATAGGCATTCTGAAAAAGAAGAGCTGACCTTTGACATCGACGAAATAAAACTGGTTGTCAAAAACATTGGTAAAATAGAGCTGACCAACATTGTGATTCTTGTATGAATCCCAGTAGTCATAATACATTCCTTTAGGTGTCTGATGGTTCAGGAAGAACTCAAGATAGCTGGAGAGATCTGTTTCCCAATACTTGTAGGCCTTCATGGTATGAACATGATCGCGCATCCAAGATACGAACATCAGGCGTTCCTTTCCATCAAGATTGACTGTCCGGAGCATGCGGCTGTTCATAAGGTCGTTGTGCAGGTCATCGAGGAGAGCGGTGTACATTCCGCCATCCTTGCTGAAGACAGTTTGTGACCGGGCAGTCCCTGCTAAAAAAGGGACAAACAGCAGTACAAGTAAAAATCGTTTCATGATAAATTTGTGTTAATTATTGCAAGAGCTGGTAATTATCGAAGGCTAAGGTAAGGATGTTTTTGCGAAAATTCCAGTTTTGGGAGGGGGGAGAGAAGTTATGAAGTGATGGAGTTATAGAGTTATGAAGTTGGGAGTCTGGGTGGAGACGCAGGAAGAAGTGAGAAAGTGAGAAAGTGAGAAAGTAAGTAAGAGCCGGTAGCTGACAGCCCGGGAAAGAAGTGATATGTATTTCCGACCTTTAACCTTAGTTGTGCAGTTGGGAATTCATTTATCAGGTTATTTATTACTCTATTTTTCCCGGAAATCACTGTTTATTTCATCCTCTTTTTTTACTTTTTACTTATAATCTCTAATCTCTAATCTCTAATCTCTAATCTCTAATCTCTAATCTCTAATCTCTAATCTCTAATCTCTAATCTCTAATCTCCAATCTCCAAACAATTAAACGGAACAAAACTAAACATGCATAATAGTAAATCCGCATATGTTTCATGCATGGTCTTTCATCTATTCATACAATCTGTTTTTCTATGAATTATTATCCGGAATCTTTCTAAATTGATAGATGATTTTTTTTTTCTAAATTCAGTTGTAACTTATTTTATAAATGCAGATCTGGATTAGATATAATTAGTTTTGATATACCTTATATTATAACTAAAAATGATAAAAATCCGATATATGTTACATCAATTGAAAGTTGGCACTCACCACAAAGTTTTTGTAATGATATTTATGTCCAGGATGGCGGCCGGGTTGTAATAACTTCAGATATCACCCTGGCACCCGAGTGTACACTATATATCGGAGACAACGGTATGGTCACCATTCAGGGCGGACATCTGATCAATGGCAATACGGTTGTATTAAACGGCGGAAGTATTACAATAGCCAATAATGGCAGCATCGAACTTTCCGATGGTGATGCCTTCAATACCGAAACAGGCGCTGTTGTGGATATAGACTATGGCTCAATCAATAAAAATTAACTACCATGGCACGTTGCATAAAATTATTCCGTAAATTTTTTAGTGTAGTGTTGTTGCTTGCACTGAGTAAGATCCCTGTTCTCCCAGGAATATATTCCGATGAATTTTAAAGAGGGTGTTTGGTATGAGGAATATGACTCATTTATGGATAAAATTGAAGAAATTACAAAATTCTGTTGTGGTGATACAACTATTGGCAATCTGTTGTATTATAAATTGTATGAAGAAAAGCTGGTTTCGCCAATTAGAGGTGACCACTATTATACAACCAGCTCAATAATCGGATTTATCAGAAATTCCGCTGATAAAACAGTTCAATATATCCCCACGGGTGGGGATCAGCCAATAACGATATATGATTTTAATATTGATATCGGTGATACTATTAAAGGAGAATGGTATTCTATTGATGATATAAGAAGTTTTATCGTTGTTAAAGTTATAGATTCAGTGGAAATATCCGGCCGGTATCATAAAAGATACAGTGAATTTGGTACGGGTTATCCAGGGGACTGTTCTCCCCCTTATTTAATTGAAGGCATTGGATATTCAAATGGACTCTTAGGATATTCCATACCTTTCGTAGTCTGTGGTGAAACCATGTATTATTTAAGTGGCTATTCGGAATGTTCAGATCAGGATTCGACTTGTGATAACTGTAATTTGTTATCTCTTAAAGTGAGTAATGATTCATACCAAAAACTGAATATTTACCCAAATCCTTTCCATGGGCATCTGACTATCCGATCAGACCGGACAGTGACGGCGATAACCGTTTATGATATATATGGTAAGGTGGTTTATGAAGAAAATTCCTTGTTCACGACAAATAAAATCGTGCAAACTGGAAATCTTGCTCCCGGCCTGTATTTTATCTCGGTGCAGTTTGCGGATCGTTCTTTTTATTCGGTGAAGGCTATGAAGATAAGGTAGGGGAAGTTATGGAAGTTATGGGGAAAGGGATAATCGGGATATCATTGCTTCGTTCCACCTCACCCCCCCGGCCCCCTCTCCTGAAAGGCAGAGGGGGTGTTCACTTCGATAAACTTTGTTGTAAAACGAGAGGTTTTTTAGTAATGCACAACCGAAAGTTTGAATGAAAGAAAACGGTCATCACAACGACTTAGTTCATTAGAAGACAAGCCCCTCTCCCTCAGGGGAGGGGTTGGGGAGGGGTGGACAAGGGGAAGCACGATGTTAGGGTTTAGAGATTAGAGATTAGGGGTTAGGGGTTAGTGGATAGAGGTTAGGAATAAGTCAGGACATCATTGCTTCGTTCCACCTCACCCCCCCGGCCCCCTCTCCTGAAAGGCAGAGGGGGTGTTCACTTCGATAAACTTTGTTGTAAAACGAGAGGTTTTTTAGTAATGCACAACCGAAAGTTTGAATGAAAGAAAACGGTCATCACAACGACTTAGTTCATTAGAAGACAAGCCCCTCTCCCTCAGGGGAGGGGTTGGGGAGGGGTGGACAGGAAGGAGAAGAAATGTTAGAGTTTAGAGATTAGAGATTGGGGATTGGAGATTGGAGATGGAGAGGAGAGGGGAGGGGTTAGGGGTTAGTGGATAGAGGTTAGGAATAAGTCAGGACATCATTGCTTCGTTCCACCTCACCCCCCCGGCCCCCTCTCCTGAAAGGCAGAGGGGGTGTTCACTTCGATAAACTTTGTTGTAAAACGAGAGGTTTTTTAGTAATGCACAACCGAAAGTTTGAATGAAAGAAAGCGCGGTCATCACAACGACTTAGTTCATTAGAAGACAAGCCCCTCTCCCTCAGGGGAGGGGTTGGGGAGGGGTGGACAAGGGGAAGCACGATGTTAGGGTTTAGAGATTAGAGATTAGGGGTTAGGGGTTAGAGGTTAGGAATAAGTCAGGACATCATTGCTTCGTTCCACCTCACCCCCCGGCCCCCTCTCCTGAAAGGCGAGGGGGTGTTCACTTCGATAAACTTTGTTGTAAAACGAGAGGTTTTTTAGTAATGCACAACCGAAAGTTCAAATGAAAGAAAACGGTCATCACAACGACTTAGTTCATTAGAAGACAAGCCCCTCTCCCTCAGGGGAGGGGTTGGGGAGGGGTGGACAAGGGGAAGCACGATGTTAGGGTTTAGAGATTAGAGATTAGGGGTTAGGGGTTAGTGGATAGAGGTTAGGAATAAGTCAGGACATCATTGCTTCGTTCCACCTCACCCCCCCGGCCCCCTCTCCTGGAAGGCGAGGGGGTGTTCACTTCGATAAACTTTGTTGTAAAACGAGAGGTTTTTTAGTAATGCACAACCGAAAGTTCAAATGAAAGAAACGGTCATCACAACGACTTAGTTCATTAGAAGAGGACTTTTGAGACAGCCTCCTGCATTAAGAGATGTATCCTCTGAATTCCATCGTCAGATCATCTCTCCATCCAGGCTTTAAACGCAGCAACACGGTCACGGCTGACGATGATCTCATCCTCCGTATTGTTCCAGCCTTCAAGGTCTACCTTTATCCGGCTGGCGCTGTAGCTCACCAGATCTTTTATGGAAGTGTAACTGATGATGACGTTACGGTTTACCCTGAAGAATCCTGAAGGATCGAGCAACCTTTCGAGCTTATCCAGTGAATAGTCCACCGGGTAACTTTTGCCGGTTTTCATGAAGAAGAAATTACTACGGTCCATGATGTAAGCACAGCGGATATTGGAACTTTGAACCGGCCGGTAGTGTTCCCCGATCTTCACCAGGAAGCGTTCCCTCCCGGCAGGTGGAAGCATGACCAGCAGTTTTTTCAGTTTTTCGTCATAATCCCTCCCGGCAAATAAGGTCTCATATTTTTCGACGGCCCGTTGCACCGCTTCAACAGTCATGGGTTTGAGGATATAATCGATGCTGTTGACTCGGAAAGCCCTCAGGGCGTATTCATCATAGGCGGTGGTAAACACAACCGGCGATTTCAGTACGACACTCTCGAAGATCTCAAAACAAAGTCCGTCGTCGAGCTGAACATCCATGAACACCAGGTCGGGGTGCGGGTTTTCCGACAGCCAGTTCACGGAAGCTTCGACGGTCTCCAGGACGGCTTCTATAACGATATTGCGCCTTGTCTGCCGGAGAAGCCGTTTCAGTATAGCGGCTGCAGGCGCTTCATCCTCTATGATCAGTATTTTCATCATCGGCGTTTAGTAAGGGTAATCTGACTTCAAAATGTGTTTCCGTCTCTGAGATAAGCAGTTCTTTTTCCATCACCAGGCTGAGCCTGTGTTTCAGATTTTCAAGTCCGGTGCCGGTGGATATCCCGGGTCTGTTTTTTCGCTGAAGTGTGTTCCGGACAACCAGGTAACCGTCATCGGTAAACAGGTCGATTTTCAGAGGTGACAATGCTGAGGCTACATTATGCTTGACGGCGTTTTCCACCAGCGACTGGACTGAAACCGGAATGGTCAGGTAATCTCCGGCATCCGGCACCTGCTTTTCCAGGATGATCTTCTCCCCGGATCGGACCTGCTGCAGCCGGAAGTACTTATCGACGAATTCCAATTCATCTTTAAGGGAGATGAGGTTGGTATTTTCATGCTCGATCACATACCGGTAGACTGAAGAGAGTTTCTGGATATAATCATCCGCTTTGGCAGCATCCTCGTGCACCAGTTCCGAAAGGGTGTTAAGGCTGTTGAACAGGAAGTGAGGGTTAATGCCTGCTTTCAGGTTGGCATATTGTGCACGAAGTGTCTCTTCACGCAGTGACAGTTCATTGAGTGCGGCTTTCCGCCAGAGCACATAAAAAAATGCCAGTGAGAAAAACATCATGCCGGATATCATGCGAATGCTGGCATAAGGCAGTTCCCTTGTAAAGAGCTGGTGAAAAAATCCGTGAAGACTAATGTCCCTGATGATGTACCATGCAAAGACCCCGAGTGCAACCACCACATTGGCAATGATATATGCCGCTACAACAAAGATGATCAGTGCCCGGGGTATTTGCCGGATCATCTTCCTCTGAGGCATCCCCGAAAAGTACTTTGGCAGGTACATCGCCAGGTAGCCAATTAATACAGAAATGAGGAAGATCGTGGATATGACTAATGGCAGTTCAGGGACGAAGATGCTACCGGTCTGTCTGAATTTCATTAGTCCTGCGGTAAGAATGCTGAATACCAGGATTCCGCCGTAGTATAACAGCCAGAACCTGGTTTTTTTGGTTAATGTTCCCATGTTGTTCAAATTTATGGATTTAAATGATACAGGAGTAAAGTAAGGGCAGGATAACGGGGAAAGGAAAAAAAAGTTGCAGAACGGGGAAATGAGAGTGCCGGAATGTTTTATTTCCCGTTTAATCGTGAATGAGGAAAGCATTTCGCCATCACCGGTGAACCGTCTTATACCTTTTCATGTCATTCTCAGCGCCGGCAGGCCTAATCCCTGTTCAGTCTGAAATAGTTTCTTACCTGACTGGCAAACAGAAGTATTTCATGCATTTTGGGGAGGAGGAGCCCGATGCTCATGCCGGGTCTTCTCAGGAAAAACATAAGAACGATGCCTGCGGTTACCCCGTAGGAGATGCTGGCGACAATGCCTGCGCCGACGTAACCCCATATCGGGATCAGGATAAAACTCAGGGCAACGGTAACCACGAGGCCCGCTGAACTTCCGATGGCATTAAAATAGTGCCGGCCGGTGGCGGAAAAATAGTGACCTATGATCAGGACTATGCCAAAGAATAGCGTACCGGGTGACAACGCCCAGATAATATACTTTATGCCTCCGAACTCCGGACCAAAAACGGCAATATAGATGGAGGAAGGCAGTGATACCAGGATGAGCACGGCACCTGCGGATACGAATAAATTTATCCATAAGAGATTTTTGGTCAGTCGAATGGAATACGCATCATCCGTGGAATTCACGATGATTGAATTTTGTACCAGTGAAATGCTCCGGCTTATCAGCCAGATGGATTCGGCAATGGAGATCCCGTTGGAATAGATGCCTACTTCTTTTGTTCCGATGTAATAATTCAAAAGGTAATAGCCGAACCTGAAACTCAGAAGCTGGGTAAAAACGGCGATCTGGTTAAACATACCCAGCAATGCCATACTTTTTGCAGCTCTCCGCCAGATTTCCCTGTTTTCCCGGGTAGTGGTTTTGTAATACCTGGTTGTATAAAGAAAACTGATGACGAGACTCAGGGAGTAACCTACATACAGGGATTGCACGTATGCGTCGATGGTTCTTTTTTTCAGTACGATGAAAAAGAGGAATAACGCGACCAGTGTGGCGGAAATCTGTAAAAAGTTGACAAAATTATTCTCTTTAATGCGTTGATTGGCCAGGAGAATGGAGGTGTTTATATTGGTCACCGACAGCAGTAAAGTCAGAATGCAGGTATCGAGCACATACTGGGGCGGGACCAGATCGACCCCTTTCATCAATGCGTATATGCCGGCCATGCAGACAGCCAGCCATAGATAGGCCAGTTTGAGTAAAACGGAAACAGGGAAACGGGGTATATGATACACAAGCGAAGACGGGCCGATGACCCCGGTTACGATGATCACGATAGATATCGTGGCAATGATCAGTCCCTGTTCTCCTTTCCCGGCGGCTCCTAAATAATTGGATATTAAGATGGCGATGGCAAGTCCTGCAATGGAACCAAAAATCCGGGTACCTAATGTGTTTAATATTTTTCCGATCATGTTCCCGTGGTGGTATTTAGGACTTTGCCATAACATTCCGTGAATTTCCTGCCGACTGCTTCCATGCTGAAATGTTGAACAGCGTAGCGTTGAATATATGCCCTGTCAAATTCAGCATAATGATCCGTCATGTAGATCATCCCTCTTAATAAGTCATCTTCATCGCCCGTTTTCACCAGGCAGCCGGTGTTGTTATCAACATGTTCATAGATCCCCCCCGTGTTGCTGCTTAAAACAGGCAACCCGCAGGAGAAAGATTCAGCGATAACACAAGGCTGATTTTCATAATTGGAGAACATAAGGAACACATCCGCCTCCTGCATGAATGACGGGATGGTTTCATGGGGCTGTTTCCCGTGAAAAAATACGACCCGGTTCAGGAGCCCCAGTTTTTCCGCTTCCTCAATCTGCCGGTCCGTGCTGCTGCCGATAAAATCGATGCGGAAATTCTGCCTGACTTTATCCAGCCTGGAAGCAGCATGCAGTATGCCAAGGATATTTTTATGTTCCTCCTTCATGGAAGAAACATGTATAAACCGAAGAATACCCGTGGCATGACTTTTCATGGTGAAACGGGAAATATCCACGGCATTGGGAATAACCTGGTACCGGCCTGAAAATCCGTGCCTTTTCAATGCTGTTTCCAGATCGCCTGAAACGGGCATGATCATTCCGGCTTTCCTGACAAGGAATCGTGACAGTCTTTTACACGGGATGTGATCTGACAAATAGATGGTCCAGTGCTCGGAGAGTACAAACGGAATGCGAAAGAACCATTTTATAAGGCAGGCGATCATTGTCACCGGGTAAATGATGTTTGCATGTATGATATCCGGCCTCCCGAATTTTTTCAGGATAAACCTGAACCCATACAGGTAAGCCCGGAGGTAAAAGAAACTGTTGATGACTTTCGATAGGAGGGGGAGAGTATTTTTCTTAAAATAAATAAGCAATATGTAAGGGTTTGTCCCCTTTTCCTGTAATTCAAAGCGACGGGATTTTTTCGCCGGGTCTGCCTGCACATGTAAGACCGCAACCTCGTTGTGAATTGCTGAAGACTGCGCATGCCTTTCAACAAAATCGCCATTGGTGGGATATATTCTGTTTGGGAACCAGGATGAAATAAAAAGAACCTTGATCTTTTTGTCCATTTATGTACCAGGATTTAGCATTAAAACAGAACACAGTGAACCCATTTTCACATTAAAAACAGCCCGGTGATTGTATGAATAATTCTATAATATCCAGTACTCAGAACACCCTGAAATCAAACGGGCTATGCGGTAAAGGTATAAATAGATTTCATAATTTAAAAACGGCAATTCCCGCCAGTCATGCAGTTGCGGGGGAGGGCCGTAAGGGATAGCCCGATAACCGGCACGAGCGTTTGCCGTGTCTGGACCGGATTAAACGACACCTGCATGGGCTCAGCAGGCCATCCGGGATTTTCCAGCATTTGTTTTCATTACCCGATTTTAAATACTTTCTTTGAAGGTTGATAAAAAGTTACGATGGTGAACAGGGAACTCATAAAAATCATTGCCGACACGTTGCTTATCTTCCTCATCAACCTGCCTTTCGGGTATCTGCGGGGAAAGCAAAAGAAGTTATCATTCAAATGGTTTCTTTACATTCACCTACCTGTGCCGTTGGTGGTACTGGTCAGGATCCTCAGTCATATCGGTTTTGCATTGTATACCTACCCTCTTTTCGTCGGTGCCTTTTTTATGGGGCAACTGCTGGGGAAAAAACTGATCCCGGAGCAGGGAAAGAGATAGGGTAAATTCCACCCGCCGTTTACTGCGCTGCTTCATCGTGATTTTTCCTGAGAGTCCATTTCCACAGGCAGCTCCCCTGCAGGGTGAAACCTGGAATTCCGATTTGCCCATGAATATCAGCCTTTCAAAGCGCTTAGCCATGAATCCGTTCTCCATTCCTTAAAATAAAGATGTTTTAAATGTAATTCATTATGAACCGAGATTCGTTTTAAATGTTTTGTTATTTTCGGGATGAAATCAAAAAAGAAGGAAGGGCTAAACCGGTTAACGTTAGCCGGGCTGATCATAACCCTTGGCATCGTTTACGGCGATATCGGAACCAGCCCTCTGTATGTTATCAAGGCCATTATTTCGGGTTCGGGAAAGATTGATCATCTGTTAATTTACGGTGCCCTGTCCTGTATTTTCTGGACGCTTACCCTGCAAACGACGATTAAGTACATCACAATTACGCTTAGGGCCGACAACCACGGTGAAGGCGGGATCTTTGCCCTTTTCGCGCTGATGCGCAAAAAATCGACCTGGGCCGCCTTACTGACCATGGTCGGGGGGAGCACGCTTTTGGCCGACGGTGTTATTACACCATCCATTACCGTGACCTCTTCAATCGAAGGACTGAACCTGGTGGATGCCAGTATTCCGGTTATTCCCACGGTTTTGCTGATCCTTACAGTGTTGTTTTTCATTCAGCAGTTTGGGACCAACGTTATCGGCCGGACTTTTGGTCCGGTGATGCTGATCTGGTTCCTGATGCTTGGGACACTTGGATTACTTCAGACCATTGAGTATCCGGGCGTGGTCAATGCCGTCAATCCTGCATACGCTTACCGGTTCCTTATACATTATCCCAAGGCTATCATTTTACTTGGAGCCGTGTTTTTGTGTACTACCGGTGCCGAGGCATTGTATTCTGATCTCGGACATGTCGGGATCAGGAATATCAGGGTGAGCTGGGTGTTTGTCAAGACCACCCTGCTGCTGAATTATTTCGGCCAGGCTGCCTGGATTCTGAACCATCCCGCACTGGCAACCTCGAAGAATCCATTTTATGCCATCATGCCCCATTGGTTTCTGATCCCGGGCATCCTGATTTCAACCTCTGCGGCCATCATTGCCAGCCAGGCCCTGATCAGCGGCTCCTACACCCTGATCAGTGAAGCCGTATCACTCAACTTCTGGCCCAAGCTCCGCATGTTATATCCTACCTATATAAAAGGACAGGTATACATTCCTTTTGTGAACTGGTTTCTTTGGATCGCCTGCTCTTTTGTGGTGGTGTTTTTCGGTTCGTCTTCCAACATGGAAGCGGCTTATGGTTTGTCCATCACCATCACCATGATCATGACTACCTTATTACTCTCCTATTACCTCTATCATAAAAAAACCCGGACCGTGCTTGTCGTTATGCTGCTGACTGGTTTTTCTTTCCATTGAAGGCACTTTCCTGTATGCTAACCTGTTTAAGTTCGTCCATGGCGGCTGGTTCACCATTGTCCTGGCTTCCGTATTTTTTGGGATCATGTACGGCTGGTTCTTCGGCCGGAAAATTAAAAACCGCCATATCACCTTCGTCAACATGAGCCAGTATTTCACGTTGTTTGAGGATCTGAGTAAAGACACCACGGTGCCGAAGTTTGCCACCAACCTGGTTTACCTGACAAAAGCCAACAAGATCAACAACATTGAATCGAAAATCATCTATTCCATCTTCCATAAGCAACCCAAGCGGGCCGACACCTACTGGTTGCTTCACGTGGATATCCTGAACGATCCGAATACCTTCGAGTACCAGGTCAGCCATCTGATCCCCGGCATCCTGATAAAGATCGATTTCAGGCTGGGATTCAAGATCGAGCCCAAGATAAATCTGTATTTCAGGGAGGTTATCGAGGATATGATGGAAAAGAATGAGATCAGCCTGGTCAGCAAGTACGATTCGTTAAGCAAGCACGAGATACCGGCAGACTTTGTGTTTGTTAATCTCGACCGGATCATGAATCCCGATTTTGACCTTCCTATGGGGCAGAAGGTCATCATGACCCTGCACGAATTTTCCCGGTTCATCAGTATTAACGATGTGAAGGCTTTGGGACTGGATACCAGCAACGTCATTGAAGAGAAGGTGCCGATCATTATTGAACGGCCGGTAAAGCACAGGATAATGCGGGTTTTTCCGGAGGAGAAAGACTAGAGGAGGGGTATTCAGTTGATGCTCCTCTTCATTCCATACAGAAATGTTCAATAAGGCAGAAGGCATTAAGACTCAATCTCCGCCTATACAAAAAAGCACTGAAATATTTTTGCAGTGAGAAAAATAAATGATGATTTCAGCTGACATTCATCAAAAAGGATATCATCATTTTGGGTGAGTTGATAACTTTTCGTCAAAAAGGGGAAATGGGGACGCTGAGATTTGGGGGGCGAAAGTCATAAAGGGCGGACGGTTTGGAAGGCGGGGGAGGGCCCCTTTTCAAGAAAAGACATCCTAAGTATAACGAAGCCCTCTTCTATGCCCTGACCTCAGATTGGTAAAGAGAGAATGGAGAAAGATAACAGGAACGAGGCGGGAAAGCACAGGGCGAAGAAGGAGATGATAGTTTGTTGATACTGCCACAGACGCTTAAGGGAACGCCCTTTCCCCCTCCAATGACGCATGGATCTTATGCCCGGCCCACCAGGACTGGTTTGGTGTAGGGTGGCAAACACGGATCAGACAAATTCTTTAAGGCGAAAATATAAATAGTGATGCATCGCCGCGTTAGCCACCTTCTTTTAAAGCAAACACCCCGAATAACTTTTGCCTTATACTATGCCGGTTATGTATTCCTTCATGTCACCGATGAATTTAAAAAAAACTGTACGTCAGGCTGATTTCAAAATAAGTACCAAAATATTTCAGATGCGTGTATCCATAATAAGTTACGGTATTGCTGATAAATTGATAAAAATCCGTATTGGATGGGATTATTGTATAATAATCATCCGGACCCTGCCGGGCATAAGAAACGGAACCGTAAAGGTTTAACCTTAACTGTGGTGAAAAGTAATAGTGACCGTTGAACCCTGCCGTTCCCTTAGGTAGGAGACAGGAGCCTTGTAAGTATCATTTCATCGGAAGAACTTTTAAAAAAACCGGTATAGGCCACTGAGTAGTAAAGCTCTGCAGCGGTTCTTGTATTTGGATAATATCCTATCGTTTGTCCGAAACCGGCGTAATAATTTGGTGTTTCTCTGTTAACTGAGGGTTTGGAATCATCAGGACCCAGATATTTGAGTGTGCCGCCATAACCGAAGAACTTTATGGTATTTTGCCAGTAGAGACTGATTGGCTTGTCGTGGATGAACTCTAAGCCACCATAAAGAACCAGGTCCTTTCTATCATAAGTAGTGCTATATTCCGTATTCTCAGATTTAAGATATTGGAAACCAGGGTATAATGCCAGTGAAAACCTGTTACCGCTGTTCCTTGCGGGAGTACCGCCGTAATCCCGGAAATCGGATAGTACTGTAAAATATCTCGAATCGTGTTCCTGTACCAGTTGGTGAGCAACCAGGAAGGAATCAACGGCCTCCAGTTCATGCATTCTTTGAAGCCGGGAGTCGAAATACCGCTCATTCTTCAGTATAGAGACCAGGTTGGCAAACTGCCGGATCTCCCCTGCACTTATGTCTTTACTGAGCCTGGTCATGTTTAGTCAACTCATCAATGATATAGAGTGCATGCCTGATATCCTGCACGGGTTCAATACGGCCTCTGCCGGCTTTTATGGGTACGATCCCGGTGAATGATAGTGAATTATCATTCACTTTTAACGTACCGTTATTATCCGTATTTACAGTTACAGAATTTCGGCTGTCATAATTCAGGTTAATATTGGTACCGAAGAAATTTTTGGTATTGAAATAGTGGCGCCGCTCAGTATTCCAGTTTAAAGAAGAGTAAAGCGTGCTTACTTTCCTGTCTATCGAACTATTTGTCTCATAGTTACTGTAACTTCCGTTTAACCTCAGCATTCCATAGGAACTCTGTTGAATTTTATCAGAATTGAGAAATGAATTGTACTGAATGTTTGTAGATCCGTTTGAATTTAAATCATGTGTATTGAATTTTTCGCCAGATTGCTGATAAATGTTGTTTTGGGAACTGTTATCTCCGGAAAAACTAAAATTGAAATCCAGCTGTCTTCTTCTGATTTCCGGCAGTTTATAGCTTGAGATATCAATGGTATCCGATTGTGCAAAGAGATTTCCTGCCAGTAACAGCATGAAAATCATCAATAGGGTCGTGTCATAGGTTGAGTTGTTTTAGTGGTGAAGGCGTTGTTTTTTAGTCCATTGAGAATAAAATGATAAACGGGATTTTTAGGTTTTTTAATTAGATGAGTTCTTATATTAAAGTTAATCGAATTTTGATAAACCTCTTTATGCTGTATAACATTATATGTAGGTTGAATGAATATGCTGATTTTCGCACGTCATGCGGAGTCTGAAATATTGTTGAAAGGATGTTGCGATAGTAGTGTCAGCGATTTATACCCATGATCCTGAATGTGTTTTTCATATCCCGGATAACTTGTATTTCATAGTTCAGAATATAAAAAATCCGTATTTATCCGTGGTGAACCTCTATCTGTTTTTTACCACAGATTACCCGGATTTGCACAGATTAAAATGGGAAATTTATTGATTTATGATATTACCGGAAATCATTTTAATTGAAAACCGGAAAAGGCTTATTTTTTACCAATTCCGGTTTTTCAATTTCATTGTCACGATTAAATCAGTTTGAACTACTGATTAAAGGCAAGGAATGCTTTTAACTTATCAGAACCGCCGGACGGGTCAATCATCGTCGTGTCCTCCCTCATGTTTCTCTGCATCAGGAGCCGTAAAATCACCCAGTAACTTCCATTTTCCACCATCCTTCACATAAAACTCTACGTACTTCCCGTGTTCATTTCCCATTTTTTCTTTGTCTCCCATTTTCCTGGTAAACGACATGGCATAATAATAATCGACGACTGCGGCATTGGCGGTAACTACAATTCTGGCCGGCCGGATGGAGTAGTAGTTCAACGTCATCATGTCTTTCATGGCTTCAGTTGCCGACATCAATTCCTGTTTATTGGTAGGCAGAGGCTGATCTGAATTCCAGCCCTGGTACTGGTCGTGAAGGCTTTGGGAGAGAGCCGTTAGATCCTTTTGTTTCCATTGGGCCCAGGAGTCTTCCACAACCTGCCATACTTCTTTTTGAGACTTAGTCCATTCCTGGGCATTGATTTTTGCCGGTAACAGGAAAACCAGCACGAGACCTGCCATGAAGGCATTTTTGAAAACTTGTTTCATGATGATAGAATTTTGAGTTAATAAATGAAAATTATTGATACAGCTTTTAAGGTTACCACTTCAACAAATATTATGGAAGGATGTTTAAATGGTTGATAGTTTTTTAGTTATCCCGGGTTTAGTCAGGTTGATATTTTGTTTGGACTTTAGTTTATTCTAACCTTTGATATTGCTTTCTATAAAAAAACAGGCGGGCCGGTAACCTTTTAAGTTCCGGCCCGGCTTATTTTTTTAATGTCGGTTCCAAAAAGTAAAAAAACAAGGTGGGTGTTGCAAAGACGGATATGCAGCTTAATAATGTTTTGCAAACAACAAAACGAGATGCAGAGTCAACTTTGCAGTAAGACAGGTGACTGTTTCATGAGAATGCATAATGGGAGCATCGATTCTCAGAGTTTACGAAGGCAAGATCAAAATCCCATTCAGGACATTGTTTGTTTGAAAGCGATTCCCGGGTAGTCTGAAAAGGCATCCCGGGATTTTTGTCTGGCATGAAACATATATGGGTTGCCGCCCATTATTTACGAAGTCATGATGATCTCAACCAGGTACTTTTTTTAGATTATATAAAATTGATTTAACCTGATTTTTATTCCTTTTTCCGTTATACTAGGGTTTTATCAGGATCTTAACTATTTTGCCCGGGTTCGCAGCCCAATTTTTAATGGCTTCGGCCATTCCATCAAATGTTACGACATGGGAAATTAAATCGTCAACCGGTAATACTTTACGCCCAAGGTAATTTACTACGGCCCGGAAGTCTGCCGGTGAAGCATTTCTTGATCCCAGGATGTCCATTTCTTTTTGTACAAATAATTGGGTTGTGAATGTTACATCTTCCTTTGCATATCCTATACAAACAATCCTTCCGGTAAAGGCAATTTCTTTTACAGCCGTGGTATATGTCAATGGATGTCCAACCGCTTCTATCGCAACATCAGGTCCCCGGCCAGACGTAATTTGCGACACCCTGTCATGCAGGTTTTCCTTTATCGAGTTAATGGTATATTTTGCACCAATTTTTTTTGCCAGCTTCAGCTTTCCATCATCGATATCAACCGCAATGACATTAGCCCCCCGAACGACTGAGCGGATAATTGCACCAATCCCGATCATACCGCATCCAAAAATGATCACGGTATCATTGTCAGTAACTCTGCCGCGGTCTACCGCATGAAATCCGACGGTTAACGGTTCAACCAAAGCAAGTTCTTTGTCCGTAAGATTTTCAGCTGTAATTAATTTTTCCCAGGGGAGGGCTATATATTCACACATGGCGCCATCACGTTGTACTCCCAGGGTCTGGTTGTACTGACAGGCATAGGACCGGCCGTTCCGGCATGAAGGACAGTTCCCGCAGCTGGTGTAGGGAATTACTGTCACGGCCATCCCCTTTTTAAAATTCCCGGGAACGCCTGCGCCTGTCTCCACAACAGTACCTGCAATTTCATGACCCGGCACCCTGGGATAGGAAACGAGTGGATTGCCACCTTTGTAAGTCTTTAAGTCACTTCCACAGAGACCAACGTATGTTATTTTCAATAACACTTCTCCGGGGCCGGTTTGTGGTTTTTCCCTGTCAACTACCAGAACGGATCCGGGTTCATTAATAAGCACTGCTTTCATATCTCTGAAAATTATAGTTTTTTACATCATCTGAATAAGTCAGCCAAACATAAGCGCCTGAAACCGGAACCCAGGTCCGGGACCTGATGCACATCCCTGCCCATGAACTGTATAAGTCGTCAGATCACTAATTAAATCTCAGCAATCGATCCTGTATACATAGCGGGCATTCATTCCCATGACCGATGCTTTTTCGGATGTACTTAGCGACGAGATGAACTTTTTAACGATTTCTGTCCATCTCGTGTAGCTGACACCAGTCAGGCAAACCGGCCAGTCCGATCCGAACAATAACCGGTTCGGTTTAAACGCTTCAAGTACAACATCAAAATAGGGCAGAAGTTGTTCTTCTGACCAACTGGTAATGCCGGCTTCGGTTACCATACCCGAAATCTTGCAGAACACGTTTTCACGCTTTGCCAGTTCTGTTATATTTTCTTTCCAGGGTGAGAGTTGGTTTTTTGCAATTAACGGCTTTGCAATGTGATCCAAAACGAACCATTGATTGGGATGACTGTCGACAAACGGAATGATTTGAGGCAGTTGACGTTCATAAGATGAGGATGTCATACGCCAGCTTGTAATTTTTTAATAAGGATATCCCCCGGCTAAAATCAGTTCCCATGATAAAATCCAGCGATTGCTCATCCTGAAGAACATGACGCAGGGCAACCAACTTAGGGTTTAGACAGTACTTTTCCAGGGATTGATGAAAATCACCGGAGGCAATTGGCAACCAGCCTATGACACCGAGAATGAACGGATTTTCATTTGCGAGCGTTAGCAACCACTCCGTTTCTTCAGGAGTTTGTCTTGCCTGGACAGAAATAACCCCATCAATGCCGGCCTCATCGATAGTTTCTTTCAAATCATGAGGCAAAAAGTCTCTCCGGAGTATCTTCATATCATCCTGGATCCAGTCATATTCATCAGGATTATAATGCCAGAAATGATGATGTGAATCAATGATCATTGCAGTAGGTTTTGCGTTCCCTGATCTGTTGTTTATGTAAAGAAGACATGTTAAAAATCCGGTTAAGCACCAAATTCCACAAACTCAATCGCCCTGTTTCAAAACGTTCCGGAATATTCTTTGGTCCGGTCTGTAAAACTGTATATTTCAGTTAAACGTATTGATAATCCGGATTAATCAGCTGGTGCTCTTTCATTTCAGACCAGAATTCCCCGGGAATTTGAACCTGCAGAGAATCCACATTTTTATACATTGTCGCAATCTTACTTGTATTAAGAGCCAGGGCTATAAAAGCCGGATGTGACAAAGAAAACCGGATGCAGGCTTCAGCGGGATCAACCTTATATTTTCTGCAGATTTGTTGGAATGCATCTCTCCAGGGGTATATAAATTTACCCTCCTCCGAATCCTGTTCAACGGTTCTGTAATCGAAAAATGGTCCCCCTGTAAGAAATCCGGATTGAAAAATGGCCGAATTGATAAGGCCCACGTGATCGGTATGCAACTGGTTAATGAAGGTCATTAAGTCATGGGGGTGCTTCATGATTGTGAATGAATTGGCGAACATAACCCAGTCGAATTTCACATGCCCGTATAATTCCCGGATCACCCTCCAGTCTTTTGATCCTATCCCCACAGCCTTTACTTCTCCTTTTTCCCTGAGTTCAAACAATGCCTTGTATGCATCAAGTATATCCCTGATGCGGTTCAATCTGTCCTGCTTATCATGTGCAGCCATTAAATATTCATCGGGATCATGGACAGAAACAATGTCGGCTTTGTAATGACCTCCAAGCAAATCATTCCCTTGTTTCCAGCATTCCAAAATACCTTCATAACTGATTTTCTGTACGGCATCATGATTCAGATTTTCCCATATGCCGGGTTCAAAAGTAGGCTCATCTGTGGTCAGGGGTATCCTGTACCAACCCAGTTTATTGCTTATTCTTACCTCAGAAGCCTTAATCCCTAAATCAGTCAAAATACTACCTATTGATTCCAGAGCCAACCCGGCACCATACTTTCCTGCGGTATCTATCATGACCGGTTTTTCGACACAATCAAACCATGTTCTCACGAGGTCCTTTTTCTCGTCGTAGCTCAGCTCCCGGTAAAGGTTTCCCAGATAGCTTGTTCCAAAAACGATCGGTGGGATGGAAATTCCGGTGTCTCCCAGGTTATTTTTAACTGTCAATTTCATTCGCGATCAATTGCATTGTTAGAGTCGGATCATTACCATCCCAGTTTGTAAATGCGCTCCATGAGTTGCCATTTGTCAGCGGCCGTTTCTTCCGGCGAACTGTTCTGGTACCGGGAAACAAGGGCTTCCCATTCGTTTTGCCGTGGTTTCCTGCTCAACTCATCCATGGCATTGTCGTGATCAAAATCAGGCACGGTTTCCATGATCATAAAAAGTTGATTTCCTTTTATATAGATCTCCATGTCCACGATTCCGACCTCTTTCATCCCATCCGTTATTTCAGGCCAGCCTGCCCCGGGAGCATGCAACTTTATATATTCCCTGATCAGCTGGTCATCTTTTTTCAGGGTGAGGGTTTTGCAATACCGTTTACCTGTAGCTGAAGTCTTCATGTTTCAATTTTTAATATTTTTCAAATATAGCCTTTCTGTTCGGTATCCATAAATAGCAATAACAACAAAACTTATCAGGGGGAGAACAAATGAAAGATTCACCGCGGGGAAGCCATGAATCGTTCCCAGATCAATAATTGCCCCCTGTAATGGAGGCATAAGTGCGCCACCAACGATTGCCATTACCAGCCCTGCCGCACCTATGGTGGCATCTTCGCCCAGTCCCTCAAGAGCCAGTCCGTATATTGTGGGAAACATTAAAGACATAAAGGCTGAAGTAGCGATAAGACAATAAAGTCCACCCATGCCCTGTATCAGAATTGTGCCAAGAATAGTTGTAAAACCGCCGATGGCATATATCATGAGAAGCTTTCTGGAATTTACATATTTCATCAATGCCGTACTGATGAACCTGCCGGAAAGAAAAATTCCCATGGCCAGAATATTGTACCTCTGAGCTTCTGCTTTGGGGATACCGAGATTTCCGGCGTATTGGATAATGAAAGTCCAGCACATGATCTGGGCAGCCACATAAAATACCTGCGTAAATACCCCTTCACGATATTTCTTATTCGAAAACAGTCTTGAAAAGGTATCTCTTAGAGGCAGGGTTTTTTCCCGGTGTGGTTCACGGGGCATCTTTACAAGTGCAATGATGACAAGCATGATCGTAACAACCAAACCAAGCGCTACATAAGGATTCCTGATAATGATCAGGTCCTGTGCCCTGGCGATGGCTTTATCAGCCTCACTCATGGTATTAAAAATGAGCTCATCATTTGCATTTCTTTTGTCCGAGATCAATGAGTTCAAAATAACATTTGAAGCAACGAACATACCTAAAAGTGACCCCACAGGATTAAACGCCTGGGCCAGGTTCAGCCTGCGGGTTGATGTAGTTTCATCCCCCATTTTCAGTATATACGGATTAGCGGTAGTCTCCAGGAATGCCAGGCCAAAAGTCAATATGTACAATGAAACCAGAAAAAATCCGAACACTTCATATTTGGCTGCGGGAAAAAACAGAAATGCCCCAAAGGCATAAAGGGCCAGGCCAACTAATATACCTTTTTTGTAGCTGAATTTTCTTACAAATAAAGCAGCCGGCAGAGCCATCGTGGCGTACCCTCCGTAAAAAGCAAATTGTATCAGCGCAGCTTTTGCATTGGAGATTTCCATAATCGTTTTAAATGCTGCGACCATGGGGTTGGTTATGTCGTTGGCGAATCCCCATAAAGCAAACAAGCTTGTAATCAGGATGAACGGGAAAAGCATTTTTCGTTCTACAACAGGAGCTCCTTTATTCATAAGAATTAATGTTACGTTTATTGTTTGTGAATGATAATTCTACTCTGACAGCCTGGCTTTTTCAATGACTTCTCAATTTATTTACCCCAGCCCTAAAGGAAGCTGAAAAGCCATAAGAACGGTGATGTTTGCTATTCCCCGGAAATACGATCTTCATCCTGATCATTCCACTCCTTGTTCAACTTTATAAACTCAAGCAAATTCGCAAAGAATCCGTCCTAAAGATAATTCAGGAATGGCAATAGTAAAAACGCTTTTTAAAAATTTTGTTTTTAAAAGGTACGTTGCTGCCAGGAACAGTACCTTTGGCTGTGTAATACAAGGACGAATCCTGCATTTCCCGGGGACAGTCCTGATAAAAATCAGAAGATTTTATGCCTGTAGAATCCATTATACCAGCCTAATTAGCTAATTTTATATGATAAAGACCGGTTTTTGCACAACCTCCCGAGAAGTGACATGTTTACCAACTTGAAGAATTTAAGAAAAGATAACATGAATCCACATTATGGATGACATCACAACCCCTATCCCTAGGCGGAGAACTCAGCGGAGCTAAACGTAACCTTATATCCACCATGTGTGATTCTCCCGCACGGGCGGGACAAGCTATTATGCCTTTAAAATCAAAATTATTATAATGAATGTAGACGGAAAACATTACCGCACAATTTGGGTGAAAGAGGATGATGTAAATGTAATTCAGATCATTGATCAGCGGTATTTGCCACATAAATTTGTTATTGAAGAGTTGAAATCGGTTGATGATGTTGTTATAGCCATAAAAGAAATGCATGTGAGAGGCGCAGGTTTAATAGGGGCGACAGCTGGTTATGGTATTTATATTGCAGCGCTGGAAGCTCCGAAAGATGATTTGTTTGACAGGTTTGTAGCCGAAGCAGGGGAAAAATTAAAAGCTACCAGACCAACAGCGGTAAACCTTTCATGGGCGGTTGAAAAACAATTAAAGAGTATAAAAAGCGAAAAATCTATACCCGGGAAAATATCCATCGCGTTGAAGACGGCAAGGGAAATTGCAGATATGGACGCCGAATATTGCAGAAGAATTGGTGGATATGGTGTTAAATTAATTGAAGAAATCAGCGAGAAAAAGAGAGGCAAAACCGTAAATATTCTTACACATTGCAATGCAGGCTGGCTGGCATTTGTTGATTATGGCTCAGCTACATCACCTGTTTATGCTGCCTTTGACGAAGGTATTGACGTTCACGTCTGGGTAGACGAAACCCGTCCCAGGAATCAGGGGGCAAGCCTGACCGCCTGGGAACTTGGACATCACCATGTGCCACATACCATAATACCTGATAATGTAGGAGGACATTTGATGCAACACGGGCTTGTTGATATGGTTATTGTTGGTGCCGACAGGGCTACTTACACTGGCGATGTAGCTAATAAAATCGGCACCTATCTTAAGGCACTGGCTGCAAAAGATAATCATGTCCCATTTTACGTGGCTCTTCCATCTTCAACGATCGATTGGATCATGGAAGATGGTATAAAAGAAATTCCAATTGAAGAAAGAGGATCTGATGAGGTAAAATATATCGAAGGACTTTGTGATGGTGAAATAAAAAAAGTCTTGTTAACCCCCGAAAACAGTAAGGCAGCAAACTACGGTTTTGATGTGACCCCGGCACGGCTAATAACAGGAATCATCACCGAAAGAGGAATATGCGAACCAAACAAAATAAGTATCCTTAACCTGTTTCCTGAAAAAAAACATTGAATGGACGAAGGCTATGTAAAATTCAACTGTACCTGGATTAAGGCAGGACCCATATCTAAAAATAAGATAGTGGAAATTAATGCATGGAGAGATACCTTATATGGGCTGGGTTTGATTGGCGTCTACAATAATGGGATTGGGTTCGGTAATATCAGTATACGGTTTGACAGCCATTCGTTTTTAATCACAGGATCTGCTACCGGCGGGATTGAGAAACTCGATGAGAATCATTATGTGATAGTAAATGAATATAACCTTATGCAAAACAGCCTGACCTGCACCGGGCCAATTAAAGCATCTTCAGAGTCCTTATCCCATGCCGTAGTATATGAATGCTCACCAGAGACCAATGCAGTGATTCATATCCACAACCTTGATATGTGGGAGAAGTACATTTATAAAGCACCCTCAACAAAAGCGGACGCATTGTATGGCACGCCGGAAATGGCCGGCGAAATAAAAAGATTATTTTCAGCTACAGACCTTATGGTTCAAAAGTTTATTGTAATGGGCGGGCATAAGGAGGGCATTATCACTTTCGGAAAAACGTTGGATGAGGCAGGAAGAATACTGTTGGATAAACTAAAGAAAATCATTGGCGTCCGGTAAACCGAATTGGTGTTGCACACCCTACGGGGCGACGTGTTTGATGTCGTCCGTCGTTATTGTGTTGAAGAATAATAACGGGTTGATTCGCGGAAAAGTGGTGGAACTGCCAAAGGATAATTTCAAAGGCAGTTCAGTGATCCCGGGAATCCGGAAAGGAGCGATCTATAAATAGCTCTCAAGGCAGAATAACTAATGTTGTTATCTGAAGGAAAGAGAAGCTTTTGATGGCATACCCGGAATTACTGCATGTCTCCTGAAATATTCAGAGTCCTAGTCTACGCCTGCGAGTTTAAGAATCTCGTATGAATTGACACGGTTTACTGTTCTGTAGGCTGTGACCCAGTAAGATGACCCGTCATAGGCCACGCCTGTGATAGTATATCCGGGCAGGGAATAACTTTTTTCCGTTCTAAACGGGTTAAAGCTGCATTTGTGCAATGCACCGTTTGCCCCTATATAAAGGTAGCCGTTGCTAAATGTCATTCCCCGGATTGAGGTACTGAGGGCTATTGAAGTTACTACAGTATTAGTGGTAATGTCGTACTTGTACAATTTTCTGTCCGTGTCAGAATAACACCATAAAAAATTTGCATCACGGGCAATAGCGTATATCCAGGGACCGATTGTGGATGATTGGGAGATAATATCAGCTCCTGTTATAATGTTCACATCGCTTATGATTGCGGTCCCATCGTTACTTACCCATAGATTGGATCCGTCAAATTCGATTCCGTATACGGTTTTATCTACCGGGATACTGTCTTTCGCCCCTGTATTCGGACTTATTTTGTAAATATAGGGCGTCCTGCCTCCATTCCCGGACCATAGATTGGTACCATCATATGTAATATCCACCGAACTGTTAACCGGAGCATGAATGGAAAAGGTCGATTGCACAGTTTTGATCCATGCTGTGGTGTCGGGTGCATTGCTGGTTCTTACGAGTTTATAAATGTCCGTAACGCCTGATAAACTCAATGTGTCATGCGAAATACTATAATTATAAACTGATGTGCCGAATACCGCGGAAGTAAAGCTTAGCACTAGTTGATCCTTTGTAACCAGTGCCACACCATCATTCCGGCTATGAATATTGATGGCGCTTTCAGAGCTCAGTTGTGAAAAAGTACGGTTATCAAAAAAGAGCAAATATTTCTGGTCCGATGATCCCATCACAAATTGCCAGTCACCTTTGAATGCGTTAGAATAGTCGGTTGAGACAGCAGGGGAGCTGTTATCCTTTGAACATGAAATTAATGCTGTAATTGTCATGATCCAGGCAAGGCTTGCAATACATCTGAGTTTCATAATAGAATAGAAAGTGAAATTTGGTTTACTACAAGAAAGATATCCCGGCATTCTATCCCGGCATTTCAGAGTAATAAGGAGGTATATCTCACTGAGTTTGGATAACAAATTATTTTTATTTTGGTTGAAGGTAAATGGAAATATTTTTACTAAGGGGATGATAAAGTACAAGCCTGAATTTACCCAGGCATGATTGAGGAAAGATCATTCACTTACCTGTCCTGGGCCGGTTTAAAAATCCCTCAAAACCTTTTCCTTTGCCGGAAATTGAGTTTGAGGGAATTTGAAAATTGATTAACGATTTGTTGATCAGGATAGTTTTTCAATGCTGTTTCATTTCAGCAACCTCCTGCCGCCACATTTGTTTTCTTTCTCTGCCTGATTTCGACCGGTTTCTTTTCTGTTGTTTTATCCACTGCGGCCCCTTGTTCTGGGAGCAGCCATTTCAGCAAAATCACACCGCGGAAATCCTTTTATAAAGCTCGTATCGGTTTTGCTGGCAGCCAGATCATTTTTGTGTTGACTGTAATACCCGTATCCGCCCAGTAACACTTTTACATTGTTGAGCCCCACCTCTCTGAATACCATCCAGGGCCCGTTGGCCTGCAACTGATCTTCTCCATACAACACCATTGTAATATTTTTCTTATTGAGGTCTTCCAACCTTTTTATGTTTTCTTCCTGAGTTAAATCGTTGGCTGAAATATTTTCAGCCCCCGGAATGTGTCCCTGCCCATAAGACAAAATTATCACGTATATCAAAAAGAACTACATTTTGCATTTCATTATTCAGAAAACTATTCAGCTGCCAGGGATAAAAGAAGGCATCTTTCTGATTCAAATCTTCAAGACTTTCATGCATGTCGAGTTTATATGTCAGTAATGGTTTCGACATGGTTAAGAGGCCAACCAGTAGTATAATAACAAAAACAGAAAGGGCAATTATTGTTCTCCATGGATTTAATTCGTGCACATGCATAGCCTGATATTTTTATTTTTAACAATAGATTGATTAGCAACCACCGGCAGCAACATTTGTTTTTTCTCTTCGTCTGACCTGTACTTTGATTTTTGAGGTCTCCATATTTTCGGATTGTTCCCCCGGTGAAATACAATTGTGCACCCTTGCGGAATGAATAAGTTTCGAAGGCCGTGGCTGGCTCCGCTTCGCCGGGTTCCTTTGGATTGATGATGGTTTCCATCCACCGGTTCAGGCCACCTTCCATTACATACGTGCTGTTGAAACCAAGACGTTTGGTTAAAACCCAGGCCTGGTCGGCTGCAATATCATCGTTTGAAATAAAAACTATTTTTGTACCAGGAATGCCAAAGTATAAAAGGTTATTCTTATTCAGGAGACTATCCAGAGGAATATTGATGGAATTAGGAAGTGAAAAATTATTGAACGCATCTTCACCTCTCAAATCGATGAGTTCCAGGGAAGGATCGCTTTGAATGATCAGTTTAGCTACCTGGTCGGTGGTAACATACCTTGTTGGCTGGATTAGTTCTCTCAATAGTTGTTGGGGTTCAATTTGTTTCGGTTCACTGTTCTTTTTAAGAATCAAAGTGCCAAAAGCCAGAAGAAGCATTAAAATGGTAAGAAAAATATAATTTCTGTTCATCGGATTAGAATTTGTATTCAGTTATATTTTTTCTAACTCGTTTTTCAATAAACATGGTTCCCCAAAATGCGGCCAGAGCCACAAATGTGAAAGTCATAGCAAACCAATAGGCCGGAATTCCGGTAATTTCAGTTAATGTAATATTTCCCAGGTATCCGCTGTTATAAAAATCTGCGATATATGGATAGATCAATGTGAAACCGGCAATCCCCAAATACAGCCCAACTGTAAATACAAGTCCGTCCAATTTACCGATGGCAATGGCTGTAAAACTTGTTCCCGGACAAAAGCCCCCCATAATAAATCCGACGCCCATGATTACGCCACCTGTAATCATTGGAGCAACATACGTTGGCAGAATGAATATTTTCGCAAGGTCGATCCATCCGAAATAATCGAAATACAACAATCCAACCATTGCAACAATGACTGCCGTAAAAAATACACGTAAAACCACGAAGTTGTAGCCATAAAATACTCCGACAATATTTCTGGATGATGAAAACCCCGACGCTTCAAGAATAAATCCAAAAGCGACTCCAAGTAGAATGGCAATTACGAAATCCCAGTCGCCACCTATTATACCATTCGGAATTAAAGGTCCCATAATTATTCTCTTTTAATGATTAAGTTCTAATGTTACTTAAATTTCATGCTCAACTTTTATTTACTCCTGAAACCCCCGGTATGGACTTTCACTATCTGCCCGATGATCTTATTTCAGAACATGGCGTACGTGAAATGACAGTAATTTTAAATCCATAATTTTCTGAAAAAATAGGCCACGGCATAGCCGGTTCCAAATATGGCAAACATGACGATCACACCGCCAAGAGCAAAGGTTGCCGATCCGCTAAGGGCCGCACCGCTGGTACATCCCCTTCCGAACTGACTCCCAAATCCAAATAATGCACCTCCAATAAGGGCAAAAATGAGTCTCCTTCTGTTCGTGATCTTTGGGTTATGCTCAACATGGAATTTTTTTACTCTTCCAAAAATGATCCCTGAAAGCAGTCCGCCAAGGAAAATTCCAAAAGATTCAAATACCAGCCACGTGTACAAGGGGTTATGGTCGTCACTGATAAACTGACTTGTGTACGCATTTTCTTTAGCCTTCGTTGGTGTAATAGCCTCGGCGGTTGTTACAACGGTGCTTTTGATCGCTCCGCTGGCGCCAAGTCCGCGACCAGTGATAAAGACGGTAAGAAGTACCAGAAGGCCTAATAATACACCACCCAGATAGGGATTGATATATTTTGGTTCGCTAATCTTTGAATTATTCATATATTCAGCTTTTTAGGACGTTAATATAAATAACGGGTGATCTGTCCTGCTTCAACCATAACGAAACGGAACATCAATCCACCGAACAGGATCAAAGCAGACGGGATCCATTTGGGAACATGATACCCCCACAATTCAAGGGCTTCCAGTACGGCCGGGAAAATCAGCCCCAGAAAGACCACAAATACCCAGAAACTCACGGTAAACGAACCACCCAGAAACAATTTTGCAGCTTCAATGGCAGTTTCCGATCCGGCCAGAAATCCCATAAATAAGTGAACGATCAGAAAGAGTTCCACCACGATAAAAGCCAGGTCAATTCGACTCAATACTTTTCGTTCCCGGGCATCTTTACTAATCCAAATGGTGGTTGCCAGACCTGTGGAAAAACCGGAAACCAGGAATAACGGTCCGAGAATAGACGTATTCCAAAGGGGACGGGCATTGAACGCCGACAATAAAATACCGGTGTAAATCCCGAGTATGATCGCGTAGATCATCATGATCCAGGCCAATGAAATCCGGTTTTTGATGATCCATGCTTCAAAACGGTTTAAAAACTTAAATTTCCAGTCCCACCCTGGTATTATTTCTTTCATGTAACTGGCAACCCAGAGTAAGGATAAAGGGGTTATGATCAATAAAGTCCATGCCCCCCAATCCATCGGAGATTCCAGACGGATAGTGGTATAAAGTTGCCAGAAATAGAGTTTATGTTTTAAATCCCAGAACAGTGCACCAAGTCCGAGAACAAGAACTAATGGCGCCAGGATCGGCGCCCATTTCACAGTTGCCTGCATCTTTTGTTCTTTTCCCCTGACTACAAAGAATCCGGCAAAGAACAGGATCCCTGCAGCAAGTCCGCCAAGAAATAAGTACAAAGGAATCTGCCAGTGCCAAATACTCAGGTATGGGTCAATGTTGGGGATGTTGCGTCCGCTTACAAATAATTCTTCGTTCATCTTATACTATTTTAAGCATGTTAGGTAAGAAAATACAACTGTGGTTTTGTACCTGCTTCCGGAGCCAGTACTTTCCATTTGCGGTCTTTCAGTGCCATTGAAACATCACTGTTCGGATCATCCAAATCGCCAAAATAAAGACAGTGCGTCGGACAAACATCAACGCATGCCGGATTTTGTCCTTTTACAACCCGGTGCATACAGAAGGTACATTTATCTACATATCCATCAGGGTGCGGATAACGGGCATCGTAAGGACAGGATTCTATGCAGGCACCGCAGCCAATACATTTGTCGTGGGTAACTAAAACAACTCCTCCTTCAACTATATGGCTGGCACCTGTAGGGCAGCAACGTACACAGGGCGCATTTTCACAATGGTTGCATCGTTCCGACCTGAATTCCAGGTCCAGACTGGGATAGGTTCCGGCTACACTCTCCACAACCCAGTCGCGGCAATAACCGTGCGGAACATTATTCTCTGTCTGACAGGCCACGACACAGTCGCTACATCCGACACATTTTTTTGTGTCAATTGCCATTGCAAATCTCATGCTTTAACCTCCTCTTTATTTATTGCAGGATCTTCTTTTAAAAAAGTAACAAAGTTTCCTCTCATCCCGGCTCCCCCCATTACAGGGTCCACAGCAACATGAGTAATCATCTCTTCATCACTTGCCCCATGGCCATAAGCACGTGTCAATTTTTTATCGGAATGACCGAAACCGTGAACCATATAAACCGAATCCCACCGGATCCTTTCTGTGACACGAACAGCAACAGGGAAAGAGGTAACGGCCCCATCCTGATTTTTCAACCATACTTTTTGACCTTTTTCTAAACCCAATAAATTAGCTACCTTTGGATTCACCCATACGCTGTTTTCACTCATCAGATCCCACAGGTTATGATTATTGGATTGTGCGACTGAAAGGTATGCATGGGAGCACGTCCGTAAATCAGCCTGTAATAATTTTGCGGAGGTTCGGGGTGTGGTGTGTAAACCGGAATGGGATCAAAACCTGCATCGGCGAAATCAGTAGAATACAACTCAATTTTTCCGGTATTTGTATTAAATTTAAAATCTTCGTTATCACCTATATAGAGCGGACCACTTTTCCTTGGGAATGATTTTACCCCGATTTTTTTCATCTCTTCCAGTGAAGTGCCTAACTGTTTTAATTGCCAGTCGATCACCTCAGTAAAATCATTATAATTGTAATAGTCGTGAAGCCCCAGCCGCTCACCAATCTGTTTGGTAATCCACCAGGCCGGCTTTGAACTGTATTTGGGTTCAGCGGCAGGCATGCGAAGAGCAATATTCGGGATACGGTTTTGAGCTGCCCTCAGGAAATCATATCTTTCAAGATATGTTGCTTCCGGTAAAATTACATCGGCATATCCGGTTACTTCCATCGGCATGGTGTCCATGACCGCAATAAATTCGACCGAATCAGTGGCTTCCTTAAACAGTTTTTTATCGGGCATTGAAAGTGGCAGATTCGTTCCGCCAACCAGCCATGCCTTTACCTGGTGCTTGTAATTCAGTCGTGGAATGGATGCTTTTAACAATTCAGTTGTAATTCCCATCGTTGCCAAAGGAAATTTACCTTCGTTGAGATCCTTCCAATTCCATTTCGGCTCCGGATATTCCGGTTGCGGATATTTTGGGAGACTGACAGCTTCGGGCAGGTACAAACTGCCTCTTTTTCCCCAGGCACCCAACAAGGCAGTTAAAATAGCCATTGCCCTTTCCCTTTGGGTATCATCGCCATACCAAACGGTATGCCGTCCGGGATGAATAACAACTGCCGGAGCTGCTCCCGCCATGGCCCTGGCCGTTTTCCGGATAACATCCGGCTCAATGTTGGTAATGCCATATGCCCATTCGGGGGTCATATTTTTCACATGTTTCTTGAGGAGATCAAAGCCAAACGTGTATTTCTCTACAAAGTCCTTCTTGTATAATTCATCATAAATCAATACATGAATCCAGGCCATGAGCAAAGCAATATCAGTCGAGGGTTTTATAGGCAACCAAAATGTGGAATGTCCGGCTGCTGTTGAAAAGCGGGGATCAACCGTAATAATTGTTGCTTTGTTGTCGATGGCTGCCGACATCTCCTGAACCTGGGTATTGTGCATGTTTTCACCAATGTGTGACCCAATTAAAACCAGACATTGTGTATCGCGAATATCTGTGTTTTCAGGCGAACCGATGAACGCACCAAATGTGGCATAATAAGCAGAAGAACGGGGACCACGACAGTTGGCATAAGCCGGTTCAGCATTGGTTTCAGAACCATAGGCGCGTAAAAGATGCTCGAGATGTGCGCCGGGATTCCCGTGGTTAAACAAGCCAAACGCTTCGGGCCCGTACTTCTCTTTTACCTCTTTCATTTTATTCGCCACCTTATCCAGAGCTTCTTCCCATGAAGCTTCCCTGAAATATTGAGAGCCATCTTTCCTGGTTTCCCTGATTAATGGCGTTTTCAGCCGGTCTTCATCATAATACATGCCTATTCCGCCGGTACCGCGGGGACATAACCGGCCATTACTGTGAGGATCGTTCTCATTTCCCACTATTTTCCGGATACGGCCGCTTTTATCAACATAAGTCCATCCGGCACATTTCCAGAAACATACTTCGCAGTAGGTTGCAAATGGAGTCAGATCTTCATCGCTTACCGAATCGTCCGTTTTTGATTCGAACCACTTGAACATTCCTGCACCAAAGGCATTCAATCCCATTGCAGCTGCTCCGGCACCAATAGTTGAAATTTTGATGAATTCACGTCTTGTTTTCATTCACGACTGGTTTTTTTCGGTCTGCTAAAAAAATAACAATACAAATCTAAAAAAAAACCTTTATGTAAAAACGTATATATATAGATGGGTTGAGGTATAGTGTGGTTAATTACGAACAAATGCTCATTATCAGATATTTAGAATCATGTGTATTAGTTATTTATATAACACTTGAGTAATCAAAATACCATGTTATAAAAAAGGTTTCATCCCATAATTTAAAATATTTATAAATAAGGTTTTACATTCCTTCAATTATCTATTTTTGATCTGAATACTTATTCTGTCGGTTGTTTAGCATCCCATCATGTAGGGCTCGTTTTGTCTGTTTATCTTAAGAAATGTAAAAAACAACAGGAAACCAGTAAGTTATGGAGTGGTCATCTGGTTTGATTGTATTATTTTCAAATGATATTCTGTGTAAATCAGTGTATTTGTGAGTTTGATCAGAATTTTAAATATACTTAGTGAGACTTTGCTTTCCCTGCAGTCCCGTAGAGTCCTTATAATGCCATCTTTATCTACATTTATAATTGTGGTATGGAAGTTTCATTTTATTACTTTTACCACAAAATTTAAGGAAATGGAAAAAGTGGGCAGACGTTCTTTCTTTCGTCTGGCAATGATAGGTATGGTTGCGTTGTTTGTTTTTATATGGGATAAGCTGGTCCTTGACCAATTGGAAATGAAGAAGCAGAAAACGAGTATTTTACCGTATAATAAAAATAAGGAAGTCTCTTTTACCGGCAATTACCTGATCATTAACTATAATGAAAAAACGACTGTCTTTTCCGCGCATTGTACCCATTTGGGTTGCATGATCAACAAGATGGAGATGGGCAGACTGGTTTGTCCATGTCATGGATCGGAATACGATCTTGAGGGAAATGTGGTTAAGGGACCTGCCTGGAAAAGTCTTGAAAAGATTCCTTCTAATATAATGTCAGATGGGGCTCACATCGAAATTAACGGTTAACAGGACCGGGGACAGAGACAAGATGACTTTTGGGACAATGGCGTTGTCCATGTTCTGGATTGTTCTTGTATCCGGCGTTCTGCTTGCCGTGCCCTTCGATGTGAAAAAGCCTTATCTAAGCATAAGTGGTTTTATGGTGAGCAATCCGTGGGCGTCACTAATACGGAACCTTCATTTTTGGAGCGCCCAGTTTTTTCTGATTTTCAGCCTGATACATATTTACGATCATTTTCATAATAAGGAAAAGATCGGCATGATGAAAGGGATGGCCTGGCGGTTAACCGCAGGCGTTTTGATTATTTTTCTGGCTATGATCACGGGGTTTCTGTTAAAAGGTGACGCTGACAGCCTGCAGGCAAGACAGATTTTGGAGACACTGGCACAACGCATTCCCCTGATCGGAAATCCGCTGGCCTATTCATTACTTGGTGATTCAGGCAGTTTCCAGCTTATTTACGTACACCACATTGCCACGTTTACAGTTTTTATTGCCATTATAATGGTGGAACACAGCCGGAAAATCTGGCCGTCTGCCCGTGACTTCCTCCTTTCTTTTTTTGCTTTAATCATCCTGAGCTGTTTTTTTAGTGCACCCCTGCACGATAGCCTCAATCCTACGGTTAAAGGTCCGTGGTATTTCGTGGGATTTCAGGAAATACTGCATTGGCTGAGTCACCCCGAATGGTCGTTGTTGCTGTTTTTGGCAGTGTTAATCTTGATTTATATTGTCAATACAGGAAAAGGAAAAGCTGTTTTTGTGAGCAAAAGAAGTTTGTTGGTTTTTGCAGGATTCTATTTGATATTGACCGTTATCGGGCTTTTTTTCAGGGGTGAAGGCTGGACCTGGTCAGCTCCGGGTTTTCAGGATTATCAATATACAGTCCTGCATAATTTCAAGTCACCGCGGGTTAATTTTTCGCCTGATTTTAGTATTCAGGATGCAGCCGGTTCTCCGGTTATTATGGGAAGGAAGGAAAGCTGCCTGGCCTGCCATAAAGAAACTCACGGATTCACGGATTCCCACAAACCGGATGCTATTGGATGTTTTTCCTGTCATGGGGGAGATCCCTTCGCGACAACCAAATCACAGGCCCACCGGGATATGATCCTGATTCCCGGAAACCTGGCGACAGCCCGGCAAACCTGCGGAACCAGCCAGTGTCACCCGGATATTGCTGAGCGCCTGCCCACAGGATTGATGGCTACCCTCAGCGGAATGATCAGCGTCGACAGGTTCGTATTCAACGAGCAAAGCAACCCCGACATCCTGACCGATGTTCACCACCTGGGAAACTCAGCAGCCGATGTGCACCTGAAAAATCTGTGCGTGCGATGCCATCTGGGGAATCCGAAAACAGAATTCGGTCCGGTAAATGAGATGAGCAGGGGAGGAGGATGCCTGGCCTGTCACCTGAATTACAGCACGGAAGCTGAAAAAGCTCTGGCCCGGAATTCCGGTACTATACTGAACGTGCATCCGTCGGTGAGCTTAAAAGTGTCGGATAACCATTGTCTCGGCTGTCACAGCCGCTCAGGACGTATTTCGACCAATTACCAGGGATGGCATGAAACGACACTGGAGGCGGATCAGATGCCTGACAGCCTCAATTACAGACTGTTCGAGGGAAGTCGCGTATTTACCAGGGAACCGGAAGATGTTCACCACAAACTGGGACTGGAATGTATTGACTGCCATCATTCCTATGAGTTGATGGGCGATGGAAAACTCTATGCTCATGAGGAAGATCAGGAGGATGTTCAGTGCATTGACTGTCATTTTAAAGGTAAGCCATTGACTATAGCAGCCACTGATCTGGATAATGAGTCGGCGATCATCGCTGCATTGCGTTTCGGGAATATCACGGATAAACAATTCCTGAAAACCCATAAGCATGCACATGCTCTGATCAATACTTCTTTTGAAAATGATTCCGCGATATTCTTCACCAAAAACACTGCTAAAAAGATGGTTATGAAACCGCCGGCCACTGTTTGTTCCCGCGACGATGCACATGCCGGCCTGTCATGCTCCAGCTGTCACAGTTCATGGGCCCCAACCTGTATCGGGTGCCACAATACCTATGATCCGGACATATCTGGTTACGACATGGTGCAGAATAAGGAAATAAAGGGCAGCTGGGTTGAATATATTGGAAGTTATCTGGCCAAAGAACCGGCGCTCGGAATCCGTACTACCGGAAATCAAAAAGAAGTCATCCCGGTAACTCCCGGTATGGTTCTGACTATTGATAAGAAATCATTTACACATAAAAATGGAGATTCAGTGATTTTTCATCGCCTGTTTGCTCCGGTTGCTCCACACACGACAGCTGCCAAAGGACGGGACTGCAGGAGCTGCCATAACAACCCGGTTGCCCTGGGATATGGGGAGGGTGAACTGACCTATACCATTGAAAACGGAAAAGGGAAGTGGACCTTTGATCCGCTTTACGAAGACGATCCGCATGACGGACTGCCGGGCGACGCCTGGACCGGATTTCTTACGAACAGGACCGGTATTGTTTCTACCCGGACAAATGTGGTTCCGTTTGATATCGGGATGCAGGAGAAGATCCTGACCGTTGGTGCCTGTCTGACCTGTCATGACCAAAACTCGAAAGTTATGCAGCGTTCACTGACCGATTATCAGAGAACACTCGATCAACGAAGTTCCAGGTGTGTTTTGCCGGTTTGGTAGATCCGCATGGAATTCTTCAGATTCAAAATCAGATTTATACTTGCCTGTTAGGGACTTTGAGGTTCTGTTCGCGCATTAGAATAATCTGGTTTTCTAAATTGTACTTCTTAGTATAGTTGAACAAGTTTTCAGAATAACAAAAATAGTACTCCGGAGGATTCCATATTTGATATTATGGATGATAAAAATTATGCTGTTTAACCCGTGTCCTGCCAGATGCTACTGGCATTGAAACGGGAGATAGTCTTCAATGGATGAACATATTATAAAAATTTCTGTTGTTATTTTTGTGTAGGGACATTCTAATTCTCTAAATACTAAGAGAATAAAAAACAATCTGTAAAATATGCCTTTATACATGGACATACATACTGTTGAGTCAGATACTTTTTCTGTTGAGGATGTTGTGAAAGCGCATATGGCAGATTTGGCAGTGGAAAAGAGATTCAATGTTACTCAGCACAAGTACTGGGTAAATGTGGAGAAAAAAACCATCTTCTGCCTGATGGAAGGACCCGACAAGGAATCGTGCAATACTGTTCATAAAGAATCACATGGTTTAACGGCCTGTAATATCATCGAGGTTTCGGATGATGAATACAACCTGTTTTTGGGGATAGGGGATAAAAATGAAGTTGACCTGGCACATACACTTTCAGGGGAAATTGATGAGGGTTATAGAACCATTCTGTTAATAAACCATTTCGATTTTACCGGAATATATGACCATCTTATTAAAAAGGAATTAGACTTAATCGAAGAAAATAAAGGAACTGTAATTCTTCAACCCAATGAAGATATTATGGTTTCTTTTGTTTCAGCCACCTATGCTATGCAATGTGCACGAACACTGGCAAAGCTATTGAGAAAAAGTCATGATCATTTTGAATTCAGAATTGGACTGGTGACGGGAAGCCCTGTGGATAAAGCCGGAACAATGCTTTTTGAAGAGACCAAGAAAATATTAAATCAGCTGTGCCTGGTAGGTTTGAATGGGTTCATTTACCTCGATGAGTCAACAAAGTTAATATCTTTCAAAGAAGGGAGTACATATGATACCAATGCTGAAGAATTCAAAATATTAACCACAGCAGATTTTTCTTTCCTGAATTCAATCATTCAAAAAGTGATTGAAAATTTGTCTGACGCTAATTTTAATAGTGAAAAATTAAATTCGGCTTTGGGATTAAGTAAATCCCGGTCTTATAGAAAAATCAAAGCATTAACCGGAATTGCTACCAATGAGCTTATTCAGGAAATAAAACTTCGCTATGCCTTGGGCGCATTAAAGAATAGCGATGAAACAGTATCTGAAATTGGCTACAGTCACGGGTTTAACAGTCCCACATATTTTTCAAGAGTTTTTCGTAAAAGGTTTGGATTAAGCCCTACATCCTATACCAATCTCTTCAAAACCAGCCATTAAATATTCCTTTGGTTCAATCGTTTCAGTATTTGAAACATAACTGACAGGTTCTTAGATCGTCGACACGTAATTTTGGTTAAAACATAAAAATCAAAATTATGAAGACAGTAAAAGAACTTGAACCAACAATTGTTGAATCATTTAGAGATCAATTGTATGGCAAAATTATATTGCCATCTGATGCTGATTTTGATGAAACCCGCAAAGTATATAACGCTATGATAGACAAACATCCGGGTATGTTTGTAATGTGTGCAGATGTTGCCGATGTGATCGCTGCAGTAAATTTTGGCAGAGAAAATAATCTTTTAATTGCCGTAAGAGGTGGCGGGCATAACGGTGGTGGTTTGGGTTTGTGTGATGATGGTCTGGTTATTGATTTATCCGGACTCAAGTTCGTACGTGTTGATGTTACCAATAAGACCGTAAGGGTTGGGGGTGGCAACATTTTAAGAGAAGTGGATCATGCAACGCATGCTTTCGGACTTGCTGTTCCAGCAGGAATGATTTCGACCACAGGAGTCGGTGGTTTAACACTTGGAGGTGGAGTTGGATATTTATCACGCAAATATGGACTTACCATTGACAACTTACTTGAAGCTGATATGGTTTTGGCCGATGGGACCTTTGTTACTGTGAATGCTGAAAAGAATACAGATCTGTTTTGGGCAATTCGGGGCGGAGGCGGGAACTTCGGCATCGTTACTTCTTTCAAATTTCAGGCCCATCCTGTAAAAACTATTTTTGGCGGACCCACATTGTGGCCCATCGAAAAGACTGAAGAAATTATGGAATGGTACCACGAATTTCTAAACAATGCGCCCGACGAATTAAATGGATTTATTGCCACATTAATTATTCCAGGAGCCCCGTTCCCGGAGCATTTGCATAACAAACAATTCTGTGCAATCGTCTGGTGTTATACCGGGGACATGGAAAAAGCAAAAGAAGTCTTCAAGCCAATTTTAGCCAGGAATCCATTGTTTCAGCTCGTTGGCGAGATGCCTTTTCCTGCTCTGCAAACATTATTTGATGGATTGATGCCTCCTGGATTGCAATGGTATTGGAGAGCTGACTTTTTTGATGACATGAGGCCTCAGATTAGGGCACAACATTTAAAATTTGGATCAAATATCCCAACACCGCTTTCTCAAATGCATCTATATCCAATCAGCGGCGCTGCAGGCAGGGTAGGGAAAAAAGATACACCCTGGGCATACAGGGATGCAAAATATGCGGGTGTAATTGTTGGTATCGATCCGGATCCTAAAAATGCTGGTATTATCACAAAATGGTGCAAGGATTATTATGAAGCATTGCATCCATATTCCTCCGGCGGAGCCTATTCAAATTTTTTGATGGATGAGGGGGAAGATAGAGTAAAGACCTCATACAAAGAAAATTATCACAGACTTGTCTCCATTAAAAATAAGTACGATCCGAAGAATCTATTTCGTGTAAATCAAAATATAAAACCATCAGCCTAAATGAAAAATGAAATAAAAATTGCTGCGGCTCAGCTATCACCGGTTTATTTAAACATAGAAAAAACTGTGGATAAGGTATGTAATGCAATTGCTGAAGCGGGAAGGAACGGAGCAAAACTAATTGTTTTTCCAGAAGCCTTCATATCCGGTTACCCGGATTGGGTATGGTTGATTCCGCCTAACAAGTCCAAAGAATTGGGGAATCTGTATCTAAAGCTTGTTGAAAATGCTGTCTCAATACCAGATGCAACAACGGACAGGCTTTGCAAATCGGCAAAACTGGCAAAAATAAATGTAGTCATTGGAATGAACGAAAGAAATTCAGAAACCAGTAATTCCAGTTTGTATAACACTATCCTTTTTATTGATGATCAAGGTGAAATACTTGGTAAACACAGGAAACTAATGCCCACAAACTGTGAACGACTGATTTGGGCACAAGGAAATGGCAGTACGCTTAAATCATATGACACTTCCGCCGGTAAACTTGGCGGCCTTATATGCTGGGAAAACTTTATGCCATTGGCACGGAATGCAATTTATGAATCAGGTGCCCAAATACTAGCTTCTCCAACCTGGGATAAAGGTGATAATTGGCTGGGAAGTTTGCAGCATATTGCTCGGGAAGGTGGATTATTTGTAATTGGCAACTGTATGACTTTGCATATTGATGATATACCTGAAGAACTAAAAGGGATCTATCCGGAAGATGAAGAGTGGATAAGCACAGGAGAAAGCTGCATTCTCAATCCTTTTGGAAAAGTAATTGCCGGACCCCTGGGTCGTAAGGAAGCCATACTTTATGCTGATATTAATTTACAAGACGTCATTGTTGCCAGGCGAAGGTTTGATGTGGTTGGCCATTATGCCAGACCAGATGTATTCAATTTTTCTGTAAACAAATAGACTTTTTGCAAAAAAGCTGACTAGTATAAATATTTTAAATGAAAGATTATCACAATGGAAAAATTTCTAATTGAAGTACCACATGAAGGTGACCAAGGGTCATGTTCTCGGGCAGTGCGAGATTTTCTTGCTTCCGGATCTCATTTTGTAACCAATGCAGAATGGGGATGCAAAGATGGAAATCACAAAGCATGGCTAATAATTGAGGCTGAGAATAAAGATGAGGCTATGAGAATATTGCCTTCGTCTTACAAGGTGAATGCAATAATCACAAAAATTAGCAAATTTACAAGAAAAGATATGGAAGAAACCCTGGAAGGCAAGTATCCCTAGAAGCCTCAAAGAGCTAATTTCACGTTCATCAATCGTCTGAACTGTGATTTATGTGATTTTTTTGATTGTCATGATGCTGTTGGCTGAATTTCCTGGTTACGAGTAACTATCCCTGACAGGGTTTTGAACCCTGTCAGGGTTGATCACTCTTCATCATGAGTATCGAATCAATCATTCAAAATCACAGTTCAGACATATTGCCGATAAATTCCCCTTTACTACCCGACTGTACGACGTTATTAATTATTTATTTTTTGCCCAAATCAGATGTGCTTCACCAGGTTTAATAATCTGTATATCTCAGAGATATATTTTTATTTACCTTTCTCCATTATTCAATATCTGAGATGCTTTGAATTAATTCCATAATTATCATCGTAGCTTCTTCTTCTGAACCATATGGCAATGCACTTTCGACACCTTCCGCTAAGTTTTCATTTTTCAATAGGTTAGCACATTCTTCTTTTAAATAGCCTTTTACTGTGTCATTTGCATTTTCTATGTGATCAAGAATTTCAGAGCAATTGTCTAATATGTATATGATATCTTCAAAATCATGGCTTTGGCGTAAGTCTGTTCCTCCTCGTCCTTTATGAGCTTCAAATTTTGCTGCTAAATAATATTCAGGTGGAAAGACAAATATTTTTGTTCCGTTTGGAAGCGTTTTTGAAATTTTGTTTTCAATACCTTCATGGTACCATCTATTGCTAAATCCAAGTACATCAGAATCGGAAGGCATAACATCTACCAGGATATCCTGATAAATCCATCTGCAAATTGGAGCTCCTTTTGAGGTATCATTTGCAAAACCTAAGGCTCTTAGATTGTCTTCTAGTTTTGCATGAGCAGTTTTAGAATGTAACTCAGTTACACAATCAACATCAAACGTTGATCTGATATCGGATAATACAGGATTACTTGCATATAATTCTGCAACAGCCCCGCCAACAAATACCATATTGTCTTTTAAATTTCCTAATCCATTTGCTACGGTTTGCGGCATTTTACTATTTGTATCAGGCATGTTTTAATCGCTTTTCAAGTTCCTCTTTGGCAATCTTTATTTCTCTTACTTTTCCTACACGAAGAGTATCTATGATTGTTAGTAGTTCATAGAATAATGTATCCTCTTGCACTATTTGAGGAATGGATTTAAAAAGTGGTTCTATAGCTTGTCCGCGATGCGTTCCCTTTGCATAAGGCCAAACATACACATCAGTGCCACTTGATATGTGTTCGTTAATTGGTGATGCAGAATGTGCTGTTGGGATTCCTTTTACGATTGCCCCAGGCTCAGTAGGAAACACATATTTTAACCCGTAAACCAAAAACTCCATGAAAGAATTAATGTTAACTTTTCGTTTCTTCGAATCAATTAAGCCCGCAATTTTGCACCTATTCAATACTTCAGATATTTCAGACGGACTGATTTTTAGTGCATGAGCCAAATCCGAGTTGTACCAATCATCATGCTTTAGTGCAATGATTTTTAATAAAACTACGATGTCCTGGGGACGCATCCCATTGTGTTTTTTCATCCTGTTTATTTTCAATTGGCTTCACTGTTCTTCGATTCGCGATTCGCGAATTACAAACAATCAAATATATAAAATTATATTGAGAAGAGCTTTTTTGAATTCAATTCAATTGCAGTTAACTTTCCGTATCCCTGCAGTTTGAAGATTATTTAAATATCATGTAAAGATAGAGAAGTTCCCACTGTGCAGGATTTAAATCAAAAAAACCAGAGAAGAATATTCCCTGGTTTTAAAAAATAGTAATTGTTTTAAGCCAATTAAACCATTATCTTTTGGTATAAACTACTTTACCATAAATAACTTCTTCTCCTAGTCTTATTTGATAGAAATATAAGTTACTTTCCTCAGATGCCGGAACAAATTCAAAGGTGTAGGGAACATTACCTTCAACGGATCCGTTAAAAACTGTTTTCACCTTACGGCCGGTAACATCGAAAATATCGATATTGGCATGGGCATTAACCGGAGAAACAAACTCAAATTTCAAGCTTTCGGTAAATGGGTTGGGATAAACACTAATTTCATCATTCGAGAAAGCATTTTTTTCATCTTCTGTAATAGCCGCTGCTTTTTTTCCTGCTGTAAACGCTACAAATGGATTGAGGCCGACGTCTTGCGATTTTTGCTCACTTATACCATCATAATAAACCTTAAATGGATAATTATTTGACAATAACTCCATGGTAGTTTCTGTGATTCCGGTACCAAACGTTTTCCAGCCACCGGCATAATATTGCGCGTTGGTGCTGGCTGCGGGACTGCCATTAATTTCTAAAGTCATCGTAACTTCAGTAGTTGAAAAATCGACGATGGAACCATTTTCTACAATTTGGCTTTTTTGGTTCGAACCACCTGCATAGTACACTTTAAAAGGATAGTTATTTGGCAGTAATTCCATAGAAGTACCGGTAATCCCAGTACCAAAGGTTTTCCAGCCACTGGCATAGTATTGGGCATTGTCACTCATCAAAGTAGCTCCGGAAGATGAATATAAATTCATCGTAACCAAGCCAGTTGTAAAGACAACATTCGCATCGGTACCCACATTCTGCGATTTTTGGTTTGATCCGCCCTGGTAATAGACTTTAAATGGATAATTATTTGGCAGTAATTCCATGGAAGTCCCGGTAATTCCAGAACCAAATGTTTTCCAGCCACTGGCATAGTATTGCGCATTGTCACTGGTTAATTGCTCACCAGCAGAAGATGCCAGTTCCATGGACACATTCACTGTCTGAAAGGCTACGTCCGCATCGGTATACACATCCTGTGACTTTTGGTTTGACCCACCCTGGTAATAAACTTTAAATGGGTAATTATTTGGCAACAATTCCATGGAAGTACCAGTAATCCCTGTGCCAAAGGTTTTCCAGCCACCGGCATAGTATTGCGCATTATCACTGGTTAATTGCTCACCAGCAGAAGATGCCAGTTCCATGGACACATTCGCTGTCTGAAAGACTACGTCCGCATCAACGCCCACATCCTGCGACTTTTGATTTGATCCGCCCTGGTAATAAACTTTAAACGGATAGTTATTTGGCAATAATTCCATGGAAGTGCCAGTAATCCCTGTGCCAAAGGTTTTCCAGCCACTGGCATAGTATTGGGCATTGTCACTGTTCAATTCTTCACCTGTCGAAGATTCAAGACCCATAGTCACATTTACTGTCTGGAAAACTATTGGTGAGGCAGGTTTATTTTGCTGCAGGGAAGCACCCGCGTAATACATTTTCCATGAAGTTGGCGTGACGTTTTCTGGTAAGTCAACTACAATTTCACCATTGGCCCCTGTTTCCCCTTCCACATCATACCAGCCGCCGGCATAATATTTCACAGTTCCGCCGGCTAAGCCATCGCCAATACTGTTTAATAAAGTAATCACCTCACCGCCAATAATTGAAATACACGGGCCACCATCTATTATTTCTTGTTGTGTAGGATTAACAGCATTATTGTAAACATTATAATATCCTGTTAAACCTCCTCCATTTATCAATTCGTAAAGGTTACAAAAACAGGACAATACATCATTATCATAAACATATAAGTACCCTACGGAGGTAATATTTTCTAATCCTGCAAGGCTAATCAATACATTATTATTAACAATACGTAAGTCTCCCTTTACTGATGTAATATTTTCTAATCCTGCAAGACTGGTAAGTGATGAGTTACCCCCAATAGCTAAGCCTCCCTCAAAAGAGGTCAAATTTTCTAATCCTACAAGGCTGACAAGTATTGAATTATTGTAAATAGACAAGCCCCGTACGGAGGTAATATTTTCTAATCCTGTAAGGCTATTTAGTACTGGGTTAGAAGAAATATCTTAAGTATTCTACCACGGAAGTTATATTTTCTAATCCTGTAAGACTGGTAAGTGATGCGTTAGAAGAGATAGTTATATTCCACATAACGGAGGTAAGATTTTCTAATTCAGCAAGGCTGATAAGTGATGAGTTACCCCCAATATATAGGTCTCCCGCCACGGAAATTATATTTTCCAATCCAGCCAGACTAGTAAGTGCATCATTTTGATCAATACGTAAATTCCCTCCAACGGAAGAAAGATTTTTAAATTCAGCAAGGCTGGTAAGTAATATGTTACTCCCGATAGCTATTCCCCCTCCAACAGAAGTAATATTTTCTAATCCTTTAAGGCTGGTAAGTGATGAGTTAAACGAAATAGCTATGCCTCCTCCCACTGAGATAAGGTTTTCTAATTCAGCAAGGTTGATAAGTGATGAGTTTTGTCCAATATATAAGGCCCCACCCAGGGACGTAATATTTTTAATCCTGTAATGCTTGTAAGCGATGGATTAGCCCTAATAAATAATTCCCCTTCCAGAGATGTAATATTCTCTAATCCTGCAAGGCTGGTAAGTGATGAGTTATCAAAAATAGTTATTTTTTCCCCCACGGAGTTAATATTTCCTAATCCTTTAAGGCTAGTTAATACTGGGTTATACGAAATATTTAAGCTTCCTCCTAAGGAGGTAATATTTTCTAATCCTGCAAGGTTGGTTAATATATCATTATTAAAAATAGATAACCCTCCCCCCACTGAGGTAAGTGATGACAATGGAGAAAGATCTGTTATATCGCTTCCCTGGATACGTAGTGTGCCTGTTACTTCTGTATAGTTAAAAGCATTGACTTCTGTCTGCGTGGAAAGGGTAAGGTCTCCAATATAACGAGGGCAACTTCCTCCATCTATTATTTCTTGTTGTATTGGGTTAATTGCATTATTAAATACACTATAGGTTCCCATTAAACCACCGCCGTTTATCAATCCATATAGGGCACAATAAGTGGTTAATATATCATTGTCATAAATACTTAAAGCCCCATTCACTGATGTAATATTTTCTAATCCTAATAGGCTCGTTAATAAATCATTGTTATAAATATATAAGCCTTTCACTGAAGTTATTTTTTCTAATCCTGCAAGATTGATTAATTCGGCGTTATCACCTATAGATATGTACCCTCCCACGTAGGTAAGAGATGAAAATGGAGTAAGGCTGGTTAATGCATCAATGTCATAAATTCGTAAGTTTCCCCCCACGGAGTTAATATTTTCTAATCCTGTAAGGCTGGTTAATGCAGCATTCCTTGCAATTACTAACTCCCCCGACACAGAGTTAATATTTTCTATTTCAGCAAGGTTCGTTAATACTGCATTATTAAAAATAGATAAATCCCCCTCCACAGATGTAATATTTTCTAATCCTGAAAGGCTCGTCAACTCATCATTATCTGAAATCTTTAAGCCACCGACAGAGACAAGAGATGACAATAGATTAAGATTGGTTAGTGCGTCATTCCCTGAAATCGTTAAACCGCCCTCTACAGAAGTTATATTTTCTAATCCATGAAGGCTCGTTAATATATCATTCCCTGAGATCGTTAATCCCCCGCCAACAGAAGTTATATTTTCTAATCCATGAAGGCTCGTTAATATATCATTTTCTGAGATCGTTAATTCTCCACCAACAGAAGTTATATTTTCTAGTTCAGCAAGACTTGTTAATAAAACTTGGTCTGCAATCCTTAAGTCGCCTCCAACGGAGGTAATATTTTCTAATCCATGAAGGCTGGTTAATAAATCGTTATTTGAAATAAGATAAACCCCATAAAAGAGATGTAATATTTTCTAATTCAACAAGACTGGTTAGAGCATCATTATTATGAATAGTAATCCCCCCTGAGGAGGTAAGATTTTCTATCCCCATAAGACTTGTTAATGCCGTATTCGCAGAAATCACAAAGGCCCCTACAGATACAACATTTTCTATCCCAGCCAGGCTGATTAATGCTGCATTATCAATGATCTGTAGGCCCCCACCTACGGAGGTCCAGTTATTTAATCCATGAAGGCTGGTTAATAAATCATTATTTTCAATCAGTATATTCCCTGACACAGAGGTGAGATTGTCTAACCCAGAAAGGCTGGTTAATAAATCATTGAGATAAACACTTATCGCAAATACAGACGTGATATTTTCTAATCCAGAAAGATTCGATAATTCATCATTGTTATGAATATTTAAACTACCTACAGAAGTAAGAGAGGACAATGGGGTAAGATCTGTTATGTCTGATATGTTAACGCTCCCGATATATAGAGTGCCCGTTACTTTGGATTGTAGTTTAAAAGAATTAACCTCTGCCTGAGAAGAAAGACTAAGGTCACCAGAATATATACGAGAGCAACTTCCTCCATCTATTATCTCTTGTTGTGTAGGATTAACAGCATTACCGGAAACATTATAAGATCCTAATAATCCACCTCCATTTATCAATCCATAAAGGGCACAAAAACTGGACAACATTTCATTATCATAATACCCCAAATCTCCCCCAACAGATTTAAGTGTTTCTAGGCCTGAGAGGTTTGTTAATGTTAAATTCCTGGCAATAACTTAGTTTCCTTCCATGGAAGTAAGATTTTCTGAATCCAGAAAAGCTTGTGAAAACGCCATTGTTAGAAATATGTAAGTACTCCTAAAAAGGAAATATTATCTAAGCCTGAAAGGCTGGTTAATGAACGGTTATATGTAATACCTAAATCTCCACCAAGTGAAGTTATATATTCCAACCCTGACAGATCCGTTAATGATGAATTTCCGGAAATACCTAAATCTCCATTTAGAGAAGTAATATTATCTATTCCCAAAAGGCTGGTAAGTCCTCTATTACCAGAAATATACAGGCTCTCCATGTTTGTGATATTTTCCAAACCGGCCAAACTGGTTAATTCAGAATTATCATAAATATATAAATACCCTGGTATTGAGGTAATACTTTCGAGCCCAGCCAAACTGGCTATTGCATCCTCGCCAATCTCTATGTTTCCTCCTACTGAATTAATGTGTTCTAATCCTGCAAGGCTGGTCAATAGTTCATTGCTATAAATATATAAGGTCCCCCCAACAGTTGTAAAACCGGATAATGGAGTAAGGTCTGCAATGTCATTGCCATTGATTATTAAATCGCCTGTTACCTCAGTATAGTAACATGCGATAACCATCGCCTGAGAAAAAAGATGGAGATTCCCAACAAATATTGGAGAGCAACTTCCACCGTTTATAATTTCTTGCTGCGTAGGATTAACAGTATTACTGTAAACATTATAACTACCTGTTAAACCATTTCCGCTTATCAATGGATGAAGGCCACAAAAACTCGCTAATGCATCATTATCATGAATATATAAGTCACCACCTACGGTTGTAAGGTTTGTCAATTGTGTAAGACTTGTTAATATTTCATTATCATCAATTTCTAAATACTCCGCCACAAGAGGTGATCTTCCCTAATCCGTTCAAGTTGGTTAATGCATGATTATAAGAGATGCTTAAATACCCCGCCACAGGGGTAATATTCCCTAATCCGTTTAAGTTAGTTAATTCGTAGTTATAAGAAATACTCAAGTTGCCTCCCAAGGAAGATAAGATTTCCTAATCCAACCAAGTCTGTTAATCCCATATTTGTAGAAATAGTTAAATCCCCTAACACAGATGTAATGTTTTCTAATCCGTTTAGACTTATTAATATTTCATTATAAGAAATCTCTAAGCTTCCTCCAACAGAGATTAGGGCTGTCAATGGAGAAAGATCTGTTATATCGCTTCCTCCGATACGTAATATACAGATTAGTAACTTCAGTATAAGTTAAAAGAATTAACCTCTGCCTGAGAGGTAAGGGCTAGGTCACCGGTATATACCTGGGCTTGAGTGTTAAAACAAATAATAATGGCAGAAATGAGCAGCCAGGTGCTTTTTAAGGTTGTAATTATTTTCATGATATTTTAGTTTAACATGTGAAATTGTAATGATTTAATCCTAAACAAATTTCATGAAAAACTACAAGCAAGACATAGCAACTATGTTGCTGAAACTTTCAATTTTTTCAGGATTGTTTCAACTATGTTGATTGGGCTTAATTAAATGGCAGGGAAAAATTATTTCCCTTTTTTAGTTGAGGTGGAAGTCAGACCGATTTCATCCACAATTTTCAAAAATCGGGGATCGTGGTGGAAAATATAAAAGTCGGGATTGGTGGTCATAAAATCGAAACCACCGCTTTGATTTTCTACAGGTGGGTGTGAATGAGGATGTTTTTTAAACTCGAGGAAAATATTATAAAAAAAAGCCCCTCCATTTCATTGAATCGAATTATCGCAATTCAATAAAAAGGAGGGGAAAACTGTGTTGTTTTTTCGATACACAATAGATTAAATCAATTTGGATAGAGTTCCACAACACATTTTTTATGGAGTTTATCTTTCCCTTTAACCATTGTAATCGTTCCGCTCCAGTGATGGTGAGAATTTGGATCAAGACTGCTAATGCATCAAATGATTCATTGGAGGCAATTTCTCAGCAATCGAGCAACCCAATGGAGTGTTCGGAAGTTGATACATTAACACCGGTAATAATATTGTCAATACCGAGGTCAATCACCCTGTCTTTGATGTTACCACCCACGATATTCCATTTGCTGGTACTCGGCGTTAAATACATAGCAGCTGTATTTAATTCAACTGTGAGAAATTATTTCCCAGAATCAGACCGTTTTCACTGTAGTTGGCAAGCACAATTGCCATATCTCCATTACCACTAAATTTGTTGTTACGTATAACCATGCCCCTTGTATAGTGGCTGATAATACTCCATTCATAACCATCAGTCATATTAAACTGATTGTTTTTAACCTGGTATACTATGGCAGGCTCATCAGGGAAAATATAATAGAGCACGTTTCTCAAAAACAACGCATCTTCGGAATGAACAAATCATGAAAACATTATTCTGGATATTAAAAATTGTAGCTTTTGTTTGTGGTTCTATCCTTAAATTTGAATAGTATGGATAATCATCTAAGTCAAGTCCCCAGCTAAACTCAGGGATGTTAAATGTATTACCCTCAATAAGAATTTCCATATTTCTGCTTTCCCATACACCGCCAGCCTGATCTAAGTTGCTGAATACATCTCCCTGGTTCTTTTCGCCAACAATAAGCTTACTGTTTTTCATACCCTCCCATTTTTAGCCCATAAACAAAGGTGTTAATTTCGGAGTTGGTGATTTTAAA
>CAVXSF010000031.1:0-203807 GCA_963764345.1 uncultured Bacteroidales bacterium | reverse complement strand
GGTAAACAGAAAGTCCTAACGAACAAAAACAACGAAAATGCAAAAGACGACCTGGCTTAAAATCAAAAAAAGAATTGCAATATCTCTATTAACAACTTGCATTATCTACGCATTAATTTGCTTTGTTCTAATTTTCTGGCCGATACCAGGGAAAAAAGAAATTAAAAACTATGATTACAGTTCGATAGAGAAAACTGCAAACAGCTCGGTGCTTGGTGAGAAACATTGGATTAAAACACGGGATGGCTTTGAGCTCTTTTGTAGAATTTATAAGAGTGAGAGTAAAGATGTATTGATCCTGATACATGGTTCTGGTTCTGAAAGTAGATATTTGGCGAGTTTAGCCAATTCAATATCAAAATCAAATATTGCTACCGTGCTGACGCCTGATATGAGAGGTCATGGAGAAAACAGTGGAAAAAGAGGAGATATTGATTATATCGGACAGCTTGAAAATGACGTCGAGGATTTGATTAAGTACAGTAAGCAAAGTCTTGGTGCGAAACAAATTATTTTAGCAGGGCATTCATCTGGTGGTGGTTTTGTTTTGAGATTTATTGGTAATCCCAAAAATACAAAAGTTGACAAAGCCATTATGCTTGCACCATATTTAGGATATAACGCACCAACCGTTAGACCTAATAGTGGCGGCTGGGTAACTGTGGCTATCAAAAGAATTGTTGGATTGTCAATGTTAAACAAACTCGGGATACGTAAGCTGAATGGGCTACCTGTTTTGTTTTTCAATTTGCCTGAAGCTTATAATGACAAGCTGCAAGTTCCTTCTTACTCGTATCGTATGACAATCAATTTTACTCCTGAGAATTATAGACAGGACATAAAAAACATACGTATTCCATGTTTAGTTTTAGTAGGAGAACAAGATGAAAGTTTTTATCCGGAACAATTTCAACATGCATTTGAACCTGCAAATAGGTTTGTTACGACAGAAATTTTAGATAGCGTGAACCATTTAAGCCTTGTAAGCAGTCAGGAAACATTTGAAAGAATTAAAGAATGGTTGAAAGACGAACAACCTGAAAAAAAGAAAGTTGAGTAGAAACCTACTGCCACCAACACTGCATATTGTTTTTGGCGGGTAAAGTTAAAGAAAAGATGATATTTGAATTAAATAAAGAATGGTGTGAAATAAAAATTTGTCTTTCAAACTCTGCTACAAAACCATATGCCAACCGTTGGTGGCAATTAAAGTATACCCAAATACAACTAATAACATGAAGCGAATTATTTTTTTCTTACTATTATTTTCTCAGGTGGCCATTTTCGCACAAATTGAAACTGATTCACTAAAGTTTAAATTAATTGGATCATGGATTATTAAGGAAATGACAATTGATGGAGTGAAGAAACCTGATTTTGATCCTGCATTTCAGGATGAAATAATCTTAAGGGAAAATGGTATACAAACAACAACAGATAAAGAATATGAGTATGACCAATCCGGTCCATGGAAAGTAGTGGAAAATAAATATATTGAACTCAAGGATGCCGAAACTAATGAAACTCAAATTTTGGAGATCATTTCAATTTCGAGCACTGAACTTATAGTAAAGGTAGACGGAAGTGAACCGGATATTAAAATGATTTTGATAAAAAAATAACTTCCACCAAATCAGTCCTAACCAATTGCATTTGACGTACATATTTCATATATTTGTACGTAAAACATCTTAAAATGGACACAAAATTAACGTTGCGGCTTAAAAAGAAAGTCATCGAAAGAGCTAAAAGATATTCAAAAGTTAATAAAACCAGCCTTTCAAAGATGATTGAGTCTTACTTAGAATCCATAACATCTGAAAGCACTGATGATATTGAAATTACTCCTCTTGTCAACAGCTTAAGTGGTGTCATACATCTTGATAATGACTTCGACTATCGAAATGAATATTCTGATTTTCTTTTAGAAAAATATAAATGAAAAAAGTCCTTATCGATACCAACATAATCCTTGATCTTTTTGCAAAGCGTGAACCCTTTTATATAGAAGCCGCAAAACTCTTCTCCTTAGCAGATAAAATGACAATTAGGCTATTTGTGTCCGCATTATCTTTTGCTAATTTAAATTACATCCTATCGAAACAAAAGAACTCAAATGAAGCGAAGCAACTCCTTAGAAAACTGAAATTAATTGTATCGATTATTGATCTTAATGATAAGATCTTAAGTCTATCTCTTAATGATAATGATTTTAAAGATTTTGAAGACGCTTTGCAATATTATTCAGCAACGACTAGTAGCATTGATATCATTATAAGCCGAAATCTGAAAGACTTTCAATGCTCCCAATTGCCCGTAATGACAGCTCAGCAGTTTATTAAATCGATTGAATAACTGCCAGTTGCCAATCGAGTAGACTGCCGATAGACGGCTAGCGCCTATCGGAGAGCCTCTCCCACCACCAGGTCCCGGCGGAGCAACCGGGAGGCCACGTACCTGGCGGTTCACTAAACAATGGGAACCGAGGACGAAGGACGAGCTCAGCGTAAGCTAAAGAGCGTTAGGGTAAATTTATGAGGAACGATCTTTTGATACCATGAAAACATGGGTTCGTATCCTCGTTTGCAAAGTAGATTCACGGTGATCATAGTATTCAGGATAGGACTTTGTGCAATGGCCCAGCCTCCCAGCCTGCTTCTGCTCCACCTGAAAGCGTCACGGGGATTAACACCAGGTCGAATCAGGTTTTTCCGTTTCCGTTCCCTCTTGTTATTCACATCGGGTTTATTTTCAATGGCGTTCATGACCTTCGGTTCCAATGGTGCCAGATACAGTACCGTAAGCGATTCCTGAGCCAGCCGTCCAGCTCTTTCAGTTTTTCCTGAATGTTGGTCAGGCGGAAATTATTGATCCAGCCACGGTGGATCGCTTTGATCTTCTGTACCCGTTCATCGAAAGTAAATTGTACATGAATACATTTAATAAACATAGCAGTGGTTTGATAGGTAATCGCTCTAAAACCCGCACATCGCATACCGAAAAACGTTGTATGTGATTTTCAGAACAATTCAACGATTTATATTCCCAAAAATAAAGTTGCACTAAAGGGCAACATTTATTATCTTTGCATTGTGAATGGTAAAAAGAAATTTAGAACAATCATTTTTTACAAAGATTACTTCGAAAAGTTCTTTGTTAAGCAGACACAACAGGTGAAGGACAAAATCATGTGGACCTTCGAATTGATTGAGAATCTGCCAAGAGTGCCCGAAATTTATCTTAAGCATATAAAGAATTCTGAGGGACTTTATGAAATAAGGGTTCAGAAGGGTAGTGATATATACAGGATATTTTGCTTTTTTGATCATGGACAATTGGTAATCATTGCAAATGGATTTCAAAAGAAATCGCAAAAGACACCAAAACAGGAAATTGAGATGGCATTAAAGATTAAAGGAGAATATGAAAATGAAAAAGGATAACACATTAACACTCGATCAATTTAAAGATAAACATTACGGAGAGCGAGGAACTGCAATGCGTGAAGAACTTGAAACTGGTTATGAAAATTTCAAGATTGGCGCGCTAATTCATGAGGCTCGTATTGAGAAAGGTTTGACACAGCAGGAATTAGCTGAAAAAGTAGGTACTACAAAATCTTATATATCCAAAATTGAAAACAACGTGAAGGAAGTTCGACTCTCGACACTTCAGAAGATTGTTGAGCTTGGATTAGGTGGACAACTGCAGCTTTCAATCAAACTCTAAGGATAAAACCACAGACAATCGAGTAGACTGCCGATAGACGGCGAGCGCCTATCGAAGAGCCTCTCCCACCACCAGGTCCCGGTGGAGTAACCGGATGTCCACGTACCGGGCGGTTCATCAAATACCAGGAACCGAGGACGAAGGACGAGCTCAGCGTAAGCTAAATAGCGTAGGCGTAAATTTATGAGGGGTAATTTTCTGATACCATGTCAGCATGGATTCATATCCCTCCTGCAAAGTAATTCAACGGTAATCGTCGTATTCAGGACAGGACTCTGAGCAATTATTCCCGTCGGTCATGAGATCGCTTCGCTAAGTTGCCCAGCCTCCCGGTCTGCTTCTGCTCCACCTTACACCTTTTGGAAAAAAAACAACACCTGACTTTGCTCATTAATCAAAGAAAATTGCTATTTTCAATTATTTATTGAGCTTTCAACAGGTGTATGTAACTGCTCATAAAGGGCACACCCAAACGGTATAATTAATACCTAATCAATTACTTAACGAGAAATATAACGAAATTAAGAACAAGAATCTAAACCCAAAATAGCCGTTCCAATGTCCGCACTAATCATTCCGAGGAACGTTAGCGATCCTTTGACGAAAAACTATTAGATATCTTAATGGATGAACCAATTAATTCTTCTTTTTGCACTAATATTATTACTTCAGATATCATGTAATAATCCGAAGCCGGAGACTTATAATAAAAGCAATAAGGAGGTAACAAATAAGATTGAAGATTCAACTAATATACTTATTCAAGGATCTTGGGGATCAGATGAGAATGATAACGCAAATTTCGGAATTTATAAGGATTCAATTTATTATCCTGATCCTGATACTTGGTTAAAAATATCGATTTTAAATGATACACTTTTTATCCATGAGGACGAAAGCAATGTGGAAAAAGCTTTAATTATGAAACTAGATGAAGATTCCCTTTTATTAAATTATTTAACTATTAATGTGGTAGTTGGGTATGCAAGAAGGAATTGAAAACGACCGCCAACATCCGGTAAATTTGTTCCTCACCTTCATGCAGGCGCATTGTCAACTCATTAGGGTTTCACCGTTCATTGCCTGGTTCGCTCCGAATTTCGTATATTGGTTTAAATAAAGTTGATGGATTTTCCCGGGCACCGACACCCTGACAACGAAACTTACAAGTTAACGTTATGGACAACTAAAACGCACCTCATGAAAATCTACCTCATTTTATTATTTACTTTTTTGACCATCAAAGTAAACGCACAGACAAATTTATATCATCCGTTTCCAGAATCCGCTGCATCATGGAATTTTCATTATAATCTATACTGTAATGGAGGTAACAGTGATGAACTTTACTCAATACTAATATCAGGTGATACGATTATTCAGTCTCAAACCTATCATAAACTTGATATCCCTTATATCAAATCTAATAATTCAGGAATTTGCGATCATAAAATGAATGGATACCAGGGTGCTTTTAGACAAGACAAAGTGAATAGAAAAGTATACTTTATCCGCCCTTCTGAGACGACAGAACAATTACTTTACGACTTTACTTTACAAGTTGGTGATACAGTGAAAGGTGTTCTTGCATCATTCACCGGGTATTCAGACACGGTTAAATCCATTGATTCTGTACAGGTAGGTGATACCTATCGTAAAAGATGGATAATTAACTCATGTTATAATATTAATCTAATCGAAGGAATAGGATCAACTTACGGTTTGATTAATCCCTCACCTGGATGTGCGACTGATCTTATGGATTATTCATTGACATGTTTTCAACAAAACAGTGAATCTCTTTATCCAGATTTCAAGACAAATTGTGATCTTATTAGTTCATCAGGTCCTGTTAATATGATTTCAGATCAGGTAATAGTATATCCGAATCCATCAGACGGATTGATTACAATTGAACTTAATGAAGAAGGATCCTATTCTATTCAGTTAGTTGATATTTTGGGAAATATTCTACTTGTTAAGGAGATTAATAAACAGCAAAAAACTGAAATATGTGATACTCCGTCAGGAATGTATTTTCTAAGAATAATTGATAAAGACAAAAATATACAAACCGTCAAAATCATTAGCTGCCCGTAACAACCCGGACGACCCAGGTTGCGCTTATTACGCAATCAAAAAGGGGATGTCCGGTGGTGAGCAAAAAGTACGGTATTCACCAGACCGGTTTTGAAAAGCAGTCATCAGACCTATTTTCTGCATACACCATTAATTTAAAAAACCGTCAAGACTTAATAAACCTGAGCCAGATCGTAAAAGACACCCTTGAGAATAGATAAAAACGGCTTCAGGATGTATAATTCGTACGTCAAGATCAATATTCTCGGGGGCAAGATCTGATCTTGATGGCATAAAAAGTGATCTTTTTCTTCCCTTTTGCCTTATTCCCAACATCTTCTTCCCCTCGCTCACCCCTTAATCCCCTGAAAGGGGAAACCCCAGCCCACCGCAGCATTTACAAAGTCCTTCTCCTGTCTCCTGTCTCCTGTCTCCTGTCTCCTACTTCGATATTCGATATTCATTATTCGCTAAGTTTAAGCGAAGCCTAACCAATTACCACTCACCACTTACAACTTACCGATTACCGATTACCGATTACCGATTACCGATTTCCACTTACCACTTACTACTTACAATTTACAACTTACCGACCACCGGTTACCGACCACCGAATACCCCATGCATCTACGGGTAAGTACCCTTCCCGGAGGTAATTTACCCCTTCTGTGTACGGGTAGATGTGCTTCCCTGAGTGGAATGTATCCGTCCCTGTAAGAAATGTACCCTTCCTTGTAAGAAAAGTACCCGTTCATGTAGGGGTAGAAGTGCTTTCTTGAGTGGAAAGTACCCGTCCTTGTAAGAAAAGTACCCGTTCATGCAGGGGTAGAAACCTTTTTATGTGTGAAATCTTATCTTCATGTCACAGGTTCCTGCTTCCCTTTTACACAATATTGCTGATATTCCTCTCTTGTGCGGCTAAATTCAATGTAATATGACCGGGATTTCGTGCCGGGAAAGGGTAAAGACTGACATTTATGCTGTATAAGCCTTCAGCAAACTGTATCTTGTAACATCTGAGGGATAAACATAGCTTAGTTGCCAAATGATCGTGTTATGGAAAAGCAGGATTATAAGGCGACAACTCCAAAAGACGAATTTGAGATGTTTATGCAATATCAATACAACCCGGGTAGAGGTTACATCTCTCCCTTATCCAAGCCGCCCATATTCCAGGGTGTATTCCTGAATCATCTTTTCAACTGAAGGAAGGATATCCTCCTCCCCCATCCGCCAGGTCCAGTTGCCGGTTTGGGTAGATGGCCGGTTCATCCTGGCGTGTTGGTCGAGACCCAGGTAATCCTGCATGGGAATGATGGCTGTAAGTGCCGGGGACATAAAGGCCATGCGGATCAGTTCGGCGTTACAGTTACGGCCATTGATGCGCCGGCCTGCATAACGCCGGAGCTGTCGCCTGGATTTCTGTTTTAATTCGTGCCGGTACCATCCTTTCAGGGTATTATTATCGTGTGTGCCGGTGTAGACAATACTGTTCTTCCGGTGGTTATGCGGTGCATGGACCGAAGCGGCTATGTTGCCCCCGAAGGCAAACTGCAGCACCACCATTCCTGGAAAATCAAACTGGTCCCGAAGATCATATACGCCCTGGTTTACATCTCCGAGGTCTTCGGCAATGAAGGGCATGGCAGGAAATTCCTTCCGTATACTGTTAAAGAAATCCCGGCCCGGACCGGCAACCCATTCTCCGTTAACGGCTGTTGGTTCTCCCGCCGGTACCTGCCAGTAATCGGCAAAAGCCCTGAAATGATCGATTCTTACAACATCATAAAGTTCCAGGTTTTTCCCCAGCCGTTGTTTCCACCACGTATAACCATACTGTTTCATCAGATCCCAGCGATAGACCGGCATGTTCCACAGCTGGCCTTCATCATTGAAATAATCGGGCGGCACACCGGCGATTTTTTCCATCGATTTATCCGGCCCGAGCCTGAATAAATGAGGGTTTGCCCATACATCGGCACTGTCAAAACCGACATAAAAGGGCAGGTCGCCAATGATTTTAACCCCTATATCGTTTGCGTACCTTTTTAGAGCGAACCATTGTTCGAAAAATAAAAACTGGGCAAATTTTATCTCATCCAGCTGATCCCGGTACTTTTCCCTGTATACCGCCAGGGATTCCGGAAGTCTGTCGCGGATATCCTCCGGCCATTCATTCCAGGTCTTCTTTTCAAACATTTCCCTGAACAGGATAAACATGGCAAAATCCTCAAGCCAGAACGATTCTTTTTTGCAAAATTCTTCAAATGCCATGGCCAGGACCGGCATCTCAGAATCGTTGAATACCCTCCATGCTTTTTTAAGAAGTCTGACCCGGTAAGCTTCCGCTTCTTCAAACCGGGCTTCATCTGCATCATCTTCGAAGCCCACCCCGATATCGTCTGAAGAAACCAGACCGGCATCTTTCAGGAGTTCAGGGTTGATCAGAAGAATATTTCCGGCAAAAGCCGAGAGGCAACTGTAGGGTGAATAGGCTGTTTCTTTCCCTACATAGTTCAGTGGCAGTATCTGCCAGTAGGACTGTCCGTTCCGTTGAAGAAAACCGGCAAAGTCAAACGCCGGATTTCCCAGATCTCCGGTTCCGTATTTCCCCGGCAGTGAAGTAATATGGAGCAGGATGCCTGCTTTCCGGGATGTCTCCTGTATCCGGGCTTTCAGAAATCCTACGGAGGAATCCCTGAATATATCCCGGAAGTGTATTGATTTACCCGGCTCGACGATTTCGCCGTTCACGAGATTTTCCCATTCCGAAGGATGCAGAACCGGCAATTCTGCCCGGGTGGATCCCCAATCGATCTCGCCAAAACCGCCTGCACTTTCTGCCAGCAGATCGGTGAAACGCAACGGTACAGCCACAAAATACCACTGCCGTAAACGGTAACGCATAAATGCCATCACCCGGTCTTTATACGTGCCTTTCACTTCAAGGGGAATGTAAGCCGCAGTTCTGAAAAAATCAGGGTCGGCCTTTCGTTCCTGCAATGTAAGCCAGGTGAGCCACAATTTGATCTTACCGTTCACACGCTCTTTCCATAACGTTTCGTAAACCGTGCGCTTATCCCTGGTAAACAGCCCAATGATCTCATCCAGGCTTTCCGACAGGTTTATAAAATCCACCGGCAGACGGTTATCTGGATCAACAAAACTGAAATTCCATGTCTCGCATCCCCGGTAAAGATCAGGTACGCCGGGGCTGGTATTCCTAAGCAGAACCTGTGAAAGGGAGCTTATCATTCCGGGATCGATAATGATTTTTAAAAATGACCGGAAGCTCTTCATAAAACCGTCATGTTCCAATAGCTTACCGGTAAATTCAAGCGTCCTGCTTTCATAATCCTCATCGGGACTGGTCCATGATGTATTATCCTTAGCCTCCCTGATAGATTTAAGAATTGCAGCGGTCAACCGGTCCAGGTATTCCTTATCATGTTCAAGTGCAGGCGGATAAGAACCCACAAGGGTCTGATAGATAAAATATTCATCATTGAGAGTGGGTATTCCGGAATTTCCTTCACGGATTTGTTCGCCGAACATTTTCCATTTGATAACATACTGTTTCCATATTCCGGGAATATCGCTGATGACGGCCAGCCTGGCCCTGCTATCTCCTCCCCTTTTCGAATCATGGGTAGATGTTGCATTCAGGGTCAGGGGAAATTCCCTGAGACGTTCCCTCATTTGATCATGAAAGGCTTTGGTTCGTATACCGAAATAATCCGGTGAATCTCCGACTTCATTTTGAGCAATAAAAAAGGCATAACTGTAATAAGCCGTATCCTCAAGTCCCTTCGCCATCAGCGGGCCGGTAAATTGCATACACCGGAGAAAAAAATCCCTGCCTGCATTCCGGCAGTTCTCATCCTGACCCTCATATAAAAAAATGTCCTGAAGAAGACCAAATTCAGGCAGCAAATCCGGCTTATGATCTGAAGCTTTCTGAAAAACAGAGCGGATGAAATCCCTCATGTCCTGGTTAAAAGGTCCAAAACCCGGATACATTTTGTAGACCGGACACTGAATCAGAAATTCAGCTATAGCTTCAGCCAGCCTGCTATTGTCGGGAAGGGGGAGTGGCAAACCGGGTATTTTCAGAAACTGGTGAAGCAGGTTTTGAAGGTCACCGTTCATCCGGCTGAAGATGATAAAATGCTTCTTATCATATATCAGCTTATTGTATCCCGGATGTTTGTCATTCCAGGTTACATAAATATCATTGAAGACTTTGCCGTTATTTTCATTGATGAGCAGATTGTTCACCATGCTGCCGAAATCATACCCGGTATTTCCCTGAACCGGCCAGCCCGGTTTCAGCTTCTCATCTCTTTCAAGGATTTTCTCCACCACAATGTATGTCTCACTACCTGTAAGATGCCTGAGCCTATTCAGGTATTGTCCCGGACTCAGCAAACCGTCGATATGATCTATCCGGAGACCATCGAAGATCCCTTCTTTCACGAGCTGATCCGTAAGTTCATGGTAGCTGTCAAAGACCTCCGGATCTTCCATCCTGAGGCTGATCAGTCCGTTGATGGTAAAAAACCGGCGGTAATTAATCCGTCGTTCACTCTCCTTCCAGAAAGCCGGCAGGTAAAATTGTTCTGAGATGAGATCCCTGAGTTTTTCTTTATCCTCATTGAGAATCCGTATTGAATTTTCTACAAGTGACTGTATTTCGCGGTCATCATGATACAGTTTGCCGAATATCCCGACAAGGTTATGAGAATCCCGATCACCGATGGTTTTGACTGCCTTATCCAGCCCGGCAGTCCCTGCGACATTTAAAACAGTATGCCAGGATTGGATGCTCAGCGGAAAGGCTTTATCAAAATACACCAGCACAAAGCCCTCGCTTGTAAAACCGATCTTAAGTTCTCCCTTCTCCAACAGGTCCATCAACGGATCACCAAAGAATGGCAACATGACTCTGTTTTTCAGGTCAGGGTCCCAGTGATCCCAGTCGATATCAAAATAACGGTAATACCTGGAACGTTCCCCGTACCTGAATATATCAGCTATCCATACATTCTGAGGATCGAAGGCCTGGTGATTCGGTACGATATCCTGGAGCCAGCCCATGGAGCGATTTTCCAACTCCCTTTTCAATGCCCTGAGATCATCGATGGAACCCAGCTCAGGGTTGATCTGCCCGGCGTCCGTGACATCGTATCCGTGTTCACTTCCGGCAACCGCTTTGAAAACCGGTGAAGCATAGATCGTCCGTATTCCGAGCTTTTCAAGATACGGGATCACTTTTCTGAGATCATCAAAGGTAAAATCCTTCGAAAATTGGATCCTGCATGCAGATACAGGATTAAACACTTTCTTTCCGTTCATGCTGATGCCCTTCCTTCGTAAACATAACCATCCCCAATGGAGGCAGGGTCACGTTCAGGGAAAAATCCTCCTGATGATAAGGTACGGGTACTGCATCACATCCTCCGAAATTTCCATGCCCGCTGCCGCCGTATATTTCGGCATCACTGTTCAGTATTTCTTTCCAGAATCCTTCCTCAGGCACTCCGATACGATAATTCAAATGCGGTACCGGTGTAAAATTACAAATTACGATGACCGGTTTCGATGTTTTCTTATCATATCTGACATAACTGAGGATACTGTTTTTTGAATCGTTTGCATCTATCCATTTAAACCCGTTGGTTTCAAAGTCATTTCGGAATAAGGCAGGGTATGCCCGGTAGGTAGTGTTCAGGTCCCGCACCCATCGCTGAAGTCCTTTATGTGAATCCTGTTCAAGCAGATGCCATTCTACACTGCTATCGTGGTTCCATTCCCTCCACTGGCCGATCTCTGCTCCCATGAACATCAGCTTTTTACCGGGATGGCTGAACATATACCCGAAAAGAAGTCTCATATTGGCAAATTTCTGCCAGATATCTCCCGGCACTTTATCCATCAGCGACCCCTTACCATGAACCACCTCATCATGGGATAACGGGAGCATAAAATTCTCGCTGAAAGCATACCAGATGGAAAAGGTTATCTTGTTATGATGATAACTTCTGAAGAGCGGATCTTTTGAAAAATAATCGAGTGTATCATGCATCCATCCCATGTTCCACTTCAGTCCGAACCCGAGACCTCCGGTATAGGATGGCCTGGTAACCATCGGCCATGAGGTGGATTCCTCAGCGATGGTCTGGACATCAGGAAACTTTGAATAGACTGATTCATTCAGATCGCGCAGGAAGGCAATGGCATCGAGGTTTTCCCTTCCTCCGTATTTATTCGGTATCCATTCGCCTTCTTTTCTTGAATAATCGAGATAGAGCATGGAGGCTACCGCATCGACCCTCAAGCCGTCAGCATGGAATTGTTCAAGCCAGAAATGGGCACTGCTGATCAGGAATTCCTTGATCTCATTTCTTCCGTAATTAAAGATATAGCTGCTCCAGTCGGGATGATAACCCTGCCGGGGATCCTGGTGTTCAAAGAGAAAAGTACCGTCGAAAAAATGCAGTCCGTGCAGGTCGCCCGGAAAATGCGAAGGTACCCAGTCGAGGATCACCCCGATGTCATTCTGGTGCAGATAGTCAACCAGATACCTGAAATCGTCGGGATTTCCAAAACGGCTGGTTGGGGCAAAAAAACCGAGGCACCTGGTATCCCCACGAGCCGGAGAAAGGATATTCCATTACGGGTAACAGTTCAACATGAGTATAACCCATCTCTTTGATATAATCGACGAGATAGTGAGCCATTTCGCGATAGGTCAGGGAACGGTTTCCCTCTTCCGTAACTCGCCGCCACGATTCCAGATGCAATTCATAAACCGACATGGGAGCATCGAGCGCGTTCCTCGCACACCGCTGCTGCATCCATTCGCTGTCTTTCCATTCATAATCATCCACCCACACCACGGATCCTGTTTTCGGCGGTATGTTCGGCCATCCGGGCGTAAGGATCAGCTTTTTCAACCTGGTAGCCTGCCACGGCCGACAGGATATGATACTTGTATACTTCACCCCTGTAAACTCCGGGAATAAAACCCTCCCAGATTCCGGAGGCATCTTCCCTGACCTTCAGCGGATGTTCATCGACGGTCCAGTAATTAAAATTACCGATCACGGAAACTGCTGCCGCGTTGGGTGCCCAAACGGCGAAATGCGTCCCTTTTACCCCCTTGTGGCTGATTTCGTGGGCTCCCATTTTTTCGTAAAGGCTATAATGATTGCCTTCCCTGAACAGGTAGACATCATAATCTGAAATAAACAGCGTGTCGTACAAGACCTTCTGCGGAGGCTGAGGTGCGACAGTTCCGGCTCCGCAGGTTTTTCAGGAGTAACCCGGGTCGTTTTGGCCGGTGCTTTCACCTTTTCCCCTTCCGCCCTGCTTTTTTCATCCTTTCTACTACGAGCGGCCGGTTGGCTGGCTCTCATATTCTTTTTTGCTGTTCCGCTCTTCTTCTGTTCTGTCATGACATCTGTTTTAAACGTTTGATACCTGATCTTTCACTCAGGGTAACCTGTGTCAGGCATTTTCAATTCATCTTATTCCCGGCCGACCATTAAATCCTCAACGATCTTTGCCAGCCCGTTCAGTGGTATTCTGATCCAGTCGGGCCTGTTATTCATTTCGTAATCGGTTTCATAGATCGCCTTTTCAATGACGAACAACCTGATCAGCACTTCGATATGTTCCTGTTCCCGGGGGATAAACGTAGCACCCGCTGCTGTCTCCAGGTATGAATGAAGGAACTGGTAGCTGACGTTCTTATACCAGTGCTCGACCCAGGGTTCGAACATATCGAGCACTTCCCGGATAGAGGCTCTCCTGGTTTTGCAGTCCCATATAGGCCGCGTAATGGAACGATCTGAGCATTCCTGCCACATCCCGGAAGGGGCAGTATTTCAGCTTCCTGGCACTCAGTGACCGGATCGGCTCGCCTTCAAAATCAATGATGATAAAATCTTTCCCGGTAAATAGAACCTGACCAAGATGATAGTCACCATGGATCCGGGTTTTCATGGAGCTGATTTTCTCCGTAGCCAGGATGTTCTTCAGCTTTTCCAGAATACCCGCTTCATTATCCAGAACACTGTCGAGAAGGTCCAGGCTGTTTTCCGGTATCTTTCGCCGGTTGGCCCTCAGATCGGTGAAGGTTCGTTTCACAAGGGTACGAAACGTCTGGTACATGGATTTCTGGTATAGCAGGGAGAAAGGCTCCGGAACAAAGTCGCGATCATCTTTTACCGACGCGATGGCCAAATGCATCTCAGCAGTCCTTTTACCAAGCAGTGCTACCATTTCAAGGTAGAAATGATCGATCAGTTCATCCAGCCGTTTCCTGTCAGGTTCCTTGTAATCGTCGAGCAGGGCAGGCATATAATCCGGCGGCGAAGAGATATGATGTTTGGATGAACTGATCCTGTTAAAGAATTCACTTATAAAGGACTGAGTAAGTTCCCAGGCATTTCCCTGGTTTGGAATAAAAGCAGCCAGTGTTGCCAGGGAGATCATATCTTTGTTTGGATTGCTATATTCGAGGGAGCCTGCGAAAGAAGGCAGATTTTTAAACCGCGTCTTTTCTGTCAGGAATTTCAGGATTTCAATCTCCGGGTTCTTACCTTCTTCGGGGCTTCTGTATATTTTATAGAAAAGCCTGTTATCATAAAGGATGGAGGTATTGGACTGGTCGGCGCTCACGACGTGTGACGGAAGAGGTAACTCCGCCTTTTTCACCAGCCGGCTTAAATGCTTCCCGGGCTTCCCGCTGATGGTACCGGATTTCCCCTTCAGTTTACCACCATTTACGATCAGCTCGAAGAGTTTTTCCTGGAGGACCGGGTTATACACACCGTCATAAAGGACCCCGCCCGTAGTTTCAAAATCAACATTGGTAAGTACGGCATGAGGATTAGCATCCTTCATATGTGAAGCCTGGTCACCGACAGCTACAGACACCGGGAACAGGTACGTTTCAGGCTTGCTCTGGAAATAGCCAATATCCACCATAAGGATATGGGTGACATATTCATTGTCATTGACCGGCAGTGTGTCAGTAATTTCAATACCCTTGATCTTCCTGGCCTTCCCTCTGAACCAACGGCTTTTACTTATATAATTCAGCAAAATGTCCTCTATCTTTTTCATGGTTTCGGGGGTAAGCCGGTTCCAGTCATTCTTCTTCAGGGATACCGTAAAATTCAAACCATCAATCTCGAGTTTTTTCTGTTCGTCAGTTTTTTTAAGTTCAAACCAGAAATAATCTTTAAACTGAAGAGGAAAATAGTAATCAGCAGTCTCAATCTGCGGGAATTCATTCTGGCTGAAGACTTCGACCGGGACATAACCGGCGTAATCGCTGAGCTCGATATGTGCAATCTGGGAGTAACGCGATAAGTTGATCAGCACGAGGATCTTTTCATTTTCATACTCTCTGATGAAAGACAGCACCCGCGGGTTGCCCGTATTCAGGAACCGGATGCTGCCCCGGCTGAAAGCTTTGTATTGCTTCCGTTTGGCAATCACCCTTCTCATCCACCAAAGCAGGGATGACTGGTTTCTTTCCTGGTTATCGACATTCAGACCTTCATAATGATATTCATAGTTTATGATCACAGGAAGGAAAAGGCGCTGCGGGTCACTGTTAGAGAAACCTGCATTTTTATTCGGCGACCATTGCATGGGTGTCCTTACACCATCGCGGTCACCCAGGTAATGATTGTCTCCCATGCCGATCTCATCACCGTAATAAATGATGGGAGTGCCCGGCAATGAAAAAAGGAGCATATTCATGATCTCGATTTTACGGATGTCGTTACCGAGCAAAGGAGCAAGCCTGCGCCTGATGCCCAGGTTGATCCGCTGACGGGGATCGCTCGTGAAGCTTTTATACATGTAATCCCGTTCCTCATCGGTAACCATTTCGAGGGTCAGTTCATCATGGTTCCTGAGAAAGATGGCCCACTGGCAATTACCGGGAATCTCCGGCATTTGATCCATAATATCGATGATCGGAAAATAATCCTCCATTTTCATACTCATATAGAGCCGGGGCATGAGAGGAAAGTTAAATGCCATGTGACATTCATCTCCATTACCAAAATAGGCTGATGAGTCCTCGGGCCACTGGTTCGCTTCGGCAAGAAGCATCCTGTTATCCCATTTTTCATCGATATAGGCACGGAGCATCTTCAGGAATTTGTGCGTTTCGGGCAAATTCTCACAATTGGTGCCTTCCTGTTCATAGAGGTATGGCACTGCATCGAGACGTAAACCATCGACACCGATATCAAACCAGAAGTCGAGTATTTTAAATACCGCTTTATGTACGGCGGGGTTTTCAAAATTCAGATCGGGCTGGTGTGAATAGAAGCGATGCCAGTAATATGCTTTGGCAACCGGATCCCATGACCAGTTGCTGGATTCAAAATCCTGGAAGATGATGCGTGCTTCATTGTACTTATCGGGAGAGTCGTTCCAGACATAAAAATTCCGGGTGCTGCTGCGAGGGCTGGCTTCCCTTGCTTTCTGAAACCATTTGTGCTGGTTGGAGGTATGGTTCAGTACCAGTTCAGTTATAACTTTAAGATCACGGTTGTGCGCTTCGCGGATGAACTTCCTGAAATCGGCCAGGGTCCCGTATGAAGGATGAATCCCTGAATAGTCGGAAATATCATATCCGCCATCCTTCAGTGGGGACGGATAAAAAGGAAGCACCCATAATGCAGTGACACCTAGCGACTTCAGATAGTCAAGCTTCTTAACAAGACCGTTAAAGTCACCAATGCCATCGTCGTTACTGTCGAAGTAAGACTGGACATGGAGCTGATAGATGATTGCATCTTTATACCACAGAGTATCGGACTTTTTTTTCACAATGGCTGACATTTAGAGTTACATGAAATAATCAAAGTCCTTTTCGGTTCTGACTTTTTTCCTGACTTTGAAAATGTGCACCGGCATGATGCCGGGATTGAGTTCAACGTAATTGAAAGATCCGTTCCAGAGATAAAAGGCTCCGCCGAGCATATCCTGCACCTGATAAGGACCATGATCTTCCATATCATACTTATCGACCGGGAAAAATACCCATCCCGTCTGAGTGTGGTGGGGATCCAGGTTTACCACAACGAGCACGATGCTGGAATAGTCGTCGGTATGTTTACTGTAACAGAGGATCTGGTCATTGTTGATTTCATGAAAAGTAAGAGAACTATTGGATTGAAGGGCAGGATTCGTGTTTCTGATTTCGTTAACCTTTTTGATAATATTTTTAAGGCTTTTCCTGTCATCTGTATTCCAGTCTTTCACCTCATATTTTTCTGAATCGAGATATTCTTCGGAGCCTGCTTCCATGGGCCGGTTTTCCATCAGTTCAAATGCCGGTCCGTAAATCCCATAATTTGAGCTTAATGTGGCGGCCAGCACGAGCCTGATGATGAAAGCCGGTTTCCCGCCGGCCTGGAGGTATTCGGGAAGGATATCCGGAGTGTTCGGCCAAAGGTTGGGTCTGAAAAATTCGGAGATATTTGTGCCGACAAGAGCTTTCATGTACTTCGTCAGTTCCTCCTTAGTATTGCGCCAGGTGAAATAAGTATAAGACTGGGTGAAGCCCTGTTTGGCGAGCTGGCACATGACTTTTGGGCGGGTAAAAGCTTCGGCGAGAAATATGACCTGTGGATCCTTCTTTCTCACTTCACCGATCACCCAGCCCCAGAAATGGAAAGACTTGGTATGCGGATTGTCGACCCTGAAGATCCGGACACCTTTATCGATCCAGAACAGGAAAATACTTTTCAGTTCATCCCACAATGCTTCCCAGTCGTCGGTTTCAAAATCCATGGGAAAGATATCCTCGTATTTTTTAGGTGGATTTTCAGCATACTGGACGGAACCGTCGGGTCTCTTCCTGAACCATTGCGGATGTTCTTTCACATATGGATGATCAGGTGAACATTGAAAAGCGATATCGAGGGCCAGCTCGATGTGAAGTTCTGCGGCTTTTTCCATGAGTCGCTTAAAATCATCGAAATTGCCCAACTTCGGATGGAGTGCTTTATGTCCGCCTTCACTGCTGCCGATTGCCCAGGGAGATCCAGGGTCATCCGGGCCGGCCTTGACACTGTTGTTAGGTCCTTTGCGTTTGGTTTTCCCGATAGGATGAACCGGCGGAAGGTAAAGCACATCAAATCCAAGATCAGCTACATACGGCAGTCGTTCAATGACATCATTAAAGGAGGCATACTCGAGGCTGCCCGACTTTGCCGAGCGCGGGAACATCTCATACCAGGCGCTAAAACCGGCTTTTGGCCGGTCCACCAAAACCTTTAGCTCCAGATCGTACATCGTGACAGACTTCCTCACCGGGTAATTTTGCATAACGGCAAACAGCTCTCCGCTGAGAATACTTTCTGTCTTAGCAACCTTCGCCAGTACTTTGGATCTGAAGACCTCCATGACCCCGGACAGAAATTCCCTGTCGTCGATGACCATGGCCTTATCACTTTGCAGAACTTCCGCGATGAGCCCGGCACCTACAAGCAGATCTGGCTCATAATCGGTATCGGCTTCAATGCGTTTCAGAATGTCGCGGTACCACGACATAAACCGTCCTATCCAGGCCCTGACGGTATAAACATAATCTTCCATGGTATCGATGACGAAGGACCCGGTCCAGAGATCGTTCCCCTCATGTTCCATAGGCAAAGTCGCCCAGTCTTTCTGGCTTTCCCTCCGGTAAAGAAGTTCAGCACTCAGTTCATCATGCCCGTCACAATAAATATCGGCCGTAACCTGTACCTTTTCGTTGACGACTCTTTTTACAGGGAATTTGCCACAATTGATCCGTGGCTTGACTTTTTCAATAATGACCCTTTGTTTCCCATTCATAATTAAGACGTTGTATAGATTATCATAGAATTTCCATTTACCCTGATCCGTTCATGTTTTCCGGGGATATCCGGGCTATTGTTCCCTGGTCCAAGCCATTCCTGCCCCGACGAATCGATCAGCTTCCGGAAGGTATTTTCCCCGGTAACCGGAATTGTGATGGACTCCGGTTCAGTTCCGAAATTATAAAAACACCATACCGTTGATTCTTTCTGCCATCGATGCACCTTTAGTAGCTTCCCGCTGCAGGAAGTCTGCAGGTTATTTTTGTCCGGTATGGAAAACACGGGATGGTTTTTCCTCAATGAAATTAAGGTACGGTAATACCTTTCAAGAATCTTTGCATGTTCATCCGCTTCCTGGTTCCAGCTTAACTTTGATTTCAGGAAGGTTTCCTCATCGGAGGGGTCATCGATCTCGCTGATGCTGTTTTCATAAAATGCAGCCAATTCTTTTTGCCTGCCTTCCCTGACCTGTGTATTGAGTCCGGGATCCAAATGGCTTACAAAATAGAGAAACGGTCTTGTTTCCCCATATTCCTCCCCCATGAATAAAAGCGGCAGAAAAGGACTGGTCAGGACGGTTCCTGCGACCAGTTTTAATGTTTCGAAACCCACCAGGGTACTCAATCTCTCCCCGTTTTTCCTGTTGCCTGTCTGATCATGATTCTGGGCAAAGACCACAAACCGGGAGGCCGGGTTTTCGCCTGTTTCACTACCGAACGTCCTTTTTCTGTAACCGGAATATTTTCCATCGAAAACAAATGCGGAAGAGAATGCTTTTTCAAGTTGTGTGATATCCCCGAAATCCGCATAATAACCATCTTTCTCCCCTGTCACCAAAGCATGAAGGGAGTGATGAAAATCATCGCTCCACTGGGCATCCAGGCCATACCCACCTTTGACCAGCGGAGTGATATACCGTGTATTATTCAGGTCCGATTCGGCGATCAGGTAATGATTTCTTCCGGTTTCAAGGTTGATACGGGCCGTTTCTTCGGCCAGTTCCTGCATAATATGTTTTGCACTGATGTCAAAAATCGCATGAACGGCATCGAGCCGGAGGGCGTCGATATGGAAATCCCTGAACCACATCAGCGCATTCTGAACGACATAATTCCTGAAACCGTCGCTGTAACGGTCGTCAAAATTTACGGCTTTGCCCCAGGGCGTGTGGTACTTCGATGTAAAATACGGGCCAAAGGAAGCCAGGTAATTCCCTTCCGGACCAAGGTGGTTATACACCACATCCAGGATCAGCGCCAGCCCCCTGTTATGGCATGCATCCACAAGTTTCATCAGTCCATGGGGTCCGCCGTAGGAATGTTGAACGGCAAAAGGATAAACACCGTCGTAACCCCAGTTCCTTTCGCCTGTGAATGTTGCCACAGGCATCAGTTCTATGGCTGTGATGCCCAGATCAGCCAGGTAACCGAGTTTCGAGATGATGCCTTCAAAATCTCCGCGTGGTGTAAACGTACCGGTATGCAGTTCATAGATAATATACTCCGGGAGCGGGATATTTTTCCAGTGCTCATCATCCCAGGAATAATCATGAAGGCTGAGAACCTCAGAAGGACCATGAACCCCTTCGGGCTGAGACCTGGAAGCCGGGTCGGGACGGGGACCTGAATTATCGGGGTTAAAGAGATATTTTGTTCCTGGCGGCAGATCTTGTAAAGTCAGATCCCAGTAACCATACTCCCCCGGGTTTAATCTGAACCGGGCATGATCTTCCCCAGGCAATTCCAGCCATACTTCCCTCGAAAAGGGGGCCCAAAGACTGAATTCACAATGATCTGAAATATAATTTGCACCGACTGGCTTTCGAATACTCATAATGACAGAACAATTCAGAGAATTATATAGTGGCAGACAAAATCATCCTTTGATCAGGTTAACGGTGCAACTCATTATGCAGGTGCAGAATGGAACAAGGGGAGTTCGTGAGAAAAAACAATTGTTCACCGGTCTTGTTAATCTTCAGGACATTGCCTGTAAATGTCTGTTAGTTTAAACATGTGTGCTTCAGAATCGTTCAAATCGTTGTAAATTTGTTGATGCAGCTGAAAGCGATTCTGAACAGTGTTTTCATGAATATCATTTCCGGATAAAGAAGGAAGTGTCGAATGGTGATCATCTTTTTAAAAAGCGTATATGTCTATTATGCAGAAGTATTCAGGACCGGTGTGGCCGGGAAAGCCCTATCCACTGGGAGCTAATTTTGATGGTAACGGGGTTAATTTTGCCCTCTTCAGTGAAAATGCCATGGGCGTTAAACTTTGTTTGTTTCACAGTCCTTCAGACCCGAAAGAATACACACAGATACAGGTAACGGAAACTACCGACTATGTGTGGCATATCTATCTGCCGGGGATTCGACCCGGACAGGCCTATGGTTACCGTGTATTTGGAAAATACAGGCCTTCAGAGGGTCAGCGTTTCAACTCGCATAAGCTCCTTCTGGATCCCTATGCCAAAGCGATTTGCGGCCCGACAAATATCACAGACAAGATGTTTGGCTATATCCAGGATCCGAAAGTTAAGAAGCCGGATGTCAGGAAAGACACCAGGGACAGTTCCGACGAGGTGAACAAGTGTATCGTGATTGACAACACATTTGACTGGGAAGGAGTAGGCCGTCCAGATACTCTGATGCATAATTCCATCATCTATGAACTCCATGTTAAAGGATTTACGGCCCGTCATCCTGGTATACCTGAAAATGAACGGGGGACCTTCAAGGCACTTTCCTCCCCACCCGTCATTGATTACCTGAAAGACCTCGGTATTACAGCTGTTGAACTCATGCCGGTGCATCATTTTGTTCACAACAAGTTTTTATTGGACCATAACCTGGTCAACTACTGGGGATACAACTCAATCGGGTTTTTCGCACCACATGCCCAGTACTGTGTCAATGGTCAGTGCGGCGGTCAGGTCAATGAATTCAAGGAGATGGTCAAGACATTCCACAAAGCAGGCATCGAGGTTATTCTGGATGTCGTGTATAATCACACCGGGGAAGGGGATTACCTGGGTCCTACCCTGTGCTTCAGAGGCATTGACAATGAGAACTACTACCGGCTGGATCAGAAGAATCCAAGAAACTACGTTGATTATACTGGAACCGGGAATACGCTCAATCTTTTAAGTTCAAGGACTCTGCAGCTTGTCATGGATAGTCTGAGGTACTGGGCTCTTGATATGCAGGTAGACGGCTTTCGCTTTGATCTTGCTTCAACGCTGGCCCGTGGGCTGTACGATGTGGGTAAGTTGTCGACCTTTCTGGATACGATCCATCAGGATCCCGTCATTTCGCAGCTAAAACTAATTGCTGAACCCTGGGATCTTGGGAAGGGTGGTTACCAGGTCGGAAACTTTCCGGTATTGTGGGCTGAATGGAACGGCAAATACCGCGACAGTGTCCGTAAATTCTGGCGTGGTGATGAAAGCCAGGTCAAGGAACTGGCATACCGGCTAAGCGGAAGTAGTGACCTCTATAAGGATAACGGGAAGCTCCCCTCTTCCAGCATCAATTTTGTGACTTGTCATGACGGATTCACACTTCACGATCTTGTCAGCTTCAATGAAAAACACAATGAGGCTAATCATGAAGGCAACAAAGACGGTGAAAATAATAATATCAGCTGGAATACCGGAGCCGAAGGCCCCACCGATGATAAGAAGATTGAGAAGCTTCGTGAACAGAGGAAGAGAAGTTTCCTGGCCACCCTCATGTTCAGCCAGGGTGTTCCCATGCTCAGCCACGGTGATGAGTACGGGCGGACGCAAAACGGAAACAACAACGCCTATTGCCAGGATAATGAGCTTACCTGGTTTGACTGGAACTGGAGTGACCAGCAAAAAAGCCTGTACGATTTTACCCGTAAAATCATTGAGATCAGAAAATCACAACCGGTAACCCATAAACGGAGGTACTTCAAAGGACGCAAAATTTTCGGAAAGGAGGTCAGGGATATCCGCTGGCTTAATACTGACGGGAATGATATGACCGAAGAAGAACTGAACACCAGTTTCATCCGCTGCCTTGGAATGCTCCTTAACGGTGAGCTGATGACTGAGGTGGATGAAATCGGTGAAGTGATCAAGGATGATATTCTTCTGCTCATCGTCAACAGTTACTGGGAACCCATTGCCTTTACTCTTCCCAACCTCGATGTATCCAATGAATGGGAACTCCTGATCGATACCAGCCTGAACAAACAACCTGAGGGTGAAAATGAACTTCTCGACGTATATGATATCCAGGGCAGATCGCTTGTACTTCTGAAAAATATTCCACAATAACCGGGATGGCTGAGTCCTCACCCGTTTATTTCCGCTCTTCCTGCCATAATGGAGGTAAAAGTGTTATTTTCGTAAACCAATTTCACGATAAATCTCACACATCTCTCAATGAGAACCTCCATACGTGAACAGGCCGTGCTTCAGATTACGGATTTTCACCGGTCTTCTTCTGATTCTGTTCCTTTCCGGATGCCGCCATTCCGGCAGGAGTACACCCGATTCAAAACTAAGGATCATCGTTTCCTCGGATATTGGTGGTGATGATCCGGACGATTATCAGTCCATGGTCCATCTCCTTCTCTATGCCGATCGCTTTGACATTGAAGGTCTGATCAGCTCTCCTCCCGGCAAAGGACGTAAATCCAACATCCTCGAAGTAATAGATGCTTATGAAAAAGATTACCATGATCTGGTAAAATTTTCCCGCGATTATCCAGAACCCGGCCGGCTGAGAAAGGTATGCCTGCAGGGAGCTGTTCTGCCGCAGAAGGAAGAATCACCGGGATTATCAATTAGTGAAGGAGCTGAACAGATCATCAGAATAGCAAAAAAAAGAGATACGAGACCCTTATACATCCTTGTCTGGGGAGCAATTACGGATGTTGCTCAGGCTGTGCATTCCGATCCTTCGATCGCAAATAAAATCAGGATCTACTCCATAGGCTCCTGGAATACAAAACACGACCAAAAAGCCAGGGATTATTTATACAATCAGCATCCTGAACTGTGGTGGATAGAAAACAATACCACCTTCCGCGGTATGTACATGGGCGGGGACCAGACCGGAGAGTGGGGTAATGATTCATTTGTTCAGGTGAACGTGAAAGGACACGGTTCTCTTGGTGAATTTTTTTACTCTAAAAAACAAGATATCAAAATGGGCGACACCCCCTCGGTCCTCTACCTTCTCAATGGCAATCCCGGGAATCCCGAAGGGGAAAGCTGGGGTGGTTCCTTCATAAAAAACGGGCATGGTATCCATTACTGGACCGACAATCCCGATCCGGCCCTGCAGGTTGAGGGAAAAGCCGGAGCCTTTTCAGTTTGCAAATGGCGTAAGAATTACCTGGAAGACTGGGCTGCCCGGCTTCAGTTTTTACTGTTGTGTACGGAATAAAAATTCATTCGTCGGGTATATAATTACCATCTGTAAACGAACCCCGGGAAAGAAGAAACATTTATGAAAAACACCCCCCTGCAATTTGTATTTACCACTAATTATTTATACATTGTATGAGTTGTAAATCGTTTGAGGAAAAGCAATTACAATACTAAAAAGAATACTTTACGATTTTGTCTGTTGTTCGTGCCTGCTGGTTTTCCGGCTCTTTACCCTGCTACGCTCTCCTGCTTTGGAGGAGGAATTCCGGTTAACAAATTTAAGCAACAGATGTTATACAGGTGATATATCCGGGTACCATACGAGGGAATTCTTCTCCCTTTCCCGGACGGGAATGAAAATACTGCTCATATGATCAAACGAAAATCTGACCATTATCTTTTTCAGTAATCCGGCATTGTCATGTCTTGCCTTTTCGTGATTATGCCGGCTGCTATATTCGTGTACCACTAAAAAACCACACAAGATGGAAATAATCAGAAGAGAACAATTTTTGGAATTAGCCAGAAAAGAGGACGACAATCTGATCTCTGTATGTATTCCTACCCATTCCCACGGCCAGGAGGTCAATGAAAAGCTGGATTCCATTGCACTGAAGAGTGCACTGAAAACCATTTCCAACCAGCTGGCTATGAAGGGTAAAGATAAAACTGACATCGAAAGGATCACCCAACCCGTCAGGGATCTCATTGATGATTCTGCGTTCTGGAGACATCAGCGAAAGGGACTGGCTATATTTGCTTCCGATAATTTTTTCGAAAAATATACACTACCTCAGGAGCCGGATATCATTACCTATGCCGGGCAGAAATTCTATCTGAAGCCGCTTCTCTCTATGATTGACAAAGACGGAAAATTCTTTCTTCTCAGCCTGGGTAAAAACGGCATTAAGCTTTTTCACTGTTCCAGGTACGACATTGAAGTCATCGATATCAGTGATGATGTACCTGCTTCAGTCCAAAAAATATTTAAATTTGATGTTCCCGTAAAAAGCAATCTGCCTCACAGCGGAAACAGTAAGGAAACCATTCATTTCCAGGGCCACACTCCATTGAAAGATCAGGATAAAAAAGAACTGCTCCGGTTTTTTCATAAAGCTGATAAAATAATCCTTAAAATACTTAGGGAGAGGGATATACCCATGGTAATTGCGGGTCCTGGGCATCTTGTCCCGTTATATATGGAGGCCAGTGCCTATCCTGGTATTACCCCGGAATTCATTGATACCGATCCTGAAAGTATTTCACCGAAGAAACTCCATAGCAAAGCATGTAAAATCGCAGAAAAAGAAGCGAACAGCCTTCGGCAGAAGAGTTTTGACCGATATGACAGGCTTGCCGGAACCAGGAAAACCACGGCATATCTCAGTGAAGTCATTTCATCAGCCTATTTTAAAAATGTGGACACCCTGTTTGTCAGGGAAGGCACTGAAGTATGGGGCACTTTTGACAAGGAACGGTACCTCGTCGACACCAATCCTGAGAATGCCCGTTACCACGAGGAATTGGTCAACTTCGCCCTTATTCATACCATTCTTAACGGGGGTGAAGTGTTGATGACCAGTGATGAAAAATTTCCGGCAGGCGATGCAAAGATGGCGGCCATTCTGCGATCCGAACTGGTTTAAAAATCAGAGGAATAAGCGCTGCTCCTGACGTGTCCGTCATTGTTTCGGGTTCAGAAGCAGCTCATGGCTGGATGAATGAGTTTTTCACATCCTGAAAAAAGCCGTCGCGGGACTCTGTATGCTATCTTCACCCGGATGCACGCTGAGATCTCGGGCGTCGATGAATGATTCTGCCTATTGCCGGTTTCATGTTGAAAATCCCGGAAGGAAATGGTATGACTATAATGCAACGTTGCCGTCAATTCCTCCCGATTCGGAGACACTGATTTCTTAAACTAAATTTTTTCAATAATCGGGGGAAATTTTATTGTAAAAGAATGTTTTAATGATCTAATTATATGAATGTTTTAAAAAAGCTAGTCAAAATGGTAAAATGAGTACAAAATGACATTTGAAATACATGAATTAAAATATCCGTTAGATCAATACATAGAAAGTATATTTTATTACAAGGACTTTGTTCCTGAACATAACATTGAAAGGGTTGTACCTACTGGAAACATCTTTGTTCTTATTGAATTAGATGGATTTGAAAGAAAAACTTTTGACAATAAATTAAATCCTACAGGATACTTCAGACAAGCCTGGATTTCAGGTATGCAACAGAAATATCTCAATATATCCGCACATCAACATTCTGAAATGCTTGTCATTCAATTCAAACCTTATGGCGCATTTCCGTTTTTAAAAATCCCAATAAGCAAACTTAATAACACGGTCAGGCAAGCCGACACTTATTTTGGAGAAAGTATAATAAATCTTCGTAGCAACATAATTCATCAGCAAAATATCCATGACAAATTCGAGATGGTTGAACAATGGCTTTTAGAAATATTTGATGAGAATAAAACACCTCCCCAGGAAATACTGAATGTTATAGCAAAACTGCAAAACCAACCTTATTCTAAACATAATGAGTTGCTGAAGGATTTTCCAAAGACAAACAAATACCTGATAGATCAGATAAAAAAATACTGTGGTCTGACTCCAAAAGTTCTGCACAGGATTTTTCGATTCAACACCCTTTTAGCATTCATCAATCAAGAGGAGGAAATTGTATGGTCAGACATTGTATACGAAACGGGATATGCGGACCAATCGCATTTCATTAAAGAATTCCAGGAATTTTGCGGATTCAATCCCAGCAAGTATATTCAAAACCGGTACAATGAATCAATTCCGAATTTTTTCCCTCTTGATCAGTCTGGTTAATTTTTTACAATACTTTGCGCTTTACGAAAAGTAACTTTGCAATAAACTTATAAGACAGATAAATATGGATCTTTCAACATTAAATTGGATTGCAGTTATTGTAGCTGCCTTATCGAATTTTCTAATAGGTGGACTTTGGTATTCACCAGTTTTGTTTGGGAAAGTTTGGATGAAGGAAAATAACTTCTCGGAAGATAACCTGAAAAAGGGAAATATGACTAAGATTTTCGGTCTCACCTTTCTTTTTTCAATATTTATGGCATTTAATTTAGGGATTTTCTTAAATGATGCCGGTACGACTGCCGGTTGGGGGGCAATTGCAGGCTTTCTGGCAGGGTTTGGCTGGGTGGCTATGTCCATCTTTACTATTGGTCAGTTTGAGCGGAAATCAACAAATTATATGCTGATTCACGGTGGATATGTTACTGTAAGTTTTGTTGTAATGGGATTGATTATAGGACTTTGGAGATAAACTTACATTCTAGATAAAGCGGAACAAATGATGCTGTTCAATCTTCAAAAGATTGCAGACATATTGGGGCAGCACTGATTCAAAGGCTGCCTGTCCGCTGCCTGTGATCAACGAGTGGCATCTCCTTTCATTCCTCTGATATATATTGTTTTGGCATTCACGAATTCCCGGATACCATGAACCGAAAGTTCACGGCCATATCCTGAATTTTTCACCCCGCCGAAGGGTAGCCGGGGATCGGATTTTACCATGTCGTTGATGAAGACAGCACCTTCCTCGGCATTTTCAATAAAATAATTTGCCTTTTCCTTTGATCCTGTAAAAACATTGATGCCAAGACCAAAGACGGAATTATTTGAAATGCCCAAAGCGTCATGTACATCGTCAGCCAGTATCACCGAGAAGACCGGTCCGAACACCTCCTGGTCAAATACCGGCATTCCCGGCATCACTTCCAGCAAAATGGTTGGTTCAAAGAAGGCTTCATCCCTGCCTCCGCCGGTGAGAAGCATGGCTCCTGCACCAATGGAATGAATGACCTGATCATATACCTGTTCTGCCTGCTCCACCGATGATAAAGGGCCCATGTCCGTATCCGTGCTCATCGGATTTCCGGATTTCCAGCTTTTGATCCTCTCAGTAAGCAATGGGATAAACCTGCCTGCAATACTACGTTCAAGGATGAAGCGTTTTGCAGCTATACAACTTTGTCCTCCATTTTGCAAACGTGCTTTCAATGCTGTCTCCAGGGCAAGTTCAAGATCAGCGTCAGACAAAACAACAAAGGCATTGTTACCACCCAGTTCAAGAACCGATTTCTTCATATATTTGCCAGCCAGGGAAGCCACATCTGAACCGGCCTTTTCGCTTCCGGTAAGCGTCACTGCTTTGACTGCCTTATGCGCAATGACTTGTTTCACCTTATCTGCCCCTATGGTGAGTGACTGGAAAACGCCCTCCTCAAACCCTGCACGTCTGAAAATATCTTCGATGGAAATAGCGCACCGCTGTACGTTGGATGCATGCTTCAGCAATGCGGTGTTTCCGGCCATAAGGTTTGGTGCGGCAAAACGGAAAACCTGCCAGAAAGGAAAGTTCCAGGGCATGACAGCCAGAACCGGCCCTAAGGGAAAATACCGGACGTAACTTTCCTCAGCATCCGTTGGCGATGATCTCAGTTTGTAGAAATTTTTCCGCATTCTCAGCATAAAAATCACATACCCAGGCACACTTTTCAACTTCAGCCAAAGATTCCTTAATGGGTTTGCCCATCTCACGGGTAATGGTTTCAGCGAATGACCGGACCTCCTTTCGTAAGATTTCAGCTGCCCCTGACATTCTTTCGCTGCGATCATGAAAAGAGGATTCTCTGTATTCATGAAACGTCACTTCCGACAGCTTAAGCTTAGCATTTAACTGTTGATCATTTAATTCCTGAAATTCTTCCAGAAGTTTCTGATTGTAAGGATTAATACTTTTAAGAACCGCCATATCATTATACTTTTGAGGTTTGTGGTGCAGGGCTTTACACAAACAAAACCAAATTCTGTTCCAATTCCGGTGTATGACGGCCGGGAATATCCGGGAGGTCATCCCGGAAAAAACCCTGGGATGCAACCTGATAAAAGAAAAGAAGAGTATAACTTGTAAAAATGCAAAAAATACTGAATTTTGCCTGTTGTTCTTAATCATCCTTACCATGAACATTTTTTTGTTTACATCCCGGTGATCATGCTAAAAGCCGGATACGCCTGGATCTTTGCCGCTTTGAATGTCTATGCCATTCACCGGCGAATTGTGGCGGAAGAAGCTTTTCTCACCCTTCATTTTGTTGAATATGCCGATTATAAATTAAGTACAAGGAAGCTGATTCCTTTCATTTACTAAGGTTATGCATACATGCGTTTGGACATATAAGTTTGATAGTTAAAAAATGGAGCAGTTTATTCTTGCTATGGATCAGGGCACGACAAGTTCACGTGCCCTACTGTTCGACCGGGATGGTAAGATCAGGTCGATGGCCCAGAAAGAGTTCAGGCAGATATTTCCTCATCCCGGCTGGGTAGAACATGATCCTGAAGAGATCTGGTCATCGCAGATGGCAGTTGTTGCAGAGGCCATGTCGAAAGCCGGAGTTTACGGGAAGGCTCTGGCTGGTGTCGGGATAACCAACCAACGAGAGTCGGTGATTGTATGGGACAGGGAAACCGGACAACCGGTTTACAATGCCATTGTGTGGCAGGATCGCAGGACGGCGGCAAACTGTGATTTGTTAAAGAACGAAGGGTATGAGGATATGATCAGGAGCAAGACCGGTCTGATCATCGATGCCTATTTCAGTGCGACGAAGGTAAAATGGATCCTTGATCATGTGCAGGGTGCCGGTGAAAAGGCTTCCCGTGGCAGGCTGGCGTTCGGAACGGTTGATTCATGGCTGGTATGGAAGCTTACCCAGGGCCGGCGGCACGTTACTGACGTCACGAATGCCAGCCGCACCATGTTGTTTAATATTCACAGCATGCAATGGGATGAAGAGTTACTTGCCCTTTTCGGGATACCGGAAAGCATGTTGCCGGAGGTACATGCTTCCGGAGGTGATCAAGGTCCCCTGCTGGCCTCCGTATTTGGGGAAAAGATCATCATAGGAGGCACAGCCGGTGATCAGCAGGCCGCTCTCTTCGGCCAGTTATGTGTTTCTGAAGGTATGGTAAAGAGTACATACGGAACGGGTTGTTTTATCCTCAAGAACACGGGTAACAAGCCTTTTACATCAAAGAAAAAGCTGATCACCACCCTTGCATGTCAGACAGGGCCCGAAACGGTTTATGCTCTGGAAGGGAGCATTTTCAATGCAGGGGCTGTTGTTCAGTGGCTTCGCGACAACCTGAATATCATCCGTTCATCTGCTGATATAGAAGACCTTGCCCGCAGTGTTGATGATAACGGCGGGACATATTTTGTTCCGGCCTTCACGGGTTTGGGGGCACCGCACTGGGACCCTTATGCCAGAGGGATTATTGCAGGTCTCGACAGGGGCACCAGTGCAGGACATCTGGCCCGGGCCGCTCTCGAAGGGATTGCTTTCCAGGTCATGGATGTTTTGCGGGCGATGGAAGAGGATACGGGTATGAAAGTTACCGAACTCAGGGTTGATGGCGGGGCTGCAGTCAATGACCTTCTGATGCAGTTTCAGTCGGATATACTGGGCATCCCTGTTGTGAGGCCTGACAGCATTGAGAGTACAGCACGGGGTGCGGCCTTCCTGGCAGGTCTGTCTACCGGATTCTGGAAAAGCCTGGACGAATGTCAGGCGCAACTTAAGGCTGAAAAGACGTTTATGCCTTCGATGACGGCGGAAAAAGCCAGACAACTGTCGTCAAAATGGCAGGATGCTGTTCAGCGTACCCGCAGCTGGATGACTTAACCGCCACTTATCTCACTCTTTTCCTGGTCCCGAGAAAAAGGACAAGATCCTTTAGTTCCTCTGAAGACAGCATGGGGCCGAAAGGCGGCATGTTCCCGCCACCATTCACGATCCGGAGGGTCATCTCCTCCGGTTGAAGCCTGTCGGCGATGTAGGTGAGGTCGGGTCCCCTGGCGCCGCCTTTTCCGTCGATCTTATGACAATAGAGGCAGGCTTTGGAATAGAACAGTTCGGCACCCCGGGTTGCCTCCGGGTTTACAGTGCCCACTTCTGCCTGCGTTAATGGTGTAGCACTGAATTTTGGAGACCACGGTGATTTTGTCCCTTCATACCAGAAAACCCCGACCATGGTTATGATGACCACAACAACAGCGATGGACCAGGGCCTTCTTAGCGGGCTTCGTTCACCCTGGTTGAAAATTATGGGTACCATCAGGAGGAAAATGCCGATCAATACCGGGGAAAATGCCATGACAAAGGATTCGATCTGCGGAGGCATAAGGGCAAACAGTGCGAATACCCAGAGAAAATACCAGTCGGGTCTGGGTGTGGACTGAATATTGGATGGATCGGGCGGGGCTCCTATTTCCGGAGGTCCGGAAAATACAGCCAGTGCGAAGACAATAAAAATCACAATAACTGCGAACAGGGCATCGCGCCAGGCTGCATTCGGCCAAAAAGGTACTCCGTCCTTTTTTAACAGGGCTTCATATTCTTCACGGTATTTTTCTCTCTTCACCTGCTTACCTGGTACCGGGGGTTCGGATATCCCGTTTTTGATAACCAGGTACAGGTGAAATCCAAGCAGGGCAAAAATCAATGCCGGAACCAGGAATACATGAAAAGCAAAAAACCGGCTGAGGGTTGCTCCGCCCAGTGTATCACCGCCTAAAAACAGGCGGGCCATGGTTGTGCCGATGACAGGTATACGTCCGGCCTGTTCGGCGCCTACAATGGCCGACCACACACCGTTGCTGTCCCAACGAAGCAGCTGTCCGGTAAATCCCATTCCCAGCGTAAGCAACAAAAGAAACAGTCCGGAAATCCAGCTCATTTCCCGCGGAAATTTAAAGGAAGCTGTAAGGTACACACGGATCATATGAAGGCCTACAAGGAAAATCATGGCTGAGGCTGCAAAAAAATGGATACCCCTCAGAATGCTGCCCAGGGGCGCCTCATCGGTAATATATTTCAGGGACTGATAGGCAGTTTCGGATGTGGGCTGGTAGATCATGGCCAGGCCGACACCGGTTATGACCTGAACAATAAACATGAACAGTGTGCCACTGCCAAAAACATACATCCATTTGGCACCGGATGGTACCGGATGGTTAAACAAAGGATCAAATGCAGCCGTTATGCCCGCCCGGTCATCGAACCATTTCCAGAAATTCTTTAATCCTTTCATTCTATACAAATTTTGATTTCAGAGGTAGAATAGCTTGTCCCACTCATGCGGGAGAACCACACATGATCGATTATTATAAGTTTACGTTTAGCTCCGCTGAGCTCTCCACCTCAGGCATATCGGTTGTGTTGTCATCCATCATGCGGGTTTCATATAATTAAAATCTCAGAGGTTCGTGATGGGAATAGGACTGGTTTTAACTTCCACATTTACACCGTTGATCCTTACCGGGTATTTTCTCAATCCAAAAGGCGGCGGACCTGCTTTTTTTGAACCGTCTTTTCCGTAAACCCCGCCATGGCAAGGACAGAGAAAGAGTTCAGCATCGGCCACCCATCTTACAGGACATCCAAGATGTGTGCAATTCACCGAAAAAGCCTCAAACTCATCTTCTGTGACCCTGCGAAGCCATGCAGCGGTTTTTGAGGTGGCACCGGTCCATGGAAGAATGGAAGCATCCGCGTATTTTACAAGCACCGTATTCCCGATGATGAAATCATCTTTTTTTCCCACAACTCGCCAGGCGATCACTTTTTTTCTTAGTAGAGGTTCAAGCAAAGCTCCAACAACGGGTATAGCTACCAGGACAGCAGCCAGGCCACTTATCCCCAGTAAGAGCCGGATTAAAAAAGAACGTCGGTTCATCATTATCATAGAATTTCAACTGTTGTTAAGATCACTCACCCAACCCGATACAGACACTGCGACAACCAGGGCACCTATGGCCGACATGATTAAGGATGAAATAAGCCCCCAAAAAAGCAATAGTACGCCAAAAGCAAGAAAAACCGGCCAGAATGTAGGCTGTGGTATTTCCTCAGGATCGGCAGGCGACAACGGATACTCATCCTGATGTTTTATAAGTTCGTTGATATCCATATAGGCAGGTTTTATAGTTCGGTATTCATTTTTCAGGATTTTTCAATTTCAGTGCCGGCACTTTTCATATACCATCTCCCGAGGCTGATCATGATATTTGTCACATAGACAATACACGCCGGCACCCACATGATAAGTCCGGCAACCTCTTGATCGACAGATCTGGTAATGCCCCAGCCCTGTGAGATCAGTCCGGCAATCTCCTGGTTGCCCCCGGTGAAATCGGCAGTATAAATTCCGGCAGGAGCGAACGTGATCAGGATCCCCAGCACGGTACACCCGACGCAGGCTGAAAAAAGGTAGAGCGCGCTTTCCAGGGGATTCAGTTTCATGAAGCCTGTCGGTGTAAAAACCGGCCAGATAAAAATATACCCGAATACAAGGAGAGTGACCACCTGGAAGATCATCAGGAACTGGAAATGTTTCATGGCTTCAAACACCACCGGGATGTGCCAGAGCCACATCGAACCGATACCAATGACCCAGGTTACAAGCGGGTAGAACAGGACCTTAGCGAAAGTCGCGAAAGAGTGACGGGCAAAAACCCGTTTGAGAAATTCAGGGTCTGTTCCTGCCACTAAAAAGGGCGGAATGATCAAAAGAAAGAAGATATGCTGAATCATGTGGGCACTGAAAAGGTAGGATTTTCCCAACACCTCAAGTGGTGATACCGTCATGAATAGAAAGAGCAATACTCCGGTATAAAACAGATAGCTGTTGGCAGTGAGTCTGAAACGGCTGGTGATCAGCTGAAACAAAACGAGTAAACCCGCTATGATCAGAGCCGGAATATTCAAAACCCAGTTTGTCAGAAAAAATTCAACTGATGTCATAATATTGATCCTAAATAAACTACACTAAAAACGACTACCCATACACCGTCGACGAAATGCCAGTAAATGGAGGCAGAGTCGAGGGCGGAAGATTCAAGGGTCGCAAATTTTCCTGAAAATATCATATAGGTAATGGACGACAGGACAATGAGGCCTATCAACACATGAAGTCCGTGGAATCCTGTGAGCGTAAAAAAGGCGGAACCGAAAACGTCTCTGCTAACTGTAACATTTTCACTGTAGAGATGATAATATTCTGTCCCCTGCCCTATCAAAAAGATCAGACCGAGGATAACCGTAGAGAGCAACCACCACCGTACGGCATTTCTTTTTCCTTTTCTCATTCGCGACTCAGCCATGATCATTGTGCCGCTGCTTAAAAAAAGAAAAATGCTGAAAATACCTGTTTTTGTAATGTCGAGGTAACGGGCTGTCGAGGAAAGAGTTCCTCCCGGCCGGCTGTATACCACATAGGAGATGATGAGAGCAATAAAGAAGAAAGCCTCTGAAGCAACGAAGAGTTTCATCATGAGTTTACTTTTCATATCTGTTCCTCCCGTTTTGATTCTTTTGCCTTCCAGTCCGGGTTCTCAGGATGTTCAAGGTCCCATATCGGCCTACGGCTTCGGATCAGGGGGACAGCCTCAAAATTTTTCAAAGGTGGTGGTGAACTGGTGAGCCATTCCAGGCTCCATGCACTCCAGGGGTTATCGCCTGCTTTTTCACCTTTGCGGAGGCTTCTGAAAATATTTAACAGGAAAAGGAAGAATGAGGCGGCAAAGACGGTAAGCATCAGCGTTGAGAACAAATTTATCTTTCCAAGGTAAGGCAGATCGGGATAGGTAAATACCCGTCGGGGCATCCCAAGAAGACCAAGGAAATGAAAGACAAAGAAGGTACCGTTAAAGCCGATGAAGAAAAGCCAGAAATGCCATTTCCCGATTTTTTCGGAGAGCATTCGTCCGGTGATTTTCGGGAACCAGTAATACACGCCGGCAAAACCTCCGGTAAGAGAAGCCCCGATAAAAACATAATGGATATGAGCAACCACAAAATAGGTATCTGTCAGTCTCCAGTCAACCGGAACAATGGCAAAGCCTACGCCACTGAGACCCCCGACAGTGAAATCGATGAGAAGGGCCAGGGCGAACAGCATGGAAGTGGTGAACCTGACAGATCCTCCCCACATGGTAGCCGCCCAGTTAAAGATTTTAATGCCTGTGGGAATGGCAATAAGCATACTGGAGGCTGCAAAAAAAGCGTTGAACGGGACTCCAAGTCCGACGGCAAACATGTGATGAGCCCAAACCCCAAAAGAGAGGAGGGCAATGGCCACTGTCGAAGCAGCAACGAAACCATAACCGAAAATAGGCTTGCGTGAGAATACAGGTATTACTTCGGAGACAATACCGAAAGCCGGCAAAGCCAGGATATATACTTCGGGATGACCGAAGGTCCAGAACAGGTGCTGCCACATCAACGCACTGCCTCCAGTGCCAGTAGTAAAGAAATGAGCATTCAGCATCCGGTCAATCAGAAGCATAACAAGACCTGCATTCAGCACCGGAAATGCGGCGAGGATCAGAAACGCATTTACAAAAACCATCCACACGAAAAGGGGTAGTTTGTTTAATGATAAACCTTTTGCTCTCATTGTGAGGGTGGTAACCACAAAATTCAGTGCTGCACCAATGCTCCCGATTCCCATCAACAGTAAACTTATCGCCCAGTAATTGACTCCAGGCGTTATGCTGTAATTATTCTCCGTCAGAGGAGCATAACTGAACCATCCAACCTTCGGGGCTCCTCCTGCCATGAAACTGAAGTACAATATAATGCCTCCCAGCAGAAACATCCAATAGCTGAATGCATTGAGCCGCGGAAAAGCCATTTCATTCGCCCCGATCATCAAAGGAAGAAAATAGGTAGCTAAACCGATGAGCATAGGCGTCAGTACCATGAATATCATGGTAGTGCCATGCATAGAAAAAATCTGGTTATAGACCTCGGGAGACAGAAAGGTATTCTCAGGCCTGGCCAGCTGTATCCGCATGAGCACTGCTTCCGTAAAGCCAACGAGGAAAAAGAAGACGGCGGTCCACAGGTACATGATCCCAATCTGCTTATGGTCGACAGAGGATACCCATTGCAGGAACCCGTTAGTTGTCCGCAGACTTGGTAACGGTTCTTTTGATTCGGGAATATGTATAGCTAGCTTCATTTTAGACCCTCCAGGTAAATTTCAAGATCATTCAGTTCTTTTCCGGTAAGCATGAAATCGGGCATGCGTGCACCCTTTTTGACCTTTTGCGGGTCTGTAAGCCATTTTTTCATATTATCAGGAGTATTCAACATCATTCCGCTCAGGAGTGTTGTTCGTGAAGCCACGTGACTCAGGTCGGGCCCTATATGAGCATTTGCCGGAGTACCCTTAATAGCATGGCAATTGGCACAGGTCATTTTCTGGAACAATAAAGCCCCTTCCCTGCCCGGACCTTCCGGCGGAACCGGTGGCACTTCTTGCTGCGCTTTAATCCACTTCCTGTAATCATCCGGCGTCTGAGCAATCACCCTGATCAGCATCCAGGCATGCTCGGTGCCGCAAAATTCACTGCATGCCCCATGAAATACTCCGGTAGTATCCGATTCAATCCAGGCATAGTTCAGCCTGCCGGGGATTGCATCTGTCTTCCGTCCCAGGGCCGGCACCCACCAGCTGTGAATGACATCGGCAGATTCAATCCGCATCCGTAACCTTTTCCCTGCAGGTATATGCAATTCATTAGCTGTGATCACCCCTTCCTTCGGATATCGCATATCCCACCACCACTGATGCGCCGTGATAACAATATCGGGATCCTGTTCCTCGGTATAGGGCCTGTTGATCTTTTGCATGGATTTTACCGTCAGGATGAAGAAAAAGGTGACGGCAATAAAAGGAATAATAGTCCATACCAACTCCAACCGGGTGTTGCCAAAAATCTGGGGAGGTTCACCCGGACGGACTTTTTTCCGGTAAAGGAATCCTCCCAGAACGACCATAAGAGTGACAATGAGGATAATAATACCGGCAAGGATGAGGTAATTCAGGAACAGGTTGTTAATATTGATAGCTTCGGAAGATGAAGCCGGGAACATAGTTAAGAAGAAGTTTCTGACAGCGTCAAATAAACGGGTCATCGGTTGGTTTTTAGTTCAGTAGAAATTGCAGGTTATATCATGATTACTTTTTATTCCAAGTATCATCCCTGTTAGCATGCCTTCAAAATTGGGTAAACATCAACCTTTAAAAATTAGTTCTAAATAAAAGAACTAAAAATTTCTCTTTTTTCCCAAACATGTCATGATAATAAGCCATTACTGAGTCGAAGAGGATTGTTTTTCAGATATTTGTATTTATGTTTCTTGAAAACAAATTTTTCAACAAAATGGCAAATACCGGTAAAATCAATCTGGCCGAGAAGTTTGCACTGATCAATGAATACTGGTCACCCCGGATCATTGGTGAATTAAACGGGCAGCATGTCAAGCTTGTGAAAATGCAGGGACCCTTCACGTGGCACAGCCATCTTGAAGAGGATGAACTCTTCCTGGTTCTGGACGGCCATCTTAAAATGGAATTCCGGGATCATACTGAAGAGATCAGTGCCGGCAGCCTGATCATTGTGCCAAAGGGCACAGAACACCGGCCGCTGGCTGCAAAAGAGACACTAGTCCTGCTTTTCGAACCCGTGGGTACCATCAATACCGGCGATGCCGGACCGGAGATGCGTACAGACCATCCTGAATGGATATGACCCTTCCTGTGTACTTAAATGAATGGTTATAACCGTTTCACCGGGGTTTTTGCATGCAAAATACAGGGCCTGCCCTGCAATGAGCCAATGCATCTTTCTGCAGCAGAATTTGGCAGCATGGTACTCCCGGGACATGATTTCAGATCAAATGCCGGATAAAAACGTGATCAAAGTTCAGCACCAGGATGACGAACAGAACATAGTAATTGAACCGCATAAAATAGCGGATAGGGTTATAGGCTGCCGATGCTTTTACCGCCGGGATCAAAAATACAATGATCACCCAGATGGATGACAATACAAAGCAGAATAATGCCGATCAGTGATTTAATGGTGTCAAACCAGTACAGTGACAATGCAGTAAGGGTGGTGAACATTACCCAGAACAAAATGAGGATCCTCAGGTATTTATCTGAATACCTGGCGGTCAGTGTCGGGAAACCGGCACGCTGATACTGGGGCCCAAATTTGAGAGCCAGGAGGTAAAAATGAGGCACCTGCCATACAAAAAAGAACAGAGCTACCGACCATGCTCCGGCATCAAACAGGGAAGCACCCGAAGCCACCCACCCGGCAAGGGGTGGTATGGCACCAATGAATGAACCGGGAATGACCGCGTGAGCCGTCACCTTTTTCATCGGCGTATAGATCAGGTTATACCAGACCAGAGCCAGTAAACCCAGAAACAGTGCTTCCGCATTCACATAAAAATACAAGACAAGGATACCTCCCGTGATTTCAATCAGAGCAATCATCAGGGCATGAAGACGGCTTATCTTTCCGGAAGGCAGCGGCCTCCGGCTTGTTCTCTCCATAAGGGAATCTGTCCGGTACTCCTGCACCTGATTGATGACTGAGGAACCACAGGCCAGAAGAAAGATACCTGCCGTAACTGCAGCAAAACCCCAATCGAATGTTCCCTTGCCAAGAACATAACCGGTCATGGTTGTAAGACCAACGGCTATTGTAATTCTTACCTTGCTTAGCTTAAGGACTATCCTTACATATTCTTTAATGGCGAGGCTCTTTTTCATCAGTCAGTATATATTGTCAGTCTTCCTTTCCCTGCTAAAAGGTATACTCCATGCACAGACCGTCAGCCGGTTTTCTGGCGCGATTTTTTCAACCGTGCCTGGTTCAGGGCAGCGAACAGGCTGAGCGAAATCATCAGTGCCAGGGAATAATATACCACGGGAGGCACGGGCATCGGATCCCCTTTGGCATAGGAGTGCAGACCTGATAAATAATAATTGACACCGAAATAGGTCATGACAACGGAACTGAACCCGGCCAGGGCCAGAATATTGAAAAGCACCTTGTCTTTTAGTCCGGGAACGATCCTGAGATGCAAAATGACAGCATAAACAATGACCGTAGTCAATGCCCAGGTTTCTTTGGGGTCCCATCCCCAATATCTGCCCCACGACTCATTGGCCCATACACCTCCGAGAAAAGTGCCTGTCGCAAGCATATAGAGTCCCACTGTGAGAGTCATCTCGATGATACGGGTGATCTGTTCAATATTTGGGGCAATACGGCTGGTATTCTTTTCTGTCTGGAAAATCATTACAAACAGATTTACTGCGGCAAGGAGAGCCCCCAGGCCCAGGAAACCGTAACTGGCAGTGATCACCGCCACATGGATGACCAGCCAGTATGACTTTAATACAGGAACCAGGTTAGTGATCTGCGGATCCATCCAGCTCATGTGTGCTACCATCAGGATCAGCGATGCCAGAATAGCCGTAGCACTTAAAGTTATGCCGGATTTCCGGGAAAAGATAAGACCTGCCAGGACGGTGGCCCAGGCAATAAAAGTAAGAGCCTCATATCCGTTGCTCCAGGGGGCGTGTCCCGAGATATACCACCGCATGCCCAAGCCTGAGGCATGCAGAAGAAAAGCAATGAGAATGATTATAAAAGCAGGAATATTGAATATTCTCAGATTGAAAAACGGGTAGAAAAGATGAAAAAACTGTATGATCAGCAGGACAAAACCTACCAGCATGTAAACGTTCATCACATGAACAAAAAGATTGGAACGGTTATAAAAGATCTCAGCCCTGATGTGGCTTACCGATGGCAGTATTTCTCCTCCGTAATTCTCCTGGAATTTTTTGATTGAACGTACCAGCTGTACCGGTAGTTCCCAGTCACCGTCCGAGGCCGATTTCTGCGTTTCGAGAGCTAGATAATCCAGGACATGCAGTGCAAAAATGGAATCATTGGCAACAAACATACCTCTTGCGGTTACCGGGGAATACCAAGTATTGGTTGAATCACCCGGAACCGGAAATATTTTAAAAGACGTTTCCGTATAGATCAGGTTACAGATATTCAGCCTTTCATCGGTCCGGATCAGCTCATTATCATATTTCGTACGGTACGCCGGCTTTTTCCTGTAGGCCTCTTCCACCTCCGTTTTCAGTACATACTGGTCTCCCCTGAAAAAATCGGCAAATGAAGCATATCTGCCGGATATGCCCAACTGCCTTTGTATTTCAGGATGATTCACCAGGATCATAGGTTCATTCAGCCAGTACCGGGGAAAAGCCAGCATACCCAGAACGATCTGACCTGGTGTTTGACCTTCATAGGTCTCTTTTCGCACGACTTTTCTGAGAATTTCAGAAGCCAGGGTACTCATGGGTTCAATGCGGCCACCGTTATCCTGCACGAGCACGGTATCAAATTCGACGGCTAACGCCCTGCTGACCACTGGCGGAGCATACCGCGAAACAGCGGAACTGTCATAATCTGCGGAATGGGGATCTGCAGAGGGCAGGGAGTCCTGAGAGTAGGAAGATGACGCAAGCGAACCGAATACCAGGCCTGCAAAAACGATCCTGGCTGCATTGCTCCCTCCTGCTGCCGACCTCCACAACCATGCAAAACGGCTGTTACGGTTCACAAGGCTCATTAAGAACCCAACAGCCATGCACAAATAGCCAAAATAGGTAATTCTTGTGCCCCAACCATCATGATTGACCGACAATACCGTGCCATGTTCATCCGTGTCATAAGAGGCCTGGTACAGGCGGTATCCCTTATAATTCAGGATATTATTCATGAAAATCCTTTGTTGTTGATCCAGCGCCGCGGCCCGGTCGATGAGCCGGACATTACTTTCAAACCACGACGGGCTTCCGGAACCTGGATACCTTTTCAGAATAAAATCATTCAAATGCACTTCGAAGGGTAATTTTCTTTGTACCGACCCATAGCTGACCGAAACACTGGCCCCGTTAATCCTGGCAATTTCAGGTGTTCCTGCTACCCCTTTCATCCCGAATACGGTCATGGTTTGTTCTTTGCCATCCACATTTACATCCATGACCAGGGCTGAGGGAAGCTGTGACTTTTTATCCTCAACCAGTGTGGTTGCGACCCTGCCATGTTCCATAAATTGCCTCAATACCAAAGGCTTACCCATAAAATAATGTGGCGTAAGGGGCTGAAAAGGATGTACTTCACCGGCAGAGAGTGTGTCGCTGGTTCCGGAGGTCATGGACGTGCGGATCACGGGAACGGGAGATATAAAGGATAATGAACCCGATTTGTTCACAAACAGGCTGATCTCATTCTGTTGAGGCAAGTTCTCAGGCTGCTCCATGAATTTTACCCGGAACGAATCGAGAAGAAAAGTCCCGCCGGGCCTGATTGCCCTGTTTTCCATCCCGTTTTGCCCTGCGGTTACGAATATGGCATGCGGCGTTCCCTCTATATCCTGCTGCAGTGACATCCCTGCTTTCCCGTAGAACCGTAGCAGCTTTGTGCTGACATGGTGGTTCTTGAGAGTGAAGCTCTTTCTGAAACGGTTTCTGGCAAGATCCGAAAACAACACCGGTTTGTCATACACCATGGAATCCCCTTCAGCTTCCAGGCTGATACTAATATAAGCAGACGACGTCAGGAAAGTGCCGGAAGTTTCTCCTTCACGAATTTCCATGGAACCTTCCGTTCCGAAAAACCGGGTAATACCTGCTCCCAGAATGATGATTACAAAGGCCAGATGAAACAAAAGTATCGTCAGTTTTGAGCGCTGGTACATTCTTTTTTTCAGGGTGACTGCAATGATGTTTACCATACCGGCGGACAGCAGAATATTGAACCATAAGGCATTATATATTACACTGCGGGCTGCATCCGGACCATAATCGCGCTCAATGAATGTTGCAGTTCCAATGCTGACTCCGAAAATGAGAAGCAGCAGGGCCATTGTCCTGGTGGAAGAAACAATCGTAAAGAGTCTTTTCATAGAAGTAAAGAAAGAGGAAAACTATGTACAGATAGCAAATCTTTTAGATAAATGTTCGCAAAAGTTTGGAAAAAACCGGCGATTGAGACCATAAGCAAGCGACCGGGCAAAACTATCATTTTTGTAATTGCAGGTTTCAGGGTGGCATAAAGGATCATGGACTTTTTTCTCCACTGACTTCACTCTTTTTTTGTGTTTCAAGAAAACTGACCAGATCCCTGAGTTCCTTATCTGTCAGCATTGGACCGAATGGAGGCATGTTACCTCCCCCGTTCACAATACGTATGGTCATTTCCTCAGAGGTAAGCCGGTCGGCAACATTGGAAAGGTCTGGTCCTCTTTTACCGCCTTTCCCGTCGATCATATGACAATAGAGACAGGCTTTGGAATAGAACAATTCAGCACCGTGGCCGGCGTCATGGCTCAATATGCCGGTCTCCGCTTCTGTAAGTGGTTTGGTGCTGAATGCCGGCGACCATGGCGATTTTGTTCCTTCATACCAGAAAACGCCAACCATGGTGATGATGGCCACGACAACGGCAATGGACCAGGGCCTCCTGAGCGGGCTTCGTTCGCCCTGGTTGAAAATGATGGGTACCAGGAGGAGAAAAACGCCGGCCACGACCGGGGCAAAAGCGATCACGAACGATTCGATCTGCGGCGGCATGAGGGCAAACAGGGCAAACACCCATAGAAAGTACCAGTCGGGTCTGGGATTAGTCTGGATATTGGAAGGATCAGGCGGATCACCTATTTTAGGAGGGCCTGATATCACGGCAAAAGCAAGTACGATAAAGACCACGACGATGGCAAAAGCCGCATCACGCCATGCGGCATCGGGCCAGAAGGGCACACCTTTCTGTTTCAGCAGGTCATCATATTCTTTCCTGTAAGTCTTGCGCCGTACCAGCTTGCCCGGCACCGGCGGCTCGGAAATTCCGTTTTTGAAAACCAGGTACAGATGGAGTCCTATCATGGCAAAGATAAGTCCCGGTACCAGAAAGACATGGAAAGCGAAGAAGCGGCTCAGGGTAGCACCGCCAAGCGTGTCGCCGCCAAGGAAAAGCCGTGCGATGGTTGTGCCGATTACCGGTATCCTTCCGGCTTGTTCAGCTCCTACAATCGCCGACCATACGCCATTGCTGTCCCATCGCAGTAACTGACCTGTAAAACCCATGGCGAGGGTCAGGGCCAGAAGCACCAGGCCCGATATCCAGCTCATCTCACGCGGATATTTGAAAGAAGCGGTGAGGTACACCCTGATCATGTGTAGTCCGACGAGGAAAATCATGGCTGAAGCGGCATAAAAATGTATACCCCTGAGAATGCGGCCCAAAGGAGCCTGGTTGGTGATATAGTTTAATGACTGGTAGGCAGTTTCGGATGTCGGCTGATAGATCAGTGCCAGACCGACTCCGGTAATCACCTGGATGATAAACATAAACAATGTGGCACTACCGAAGACGTACATCCATTTGGCATTGGGTGGGACCGGGTGATTTAACAGCGGATTCAGTGCAGCAGTGATGCCTGACCTGTCATCGAACCATTGCCAAAATTTTCGTAAGCTTTTCATGCCGCATTGTCTTAGAGGTTCGTTATTGGAATGGGGCTTGTCTGTACTTCGACCTTTCCCTTTCTGATCCGTACCGGGTATTTTCTCAGTGGGTGGGGTGGCGGCCCAGCCTTTACGGAGCCATCCTTACCATAGACACCACCATGGCACGGACAAAGAAAAAGTTCTGCATCTGCTATCCAGCGCACAGGGCATCCCAGGTGAGTGCAGTTCACGGAAAATGCCTCGAACTGATCTTCCTCCTTTCGCCGGAGCCAGGCTGCCGTCTTCGATGTCGAACCTGTCCAGGGAAGAATAGAAGCATCCTGGTATTTAATCAGCACGGTCTTCCCCACCGTGAAATCATCCATCGATCCGACCTCCCTCCATGCAATGACTTTCTTTCTCAGCAGGGGTTCGAGAAGCGCTCCGAATATGGGTATGGAGATGAGAAAAGCTGCGAAGCCGCTTACTCCGAGTAAAAGTTTGATTAAAAAAGTACGCCGTTTCATAGTAACCGTTTAAAGTCAGCTGTTATTCAGATCACTTATCCATCCCGACACTGAGATACCTGCCACGATGATGCCGGCCGCAATCATGATAAAGGATGTGATGAGTCCCCAAAAAAGCATCAGCACCCCAAAGGCGAGAAATACGGGCCAGAACGTCGGCGCCGGTATCACTTCCGGATCGGCCGGCGACAGGGGGTACTCATCCCTGTGACTTGTAAGTTCATTGATATCCATTATGGTATGTTCATTTGTCAGAGTTAATAAGAATCTCTTCCTTACCCGTGATGGCATCTTTCGTATACCATCTCCCAAGCGTGATCATAATATTCGTAACGTATACAATGCATGCCGGCACCCACATGATGAGTCCGGCCATCTGCTGATCGGCAGCTTTGGTGAACCCCCAGTTCTGAACGATTGCTTCCCTCACTACCGGATTGCCGCCTCCGAAAAAAGCGGTAAACATATCGGCCGGGGCAAAGGTGATAAATATGCCAAGCACTGTACAACCCACACAGGCAGAAAACAGGTAAAGCGTGCTTTCAAGCGGGCCCAGTCTCATGAAATTCACCGGGGAATAAACGGGCCATATAAAAATATAGCCTGTGAGAAGCAGTGAAACCACCTGCAATATCATGAGGGCCTGTGAATGTTTCATGGCTTCAAAAACGACAGGGATATGCCATATCCACATCGACCCGATTCCAAGAATCCAGCTCACCATTGGATAAAACAGTATTTTCCCTGCAGCCTTACCCCTGCCATGGTCGAGTACACGCGTAAGGAACCCGGCATCTGTGCCTGCAAGCAACATCGGAGGTATGATCAGGAGGTAAAAAATATGCTGCATCATGTGTGCGCTGAAGAGATAGGATCTGCCAAGCCATTCCAACGGCGACAAAGCCATCAGCAGAAATAAGATTACGCCTGCATAATAGATCCTGCTTCTTGCAGTATACCTGAAACCACTGGTTAACAGCTGGAACAGAACCAGCAAAAGAGCAATAACGAGAGCCGGGATATTAAAAACCCAGTTAGCGATCAGCATACTTGTTGTTATCATAATAATGAGCCTAAGTATACCACACTAAAAACGACCACCCAGACAGCATCGACGAAATGCCAGTATATAGCTACCGCATCGAGTCCGGTGGCTTCCAGTGCAGTGAATTTTTCCGAGATTACCATATAGGTCATCGCTGAAAGGACTATCAGCCCGATCAGCACATGAAGACCATGAAAGCCGGTGAGGGTAAAAAAAGCCGACCCGAAGACATCCCTGCTGATGGTGACATCCTCATTATAGAGATGGAAGTATTCGACGCCCTGCCCGATCAGGAAAATCATTCCGAGTATTATGGTTGCTATCAGCCAGCGGCTTACTGCTTTACGGTTCCCTTTTTTCATTTGTGTTTCAGCGATGAAAATAGTACCACTGCTTGAAAAGAGCAGTATGCTGAAAAGACCTGTTTTCTTTATATCCAGATATTGAGCCGTGGAGGACAACGCCCCTCCCTGCCGGCTGTACACGACATACGAAATGATCAGTGCCAGGAAGAAAAAGGCTTCCGAAGCCACGAAGAACAGCATCATGAGTCTACTTTTCATTTCCTTCCCTCCTCTTTGAAGGTTCAACTTTCCAGTCGGGATTCTCCGGATGTTCCAGATCCCAGATTGGTCGGCGGCTGCGGACGAGCGGGACGGCATCGAAATTTTTCAGTGGCGGAGGTGAAGTGGTCAGCCATTCGAGACTCCATGCTCCCCAGGGATTATCACCCGCCTTCTCCCCTTTCCGGCGGCTTCTGAGAACATTATAAATAAATATAAAGAAGGAAGCTCCGAAAACGAAGCCCATCACCGTGGAGAACATGTTGAGACTGCCCAGGTAGGGAAGATCGGGATAGGTAAAGACGCGGCGTGGCATTCCAAGTAATCCGAGGAAATGAAACACGAAAAATGTGCCGTTAAAACCTATAAAGAAGATCCAGAAATGCCACTTCCCGATTTTTTCAGAGAGCATCCTGCCGGTAATTTTCGGGAACCAGTAGTAGGCTCCGGCAAACCCGCCGGTAAGTGCGGCGCCGATAAAAACGTAATGAATATGGGCTACCACGAAGTAGGTATCCGTCAGACGCCAGTCAACAGGCACAAGGGAAAAGCCGACGCCGCTGAGTCCTCCGATGGTAAAATCCACCAGGAGGGCGAGAGCAAAGAGCATGGCTGTGGTAAACCGGACGGAACCACCCCACATGGTGGCTGCCCAGTTAAATATTTTGATGCCGGTGGGAATGGCAATGAGCATGCTTGTAGCCGCAAAAAAAGCATTAAATTCTGTTCCCAATCCGACAGCGAACATGTGATGTGCCCACACACCAAATGAAAGCAGCGCGATAGCAACGGTGGATGCGGCAACAAAGCTGTACCCGAAAATTGGTTTACCCGAAAAAACGGGTATCACCTCGGATACGATCCCGAAGGCAGGCAGCGCAAGAATATAAACTTCGGGATGGCCGAAGGTCCAGAACAGGTGTTGCCACATCACGGCATTGCCGCCTGTTGCGGTGGTGAAAAAGTGTGCATTCATCATACGGTCGGTGAGAATCATGACCAGGCCTGCGTTCAGTACGGGAAATGCTGTCAGGATCAGGAAGGAATTTACAAAAACCATCCAGACGAACAGCGGCAGACGGTTGTAAGAAAGTCCTTTAGCTCGCATGGTGATCGTTGTGATCACAAAATTAAGTGCTGCTCCTACGGTTCCTATTCCCATAAGCAGTAAACTGATCGCCCAGTAGTTGACACCAGACGACGGACTGTAATTGGTCTCACTAAGAGGTGCATAGCTGAACCAGCCCACATTAGGTGCCCCGCCGGCAAAGAAGCTGAAATAGAGGACCATTCCACCTAAAAGAAACATCCAGAAACTAAAGGCATTAAGTCTCGGAAAAGCCATTTCGTTTGCCCCGATCATAAGAGGCAGCAGGTAAGTGGCAAATCCAAGAAGCATCGGGGTAAGCACCATAAAGATCATGGTGGTGCCATGCATGGAAAAGATCTGGTTATAGGTCTCGGGGAACAGAAAACTGTTCTCCGGCCGGGCAAGCTGGATGCGCATAAGCATTGCCTCAGCAAAACCGACCAGGAAAAAGAACAGAGAAGAAGAAAGGTACATTATGCCGATCTGCTTATGATCAACGGTTGAAATCCATTGAAGAAAACCGTTCGTCGTCCTCAGGCTTGGCAGGGGTTCCTCAGATTCGGGAATACGGACAGACAGCTTCATTTTAATCCCTCCAGGTATGTTTCAAGGTCATTTATTTCCTTTTCATTAAGCATAAAATCGGGCATATGGGCCCCCTTCTTCACTTTTTGCGGGTCGGCAAGCCATTTTTTCATATTTTCAGGAGTATTTGGCAACATGCCACTGAGCAGGGTAAGCCGCGAACCAACATGGGTAAGGTCAGGCCCTATCCTGGCATGTGCAGGTGTGCCTGCAATGTTATGGCAGCTTGCGCAGGTTTTGCTGTTGAACAAGAGTGCACCATTTCGTGCTGAAGTGTCTTCAGGAACCGGAGGCACGACCTTCCGGGAACTGATCCAGTCCTTATAATCAGTCGAAGTTTCAGATACCACCGTGATCAGCATCCAGGCATGTTCCGCGCCGCAAAATTCACTGCAGGCACCATGAAAAATGCCTGTGGTATCTGCTTCGATCCATGAATAATTCGTTCTTCCCGGTACAGCATCCATCTTCCGGCCCAGTGCAGGCACCCACCAGCTGTGAATGACATCGGCAGATTCGATGCGCATCCTTAATTTTTTTCCTACGGGTATATGCAACTCATTGGCTGTGATCACATCCTCTTTGGGATACCTTATTTCCCACCACCATTGATGCGCAATGATCTCAACATCGGGATCTTCTTCACCCCTGACCGGACGGTTGATCTGCTTCATCGACCGGACGGTGAGAACAAAGAAAAAGGACACTGCAAGTAACGGGATGAAAGTCCAGAAGAGTTCCAGTTTTGCGTTGCCGTGAATTTGAAGGGGCTGTTCAGGCCGTGCCTTCCTTCTGTAGAGGAAGCCGCCAACAATGACCATGCCCGTCACAATGAAAATAATGATGGCGGAAAGGATAAGAAACTGTAGGAAAAGGTGGTTAATGTTACTTGCTTCAGAGGATGAAGACTGGAACATGGCAGAGAAGAAACTTTTAACAGTATCGAACACAGAGCCCATCATTTCGATTTTAGTGCTGTGAAAAGCATTCGTTGGAACATGGAAATAAATATCAAATAAATCCTCAACCCCACTGGTTAAGCGGTATTCGAAAGCAAACTAACAGCAGTGAAAGGAAAATGTTTAGACCATATCTCTGCAGACAACCAGCTTCGGTAACATTTAAATTAAAGGGAAAAATCCTGCCAGGAGTCATGGACCTGTCGGTCAGACATTTATTCAGCAATCAGACCTGGAGATTATTTTTAAAGAAAATGAATCAGAACAAAAAGGGGCTTCCATCAGAAAATAGTACAACGGCCTGTCTGAAGAAAAGATGCATCCCGTAACCCTTTCAAGGGATATGCAGATGGACGCACCGTTTTTGCTACTTCAGGATGATGAGCGGAATACTGATTCCTTTCTGAACCTGTGAAATTGTCGTCCCTTTGATCAGGTGGTGCAGGAATCCTTTGCGGTGTGAGGACATGACAAGCAAGTCGACACCAAGCCGGTTAACAACCTGAGGCAAAACGTTCCTGGCCAGGCCGTAATCGAGAACCGGCGTATTTGTATAGCCTGCAATCTTCAACTGATTTGAGTACCGCTCAAGAAAAGCACGGTCTTCTTCTGTTTCGCTGTCAAATATCTCGGACCTCATCATTCGGGCACCGGCTGATTCAACGACATGGATCAGGAAATATTCGGCTGACTTCCCTCCCTGGTTCACGGCAAAGCTCAGCGCCCTGTTATCCGATTCGGAAAAATCTATCGAAATGGCAATCTTCTTAAAACCCTTTGATCCTGTAAGTTCAAGTTCTGGCGGAGGTTCATGGGTTGGCTGGAACATAGATGGAATTTTAATAGTAATATAAGGCTCAACAATAATATATACGAGGAGAATGAATGCGGCTAGCACAGCCGGAAGGATGATCCCGAAAACCAGCCAGGGATGTTTCCCGGCCAGAATGAGACTCTGGAGCGTATCATAAACCAGTTTTACGTTCAAGACCACGATGAGCATTACCGCCAGCCATGTCATGAGGATCGTAAATAGTTTGATTTTAAAATCACCCATTATCTTTCTGGAAGAGACCCAGTGTGTGAGGGGTACAATGGCAAAGCCCAGCTGAAGGCTAAGGATTACCTGGCTCAGGATCAGCAGGGGACCGGCCATGGAAGCACCGGCGACAAGGATGGTAATGAAAGCCGGGATAGCAGCAAGTGACCTGGTGATGAGCCGTCTGAGCCATGGTTGGATTCTCAGGTTAAGATACCCTTCCATAATAATTTGTCCGGTAAGAGTGCCTGTTAAGGTGGAACTCTGACCAGAGGCAATGAGGGCAATTGCGAAGAGCAGGGGTGCCAGCACGGAACCCAGAAGAGGTTCCAGCATCCTGTGTGCCTGGGTAATGTCTTCCACTTCATGGTGACCGGACTTGAAAAAGGTGGAAGCCGCCAGAATCAGAATGGCTGCATTCACAAAAAGTGCCAGGTTCAGGGCTATTGTGGTGTCAAAAAAGTTATAACGGATCGCTTTCCCAATGCCGGCCTTATCATTATGAAATTTCCGGGTCTGAACGAGTGAGGAATGAAGGTAAAGGTTATGAGGCATCACGGTAGCCCCAATGATGCCGATAGCGATGTATAATGCACCGGGGCCGGGCAGTGAGGGGATTATTCCGCTCAGGATACCCGGGATGGAAGGCCGGGAAAAAAACAGTTCGATCATAAAGGATATGCCGATGATGCTGATAAGGCCGATAATGATGGCTTCCAGCATTCGCATGCCTTTTTTGATCAGGAACATGATGATGAGGGTGTCGAACATGGAAAGGCTGACACCGACAAGCATGTTAAGTCCGAATAACAGATTCAGACCAATCGCCATTCCCAGAACTTCGGCAAGGTCAGTGGCTGCAATGGCAATTTCGGCAAAGATCCAGAAAACAAAATTCAGTTTGGGCCGGTAGTATGTCCTGCTGAATTGTGCCAGGTCTTTGCCTGTAACCAGCCCAAGCCGGGCACTATGGCTCTGCAGCAGGATAGCCGTAATATTCGACAGAATGATCACCCAGATCAGGGCGTACCCGAATTTACTCCCGCCGGCAATGTCGGTGGCCCAGTTCCCTGGATCCATATAGCCCACACTAACCAGGTAGGCAGGTCCCAGGAAGGCCAGAAACCGCCTCCAGGGGTTCTTAACATTTACAGTGTCTATACTGGAATGATATTCTTCAAAAGATTTTAACTCTTTTTCGTTCATGCTTAATACAGGTTAAGGAATAAGAACATCCACTATTAACGGATTGTTTCATTGAATCAGAGCCCGTCGATTAACCTGCCGGAATACTGAAAACAAAACGGCTACCCTTTCCTTTCCTGCTCTCTACTTTCAGGAAGCCATGATTTTTTTCCACAAATTCATGGCAGAGTATAAGGCCGAGGCCTGTACCTTTCTCATGCTCGGTTCCGGCTTTACTTAGGTGTTCACCAGGTTTAAAAAGCTTATCCAGTTCACTTCGGCTCATTCCTGTACCATTATCCTCAACGCTCACGGTAAGGAGCTCATTTTCCCTGGTACATGTAAGACTGATCTCTCCCCCTCCCGGGGTAAATTTCACAGCATTGCTGAGAAGGTTTCGTATAACCGTACTGATCATATCAGGATCAGCCCTGGCGATAAGGCCTTCTGCACATTCAAAATTCAGGCGGATATTTTTTTCTTTCGCACGGGTTGAAATAAAGTACGAATTCTTCCGGACAACCGACTGCATATCGAAGTCAACCGTATTGACTTCGAGTATGCCAGCCTGAGAACGTGACCAGTCCAGGAGGTTTTCAAGCAAATTATAGGTATTTACGGAAACCTCATAAATGTGGTCCAGAAACTTACGGATCTCCGGTTCACTGAGATGTTCACCGCTCTTTTTATAATAATCCGTTACCGTAATCAATGTGCTGAAGGGACTTTTAAGATCATGGGCCAGGATGGAAAAAAAACGGTTTTTGGTAGCATTGACCTCTTCGAGACGCATTTTTTGCTGGTTGATGAGATCCCTGGAATGTTTTAGCTCGAGGTGAGTCATAACACGGGAGAGGAGCTCAAAACTGTTGAATGGTTTGGTCACATAATCGACTGCTCCTGCTTCAAACCCACGAATGACACTCTCCGAACCTGTTTTAGCGGTAAGAAAGATCACGGGGATATCCCTGGTTTTTTCCGAGTGCTTTAATTCACGGCACACTTCATAACCATCCATTCCCGGCATGGATACATCCAGAAGAATGAGATCGGGTGGTTCGAAACCTGCAGCCTGTATGGCTTGCATACCGCTGTTTGCAAAACTCACATCCAGATTCTTCTCTGCGAGGATATTGCCGAGAACCTGAAGGTTTTCCGGATTATCGTCGACGATCAGTATCTCATCCTGATGCTCGTTCTGAGCCATGTTTTTTTTACTCATTGCTATTCAGTTTTTCTCCTGTAATCATTTCGTCCAGCACAGGGTATAATCTCAACAAGCTGACAATTTTCTCTGTCCGGAAGCTTATAGCCAGCACAAGCAGTTCATTGCCATATTGTTCAAGGACGTTTATCCTGTATTCACTTCCTGCTTCGTTGAGCCCCCTGGCAAAAGCTTTAATCCGGTTCATGGAGAGTTTTCTCTGGATATTTTCATATACTGGTCTGAATTCATACATGAAAATTTGTTTCAGTTTTTCAGGATAGACCTTATGTTCATCGAGGAGCTCATTCATTACAAGTGCCAGGTCTTTTTTGGCATGTACTTCCCCGGCAGGCACTAACGCTCCTCCGACATCATAAGAAAGAAAGCTGGAAATTTTATTAATGAGGCTTTTTCTTGTAACCGGTTTTATGAGGATATCGTCAAAATGATCCCTTATGTTGTCCCGGCTGTCTTTCATAGCTGAAGCAGTGAGGGCAACAACCGGGATATGTTTCAAATCTTCATGCTTTCTTATCTCGCGTATGGCTTGAAAGCCATCCATCACCGGCATCTGCAGATCCATTAATATCAGTTGAGGATGCGTCCTGATGGCTGCATCGACAGCTTCTTTTCCGTTTTCCGCTTCGAGAAGATGGACATTCATGCCGCTTAAAAAATCCCTGACGACCTTCCTGTTGGATTCTTTATCTTCAACCAGGAGGATTTTGGCGTCCCTGAAGCGGAAATGCTGATAGTCGATCCCGGTCAATTCCGTATGTGTATCCGCCGGAGTTCCGGTTTTCGTCCCGGGAAGCATGATGATGAAATTTGAACCCTCGTTCACCGTACTTTCCAGGGATATAGTACCCCCCATCATTTCAAGCAGCCTTCGTGTAATGGCCAGTCCAAGCCCTGTGCCTCCGTAAAGACGGGTATCCTGACCTGATTGCTGCTGAAAAGGCTGAAAAATAAGTTCCTGCTGTTCCCTGGGAATGCCGAGACCGGTATCTTTCACCTGGATAAGGAGATCCGCCAGCCCTGGAACATCCTTTCTCATCATGGATTTAAAGGACAGCTCCACAAAACCGGAGTGGGTGAATTTCAGAGCATTACCCACCAGGTTAAAGAGAACTTGTCTAATCCTGGTCTCATCCAGTTCGAGACCGGGGGGCAAATGCTCGTCCTGTATTATCCTCAGGGCAATACCCTTCTGCCTTGCCCGGTCTTCAAACATGGTCCTTATCTCTTCGAGGAGAAGATGCGGGTTGACCATTTCCTTCCTGATCTGCAATTTTCCTGCTTCAATTTTGGAGAGATCGAGGATATCATCAATGATCCTCATGAGTGTTTTTCCGTTCACCTCGATGCCTCTCAGGTATTCATTCAATCCCTGATCTGGCAGACATCCTGTCTCTCAGGATCTCGGTGAAACCAAGGATGGCATTCATGGGCGTCCTGATTTCATGACTCATATTGGCAAGGAACTCGCTTTTCGCACGGCTTGATTCTTCCGCTTTCTCCTTGGCTTCCATGAGCGAATTTTCCAGGGCCTTCCTCTCATCGACAGGAACAAGGAGTTGAAGGAACATGGAATGACTTTGTTGGGTATTTTCAAGCGGTGTATATATCAGCTGGTACCAGTTACTCGTCCCCTCCTTATTGATAAGTATGCGCTCTTCCTGAATATTACTTCCAGCTTCCATAGATTCGGGAAGAATAATCATCTCCTGTTTTTCCCCATCGGGGAAAACGGTATTAAAAGTCTTTTCTTCCAGGTCACCAAAGAGCGTCTTCATCACTTTATTCATCCAGATGATCCTGAACTCAGGGGTGATTATGGACAAACCTGCGCCCATATTATGGGTCACCACTTCAAGGCGCTCCATCTGATCCAGAAGCGATTTTTCAGTCATGCGCCGGGTTTTGATCTGCCGGATGAGCAAACTGAAACTGAGGAAAAGGATGACAAAGGCGATCATGTTCCCGGCAACGATATAAGCCCTGGATATCTGAATGCTCTTTTCAGCACTGACAGTCAGAGACTGAAGTCTGGCGTTTTCGATCTCCAGCATTTCATTGGCTACAATTCTGATATTAGTCAGGTTCCTCCTGGCATTCTCATCCAGATAATGGTTCACGGAATCTATGGAGATCCCATTAAGTTTCATGACTGCACTCGTTTCAAGTGCTTTGAATTTTTCATCGATAAAAGCATTCAGCTCAGCTGTCCTGACATAAAGAAGACTGTCCTTTCTAACCAGGTCTTTCAGTTCTTCGAGTCTCAGTCGGACCTGCGCCGGACCTTTTCTAAAATCCAGGAGATCCTGCTTGGAACCGGTAAGCAAAAAATCCCGATGACTTATGATTGCATTTTTGAATTTTTCCTGCACACCGTCAAGTGTAATGAGGACGGTATGGGTTCTTCTGATCTGTCTATCCATTTCATTCACCTTACTGCTGCTAAGGTAATTGATAACCCCGATGGATATAAAGATAAGTGCAGCCAGGAAAAAGCCAACCTTGTACAACAGGTTATTCAAAGATGTAAACATGGGTATGTTTTTATTTATCAATTCTTCAAGTAAACTTACAAATCAGCCGGTATTCCCTTTATCCGAAAACTGATAACCCACACCGTACAAAGTTTGAATATATTTTGCTGCTCCGGCCCTCAGTAATTTTTTCCTGAGGTTCTTAATGTGGTTATACAGAAAATCGAACGAATCGGCCTGGTCGATATTATCTCCCCAGATATGTTCAGCAATCATCTCTTTCTTCAGCACACGGTCGGGATTTGTGATCAGGAAAATGAGCAGATCATATTCCTTACGTGTAAGATTTACGGGAACGGCATTCACAAACACATCCATTGTTGCCGGTATAACCCGTATCTCCCGGAAGATCAAGTCAGGAGCACCCTGGAATTTTTTTCTCCGGAGAATGGAATTCACTCTTGCAAGTAATTCATCGAGGTGAAAGGGTTTGGTGAGGTAATCATCGGCCCCGATGTTCAGACCCGTAATTTTATCATTCAGTGTCATGAGCGCAGAAATAATAAGGATTCCGGCACCATCATGAATCTCCTTAAGTTCTCTTGACTATATTAAGGCCACTTCCACCAGGCAGTTCGATATCAACAAGGATGCAGTCATATTCATAAAGGTTGATTTTCATTTTGGCCTCATCATAATTAACTGCTGATTCACAAATAAAACCTTTCCGTTTCCAGGAAAGAGACGATGCTGTTATTCAGAGTAATTTCATCTTCAATGACCAGAATCTTCATCAAGTTTGCCTTTTAAGGGTCAGTTCCGGTTGGGAAAGCCAAAATTAGTACTTTTCAGTTTCAAAGGCAAGAAGGGGTCTGGCATGATCCGTTCCGGAAAGCCAGGGAATGATTCACTCATCTTTCAGTTTTTAATCTGTCGGTTACTTTTTCTGCTTCTCTGCTTTTCAGTCCGTATGCCGGTATCAGAAGGATAACCATAAGAAAGGCCAGGAACAGAAAAGCAAAATCAAATCCGGGGATCCCTCCCCCTTTACTGGCAATGAGTGCGCCTACCAGTGCTGCACTGAAAAGCTGACCTGTGCTGGTAAAAATGGTCAGCAGGCTTTGCCCTGCGGCCCGCTCACCCTGCCCCGTTTCATTATTCATAATATACCTCAGGGGTGCGCCGAGAAGGAAGGCCAGTCCGATACCTATCAGCATTCCTGATCCATAAAAGACTGTATGAGTGATCGGAAGAAGGGAAAGAAGGAACAACCCGGCTATCAGGGTCAGAATACCGATCATGATGACCAGCCTGGAGCCGGCTTTATCGATGATCCTACCAGCCAGAGGTGCGGCAATAAACAGAGTGAACACGAGGGGTATCATCATGAAGCTGGCGGTGGATTCCGTAACACTGAAAGCTGCTTTGGCGAGGGAGGGGAAATAGATGGTAGCCAGTTCACCAAGCCCGGCACCAAAGGCAATGAAATAGGTGAAAAGCAGTTGCTTCGACCTCAGGAGATCGAGATGGATGGTAGGATGATCGGATCTTTTCTGGACCCGGTAAAAAACCGGGAGGATAAGCACCGACAGGCCAATGAGGGGCCAGACCCGTGTTGAGCCCACACTCTGCAGGAAGTGGGAAGCGTCGATGCGATTGATCCCCAACGCGAAAGAGGATAATGACACTATCAGCAGGATCATTCCCGTCCAGTCGAACTCTACGGCACCCGGCTTTTTATCTGCCGGCAATATCCGGAGTGAGTAAAAGACAAGGACGGCTGCGAAGGGAATATTCACTCCAAAAATCCATCTCCAGCTCAGGAGAAGAAGTGCTCCACCAATAGCCGGTCCGATGATGAAGGCAAGACCGAAAACCGCTCCGATCAGTCCCAGTGCTGATCCCTGCTTTTCACGGGGTATCGTATCACCGATCACAGCGGCAGCCACCGGGAAGATACCGCCGGCACCAAAACCCTGAACGGCTCTGCCTGCCAGTATCATTGAAAAGCCGGGGGATATCATGACAATCACCGAGCCGGTTGCAAAAATGATAATATCAATGGTATATACCATGCGTCTCCCGTAAATATCGGAAAGCTTTCCCATCAGCGGAGCCGAAATGAGGCTCATCAGCACGTAAATATTGAATATCCAGGGAATGGCTCTGTCGGAAATGCCCAGGCTTTCCTGAATGGAGGGGATGGCCGGCCCGATTACGGCAATATCCAATGCTCCCATCAACACTCCAGCGAACAGAAGGATAAGCACTCTTGTTGTCGTTTTCGTCATCATAATCCCCTATTCGTAATACATACCTTCGGTCTTGAAACTCTCTGTGACAATCCCGATATGTCTGTTGGAGATGACCAGTACCGGTATAACCGACTTATTGACCATCTGGTGGGCATAGTTCCCGAGGAGGAGATTACTGATGCTTTTTTCCTGTTCCGACATGATCGATATCAGGTCTGCATTCACTGAAGTCGCATAGTCAATGGTGATATCCGTCAGGTTACTTCCAAAAAGCGAATCCCGGACGCATTTAACATTCATGCTTTTCAGGTAGTTCTCCACCGAGACTGCATACTGTTCAATCTTTTTAGCGATATCTTCAACCTCTGCCGAGGTAATGGTTACAACGTGAATCTCAGCACCAAACAGCGACGCCAGCTTCGCTGTAAAAGGCACTTTCTCACGGGTTTCATTAGTCACGTCGATGGGCAGAACAATTTTCCGGATGCGCCCGGGAACCTTTTCTCCCCGGAGTGTAAATATCGGTCTCGTAGTAGACGAAACCGTTTTAAAGGCATTACTTCCGATGAACAATTCCTCAAAACCAGAGCCTCCGTGTGTTGAAATAACGATAACCGAATCATCCAATGCATCGGCCTGTTCAACCACTTCCTGGTGAATTTTCCCCTGCTTTACAATGGTGGAGATTTTTATCCCCGAGGCCTTTTGTGCATATTTCTCAAGGACCATATCAAATTTATGCTGAACATCAAGCGTCTCCTTTTCAAACTCACTCTTGTATTCCACATTACTTTCCTGCAGAACATGGACGAGCTGGATCTCCGCCTCATACTTCCCTGCAAGGACAAGGGCAAAATCAATTCCTTTAAGAGATAACGGTGAAAAATCGACCGGTACAATTACATTTTTCATATCATATGTTTTTTGAAAAGATTTTATTGCAATCTGCCGGGAAAATGTCCCTTTCACAGGAAGCGGATGGGGAAAGCTCCCTTACGCAGAAATTTTAAGCCGTTGTTTGACATTATAGAACCTGAAATGCAAGAGTAACATTATAACCATAGAAATTGTTGGCCTTCAAAGCCTCAAAACGGTTTTGAGAGTCAAAAGTTAAGAAAAAATCACGAAAGACCATCCGGAAAAATTGACCTTCCTGCTCTTAACCAGGTCCTACTTCATCTTCTTTTTGTGCTTCACCTGGCATTCCAGATCTCATCAATATTCTGCATAATCCTGTGAAGCTTCCACTACCACCAGGTTATCAAACTCGCCATAATTCTGCAGGGCTCTCAGCAGTGGCATGAGCCGTTCACGTTCTTTCCCATGGCTAAGGGATTTCAGTATATGATGCGCACCTACTTTCATAAAAAAGGAATCCCCTTTGAGAATAAGCTTTCCGAGAAGCGGCCGAATAGACTTTTTTCCAATTCTGATCAGACCTTCAGCGGCGATCCACCGTATATCATCATCACTGTCCTCCAGGAGGTCCAGAAAAAGCGGAACGGAAGCTTCATCAGCAATTTCCTCTATCACTTTGGCTGTCTCCCAGCGTAGTAAACGATTATCTGTATGAAGCAGCATCCCGAAATAAGGTAAATTCGCCGGTCCTTGCTTAACTAAAAGGTTTCTGGCTTTCATACGGCTCATCCCTTCTTCCGAAATAAGTCCTCTGACCAGCGACCTGATTTCTTCAGGAATGAAACTAAAGTCAGGTTCTGCCTGATTATCCTTGTCTTTCATTATTATCTTTTTTAATATGCCGGTCGGGTAAATTTTTTAAAATAGTGTAAATCTTACAATTGTTTTACTTTCAATGGTAAAACAGGCTTTCATCATGTCATTTCAGGACCCGTTTGGGCATGTGAATAGCCTATGCAAATTTATCTGGTGAATTCTGTAGAAATTCTGTAGAAATTGGCTTTGAAGATCCTGTTGAGAACCTGATATTGTGAATACACGTAGCCGTCCCCAATGCAATTATCTGCTAACAGCGATTGGTTTATAAAATATTTTCATAATTTTACATGTTTTATAACCAATTAACAGACTACCTTTCTCAGATGAGAGCTTTGATGAAAGTGCTGATCGTTCTGATTAGCCTTCAGGCTTGTATTGAGCCTTTTAATCCCGACATCAGAAAATATGACAATTTGCTGGTCGTAGATGCTTTTCTCACCAATGATAGTCCGGCCGCAACGGTAAAATTAAGCCGTAGTTTTCCCTATAATTCAAATGTGAGCCCTCCTGAAACCAATGCGGTTGTGATCCTAACAGATGAATCCGGAACCGATTTTACGCTGGACGAAGTATCAGACGGGCAATATCAGTCTGGTCCCGGCCTGGTTCCCGTGATAGGGAATAAGTACATGCTTCATATCGTCACCAGTGACGGGGCTGAATTTGAATCCGACTATCAGGAGATGCTGAAGGCTGTGCCCGTCGACAGTGTTTATTATTCGATTGACATTAACGACCCGCACACTCAGGGCTCAAGTCAGAACGGTGTCAATGTATATATCAACAGTGATGATGCAGGCAGTTCGTATTCCCGGTATTATAAATGGGAATGGGATGAAACATGGGAGATCATGCCCCCCTTTCCTTACCCGGAGGAACAGAAGAGCTGCTGGCAGAGTCAACGTTCCAACGGCATCCACATCGGGACCACCGAGAATCTCGTGAGAAATGAAGTAAAAAAGGAGAACCTTTTCTTTGTGCCAACCAGCCAGAATAAGCTGGCAGTAAGATACAGTGTTAAGATTAAGCAATCAGCCCTCACCAGGGATAACTATATTTACCTCGACAAAATCAGGAAGATCAATGAAGGCTCGGGCGGTTTTTTCGATCCCATTCCAGGTGAACTCGTCGGTAACATCAGGAAGGTAGGAAATCCGGATTACCCTGTGCTGGGTATTTTCGAAGCTTCCGAGGTAAAAACCAAACGGATCTTTATTGACAGAAGTGATGTGAAAAGGCTTGGATATATCGTTACAGGATTTGGCGATTGCCAGTCTATGGAGGTGCTTGACTCGATTTACCGTACTACCCCCGAACTTATTCAAAGATGGTGGTTTCTTTTCAACTTTTACGATTCATTCCTGAATGATACGCTTGCCTTCCTTGTAAATCTTCCAAAATGTTATGATTGTTCGGTTGTGGGCACCAAAATAAAGCCCGCTTTCTGGATTGATGCACCAACACCAGGAAGTACCATGGCGGAAGGAAAACAGAACGGTGAAATTGAATTAACCAATAATAAGGAGCATGAATGAGTGCTCACGTTTCAGACCTGAGAACTCTAATATAACATATTGCAAAATGTCTATTCTATCTATGTTCATGTCAGTGCTTACTATGCTTCCGATCCATGCCTCGGGGTATACTGAACATGCCGCCAGGATTGAAAATCAGGTAAGGTATCCCGCTCCTGCCCCAGATTCACTGGATGCCCTGGTCAGCGGCTGGCTTTATCAGTACCAGTCGGTTCAGAACGGTCACCCCTATTTTGGTGATCAGAACTGGGTGAAAAGTACGGTAAGTACTAAATATGAAAGTTTCCGGAATGTCCTCGTGAAATATGATATCTACCAGGATGCCCTGATCATGCCTCTGTACAGGAAGGACGGGACTTTTCCGGTGGTTCTGAATTCTCAGGAGGTGATGTCCTTCACCCTGAATGCCTATACCTTTATTAATCTGGATAACCTCATCCGCCGATTGCGGCCATACCTACACCGGGTATTACGAGCTGATTTTCGATGGCAGGCTAAAATTAGTCGCCAAATGGCAAAAACTGATGACCGATGTGGATAAGATGGGTGGCGGCAAATTTGATTTGGTAAAAACCCTGTTTCTTGTCAGGGATAACAACCTTTACAAACTCCGGCGAAATTCATCGCTGCTAAAATTATTCCCGGATCAGAAACAGGCTATCCGGAAATATATAAGAGAGAAACAGATTTATATTGACCGCTCCGATGATACCCGCCTTAAAGATTTGATCGAATATATTGACCAACTGACAGACTAACCTTATGAAACGAATCATCTTTCTTTCGTTCTCACTTATTTTATCTGCAACTCTGTCTGCGCAGGTGACAAATACCAGTATTCCGGAGGATTTGGCGGGTATTCCCTTCAGCGATTTTGCTGACAGCCTCAGCGTGCATCAGGATATTCATATCTACTTTCTCCCTGAATGGGTTACCGGTCTGACCGTTCAGATCCCCGCCGGAAAGCATGATCTTTCTGATGTCCTGAAAGCAACGTTCAATGGTAAATCACTATTTTTCAATGTCATGGCAAATGGAGATATCATCCTGAGCAACGGAGGATTACTGTCTTCAAAATTCCCGTCCCAATATTTTGAAAATAAACCTGGGACAGTCGCTCAACAGGCAAACCAGACATCACCAGAAAAAGAAAAGGCCAGTGAAGCAAGTTCCCGGGAAAACAACATGGTAGTGGATATCGGATCAAAATCGGATTCCAGGCGGGTCGGACAGGCTATTCTGTCCGGGCAGATCATGGACCGCAACACCCGTGAGCCGGTTATCGGAGCGACAGTTTATGCCGAGGATACAGGCAACGGAACAGTTTCAAATGCTTCCGGGAATTATTTTATCAAACTTGCCAAGGGATCACACCGGGTAATTGTACGCTGCATAGGCAAAAAAGATGTCCATCTTACGGTTAACCTATACTCCGACGGAGAGCTGAACATCCTGATGGATGAAAAAATCACGGAACTTAAAGCTGTGGAAGTTACCGCACAAAAATATCATAACATTGAAAGCACTTCAATGGGGCTGAACAGAATAGATACGAAGGTGATGTCGAGGATCCCTAAAATCGGTGAAACCGATGTTTTGAAAGTCTCCCTGCTCCTTCCCGGTGTTCAGTCAGTCGGTGAAGGCACAACCGGTTTTAATGTCAGGGGAGGAAATGCCGACCAGAACCTGATTCTGATCGATAAGGCCCCGGTGTTCAACCCTGCTCACCTGATGGGCTTTTTCTCAGCGTTCAATGCCGATATTATCCGTGATTTTGAATTATATAAAAGCGTGGTGCCGGCTAAAATGGGCGGACGTCTGTCTTCGGTGCTGGACCTGACCGTAAAGAACGGGAATAAAACAACCTTCACAGGAAGTGGTGGGATAAGTCCGCTGACAGGTAACTTTGAATTTGAGGGCCCCATCATTAAGGAAAAACTCTCTTTTCTGGTATCCGGCAGAACGACCTATTCCAACTGGATCCTGAAACGTATCAATAATCCCTCCATTCAAAAGAGTGAGGCCTCATTCAACGATTTTAACGTTAAGCTCGACTATGACCTGAATAAAAACAACAGTGTCAGTTTTTCGAGTTATTACAGTGACGACTATTTTTTCAAGAACAACCGGGATACGACCTATTATTATGGAAACCGCATCATGAACCTGGAATGGAAACACCGGTTCAATCCGCAACTTCACATGTCCAACAACCTGATATACAGTAATTACAAGTTTACTCTGGGAGATAAGGCTAATCCGTCCGGAGCATACGATATGAACTACTATATCAATTATTATGAGCAGAGATCCGATTTCACCTATTTCTGGACAAACAGCCACATGCTTACCTTCGGGATCAGTAATGTTTATTATGACCTGATGCCCGGCAGTCTTAGTGCTCTGGGCAGTGAATCCATCGTTCAGAAAAAGACCATTGAAAGCGAACACGCCATGTTGAACTCGGTATATGTCAGTGACGAATACAAGGTGAACAACCGGCTTACTGTTAACGGAGGATTACGGTTCAGCCTGTATAATTACCTCGGGCCCCGCACCGTCTTCCGGTACAGGAAAGGCTTGCCTTATGACCTTTCTACCCTGCAGGATACCCTGACCTACTCCGGTTTCAAATCCATAAAAAGTTATTCAGGACTGGAACCCCGTGTTTCAGCACGGTATCTGCTCTCGAATCAGCTATCCGTGAAAATAGGCTATTCGAGAATGAAACAGTATATTCATATCATGTCTAACACGTTCAGTGTATCGCCCACCGATACATGGAAACTCAGCGACAATAATATCACACCACAGATCGCCGACCAGGTTTCTCTCGGCCTTTACCGTAATTTCAAAGGGGGGATATATGAGACTTCAGTGGAGATGTACTACAAAAAACTGCAGGGACTGAAAGATTATAAGGTTGCGGCAACACTGCTGATGAACGAACACGTTGAAACCGAGATCATCGATACGAGAGGCAAGGCTTATGGCGTTGAAGTAATGCTGCGAAAAAGCATGGGAAAACTGAATGGGTGGCTGAGTTATACCTACTCCCGGATTTTCGAGAAATCGGGTGGTACTTTTACTGAAGAGAAAATCAATAACAACCAATGGTTCCCGGCAATCTACGACAAGCCGCATTCATTGGCTATTGTTGGTAATTACAGGTTCTCAAGGAGGTTCAGTGTCTCGACCGATGTGGTCTATTCTACCGGGCGGCCTATAACCTATCCGGTTGCCCGTTACCGGTTCCGGAACGGGACCTTCCTTAACTATTCGATGCGGAACGAATACCGGGTCGACGACTATTTCAGATGGGATATGTCCCTGAACCTCGACGGGAATCTGAGGGTCGACCAGTTCGCTCACAGTTTCTGGAGTCTCTCGGTGTACAATATTACCGGTCGGAACAATATTTATTCCGTCTATTTTATAAGTAAGGAGAATGTTACGCAGGGGTATAAGATGTCTATATTTGCCGAGCCTATCCTGACCATTTCATATAACTTCCGATTCTAATTATCTGTGTATCTGAACCATGAAAAAACGTCAATCCATAACTTTTCTTCTACTGGCCTTTACCACCTCTTTTTTCGTCCTTTACGGTCAGCAGACTGCCGGTGAAAACTTTGAATCCGTTTATGTCACCACCGACCGCAATATATATTTCGCCGGGGAGGATATCTGGTTCAGCCCCTTATGCCTCGATGGTCCGAACGAAATAAGTACCAGATCCAAAGTCGTTTACCTCGAACTCCTCAATACCCTCAATGAACCCGTAGCCCAAACCATGGTTTTTCTAAAAGACGGCCAGGGAGATGGCAACCTTACGGTGCCTTCCTATATTTCTTCCGGATTTTACGTGTTGAGAGCCTATACTAATTACATGAAGAATTTTGGTGCTGAATCCTTCTTTTATAAGAAATTGCTGCTTTTAAATCCGGTACAGGGAGGACAGTTCAACTACCCGGCACAGGATGACAACAAAGGTGATATTGGTGAGATCAGTCTGTATCCCGAAGGTGATTCAGTATATCAGAACCTGTATAACCGGGTCTATATTGAATTCAGGCACCCGCTCACCCCTTTCAACCGGAAAGGATGGGTTGTTGATCAGTATTACGATACCCTCTCGGCTATCCATTTTGTCAGGAATGACCTTGCCTGGTTTGACTTTCTGCCCGGAACATCTAAATATTATCTTAGCATTCCCGGTTTTGACCGCTGGGCACCCGTAGAAATTAACCGCAGACGCGGATCACTGCTAAAGGTTGAATCGTCCTTTGATCAAATTGAGGTAAGTCTTGAATCCAGTGATTCCATTGTAAAATCGTCCCCGCTTTATCTTGAGATCACGAACGTCAGGGATCTTCCCGGTAAAAGTCCCCGGAAACCATTCCTCTCACCCATGAGGATTCAGACCTCAACGCTGGAAGCCGGCTTCAGCAGGTTTAAACTTACCGATGAAAACGGGAGGAATATTGCTGAAAATTATGTCTATATCAGGCCTGGCGGACAAATCAAAGTGAATGCAGCGACAGATAAAAAAACTTACGGAAACAGGGAAAAAGCGACACTCACCATTCAGACAGGGGATGCTTCCGGAAACCCTGTAAATACCATTCTTACCGTCTGTGTGCGCAAAAAGTCGGGATCTCTTTTTAATCAATATTCCCTGCCCGGTTTTCTGGTAATACCTGAGAAATTTAAAGCCCTGGCTGCAGACTGGGATCTCGACAACCCATATGAGGCTTCCGCTTTTCTTGCCATCTACGGCAAAGAGATGTTCGCGGAAAAGGACATTCTCCCTGAAATGGTTTACAAGCCGGATCAATCAGGGATTACCGTTAACGGGAAGCTGGAAAAGAATGGAGAACCTCTTACCGGGGCAATGGTATATCTGTCGGTTATCGGCGACAGCTCTATATTGTATCCACGTATTACAGATAACAAGGGACGTTTCAGCTTCCCTGTTCATGATCTTCAGGGGGATCGCGATATCGTTGTTAAATCGAACGACACCCTCCGGGATGCCTATTTCACCATCGATGATGAATATTTTCCTGGCTTTGCCCGTCTCAGTCATTACCCCGATGATATTGATACAACATTTTCCCGGACACTCAACAGTCTGTTCTACGCCTGGCAGGTAAGACGGCTTTACCATATAAAGGATTTCCGTCTCATAAACACTTGCATTGGAAGATATGATTTTTTTGGTAAGCCTGATTTCTCCATACAGATGAAAGACTTTGTGGAACTTCCTCTGCTTGAAGAAGTATTTTTTGAAATTGTTCCTCCGGTAATGGTCCTGCATAGAAACAAGGAAACCTATCTCAAGGTTATTGATAAATACACCAACCGCACCATTGGGGATCATCCGCTGTATATGGTTGACGGTGTTCCGCTTTTCGATCCTTCGGTAGTGATGAAGATCCCTCCAATTCTGATCCGTGATATCAGTGTGGTACAGAAACAATATTTCCTTGGCGCGGAAGTATTCGACGGCATCATTGTGATCCATACGAAGAACAATGATTTCTCCGATGTTGATTTCTCAGGCTCTTATACCAGGAAAATAACACATTTTGCAGATCACCTGTTTGAGTTTGCCTCACCGGATTATTCAGATGGTCGGAACAGTTTTGATAAACCCGATTTCCGGAATGTACTGCTTTGGACGCCAGGTGTCAGTACCGGACCCGGCGGAAAGGTTAATCTAACCTTCTTTACCGGTGATGAGGATACGGATTACGAAGTGGTTGTTGAAGGATTGGACGCGAAGGGCAGATCATGCTACGGCACGTTCAATTTCGGTGTAGGCCCGAAAAAATAGGTCGACCACATCTGAGATTATGACTCTGTGATGCCATTTTTACGTATGGTTCGGCCTGCACCTAAATTTCCGGTGTAAGGGTCACCTTCGTTTATTAGATCTTTTCTTATTTTCCTTCTGCGGGTTTTCACCGACCATTTCAACCCGGACACTCCTCCCCCTGTACTTGCTGTTACTGAAGGAACTCATGATGGTACCGATATATTTCTCCCCTACTTCAAAAAATGAGAAACTGTCTTTTATGTCGATAGCACCGATGTTGATATCCCTGTCACGTGTATTATCGTTGATCATCCCGATAATATTTCTTGGCTCAACACCATCTTTCTTTCCCACATTAATGAAAAACCGGCTGTACCCGGCGGAACTTCTGTTTTCACGGCTTTTTTCCCGGCTTTTTTCCCGGCGGCCGCCCTCATTCCTCCGGCCCTGAATCTCCTGCTTGTCGTTGACCTTTGCGTTCAGGTCGGGAGCATTTTTGTAATAAGCGAGGAAACGGTTGAATTCCAATGATACAAAATGTTTGATAACCTGTTCCTTACTGAGCCATTCCAGCTTTTTATTCACAGTCTCCATGAAAGGGGCTATTTGTTTTTCGTCCACTTCCACATTTTCCATTTTTCCGATGAGGCTAAAAAGCTGTTTCCTGCAGATCTCCTCGCCGGTGGGTAACGGCATCTTTTCGCAGGTCTTGTTGATCATTTTTTCGATCTGGGGTATGCGGTTTTTCTCCCTGTAATTGACGATAGAGATCGCGGTTCCAGACTTATTGGCCCTGACCGGTACGTCCACTGCGGTGGGTATAAATCTCATTATCTTCGGGGAGATTATAGTTAATCACATGCGAAATGTCATCCACGTCGATCCCCCTGGCAGCAACGTCGGTAGCCACAAGCATCTGAAGGGAACGTTCCCTGAATCTTTTCATGACATGGTCGCGCTGAGACTGAGACAGGTCTCCGTGGAGGGCATCGGCATTGTAGCCGTCCTTGATCAGCTTATCGGCCACTTCCTTTGTTTCCATCCTGGTACGGCAAAACACGATTCCATAGATATCCGGATTGATATCCGCAATACGTTTTAAGGCCAGATAGCGGTCACCGGCATGCACCTGGTACCAGATATGACGGATATTTTCAGCACCTGCATTTTGTTTCCCTACGGTTATTTTTACCGGGTTGCTGAGATAGTTACCGGCAATACGTGCCACGTCTGCCGACATGGTGGCAGAGAATAAGAGTGTTCGTTTTGTTGCCGGGGTTTTTTCAAGAATGCTGTCCAGTTCCTCGCGGAAACCCATGTTCAGCATTTCGTCGGCCTCATCGAGGACTACGGTTTTGATGCCCGAAATATTGGCCACCTTCCTGTTGATCAGATCAAGCATCCTGCCGGGAGTGGCCACAATAATGTGAGCTCCCCGCCTGAGTGATGAAATCTGACCGTCAATGCTTGCGCCCCCGTAAACAGGGACAACCACCAAACCTGCCGTATATTTTGTGTATGTCTGCAGGTCCCGGGAGATCTGGATACACAATTCACGCGTGGGTGAAAGGATTAAGACCTGTACTGACTTATTCTGAATATTTACCTGCTCAATTAATGGTAAGCCGAATGCGGCTGTTTTACCTGTTCCGGTCTGAGCAAGACCTATGATGTCGCTTTTTGTTTCTAAAACAACAGGAATAATCTGTTCCTGTACTGGTGTAGGGATTGTGAATTCAAGATCTTCAATGGCCTTCAGCAGATTGGGCGACAAACCCAATGCATTAAATGTTAACATATATATTTGTAAAAATGAGCTGCAAAAGTACGTAAAATAAATAACGTGAGGAAAATAACTCCACTAAAAACAAAATTAAGCTGAGCTTGATACACAAATGGGGCGTGTCAACCACGAATGCACAAATGAATTGGGGGAGCATGAAGACACGAATGGGTTGTGGAAGCCACGAATGCACGAATAGATTGTGGGAGCCATGAAGACACGAATGGGTTGTGGAAGCCACGAATGCACGAATAGATTGTGGGAGCCATGAAGACACGAATGGGTTGTGGAAGCCACGAATGCACGAATAGATTGTGGGAGCCATGAAGACACGAATGGGTTGTGGAAGCCACGAATGCACGAATAGATTGTGGGAGCCATGAAGACACGAATGGGTTGTGGAAGCCACGAATGCACGAATAGATTGTGGGATAGCATGAAGACACGAATGAGATGGTGTGAGAGCCATGAAGACACGAATGGGTTGTGGAAGCCACGAATGCACGAATAGATTGTGGGAGCCATGAAGACACGAATGGATTGTGGGAGCCATGAAGGCACGAATGGATTGTGGGAGACATGCGAAGTGCACGTATAGATGGTGTGGGAGCCATGAAGACACGAATGGGTTGTGGGAGCCACGAATGCACGAATAGATTGTGGGAGCCATGAAGACACGAATGGGTTGTGGAAGCCACGAATGCACGAATAGATTGTGGGAGCCATGAAGACACGAATGGGTTGTGGAAGCCACGAATGCACGAATGAGTTGTGGGATATATGCTGGCACGTATGGATGGTGTGAGACATGCAGGCACGTATGGGTTGTGGGACCCACGAATAGTTGAATAGTGGATTGTCTGTGAATATGGGTGAGACGGAAAGACCGGGGATTTTTGAATCTGGCTATAATGATCGGAAAACAAGAGCCTGGGGTTATTGCAACGTTTTGTCAGGAGCGGTTGTGAAAATCATGGTTATGGCAGGATTTTTGACTTGCTTTTACGTGCTTCTTCCCGCCTTAAAAAGGTAATAATGAGAAACAGGACTAAACCGTCTGAGAGCCTAAATGTCGATGCAAGCCGGACTTCGCGTATTACCACGAAAATAGTTCGTTATATATTCTGCGTCATGCTTGCTTTTCCGGCTGTTGCCTATTTTCCTTTTAGCAACAGGTTCATGGAAAAAGTCAGGACAGAAACGGTCTTTACGCCGGCAAAATCAAACGCCAAATCCTGTTTTCATTACAAAATTCCGGCCCTTGAGAAAACGCCGTTCTGGTTTAATAAGTCACTGAATCAGCGAAATGCTTTGCTTCATTTCAAAAATGTCATATCCACTCGCCTTTTTGTCATGAAGACCTTATACCCCATCAGGGAATCCCTCCAAATCAGTATATTTCAGCACTCCACGGAAGACAACAGAGGTGAACCGGATGTCCGTTTATTTATCTCCTGACATCAATAACGAACATCACAATTTATTAACATCTCAATTTCATCAACATGCATAATATTTCTGCTAAAACCGGATACTGGTCGGCTTTACTGACATTGCTGACTTTTGTAATGTGGATCATCTGCTTTGTTCTCATTGCGCTCAAACCCCCATTGTTCACCTGGACAAACCTTCAGGATTATGTACAATATTTTCATTCCGGCAGCCAAACGCTGCAAAATACGGCAAGGTTTTTCATGCTTATTTTCGGACCTGTATATGTGATCCTTATTCACAGTTTTTACGATTTTACCCCTGAAAGGAAAAAAGGACTGATCAGGCTTAGCCTGTTATTTGCCCTGGGATTCGCCGTATTATCGGGTATGAATTACTTTGTTCAGCTCAGCGCGGTCAGACTTAATCTACTGCATGGTCAGACCAGGGGTCTTGAATATTTTGTACAAGCTAATCCGTTATCGGTGCTGACATCGATCGACATGACCGGATGGACGCTGTTCCTGGGACTCTCATCGTTTTTTATTTTCCCGGTATTCGGGCACAACGGGTCGGACAACATCCTTCGTGTCGCTTTCCTGGTAAACGGAATAAGCTGTATGCTGGGAGGTGTGGGGTATATGCTTCAAATTGACATCCTTACCTTTCTGGCGATAAACGTCGGCGTCGGAGGTGCAGTCATGACTATTGCTGTCACTTCGGCTGGGTATTTCAAAAGGCTGCAAACGGCGAGAGACTGAACCTGTCATATTCCAGGATGAATAACCCGTTTTTGTATCTGTTAACCTGAAAAGGATCGCTTTCTCCATATTTTTCTGAGCTTTTTCATAACTTGCATACAGCGTTTAAAATATTCAGGGCAGAGCCTCGCACGTCATAGCGTCTGAATACCATGATAAACCTGTGTCTATGAAGATTCCTGCAATTACATTGTGTTTCTCTTTAATGTCAGTCTTCAGCTTTAAGGCATTTGCACAGTCAGACCATATCCTGTGGTATGATCATCCTGCCACCTATTTTGAAGAAAGCCTGGTTTTGGGAAACGGAAAATGGGCGCCTGCGTGTTCGGAGGAGTTTCTTCAGATAAGATATTTCTGAATGATGCCACGCTTTGGTCGGGTGAACCGGTAAATCCGGATATGAATCCCGAAGCGCATAAATAAAAGTCAGCTACCACGGAAAGACGCTGAATATCAATCTTCAGAAAGGTAAGACTGAGAATATGAACTGGTGAAAATTTATATATTTCCCCATCAATATGACACTGAAAGTCAAAATCATTCGCGGAGGTATCGCAGGTCTGATTGCCGGGTGGTACCCACAGATGAGCGGACTGTTTACCTCCCGGGGTAAAATGGGATACCGTTTCTATGGTTGTATATACTGGTTGCATGGCTCAGCCAAAGACCGCGCCTTCTACCGGTTATGGTCCGGACTGCTGAATATGAATTCCATCCCCTTCATCAACCATAAGCTCAGAATCTCTATCGAAGTAATTGATCATGCAATAAATACATCATCTAAATGAAAACATGGATCTACATTTCAGGAATTATCGGAGGATTATTGATCATCATTGGATTATCAGGTATATTCAAAGGATTGTTCCTGTACACCCTGATTCTGATTGCAGGATTAGGGATGACTTGTTTTGTCTGTTTTCCTCTTTACTGGTCAGAAATGAAGCGGCAGAAGAAAAAAGAGAAATCCGGTATTAAGACCCACGGGGATGATCATTATGACTCAGGAGGCATCAATGGTGAAACGTCGCAGGCCGAAGGCTGGAGTATGAACGACTCGCCCTTCCGTGAGCGGAGATCCGGGCTGAACTGGGGTGGCGGGAATGTGCACGGGGCAAATGCATCCAGAGGCACAAGAAGAAAATTCCTGAAGTAAATTGTTCGACAGGACGGGTTGATCCCGTTCAAGCAAAATTGCTACCCGTCCCGAAGAAGAATTTTACCTGACTTTTAATTTGAGCGTCCGGGATATGGTCCGGGTTGCTGACTGATGTGTCATCCTCACCAAATAAATCCCTGCTTTCATATCCTTCACATCCAATGTGTATTCGTAATCTCCTGCCTGTACATTTTTCATATTTAACTGCCGGAACTCTTTCCCGTTCATATCATACATCTCAACAGCAACATGACCTGTCTCCCTGAATGAACAGGCCAGCCTGACAATATCTATTGCCGGGTTGGGATAAACATAAAAATGATTGCCCGGCGATTTCATGTCTTCAACATTCTGAGGAATCGTCTCCACCAGGTCCGCCGGCACGCTTACAAGATGTATCCCATAATCCTTACCCAGGTTAACCGAATACTGTTTCTTTTCGGGATTATTCCAGTGTTCGTAAACCCCAAGGCTTTGCAGCGGCGTACCATCATCTTCCGGATCATACACAAAACCGGTGGGCCACTCTGACGGATCAGCAGATTGAAGCATATAATCGTCGGTGCCATTGAAAAACGGCCATTTCTCCGCACGACTTTCATATTCCTTCAGGATAAAATCGAAGCAAACTGCATCAATGGCTACGGGATCCTGAGACAGGAACAATGAATTCGGATAGTCGTTATCAAAAGGGGACATTTTCCATTTGGTGATAACTCCCGACCAATCCACTCCGGCCCATATCCCGTCCACGATGTTCAGAATAGTATTCCCTCCAAGGTATTTATGCCCGGTATAGTCCACCAGGTGCCGGTACTGTTTATGTCCAGTGAGGGTAGCCGGAAGGGAATAATGCATATAGCTGGCTGACTGGGCAGAGACATCGGTTTCTTCGGGCTGAATGATGGATCCCTGGTGATTTTTTGCACACAGGGTGACGCCACCGGCATTATGGGACTTAAGGCAGGGCAGATTGATAAAGTAAGAGGCATCGATGTAGTCCTGCGGAATCCTGGTTGAATAGTTACCATCGCTGAAATGTAATTCATCCCCCGCAGAAAGCACGGTTTTTTTACGTCCGTTTATCCCTAGATCATCCACGTAGTTTACATCGGGGAATTCCGTTGCACAAATATCCCAGTATACATCATGGAAACGGCGGAAAGGATCACCCACCGTGATGTCGGCCTGGGGTACGGAACAATCGTAAACCAGCTGCCGGAGAAGGGAAAGCACCAGTTGAGGTGTCACATCCATGTGGTCGAGCCAAACGGTTTTGGCCGTGGAGTTGCCCCCCATTCCACCACAGCAAGATGTGGTAAGATTGAGTTTGATGAAGATTTTCTCACCGTTAATGTATCCGGCATCTCCACGTTGATGGGCACTGTTAAAATAATGAAACAGGGCATCCCAGCTTTGTCCTACTGTGCCCTCACCTGCCAGGTTCCGGATACCCCGGCTGAGCATAGAATCGACTACAATCTGATCTGTATTCTGAAACCAATAATCCCCTTCTGTATTCGTCATATTTTCATTGGTGGCATCCTGATCCCACACCCATACCACCCTGCCAGGATAGATGCCTTTGGGTGTACCAACCGGTTTATTGGGTTCATAAGCAGAAGTCAGTTCTGTCCTGCTAAAGGCCATGGAATCACGATTTACTGACAGAAATGCCAGGCCAAAAGCCACGGTTGAGATGGTAACCGCCAGTATGGCTAATACATATCTCCGCTTTTTAATGAGTCCTTTAAACCGGCTGAAACCCAGGTAGCCTCCTGCAACACCTGTCAGCCAGATGACAAACCCGGATGCCAGCGGGGCAGCAGCCCTCATGCAGGGATAGGTAGCACGGGAAGGTTTTGGAATCACACGGATAAGAAACCACAAAGTTGCTGCAATGCCGGTCAGGAAAAATAATAACCTGTAAAGGGCCGGAATCTCTCTCCCGGATTTTCCAGTTCGCATATTCATTCCGGAATGGTGGCTGTTGTTCTTTTCCATCGCTGTAATATTTAATGCATTAAGGATTGAGTCAGTAGAATAAATGTAAGAACATTTGGTCACCCACGTTCAATTTTCTTCATTTTTTAACAAATCCCTCTCGTCAGCATCCCAAAGGAAAGCCGTAACCCGTAAAACTGTTGTATCCGCTATTCCTTCCTTTTCAAATTGCCGGAATCGTTAAATTCTGTATTTTAGCTTTGAGTTTTGGATTTGGGAATTATATCTGAAAATTTCCCGGGTCAACCTTTCCGGAAATGGATTTGAAACAAAAAACATATATATACAGATGAAGAAGCACTACTTTTTGCTTTCCGTCATAATCATTGAATCATTTTTCTTCGTTGTACAGCTTAAAAACCACAATCTGTACCTCAGAGATTCGGCTGAATACCTTACCGAGGCTTCAAATATAACCAACCGGGGTATATTTTACTGCGGTTCACTGGATGAAAACATCAATCCTTCCCTCTATACCAGGCGACCGCCGCTCTACCCCCTCTTTATCGGTTTTTCTCACCTTTTCTTCGCATCTGATCTGTTCATCATACTTCTACAAAACATCCTGTCAGTCCTGAGTATTCTTTTGATGAGGAAAACTGCGATGGAATGGGGCTATCTCAGGAAAACGGATCATTGGGTCATTCTGGCCCTTATCTTTTCTCCGGCTCAGTTTATTTATGCACAGCTGATCATGTCGGAAATCCTTTTCCAGTTTATCCTGGTTCTGGCAATCCGGTATTTTGTATTGTTCCTGAAAAAAGGCCGGCTGAATGCACTGATCATCTATAATTTCCTCATCTTTCTCAGTGCAGTTACGAAGCCTGTTATGTATCTTTTTCTATTACCTAATCTGTTTTTTTTCTTCTGGATCACTCTCAGGAAGAAAACGGTCCGGCCTTTCCTGGTGTCTCTCATACCTGTTGTGCTTGTGTTTGCCTATTGCTTCAGGAACCTGGAAAAAACCGGGAAATTCAGTTTCTCAAGCATCCAGACCACCAATCTCGTCAGCTACAATGTTTATTATTTCCTGATGAACCAGGAGGGTAAAGCGACTGCCGATGAAGTTATAAATGATATCTATAAGAAATCAAATGTCATAGATAACTATGGAAAACAAATGGACTTTCTTTCAGGAAGTGCAAGAAAGGTCATCATGGAACGGCCTTTTGCATATGGCTGGTTTCATATTAAAGGGATGTTTCGTTTTTTTATTGATCCGGGAAGGTTCGACCTGGTGAATTTTATTCATTCTTCAGAAACCGGAAAGAATGGTTTTCTTTATTACCTGAATACCGGAGGGATCAGCGGGGCTTTACGGTTCCTGTTTTCCGGCGGAATGGGGGGACTGAGTCTTTTGCTTATATTCATTTTTTTAACGAACCTGGTAAAACTGGCAGGTCTGGTTTTATTTGCATTCAACAGGCAAGTGGATTGGCGGCTGAAAGTTTTTCTGTACCTGCTCCTCCTGTATCTTGCCTTTGCTACCGGCCCACTGGGTGCTTCCCGCTTTGCCATGCCATTGATTCCGCTTCTGATATTCATGGCTTTCACTGCGGGGAACAGAGACGTCCTGCTGCAATTTACCGGAAAATCCGAAAAATAAAGACAAGTAAATCTTAATCAATATTATCAAGTTATGAAAACTCTCACCCGAAACAAAAACCTCTATTTTCTGATCGTTCCTCTTGTTGTCTTAGTGGCCATTGTATCTGCGGCCGGAATTTTCACCGGTGCCCCCTACCAGTCGGAAAATGAAATCTATGCAGCCCAGGGCAGAGGCCAGGATATTATTGATCTTTTCATTCTTACCCCTGTCCTGCTGATCTCCTCCATCCTGGTATTTTCAGGTTCAGGCAGGGCGGTATTTGTATTGCTGGGATCGCTGATCTATTCGGCATATACCTTCATCATTTACAGCTTTGGCATGCATTTTAATTCTTTCTTCCTGCTCTATTGTGCCAGTATGGGTCTTTCGGTGTATGCCATTATTTTCATTGTGGTCAGGACAGGCAGCCTTTCCCTGCCTGAAAAGTTCGACCGTGGGACACCGGTGGTTATAACCGCAATCTATTTATTCTTTATTGCCGTGGTTTTCTATTTCGTATGGCTTAGTGAAATTATCCCCGCAATACTTAACCATACTGTTCCGAAAAGTATTGAAGAAGCCGGACTGATGGTAAATCCGGTTCATGTCCTGGATCTTGCAGTGGCTCTGCCTGCCTGCATATTTGCAGGCATTACACTGCTTCGCCGGGAAAATGCGGGCTTCCTTCTCGCTCCGGCCCTGCTGTTCTTTGCCTTCTTCATGGCACTGGCTATCGCCTCTATGGTAATAACCATGCAGAAGCTGGGCTTTAATACCGATACAACCCTTATGTATGGTTTTGGCGTTCTTGCACTGGTTGCCGTCGTTCTGTTCGTACTCTTTATCCGTCATTTCAGGCAGGCTTCCGATGAACCCTTATCCTGAGAGGAAAGCTGGAGGTTTTAAGAGATCAGGTTTTCACAGGGGTATTCGAAGGACCGGGATCCTGAAATTTTTGTATCCAATAAAAATGCAAAACCGAGGCAAAATGATAAATTTGCTGCGCCTGACAAAGGTGCCTTCATTTTTAAAACCTCAACCAGATATGAAAAAGTCAGTGTTGTTCTCAGTCCTGTTTGTCATCACATCCGTTTTAGCCTATTCACAACCGCTCAGGGTCACGAAGAATGAAAGATATCTGAAAACCAAAGACGGAAAGGATTTTTTCTGGCTTGGCGATACAGGCTGGGAATTATTTCACCGCCTCAACCGCGATGAAGCCGATGTATACCTGAAGAACAGGGCTGAAAAAGGTTTTAACATCATACAGGCTGCCATCCTTTATGAACAGGAGGCTTTCGAAACGCCAAATGATTACGGCGACTGGCCGCTCAAAGATGAGAATATAATGAGACCAGACACCACTCCCGGGAATAATCCCGATAATCCTGAAGAATACGACTACTGGGACCATGTTGAGTATATCATCCGGAAAGCAAGAGAGGATGGACTGATCATGGGCATTCTTCCCTGCTGGGGAGAATATGTAACCCCCCGTTTTCGTGAACGGACGATTAAAACACCCGGCCAGGGTTATGCATACGGACACTTCGTAGGTAACCGTTTCCGGGACCTTAACGATGATATTGTATGGATTCTTGGCGGTGACCGGCTGCCAAATGAGAGCGTGGATGGGATAGAGATCTGGCGTGCCATGGCTGAAGGCATCACTGACGGGGTAAATGGTATTAACAAATTTGACGGTAAGGCCGATTATACCAAAACCTTCATGACTTATCACTGCTATGCCTCGGCAGCCAACTGGTTCAGCAAAGATCCCTGGATCGATATGTACACATGGGGGTCGTATCATGAAAAACATGACAATGAGCGTGCGTACGATATGGCTTATTGCGACTGGATCAGACCAGATCATAAACCGACGCTTAACAGTGAACCAGCATATGAATTGTCGCCCGTCAACTACGACGGAGAAAATGCCGCCTATGGCTGGTTTGATGATTTTGATGTACGGCAGGTAGCCTACTGGTCTGTATTCTCAGGTACCTGCGGACATACCTACGGTTGCGGTCTTATATGGCAGATGTACAAAAAGAAAAATCCAAGCCTGCCCCTGACAAAACTTAACACCATAGAGTGGAAGGATGCGCTGGATGAACCCGGTGCCTTTGAAATGAAAAATCTCAAAAACCTCATCCTTTCAAGACCATTCCGGAGCAGGAAGCCAAACCTGGATATACTTGCTGAAAATCCTTATGATCCGACCGGCCGGCTGGTTGCCTGTTCGGGAAAAGGGTATGCCATGGTATATATCCCCACCGGCAAACCCGTTTATATTGAGTCTTCCCAACTGGGTCTGGAGATGAAAAAGATCAGAGCCTGGTGGTATAATCCTAAAAACGGTGAAGCAACAATGATCGGAGTATCGAATACTGACGGCAAAGTCTTGGAGTTTGACCCTCCCGGGGAAACAAAACGGGGAAATGACTGGGTTCTCGTCCTTGACAAAGCTACGGCTGATTTTCCAGCCCCCGGTCAGCCGGCCAAATGATTGACCTTCACAAATACAGGTACCTTATATCTCCTCAAAAATCGGCTAAATAGTAAACTATTCAGCGCTTAGGTTTGTACTTATCTTCAGAAGTATAAACCTGATAACATGAATACGGGAGCCTCGGAAAAAAAACCGGCTCCGTTCCAAAAAATAAAAGCTGATGAAAACAAGCTATCTTTTAATTCCAATGTTCTGTTTCATAGCTCTTAGCCACCTGTCTGCACAGGAGACATTCAAAGTACATAATCGCCCCGTCCCAAACGAAGACGAGTCGAGGCTCAGAAGAGATACCCGTGAACTTGAAGCGTTCAGAACGAAAGCCGGTCTTTTTAACGATGCTTTCGAAAAACACGACTATGAAAGGTTACGGAAAACCAAATCGGACATTGTAAGCGACATGAAACGGGAGATCGCCCAGAGCAGGAAAGCCAGAAAACAATATAAAAAGGACTCCCGGCTATCTGAAATGGGAAATTCAGTTGAACAGGAAGATATAGGCGATAATCCACGGGTCGATCATCCCCCGGTTAACAGCCGTTCGGAAAGAAAAGCAAGAAAATTACGTCAGAGGGACATGAAAGGAGATTTCATGGCTCTCACCGGCCATAAGAAAATTCTCCATCGGCAGAAAAGCATCCTAAACGCATTTAAAAATTATGATTTTGCAAAATCCAAAGATTATAATCAGGCGGATAAAAAAAGAAGTCTGGTTGATGAATTTGCAAAGTCAATGGACGATGATATCCGGCTGATGAAGATGAAAATGGATCACGAGAAAAAAAGAGAAAAGTAAGGGAGAGTGGAGAGTGGAGATTGGGGATTGGAGATTGGAGATTGGGGATTGGAGATTGGAGAGTGGAGAGTGGAGATTGGGGATTGGGGATTGGAGAGTGGAGAGTGGAGATTGGAGAGTGGAGATTGGAGAGTGGAGATTGGGGATTGGGGATTGGAGAGTGGAGAGTGGAGATTGGGGATTGGAGAGTGGAGATTGGGGATTGGAGAGTGGGAAGTGGAGAGTGGAGAGTGGAGAGTGGAGAGTGGAGAGTGGAGAGTGGAGAGTGGAGAATTGGGGATTGGAGAGTGGAGAGTGGAGAGTGGAGATTGGGAAGTGGAGAGTGGAGAGTGGAGATTGGGGATTGGAGATTGGAGATTGGGGATTGGAGATTGGAGATTGGAGAGTGGAGATTGGGGATTGGAGAGTGGAAAGTGGAGAGTGGAGAGTGGAGATGGGATTGGAGATTGGAGTGGGATTGGAGAGTGGAGAGCGAATTGGAGAGTGGATTGGAGATTGGAGATTGGAGAGTGGAGATTGGAGAGTGGAGATTGGGGATTGGAGATTGGGAAGTGGAGAGTGGAGAGTGGAGAGTGGAGAGCGGAGATTGGAGAGTGGAGAGTGGAGAGTGGAGAGTGGAGATTGGGGATTGGAAAGTTATTTAGTTGAGCTCGTGATTCCCTAAACGCCATGGAAATACCATTCGTGTATTCGTGGCTTTCATAAAGATTCCATTCGTGCATTCGTGGCCTTCATAAAGATTCCATTCGTGCATTCGTGGCTTTCAAAAAATACCATTCGTGCATTCGTGGCTTTCATAAAGATTCCATTCGTGCATTCGTGGCTTTCAAAAAATACCATTCGTGCATAAAGATTCCATTCGTGTATTCGTGGCTTTCATAAAGATTCCATTCGTGCATTCGTGGCCTTCATAAATTGGAGATTGGAGATTGGAGAGTGGAGAGTGGAGAGTGGAAAGTGGAGAGTGGAGAGTGGAGATTGGAGAGTGGAGATTGGGGAGTGGAGAGTGGAGAGTGGAGAGTGGAGATTGGAGAGTGGAGATTGGGGATTGGAGAGTGGAGAGTGGAGATTGGAGATTGGAGAGTGGAGAGTGGAGAGTGGAGAGTGGAGAGTGGAGAGTGGAGAGTGGAGAGTGGAGAGTGGAGAGTGGAGAGTGGAGAGTGGAGATTGGGGATTGGAGAGTGGAGAGTGGAGAGTGGAGAGTGGAGAGTGGAGAATGGGGAGTGGAGAGTGGAGAGTGGAGAGTGGAGATTGGAGATTGGGGATTGGAGATTGGAGAGTGGAGAGTGGAGAGTGGAGAGTGGAGATTGGAGATTGGAGAGTGGAGAGTGGAGATTGGGGATTGGAGAGTGGAGAGTGGAGATTGGAGATTGGAGATTGGAGAGTGGGGATTGGAGATGGAGATTAGAGTGGAGAGTGGAGAGTGGAGAGTGGAGATTGGAGAGTGGAGAGTGGAGAGTGGAGATTGGGAGAGTGGAGATTGGAGATTGGAGATTGGGAAGTGGAGAGTGGAGAGTGGAGAGTGGAGAGTGGAGAGTGGAGAGTGGAGAGTGGAGATTGGAGATTGGGGATTGGGGATTGGAGAGTGGAGAGTGGAGATTGGAGAGTGGAGAGTGGAGAGTGGAGAGTGGAGATTGGGGATTGGAGAGTTATTTAGTTGAGCTCGTGATTCCTAAACGCCATGGAAATACCATTCGTGTATTCGTGGCTTTCATAAAGATTCCATTCGTGCATTCGTGGCCTTCATAAAGATTCCATTCGTGCATTCGTGGCTTTCAAAAAATACCATTCGTGCATTCGTGGCTTTCATAAAGATTCCATTCGTGCATTCGTGGCTTTCAAAAAATACCATTCGTGCATTCGTGGCTTTCATAAAGATTCCATTCGTGTATTCGTGGCTTTCAAAAAATTCCATTCGTGCATTCGTGGCCTTCATAAAGATTCCATTCGTGCATTCGTGGCTTTCATAAAGATTCCATTCGTGCATTCGTGGCCTTCATAAAGATTCCATTCGTGCATTCGTGGCTTCCAAAAAATACCATTCGTGCATTCGTGGCTTTCATAAAGATTCCATTCGTGCATTCGTGGCTTTCATAAAGATTCCATTCGTGCATTCGTGGCTTCCAAAAAATACCATTCGTGTTTTCCTGCGGGAAATTAAATTGATGAGCAGGTTCCCTGAAATTTGTATTACTTTTAAACAAAATTCAAGACCTGCAAATGTTACGCAAATATTCGACAGTACTTTTTGTAAGCATTGTCCTGGCGATTTCCTGTTATTACGGCTATCCCCGCATGTTAGATGACCGTCCTCAATCCATCCATGCCTGGCGGCAGGCCGATGATGCCTCCTTCGCCCTGAATTATTACCAGGACGGAATGCATTTCTTTCAGCCGGAAGTGAACAATCTCACCACAAATGGCGGTACCAGCGGTAAAACTGCCCCGGGAGAGAATACCTATATGTATTATTTTATCGCTGCGCTCTATCATATTTTCGGCTATCACGATTTTATCTTCCGACTGGTTTTCACACTGATCTTTCTTACAGGATTGTTTTTCCTTTACAAATCGGGCCTTTATTTATTTAAGGATGTCTTTTGGGCAACGGCGCTGCCAATATTGATTTTTACTTCGCCGGTCATCGTCTACTACGGGAATAACTATCTTCCCAACGCACCTGCACTGGCATTTGTATTCATCGGATGGTATTATTTTTTCAGGTACAGGGATGAAGGGAAAGACCGGTACCTATGGCTCTTCATGCTGTTTTTTCTCCTGGCCGGGTGGCTGAAAATCACAGCTTTGCTCAGCCTGGCGGCTATTGGCGGTATATTTATCACGGAATGGCTTTTTGGATTGAAATTCAAAAAAGAAGAAAAAATTTTCAAATCTCCCGGGAAATTTATCCTGTCAGCCTCGATTCTGGCTCTGCTTGTTGGCAGCTGGATCGTTTTTTCTAACTGGTACAACCGAGTTAACGACAGTACGTATTTTGTCCAAAAGGCTTTTCCGTTTTGGACTTTCAGCATGGAAGAACTTCACAAAGTCGTGTACAATATCCGGCATATATGGCTCACCGATTATTTTCATCCAATAGTATTACTCTTTTTTGGTGGTACCATCATCTTCATATTGTTGCATATCCGCAAAAGCTCCAGGTTTTTTCTCCTGACCAACCTGTTTCTCCTGGCCGGAATCCTTGTCTTTGTGATGATGTTTTTCTGGTTTTTCAGGGACCATGACTACTATACCATCAATCTTTATATTCTACCTGTTTTCTTAGTTCTGACCACTTTCGATATCATTAAAACGAATTATCCACGGTATTTCCGGTCTGTGATTGTAAAGTCGCTCTTTGCGGTTTTCCTACTGTTTAACATCTGGTATGCTCAAAAATCGGTTACGGAAAGATATACAGGGAAAGCTAATGAGAACTATCTGAACATGAAGGATCTCTATTCCATCACTCCCTATCTCAGGCAGATCGGTATAAGTCATAAGGACACCGTCATCTTTGTGCCCGCAAGTAATCATGTCAGCCTTTACCTGATGAATGTCAAAGGCTGGACCCAGTATATCGACACGAGGTTTGGCAAGGGTGACTGGGTTTACTATAACCGTGACCGGGCCGGAATCAAGACGTCAATTTCTCATGGCGCGCATTATCTTATTGTGAACGGACTTGAAAATCTTTTCCTCATGCCCTACCTCGACGAATTTGCTGTTCATCTCAAAGGCCGGTATGGAAAAGTGCTTATCTTCGATCTGAAAGATACCTCAACAAATTTCACCCTTCCCGAAAGAAAAATGGTTACTCATTTATTCTGTGACGCCGAACATCTTACCCCGGATGGCAAACAATTTATCAATCCTCCCGACAGCACCTGTTTTGAGTACGGTGAGTACAGAACCGATCATATGGCACACACGGGAAAATACTCCATCGCCCTTGAACAAAACCATCCCTATGGCATGACGGTAGAAATCGACAGCGTCGAACAGGGTAATCAGTTCGTGATCAGTGTCTGGAAAAATGCCAGGAATGAAGATGACGGCACGATTGTTATTTCAGGCCAGACGGCTACCGAACCCTTTTATAACGGCGAATATAAAATTGTAGACAAAGGATCTGACGGCTGGCAAAAAATTGAAAAAAACATCTTCATTCCCGGATCATTACAGGACAATCAAGTCAAAATCTATTTATACAATCCCTCGCAGGATACGGTATTTTTTGATGATCTTGAGATCCGAAGGTTATTCGGAGGAATGAGGGAGTAAGAAAGGCGAAAGGCGAAAGGTTAGAGATTGGAGATTAGGAAGTTAGGGAGAAAAAAATTAAAACGTTGCAATTGATGATTGACGTCTATGAAAAAACAGGATACTGTATCTGTGAATCTGTGTAATCTGTGGTGAAAATGGAGATTATGAATTTGGTTACAGTAGACGGACTTAGTAAATGCTATTGCGGGCTGGGTTTCCCCTTTAAGGGGATTAAGGGGTGAGCGAGGGGAGGATAGGTGATTGGGGATAGAGAATAGTGGGAAGCCAAGTGTGAACAGTGTAAGATTCAGGGAATTCTAGGGATTTAGGGATTTAGGAATATAGGGATATCAAAAATGTAGAGACGTGATGCATCGCTGCTTTAGTCGTGGAGAAACAGAATATTGAATATCGAATATCGAATATCGAATATCGAGTAATGAAAATCGAATATTTAATGATGAATTCGGAGACAGGAGATGGACTTAGTAAATGCTTCGGCGCGCTGGGTTTCCCCTTTAAGGGGATTAAGGGGTGAGCGAGGGGAAGAAGATGCCGAGAAAAATGAGGGATTGGGGGATTGAGTTAGGAAGTTAGAGGTAGAGGTTAGGGGTTAGGGAGTTAGGGGTTAGAGGTTAGAGGTTAGAGGTTAGGGGTTAGAGGTTAGGGGTTAGAGGTTAGAGAACCCGTGTGAACAGTGTAAACGGGAATTCTGATTGGTGAATATCAATATCAAAAACGTAGAGACGTGATGCATCGCGTCTTCGTGGGGAATCGAATATTGAATATCGAATATCGAATATCGAATATCGAATATCGAATATTGAATATTGAATATCGAATATCGAATATCGAATAATGAATATGCGAAGTCGGAGACGGGAGACAGGAGATGGGAGAAAGACTTCGTAAATGCTGCGGCGGACTGGGGTTTCCCCTTTAAGGGGATTAAGGGGTGAGCGAGGGGAGGCAAATCCGGATGAATGCCTGGCAGCGAAAGTCATTCATGAGAAAGAACCACAGACTACCTGATAAAAAGTATAAAAAATGAAAACAGGAGAAAAACTTATCACTCTTGGATTAATAACACTTACCTGTACATCATGTACCGGATTAACGGAAAAATTCACCGCAGGAAAGGAAAAACCGAACGTAATCTATATCCTGGCAGATGACCTCGGGTACGGAGACTTAAGTTGTTATGGTCAGACGAAATTTAATACCCCGAATATTGACAGCCTGGCCGCTTCAGGCATGAAGTTTACACAGCATTATGCAGGCAGCACGGTTTGCGCACCTTCACGGTCCGTTCTTATGACTGGCTCAGATACAGGCCATACACCGGTCAGGGGAAATATGAGTGTTAAGCCAGTCGGACAGTATCCCCTCCCCGATTCCGTTTATACACTCGCTGAACTTTTTCATGATGCGGGTTATGTGACCGGGGCCTTCGGTAAATGGGGTCTGGGCTCTGTCTTTAATGCAGGTGATCCCCAATCACAGGGTTTTGACCATTTCTATGGGTATTATTCCCAGTCGCTGGCACACCGCTACTATCCCCCGTTTCTCTGGGATGACGGTAAAATCGACAGTCTGGATAACACGCATGGTATTCTGAAGGATTACAGTGCAGATGTCATCAACAGGAAGGCCCTCGAATTCATTGCCCAAAACCGGGATACCTCTTTTTTTCTGTATCTGCCCTATACCATTCCCCACGCAGAACTTTTGGTACCTGATGATTCCATTTTCAAAGCTTTCGAAGGGAAGTTCCTCCCTGAAAAAAGCTATACAGGAAACGATTATTTCACCCCTTACTATCATTCCACCTCCTATGCTTCCCAGGCAGAGGGTCATGCTGCCTATGCAGCCATGATCACCAGGCTCGATATATATGTCGGTCAAATTATGGATACGCTCAGAAAATATGGCCTGGATAAAAACACCATCGTGATGTTCTCCAGCGATAACGGTCCGCATGCCGAAGGCGGTGCCGATCCCGATTACTTCGACAGTTACGGTCCGCTGCGAGGGATCAAACGTGATTTGTACGAAGGCGGGATCCGGGTCCCGTTTCTTGTTTCCTGGCCGGGTAAAGTTAAGGCAGGCAGTGTGTCTGACCATATCTCCTATTTCGGTGATGTAATGGCTACCATGCAGGATTTGCTACATACCGGTGAGAAAGTTAAAACCGACGGCATATCCTTCCTTCCCTCCCTGATAAATAAAGGCCGGCAGAAAGAACACAAATATCTGTACTGGGAATTTCATGAACAGGGCGGTAAGCAAGCCGTCAGGATGGGGAAATGGAAAGGTGTAAGGCTGAATGTTCAGGACAACCCTGACGCCCCGATTGAACTATACGATCTTGAGAAGGATTTAAAGGAACAATCCAATGTAGCCGGCAAGCATCCGGATATCGTTAAGAAAATGAAAACTGTCTTTGATGAAGCCCATACGAAATCTGACGCTTTTCCTTACCGGTGGGAAGAACAGAAGAATTAAGGAAACGGGGAATAAGAATTCATTTCACCGGGTTTTCTTCGGGAGAAAAGCAGACAGGTGCAGAAACAGGGAATGGAGGTGAACCGAAAATGCAAAGATCTCCTCAGTGGGTAAAAAACCGGAGAATCTGATTTACGCGATTCATTTCACCTCAGCATACCCGTGATCACAAATTTTCCGGTTCCGGTCTGATTGCCGGTTTTCATCCTGACAAAATAAATACCTGCAGATAAATCGTTTATACTTATATTAAGAGTTGCAGGATTTCTACCGGAAAGCTGTTTTACCATACGGCCCGTGTCATCCGTAATGATCACGCTTTCAATATCGCTACCCTGTGTTTTGATGGTGATATAATCTGAAGCGGGGTTAGGGTAAATCTGAAGAATTTGAACCTTCTGATCCGAAATGCCATCACCTAACCCTCCCGGCTGACTTATTTTCACGCTGTCAGTTACACCATTTACGCCATTGATTACCAGGTAAGCTTCACGGTCATACCCATCCTGGTTATCTCCGGCAGAAACCGTGAGCTGTGAATTTCCCGAAGTGGTATTCACATCCGCACTCACCCATCCGGCCCCCGGTTTTACATCCCAGACCGAGTTTGATGTGATATTGATATCTTTGGATCCGCCTTCGATTTCAAAAGTGATCTGGTGCAGATCAGTGCTTAGAATATAGTTATCCTTCCGGTCCCACATGGGGCGATAAATCCGGATGCCCAATAATGGTAAGGTGCCACTGCCGGATTTAACGATTTTCAGAACATGATGGTTATTGTCGATCCCCTGGATGATCGTAAAGGCATTTTCAAGGCTGAGATCGGGCTGTGTGGTAGGATGCCATTCATCCACCCCGGTGGAATAGACGTCCCATTTAACCTTTTGACCTGCAAAAATTTGCGTGCCCACCACGTCATAAGACCGTTTAATGTGCCAGTCGCCCAGATCGGCCTCGCCACCCTTAAAAAGAACCCGTTTGGAATCACTTACAAAATCTTTGTCGGTATTGCCTGAGCCATCTGTTCCGGTGACAGATCCGGTGACAGTGAAACCGTTATGCAAATAGGGTACGGTTGCCGAAGTATATTCAAGGGTCCAGGTTTCTTTTACCGGAGGTTTCAGATGTTCAGTTTCGACCCATGCTCCCAGGTTCCAGGGCCAGGCGTGCATATTGTCGTATGGCCGGGTATAAAACCAGGTCCCCTGGAAGTCGGTAGGTTTATGATCGTCGACAAAGATTGTCGCCCACCCCTGGTTGTTAAAGCCGGTATTCTGAGCCACCAGTTCAACACGGTTCCCGTCAAAGGGAAGTGTCAGCGTATCTCCGTTAAATGAGACATCGGTGCCCACCTCAAAATATTTCACCATGTTGAATGTGTCGGCCGTAAAAGCCGGCTTGTAATTCAGATAGGGTTTAATGAGTTCGGCCAGCAGGAAATTACCATAATCATTCAGGTGAACGCCATCTTTAAGCAGATCAGAAGGCTGCAGGTTATTGGCGTCCAGATATTTAATCCATTCCTCCCGGATCCTGATGAGTTCACATCCGTATTTTTCTGCAAATCCCGGAAGCGTGGTGTAGGACATCTGGTCGCTCCAGGAATCAGGTCCCGTATAATGATCGGTCCACATGGCAATTTCCGCTGTGGTATTGGACCTGATGTCCTTGATGATGGTCTCGTAATCGATATGGCTTCCATACACATGAAAGATCACCAGGTCGGGACAAAAGGCATCGACGTCCATGCGAACTGTTTTCTTCAGAAATTGTGAAGAAAACCCGCCGATAGAGCGGTTTTCCATGACCAGGTCAGCCTTAGGAAATTTTGCCTGGAGATACCGTCGGACCTCGAGCCACCAGTCCTGTTCACTGATAGACTGACCGTAAACCAGGATTTTTACCGTATTTTTCTTTTCAGTAGTACTGGTAGCCAGTAACTTCATCGTACGCTGGATCATCCGGCCAAAACCACTTGTGTCGGGCAGTTCGGGCATGGGATAAGTCTGGGAATGAAGGGCCGGCAGCACCAGCATGCTGCCCAGCAACAACAGGGTCAGCCTGTGCAGGATATATTTTTTCATTAAAAGATGAGGTAATCAGGTTTGTAAAAAAGGAATATTCTCTTCATGTATGTTTCAAAAATAACCAAAAAAAGTGAAACGGCATGCTGGAATCCAGGAAAGCTGTTATGAGAGTGTTTATGGCTCTTCATCTCCCGGATCTTTCACTTTCAGGAAGAATATGTATTTTGAGACTTTATTTTCGTGATCATTTATTCAAACGGAACTTTCCAGATTACTCTTAACTTCACTGAGCCATTCGTTGAAAACAGGCGCCATGATCCGGCTGAACAAAAGGGTGCGGCTGCTGAAAGCCAGCGTGTTTTCAGTGTTTACCTGAATGGCCGGATGATTCCCGGAGACATGGATCTTACATGGCAATATTGCGTTCAGACTGCGGTAGAGGAAAAATTTATCACTGAAGTTAAGGATGGAGAGGGTATTTCACTGCGGTTTGTCCCTGTAAAAGGCCAGGCGGTGATCAGCGGACTGGCGGTTCTACGTCTGAATCCCTGAAATCAGGATTAAACTATTGCTGCCGGCAATTGTTTTGAAATCTTTAAACGACAATTCTTATGAAAGACAAAACCATTGTGATCTCGGGAATCACATCCGGGATCGGAAATTTCACCGCCAGAAATCTGGCAGCACGTGGGGCCAGGCTGGTTCTTATTGCCAGAAATATGGAGCGGGCTCAAACCGTTGTTGAACAAATCAAGAAAGAAACCGGCAATAACAATATCGATATTTTCATCGCCGACCTTTCGGTGATAAAAGAAACCCGGGACATCGGCAGGAAGATCAGTGAAAAATATCCGGTGATTGATATCCTGATCAATTGTGCAGGATTAATTTTCCCCAGGCGTTATGAAAGTGCAGAGGGGATAGAAATGACCTTTGCCCTGAATCACCTTGGATATTTTGTATTGACACAAAGCCTGCTTAAAAGTTTGAAAGCCGCTCCGGCCGCACGGATCATCAACGTAGCTTCCGAGGCACAGCGAGGCGGAAAGCTCCATTTTGAAGACCTGAACCTGAAAGAGGGATATTCCGCATTCAAAGCTTACAGTCAGTCTAAACTGGCCAACATCATGTTCACGTATGAGCTTGCCAGGCGCCTTGATGATTCACATGTGACTGTCAACGCAGTACATCCGGGCGTAGTGAAGAGCCGTTTTGGAAGGGATTTTAAGGGAATCTGGAGGCTGCTTTTCGCCCTTTCCAAACCCTTCATGAGGAATGTGGAGAAGGGGTCGGAGACCGTGATCTGGCTGGCAACATCCCCTGAGGTGGAAGGCATCAGCGGGAAATATTTCTCCAATAAGAAAGAGATCAGATCAATCGCTGTTTCCTATGATGAACAGGCAGCGAAACGGTTATGGAAGGTCAGTGAGGAGATGACATCGGGGAACAATAACGGGAAAACACATACTTCAATGAAACACAGTGGAAATTGAATATCGATTATTGAATACCAAATACAGGACGAAAACGTAGAAGAAGTACTGCTTCAGGTCTGTCACGACACCGGAAATCACAGACGGGAAACAGGAAAGGGTAAAATTGCAACTCCGGCATCAAACCATAATTTACGGGCACAGCAATGGGCTTCGTTGCATTTAAGACGTCTTTAGTTAAGTTGGGCACCCTCCCCCACCGACCAGCCGTCCGCCCTTAATGGGATCAAACCCGAAAAAATCAGCGTCCTCATTCAGCACTTTTTATCAAAAGTTTTTAACACCATAAAATTCTCCAAAACCTGTTTTGCCTGATTGTTAATAACTCTCAACTTCTGGCACACCTGAAACCGGACATATTTCTCCTTCATCAAATAAATATTTGTAGTTTTGATTTTCGACCGTTCGACAAACCAAAAAATAAATGTTCAATGCCACGCAAAGACTACATGATGCGTTACTTCGAACAGCTGGGCATCGTACTCGCCGCCTTGCTTGGGTTCAGGGTGAAAGGCAATTACAAGGAAGCCCTGGTCCTGATCAGGACCTCCCTGAATGAACTTCCCGATTTCTACTATGAGCTCGTTGATCATTCCCCGCAGGATCTCTTTAATCAGGTAACCGGAAGCGATTCATATTCATTGGATAAAACCGAGATGATTGCCACCCTGCTATTCGAAGAAGCTGAGTTCCTGAATCTGTCCGGTGCGGAGTCAACGGCGAAGGATCGATACGAAAAGGCACTATTACTGTTACAACATATCGACAAAGCTACCGGGAATTACTCCATGGAACGTACAGAGCGGATCAACCGGTGCAGGGTAATCACGGGATTGGGCGATGGTTAACTTGTATAAGGAACCATCGTATCCTGTACAATTTGCTGCTAATGATTTTCCTTCCCAAAAAGAGTTCTCAGATTAAATGTCACTGCTATTTTCAACATAGAGAACACTACATTTCTTCAATAAAACGGCTTACGAAGAATTTCTCATCTACCCTGAGGGAAAAAATACCGGCATCAGGGCGGAGTATTAAGTTAAAATGCCTAAATTTGCACGTCTTAAATACACAATGTAATGGACGATTATCACGCGGAAACGAGAATTGATTGTTAACCTGTCCTGCCAGGGTAATCACTAGTTTGCCTCAGCAGGACCCAAAAGAGAGGTACGGCTATGATTACTTTCTGGAAGTTCGGGAAAGAATTGTCAAAACTTGACAGTTTTCAGGATAACAGCTACATCAACGTTGTTGCTCCCACCACCGAAGAAATCGAGATCCTTAGAAGCAAATTTGATATTCCGGAAGAATTCCTTTCCGACGTCCTTGATGTGGATGAAAGATCCAGGATGGAAATCGAAGGCAACCTGTTGCTGATCATCATCCGCGTGCCGGTCTACAATCCGCATAACGGCGTTCCATACACCACTATTCCCCTGGGCTTCATCATCGGAGACAATTTCGTGCTTTCGATCTGCATCCGTGAAACGGAGGTTATTCAAAACCTTGAAAATAACCGGATTAAAAATATTTTAACCGACACAAGAATTGACTTCCTGCTGTCAATCTTCCTGCACACCACCAATTCATACCATAAATTTCTGAAGACCATCAACATTCAGACCAACCGCATTGAAAAAGACCTGGAGCGTTCCACCCGGAACGAGGAACTCCATAAACTGCTGAACATGGAGAAATGCCTGGTGTACTTCACCACCTCTCTGCGTGCCAACGAACTATTGCTGGCCAGGCTGAGGAATTCGAAATACATCAAGCCCGGCAGCTATTCCGAAGAGTTGCTGGAAGATGTGATCATCGAGAACCGGCAGGCTATTGAAATGGCCAATATCTATAGCGACATTCAAAGCGGGATGATGGATGCCTTCGCCTCCATCATCTCCAACAATCTGAACATCGTGATGAAGCAGCTCACCACCGTTACCGTTATCCTGATGATCCCAACCCTGGTGTCCAGTTTCTTCGGCATGAACATTCCAAACAGTTTAGAGAATAACAAGTACTCGTTTATCGGTATCCTGGCGATCTCCATCCTGCTGTCCCTGATCGGCGGTCTGCTGATCCGGTTCAAGCGGTGGATCTGAGCGCCATGCTTTTTCCTTTATACCACGGAATCTAATACTTAGGGCTTCATGCGGTCTGAAAAACCCTCTTGAGTTTGACTCTTCACGCATATTACGAATGCACATATTGCAGGAAGTTTGTTGCATTTTTCCATGCTTTCATGGCAATCCGTGTATTTCACAGCAAAGTCTCAAATCCAAAACCCGAAACGCTTCCCGCATGAACTAATTTCGTAAATTTATCTACCCAAACTACCCTGCATCATGCCCGAACCGGTCATTCAGGTCCACGACCTCACCAAACATTTCAACGGCCTCACCGCCGTCGACCATCTGAGTTTTAACGTTTACCGCGGTGAAGTCTTCGGCTTTCTCGGCCCCAACGGCGCCGGTAAGTCCACCACCATCAACATGCTCTGCGGACTCACAAAACCTTCATCCGGAACCATAAGCTTCAAAAATCCTCCCGGCGATGACAACCCCGGGACGTTGATCGGGCTCTGTCCACAGGAGAATATCCACTGGTCCAAACTGACCTGCCTCGAACAACTCATCTTTGTCGCCCGGTGTTATAACATCCCCGGGAGTTCAGCCAAAAAAAAAGCCACGGTACTTTTAACCGATATGGGATTGGAAGCCAAACGTGACGTGCAGGCCGCAAAACTCTCCGGAGGCATGAAACGCAGGCTAAACCTTTGCCTGGCCCTTGTTCATGATCCCGGAATTATCGTACTCGACGAACCGGAAGCCGGCCTCGATCCTCAAAGCCGTATCATGGTGAGGGAGTATATCCGCTCCCTTGCTGAAAACAAAACGGTGATCCTCACCACTCACAACATGGACGAGGCCGAACGTCTCTCCCACAGGGTGGCTATCATCGATAAAGGTAAACTACTTCTTACGGGCAGTCCTGATGAACTGAAAAACACGATCGGTGAAGGTGATACCCTGGAGATCATCCTGGAGGGTTCTTTACCTTCCGGCTTTGACAGTCGTGAATTTGAAAACCCCGGCTGGGGAAAACTCAGGATTAGTGAGAACTGCCTGTTCATTACCTCGAAGAACATCGTGAATGAGATCGGCAGGATCAGCAGTATCCTGAAAGATAAAAACCTCCGGGTGAAGGAAATGAAAATCCGGCAGAACACCCTGGAAGATGTATTCATTCATCTCACCGGAAAAAACCTGAGATCATGAGACTGGCAGCTATCATCCGGAAAACCCTTGTTGAACAGCTCCGTAATTACTGGATGCTGATCCTTACGGTGTTCATGGCACCATTTTTCGTCTTCCTGTATTACCTGATCAGCGGGAATACAAAACAGCATTTCGATATCCTTGTTCTGAACAATGATTCGGGCATCGAAGCAAACGCAGATACATCGCTCCAAAAAGCCGGTTTCGCTGAATACCTTGACGAGTGGCACAACGACAGCCTGGCTGATCCGTTCACCGTCATCACCGTGAAAGACAGGCAGCAGGCGATCGAACAGATCAGGAGAAAAAAAGCGGATATGCTTCTGGTATTGCCGGATGGATTTGAAGAAACATTGAAAGACAGGTACACAGGGTTGGATGTTCCGCCTGAAATCGAGTTTCTCGGAAACCTGCGTGATTACAATTATATGATCGCTGCCATCTGGGCCGGGGATGTGATCAACCGGTACATTAAGGAAAAAACCGGAATGCCTGAACTTTACACTTTTAAAGAAACGGGGGTCGGTTCATCAGGCTATATTGATGAATTCACCGCAGCTGTTCCGGGTCTGCTGATCCTCTCCATCATCATGTTGATGTTCACCGCTTCCATCGCTTTCGTTAGTGAGGTAGAAAACCGCACTATTATCCGGCTTAAGCTTTCACGGCTGACCACCTTCGAGTTTCTCGCAGGCATTGGCATAGTCCAGGTGCTGATCGGACTGTTGTCGGTAGAGGTAACCCTCGGAACCGCTGTGTTGCTTGGATTTAATTTTAACGGAAATTTCGGGTACCTGTTCCTGGTCTCCGCCCTGGCAGCGATCTCGGTTATCGCCTTCAGCTTAATTGTTGCAGCACTGACTAAAAGCGTGAACGAGATCCTCATCGTCGGTAACTTCCCGCTATTCCTTTTCATGTTTTTCACCGGGGCCATTTTCCCGATCAAAAGCACAAGACTCTTCAGTTTCGGCGGCTATGATTTCGGACTTCACGGACTGATGTCTCCTTCCCATGCCATTTCGGCCCTCGACAAGGTCCTGATCCTTGGCATGCCCCCGTCTGAAACCTGGCCTGAAATGGTGAGCCTGGTGGCCATCACCCTGGTCTATTTTATCATCGGCTTTTATTTATACAGGAAAAGACACCTTGCCTGGTAGGCTCAGTACCATTTGAAGATCTTCATCCCGGCGAAAAGGGTCACAACACCGATGCCGCACAGGACAATCGTATTCCCCATTACCTGGGTAATCCCGGCTCCTTCGTTGATGATACTTCGAAAACTGTCGGCTACCATAGTCAGCGGCAGCTTGCGAATGAACGGGATGGTCCATTCGGGGAAATTCTGGTAACTGAAGAAGACACCGGACAGGATCATCATGGGCATGGTCACGAAATTGATGATGGCATTGCCGATTTCGGTCTTGGACGTCCTGGAGGAGAACAGGATGGCTATGCCTGTAAATGCGATATTCCCCGCTATGAAAACCATGAAAAGGGCAATCAGGCTGCCCTGAACCCTGATGTCAAAATAGAGGTCGGCAAACAACAGTAAGACTGTTGCTTCAACGAAGGTCATGGAAAGACGTGCTGTCATATGAGCCACCAGCAGATTCGCTTTATGCATGGGTGTGGCAACCATTCTGCGAAGTATGTTGCCCTTCCGGCGTTCGATAATAGTATAGCTGATACCCCACATACAGGCCATCATCACCGTCATCGCGAGAAGTCCGGGTACCAGGAAATCCACATACCTTGTTCCCTGCAGTTTCATCGGGACAATGTCGGCATGGCTGATGGATCGATGGTTGTCATCTTCATCCATCAGGCTGTTAAGCTGGAGCTGAAGGGTTCGGGCATCGGGATTTGCAGGATCGAGATGGTATATCAGGCTGTCTCCCATGCTTTCAAGGAAGAGCTGGAATTTCCCGCGTTTGATTCCCTGAATCGCAAGATCTTGACTGACAGGAATGAACCTGAATGTGGTTTTTCCAAAAACTTTGTCATTCACCGTCACATTATAAGTTCTCAATGAATCGGCTGTCCATCCTGCCGTAGCATTCTGGTCCAGGAAATTCATCAGCTTTGAATGAGCTTCCGGATGTATGAAGGCTACATCCTTCCTGACATTAGGTTTATTGTTGAAGGCGATACCAAGACCCCAGGCCATAAGTATGGGAAAGCCAATACCCCAGAAAATTACGCCCGGTTCGCGGATAAGTTCTTTTATATGGATTACAATGAGTTGCCAGAGTTCTTTTTTAAACATGGTAAGGATGTTTTAGGAAGGTTTTCAGGTTGAAAGCCTGCGGCCTGTTTTACGCAGGAAGAGATCGTCGAGTGTTGGTTTTTTGAAATTGAAGTCGATGATGGTCAGCTTGTTTTGTCCGAGGAGATCAAAAAGATACGGCAGGTCACGGGTGACATTGGTCAGTTCGCAGGAGCCTTTCCGGGTGCTTTCATCCCACTTGATCTCAATGCCGTTATGCCGGATCTTTAATGTTTCCGGAATTTCTTCTGAAATAGAAAATTCGGCGACATTGTGAATATTCTCCCGGGCAAGCAGATCGTCCAGCGTACCCTCGGCAATAATTTCACCATTGTCCATAATCATGATCCTGTCGCACAGGTATGCAGCTTCCTCCATATAATGCGTAGTGAGGATAAGTGAAGCGTGATGTTTCTGTTTCAGGTTCATCAGGATATCCCAGATCTCATGCCTCGCAGTGGGATCGAGGCCGGTTGTCGGCTCATCAAGGATCAGTATCTCCGGTTCGTTGAGAATAGCTATTCCAAGAGCCAGGCGCTGGCGCTGACCACCGGAAAGATTCTTGGTGAAGGCCTTCGCTTTTTCGAAAAGACCTACAACATCCATCACCTTAACAACCTTCTCTTCCGCCATGCCATAGAAGCTGGCAAACATTTTCAGAGTTTCCTCAACCGTGATCTTTTCAAAAAACCTGGTTTCCTGGAAAGAGATCCCGAGGATATTATACAACTCATCCTTATTATCCCTGAGCCTCTTCCCTTTAATGAGGATCTCCCCGGCATCGGGATGCCTGATCCCTTCAATCATCTCAACGAGCGTGGTCTTCCCTGCCCCGTTTGGCCCCAGCAAGGCAACATATTCACCTTTCCGGAGGGCAAAGTCAACGCTTTTAACGGCATGAACATTACCAAAACTTTTCTTTACGGCGGAGATGGTTATCAGTTCATTTTCCATGGAAATACTCTGTTAAACATTGATAGTAACAATAACCGACATTTAATGTTGTGCCGCATACACGGATGATCCATGATGATCTCACCTGAATGGAAAAGGAAATTTCCTTTCAGGTCTGATCTGACTCATGGAGATTTCAGAACCAGCAATTTATCAATAACCCCGTCCATCTGTTCCTGTTTTTCATGGATTTTTCATAGATTTAGATCAAAGTTTACTTTTTAACTCCGCCATGAAACAAAAACTTATCTGGGTCAGCATATTTGCCGTCGCCATGGGTTTTTTTGAAGCCGCCGTGGTGATATATCTCAGGAAGCTCATGTATCCGGCAGGGTTTTCCTTTCCCCTTGCCCCTATCGAACCCGGCCTGGCCGTCACGGAAATCCTGCGTGAGGCAGCCACACTCATCATGCTTCTTTCCGCCGGGATCCTTGCAGGACGGTATGCATCTGAACGCTTTGCCTGGTTCATTTATGCTTTTGCCATCTGGGATATCTTCTATTACATCTTTCTGAAACTCCTTATCGGCTGGCCGGAATCCTTCATGACCTGGGACATCCTGTTTCTCATCCCTGCAACCTGGGTCGGGCCTGTGATTACGCCGGTCATCGTATCACTCTCTATGATCGTGCTGGCTGCCGTCGTCCTTTCATTCTCCTCCAAAGGGATCAGGGTGGATCTGAAATTCCGTGAATGGGCCGGATTAGTTACAGGTTCCATGGTCCTTATTGTGGCCTTCGTATGGGATTACTCCTCATTTATCCTTTCCCATTTCAGTATCCGGGAAATATTCAACCTGCCAAATGACAAACCCCTGTATGAACTGGCAATGACCTATATTCCACGCTCATTTAACTGGATCCTGTTTTCAACGGGCATGGTAATTATTCTTGCCACAATCTTTCTTATTGCCAGAAGGCTCCGTAACGAGCAATAAAATTGAGAGCTCCCGTGCAGAAAATCACTGATCAAAAGCGGGATAGATTTGTTATAGGAACGATAATCAACAGAGTAAATACGTAATTAATTCATTTTTATGACCGAAAACACTGAACAGAAAATCGAACTCAGAAATCTTCAGATAAATGATTATTTAGAACTAAAAGATTCCATGATAGAGGCCTATGCCAACTGGGAGGGAGCATACTGGAGAGAGTCCCATATTGCCAAACTACTTGAAATATTCCCTGAGGGACAGATCTGCATCCTTGTGAACGGTAAGGTTGTAGGGACCGCTCTTTCAATCATTGTTAATTATGCTAAATTCGGCGACAATCATACCTACATTCAGATCACCGGCAATTATACCTTCAATACACATGATCCTGAAGGTGACGTACTTTACGGTATCGAAGTTTTTGTGCATCCCGGTTATCGTGAGTTGAGACTTGGCCGGAGGATGTATGATGCCCGTAAGGAACTGTGTGAACAGCTGAACCTCAGGAGTATTGTCGCTGGCGGCAGGATACCCGGATACGCCGCCTATGGCGATAAAATGCCGCCAAGGGAATATATCGAAAGGGTAAGACACCGGGAGATCTATGACCCGATTCTCACCTTTCAGCTATCCAACGATTTTCATGTCCGGAAGATCCTCAAAGGGTACCTGCCGGGAGACAAGGAATCACTCGAATACGCAACACTCATTGAATGGAACAACCTGTATTTCCAGGACAAGCCAAACCAGATCAACCAGACAAAATCGGTTGTCCGGATCGGGCTGGTGCAATGGCAGATGCGGTCTTTTGAGGATATGGACAAGATGTTCGAACAGGTGGAATTTTTTATTGATGCCATAAGCGGATACCAGAGCGATTTCGTCCTGTTCCCCGAATTTTTCAACGCCCCCCTGATGGCCAGGTTCAATGATTTTCCGGAAGCCGACGCCATTCGGAAACTGGCTGAATACACCGAACCCTCGAGAAAAAGGTTTTCCGAGCTGGCCATCTCATACAACATCAATATCATCACCGGCAGCATGCCATACATGGACGGCGACAAATTAAAGAACATCGGTTACCTGTGCCGACGGAACGGGACCTGGGAGACCTATGAAAAAGTCCATATCACACCCTCAGAACTCAGCTCCTGGGGAATGGTGGGTGGTGACAAGATAAGGGTGTTTGACACCGACTGTGGCAAGATAGGCATCATGATCTGTTACGACGTTGAATTTCCGGAACTCTCCAGGTTGCTTGCAGACCAGGGGATGCAAATGCTCTTCGTACCTTTCCTTACCGATACCCAGAACGGGTACATGAGGGTACGCCGCTGTGCCCAGGCCAGGGCTATAGAGAATGAATGTTACGTCTCCATTGCAGGCTGTGTGGGAAACCTGCCAAGGGTGAGCAATATGGATATCCAGTACGCACAGTCGGCGGTCTTTACCCCTTCTGACTTCCCCTTCCCGACGAACGGAGTCAAAACTGAAGCTACCCCGAATACCGAAATGACCCTGATCGTTGACGTCAATCTCGACCTTCTGAAGGAGCTTCATAATTACGGCTCGGTGAGGACGCTGAAAGACCGGAGAACAGACCTGTATGATCTTCGCATCAAAAAGCCGGGAGGTCCGGAACTTAAGGACGGAGAAAACTACCCTGAACAACCTGGTAGTTCTTCCGAAATTCATCCTAAAACAATTATTCCCTGAAAGGCAACTGTTGTCTAAAAAAATCTAAAAAAGTAATGGTTTACCGGCTTTTTCCGGGTTATGAACAACCGGAAAAAAAGGTTTATTCAAATTTCCTGGTGTGAATAACTTTTCATAAAAAGTCTGAAACGGGAGGCTGAGATTTTTGGGCTGAATCCCATTAAGGACGGACGGATGGACGGCGGGGGTGGGATCCCGGTTCATACTAAAAAGTCTTAAGAATAACGAAGCCCATTGGTATGCCCAGTCATGAATGACCGGCCATTTTACATCTGCTACCATTATTGTATAACAAATCCGGGAGAATTTGAAAGACAAGCGATTTTTCCTAATTTTCCGGCAATTATTTAATAAATGCACCTCTAATTCACACCCTGCTCAAATGAACATCCAAAAACATCTGATACCCCTATCTGCTGTTATTCTTCTGACATCCTGCAACCCGGGGAATCAACATAAGGCCCTTATCAACGACGCATGGCTTAAAACCCGCACCGACAGCATAATTTCTGCTATTCAGGAGCCCGTCATTCCTGACCGGATGATTGACCTTGTGAAATTTTCCGGACACAGTGCAGATGCAACCGGGACCTACGATTTCAGGCAGGATATTCAGAGCGCTATCGACAGTCTCGCCGCTGCAGGTGGCGGAACCCTGCTGTTTCCCCATAGCAAGGGACCGGATTACTGGATGAAAACAACCGAAGTTTACCGGATAGACGGTCCCGTCGAACTGAGAAGTCATATACAGCTGATGTTCGACACCGATGTTCGACTGCAATTCGTTTTTCATCCAGAACACTATTTGCACGGAGGGAAAGGCGTGATAGTTCGGTACGAGGGAACCACTCTTTATTCTTACTCTCCCCTCATCAGGGCATTTCAGGTGCATGACATTATACTCACTGCCAGGCCCGGAAGCGGAGCCATGCCGGTTATCGACGGTGACGGTGAAAAATGGGTAGAATGGTCGATGAGCGGGGAAGACCGGAGAAAAGCCGCGGGCCTTCCCGTCTCGTATGAGAAAGCCAGGGACGTGAATAATCAGGGCATACCTCTGAACGAACGTCATTTCGACCATTTGGGCGAGGATTTCCTGCGGCCTCCCCTGATGCAGTTTTTCCTTTGCCGGAATGTCTGGGTCGAAGGAGTCAAACTGGATAATTCACCCTTCTGGGTCGTGCACCCTGTCTTCTCAGAAAACATGGTCTTCCGGAACCTGCTTTATGATGACAATAATGTCAACAATGACGGTGTCGATGTTGAGACTTCAACTAATGTCCTCGTCGAAAATGTGATCTTTTACAATCATGATGACAATGTGGTGATCAAGGCAGGCCGTGACAGGGAAGGTCGCGAAGGACTGAGTATTGCCGGAACAGATCTTGAAACGGTTCAAAGTCCGTTCATCAGTGAAGGGAAACTGGGCGGGCCGGCAAGCAATGTGATCGTCAGGAACTGTGTTTTTAAAGGACATCATGCTTTTTGCGTGGGAAGTGAAATGTCGGGCGGCGCCCACGATATCTATGTATTTAACTGCATTGCTCCTCAGGAAGTTTACCAGGGCATATACCTGAAAAGCAGCCGTAAAAGGGGGGGGACCATCCGGGATATTTATGTTAAAAATCTCAGGTTCAACTATCTCAAAGCAGATGTCGTGAGCATTATTCCAAATTACGACAATGACACGACCAGTGAGTGGCCTCCGCTCATCAGGAATATTTACATTGAAGATGTCCATGCCGTCAGTGCCGGAAACGGGATCCGTGTTTTCGGATGGTTTGACCGTCCGGCGGAACACATCTTTCTCGACAGCATCACTGTGGACACTGTAAGGGGCGAAAGGTTTTCATATGGTCAGGTCAGGGACCTGCAAGTCAGGGATGTGCAGATCATGAATAAGATCTACAATACGACCTATAACCTTGTGGATGAGAACATAACCACACCGGCTTCCAAATAAAGCTTCCATGAGACCAATAACTTAAATAAACTATTTTCGAATGAAATGCCTTCTTCCCGGTTTTTATGCATCAACACGATTTTTACTTTTCACTGCCGCGTAAATGAATCTTATCTCTCCGGCACATGGCTCACGGACAATTCTCAATATTTTTTAAGGGAATCACAATAATTGTTCAGGGAAAAGGTTTTGTCTTCCGTGAACCTGTTGCCAGGTGTCCGGTTATGTTAAAATCGCAGATTGGTAAAACTATCTCTTCACTGATCCGTTAAAAGCAAAAAATGCTTAATCCTGGCCTTTTCCAGGACAAAGGAAACCGGGTATCCCGGAACTGGCTATCTTTTAGATGTTTGAAAATTTACATAGGGGTTTGGCCACCATTTTTTGATTTAACAATTTGATAATCGATCATTTACGAATGAATTTCAATTTTTTTCGATAATTTGATTAAAAAAAGTTTTTGTGAAAACGAAAAAAAATATATTTGTCATGGAAATAGTTCATTATTAACACTAACAAAAACAATATCATAATTAACACATTGTCATGAAATTATACAGTTTGAACAGTAAGCTGGACTTTGGTGAGTATAGCGGAAAAACACTGAAAGATGTTTTTGTAAAGGACCCGGAATACGTTGAAGAGTGCATCCTTGAGAATCCGAGTTTCTGTTTTAACCCATCGATTATTGATGCTCTGGAGGATATAAATCCCGAATTTATTTTTTCAGAGGAAGCCGTAGAGAAGATCGAAGAGAAGTATGATATTTATGAGGAAGAGGAGAACGACGTCGAAGAAATGGATAATTTCAACGACGAAGATCTTAAGAACCTCGGTATCATGGGTGATGGTGCGGATGATGACGACTTCGACGATTTTGGAAACGATGGCGGATTTTATGATGACGGGTATAATTACTGAACGCCACCAGCACCAGGGAAAGAACGGAACTTCAGGACGCCAGTGAAATGAACCTCACATTTCCGCAACCGTAAACATCCCCAATTCAGGAGAACCGGATCGGTATTACTGAACCTTCACCAAATGAAATGCTACTCCGCCTTAAAAGATGAGGCGGATTTTTTTTTGCTAAACACTCAACCTTTCAGGAGCCTGAAAGCGTGATTCCACCTATTTTCCCTGATTCCGGGAATACAATATAGGATACACAACGGTTCGATTGCCCTTGCGGCTTTGGCCGTACCCATATCTTCAGATTCCCAACCGAACGCCTTCAGTACGCCGGCAACCTCCATTTTTGCCTTTCCGTCATCGCCGCGCAATAAACATGGTAGGCTTTTCATGGCCAAAATCAGGATCGACCATATTGCCATTTCCGACTGTGCTGAAAGCCTTAACAAAATGAACATCCGGAAAGCGTTTCTGAAGCCGTTCCATAAGGGATTCATTCAGGTCGGTGAAAAACCTGATGACCCCGTCTTCCGGCGGGAGATCGGCGATCGGGTTACATGTATCAATGACTGTCTTGTGTGCCAGGTTTTCCTTTCCTGCAAGCTTCAGAACCTCTTCAGCAGCAGATCCCTTGACTGCAAGAACAAGCATTTCACCGAATTTTGCAGCATCGCTGAATGTACCTGTTTTAACATTCAGACCTGAGTCCGACTTCCATCCTGCGAGTTTCTCAGGATCACCGTGATCCGATCATGACCTCATAGCCTTTCTTTCGAAATCCTCCGGCAAGGACCTTTCCTACCGGACCCGTTCCCATAATTCCTATTTTCTTCATAACACATTAATATTAAGATTCAATACCTTTAATACCTGTACACCTGGTTGAATCAGTAACTTCGCTTTCCTGTTACGGGAATAATGACCTTTTCTGCCAGCCCAATGATGTTCGGCATATTGTTTAAACAATATTTCTGGTCCCAGAGTTCTGCGACTTGATTCCCGGAAGGTGCCTTGCTTAAATATTGAAACTTCCATTCCCCGATGATAAATTCAGGCGGAGGTCGCATAACAGGACTTGAACGTAGCGAAGCGATCTCACGACCAACGGGAGTAACGTAGCGAAGCGATCTCACGACCAACGGGAGTAACATTACGCTAAGATCTGAAGACGCCGGATTAGTAAGCTCTCACGACCGAACGGGAGTAACGTAGCGAAGTGATACCAACAACTGAAATAAACTATCTTCGAATGAATCATCAGGAAAAAATAAATTCCGGCCACGTATCTGATTATTCAGGAAGTAACCTTGAAAGGCTGCCAAGTAATTGGAGAGCAGCTGATATAATTCATCTCATTCCTGGACATTATGGTTTATTTTTTATAATTTAGTTCGTTTAATTGCGAGTTATCCGACTAAAACTATAAACTACTAACCCATGAAGAAAAACTTCCTCCGTAGGATTTTTCTATCCTTCATCTTTTCATTCCTATTCTTTCTGAGTGTATTTCCGCAGACTTTTAAGGTCAGCGGAAGATTACGGATGGAAGTACCGGGAAACCAGTACCGGGAGCAACCATTGCCGTTAAAGGCACAACCTCGGGAACCATTTCCAACATTGATGGATATTATGAAATTACCACATCATCCGGAGATGTCACGCTGAGTATCTCATTTGTCGGGTATAAAACCATAGAAGTCCCTGTGAATGGACGATCCACCGTCGATGTTTCACTCGACCTGGACCTGACAAAACTCGATGAGGTGGTGGTTGTGGGTTACGGCACTCAAAAGAAAAGTGATCTTACCGGTTCCATTGCTGTCGTGAACGTGGAGGAAATGACCAAATCCAGTTACCCCACTCTCTCAAAGGCTCTGGAAGGAAGGGCTGCAGGTGTCAATGTTATGGCTATTTCAGGTCAGCCTGGAGCCGGTGCTACTGTAAAAGTCAGGGGTATCGGTTCCATAACCCTTAGCAGTGAGCCGTTATATGTTGTTGACGGTATTTCAGTTGGACCTGAAATTCTGACAACTCTGAATCCAAACGATATTGAATCTACGCAGATCTTAAAAGATGCCTCTGCAACAGCAATTTATGGTGCCAGGGGGGCTAACGGCGTTATCCTGATTACAACCAAAAAGGGTACCTCGGGAAAGACCAATTTCAACTTCGGAGCAAACAGCGGACTTGCGTATGTCCCTCGCAATTATGATATTATGAATGCAGAACAATACCTCCGCCTCATGAAGACAGCTTATGCCAATTATGATGGTCCGGATGTTTATACCAGTGTTTATACTGATTCGGCAAGGGCCTCTAATAATAATCTGAATACAGATACCAACTGGCCGGATGCCATCTCCAGGGTAGGCAAATTGCAGAATTATAATATGAGTGTTTCGGGCGGAAACGAAAATAGTAACTACTTTATTTCGGGTAATTACGCCGATGAGCAGGGTATCCTGATCAATACAGGAATGACGAGATATACATTACGCGGAAATTCAGATTTTAAAATTGGGAAGCGCGTCAAAATTGGAGAATCCATTGCCCTTACCAAACTAAAAGTGGATAGTGCGGCACATTACACCAATGGCAATCCCTGGCAGGTTGATCTTGTTGATTCGCCACTGATGCATATTTATGATTCAACGGCAATAGGCGGTTACGGTGGGCCGGTAGACACTCTGACAGGTGCAAATGAAAGGACGAATCCTGTCGCTGAACAAATGATGAATAAAAATTCCTATGATGAAACAAGGGTCTTTGCCTCATTGTATGCTGAGGTGCAGATTATCAAGGGACTTACCTATTCATTCCGTTTTGGCGCAAATATCAGGACGAGACTTACCCGACAGTGGACACCCGTTTATTCCCTTGGAAATCTGAGACTGAGAGACAATGATATCAATAAGTTGTATGAAAACAATCAATATAATCAGGACCTGGTCACAAGTAACATTCTGGCCTACACACATTCCTTTGGCAAGCATAACCTCAATGTCATGGCGGCTTTTGAACGGACTAATATATCATGGCAATTTAACAGTCCGACAGGCAGGCATATCACCAATGAAAGTCTGCCAGTCATGAATCAGGCAGAAGAGGCGTTCAATGTGAGCGGGGGCGACTACCAGCACAGGTTGCAGTCCTACCTGGGAAGAATTAATTATGATTACAACAATAAATATCTTTTTACGGCCAGTATCCGCAGGGACGGATCGACACGTTTCGGCCCTCTCGGCGGAAGGTATGGAATGTTTCCGTCCTTCTCTGCCGGATGGAAAATAAACGAGGATTTCCTGACCAATGTCGAACAAATCAACATGCTTAAGCTGCGTTTCGGGTGGGGAAAAACCGGGAACGAGAACCTTGCCGACTACCAGTACTTAGCACAAATGGACCCGTTGAGAAACAGTCGTTATAACTTTGGGGTCAACCAGGATCTGTGGCTTGGCGGAGCTTCCACCTCCTACCAGGAAAACCCTTATATTAAGTGGGAAGCTGCTGAGATGACCAATTTCGGCTTAGACCTGAATGCCTTTAGTAACCGTCTGCAGTTCACTGCCGAATACTACATCAAGAAGCAGAATGATATGCTGGTTAATAAACCTATCTCCGCTGCATTCGGTAAATACAGGGTCTACGGTGGCGCGGCCTCCGTTGGTGCCTGGACAAACCTGGCAGAAATTCAAAACAGGGGATTCGAATTTACCGCATCCTGGAGAAAACAGGAGGGCGACTTCCAGTATTCCATCAGCGCAAACCTGTCAACCTATAAAAATGAAGTGATAGACCTTGGCCTTCCGAAGGAAACCGGTAAACCGGAAATTGTTACGACTTATACCATTACTGAACCGGGCCATTGTATCGGAAGTTTTTACGGATACGTTGCTGAAGGGATCCTACAGGTGGAAGATTTTGCGCAGGATGAAAACGGCAATTTAATTACCGATAATAATGGCCATTATACGCTGCTTTCAGCAAAGCAACAACCCGGTACTTCACCCGGAGATATTAAATTCAAAGACCTTAATAATGACGGTGTAATCAACGCACTGGATCGCACTATTATAGGTAAACCCCTGCCTGATTTTGGGTATGGACTAAATATTGACCTCTTCTATAAAAATTTCGACGTGACCATCTTTTTCCAGGGCCTTCAGAATTTAAATGTATATAATGATCTTATGGCCAATATAGGCGTTGCAACCGACAGGTACGGCAAGGATGAAAACAAACTGGTGGATGTACTCGATTACTGGACACCCGAAAACAGATCAAACACTATGACCAGGGCGTATCCCGTAGATGAAAATTTCAACTCCAATATTTCAACGTGGTTCCTGGAGGATGCATCATTCCTGAGGATTAAAACCCTTCAAATCGGATACACCCTGCCCTCTTCAGTAATGAACCGGATTGGGGTTGACCGTCTGCGTATATTTGTCAATGCAAATAACCTGTATACCTTCACCAAATACCGCGGATACGATCCTGAAATCGGCGATACAGATCCTTTGAACCAGGGTATTGATCTTGGGTATTACCCTGTTCCCAGGACCTTTATGATTGGACTTCAACTCGAGTTTTAATTTTGTAAATTCTGTAAACATGAAACCCTATTTCAAATATACTTTAACATTGCTCCTACTGTTGGGATTTCTTCCTTCCTGTGACAGCTTTCTTGATATCACACCAAAGAACAACCTCAGTGAAGCCCTGTATTATAAAACACAGGAGCAGGCTATTGAGACTACAACAGCTTGTTACGATCCCCTCAAACACCCGGGTGGATATAATATCAACTTCTTTTACGCTTTTACAACCTTCAGCGATAATGCGCTGCACGAACAGGCCGCCATGAATTCAATGTCGTTCAATGCAAGCAGCGACTTTGTCATCCAGATCTATAGTTATATGTACAAAGGAATTGCTCGTTGTAACGTGGCACTGGAAAAAATCCCCGGGATCGTCATGGATGAGAATCTGAAAGCCCGGTTGCTTGGTGAGGTACGATTCCTGAGAGCCTTGTATAACTTTAACATTGCAACTATTTACGGTACCGCACCCGTGATCGATTATGTACTGAAAGACCTGAATGTTAAATTTACGAACAGCACAAAGGAAGATTTTCTGAATATTATTGAATCTGATCTTAAACAAGCCATTGATGTCCTGCCTTTAAAATATGATGATGCGGATGTGGGCCGCGCTACAAAAGGTGCGGCTATGGCTCTTCTGGGAAAAGCGTACCTCTTTTACCAGATGTGGCCTGAGGCAAAGGATTACCTTCAGCAGGTCAAGGCTCTTGCCGATAACCAGGGCATCTACGGGCTGATGATGCCGCAGGGAGATACGCCTAAAGATTACATTTATGCGTATCAGTGCAACTTCTCGGCCATCGATCTCACCACACCCTCAGGAAATACGTATGACAGCGAAAACAACAAGGAATCCATTTTTGAGATCCAGTTTGCATACGGCGGATGGGAAGTATGGGAAGGAGGCTGGCAGGCCGACGGCTCTCTGACGGATCTGTATTTCGGCCCCGACGGATATAAGAACCTTATCCCGACAACCGATTTTGTCAATGACTTCGAAAAAGCTCCGGCCAGTCATCCTGCAGGTATAGAATATGACCCGAGACGCTATGCCACCATCTATGAGGCAGGTGACACCATCCACTATCTGCCTGAAACCGGTCTTCCTCCTACTCCCTGGCTAAACAGTAAAAACACCAATATTAGCATTTCCCAGGGGTACGGCTGGCATAAATATTTTGATCCGGTTTTCAATACCAACAACGGACCGACTAATCTCAAAATCATGAGGTATTCGGATGTCCTTCTCATGCTGGCAGAAGCCGATTACCATATAAACGGCAGCACACAGCTTGGCCTCGACTGCATCAATGCTGTAAGGAACCGGGCAGGACTTACGCCTGTAACGGAAGTAACCCCTGATGCCATCATACATGAACGTAATGTTGAATTCGGTTTCGAATGGCACCGTTACTTCGACCTCGTCAGATGGAGCCAGCTACCGGCGCCATGGGTAAATATTACCGATTACTTACCGAATTTCCAGGTCGGTAAAAATGAAGTGCTGCCCTTACCACAATCCGAAATCAACCTTTCCGGAGGTCACTTGCACCAAAACCCTGGATGGTAGGATCTAAGATGTGCTGAACTGATTTATTCACCCGGGATGTAACACCTTCCTTTCATCCTCCTCAGGATATTTAAAGGTGTTCCTGTGGTCTATTCCGGGGTGGTACACTAATTAAAAAGGCTACTGCTATTCAACAAAACCAGGGTATGGATATGGATAAACTGAAGAAAAATTCTTTTTTATCTCTTTTCCCTCTCATCATTTTCCTTTCAGGATTTTCTGCCCTGGTATACCAGATCGTCTGGATCAGGGAATTTTCCCTGCTTTTCGGAACACACCTGTTATCCACCAGTACTGTCCTGACGGTATTTATGGCCGGACTTTCAGTGGGTGCACTCTTTTTTGGACGACAGGCAGACCGTACATCACGGCCCGTATGGCTACTCTTTATCATTCAGGCTGGATTAGCCTGCTTTGCTTTTCTTTTTAAACCCTTGTTTCACCTAATCACCGGCCTGTATGTCGAAATTAACCAATCCGGTGCATGGCTGTCTTATCATTCGAACCTTTCCCGTTTTATTTTGTCGGTACTTCTCCTGATCCTGCCGTCAACGTTAATGGGAGGAACCCTTCCGGTGATGGTGAAATTGTACACCGACAACTTTGCCAGACTGGGGAACAAAATTGGTTCTCTATACTCACTAAACAATACAGGCGCCTTTGCCGGAGGTCTGATGGCGGGATTCTTTCTGATACGCCTGCTTGGCTCCCATCAAACCAATCTTATCGCAGCATCCGTGAATACGGTCAATGCCCTTCTCATCCTGTCCTTTGCTCCTTTCCTTACCCGGACGAAAACCAGTGCCGAAGGGCTTGTGAAGGCGCCGGTGGGTGCAGACGCTGGAATAAGCCGGAAAATTTTAGGCACCGTGCTGATCGTCACGGCTATCGAAGGATTTACAATGCTGGTTTATGAGATCCTGTGGACGAGGACCATTCTCGAATTTTCTTATGATAAATCGTCCTATGTCTATACGGTGGTCATCCTGGGTTTCCTTTTCGGATTATCTGCCGGGGCATTTTTAACCAGGAAACGAATTGACACCTGGAAAAATCTGCTACTGAAATTTTCTATTGTGGAGTACGCTGCAGGACTGGCAGCGCTCACTTCCTTTATTCTCTTCTCCGTATTTTCACCTCTTCTTTTTAACGCCCGTATTTCGAACGATACCTGGTTTCATGTGTCGGGAAGAGAATATATTCTTTTCTTTGTCGCCACCGCTCTTCCAGCCTTGCTGATGGGAATCAGCTACCCCCTGGCAGGAAAGATCATCACAGACAACCCTGGTAATCTGGGCTCCCGCATGGGGCTCCTGAGCTTCACCGATACGATCGGCAGTGTTGCCGGACCGGTTGTGGCGGGATTTTACATGCTTCGCTTCCTCGATATTTACCAGAGCTTCCTGATCTGTGTGCTGCTGAATGTACTTTCAGCCATCGTACTTATCATGATCAACAGAAATATTGCTGTGTCCTTGCGCCGCCTCCTGTTGGTAAGCGGCGTGATTTTGTTTGGGGTCGCCATGATCCTTTTTCCACGGAAAAGCTATTATGAATATAAGGCCGGCTTTTACCCTGAAGAACAGATCCTTGCCATGAAGGAAGGGATGACCGCAACGGTTGTGGTTTCGAAACTGCCCTCCAAATATCTCGCCCTTTCCATAAACGGGGCTAAAACAGCTTTCACCAATGGTGAAGATCAAAGGGTTCATAAGATGCTGGCTTATCTCCCATGGTTCTTCAATCCCAATGCCCAAAATGCAGCGGTCATCGGTTTTGGACTTGGTATCACCACCCGCTGTCTTACCGAACTGAACATCCACACCGACCTCGCGGAATTATCGCCTGAAGTTCTCCAGCTTTCCTCCGCACAATTCGGCTACCTGAACCATGGCGTATTAGGCAGCAGTTATCTGAAATTATATGTGGAGGACGGTCGGTCAGTCCTGCAAAGGTCCCTGAAAAAGTATGACCTGATCACTACGAATGCTGTCCATCCCAGGCTGGGACCGAATTTGTATTCCTCAGATTTTTACAGGCTTTGCAGCAACCGTTTGACCGATAGCGGAACCATCTGCCAATGGATCCCCACAAACTGGATGAGCGAAGATGAATTTAAAAGCCTGATCAGATCGTTTACCGATGAATTCCCCAACGCCTTACTGTGGTATGCAAACCGCGCCCATACACTGATTGTCGGATCAAAATCCCGGCTTGATGTAAACTATGAACAATTTCAGACTCTGTTTTACAGGAAGGATATTTATTATGAACTTATAGATGTGGACCTGAATGAACCGGAAAGTGTTATTGCCGGATTTTTTATGACAGGGCCTGAACTCAGATCCTGGGCTTCAACGGCAAAGCCTGATACCGACGACAAGCCGGTGATCGAATACAGCTTTGTCACCGATCCGCGGCCCAACAGGAAAATCCTCAGCAAACTGGTGGAACATAAAACGGATTTTTCAAAGCTTATCACCTTTACGGACTCAATATCAGCGGAGAAAAAACGATATATTCTGGAAAAGACCAACGCAGATTACGCTGCACACATCAGTTACCTTCGTACATTGAACATGAACCTGGCGGCGGAGGATTCCCTTGGCAAATAAGAGTTATTATCTAAACATCCCTTCCGTTTTTAACAAATACTTAGTAATTTTCTGCCATTTCTTAAACGAACCAGTTACCTCATGAAGAAAACATGGTTACTTGTGCTGCAGATGTTATTTCTGTACAGTGCTATCCTACCGGCACAGGAAGGATTCAAACAAAACCGGTGGAATGCCGCTTGGATCACACATCCTGAAATATCGCAAACCGATTACAACATCATCCTGTTCAGAAAGTCGTTTGAACTGAACTCCGTACCGAAAAGTTTTATCGTTCACGTCACTGCCGATAATCATTACCGGCTGTACGTCAACGGCGAGTATGTCACCTTCGGCCCCCAGGAATCCGATATCCGGCACTGGCGCTATGAGACCATTGACCTGGCACCGTATCTTTTAAAGGGCAATAACGTGGTGGCCGCCGAAGTCATTAACTGGGGAGTTAACAGGGCGTTTGGAATCATCTCCAAAAGAACCGGATTTCTGCTCCAGGGTGATACGCCTGCTGAGCAGGTCCTTAACACCAACGACAACGGTTGGAAAACCAGCGTTAACCACGCTTTTTCACCCCGGCCGGTAAACTGGATGTATGGTGTGGACATTAAAGGAGGCTTCTATGCTGCCAATTCAGGAGACACCCTCAGGGCTGAACTTTATCCCTGGGGCTGGAATACATTGCATTTTGACGACACAGACTGGCAAAAACCCGTGTGGCTTTATTCGGCAGTGACATCCGGCGGTTCATTCATATGGATACTGCAACCGAGGAACACTCCTCTCCAAACCCACCAAACGGAACGATTCACAAGCATCATCCGTAACGGGGGTCTGAATGTCCCGGATGGTTTTCTGAAAGGGACCCAACCTATTATCGTGCCTGCCAATACAGACACCAAAATAATGATCGACCAGACATTCCTCACCATCGGTTATCCTGAACTGTATTTCTCTGGAGGTAAAGGTGCCAGCATAACCATAAGCTACGCAGAAAATCTTTTTGACAAGGATAGGATGAAAGGCAACCGTAACGTGACAGAAGGTAAAACCATGATTGGTATTAAGGATGTTGTCCTTCCCGACGGTGGTTCATCGAGGATGTACAAACCATTGTCCCGTAAGGCTTTCCGCTTCATCCAACTGGATATTAAAACAACGGGCGATCCACTCACTCTGAACGATTATTTTAATGATTATGTCACAACTCCTATCGGGAAAACAGCCTCTTTTGAAACCAATAAGCCCGTCTATGACAGTATTTCCGATATCTGCTGGCGTACTCTGAAAATTTGCACGCAGGATAATTTTATGAGTGATGCCTACTATGAGACCATGCAATATGTCGGAGACTCCCGCCCTCATGCACTCTCCTGGATCTCCATGACAGGAGATATAAGACACATGAGAAATGCCATTGAACAATTCCATTATTCAAGGCTTCCCGACGGCAACCTCACCAGCTGCTATCCCCTGAAAGCTACATTTGTACACCCCACCTACTCACTGGCCTGGATTGATATCATCCATGATTATATGATGTACCGTGGGGAGAAGGAATATATCAGGCAATTCCTGCCTGATATTGAAGCTGTATTCGCCTATTTTGAATTGCATCTGAATGAAAACGGTATTCCTGGCAAAACGGAATGGCCCTATTTTGTCGACTGGTACAAGGAATCCGGCGGAGGTACCTCACCGGTTTCACGAAACGGAAATTCAGCAGTGATCACCCTGCAATGGGTCTACAGCTTGCAGAATGCAGCTGACATCTTCGACTGGTTCGGCAGGAAAGGCCGGGCAGAAGAATTCCGCACAAGGGCTGAAGAACTTAAGAAAATCGTCAACAACCTTTTTTATGATAAAACCAAAGAGATCTACGCTGAGGATCCCGAAAAGACATTCTATGATGAAAGACCCAACATTCTGGCCGTCCTAACCGATGCGGTGCCGCCGGAAGAACAGAAAGCCTTCATCGGAAGAGTCCTGGCCGACACAACCCTTAGCCAGGCCGGATTATATTACCGGTACAACTTCTTTAATGCCCTCGCCCATGCCGGTGCCGGAGAATATTTCGACAAGGTGCTTCAACCCTGGGTAGACGTTGTTCGTGCAGGACTGACCACAACCCCCGAGAAACAGATTGACCAGCAACCCCGGTCGGAATGCCATCCCTGGTCTTCCTCACCCGTGTACGCTGACTTCCGTGTACTTTGTGGTATACATCCGGCTGCTCCGGGTTTTGACAAGGTCACGATTTCGCCTTCGCCCGGGAATCTTCAATTTATTAAGGCTGAATACCCTCATCAAAGAGGAAAAATTATCCTGGATCTTCAGTTCAGAAACAATAAGGTCAAAGGGGAAATTATCATTCCCGAAGGGCTCGATACTGAATTTATCTGGAAAGGAACCCACCAAAAACTGAATTACGGAACAAATAAAATCTCATTATAATGAAAAAGCATATACTATTTCTATCCATTCTTTCAGTCCTCATTTTGAGCAGTTGTTCAAAAAATGAGATCCCTGTGATTTACCCCGAGCCCCATTCCATTGAAAAGGGAAACGGGAGTTTTGCCATTCTGAGTGACGTTACCGTTTTACCCGGTGAATTCACCAATGATAGCTTTCTTGTAACTTACCTGACGAAGAAAATTAAAGTGCACACTGGTACAGATATAAATTCAGGAACGGGAGATGTTCACGACAGGACAATTATTTTTTCCCGGTCCGATGGAAAGAATGACCTGGGGAAGGAAGGTTATCTCCTCCATGTCGGAAAGAAGAAGGTTACCATCGAAGCTAACTCCGAAGCCGGGATCTTTTACGGCATCAATACCCTTTTGCAGCTCATCGGACATAAAGGATCATCCAGTTACTTCTACGGAGTAAACATAAAAGATCGGCCCACTTTTAGCTGGCGGGGAATGCACCTCGATGTTTCAAGACATTTCTTTCCGAAAGCTTTCATCAAGAAATACATCGATATATTGGCCATGCATAAAATGAATGTCTTCCACTGGCATCTTACCGATGACCAGGGATGGCGCATTCAGATCGACAAGTATCCCAAACTCACTACCACAGCAGCCTGGAGAGTCGACCATACCGACAGACCCTGGGGATATGACGTCACCATCACCGGGGATACGACGAAGAAACTTTACGGAGGGTATTACACGAAAGACGATATCAGGGAGATCGTTAAATATGCAGCAGACCGCTTTGTCACCGTGGTCCCTGAAATTGAAATGCCAGGCCATTCCCTTGCGGCCCTGACGGCATACCCGCAATTCAGTTGTTCAGGTAAACCCTACCATAAACCTGCAGCCACACCCTTCGAATTTACCGACCCCTATTGCGCCGGCAATGATTCCACCTTTATTTTTCTGGAGGATGTGCTCTCTGAGGTGATGGATCTCTTCCCTTCAAAATACATTCACATCGGCGGTGATGAAGCTAAAAAAACACCGTGGGAGAAGGATCCCCGGGACCAGGCTGTAATGAAAAAAGCCGGATTAACAAATACCAATCAGTTACAGGCATGGTTCATAAGTCGTATCGATTCCTTCATCAGGGCACACGGACGCTATACCATCGGCTGGGATGAGATTATGGAAGGTAAGCTGCCCACTTCGGCAGCGATCATGGCCTGGCGAAACGCATCGAGTGCGGGTGAAGCCATCCGTGAAGGATTCAATACCGTTGTGGCTACCAGCAAATATTATTATCTCAGTACTTCTCAGGATAACCTTAACGACTTACCTTCAAGAATCTTGACTCTGAAGGATGTTTTTGATTACAACCCGGTGCCCGATTCTCTTACTCCGGAGCAGGCAAAACGCCTGATGGGCATAAGTGGCAGCATCTGGACAGAAAATATTCAAACACCTGAGCAGGTGGAAGTACATCTTCTTCCCAGACTTGCTGCAATAGCAGAAACAGCCTGGTCCGATTCGGTTAAAATGGATTACAACACGTTTCTTTCAGGTCTTCCACGGTATTTCAAATTCCTGGACGCAGAATCGGTAGCCTACTACATCGATTCACCTAAGGGATTTAAATCCGACAAATTTTATCTGGATCAGTATACCGTGAAAATGCATTCCAACATCCCGGGAACTGATATCCGTTATACTCTCGACGGTTCAGACCCCGACCAGAATTCAGCCCTTTACCGGGATGCTATTGTGATAAATCAAACCTCCACCGTTAAGGCAAGGAACATCCTGCCCTCCGGAAAGAGCAGCCCGGTAAGAACAGCCTTCATCGAAAAGATCTCCCTCCTCAATCCTGTGGATTCGACAGGAAACCAGCCAGGCTTACTGTTAAAAACAGTGATGACCCCGGAGATATCTTCCCTGGATGACATGCCTGCCGGATTAGCCTGGGATCAGCGAACAACCAGCTCTCTTGCCATCCCCGGGGATCTTTCCGGAAAAGACCATTTTGCCTTACAATTTAGCGGCTTTTTCAACGCACCTGCGGATGGTATTTACGGATTCTATACCACCTCTGATGACGGAAGCCGGCTTTATATCGACGGCCAAAGGGTTGTGGATAACGACGGTGTTCACGGAGACGTTACAGCCAGCGGCCAGATTGGCCTCCGTAAAGGTATGCACAGTATAAGAATCGATTATTTTGAAGCTAAATTCGGTGAGGATTTGAAGATTGATATGGACGGACCCGGCATTAAAAAATCGACCATCAATCCGGATTTATTGTCTCATTAATTACTACGGATCTATTTTATGGATACACCCACAGTGAAGCTGGCATTGTGTGCATTCGCGGGAATGACAGCCCTAACGGGCTGCCGGCTTGCCAGCCAGGAGCTAAATACCGGTGAACCGAATATTCTTCTTATCATGGCCGATGATCTGGCCCCTGGGAACAGGTCAATCTGGCTTACAATCCAGACTATAAGGAAAAGCTGGCAGAGATGAAAGCAGAGCTTCAATGGTACATTGCCAGCCTTCCTTATCCATTCGACCTGGGTAATACAGGATATATGAATCTGGATGCATACAAAACGGCTGTTCAAACTACAAAGGCTGAAGGAACCTCCATGATCCCCTGGAGGAACCGTAAACTGGATTATCCTCCTCAAGAAGATTACTACCATAAGGCTAAAGTGCATCAGTAAATTCTTACTGGGTTTCTCAGGAAATTGATACCATAACGATGAATAGATGAAAACCTTAAGGCTGAATTTCGGGTCTTAAGGTTTTGTCTTATAACATCAGGGATAACAGAGGGAAATCATCAGACCAGAAAAGATATCCGAAACGGACAGATAAAATTGCCGATACCGAGAACAAATCCGCAAGCATAGCGTTACTACTAAACTTATTGATTAATGCAATTCGAAACCGCAAGATGCATTGGGGCCTTAGGCCCTTATAAGTAACCGATTATACCCCTGCTTATGCATCTTGCGGTTTCATTATTTACTCGCCGCTACCGGGATCATTCCTGACTCTCCGGATAAATGACATCTATCGTAGTTTAAGAGTCTGATATCTTTAAAGGGCTCTACAGAATTTTTTTGAGTCGGTATCTCAACCTTTCGCTGCAGGATGAAAAGGAATAAATGTTGATCTTTGAAGGGGTGAAAATTGGTGAACAGGCGGAAAAGCATTAAAGAAGTCCCTGAATAAACATAAAAATACACAGATCACATTGCTGTAAGGAGTATCGGAATGGCAAACAAAAATACAGCCAGAACAACAGGCCATATTTGTCGCCGCCTGTATTTAAATTGCCTGCCGATAACCCGGTTCCAGTAGAGTTCTTCGAGGATCAGCGACCCGACCAGGTTGAATATGATGAGAATGTTGGCAAATTTCGGTCCGTAATTCGTAAAAAGCAGACCCCCTCCCAACGTAAAGAGGAAGGAGAACAGCAAGACGAGGGAAAGCTCCATTTTCCGATTTAGCCGGTATAAATTGATGGCCATTAGAATGCCACCCAGAAAAGTGGAACAAAATATTGCGAAAAAACGGATGGAAAAACGCGAATAAAGTACGGGGTCAGAAGGATTAGTTGTAATATTCCTGTCACGGAAAAGTCCGACCGGTCCGGGATTCCGATTGCCGGGATTTGAATTTGTATTTTCTGTCATGTTCACAATTAATTTTAAAAGCCACAATTCTCACTTCACCCCGGATTGCAGATTCCGCTAAAAATCATTGGGGAAAATTGTACCCGCAGCGGAAACCAATTCTATCGGTAAGAACGCTCAAAAGTAAAATTTTAGTCTGCCATTTCCCACCCCGGCAGTCATTTTTTCGTAATTTACAGCAAATTACGGGGTGCACCGTCTTCCACTGAGGCACTCCTTAGAGGGAAAGTCCGTCGATGCTTTTCTATAAACAGCGATAAAACTTTACCGGCAGGCAGTGGGTTAACGTTTGGAATTCTGAAGATATATGTCAGAACTGCAAGACGATTTTTTGCTGAACGGCGCTTCAGACTTCAGTTTTTTTCATGTATCTTGCCATATAATCTAAAAATTCTTATACCATGAAAAAAGGGTTTCGTATGAGTATATTCAGCCTGCTTTTCACGTGTCTTTTCCTCCCTGTTGAAAATCTTTTTTCTCAGGATTCAACATCCATCTCCTCGCAGGATTTAGTCATCATGAATGACAGTATCAGGCTTAATGCCAACCTGGTTATGCCCGCCGGTATTAAAAAACCGCCGGTTGTGCTCATCATTGCAGGGTCAGGGCCAACGGATATGAACGGAAATAATCCGGTGATGACCAACAACTCCTTAAAATTCCTGGCAGAGGACCTGGGGCATAAAGGGATTGCATCACTCCGTTATGATAAAAGAGTGATACCTGAAAACCAGAATAAGTTCACTGAACAGGACCTGGTCTTTGATGATTTCGTCAGTGATGCACAAAAATGCATGGAATACCTCGAAAAGGACGGTCGATTCGGTAAATTTTACATCCTGGGGCACAGCCAGGGATCACTGATTGGCATGCTGGTGGCGGAAAAGGTTAAGGTAAACGGTTTTATTTCACTGGCGGGAGCCGGCGAGCCCATTGGCGCCATCCTGGTAAACCAGATCTCGGCACAGTCGCCCTCTCTCGGACAGGAGACAGCCATTATTGTTGACAGCCTTAAGGCCGGGTTTGAAGTAAAGCATATCAATCCTTATCTTCAAAGTGTTTTCCGTCCATCGGTACAACCCTTTATCAGGTCATGGCTCAAATATGATCCGGCCATAGAAATATCAAAACTAAAAACCAAAGTTCTTATCATTCAGGGAACAACAGATATCCAGGTATCAAAACAGGAAGCACAGAACCTGAAAGCCGGAGATCCGAAGGCTAAGCTGGTATTCATCGACGGCATGAATCATATTCTTAAGAAAGCTCCTGAAGACAGAATTGAAAATATAAAGACCTACAGTAACGCGGATTTACCGGTGATGCCCGAACTGATAAAAGCCATCACCGACTTTATCGGACACTGATTAAAACCGGCTTGTTTTACACAGCTCATTTTTTGAATGCTTTGATGAAAAACAAATTCCTTTCCGTTCTCCATCTCCTGCGGCATCAAGCATGCATTTGACATCCGCATCCTGCCGGCATTTTGTTATACCATTTTGTTTGAAAATATTCACCATGACTTATTTGAGCTATTATGTCAGTTTAAAACATTCTGAAATATGAAATTTAAGCCATTTCACCTCTTGCTTTTTTTGCCCTTACTGTTTACTTCCTGCCTTAATCACCATGATTACCGCCAGGAGAAGGATCTGGATCAGAACTGGAAATTTCATCCCGGGGATGCTGAAGGAGCGGAATTAGCAGGCTTTGACGATTCGGGCTGGAGAGTGCTCGATCTGCCGCATGATTTTTCCATCGAAAGTGTTGTGAAGGAAGATAATCCTTCCGGAACAGCCGGCGGATATTTTAAAGGTGGAACAGGCTGGTACCGGAAGGTTTTGGATATTCCCCATGACTATGCAGGCAAGACCATTTACCTGTTTTTTGATGGCATCTATGAAAACGGAGAGATCTGGGTGAACGGGAAAAAGGCTGGTCAGAGATCTTATGGCTATGAAAGCAGCTATTATGACATCACCTCCCTGGTAACGCCGGGCAGGAAAAACGTGCTGGCAGTCAGGGTGGATAATTCCGGAATGCCCGTTGACCGTTGGTACAGTGGTTCGGGTATTTACAGGGATGTCAGGCTTCTGGCCGTAAATCCGGTACACATCGGTCCATGGGGTACCTTTATCAGAAATTTGTCATTTTCACCCGGGAAAGTTGAAATGATCATGACTTCATCCCTTCAGAACCATACAGGTCAGAAGCAGAGTATCAAGATCATCAGTCATATTTATGATCCCGGAGGTCGGAAAGTGATGGTTGTCAACTCGGGAGTGCTTGAGACAGGCTTAAAATCGGACATTGATCAGGTCTTCACCATCGACCGGCCGGATTTGTGGAGCCCAGAACATCCGGCCCTCTACGAGGCTGTGACCGATATTCTCACTCCGGACAATACCATCCTGGATACCTATATCACCCGGTTTGGGGTAAGAGATGCAGAATTTTTGCCAGACAGCGGATTTGTACTGAACGGTAAAAAACTCATGATGAAAGGGGTATGTCTGCATCACGACCTTGGCTGCCTGGGTTCTGCCTATTATCCGGAAGTCATGAAATCAAGGCTAAGGACCTTAAAGGATTGCGGAGTGAACGCAATCCGTCTCAGTCACAATCCTTACGCCCCGGATGTTCTCCAAATGTGTGACGAAATGGGTTTTGTGGTGATCGATGAAATGTATGACAAATGGGAAACGGAATGGGAAGGATATCACGGAAACAGGGCTCCATTCATGCAGACGTTCCGGAAAGATCTGGGTGATTTTGTAAAAAGAGACCGCAATCATCCTTCGGTGGTGCTGTGGAGTGTCGGAAACGAAACCACGGAGCAGCTTAATAATCCCGACCGCGGAGTGGAGATCCTTCAACTTTTAAAGGACCAGGTAAGCATGTTCGATACCACACGCGAAATAACATGCGCCCTTCACCCCGGTGGCGAATTCCCTTCCCGGTACATCGATCACCTGAATGTAGTAGCTTATAATTACCAGGTTGAACAGTTCAAGACATTAAAACAAACCTATCCGGGGAAGGTCTTCCTGGGATCAGAAACCAAAGTCTACCAGGAAGGTCGTGTGGATGATTACCATAACCTTGATTTCTCGAAGAATACGTGGTTTATGCTCTCCCCTGCCGATGCCGGACAGTTTATATGGGCCGGTATCGATTACCTGGGCGAGTCTCGTGGCTGGCCCGACAAAGGGATCAGAACAGGTTTCATCAACACATGCGGGGAGGTCAAGCCATATGGCTATTTCACTAAAAGCCTTTACGCCGACAAACCGTTTGTTAAGCTGACGGTCCTTGACGCCTCTCTCGCCGATTCAATGAATAATTTCACAAGCTGGCAGAAAATCTGGTACGGGCCTCCACTGGCGTCAGACTGGAATTTTAATGGCGGAAGTCAGGACTCCCTCCAGGTGGTCGTGTTCACCAATGCTCCTGAGACAGAGATCCTTCTCAACGGCCATTCACACGGGAAAAAAAAGAAGGCAGACTATCCGGGTGGCGTCATCATCCTGCCGGTACGCTTCTTCGCAGGGACGCTTACCGCCCGGGCATATATAAACAATAAAGTGGTTGCTGAAGACAGCCTTCAGACTGCAAGCAGGCCCGCCCGGCTGAAAGTGGTTACACAGGAACCGGTATCACCTGACGGAAGACAAAGAATCATCATGTGTGATATAACTGTGACCGACGCTCGCGGGATTGCCTGCCCTACCAACAAGGTCAGGGTAAATCTCCAAACAGAAGGGCCCGTCAGCTTTTTGGGAGCCGACAATGGGGATATGGCCGACCACACCCTCTATTCGATTCCTGAGAGGGAAGTCAGATATGGCAAATGCCTTTTTATCGTGAAAAAAACGGGTAAACCGGGCCGGATAAAACTTCATTTCAGCGCTGAAGGGCTGAAGGATAACATCATCACTCTGTGACTTGCCGCGAGCCGTTAAGAATCAGAACCTGTTGTATAAACGAGCAATAATATTAAGTCTTTTAAATCTATTAATTACTGTCTGAACGGTGATTGCAATGAAGATGAAATTAACGATCGTATTCCTCCTGGTGCTGCTCTCAGAATGTATTTATCCGCAGAGTCCAAAAACAGCCGAAGTAAAGCAATTTCTGGGTAAACCCACCCTGTTTGTTGACGGCAAACCGGCACTTCCCGGTCCTAAAAATAGGGAGCCAGACCAAAAGGAATCTTTTCAAACTCGCCGGCTGCCATGCCGGGTATTGATTTTCCGGAACCTTTTCCCAGGAGGAAATCTGAAAATCTCTTTTGATTTGCAAAGTTCTGACTGAAGACAGGAACTTTCTCAAGGTAAATCTTCATTCCCGATGTCAGCCTCATTTCCCTGTAAGGATAATAATAGCTCAGGGATGCCTGCAGCGTAACCTTTGAGTAGGATAGTGATAACTGTATGCTCCGGCGCTCAGCTCTTCAAGGAGTGACGGATCAGGAATATAATTTTTATCACCGGCATCAATGATCCTGTTCCGGAATCCGGGAGATGAGGTTATATCCGGAAGGCCCCGCGGCAGGGAAAGGGATCGAAGATATCCGCTGTCGACGGCCTGTTCCCAGAGCTCTGTCATATACGGAATGTACCTCTTCCTTCCAGCCAGCGCCTGGTAACGGTTTTTATATACAAAGGAGCAGTAGTTCACCGGCAGCTGAATGCCCTCCTGAATGACATGCTTCAGAAGTTCAAGCGCGGCGAGCTCCGATTCAAGGACGGAAACTTTCGCTCCATGCAGGAATGTATAGGATCTTTTTGTCAGCTTTTCGAAATTGTAACCGGTTAACCTCAGCTGGTGCAGATTCAGATAATCCACCCCTTCCTCCGCCATCTCCCTTGTCTTTTGTTTTAGCAGGTCGATATCTTCGGGGACGGCAGGAATCTCGACGGTAACCACCGGAATTTTACCGGCAGCAAGTCTGAGTTTGTCGAAGCTGTATCCATATGCGGACAGGTCGAATCTGATCTCGTCCAGTCCCTCGGCGGCAAGGACTCTGACTTTTTCAGGCGTAAGCAGGGAACCGTTTGTATAGAGCCAGAGATGGATGTCGCTTCCGGAATGCTTCCGAACAGCCCTGAGATATTCAATGGTCCGGTCGAAAGACAGCAGAGGTTCTCCTCCGCTGAAACTCACACCCCTGAAACCGAATTCAGAGACGTAAGCAACGTAATCATCCGGCTTTTTGAAGACAAGGTTATTGGTTGAAGGAAGTGAAAGATCTTCCTGTGAAGAAGGACAATAAAAGCAATGAGCGTTACAAAGGTTATTGATAAACAAACACGACCACTTCCCTTCCACGCACAACCGGCAACCCGGGGAGAGCTGACCGGTATGCATCTTGGAATTGCCCGCACAGGTAGATATTCCTTCACCCGCAACATTCAGAAGATTTGAACGCAACGTTGTGAATTTCTCCGCTTCCTCTTTCCCGACAAACCTGATCCGGCGATACCCTTCACCATATTCCATCCGGTTGGACAGAATTACAGACTGCCTGTTCATCATTTCATACCCAATTGCTAAAAAACATTTAAGAACTTCAGATCGTCCGCAAATATATGTGCATTTTAATCACCAAAATCAGTCCATCACCTTTTTTTATCAGCATGATTGCGTTATTTTAGTAACCGAAAAAAATCTATGTTATGAAAAAATTAATCCTTCTTCTGGCTGTAATTTATCCCTTGTCATTATTTTCCCAGAACCTTCTGGATACGAACTGGAAATTTAAAACCGGCGACTCCCCGGAATGGTCCGGACTTTCATATAACGACAGCAACTGGTCTCCCATTGAAGCAGGAACCGTATGGGAATTCCAGGGCTACAATACCTACGACGGTTTTGCCTGGTACAGGAAGACGGTTGTTATCCCGGCCAGCCTGAAAAAAGAAGCTGAAAAGGATGGTGGCTTGATACTCAACATCGGCATGTTGGATGATGCGGGCGTGATTTTCTGGAACGGAAAAAAAGTGTTAGCCAACGGGCAATTCCCCCCCTCATATAAAACCGCATACAGTGAGCCGGCCAAGGTTGAAATCCCGGCTAAAGAAGTAAACTGGGGCGGTAAAAACCTTATTGCGGTTAAGGTTTACGATGATAAGGGCAATGGAGGCATTTATGGCGGAAAGGTAAGTCTGAGAGTGAAAGGCCTCAATGACCTTTTCCATATCGAAACCCGGATGCCGGTGGAGGACCATATTTTTACACATGTAAAATCCGTGGTGATACCGGTGGTGTATGCCAATGATTACCCCGACAAACTTGAAGGGACTGTGGAATACAGGGTCACAAACGATTTCCATGATTCCATCATGACCAAAACGATAAATCTTACGCTGAAAAAGAAGAAATCCTTCACTGATAATCTCATTCTGGAAGACCTGGCACCCGGATTTTACGAAGTGAATGTACTCTTTAAAAGCGATGTGGATAATACAAAATACACTTTCCGTTTCGGGAAGGATCCCGAAGAGATCGTTTCACCGCTCGACCGCCCGGCTGACTTCGACGATTACTGGAGAAGGGCAAAGAAAGAACTGGCGGCTGTTGAACCGCAGTTCAAAATGATTTATGAGGACAGCATGAGCACCCCGGAACGGGCGGTATATCTCGTTGAGATGAGATCACTTGGAAACGTATTGATCAGGGGTTGGTACGGGAAACCCAGGAAGGGAGGGGTTTATCCGGCCATTCTTCATGTCCAGGGTTACAGTTCCAACCAGACGCTGGACTGGGCTTACCCGGGAAACGACATGGCCGTCTTTGCCCTGAATATACGTGGTCATGGGAACAGCCGCGATGATGTCAATCCCGGATTTCCCGGATATCTCCAGGATCATCTCAACGATGCGGAATGTTATATCTACCGTGGCGCATATATGGATTGCCTGCGGGCAGTCGACTTCCTGTTCAGCCGTCCCGAAGTGGATACAACCCGAGTCGTGGTCGAGGGAGGCAGCCAGGGTGGTGCTCTCAGCTTTGCCACGGCAGCCCTCGACAACAACCGCATTGCCCTTTGTGTACCCCATGTACCATTCCTTTCCGACTTCAGGGATTATTTCAAAGTGGCAGCCTGGCCGGCCAATGAATTTTTCACCTATAAAGAAGCCCATCCTGAAATCAGCTGGGACGAAATCTATCATACCCTGAGTTACATCGACATCAAAAATCTGGCACCCTGGATTAAGGCTCCCGTATACATGGGCGCCGGACTGATGGATGTCACCTGTCCGCCGCATATTAACTTTGCGGCTTACAACCAGCTTAAAGTGCCAAAGGAATACGTGATATTTCCCTGGTCGGGACACGGCATAAACCCTAAATGGCATGTCATGAAATATGTCTGGATAAAAAAACATTTGGGGATGGAGTGAACCGGAGTGAACAGGACGGAAACTGCAAATATGATTTCCCTCAAAACGGTTACTTTTATGGTAAATCCGCTATTGAGCAAAACATTCCGCTGTTCATCCGACCATATTTTGCGTAAAAAGATCCTGTATACAACCCGGATTGATCTATGAAAAATTGTTCCTTTACTTTGTCTCTACAACCGAAAACGGTTCAATGCTTTTCGTATCCGGCCGGTAAAAGCAGACACTCCTGCCGTAAACTGCATCAACCGGATCGGGACAGACCACATGTATATCTGAAAGATTAATTAAAATTTTGCCAGTATGGAACGTCGTAAATTTTTACAAAGAGCAACCCTTGGCGCATCCGGACTTCTGATCGCACCAAAAGTGATCGGGTCGTCAGAATTCTCCGGACAGGGTCCGGAAATTCCGGTCCTGCAGCCGGTCAGCAACCTTGAGGACCTCGTAACCGCCGACGGAGAAATTATGCTGCGTGTGGAATTCAGAAATTCGGATCATGAAGAAAGGACTGCATACGATACCCGGTTTAAAGCAAAAAACGGCAAAATATCGGCGCTTGAAGGTTATTTTCTCGAAGAGGGTGATGACGTGGATGAAAAGAACCTGCAATACTCCGGTGTAGCCGGTGTATCCAGCCCTGACATCTTCGTGGTATGGCTGACAGACTTCTCCCCTTCCACCACCTTCATCCTGGATGATAAAAAAGGTAAGTATTCACTATCCCTTTCGGAATTAATTGACAAGCAGGAAATTGAATTCCGGGATGAAAAAGTTTCAATCTCTGTCAATTACCTGCTCGACAAAGAAATTGGCCCGCTTGATCCCGCTACCGTTGGCATAAAAGATCCTGGGGACACGTTCCGGTTTGCCGTAATGGCCGATCCGCAAGGTGGAAACCCTGAATTCGACGAAGATTTAAATACCAGGATGAAAATTCACAATGCCTGGAGTGAAGAAAGTATACGCCTGGTCAATGAACTGAAGCCGGAAGCATTGTTTACCATGATGGACGGAGATATTGTGGATGGACAAGGCAAAGAAACCGATTTTAACATGATGGAGCATTTCTTTAAGAATCTGAAAACACCCATTCTCTACGAAATTGGAAATCATGAAACGAAATACGCGTCAAAATTCGGACCTGGCTATAATCATGAAGCCTTAAGAAACTATTATGAAGCCCAGATGAGGATCAACGGGATGGACAAGCTTCTGTACTCATTTAATCTTGGTCAGTGGCATTTTATTGTCTGGCCCGATCCTTTGAGAAACGGCTTCTGGGAAAGGCATCCGCACTATTTTCACTGGCTAAGAAAGGACCTGGAACAGCATAAAGACAGGCCCACCATGGTCTTCCAACATGTTCCCATTCACCCCATTGGAATAGATCCGCTGACCGAATACGCGGAAGCGCCTTACGTGAAAAGAACGGTAATGGAAACACTGGCGAAGTATGGGAATGTAAAGTACGTGCTCAGCGGACACGTTCATATTCCTTTGCGTGCATCGATAAAAACTGCAGTAGAATACAAAGGAATCAAATTCATCAACCTGCCTGCTGCCGGTTACCGGCCGAGAGCATTTGGAGAGGAAGATCTTTACGGCGGACCCACTGAAGGTATTGCAATCATAGACATCAATGGGGGAAATGGAATAGTAAGCTTCAAAAACGTCACCAATGAAGTTTATACCTATGCCGATCACCTGCCAGAATTTAATCCTGATGAATACCCGCTGTGGTTGAGATACCGATGGGAATTACCGGTAAATGAGAAACTGGTGAACGGTGATTTCAGTGACGGACTGAATCACTGGATGAAACGATATTTTTATATTGAAGATGAAAATCCGTCCAACATCAGGGAAGTCAGGAACCATCCGGGTACATCCGAAAAACCGGCCCTGTATCTCCTCACCCGGATGAGAGGCTTTAATACGCCAGGACAGGACCGGCTGCCTCAAACACTGAACAGGCTGGCACAGGTTGTAAAATGCGTACACGGTGAAGAACCTGTTCTGGATCTTGATTTCATGATCGATGAAAAAAATTATCTCCCCGATAAGCTGAACGGTTCTTTTATCTGGCTTGAAGGTTATGAAAAAGACACCAAACGGATGAATATCTCCTATTCCGTGGGTTACTATTTTTATAATATGGAAAATAATTACAGCCAGCTTAAAAACGCTCCTGCATCGAGGATGGAGATCACATCCGAACCCGGTAAGTGGCATCATTTAAAGCTGAATCCCTTCAAAGATTTCAGGGACACTACGGAAATGAAACGAATGAACCTGGACAACATCGACAGGTTTATCATTAATCTCGGTGTCTGGACTGTCAACGACGGTTATGAACAAAGAGCCGGGGTCTGGTTCAGGGATGTAAATCTTGAATTCGCAAACCAGGGCACCGGTCCGGCAAGTCTTCTCGACACCAGCCCGGTGATGAAAAAGGATGATAAATACATGTACTGGGGTGGAGTGAAACACGTAGCTGGTGAACACCAATCTGTTATTGTGGATATGAACTGGTATGGCAAAAGTGGTAAAGCCAAAGTGTTTGAGTGAGACAAAAGGTGAAAAGCTGTGATTGCCGGCAGGCTTGCAAAGAGAAACATTTTTCGCTTTTTTGGGTTAAGTATTTATGTAATCTGAATGAATCATTTAAGCTTAAAATTCAATTTCCATGAAGCCGATAACCGATAGATTTTTCAGCTATGTTAAGATGGATACCCAGTCGGATGAAACTTCTGCTTCCTCCCCCAGCACCGAAAAACAGCTCAATCTTGCCCGTATACTTGTAGAAGAACTGAAAAATATGGGGCTCCGGAAAGTCTCCCTGGACAGTCATGGGTATGTAATGGCATCGATCCCTGCCAATACGGAAAAGACCCTGCCGGTCATCGGATTTATCGCTCATATGGATACCAGTCCGGACATGTCAGGCATGAATGTCAGCCCAAAGATCATTCACAACTATGATGGCGGGGAGATCCTGCTGAACAGGGAAAAAAGGATATTCCTCTCCCCGGCTGATTTTCCGGAGCTGAAGAACTATGCCGGGCAAAGCCTGATCACTACCGACGGCAACTACTCTTCTTGGCGCCGACGACAAGGCCGGTATTACGGAGATCATGTCTGCTGTCGAATACCTTATGGAACACCCGGAGATCAAACACGGAGCCATCAGTATCGGCTTTACACCCGATGAAGAGATCGGAAGGGGTGCCGATCATTTCGATGTAAAAGCCTTTGATGCCGACTTTGCCTATACGGTGGACGGAGGTGAGATTGGCGAACTGGAATATGAAAATTTCAACGCTGCCCTGGCTACCATCCATATTAAAGGCAGGAATGTACATCCCGGAACAGCTAAAAACAAGATGATAAACTCCATCCATGTAGCTGCCGAGTTCAACAGCATGCTCCCCGAAGAAGACCGGCCGGAAGCTACTGAAGGTTATGAAGGTTTCTTTCATTTGACAGATTTTACCGGAACTGTTGAGCAAACCCGTTTCAGGTACATCATCCGTGACCACGATAAAAGCAGGTTTGAAGCCAGGAAGGAAAAAGTTGCGGACATTGCCCGGCAGATCAATACGAAGTACCAACACGATACCGTTACGGTGGAACTGACTGACCAGTATTATAATATGAAGGAGAAGATCGAACCGGTCATGCATATTATTGACCTGGCAAAACGGGCCATGCTTGAATCCGGTGTAAAACCGGTCATCAAGCCCATCAGGGGTGGAACCGACGGGGCCAGACTCTCCTACATGGGACTCCCCTGCCCCAATATCTTCACCGGAGGTCATAATTTTCACGGCCGGTATGAGTATATTCCCGTGCAATCGATGGAAAAAGCAGTAAAAGTCATCCTGAAGATCATTGAGCTGAGCGGAAAGTAAATGCCCGGATAACTGCTATCCGGGATTTTTCATCCGGGTGAATGACTGTATCGGTGGCTGAAGGATCAGGATTAAAAAAGCAAATACCACCAGCCAGATCATTTTTCCTTCCAAGCGATCGGTAATGCCGCCAAAAGTGGCAGCTATCCATGCATTGATGATCCCTTATAAACAGACTTCCATTTTCATTTCTTTGCCGGCTCATTCCCCATAACGAAAATCATGGTTCCTCCTTTCAAAATGTCGCCATGACTTATAAAATAGCTTTTCCATGGTTTCCCGTTGAGTCGCATCTCCTGAATATATTTATTTTCGTCGGAAGCATTCTGAACCCGGATGGTAAATATTTTCCCATTGGGCAGGGCAATCCGTGTTTCGGAAAACAACGGACTTCCAATGGCATATTGATCACTACCCGGGCAGACCGGATAGAATCCCATGGCTGAAAAAATATACCAGGCAGACATCTGGCCGCAATCGTCATTACCATCGAGACCGTCGGGAGCATTTTTATACTGCGAAAGAGTGTACTGTCGTACCCGTTCCTGGGTCTTCCAGGGATACCCGGCATAATCGTAAAGATATGGGTAGTGATGTCCCGGCTCGTTCTGATGAACATAATGGCCTCCATTGAAATTCTCGTCCAGCCTTGAAACGAATTTTTCAGGCCCGCCCATGATATCGATGAGCCCTGGCACATCCTGCATGGCACAGAAAAGATAGGTCCACGGGCTGCCTTCCGTGAAAGCCTGTAAATATTCAGGGGCAATTCTGACGTCCTGTTATTGCGGAATGTCCCAGCCAGGAACCATCCGAAAGTTTGGGTTCCATAAATCCAGTGGAGTCACGGTACAGGTTTACAAAGTTCCGGCTTCGATCCATCAGGGTATCGTATTCCGCAGTTTTATTCACTGCCCTGGCCACCTGGGCAGCACAATAATCGTCGTATGCAAATTCAAGTGTGCGGGAAACGCTTTCATTGGTCATATCGCACGGTACATAGCCTTTGACTTTATACCAGGTCAGCCCTCCCCTGCCCTCGTAACCATGCCAGGGAGCCCGGTCAAACCAGGGATTTCCCGCTCCCTTCGGAAGCCAGGAAGGAATCACTTCTGTCCATGGACTCGGTACATAATTCACATTGCCGGTATCTCCCGGAGGTGGCGTGAACGCATCTTTTCTTACGGCCTGCCAGGCCAGCTCGCGGTCAAAGCCTTTAACACCTTTTACCATTGCATCGGCAATTACGGCATCGGCATGTGTTCCGATCATGATATTACTGTAGGTCGGATTCGGCCATTTGGGCATCCATCCCCCTTCCTTATACATCTGCAAAAGTGAAGTGATCATATCCGGTACGCGGTCGGGAGCAATGAAAAGCAACAATGGATGCTCGGCCCTGAACGTATCCCATAAGGAATAATCATTATACGAGACACCGTTATGAACCGAATCGTCAAAGGCGCTGTAATAACGCCCGTACTCAGAAAATTCACGCGGATAAAGCATGGCATGATACATTGCGGTATAAAAGACAGATTTCTGATCACGGGTACCTTCTATAACGATATGTGCAAGTGCTTTTTGCCAGGCTTCATGGGTTGAGCTTATCACCTGGTCCATATCCCATCCGGGAATCTCCTTCTCCAGATTTTGTCTGGCCTGTTCAACACTGATAAAGGATGTACCTATTTTTGCACGGATTTTTTCAAGCCCTGAGACGTTGAACCCGGCGAAGGCCCCTACCCAGTGGCCTGTCATCTCCTCTGCGTTTCTGGTGAGAGCACTGTCCTGCCATACTCCGTAATCATCGAAAGACCTTTCAAACCTGATCACAAAATATCCCTTGAAACCAGGGAGGTCAGGACCCAGGATGACCCCATGCCGTTCCGGGTTATAACCATATATCTCGTGGTGTTCCGGGTCAACTTTCACAAAGCCGTGAAATTTTGATCTGATACTGTCAATCCTCATGATTATAAGGCTCCCGGAAGATCTTGCGACTGACATAACTGAATCCCTTCACTCTTGAAGCTTCAACAACGATATTCATCGTGTCATCCCTGGAAACATTGAACTCAAACAGGCCACAGTGCGATGTGGCCGAAAGTTTTGCCGTAACAGAATAACTGCTGTCCTTGGGAAACATCTTAACCTGGTATAGATCCGGTTCCGATATCTCATCACGGTGACTGAATGAAAGCTTCCTGTCTTCCGGACTGATCTTTACCTTTCCCACCGAAGGCCATAAAGTGATAAAGCCGTAATCGCCCATCCAGACAGCCGGTTGATGGCTGGCGATGAATCCTATATTTGAGGTACGCTCATAGTGGTAAGGGGTCATCCCAATGGAATTCTCATCTGTTACCGGCATGAAATTCGTCATGGCAAAAGGAGGATTCACCGCAGGGAATGTGCCTGCATCACCTTTAAAGGGCGTGCCAATAAGAGGATTTACATATTGTACCAAATCCTCCTGAATCTCCTGCGTGTTTCTGTTGCAGGAAAAAACACTGACAGACAACATGAAAATCAAAGTCAAAATCCGGGATTTCATGGTGATGAAGTATTAAATCGTTTGAATATGATCTGTGAACATTAGAACACAGGTTTTTTGAAGATTTTTAACAAATCTCAAAAATAACAAATACAAACGACGATTTCTCATCTGACCCCTTAAAATCAAAAAATCGCGTCCACTACAGACGGTGCCAGAGTCTGTGATCCTGTTAGCAGTTTTTGCAATATACCCCTTGGAAACAGGGCTTGCCGGATCCTCAGTATGTTGATTTCATCTCCGGCCGAAAAAGCAAACCTACATTTGGAATGAAGGAATCAACATATGAGGAACATATTCAAAAACAGGTTTTACTGCCTATTTAGATCGTCAATATTCGCAGGACTTAACGCGGTTTTTATTAATTTGGCGCTTTCATACTAATTTAACCCCAAAATTATAAACCGTGAAAAAAACATTTATTCTACTCTTTGGTCTGGCTGTTATAGTCAGTTCCTGTCAAAATAAGGAAAAAGCTGACAATATGAAAAATCCTCTGTTAAGTGAATTTAAAACACCGTTTGGTGTCCCGCCTTTCGAACAGATCAGGAACGATCAGTTCATTCCTGCCATGCAGGAGGCTATGAAAGAGCACAACGAAGAAATTGACGTCATCGTCAATAATACAGAAGCTCCCACATTTGAAAATACGATCGTGGCACTGGATAATAGCGGAGAAATGATTGACCAGGTCGGTGGCGTTTTTTATAATCTGAACAGTTCCCTTACCAGCCCTGAACTTCAGAATATAGCCAAAGAACTGGCACCGGAACTCTCTGCTCATTCCGATGCGATCAGATTAAACGACAAGCTCTTTCAGAAAATCAAAACCGTCTATGATCATAAAGACAATTTGGATCTGACCGGTCCACAGGCTAAACTCCTGGATGATACTTACAAAGAATTTGTCAGAGGTGGTGCCAACCTAAATCCGGAGGACAAGGAAAAGCTCAGTAAGATCAACAGGGAGCTTTCCTTATTGACCCTGAAATTCGGAGAGGATGTTCTGCGTCAGACCAATGCTTTTAAACTGGTGATCGACAATAAATCCGACCTGGCTGGATTACCCGTGGATGTGATAAGCGCCGCCGCAGAAACCGCCAATGAAGACAGCCTTGAGGGAAAATGGGTGTTCACCGTTCAGAAACCAAGCCTGCTCCCATTCCTAACCTACGCCGATAACCGTAGTTTGAGGGAAAAACTTTTTATGGCTTATGCCAACCTGGGAAATAATAACGATCAGTATGACAATAAGGATGTCATAAAACAAATCGTGAAGCTCAGAGCTGAAAGAGCCAGCCTTCTTGGATACAAGTCCCACGCTGATTATGTTCTTGAAGAAAATATGGCAAAAACCCCGGCAAACGTAAACGACCTCCTCATGCGTCTCTGGATACCTGCCATCAAGGTAGCCCAACAGGAAGCAGCCGATATGCAGAAAATGATCGATCGGCAAGGCGGCCATTTCAAACTAAAACCATGGGACTGGTGGTATTATTCTGAAAAAGTCAGGAAAGAAAAATACGATATCGATGAAAGTACTCTCAGCCAGTATTTTGTTCTGGATAATGTCCGGAAGGGTGCTTTCGACGTAGCTCACAAACTTTATGGTCTAACCTTCGACCCCAGGACCGATATCCCGGTTTATCATCCCGATGTTCAGGCTTACGAAGTGAAGGATGCCGACGGAAGCCATATTGGGGTGTTATACATGGATTTCTTTCCCCGCGACAGCAAAAGAGCCGGTGCCTGGATGAGCGAATACCGTGGCCAGCATGTTGAAAACGGCAAGGACATCCGACCGGTGGTTACTACCAATTTCAACTTTACCAAACCAACCGGCGATAAACCTGCACTCCTCACCGTGGATGAAGTTCAGACCCTGTTCCATGAATTCGGTCACGCCCTTCACGGCCTCCTTTCCCAATGCACCTATAAAAGCCAGGCCGGCACAAGTGTAACACGTGATTTTGTTGAACTGCCTTCACAGATCATGGAAAACTGGGCTCTTGAACCCGAAGTCCTCAGATCTTTCGCCAAACATTATCAGACCGGTGAGGTCATACCCGACGAACTGATCCAAAAAATCCAGAACAGCAGCCATTTCAACCAGGGATTTACCACCGTGGAATACCTCGCAGCTTCTCTCCTGGATATGGATTATCATACTCTTACCCTGGCAAATGCCGACATCAAAGATGTGAATGCCTTTGAAGACAGCTCATTGAATGCAGTCGGTCTGATCCCGGAAATCATCTCCAGGTACCGCAGTCCCTATTTCAGCCATATTTTCGCAGGTGGTTATTCTTCAGGATACTACAGCTATATCTGGGCTGAAGTTCTCGATGCAGATGCCTTCCAGGCATTCAAGGAAACCGGTAACATTTTCGATCCTGCTACCGCTGCTGCTTTCAGGAAAAATATTCTTGAAAAAGGAAGTACGGAAGACCCAATGGCTCTTTATGTTGCCTTCAGAGGTAAAAAACCCAGTGAGGAACCCCTTCTTAAAAAGAGAGGTTTGGAATAAAATACGCTAAAATCCTTTATAAACCGCAGCCCTCATTCCGGACTGCGGTTTTTTATTGGCTCTCATCACGTAGTTAAGTACCTGATCTGAAACGTGGAATGATACTGCAAACCCGTTCTGAACTCCATACAGGTCTAAAAATACATACTTCTCCAATTCCGAAATATTGTCCCATATCCGGCTTTTCGGGAAAAAGTAAGGGACATAAAAAACAATGGGGTGTCACACCTGTTTTATCTTTAAACTATTTGAAATGTCCATATGAATTATAATCCGCAGATCATTTCAACACCCCGGTTATTATCGTTCATCAGGAACAGGGAAGGAATTGTCATCGACTTGCGTCCTGTTGAAGCCTACAATGGATGGAAGCTGAATAATGAAAAACGCGGAGGACATATCAGCGGGGCAAAAAGTCTGCCGTTCAAATGGACCAGATATATCGACTGGATCGAAATCGTTAGGTCGAAAAACATAAGACCGGAAAATGCATTGGTTCTTTACGGGTATTCCGGAATAGAATCTGTTGATGTGGCAGGGATGTTTCAACGTGCCGGATACGGCAACATAAGTATTTACCTGAATTTCGCGGATGAGTGGGCCGCAAGCTGCGATCTGCCCATGGATCATCTGAAAAATTATAAAGCCCTGGTACATCCGGAATGGGTGTTCAAACTGATTTCCGGAGAACATCCGTCTTCCTTTGAAAACGACAGGTTTGTGATCTGCCATGCACATTACCGTAACCGCGACGCCTATCTTCAGGGGCATATTCCCGGAGCCATCGATATCGACACGCTTGCCCTTGAAGCTCCCGAGACTTGGAACCGACGTAGTCCGGAAGAACTTAAGCTTGCCCTCGAAAAACATGGTATTACTTCCGATACTACCGTCGTCCTTTATGGCCGCTTTATGTACCCCGACAACAATGACCCGTTCCCTGGGAGTGCAGCCGGGCAGCTTGGGGCTATGCGATGTGCCTTCATCATGATGTACGCCGGAGTTAAGGATATCCGCATTCTGAACGGAGGATTTCAGTCATGGAAAGATGCCGGGTACGAGATCAGCACGGAGGATATTCCAAAAATTCCGGTAAGCGACTTCGGAGCTAAAATCCCCGTCCACCCCGAATTCGCTGTTGACCTGCCTGAGGCTAAAAAACTGCTGGCTTCCGCTACCGGTGACCTGGTTTGTGTGAGGAGCTGGCCCGAATTTATCGGGGAAGTCAGTGGGTATAACTACATCGAGAAAAAGGGACGTATTCCGGGAGCCATCTTCGGAAATTGCGGCATGGATGCCTACCACATGGAAAATTACCGTAACCTCGATCATACCACCCGGGAGTATGGAGAGATTGAAGCCATGTGGCAGGAAGCCGGCATTTCTTCCGGCAAACGCCTCGCCTTTTATTGTGGCACGGGATGGCGTGGCAGCGAAGCCTTTTTCAATGCCTGGCTCATGGGCTGGCCCGATGTTTCCGTTTTCGACGGCGGATGGTTTGAATGGAGCAACGACCCTGCCAATCCGGTTGAAACCGGGGAACCGGCGGGGGTTTAACCATTAATTACCGTCCCCCCGATCTTTTCAACGGGAAATACGGGTTATCCGTCCGTGCCGTATCCATGATCACCTCCATATCCTTTACAATTTCAGGGTGATCAAAGGAAACATTATAATTTTCAACCGGATCGGTTTTCAGGTTGTAGAGTTCCATCGGACGGTCAGGATCATGCCGTACAGCTTTCCAGTCACCCAAACGCACGGCCTGGTCGGAGTATTTGTTCTCGTGGAATTCCCAATAGTAGAATACATGCTGTTTCTGCTCAGCCGTATCTCCTGTCAGCGTGGGCATCAGAGAATAGCCTTCCGTAGTAACACCGTTCATATCAGCTCCCGTCATACCCGCTATAGTAGGGAGAACATCCCAGAAAGCGCCGATCTGGCTCGTCTCCTGCCCTTCCCTGATGACTCCCGGCCACCTGACGATGAAAGGCACTCTGATACCGCCCTCATAAACATCCCGCTTTATCCCACGGTATTCCCCATTGCTGTTGAAATAATAAGGATTATTGCCGCCTTCCTTGTGAGGTCCGTTGTCACTGCTGAACATAACAACCGTATTCCTGTCCAGTCCCATGGCCTTCAGTGAGGCCATAATCTTGCCCACATCATTGTCGATATGGGTGATCATGGAGGCAAAAGCTGCTTCAGGGTACGGCTGTGAATGATATACTCCCAGGGTATCCTTTCCATTGCTTCCCTGGGTCCCTTGAACAAAAGGCGTCTCTTTAAACCGGCCTTTGTAATAATGCCATACCGAATCATCAGGAACGATCATTTCGGCATGGGGTGTAACATAAGCCAGGTAAAGAAAAAACGGTTTATCTTTTGACTTGTTGATATACGAGAGGGCTTCGGAAGTGAAAATATCATTGGAATATTTTTCACGTTTGCCATTTGCATTTTCCTTTATCACTTCTTTTTTACCGTCTCTGAAAAGGTAGTCGGGAAACTGCCAGTGTGCATGTGCCTGGTTAAGGTAACCGTAATAGGTATCAAAACCCTTTTTATCCGGTTCACCTGTGGTTCCGTTCATGCCAAGGCCCCATTTCCCGATCATAGCAGTCTGGTAACCGGCTGTTTTAAGAACTTCAGCTATGGTCCTGTCCTGCGGGCGGAGTTCAAGTTCTCCTCCAAATCCGTAAGGCCCTGTCTCATAATTACCACGCACACGGCAGTGACCTGCATCCCGCCCTGTCATCAGGGAGGCTCTTGAAGGCGCACATACCGGGCTGCCGGCATAAAACTGGGTGAACCTGATCCCCTCGGCAGCCAGCCTGTCGATATTCGGTGTTTTTATGGTTTGCTGCCCATAACATCCCGGATCCGCGTATCCCATATCGTCGGTGAGAATGAAAATGATATTCGGATGAACCGGCGGGTGGGATACTTGCGCATGTATGATTTGCAGGGGAAGCAAACCAACGGCTCCGGCAGCCAGTACGGACTTCAGGTAAGATCGGTTCATAATTCTTTCTGTTTAGAAAAACGTAATCCTCTTTCATAAAGAAAGGGACCTGCAAACTTAATAAAAAGGCTTGAAATGACCCCGATGAGGATGAAGGAATGAGCTGCAGACAAAAAAAAATCAGCACAGACATGCCCTGAATGCCTGTGCTGAAATTGCATCACATCTAACTAAAACTAACTCTACTACATATAAACCTAAATCAGCATCTAGTAACCCGGATTGTTTTCAGTAATAGCGGAGTTCCTGTCAATTTCAGTCTGGGGAAAGGGGAACAGGAGATTCTTACTTACATTAAACTGAGATTGAGAATTCAGTGCCGTACTGAAATACTGGATAGTTCCGTCCCAGCCTGTAAGATTAATATCTCCTGCAGCATGCCATCTCCTCAGATCGTCCCACCTGTGACCTTCACCGGCCAGTTCAATGAAACGTTCATCCATGATCCACTGCATAATGGTAGCTTCATTGGTTTCGGAAACAGACCTGTCTGCCGGTTCGGTACCGTCACCTATTCCGGCGGCCAGGGCCCAATCCCTTGCACGTTTCCGTAAATCATTGATCTGCTGTATAGCACCAGGGGCGTTACCGGTTTTGAGATCGGCTTCTGCAGCTAAAAGCTTCATATCGGCATATCGCAATACACGCTCATTATTGGCCGAATTTTGGAAGGGAACTGTAAGATCGTCAGTTCCTGCTACAGTATACTTCTGGAATAGTTTGCCACCTAGGCCGTCATCCGCTTTCAGGAAAACGGCAATACGGGGATCGGTACCGTAAGCGTTCAGAAGTTTATCCGTAATGATATACTTTGTAGGACCAAGGTTGGCGGCAAAAGTACCGTCTACCTGCTGAGGGCCTCTGAAAATACTCATGCATTCCACACCTCGCCACGGGCCGTCGTTATAAAGGAAAATATTATCGATAGCTGTTGGCGTTGAGGCCTGTACTTCAAACAGGGACTCCTGGTTATTTTCATTAAAAGCATCGAAATTAGCCAGGTAGGAAGTATCCAGTTGAACGTCGATCTGTGAAAATGTGGTAAGTGCATCGGTAAAGTCTGATAAATTGTTGCTCTCAAAATCTCCTTTGAAAACCTGAGCCTTCATCAACAACGCCCTGGCTGAGTTCTTGGTAGCACGTCCATTATATTCCGTGGGCCAGGAGGGGGGTAACAAACTGATAGCCTGGGTTGCATCGGCAATAACCTGGTTAAGCACATCCATCTTATCACTCTTAGGCGTATTGGATTCAGCCTGACTTTGAATTCTCTGAATTATGAGTGGCACACTGCCATATGTGGTAAACAAATTGAAATAAGCATATGCCCGGAGGAAGAGTGCCTCACCCTCCATCATTGGGATCTCATCTTTATTGTCATAGCCTGAAAAATCCACTGTTTCCGTTTTTTCGATCAGCACGTTTGCCCTTGCAATCAATTGATAAAGATGTGTAAAATAATAGGTTACACGCGGATTGTTAGGGTTAAGGCTTGCATCGAACAATTCTTCGGAGAGCCTTGCTCCCTGGGTTTCAGTGAGGTCATCACCGGGCAGTAGCCAAAGACTTGAGGGGCAACCACCACTGGCATTATAAAAATAGAAATCATACAATTTTGCGTATACAATGACAAGGTTTTGTCTGAACTGCAAAGTTGTCTCGAAAAAGGCACTTTCAGTATTGCCGGTTGGTGGTGTATCCAACCTGTCTTTATTGCAACTTACAGCAATAACTGATAATAGCAATATTAGAGCTTTTATATATGTTTTCATGGTTGACCGTTTTAGAATTTAACATCAAATCCAAAATTGAATGTACGTGGCAGAGGCTTCCTGTCGTTTACAGGGTCTAAACCTGACCATTTAAAATAATAGAGATTATTCTGCCCGCCGACATATACCCTCAGCGAGTTTACGACGCCGTTGGTATATCCAAGAACTTTCTTCGGCAGTGAATAGCCAAGTTGCCAGTTATTCAACCTGAAAAAGGCTGCACTCTCAACAAATCTGGTGGAAGTGCGGTTATTGCCCGCGGGGTCGCCAACAACAGCTCTTGGAATATCAGTATTGGTATTCGTTGAGGTATACCTGTTCAAAGCATCTACACTAAAGTTGCCACCGGCACTGCTCATCGACGTCAGAGTCTGTTTGACATCATTGAACTTATCTACGTTCCCTTCACCATAGAAGCCAGCATAGAGATCCAGACCCTTCCATGAAGCATTCAGGTTTAAGCCATAAGTAACGGTCGGGATGTAATTCCCTATGACGGTCTGGTCGTAGTTGTCGATCTTGCCGTCAGGTGTTGTCGTGTAGAAAGGTTGATCCGGTGGATTGGGTCCTCCCCCGATATCCAGGAAGTAAAGGTCACCGGGCGCTACATAACTTATATTGGAAACTTGATCATCAGGCGTATTTGTATAGTAACTATTGATTTGATCCTGAGACGTAAACATTCCGCCAAGTTTGTAACCCCAGATAATACCAAGTGAGCGACCTTCCTCAACACGGGCAAATTGATCCGTCGAGGTCGGCTGATGCTTGTAAAGTTTGGTTACCTCATTCTTACTAAAGCTGACGTTACCTGAAATTCCATAATGGAAACTTCCGGTCACCTCGTTGTATCCTGCCTGGATATCAACCCCGGTGTTCTTCACATCGCCGATATTGAGAAATGGATTATCCAGTCCCACAGATAGGGGTAAGTCAACAACCTGCTGGATACCTTTGGTTTTTTTGTTGTAATACTCCATAGTAAGATTGATCTTATTATTGAAGAACACACCATCGAAACCAATATCCGTTGTCCCTACAACTTCCCAGGCGAGAGACGGATTAGGCAGACCGGTTACCGGCGAAGCCCCGTACCATATCCCCAGCGGGTCGCCGTTCCCGGAACCCCAGCGGTACGATCCTGAACCACCTACTCTGGAAAGGTAAGCATATGCACCGGCGACCAATTCATCGTTCCCCGCCTCACCATATCCACCTCTCAACTTAAGGTCGTTGATGAAGGCGATATTTTTCATGAATTCTTCACTGCTGATACGCCAGGCAGCCGTTATGGAATAAAAATTACCCCACCTGTAATCCTTGGCAAATCCTGAACTGCCATCACGCCTGTATGAGAAGTCAGCATAGTATTTGGAATTATAATTGTAGCTCACCCGGCCTACATAGCCATACCAGTATTTCTCCGCAGCCGGTCCATAGAATGAATTGTTATTGGACTGGTCATTTCCCCATCCGATCTTGTCCCTATCATTTACGCTCAACAGGTTTGGCGTACTCAGGTCCTTAAGATTCCTGGTATGATACTGATCCTGTATAACCCCTGTAAGAGTCAGCCTGTGATTTCCAAACTGCTTGTCATAGTTAACAGTCAGGTCGGCCTGGTAATTGAAGATATAGTTGTTCCTGCTTCCGAATCCGCCGAGTGCATTTGCGTTTGTGGGAGATTCTGTCGTAGGATCAGAGCCCATGATATGAAAAATCGTTATACTGGTAAATAGTCAGTTCACGTCTTTCCTGGGCCGAATAGTCGAGGTTCAGACTACCCCTGATGGAGAGGCCCTTGAGAGGTTTCAGCTCGAGATAGCCATGCCCCATGTGCCGTTGCAACTGGAAATCGTTCCTGTTGAGATTAGCCAGTGCAAGCCAGTTCGATTGACTACCCTGGCCATAGATTTCCCTGGTCATCCAGTTGTCGTGGGTAGTTTCCATTACCCGGGCGTAACCGGTAGGATCATTTTTGTCAAAAATAGGCTGCCATGGTGCTACCGTTGCCAGACCAACCATGTCGGTTAGATTGTTATTCCCTACATTTTCAAGAGCGAACTTATAGTTGAGTCCGGCTGTCAGCCACTTTGCCACATTGTTATCGACATTGACGGAAACAGAATACCGTTCCAGATCATTCCCGACAAAATTGCTTTCCTGGTTTTTATATCCGACCGACAGATAATAGTTTACCCTTTCGTTGGCACCGGAAACCTTGAAGTTGTAGTTCTGATCAAGCGCGTTCTTTCTTGTCAGGAGATCCTGCCAGTTATAGGTGTCGTTTGAAGAGATATAGTACCCGCCACTGCTGTCAGCGTCAAATTGCGGAGAAAAGGATATCAGACGGGTGTCCAGAGAGCGTCACGCCCCCGGCCGTATAACTCATCCTCGATGGTAATATCAGGATTGAGGTTGTTAGCATACATCTCATAAACAATGTCCTTATACTGTTTGGTATTCAGCATATTGAACTGCGGTACATTCTGATAACCCCAGTTGGAACTGAATTCAACCACAGGAGCGCCTGATTTACCACGTTTTGTGGTGATCAGGATTACCCCGTTTGCTCCCCGGCTACCATAAATAGCAGCGGCGGAGGCATCCTTCAGAACCGAAATGGATTCGATATCAGCAGGATTTATCAGTGTCCAGAGGTTAGGGGGTGTATCCAGGTTCGGACCTGAAATAACATCCTCGTTTGCATCATGAGGTGTGGTAATAATCTGTCCGTCTATAACGTAAAGGGGCTGAGAAGTTCCCTGGAAAGTACCGATACCCCTGACATAAATCTGAGGAGCGGCATTGGGGTCGCCACTAACCGGGACAATACGCACTCCGGCGGTATTCCCCTGAAGTGCAAACTGCCCGGATGCGGACGGCAATTTATCGATAATATCAGACTGGACACTCGAAATGGAACTGGTCAGGTCCTTTTTACGCCTGGTACCGTAGCCAATCACCACGATTTCGTCCAGGCTCTGAACATTCTCTGCAAGGGTAATGTCGACCTGTGTCCGCCCGTTTATTGGAACTTCCTGCTCAAGATAACCAATGTATGAAAATACTAATGTTGCCTGGAGAGAAGACACCGAAAGGGTGTAATTCCCGTGAATATCGGTGATGGTACCGTTTGTGGTTCCCTTTTCAACGATATTCACACCAGGCAATGGTTCATTTCCTGTCGCATCCAGAACTGTTCCTTTCACGACAGCTTGCTGCTGATTCAGATTTTCGGTTTCAGGAGTCAGGACAATGATGCGGTTTAATAAGGTATAATCAATGCCTTTCCCCGCCAGAGCTGTCTTGAGGACTTCAGACACGGGCTGGTCTTTAGCCTTAATGTCTACCGGCCAGTTCAGATCAATCTGATCATTTTTGTAGAAGACTTTGTATTCACTCTCTTGTTCGATAGCTGCGATAACATCTGCAAATTTCCCATTATGCAGGTTTACACTTATCCTGGTATCCTGGGAATAAACGGAACCTGCTACCTGAAGAGCCGTTAGCACAGATAATAAGGTAGTTAGCTTTATCATCAGTAGTAGTTTGTTAAATTTCGGGTATATTTTACCCTTCAATAAATTTCTTTTCATATTTTTATAGTGTTAGGTTTTACATTAAGTTAATGCAATACGATTCCACTTCTTGCATTAACAAAAACTTGATAGGGCCGGGGAACTCGCACTTTCCCGGCTTTTTTTACACAAAAATTGAAAGTTGAATTTTCTGGAAGGTATTCTACATAGGCAAGGTAGTTTTAGTTAATAAATAGTTCACGTCGGTTAGTCATATATTCAGGGTTTCGTCTTTGGCTTTTGTTTAATGAATATTTCATTATTCCTGACGTCGTAATCCACTGGTGTAGTTAATTCAATGGCACTCAAAACCTGATAGATATTTTCATTATTAACAAATTTGCCGGTATATCGTTGAGTTCCGAGTAAAGAATCTTCAACATACACCGGAATATTATACCATCGGCTCATCATAACAGCCATTTCCGATAACGTCTCGTTATCAAAAATAAGTTTCTGATCTTTCCAGGAAACATCAGCCTGGGGATCTACATGCTTGATGGTGATTTTCCTCTCTGCCTGATTTTTCGTATTGGGTTTTACATCAGGCAACCCTACGTTTTTGGTTGATTCAAGATGTATGTTATGATTGGATTTGGAGATGGAGGCTTTTTCGAAAGGTTTAAGAATTAATGGTTTGTAACTCATCTTATCCTTGTTATCCGCAACGAGAACCGAACCCTTGACTACGGTGACCTCCAGGTTATCATCCTCCTTGTAATTCTTGATATTGAATTCGGTGCCTAGTACCGTAATATTGGCATCATTGACATTTACCGTAAAGGTTGAATTTTTCACCTTCTCAACATCAAAATAGGCCTCACCCTCCAGGTAGACCTTACGCTTCCCTTTGGTAAACCCTTCAGGATACCTTAGTTTACTTTCGGAATTCAGCCATACCTTTGACCCGTCTGAAAGGATCACCTCGGCTTTTTCGCCTTTGGGAGCGATCACCTGATGGAAAGCATGACGGTCAACTTTATGCTGGCGGCTGCTGAAATAATAATACGATAACACAGATAAACTCATTATAAGTAGTAATGATGCTGCTATGGCAACGACTTTAAATATAGGTATCAGACTTCTCAACCTGTGTCCCGAATGCTTTTCCCGGAGATCAATCTCCCTTAGTAAATAATCATTTTCGGCCTGCTTGTCAAAGGGCACTTTAGATCGATGCAAATTTTTTAATGCAAAAATAATTTCCCGTGCCAACTCCATTTCCTGTCTGAATTCAGGATCTTTTTCTGCGAGCTTTTCCCACTTTTCAGCGCTCTGATCGTTATTCCCCTCAACAAAAGAAATAAAGTCATCATCTAAGATAAGTTCTTCGAATTTCATCTACTTCCTAAATAATCGTTAGATACATTGTTTTAAAATTACACTGTGAAAGTGCCGGTTTATACTCATTGAAAACTCAATTATTTTTTACAGATCATAAAATATCAGGAAATGGCCTGGACTTGTTTTCATTGGACCGCTAAATTTATTCCGGATTCTTAAAATTTGAATGCATTGACGGAAAAGGAGTTATTCCGGCTTTGATCCTTATCGGAAAAAAGAATTTAAGAGGTGAAGACTTTCTTTATCAGGATGACCGGTTTATCTGCCGGCGATCATAGCAGGACAGCCATAAGAAGGTTACCGGCGTGTGGTTCGTTAAGGTAATTACAGATTTAATATGGGCTTTCAATACCCGGAGGAGATAGATTTCAGATCCTCAGAAGGATTGACGCAGGGTGGTCATAGCCCGGTAGATATTATTTCTGACAGACTGCAGATTGATCTGCATTACTTCGGCAATGGCAACAATATCCATCCCGTGGTAATACCGGAGATATATCACTTCCCGTTGCTTCGGGGAAAGCTGTTTCAATGCAAGAGCCAGTTTATCCCGGGTTTCCTGATTGACCTGGCGGCTGATAATGAAGTCTTCAGCGGAAAACTCACAAAGTTCATCATAGAAGTGGTCCTTCACCGTTAAAAATATACTTACCGTCGGATCTGATAGAATCAATCACCTGGTTCCTGAACATCTTGAAAATATAAGGCTGGATTTCGGTTATCCCATTAAGGTTCTGCTTGTGTTTCCAAATTTTCAGGAAGAGTTCCTGTAAAGCATCCCTAATCAGATCCTTATCTTTGCTGAATTTCAATCCATAAATAAACAAATCATCGTAGTAGGTTCTGAAAATTATTCCTAAGGCCATTCGGTCGCCTGACACAACTTTGTTCCACAACTGGATTTGCTTCATTTTCTAAGAAATGTGAACTATTCTTTGACCGGAATCTGAAATCTCATCCCGGACTCAATTTCTCACTATTGTCAATCAATTCAAAATAAAACCCGGTATTTATTAGCTATGGAAATAAAATTTCCGGGGAAGCCCAAAGGCAGAAATTCTGTTCTATTAGGTAGGTGAAAAATACAAAAATATTGCACGATTCAAAAATGGTTGAAGGCTTTCCCCGCCTTCTGACTTCGCCAGTGTGTTTCTGAAACATTAAGGACGTGGTGCAAATGTCTGGTATTCAATCTACCAAACGTTTATAGTGACGATCGTTTTAAGTAAAAAAAGATAGTCAGATAATAAATTCCGGACTTTCTGTTAAAATAGGGATTTAGGCAGACTGAATCAGGGGTCCTCCGGCTTCTCCATCTTTCCGGGCAGGGGTTTGATAACCGGATGACCGGCCTGCCATCTCCTTGTGCACCGCGAATCACCGCAATATTCAGTGAAATTTTCTTCCTTTTGATGTTTTTATTCTAAATTTACGTGGCAGACATAAAATCAGACAGTTGCCTCAATTTTTCCATAGAAATCCTTGCATTTAAATTCTTTTTCATGAAAACATCCGTAACCTTAAAAGCATGCGTTTTCAGCCTTCTGACGACCGTGATGTGCCTCACAGGCTGTAACCATACACCATCCTCCTCTCCATCCGTCCTGAAATGCAACTATAAGGAACAACCCCTGGGTATTGGAACAAAAACACCTCGGTTTTCCTGGGAGATCAGTAACAAGGTTAAGGGAACCATGCAGACTGCATACCAGATTCTGGTTGCTGCCGGTGAAGATCGTCTGACGGAACAGGATTCAGTTATATGGAATTCAGGTAAGATAGTATCAAACAGCAATATACAGGTGCCTTATGAAGGAAAACCCCTGCAGCCTTCAACCCGGTACTACTGGAAAGTGAAGTTCTGGGATCAGCATGGCACTCCCTCGGAATACAGCGATGTTGCCTGGTTTGAAACCGGATTGTTCTCCGCCGGCGACTGGAAAGCACAATGGATTTTTAATGGTATCAAGGCACCTGAGAACGAAGCGGATATGTACAAAGACATCCCCGCTCCCCTGTTCAGAAAAGATTTCAGCCTTGACAAAACCGTTAAAACAGCCAGGCTGTATATTGCCGGACTTGGATATTTTGAAGCTTACGTGAACGGCAAAAAAACAGGAAAGGATGTCCTGAATCCCGGTTGGACAGATTACAGCAAACGGATCCAGTACAATACCTATGACGTCACGGACCTGGTTTCCACAGGAGACAATACCATCGGCATCCTGCTCGGTAACGGCTGGTATAACCCTTTGCCCCTCTACCTGTTCAACCGGTTCAACTTGAGAAAGATCCTGACCATTGGTCAGCCGAAGCTGATTGCCCAGTTGAAAGTTGAGTTCACCGACGGCTCTCAGCAGCTTATTGTGTCGGATGCTTCGTGGAAAACCGGTAACAGTCCCATCCTGAGAAATAATGTCTACCTGGGGGAAAAATATGATGCCCGTCTTGAACAGGACGGTTGGGACAGTCCCGGTTTTAACGATAAGTCGTGGAGGCAGGCTAAACTGACTGAATCACCGGGAGGCATGCTGGTAGCCCAGCTACAGGAACCGGTGCGCGTGACAAGAGAGGTGAAACCTGTTTCCTTCTGGCAGGTCAGTCCGGGTGTTTATATCTTCGATATGGGACAGAACTTTGCCGGCTGTGCCAGACTGAAAGTACAGGGCAGCTCTGGGACCAGGGTACAGCTCAGATACGGAGAACTGCTCTTTAAAGACAGTACCCTGAATGACCGTTCCACCATGGCATGCCATATCATGAAGGGATCATACATTCAGCAAAGACCAGGTGCCCCTGAAAATGCTGACCAGCGGGATATTTATATCCTGAAAGGTCGGGGTGAAGAAGAATACAACAGCCGCTTTACCTTTCATGGGTTCAGGTATGTCGAACTTACCGGGTTCCCGGGTACCCCCGGATTGAACACGCTGACCGGACTGAGGATGAATTCCGACCTCACACCAAACGGATCTTTTGAATGTTCAGACAGCCTCTTCAACCAGATCCAGCAAAATACCCAATGGACCCTGCTCAGCAATGTGTTCAGCATTGAGTCCGATTGCCCGGGAAGGGAAAAGTTCGGTTATGGCGGGGATATCGTTACTGCTTGCGAAGCCTATATCGATAATTATGCCATGCCCTCTTTCTATTCCAACATGGTAATGAATTTCCAGGATGAGCAGAAACCTTCCGGTGGAATGCCCGAATGTGCACCCGACAACGGGATATACGATATGGGTCTCACCGATAATACCGGGCCGATAGGCTGGATGATCGCCCATCCCTTCCTCCTCGATAAACTTCTTCAATATTATGGGGATATCAGCCTTGTAGAAGAACAGTACGATGCGTTCAGGAAACTTACAGATTTTATCAGCGAACATGCAAACCACAATATTATCAGCATCGGACTTGGTGATCATGGCACCATAGCGCCAAAGGATCTCCCGGTTACAGGTACCGCATTTTACTTTTATTGTGCGGATAAATTGTCGGAATTTTCCGGATTACTTAACCGCAAGCAAGACCAGAAAAAGTATGCAGACCTGGCAAATACGATTAAGACAACTTTCGTCGATTCATTCATTAATAAGGAGACAGGTGCCGTGGGTAAAGGTACACAAGCTGATCAGAGTTTCGCCCTCTATTTTAACCTTGTTCCCCCTGATTACAAAGACAGGGTATTGCAATATCTGATCAGCGATATTGTTGAAAAACGGGATCATCACCTGTCCACCGGTATCTTCGGGACAAAATTCATGTTCAACGTTCTCCACACTACCGGTAACGATTCACTGGCAGAGATGATCAATAACCAGACGACTTTCCCTTCATACGGCTATATGATTGAACACGGTGCCACAACCCTGCTGGAAAGCTGGCGGGGAGGAGGGTCACAGAACCATCCCATGTTCGGGTCTGTAAGCGAATGGTTCTTCAAGGCACTGGGTGGCATCGCCCCTGCCCCTGATGCTCAGGGCTTCGATAAGATACAAATTTCACCAGCCATAAACGGCGGTGTGAAATGGGCAAAAGCCAGATACGAGTCGGTCAGAGGTCCGGTTACCTGTTCATGGGAACGGAAAAACGGGCTTGTATCTCTGGATATTTCCATTCCCGGCAATACAATGGCTACGGTTTGCATCCCGACAGATCATCCCCGAAATATTTACGAAAGCGGTGGGAAAATAAAGAGCAACGGGAATATCAGCGTGATATCTTCAGAAAATAACAGGGTGATGCTTTCCGTTAAATCCGGAGTGTACCATTTTCAATTCAAAACTGCAGGTCAGACAAACCTACATCCCTGATATTGAATCCGCCGGTATCATCCTGATCTTTCGTCTACCGGACGAAGGAAACTGAATAACAGCATTCCGTTGAATGTCCTGATCAAATCTTCTTTAATACAACTTTTTCATTTCCTTTCTTCACGATCTCATTTAAATAAAACTTGATCTTGTCATAATCACGGGATGAATATACCGATTCCTTGAAATAGTAATCAAAGGAAACTATTACAGTATTCCCGTCATTCATTACCCTATAGTTGAATTCAATAAAGTCATTTTTGTAGGAAGTTGTTTCAGGTAAAAAATCGGCCGTATAACCTTCGGGCACTTTGATGGTAGAACTAAAGGTACGCTTTACCGGATAAATCATATCGATGGGATAAGTCCTGTACTTTTGTCGTAAAGGATTCGTCTTCAGCGTCTCATTTAAAAAAGGAGCCACGTAAATTTTTTCTCCAAGAATCTGGGATGCATTGGAAATCCTGTAACTAAGCGTATAAGGTTTGCTTATATCATCCACATTTTTAATGCTGATAGTCGAATCAATCAGATTATAGGTTTTGTCGATGACTTGTTCCTTTATATCATCCACATCCTCACCACAATTTGACCTTATATTAAGCGCCTCATATTCTGATGCCGTTTTCATGATAGTAGCGTTCAACTCGAGGTTTGAAACATTGATTTCCAGGTAAGTATTCATTTCCGACGGTATATGGCATTCCAGATCGACCCATTTCGGATTTCCCTTTTCAACAACTAATCCCCTGTCATTAATACAGTTAACAGGTATCCTGCTGTTGGCGATCAATGGATTTGTTCCGTCTACAAGCACAGGTTTACCATTAACGATGGCTTCGACAAGCACGTAATTAAAAAAGCTTAAATATGGATAATCATATTTAATCTTTCCATGGCTCCTTGTGCTGATCAATACAGGATAAGCTTCTATCCCGGCGGCTCTCAAACTTCCGGCCAGAAATAAGTTGAGCTCTGAACTGTTGCCAAATTTATCCTTCAGAAAATCGTCGGGTGACTTTATGGCATCAGCCGAATTGATATTGTTCCAGTTGAAATTTGACTTTACATAGTTCATGATTTCATCAAACCTTACCTGTTCCGACTTACCTGCCAGGCTGGTTATGATATCCTGTTTGGCTGCGAGCTTCTCACTTTTTTTGAGATACTTCCCAAAATAGGTTGATTTTATCATTTCATCGACCAGTGCGGGCCACGTGGTAATAACATCCTCCTCCGTCCCGTTCATATGAATAATTTTAGAGAGCTGGAAATCAATCTTCATGAGATAGTCGTCTTTTGACGATATGAATTCTTCATCCCGGAAGGCCGGCACCTTTTCCATGACATATTTATTTACCATATCGTGGAAAGTTATCGGTCCGAACTGACGTTGTAATCCTCTATCCTCATATGAGTCCTGGTAGCTGAATTTATCAGAACCCTGCAACAGCCAGGTATACTCGTAAAAAGGGATCATCCTCACTTCATACTCGCTGTACAGAACAGGGATCTCCCACTGAAATTCCCAGTCACGTAAATTGAACATATACTGGGAATAAATCTTATACCTGAATTCGATGACCGATCCCTTTTTGACATTCGGCATGGCAAATTTTTTCACGTTCCAGCGTTCATTCAGTTTTTCATCATAAACATTCGTCAGGTCCAAAGGAGTAAGATTAAGTATGCCATCCTCGAAATTATAGGTCGACCCTTCCATTTCATATACCTTTTCGTAGATGCCGCCTTCCTGGTAATAAGGGATCTGAACATCCGCCCATTTGATCCCGGCATCGGAAAGAACTTTGATCCTGGTGGTCCTTTCAAAAATCACGTCAAATGAATTTTCAGTTCTGGCAAAGTGGGATTTTCCGATGTCGAACAAAACCACAGCCGTAGCCGAATCATCAGGGGCATAATGGTCCATCATAATGGCCTCTTTGCCTATTTTTCCATATTCACGGGAAAATTCCTGGGCCTCCAGACTCCATGAAAAGGAGAAGAACAGCACAAAAAGAGTAGTCAGGTATTTCATCATTTAATCATGTTTATCGGTTAGAATATTAAGACCAATCTCAGAATTGACAGCTTGTAATATGAAATCATAAAAATCCGGATATTCATCCTTAGACCAGCAACCGGCATGGATCAGAATACTTTTCACTATCACGACCCGATCTTTACCGGGCATGAACCGGAGCTGGTATCGTCCGAACTTGTTTTCAATGGTCCGGTCCGGGAGGTCATTAGAAACTCTGTATCCGGAAGGAATCTCATAGGAAAGCGTATCTGCTTCATACACAGGATAATCGATCTGCACCGGCAGTTTCCTTTCTCCAGGTTTCTCCATTTTTGGGATGTCCAGAGGAAGAACATGTATGATGATCTCATTCCCATAAGGTGTATAAGAGTTATGGGATTTCCCTGTGTATGACAAGCTGATGTAAAGGGAATCCCTGCAGGCTGAGGTCAGCTTGTAAACATCAACATCAAAACCCTTTTGCAGAAAATATTTCCGGATTACCCTGTCCTTATCCGATTCGTCATAGGATTGTGCAAAGTAATTAAGCATTTCGAAATTTTCGCCGCGGTAAGTGTGGTTAAACGTAGCTTTGCTTCCGGATTCACCGTCATAGCGGCAATGAACCGACCTTGTTTCCAGTACGTCTTCGTCCTGTAAAGCCGGCGTTCTCAAGAGATGACTGCTGTCCTCATCATGGATCAGGGCAAACCGGTTTTGCGTAAACGTGCCAAGATAGTTAAAGGGCCCGTTACTGGTACAATCCAGCCATAACGTATCGTCAGATAACGGGACAAACAAAATCACATGGTTGAATTGCTGGGAGGGCATATCAGGATCAATCTTTTCAATAGCGTTACCAGCTCTGACAGAGGTATAATAGGAAGGAAGCCCCACATATTCCAACACGGACCTGAAGTAATTTGTCAGTGCCTTACAGTCTCCGTATTTATTCTCAGCCACGTACGACGCCGAATGAGGCTTTAAGCCACCGGTTTCCAACGAGATATTGATGTAACGGGTCTCATCCTGCAAGTAGTGATATAATACCCGGATTTTTTGCTTCTCATCATCGATCCCCTTGATCAGGGAGTTTATTTTAGAAGTCTCTTTTTCCGGAAGGGAAGAAAGGCCCTCGGCCAGCAGGTAATCGAATTTCCCAAAGTCCGCCCAAGAATCCGACCTGCCTTCAATATCATACCTGAATTTAGCGGGAACAACTTTTACAACAGGCATAAACTCTTCGAGCGGAGGACCAAATAATTCTTCTTTAACCTGATGTGTATAGGATGCTTCCCAGGAGTACTTATGTACGATTCCAGCAGTATCGGCGCTGAAACCGTCAATGTCATGGTCAGAAAAGTAAATCCGGTAATCTCCCGGGACTTCAACAGACAACAGGGCTTTATGTGTGGGAATATCCGGGTCCATAACAGGATTCCAGACATCCAGGTACAGGAATTGATCCTCTCTGACTTCGTATGAATACGTCAGCGTATATGGATATATCGTATGTTTAAGGGAAAATTCCCGTATAAAATAATCTTCGTGGAATGCGCCTTCCGTGAGAATATTGCGATCGCGGATATCTTTTTTTTGTAGTTTTTTAACGACCCGCCCATATTTATCGCTGATAAACGCTTTGATATCCGACACCTTAATCATGCTGCTATAAGGTATCTGCACTTTTGTATATTTTTCGCCGCTCCGGTTGTTTATTTTTATTTGGAACGATTCATCCTTTATCAGGTTACCATTGTTCACTTGTATCCTGGTCTCCTGGTACACCAGTTCGGCATCTGGTCCTCCTGCCATCACATTAGGCGTCAGACAAAAGAAAAATAAGCAGAAGCATGTGATGCATAGGTTTTGTGATTTATTCATGTATCTTCTCAGATCTTTAGGGGATTTCAGAGTTTTTTCAATTGGGCAACAAAGCCGGAATTCAACCCCGGTCACCGGAAATTCATCATTATATTTTCAGGATTTCTTTCAAACTAATACGAATATATTAAAAAAAATGAATTGTCTTCTCCCCTTTCAGGATTTTAACACCCGACAAAACCCGAATTTCATCGTATATAACGAAAGGTCCTAAAATTGAAGCCTTCGTTATCAATCCGGTTTACCGGTTTACAGAAAGATTACATCAAAGATCGTTTTTCCCTATGTTTTTTTTAATTAATGGATTAATTTTAACCAGAACTTATCATTCTCTAATCCCTAATCTCTAATCCCTAATCTCTAATCCCTAATCTCTAATCCCTAATCTCTAATCCCTAATCTCTTTTATTCTCTAATCTCTAATCTCTTCCATTCGCAAATCCAACACCCTATGAAAACAAAACTACTTCTCATTTCCGCAATATCTGGTTACGGCCGGGATCACAGAGGTCTGGTCACAGATCGACTATAAGGGATTCCCTGAATGGGGATTTAACGTCGAAGGCAATACGCAATATTACCTTTATACACCCGAAAATATGGACACTACGGAAGTTTACCCGGTTGCAATCTTCCTTCACGGATGCTGCGGCGAAGACAACCTTGCAAGGCTTCGTAACTGTGTGGATCCGCCGGTAAGGATGTGGCATAATTTCGGTAAAAACAGCCAGAAAGTGCCCACTTATATCATTGCCCCGGCAACCTCATCAGGCTGGACACAGCATTTTACCGACCTGGTGAACGTCATTAATGATCTCATTCAGAATCAGCATGGGGATTCGACAAGAATCTATATTACCGGTTTTTCCATGGGAGGCCGGGGAACGTATGATTTTATCAATAATTATCCCGATCTGTTCGCGGCAGCCATCCCGATGGGTATGAGTTTTAGCGGGTCGATGGACCGGGCGAAGGACATACCGTTCTGGGCTAATGTAGGAGAACTGGACAGTTATGGGGATGGACTGGGTGACCAGGTAGCTGCCATCAGGCTTCTGAACGGAGATCCCCGGGGAAGTGACAACTGGGTGACAGGTGTGAACCCGAGGCTTACCATATTTCCCGGCGTACCACACGGTGTACAATGGGATGCTGCCAGCTCACAGGACCTGGTGGGATGGGCCCTCGACCATGTGAATGACGGGAACAGTTACCCCAATGTCTATTTTGCAAACCTGCTATGGGGACAGTATATTCCGGCCGGTCAGCCTGCCGCCCTGGAGGTCGTTGCAGGTGACAATGACGGATCTGTCAGCAAGGTGGAAATCCTCGTCAATGAGAACCTTGTTGCCACCCTCTCTGCCTCTCCATACAATACTCCCGTTAATCTGGCACCTGGGGATAACGTCCTGAAAGCAGTGGCGTATGACAACCTGGGGAAAAAAAGTACCGCAACCGTTCTTCTGAGAGTCGACAATCAGCCTCAGATCACAACCACGCGGCTTCCGGAAGGAACACAGGGAGCACTTTATAAGCAAAAAATCCATGTGTCCGGAAATGCGGATTTCACATTCTCTGTTGATCCCGACCATGATCCGCTGCCCGAAGGAATTGAACTCTCCTCCGACGGGTTGTTGAAAGGTATACCGGTGGTTTCTGGTGAATATAATATACAAATCGATGTGCTCGACAATGAAAATGACTTCGCATACCAGGTCTACGACCTGGTGATCAAACCGAAACGCAGTGATGAGGTCATCGTTACCAATGTCAACCCATCCTATCTTCCGGTTTCAAAACTCTTCAGCGGTGAACTGCCAAGCTATAAGAACGGGACGGAAATCAATTTCAGCGATGTAAGCCTGTATGGCGGGCTTACCTACATTCCGATCCCATTCGCTACTGCTTCAAGTACATATGAGAATTACCTCTCCTTTGACGTTGACGAAGATGTCACTGTTTATGTAGCCTATGAAGTCCTTGACAACCTGTATACATCAACGATTCCTCAGTGGCTTGAACAGAACTTCGTTAAACAGCCGGGACAGATCGTTGCCCAGTACCGCTACTATAACATTTACGCCAAAGATTATCCGAAAGGCAGTATTACACTTCCGGGCCCGGAAGCATCTAACAATGGTGTTGAATCAGGGTATTTTGTTATGCTGAAGAAGGCCGGCACATCCGGGCAGATGCCCCTCGAGCTTACCACAGATTTTCTACACCGCGGATACCCTCACATGGAATACAATGAACAACTGTCAACTACAGGTGGGCAGGGAGATATTACCTGGACAGTGAACTCCGGCTCATTACCCGGAGGACTGTCGCTCGACGATGAAGGTGTTCTGAAGGGATATCCCACAATCAAGGGGGATTTCGACTTTAACATAAAAGTATCCGATGACTTTGGAAATGCCGACAGCACTGATTTTACCCTGAAAATCGATTCGGCATATGTCTCATTACTGAAACTGGATCATCTCGATACCGCTTTTTTACTGAACTCAGGCACCCACGTCATCCCTGTCAATAAATTCATGGATGGCCCGCTTGATACGGTAAATTACAAGCTGACTGCTGTCGGTTACCCGGAATCCGCTTATCGACTTTGATCAGCCCGAGTATATTACTCCTGACTCTTTTAATCTGACCGTTCGTACCATCAACAACGTGTTTGGAGATACACGCCTCTTCCTGAACGTAGTCGACAAAAATAACCCGGATCCCCTGAATAATGCCGTTTCGGCACCCTTCACTATCAGAGTCCTGCCTTTTCTAAATGCCGCTCCTGAATGCAATCCCATCCCGGATATAACGACAGGATTAAATGTGAATTATCTCAAACATGAGATCTACCTTACCGGTATCAATGACGGCAATGACGGAAGCCAGAATATCTCCATCGAAATGAGCATGAGTAATCCGGATGTTCTCAGATCGCCAAGATTCACCTATACACCTTCCAACGATTCGGCTTTATTTGTATTTTACCCCCGGATCCTTGGCAGTACAAAGGTTTCTTTCCTGATAAAAGATGATGGCGGGACCGACCTGGGTGGGGTGGATTCCCTCCGTGTGGAATTTACCATCTACATCAACGAAACCAACGGAACGGGAAATTTGAAGGATGACATGAAGTTCCGTGTTTTCCCAAATCCGGCTGCTGATGAACTGTTTATTAATTTACCCGAAAAAGCAGGAAAAGCCAGGGTATTCCTTTATAACCTAAATGGTAAGGCTGTCCTTGCCGATGAACTGGACGGTAACGGAAGGGTGAACCTGGAGTCATGCCGGAACGGGTATTATATTGTGAAGATCGTGACGGCAAAGGACACTTATCAAACCTCGGTGGTTATAAACCGTTGACGTGATTTATAAACCGGAAAAAGTTAACGTGATCGGGAATACACCCCCGACAGGACAATGATCCGTTTCCGCTATAAAACCAGATATTGCACTGCCGCGTGTTTTACCGTGCAGTATTCAGACCGGAGACCTGCAGACGAAAAAGAGCCGCCTGAACGGGAAAAGTACCTCCCCGTTCAATTGAGGCGGATATTCTTCTGTAATACTTTCCAAAACTTCAGTCTCAAAGTCCTGTCTCAGGGATGTATCTGAAAGCCGCTCGTGATATGGCTTCAGACCGGTACTCCTGATCATTTCAAGGATGGACTGATGTGATTCCATAACATGCATGTAATCGGTCATCCACATATCTATGGTCCTGAAATGACGGCTCAGCAGATCAAAATAAGTATGAGGATCATGAATCGTAAATGAGTCCTTTACTTTTGCGGTAGCTGTTCTCCATCGTGGGTTATCTGCAATCTTCAGCAGTGATTTACCAACGGGCATGTCCCAGAACAGGGGTACCTGCACGGCCAGTACACCATCTGTCTCCAGGAAAGAGGCAAAACGGCCCAGCAGATTTTCATGGTCGGGAATCCACTGTATGGCAGCATTGGAAAATACAATGTCGAACTGTTCATCCATTTCATCATTACCAGCGTCAAACAGGATCCATGTCTGGTCAGGATAATCCATCCTGGCTTTTTCGATCATCGCAGGTGAATTATCAGCCCCGGTGATCTTTGCCCCGGGCCACCTGGAGAAAAGAACCCGGGTGCTGTTGCCCGGCCCGCAACCTATATCAATGATCTTTGACGGTCGGTCATAATCGATACGTGAGACCAGATCAATGGATGGTTGAATCCGTTCCCGTCCGAATTTAAGGTATAATCCGGGATCCCAGTCTGCCTTCTTCATTTGTATGGTTTTATAAAATTAACAGAAAAAACATTCGCTAATACCTGTAAGAAATAAACAAAAAAAAAGGATTTTCAGGATTCAACATGATCATGAAAGCCCGGAAATTGCTGACCGGTGAATCCGGGATCCGGATTATTCTGACCCCGCCTTTCTGCAAATGGTACTGTCACAAGTAAAAAAAATTTCCGGACAGTTTGACTTTTTCAAATTATTCCTATCTTTAATATTGGCTATCACTTTTCATACAAGCCGCTGACGATGTCTCCGTCTATAATAATAAAACAAATAAAATGAAGAATGTTCTTCTGCCGCTATTATGTGCTATTCTATTTCCCGGATGCAACCTCATGCGACCCGAAAACAACTCTGATTTAAAAACGATCTGCAACCCTGTGGACATCAGTTACCGTTACCAGCCCGATAAACCCTCTCGCAGAGAGGCGGCTGATCCGACGGCCATTTTGTTCCGGGACGTGTACTACCTTTTTGCATCTAAGTCGGGGGGATATTGGTATTCGGATGATCTTGCATCATGGACTTTTATAGGGACCAATGAAATCCCGACTGAAGAATATGCTCCAACCGTGGTTTCCATCGGGGACACCCTGTATTTCCTGGCATCTTCCACAAAGAAGAGCACCATTTATAAAACCACCGATCCAAAATCAGGCCACTGGGATATTGCCTGCGACAGTCTTGCCGTTACCGTATGGGATCCTGCATTGTTCCTGGATGACGACCAGCGCCTTTACCTGTACTGGGGATGCTCCGATGTAAATCCGATTTACGGGATCGAACTGGATTATAAAGACCACTTCAAGCTTGTTGGAGAGTCCATTCCCTTGATATATGGCAATCCCTCCGATCACGGCTGGGAAGTGCCGGGCGACTACAATACGAACTATAAAAATTCACCGTGGATAGAAGGAGCCTGGATGAATAAACATGACGGAACCTACTACCTTCAGTATGCCGGTCCGGGTACTGAATTCAAGAGTTATGCCGACGCTGTTTATACCTCCTCCAATCCTTTGGGGCCTTTCAAAACTGCAGCCCACAACCCTTTCTCCTATAAACCGGAGGGATTTGCCGCAGGTGCCGGGCATGGAAGCACCTTCATGGACCGGCATGGAAATTACTGGCATATTGCGACATCCACCATTTCAGTCAGGCATATTTTCGAACGGAGACTGGGGCTCTACCCTGCATTCTTCGACAATGACGGCATTCTGTATTCTGATACCCGGTTCGGTGATTATCCCCTGATTATTCCCCAAAAACAGGTAGAAGATTTCCAGGAACTCTTTCCAGGCTGGATGCTGCTGTCGTATGATAAACCCGTGACCGTATCTTCTTCAGAAGAAGGCCATCCGCCCCGGTTCATGACCGATGAAAACATACGCACCTGCTGGGCAGCCCAAAGCGGTGATGATACCGAATGGGCTGACCTTGACCTGGAAAGCCGATGTGATGTTTATGCCATCCAGGTAGATTTTGCCGATGTGAACACCAGTATCTTCGGAAGACAACCCGGACTTTGCTATCGCTATATCGTTGAAGGTTCCGCTGATAATAAAAACTGGGATGTTATCATTGATAAATCGGAAAATACGACAGATAACTCCCAGGATTATACACAGCTGAAAAAACCTGTATCCTGCAGGTTTCTGCGAATCAGGAATATCAGTGTACCCGGGGGATATTTCGCCCTGTCGGGGTTCAGGGCCTTTGGTAATGGAAGTGAAGCCCTACCGGGTGAAGTTGAATCATTTGTTGCCCGCAGAAATCCCGCTGACCCGAGAAGCGTCCGGCTCTCCTGGAATCCCGCAAAAGGAGCTGAAGGGTATAATGTCAGCTACGGTCCGGAAGAACATAAACTTTACGAAAACTACATGGTATACGGTGATACCACCGTTACGATCAATAACCTGAACGCCGGCCAGGATTATTATTTCACCGTGCAGTCATTCAACCCCGGCGGAATTAGTGAGAGTAGTGTGATCAAAGCTGCAGCTGTGAACAATTAATAAACTAAACTTTAAAAATACAATCAATGAGACGTCTTTTAATCCTAACACTTTTTGTTTTCTCCTTACTTCCAGGATACGGGCAGGACAGTATTAATTCCACCAGTCCACAAATATTTTCATATTCCGTAGATAGAGTGCAGCCTCTGATTATTGAAACACTATCTCCTGACAAATTTATAATCGCCTATGGGGGGACATCCCCTACTCAGGGCGGCTATTTTATCTTTGGTGACATAAGCAACGACACCATTATCAAATTTTCCCCTGCGATCAGTTTTACACGATCAGGAACAATCAGTGATATTCAAATATCTCCTCTCTCCGGTTCCCGGTTTCTGCTTTCTTATCTCGACGATTACGATCTTATTTGTCAGGCTTTTCATTACACCACGGGCAATGCCATAAGCAAAGGTAATACGTTAATTCTCAAGGCAAGACACATGGGTTATTGGGGTTCTTCAATGGAATTTGAAGAATACGCCCAAACGGTGATGTCTGATGATCGAATTATTATCTTTTATCACGATGGTAACAGCTCCTATGATAATTGCGCTCTTGGTACCGTGGATAATGATCTTAATATCGCCATGGACACCTTCTGTGTAACTCACCAACCGGAGGGATTTACCCAATATATGAATATCGATACGCTTTCTTCGGATAAATTCATGTTAAATTTCCTGGACAAAAATAGTCATGGTGTTTGCCAGATTGGTGAAGTTGATAGTCAGAATAATATTACTTATAGTGAACCAGCAGAATATTCCTCCGAACATCCCAAAAATTTGCAAACCATTGTTTTGGATGAAAACAATTTTATACTTTCCTACACTAAATTAACAGACGACAGGTTCGGGACAATAGGTGCAATGAAATCAGGCACAGTGGATCAAGACAATCAAATGACATTTTCGAACGATTCTTATCTTGAGTACGATATCAACAATTTTTCTGTGTTTTCCCTGGATACAAACCTGATGATAAGTTATAGTAAGAATTTCGATAGTATTTATGATATAAAATATGTACTATCAAAAAGTGTCGCTGAAGGAGATTCAGTAAGGCCCACTACCGATGTTATCGTTAATGATAATCCCATTTCTACGGATCTTCCAAAAATAACTGCCCTTTCTGATACTAAATTGGTATGTACATACTATAAAGTCTATTTAAACAGCTTAATTTGTGGTTATGTGGAACTCCTCAGCACCAATGGATTCATGAATACCGGCACGGTCCCGGTTAAGTCCGGGCCTTCTTTTTCAATATATCCTAATCCTGCAGAAAATTACGTTACCATAACTAAACCGGACGACCCTTCCGAATATGACGTATCCGTCGCTGACCTGAGCGGAAGAACGGTTTACAACACCAGGATGAAAACGAGCCTGTTGACCATTGATACCGGTTCACTGCCTGCAGGCATCTATCTTGTCAGATTATCTGACGGAAACACGAGTTCAGTAAAGAAGGTCATTATTTATTAACCGGAAGCAAACCCGGACGCTGAGGTCTACGGAACTGTTCAGGCATGGTTAAACCATGTTCTTATTTCGGTTTAATCATGTCTTCCGGGTCCTCTGAATATTTTCCCCGCCTTAGGGGCTGTCGATTTTAAGATGGTTTCGTAATTGAAGTAATGAAAAGTCCCGGCAAAATGTCCAGTCACTTTCGTCCCGTAAATATCCTGACAGTCAAAGGTCAGTTCATAATCGTTCCCATTACGGGTTATCGTAATTTTTCCGGAAGAAACCGGGATCCAGTCATTGTCGGAATTTGTCTCATCCCAGGTCAGGGAGTAATCACAATAATCAAAAGTTCCTACCTGGTATGGACCGCTTGACGGGTCGAAGGTGAAATCCCCGTTGTCGAGGTTGGTGCCACTGGTAGAGTAAAGTTCAAAATACAATATCTGTCCTTTTCCAAGAACATTCAGGTATCCGCTGCTTGTCGTTTGAAGGGTCAGTCCGCTGGAAAACAAGGCCAGGTCGATGTTGTATCCATCATATACCCAGAAATCGGAAGTATCAGTATCCAAACCCCAGTTTTCCATGGATGCATTGGCGACGGTGTATGTTTTGTCTCCAATCTTAAAATAGTTTTTAGGCGTTGATTTTTTGTCATCTTTCTTGCAGGCCATAACTGCAAGAAAGATGACAATGGTTCCTGCCGTCATTTTTAAGAGATGTTTCATTTTCATGAGAATTAAAGTTGGTACTTGAATTAGTGTTTGTGTATTTTCTGCAGTCGATTGTTCAACCCCCGGAACAAGGTTTGCCTGTTCGACGGGGAAAAAAGCCGTCTAAGATGGCCGTGAACATAGTCATCCGGCAAAAAAAGGTGAACAAGGGGAAAAACTAACGTGAAGAGGGTAGATTGCGACCGGAAAGGTCCCGGAATAGCTATGCCTGATCGTTCAGAAAAAGGCAAATTGTATTGAGTAAAATAATACAGAGGGTGACGATACAAGTCAGGATCAGTCAACTTATATATATAACAAGATGATTGAAAAAGGGTTAACAAAAGAAAGCCTTTTTATGACACAAAACGTAAAATCCATACCTGTTTTCCCCGTTTCACTATCAAGAACTGGGTAGGCAACCGGTATCCTTTTAGAGTTTAATGTCCGTCACCCCGCTTTTGAGCTTCAACTCTTTCTCTCTCCAAACGAAAACGCCGTGGGTATTTTCAGGGACAGATACGGTACCCTTCACCCCTCCTTTACCATCAAATTTTAAATCTATAGAGATGATACCTGAAGGAACCGGCATTGAGGCGTTGATAAATCTAAGGTTTCCCGGTGCAGGAGCGATCTTGATATCGGTAAACCCCGGCTGAACCGTTTCAATGCCGGCGGCGATATTCAGCATATAATACAACGGGCTCGTCGACCACGGATGACAATCGGAGCGGGCCCTGTCGCTGTTTATTTCCTTGAAAGTGGTAAGTCCCTCCTGGTTGACCTGTTCTCTCCAGGGATCCAGTTCCCGGTCAAAGAGGTCATTGCCCATGTCGAGTTTTTTGATAGCCTCGAACAGGTAAAAACTGGTAAAATATCCGAACTGAGACATTTCCGGAAGGGCAAGGATTCTTTTCAGCAGAGCGGGTTGTTCATCTTCGGGAACCGCACCGGTCAGTATCCCCATGATATTGTCCCAGATGGTAAACCTTGTTTTTTCGGGTGTCTCTGCCAGCATATTCTTCGTTTTGTCCCAGGAAAGGTTGTAAACGCTTGAGGCGATGTTCCGGGATTGTTCCCTGTATTTCGCGGCTTCATCCTTCAACCCCAGGTAATCACAAACCAGTGCCGTATTCCCCAATGAATATGCATAATACAGCGAAAATAAGGATGAGTTTTCGGCTGCCCCGTTTGGATTGGCCCATTCAAGTTTACCGAGTAATCCGTTTTCACTGATATGCCGGTTGAACCAGTCGAGGACATCCCGTACGCCCGGCAACATTTCTGCCGCAAGGATACTGTCTCCCGAGAGCATGGTGTAATCTTTCACCATATCAACCCACATCAGGGAGTAGTAAGGAATGATCCAGTACCAGTCATTGGGATAGGATGCCAAAGTAAGCCCGTCGGGAATACGTGACTGGTTAAACTGCCTGATGGCCTGCCTGTAAAGGGAGTAATCACCCGTGATGGCTGCCGTTACAATACCATGGACACGCGTGTCACCAACATATTGCATGGTCTCATAGTAGGCATCGCTCATATAGAGGTCCTGCGAACAGATCAGGTCGGTACGCCAGCCGGCATCCCATATTTTCGTGTAGTCCGGATCATCACACGTAAAGGAGGCTTTCTCTTTAAAAGGATAGTGGGTGCAGAGGTTATAAAAGTCATTTATGACAAGCGGCTGGTTACCGGTAGTAATCTCAAGCCGGATAAACCGGAATGCCCTGTACCACAATGCCTCGTAGGCACTATGACTTTGACCTCCCGGCACGAAAATATCATAGACTCCGATCATCGTTTTGCCGGCAAGATCATTACGATTCCCTTTCAGCTTGTTCTTATCATACAGGGCTTCGGCATACTGCACTTTGACGGTGCTTCCATTCCCTCCCGAGATGATCATCCGGGGAAATCCCATGGTTTCCTTTTTATGGTCAATGAGAATGGTAACCTTTGAATTCGCAGGGATAACCAGGGAATCTGTTCCATTGAAGGGCATGGATTTGAGCATCATGTTTTCTGTGCGTGCTATGGAGGAAAATCGTTCGATCTGCTGATCCAGCAACCGGATACTCCTGGGTTGCATAAGCAGCGGACCGGATTCCCCGGTATACCTGATATTCGGGGAACCAAGCCATTCCGGTGTTTTCCACTGAGAATCGTCATAATGCGGTTTTTCCCAACCCCAGGGATAATCGGACCCAATGATGGAATCGTTGGGATTGATGCAATACCACCCCTGTACGATATCAACACTGTTCATCCATTCCACGGGACGTTCCCTGTAGGCCTTGTTTACAGTGGTCTTCCAGGTTTTGTCATCGGAGTTCACTATTGCATTTACCGAATCATGGGCAGAAAGGATAAAGCCGGTTTTCCAGGAGAACTGGGCATTCGCCTTATCATGACCAAAATTATTCACCTGCACGGCAATCACATTTTCACCTGCATGAAGAAGAGAGGCTATATCGATGGTCTCATAGTTCCAGTGGAAATAATCGTCACGTGCCGGGCCCATACAAACAAATTTTCCATTGATATACAGACGGTAAAGATTATCGGCAGATATGTGGACTATGCAGTTGGCCGGTTTGGAATCCAGTTCAAAGTTTTTTCTGAACAGTACAACAGAATACTGTTTAATATCGATATCCGGATTGGTGATCCAGAAGCCGGAATGCTTGTAAACATCATTGAAAGGATATTGTATGCCACCGGCATTTAGTTCTCTTATCTCCTGGGCTGAGAGGGTCATACTGATGAACAGCAACATCAGAACGGTAAGTTTTTTCATAATGGTTGGTAGTTGGTGGAATGAAGGAATAAATATATCAATTTCGCTTTACTTTTGGATTGGAAAAGCCGAAAGTTTGCCGGGATGAGGATTCAGTAAACAGAGGATCAATCATTGCCAGATCTGACTCAAGAAAAAGAGGGCCCCTTCCGGGACCCTCTTTATTTTTCGCCAATTCTGTCATCGATTACCTTTCAGTCTCATCGGAAGGAGACTTCCGGGCAGGAGGCAGAATTAACCGGTACAGCTTCATTGTTCTGATTATTTAATGAAGTTAAGAATCACCGGTTTGTCGCGGCCTTCAAGGATTAGCAGGTAGAAGCCTTTTGGGAGTGAAGCAACATCTACTTCAATTTTCTCACCGCTAATCTTTTGCTGGCTAATGACTGTGCCGTCGACGCCAATGACTGAATACCGGCTGAAGGTGTTTGCTGGCATTTCGACAAACACTTTGTTGGTCACCGGATTTGGATAGAGTTTGATATTTGCAGCCGACCCGTTTCCGATCCCATCGGTATTTTTCGTAACCTCCACCGTAAAGGCAGTGGTCGTGGTATTTTTACCTGCAGGGCCATCATCCGTAACCGTAACGGTTATCTCTGCCGTTCCCGGATTATCAGGTGTGAACGTCAGTTCAGCCGTTTCGGAGGGTGAAGTATAATTCACACTCAGGTTACCAACGACATCTGCCGGGTCGGAAGAAGTCACTGCTGCCGAAACCGTCATGTTTTGTCCGCCGTCACCACCGTCTGTGATGCCGCCAAGGGAAATACTCTGTGCACCTGCGCCTTCCACGTAACTATGATCACCTGTTACAGGATCAATGGTCGGATTGTTGTAGAGTTTGGTGACTTCCACATTAAACGTGGTGGTGACCGTGTTTTTCCCTTCCGGTCCGTTATCCGTAACCGTTACGGTAATTTCAGCTGTCCCTGCATTGCCGGGAGTGAATGAGATCTGACCGCTGCCCGAAGGAGAGGTATAATCAACTGCCAGGTCATTCACCACGTCTGCCGGATTGGAAGAAGTGACTTCGGCCGAAACGGTAAGTGCCTGTCCGCCGTCACCACCGTCTGAAATACCCGACAGGGGAATCGACTGAGTGCCCGAATTTTCTTCATAACTGAAGTCCCCGGTAACCGGATTGATCGTAGGCAAATTATAATCTTTTACCACGACGTTGAATGTGATGGATGATGTAATGTTATTGGATGTAACATTCAGCGTAACTTCGGTTGTTCCTGCCTTTGCAGGGAGGAAAGTGAAGGTACCTGTCTGACCCGGAGAAGTGTAGTCAAGGGTAACACCACTGAGGATGGTATTGTCAGAAAGGCTGTAATCCACAGTAACCGGATACTGATTGGTATCATAACCATCGGTGATCCCACTAAGGTCAATCACTTTTTCCCCGTCATCGATGAAAACGATCTGATCGGCGACGGCGTCAATGGTTGGTTCGCCTTCTACACCGGATACAAGGGTTACGATCGACTGTGGGGCCAGAAGAAGTTTATCGCCCTTCTGATAGGAGTTATCCTTGAAGCGGGCTACATTTTCCGAACAACGGTATACCGTATATTTCTGGGCCATGTCCTGCTGACTGATGGTCACGGTTGATGGTGCCAGACCTTTGTTCATCAGCACGATGACGGTTTTTCCTCCATGTTGGGCGTCGTTTACCCAGGCAGTGGAAAGTACGTCATTGCTTCCTGACTGGCTGGTGATGCGAACAGCTCCCGGCTTAATGTAGGAAAACATGCTCTGTGACCAGAATTTTTGGGTGGGCTTGCCTTTGTCGATGCAATGGCCATCCCATGCCCATTCGGTCCAGAGAGATACATTTCCCGACTCAAAAGCTGTAAGGATATTAGCTGCGTTGTTGAAATCAGCCATCCAGTCAGCTGACGATGGTTCGGTCTCTGTCATCCAGAGTTCGCGTGTTTTGCCATTTGCATTGATGGCTTCAAAGTCAGCAGCCCATCCGGCTGACCCGGGTTGTTGTCCCGGCTGGATGCCGTCGCTGGCATATCCGTGCAGCGCAAAAATATCATTGTATTTCTGGGCATCCGGGTTATTGTCAAAGGCCGCAAGGTACGACCCATTGCTGTAAACAGGGCCTTCGCTCATTGTACCTCCTACCTGCTCGGCACCATAGAGTTTGGTGGTTATACCTTCCTGTTCGAACCGCTGACCGACCTTGGCGATCACCTGGGCGAACTTATCCGGACTTAAAACAGCGGATGCATAAGGCTCACAAAAAGCCGGCTCATTCTGTACCCCAACTGCGGTAATGTCAATGTCTGCTTCCTGTTTGAACATCTTTACGACGGCCAGAACATCCTCGGCATATTCATCATACATATCAACCATCACCTTATTGGTTGTGTTTTCCCAGGCTGGAGCTGCATCCTGCTGATAGTTAAGACTCAGGTTTTCCTTCATCCACGCCGGGGGTGACCACAAGGTTAAAATAAAGGTCTCAACACCTCTGGCTTTCAGTTCCCTGAAATAATTCCAGTCGAAGGCCTTGTAATTGAGTTTGGACATATCGAGGACGAAAGGATCAGCATTATCGTTTACCAGTTCGACCTGATTATCGAAGATGCCGATTCTGACCGCTGTAGCACCAAAGTCGCCTGTAAACAGATCGATGTAGTTTGAACCGGGATCAGTGGCACCCAGACCCATATACGTCTGATGTGTGTCGGCAGGATCAGTGGTCAGTTCGGAAGGAACCGACGCTGTCTTATCGACGATAGCCACCGGGATTTTAATTTGCTTCGAAACGGGGGTCTTCCCGTCTATATCTGCGCCACTTATGGTAACGACAATGGTGTCAATCCCACTGATGGACGGGGTAAATGAAATCACCGACGTCCCGTTATTCACAGCGGAAGCACTCAGACCCGGAAGATTGCCTTCCGTGGAACTGACACTGACCTGTGCCTGGTTATCCTTTCCACGGGTGATACCGGTAAGGTTGATGGTCTTCAGATCATTTCCGAGATAGAACGTGTGCTGACCAACAGGATCAACCGTGCAATAATAGGTCGGGGTAATGCCCGACTGATCACCGATACGGATATCCTTGAACTGGACAGTACCGGTCCAGTTGGTAAACGGCCAGCCAAAACTCGGATGGTAATTAAAGAGGATCTTTTTAATACGCTTTGCATTTACAAGCAAGCCTTTACTGTTATACATTCCCTGCGGATCGCTGAAATCAAAATCCACCTTGGTCCACGTATTGGCAGGGATGGCGTATTCAAGATGATGGTCCTCATTGTTGCGAAGGCTGTCGTCATAAAAATAAAGGTGGAACCTGATATCCTGATCCGATTTTACCCACATGGAGAGTAACGGAAAATCGGTAAGGTCCATATCCGGTGTATAATACCAGGCACCAGTCCAGGTACTTTTCCCGTTGCAGTCTACCTGGAATACCTTGTCACCTCCGTCATCAGCATACGATACAGACTGGCTCACACCCATGCTTTCTACATACCAGTAATCCCTCATGCCTTCCTGAATGGAACTGAAGGCATCCGGAGTCGTTCCGTCAAAAGGAATAACATAACCTGTGAGGGGCGGATCGTAAGTTTCGACTTTAAAAGTTCTGGTAGTGGTCTGATTGCCGTTATTTCCGGCAACGCCACCGTTATCTGTTATGGAAACAGTAAAAGTAACCACACCCGACTGGCCTGAAACTGGAGTATAACTCAGGTCTGCGGTTTTCCCTCCGGAATATGTCAAAACAGGATCAGGAATAACGGAAGGATCAGAGCTTGTGACAGTGATCACTAATTGCTGTGAACCGTCATCTCCGTCACTGATTCCTTTAAGTGTCATGGTCTGTTCACCTGCGGTGTTCAGCACTTCTCCGTTGGGAATAAAATCGAGGGTGGGAGGATTATTCCATCCGTCGAGGACTTCCACGTCAAAGCTTTTAGAGATGGTATTGTTCAAAGCAGACTGGTCATCCACCGTGACGGTAATCGTGGTGGTACCCGCCGTTGCCGGAGTAAAGGAGAGGCTGGCATAACGGCTGCCCTGATCGTAACTGACCGTAACCGGATTTTCAAGTACAGTAGTATTACTGCTGGAGGCGGTAATGACCAAAGGCTGTTCGATAGAACCGTTTCCGTCTGTGATTCCTGAAAGCTGAACTTCTTTGAGTATACCGGCCGATCCCTGGATATTTGGCATATCATCAAGCGTCGGCGGTCTGTTCCCTTCCACATCGATACTGAAATTCTCGCTGTTGTCGGTGTAACCTGCCTCAGCCAGAGCGGTGAGGGTTACGGTTGCAGCAGCATCCACACCCGGCTTGCAATCAAAATGGATCCAGGATGTACCAGATGTCGATACCGGGTCAATGGTAACATTGTCCAGGATAGCATCTGCTCCGGTGAGCTGCAGGGCGGTTGCATTGGATATCCCTCTGACAAATACTTTATGCCCCGTAGTTCCCTGGTAAAAAGACATATCGGGCAAAGCACCGAAATTGGAATATTTTACTGCACCGGTTCCTACTGTTACCTGATCAAAATATACCGTACCGTTCCAGGTAAGAGCGGCTCCGTTAAAGGCGAACAAAATCCCCTTTACCGCATTCAGAACATTACCGTTCACATCCATTCCTGTAAAATCAAACGATATGGTAGTATACTCTGAGGAAGCCATCACAGGCTGCGTAATCAACACATTGCCGGCATCCGAAAGCAGGTAAGCAGTAAATTGAAAAGGCTGATCCGATTTGAGTCTTATGTTCAGGACCGGATCGGTTGTGTAATCCTGCACGGGAATATTAGCGCCGAAGCCTGCCCACATAAGGGTTTTATTAACTGAAATCTTCAGTTCTCCGGCACTTTGCGAAAGGCCGTATTGTGCTGACTGATACCAGGCTGACCCAAGATCTGCAGCGCTGAAATCATCGCTCCAGGCACCTTGCGAAAATACTTTGCCTGAAGAAAACAACAAAAATACAACCATTAAAATGGTAAATGATTTTTTCATATTATTTGATTTGATTAATAAATTGAAGGTCGGAGGTCTAAGGTAGCAAAAAAATGATCTGATTATTATCCATTCGTAAAAAACGCCGCAGATAACCGAAATAACCCTGAATTTAGAATGAGTAAAAATATGAATGAAGTAAATCAGGTCTTCCCGGGAGTCATTTTCCACCCGGTTTTACCGATCATCATTCATCGGCAAAAAAATCCTTCAGCCTTTTGTTCAGCACTGTAACATCTCCAAAATTGGGTGTGCTGTGATCATACCCTTCAAGCTTCATTTTTGAACCAAGGGGGAGTTTCGCTGCAAGCATGTCGAGAGGTGCGTCAAAATAGGAGGGCGAACCGCTGCCCTGAATAATAAGTGCCCGGGTCTTGTTGTTGCTGTAACGGGTGATGTCAGGATCAAGACCGGTCGCCATCTCGAATTCCTTTTCGAGCATACCCATGCATTCAAAGGAATCCCTTTTAGCCTGACCCCACAATGCCGTCCACAACAGTAAACGGATTTGCCATTCCGGCCGGGAACTCAGAGGACCCATCTGAATGCCTTTAATAAATGTGGCTAAAGCCCCGTAGTATTGACCTTTCTCTCGCTGAAGACTGAAATTATCCAGCCAGTCCAACGGTACTGAAAGCCTCCCTTCAATCAATACCGGGGGCTCATATAAAGCCATTTTTTTAAATGGCAATTCAAAGGAAGCTTCCAGTGCAATGACAGCACCCGCACTGTGCCCGAAGATCATTCCCGCTCCTGATTCTACCATCATTGCATGCAGATCCTCCTTCTCTTTCTGAATCCCGTAACCTGCTGACCCGGTTTGACTCATTCCCCTCCCTCTGCGGTCAGGAATATAAACAGTAAACATCTTAGCCAGTGAACGGGCAATCCCATCGTAATACCTTGAAGTCATCATGCCTCCGTGCAAAATGATGAGTCCCGGCCCGTCACCAGTTTTCCGGTAACCGATCCGTGATCCGTCTGCAGAGATCATATGATGCAGGGTATAACTTATTTTCTGATCCTTCATGATTTTTTCCTTAACCTCCTGGGTACCGGGATGCAGTTCTTTAGATCAGGAACATAGCATACATAGTCCGTCTTGTACGTGGAATTTTTTTCCTAAAGTACACAAAAATCTTATTGGGAATATAAGGAAGGACCAAAGTAAACTGTTGACACATTTCAATCCGGGTATTGAATAACGGCCTTCCCGAAAGAAGCCCTCATTCGTCAAAGAACCAGTGGAATAGCCCCTTCTTCGGGTACCCACGAATGATGCCGGGATGACTGAATATACCATATTCACGTTCCATCGGCACATTTCAGGATTAATTCACTGGCAGGAAAAGCTCAAAAGCCGGGAACAGGGGATGTGACTGTTTTAAAACTTTCAGCCAGGACCATTGTTTTATTATGTTTATTAAATCTTTATTGATGACTTACAAATTGAAAATCATACTGGCCAGTACCCGGCCCGGAAGAAAAGGACCGGCCATAGCTTCATGGATGTTCGAGATTGCGGCCGGACGAAAGGAGTTCAAAACCGAATTACTGGATCTTGCAGTCATCAACCTGCCCTTTTTAGATGAGCCTAACCATCCAAGGTTGCGGGAGTATACAAAAGAACATACCAAAAACTGGAGCCGGCTCATTGATTCTGCTGACGCCTTCATTTTTGTCACAGCGGAATACAATTTCGGTTACCCTGCAACCCTGAAGAACGCCCTCGATTTTCTTTTTCATGAATGGACCTACAAACCGGTAGCCTTCGTTAGTTACGGGGGTATTGCCGGGGGTACGAGGTCCGTACAACAACTGAAACAGGTCGTGACATCACTCAAAATGATGCCGATTCTGGAAGCGGTGCATATCCCCTTTTTCTCTAAATTCATTGATAAGGAAGGTGTGTTTCATGCTGAAGAGGGACTCATTAAATCGGCAGATATCATGCTCGACGAACTTCTGAAATGGACGGAAAGCTTACGACGGATGAGGGAATGAAATAGCGTTATCCCCGTTAAGCCAGGGGAAAATATTATTTACAGGACATGGGAGAATTTCCACCTGTAAGACTGTTGAGTTCGGGGTCTGGCTTCATGCAGGGTCAGCGAAAGAAAGAGATGAAACCAGATCCTTTTTGTTCAGTAGCTAAAATTCCTCCAATAGCACAAAACTTAACGAGAACCCTTTTTGGATAATCTGTAGAAAAAAATGTAATTTGCCTTCCTAAGTCGTTTCAATTTACCAATTACCGCTAAAATACCAAACCATGAAAACTTATCTTGTATTCCTGATGCTGGTCACAGGTATGTCTGTCATGACGCTAAACCCGGTCAAAGCCCAGGCTTCTAAGTCTTCTAATCCGCCCTGCTGGCGATGGGAACAGATGAAGCCCGCTGACCTGAAGCAGGCCCTCGAAACCGTTCCGGTGGCATATTTTGTGATCAGTCCGCTAGAATGGCATGGGGATGCCATGACCTTCGGGACCGATCCCACGATTGGAACGACCATTGCCGAAAAAGCCTGGAAACAGACAGGCGGGGTGATCATTCCTACCATTTATCTTGGTTCCGAAACCGAATACAAAGACTGGACCTCTACCGGTCTGACCAGTTTCTGGGGTATGGAATGGGCCACCAAAGAGCATAATCCCGGTTCGCTGTATGTCAGCAACCGCGTGATACAGTTGGTTGTTGAGGATATGATGGCCGCCGTGGAGCGGGAAGGCTTCAAAGCCTGCGTAATCGTCAGCGGACATGGCGCTACGGAATATGTCAGGATCCTTAAGGCCATTGAGGATCAGTACAAGGATAAGCCAATGAAAGTGTTTTACGCCGGTCTCGCTGATCTGAAAAGGCCCGACGGTATTGATTTTCCAGGATCCGGCGGTCATGCCGACTATGCAGAAGCCAGTAACCTCGGAGCCGTCGATTCAACACTGGTCGATAAATCTCTGTTCGGTAAAAATGAACGCGACAGGAAGGTGGGCATCCTGAGTGAAAATGTAAACCGCATTGATTACGATAAAGGGATGGCAAATATCAACTTCAGGGCCAACAGAGTTGCAATTACTGTTAACAATTTCCTGGATAGTCTCAAACAAAAGGAGTCAGTGAAACAGTAATAAAACCTTACAATCATCCAGACCATTTTGCCCTTCAGTTTACTTCGTCAGCAACTGTAAATAAAGGTTGAGCATGTTTCTGTTTGACGGAACCTGTTTTTTGATGCATTTTTCCGGCACCCTCCCCGGGACCATCCGGTAGCATAGCTATCCTCCTGCACCATGTCATGTTTGGATCGCACCATGCCAACCTTCTTCCTGGTGTGATGGTGACAGATAATATATCTGCGCTTAACAAAAATTGCTCTTTCTGAGGAATATATGTAACTTACCAGTTGTCTAAACCTTCGTATAACATCAAACTCTTATCATTATGAGAACAATATTCAGCAATTTCAATCGTGGCTTGCAGAAGCTGGGGTTTTTACTGGTTGTGTTTAGTTTGTCTGTTCCACTAAAAGCTTCGACGGCTCCGGGCAAAGTTAATTTTTCGGGTCAGTGGACCATGAATGATTCGAAAAGTGATATTGGTGGTGGCGGTTTCGGCATTGCTAAATCCCTTAAAATCACGCAAGAGGGAAATAACCTCACTATTGAGAGAACGATGACCAACAGGAACGGGGAGGAACGTACCATGACAGGCAAGTACACTCTCGATGGCAAAGAATGTGACAATTCAATGGGAAACCGGACTTCAAAATCAGTTCTTACCTGGTCGACAGACGGCAAAACACTGACCATCACAACTAATACTAAATTTGACAGAAACGGACAGAGTTTTGAATCAAAAAGTGTGGAGGTATGGACAATGGGCGCCGATGGTAAAACCCTCAACATAGACCTGAATGTAAGTTCGCAAAGAGGCGAAAGACATTCAACACTGGTTTACGATAAAAAGTAAACGACGAAACTTTTTTAAGGAATCTAAACAAGCCAGCTTATGAAGAGAAGGAGGCTGTCTAAAAAACCTTTTTAGACGGCCTCTTTTTTATGCATGGGAAACCATAGGGCAAAAAGATCACGATGTCCTTTTTAAGGTCGGTCAGTAGTATGGAAACATGTTGAGAAAAGGGTTATCTCCTTACCCTGATCTGTGTTAAGCTACCTTCAATGCCTTCGGAGGATGCTTTTACCTCAATATTCCCCGCATTTTTCCCAGAGCGGATCACAGCAAGGCATAAGCCGTTAAAGGCATGTCGCTCCATCGCCCTAAAAGACTCATGACTGGTCTGATCGCCATTGCCAACCGCAGCCATACTCCCGGGTCCGCTAATATCAAATTTTACGAGGTTACCGGCATCCGGTACTATATTCCCGTCTTTATCCACCACCCTGACTTCAACAAACGAAAGATCCTCTCCTCCGGCCTTAATGACCTTCCGGTCAGGAACGAGGACGATTTTTGCAGCCTCACCCGCTGTTCTCACGGTGTCGGTAAGGATCTGCTTCCCATCTTTGAAACCCACACAAACCAGCTCTCCAGGCGACCATATTTCTCTCCACATCAGGTGCATAGCGTCATTCTCCCTGCTCCTTGTCCCCAATGCTTTACCGTTCAGGAACAGGGAGGCGCTGTCGCAATTGGTATAGGCCCAAACATCTATGGTTTGACCCTCCTGCCAGTTCCAGTGCGGAAAGAGATGAAGCACAGGTTCCCCTGTCCATTCCCCCTTGTAGAGGTAATAGGCATCTTTCGGAAATCCGCACAGATCCAGAATGCCAAAATATGAACTCCTTGAAGGCCATCCGTATGGTGTCGGTTCCCCGAGATAATCGAAACCGGTCCAAACATACATTCCGGAAAGGAAATCATATTTCTCAATGATCTTCAGGGTCTCCTCATGAGTGGATCCCCATGGTGCACTGCAGTTATCATAGGAGGAACAGGTATTTCCGGGATTACCGGAGGTGAAGGGTATGTCCCATCGGACCGGCCAGCGCCGGATACTGTCCGAGGGCATGTCGTAATGTCCCCTGGTTGCCAGGGCAGAGGTAGTTTCACTGGCAATGAATTTTGCTCCCGGGAAGACAAGGGGGAAGGCAGCATACTGTTGCTGGTGGTAATTGTAACCGATCAGGTCCATTTCACCTGAACGGATAATATAATTTTCCGGTTCAGGAAAGTTGAACGCCGAGGTTACCGGCCGTGTCGGATCCAGGTTTTTTACGATCTGTGAAAGTTCAGTTGCAATCTTTGTCCCGGTACTGTCCCATTGTTCAAGGATCTCATTTCCGATACTCCAGATGATAACCGAAGGATGATTCCTGTCACGCCTGATAAAGTCCGAGAGATCCCTTGCATGCCATTCATCCCAGTACAGATGGTAGTCGTATTTTGTTTTGGCTTCCGCCCACATATCAAATGCCTCATCCATAACGATAAAACCCATCTCATCGCAGAGGTCCAGCAATTCAGGGGCAGGAGGATTGTGCGAGGTCCGGATACTGTTACATCCCATAGCTTTCAGAAGTTCAAGCTGCCGTTGGAGCGCCCGTCTGTTCACGGCAGCACCTAAGGGACCCAGGTCGTGATGATCGCAAACTCCCCGGATCTTGACAGGCTTACCATTGAGAAAAAATCCTTTTTCAGGGTCAAAATCAAAAGAGCGGATACCGAAGCGTGTTTTATAATTATCCCGTTTACGGCCATGATAGCTTACTTCAGAAACCAGGGTGTAAAGATTGGGGGTTTCAACAGACCAGAGAACGGGATTCGTTACATCCAGGTTCTGTGTGAACAGGATTGCGGAATCTTTTTGTACTACACCATCCGTTTCCGTTTCCGAAACTTTCCGGCCCCTTTCATCATAGATCAGTGTCTTAAGCTGTATCCTCTCACTGTCGGGAGAAGCATTCATAATGCGTGTATCAACAGTCAGACTGGCCAGTTTTTTACGGACCTCAGTGGAACGGACAAACGTCCCCCATTCATCAACGCTGATAGGATCAGTGAAAAGAAGTCTGACATCACGGTAAATCCCCGATCCAGAATACCATCGGGAATTGGGCTGCATGGAGTTATCGACTTTTACCGCGACCACGTTTACCGAATCACCGAAATGAAGGTAAGGGCTCATCTCATACCTGAATGAAATATAGCCGTATGGTCTAACCCCCAGTTTATGACCGTTCAACCATACTTCGCTGTTCATATAAACCCCGTCAAATTCAATAAATGCCCGTTTTGACCGGTATTCATCTTTCAGGCTGAACGATTTGCGGTACCACCCGATACCTCCGGGGAGAGCTCCCCCTCCAACGCCGGATGGATTGTCGGGACTAAAAGCACCCTCAATACTCCAGTCGTGAGGCAGGTCCAGTATGCGCCAGCCTGAATCATCAAATGTGGGATCTGAAGCTGCATCGGTTGCCGTAAGGCTGAATTTCCATCCGTCATCAAAATTCAGGTTGGAGCGTTCGAGGCGGTCAGCATTCCGGCAGCCGGTAAACAGCATGGTTAGTACAATGAATGCAAAAGCCGGAAAAAAAATCAATCGTTTTTTCATAGCCGTAGGATTGAGAAGATCAAGACTGTAAAAAATTATCATTCCTTAAAGCTATGAATTGTTTTGATTGTAAGCAAAGACAGCAGGCCGGCGTAATGATTTTTTTCTATTTTTGAGGAGAAATAACCAATCCTTACCAACATGAGACATAATCTGTTTCTCCTTCTTACGGTATTACTCGTTGCCGGGTCATGTACAAAGCAACCCCGGGAGTGGTCACTGACCTCTCCTTCCGGAAATCTGAAAATGATCGTTTCCGAAAATGCCGGCAGAGATTCGGCAGCACTGATCTATAGTGTGAAATACCTGACTGCAGATGATTCCAAAACGGCTATTGAACCTTCCCCACTTGGCATCACCCGCAGTGATGCGGGATTCGTATACAATCTCAGGTTCACCGGGATGAAGGGTCCTGAAACCAAAACGGAAGAATATACGATGCTTGTAGGTAAGCGGTTGAAAAACAAAGCGGAATATAATGAGCTTACATTGTCATTCAAAAATACAGAGGGAAAGGATATGGACCTTATTCTCCGGGCTTATAATGACGGGGTGGCTTTCAGCTATGCCTTCCCCGCAGAGGCAGGAAGTAAGGAAAAGAAAGTGACGATCACCGGGGAAAATACGGGTTTTTATGTCAATCCTGAGGGAAGAGCATGGATTCAGCCCTACGATACGCTGGGCACCTGGTCTCCTGCATATGAATATGGTTATAAGGATAATATGGCCATAGGCACGCCTCCTCCCATGACTACGGGCTGGGGCTTCCCGGCATTGTTCAATACCTCTGGCTTATGGATGCTGGTTTCCGAAGCCGGATTGTATGATTACTGTGGAACTCATCTCGCCGCCGATTGTGACGGAGGGAAATACCACCTGCGTTTCCCGGGTGACTGGGAAAATTACGGGTATGGAAACGTGGACCCTGAAGTCAATCTCCCCTTTCAGACCCCGTGGCGGTTCATCCTGGTTGGTGAAACCCTCGCCCCCATCGTTGAATCCAATATGGTCAACAACCTGGCCCGTCCTTCTGTGATCAGTGATACGGACTGGATCAAACCCGGGAAATCTTCGTGGAGCTGGTGGTCGGATCATACCAGTGGACGAAATTATAAGAAGCTGAAAGCCTTCGTCGATTTCTCCGCCAGGATGGGCTGGAAGTACTCCCTCGTCGATGCAGACTGGGACAAAATGGAAGGAGGGACACTCAAAGAGCTGGCCGGGTATGCCAAAAGCAAGGGTGTCGGACTCACTATCTGGTATAACAGTGGCGGACCTCATACGAAGGTCATGGATGCAGGACCCCGCGATCTGATGTTCGACCCGCAGATCCGTGACCGTGAGATGCAGCGCATCAGCAAGATGGGTATCAAAGGCATTAAAGTCGATTTTTTCCAGGGTGAAAAGCCTGCGATCATGAAGCTTTACCAGGACATTGCCCTTGACGCCGCAAAATATCATCTTCTGCTTGACACCCACGGATGCACTATCCCCCGAGGCTGGACACGAACTTATCCCAACTATGTCACCATGGAAGGTGTTCGGGGGGCCGAGCTCTATGGCTCAAGACAATTTCCCCGGCAGGCCCTTAAGCTGAATACGATCTATCCGTTCACGCGGAATGTTCTCGGCCCGATGGATTACACCCCGGTAACCTTTTCTGACTATACTCCTGAAACAGCTCATCTCACCACCGATGCCCATGAGCTGGCCCTCTCCGTCATTTTTGAAAGCGGCATTCAGCATTTTGCCGACAGGTACGAAAGCTATGAAGCCCAGCCCCAGGCAGTGATCGACTTTCTGAAATCTGTCCCGGTAACCTGGGATGATACCCGGTTTATCGACGGTTACCCGGGTAAATTTGCCGTTCTCGCTCGTCAGAAGGGAGATACGTGGTATGTTGCCGGAATTACCGGTGAACAAGAAGGACGAAGTGTAAAATTCACACCCGACTTCCTCGGTGAAGGAAACTACAGCGTTCAGCTTTTTAAAGACGGTGATACTCCGCGATCATTCAGCACTGACACACTCACCTATGACGGTGGCAATGAAATGACGGTGGATATGCCACAATATGGCGGGTTCATCATGGTATTCACCAAACAGTGATCACTCATACCTGAGGGTATCCACCGGGTTCCGGCGTTGGCCTCAGCTACAGCAGGCAGGTGATGAATATGCACCAGGGGGAAATTGAATTTGATTCAAAGCCCGGAAGAACTGAATTCAGGTTGGCTTTTCGGTGCTGAGCCTTTTGCCAAAATCATCCTGTAATATAACATCCCTACCCGACTTCAGATTCAGATAATCGACCGATCCGTCTCCGTAAAACCGGTAAATGATCCCTTTCAGGTTTCCCATCCGTACAGTGTAAGGTTCGCTGCGTAGAAGTTTCCCCTGAAAATAGATCTTCGCCTCCATACCCGAAATATCAATTTTAATATCGCTCCAACCGGATACATTACGGGCAAATTCTGAGAGATTATCAAACCGTCCGTAAAAATGTTTTTCACCTACGAAAAATCGCGCATACCTGAAACATCCCGGTTCAAGAAACCTGATGATAAAATCGTGATACTCCCCTTTCAGGACAATTTCAATATCATTACACAACTTCCCACCTTCGGCGGTACTGTTCCGGGCGATAGTCTCGAGAGTGATATGATCGATATCTGCCGCGAATTCATCAAAATAACGGTATTCAACATAATAGTCACCGTTGGCCTTATGTCCTGTCTTTTCCAGGTCTGACGGTTCCACGAATAAACGCCCGATATTATGTATAATGCTCTGATCACTAAACGGGACGAAGGCTGTCAAAGAGTCGTTTGGGGAGATCCCCCCCTGCCAGCCGTCGGTGAGTACATGAATATGCGTCTGGGCAAGAAGCCTTTTATGCATCGTGACTATAACGTTTGCATAATCCCCGAAACGGTAAAATTCGGTGATCAGTTTCCTTTCCGGGGAAAGAAAATAGACTTCATTGTTCCCGAAGTTCACGATCACACTGTCTCTGACAGGCCTAAGGTCATAATCAAAAATCGCGGTATACGGTACCTTCCCAACAGGATTTTCACAGACAAATTTTTTCAGCGGGTTGCTGAACAGGTGTGGAAAGATTTGTTTTCTGAAAAATACGAACAGGAAGAAAATGCCGAAAAGGATCGTCGCCACAATAAGCCATATCCTCTGTTTGCGATGGCCGTGACGATGCTGGTCGTATTCTGTTTCTTCATCGTACTGTTCGAGATCGAGTCGGTTCTCCTTCTGGAATTCATCCCAGTTGGAATACCCCAGGTATTCAGCGAGAATATTTTTGGTATAGGTATGTGGATGATAAAAGTCACCAGGCGTTTTCTTTTTGCCGAACATCCTTTTCAGGGTCGATTCGCTTATCCTTTTCCCGGTAACTTTTTTTATGTCGTCATCCAGCAACGAATAATTGTAATTTGTCCAGGTATCGACCGGTCCCCAACCGGTTTTTCTGGAAATTTTATCGATGGCCAAAACAATGAAAAGTTCTTCTTTCATAACGTCCAAATGACTTAATGGTAAAAATATAAAACTTCTGTCAGAATAATGACCTGAAATGACCTGAATATGACCAAATGATTTACACCCTCAATTCACGGCACTTTCGTAATATAGTCTGAAATTTCATTTTAATGAATAAACTGTCTTTCGGAGAAAAAGCCGGGTATGCACTCGGAGATGTTGCCTCGAATATGATCTGGCAGACTCTGATGTTTTTTCTCCCCATATTTTACACCGACACCTTTGGCATCCCTGCTGCGGCTGTCGGAACCATGTTTATTATCGTCAGGATCTTCGACGGGATCAACGATCCTGTCATGGGAAGTATTGCCGACCGCACATCCACACGGTGGGGCAAATTCAGGCCCTATATATTATGGATGGCCATCCCCTATGGACTGGCCGGTATTCTGATGTTCCTCACCCCTGATTTAGGCATGACCGGTAAGCTTATTTACGCCTATTCCACCTACATCCTGATGATGATCATCTATACCGCCATCATGATACCGTATAATGCGTTGTCGGGTGTGATTACCCCGGATTACCTGGAGCGGACCGGCCTGAATTCTTTCCGCTTTATCGGCGCGTTTATCGGGGGACTGTTTATCCAGGGACTGGCACTCTACCTGGTCAATGAACTGGGTACCGACAATAGTTCGGTAATCCGTTGCGCTCTCAGCAACAACCATCTTGTGATTCATGAGGTGAAGAATGGCACTGCCAAAGTCACGGTTACTTCAACCGACCGTGACAGCGCCGGAGTTAGCCAGGATTTCCTGGTAAGGATATTTCCTGAAGGTGAAAATCCGCCAGAAACTACCGGACTCTTTCATGATATTCAACTTGACCAGGGTTTTGGGACACGTCATTTGAATATTTCCGGACTATTCACAGATAAAGATCATAACATCACTGAATATAAAGTTGCTTCCGGGTCAAAACGCATTGTCACAGCCGGCATTCATAAGGACACCCTGATTTTACACGAAAATCATTTCGGTACGGCCGTCCTTACCCTTACAGCCAAAGATGCGACCGGCAACGAGGCCAGCCAGGACATTGTCGTCCGGATCAACCGCAAGGGCAATAAAGTCCCTTATATAAGAGATGCCCTCCCTGACAGGGATTACAGCCTGAAGCCCGGACTGCGGGAAGGTGTGATGAAATTGTTCAATCATTATGAAATCGAAAAAATTCCGGTAGCCGGTGTTTTTGGAGATCCGAATTCCGACAAGCTGTTCATTACAGCCTCCTCATCCGATCCATCTGTGGTAAGTGCCACCATCCTTGACAACGATCTTGTACTAAGAAAAAAGGGCGCCGGCATTACATCGATCAAACTGGCAGCAGATGATGGCAATGGCGGTTCGGTCACAACCAATTTTACTGTAACGATTGAACAAAATGGGAATCTCCCGCCGGAAGCCATCCGAAAGATCAGCGATCTAACCCTGCAAGCCGGCTTCGGCAGCAGGAATATCGGGCTATCTGACTATTTCAGCGATCCTGATGGGGCCGGCCTTTCCTACTCTTTCAGAGTCAATAACGACGCCAGGGGTTATCGCAGGACCATGAGCATTTTCGCGATCCTGTGTATAATCCTTTTCCTGATAACCTTTGTCTCAACAAAGGAAAGAGTGACACTATCGGCCCGGGAGAAATCCAAACTGAGCGATGACTTCAAAGACTTGTTAAAAAACGGCCCATGGATCGTCCTTTTCATGGTATCGCTGGTCACCCTGGTCTATGTTGCCGTACGCAGTGCCGTCATTGCCTATTATTTTAAGTACTACGTCGGAGAACCCGGACTCACAGCGGCCTTCCTGGTGATCGGCTCCGTTACGATCATCTTTACCCTTCCTTTCACCCGCTGGCTGACAAAAAAATTCGACAAGCGCTTGCTTTATATACTATGTATGCTTCTTGTAGCCGTATCCATTTCCGGATTTTATTTTACCGGGCCTGAAGATATCTGGGCAATGTTCATCCTCCAGATCCTGCAGTCAGTGGGCTCTGCACCAACGATGCCCTTATTGTGGTCCATGCTGGCCGATGCGGCGGATTACTCCGAATTTAAGACCGGACGAAAAGCGATGGGTCTGGTTTTCTCTGCTTCTACTCTGGCTCAGAAAATCGGATTCGGCCTTGGCGGAGCAATAGCGTTGTGGTTGCTCGCCTTCTACGGTTACCAACCCGGCGTCGACCAGTCACAATCCAGCCTTGCCGGGATGAGGATGATGATGAGTTTGTACCCGGCAGCAGGTGCAGTGGCCTGCGCAGCTCTGATCGGATTCTATAAGCTTGATGCGAAAACCATGAATAAAGTAGGTGAAACCTTGAAAATACGGAACAAATCTAAACAATCTGCCTAACAGACATGAAATACAAAAAAATTGTTGTTACCCGACCCGACACCGTGGAGCTGAAATATGACAGCAAGGACGTTACCATTGAGGATCCAAAGGAAGTAGTTATCAGAAATCATTATTCGCTGATCAGTGCAGGTACCGAACTGGCCTGTCTTGCCGGATTGGAATCCTGGTTCCCCATCCCCGGAACTCCCGGATATGTTGCTGTTGGTGAGATACTTGAAGCAGGCAGTGGCGTGGATAATTTAAAAACCGGAGATATCGTTTACACCTTCGGGCCTCACGCAGAGATCTTCAAAGTAAACGTCACTGATCGCTGGTCGGGAATATGTCTTAAAATACCGGAAGGTCTAAGGGAAGACCTGTCCGCTTTTACCAGGATGGCCCAGATTGCCATGACATCTATCAGGATGTCGAACATCGAACTCGGAGATCATGTAGCCGTCACCGGCCTCGGTCCGATCGGTAACTTTGCCGCCCAGCTTGCCCAACTTCAGGGGGCAAAAGTTATGGGGATTGATATAAGTGAGAAACGGGTCGAGATTGCAAAAGCCTGTGGTATAGAGAAAGTCGTAAACAGCCGGTATGAAAATCCGGATGAAGCCATTGCTGCATTTACCAATGGCAAAGGATTCTCAACATATATCGATGCCACCGGTCTGTCATCGGTTATCGAAGGTTTCCTGAAACACGTTTCTCTCTATGGTGAGGCTATTCTCCTTGGCAGCCCCCGGGCTCCGTATGAAACGAACCTGACAGAAACCCTTCAGAGGGTGCATCTCTGGACGCATGGTTCCATCACGCTGAAAGGGGCCCTCGAGTTCAGGTACCCTACTCATGAGACCGAATTCAGGAAACATTCCACAGAACGGAATTCACGGATCATTATGGAACTGATCAGGGATGGAAAACTGAAAATCGAACCTTTCTATACCCATCGTGTTAAGCCCGAAAATGCCCAGGAGGTCTACGATGGACTGAGAAACCTGAAAGATACCTTCATCGGCGTTATTTTCGATTGGACCTTATAATACGAATTTATGAAAAAAATGCATACACTGGGAATTATCGGTTCAGGAATGATCGCCCGCGAACATTTGAAAAACCTGGCCCTGTTCAAAAACGCCAGGGTTAAATGGGCCTGTGCCAGGGAAGAGGATTTTGATCAGCTGAAACAAGTCCGGGATGCTTATAACATTCCTTCAGTTACTACGGATTACAAAATCATACTGAGAGATCCGGAGGTGGACGCGGTTATGATCTGCACACCCCCCTTCACACACCATGGCATTTTCCTCGACTGCATCGAATACGGTAAACATATCCTTCTTGAAAAGCCGGCAGCCATTGATGAATCACAGCTGGATCAAATGCTGAACATCTCCTCCAGATTCCCGGATATTAAAGTGCTGGAGGCTTCGTGCCGGCATTCCAGGCTACAGCCGAAGTTTCGCTTTGTGAAGAATATTATTGATTCCGGCAGGCTGGGTAAGATTTATTTTATCCATCATAATGCCGTTAATCGCCAGGGCAGAGCCGGCATTGAATATCATCCTAATGCAAAATGGTTTCTAAACCGTGCCATGGCAGGCGGAGGACCTGTCCTGGACTGGGGGGTATATGATCTGTCATTCCATCTCGGGATACTGGGCGATGAGCCGGAACTGAATGACCTAAAGGCCTTCAGCGCCAGTGGACTGGATCATTTCGACCCCGGGGATCATATCTTCGACGTGGAAGAACATGCGGCCAGCATGATGTCCTTTCAAACCGGGCTGAAGTACTACTGGGAAAGAGGATCTCATGCAAATATGGAAGTGCCCGACGAAACCAGGATCTACGGCACACGGGGAGGAATGAAATTCTCCTTCCTGACCTGGGAATCACCCGTAATCGAGATATTTGAACTCGACAAAGACAATCATCCGGTTAAAAGCGAAGAGGAAGTACCCATGGATGAGCATGTCAGCGACGGATATGAACTCATCCGGCATTTTCTGGCAGTGCTTGACGGTACTGAAAAACCAATGATGCCCCTCCCGCTTGCTGCCAAACACCTAAGGATCATATTTGAAAATTATCACTACATGGAAAAAATGTCAAAATAGTACTGGTTAGAGGTTAGTTCAAAAACAGTTTCCCGGTTTTACCGGCCAACTAAACCAACCAAGAGCTGCTCTCTCAGAAGAGGGCAGCTCTTTTTATATTCTGACTACTTCAGCCGCTTCATAAAGAAGCTGCTTTTTTGTATCTTTCATCGGCCAAAGGAGGCCTGATTATGGAAACCCTGACTGCATTTATTCAAAAACGAGACCTGAAAGGGTTACAGCAATACCTGAAGCAGGATCCTCAAGTCCTTTACCGGGTTAATGAACAATCCCTGTCACCACTCATGATTGCTGCCTATAACAGGTTCGATGAGGCTGTGAACTATATTGCCTCACAGATGAAAAAAATGACCCTTTATGAAGCGATCGTTTACGGAGACAAGACAGAGACACAACGTCAGCTTAAAAATGATCCCGGGCTGAAGGATCATTATGCTCCCGACGGCTTCACCCCACTTGGATTAGCTTGCTTTTTCGGAAAGAAAGACATCGTTGAATTGCTCCTTGAAATGCAAGCTGACGCCAATAAGTCTTCGAATAACGATTTTCATGTTGCTCCCCTTCATTCAGCGGTGGCCGGAAATTATGCCGAGATCACCGAGCTTCTCCTGGCACAAGGTGCCGATCCTGATCTGCCACAACAGATGGGCATCAGGCCTGTTCATGCTGCGGCCCTTCACGGCATGACTGACATCCTGGGTCTTCTTAAAAAATATAATGCCAACTTCAACCTGCGGGATGATCATGGAAAATCGGCAGTCGACTATGCCAGGGAAGGCGGGTTTGAAGAGCTTTACCTGTCAGTCAAAAGGCATGAAAAATGAAAGGGTTCATACCAAACAGTAGTACGTTGAATACTCACATCCCTGCCGAAAAAATATCTTCCGGGAATAGCTTGAAATTTCGCTACCTTGAACCGCTATTATATTTTTACTTTATGAACACTGACAAGGTTTTGGAGTTTTAAAGATAGAAGTTGAACATATTCACGAATAATCATCCATTATGAAAATACCGGTCTTTAAACTTGATGCATTTTCCGACAAACGCTTCGAAGGAAATCCTGCTGCCGTCTGTCCGCTCGATGAATGGCTTACGGATCCGTTAATGCAAAATATTGCCGCAGAGAACAATCTCTCCGAAACGGCCTTTTTCATAAAAACGAAAGATTCTTTTTATATCCGGTGGTTCACCCCCCTGACGGAAGTGAACCTGTGCGGTCATGCCACGCTGGCTGCAGCATCGGTCATCTTTGAGAAGTTGGGTTATAAACCCGACACGGTCCTTTTTGAATCGAAATCGGGGATGCTTACCGTCAGGAAGGATGGCGATCTGTATGTCATGAATTTCCCTGCTGATAAGCCCGTTCCGGTTGACCCGCCAGGGGAACTTATCGAAGCTATCGGCGAAAGACCTGATGAAGCCTTTGAAGGCCGTGAGGATTACATGCTGGTTTATGATTCTGAAGATAAGATCGCAGCTATAAAGCCGGATTTCAGAAACCTGGCTCTTATAAGCCGCAGGGGCGTGATCGTGACGTCTCCAGCATCCGGGTATGACTTCGTCTCACGCTTTTTTGCTCCCGCTGCCGGCGTCAACGAAGATCCGGTAACCGGATCGGCCCATACCACGCTGACACCTTACTGGTCCAAACGGCTGAAAAAGAAACAGCTGAAAGCCAGGCAGATTTCATTACGGGGCGGTGACCTGTATTGCACAGATAAAGGTGAACGTATCGAGATTGCAGGAAGAACGACTTTTTACCTGGAAGGGCTGATAGAAGTCTGACCCGGTATTCCGGGAAGATCATTTTGCAGAATTGCCGGAATGCAGAAACGTTAAGCAACTTTTCAAAGATGCATCACGAGAAGTCCTTTTCAGTGAAAAAGTTGTAGCTGAGGCCGGGAGAATACCGTCACCGGATAGCCGGTGGAATAAAAAAATAGCAAAGTTGAATTTATAGTGGGAATAAAAATAAATGAGGCTGTCTGAAAGGATCTTTTTAAAAGAATTCATGTTACAAATTATGAACGGTAACAACTTTTCAGTCAGCCTCATGTTTTTGGCGTGCAGTGTGATCCGCATATCTCCCTGTGCGCCCTGGCGGGTGAGAACCATAACAGGAAAAAAAGCAGCAAGGTTAAACCCGATATTTGGGTGCGGAAGACATACCGATCAGCAACCCGGTCCGGTTAAATAAAATACGCCGTCCTTATCCTGTACCTTCAGATTGAGAGTCTCCCCGATGGTCTTAAGAAAATATTCCAGGGAGGCATTGTCGAAAGTAACAGTAATCCGGCAATTTTTTGAGTTGCTGATGTTGACAACAACATCTTTGCCATAGACATTTTTAATCACGGCGGCAACCTCTTCCACAGAGGCATCCCTGAAATGGATAATACCTGTATTCCAGGCATTGAAATTGGGATCGGTGTTGGATGTTTTATATATTTCCCTGCTTTTCCTGGAAAAGATGCCTTTCTGGCCTGGAGAAATAATCTGCCGCTGTTCTTCCTTGTTCCTCGGGTAAACTTCGACTTCACCCGTGGCCACTACCACTTCAATCGTATTTTTCTTTTTGTAGGCTTGCAAGTTAAATGATGTACCGAGTACCTGTAGAACAAAATTTCCGGATTGAACGGTGAATGGCCGGGTAATATCTCTTTTTACATTAAAAAAGGCTTCTCCGTCGAGCCGTACATTCCGTTTAACAGCATCGAATTTTCTTGGAAACTCAAGAACTGCACCCCTGTTCAGTGACACAACTGTTCCATCGGGTAAATCAACACTAACTTTTCCTGTAATTGCACTTATCTTTTCATAGCTAAAAGTATGGTACAGAAATACAACACTGTAGCTTAGCAAGAGACCTATCACCATCACTGCTGCCACCCGCAGAAGCAAAGGCATGAACTTCACGGAAGACTTGTTTTCGTCGGGCTGGGTATCCTCGGAAGTGGAGTTGAGAAAAGTCTCCCATTCATGGTCGATATCGATGTCGATATCGGTGAAGATGGTCAGTCGCCCGGTGGCCTCCCAGATGCTTCTGTACTGATCAAATGTACGAAGGTTTTCCTCTGAGGCAGCTTTCCAGCGCTCGAGATCGATAATGTCATCGGTATTGGCCTCACCTGAAAGATATCGGGTGATCAAATCGACCGGAATACTATTTTTTTCTTTTTCAGTCATCTTGTAAATTATCGACTTCTCAATGTATCACACATCAGCACAAAAATACCCTAACAGAAAATTAAAAAAAATTTATGATTAACCATAATAAAATCACATCCAAGTAATCAACAAGTTTTTCCCTGAGAAGTTTTAAGGCTTTCGTCATTTGCGCTTCAACGGTTTTCACCGAAATATTCAGTTTAACAGCAATCTCCCTGTACTTAAGCCCGTTGATACGGTTCATCTGGAAGATAAGTGCACACTTATCAGGTAGTTCGCTAAGGGCTGATGAGAAAGCAGCCTCCAGTTCAATCGCCTCAAGATTGTCTTGTGCCGTACTCTCCACCATAACGGCCAGGAGATTATCTGAGACCTCTTCAGGGTGAAAACGGGCGTGGTCTCTCACATAATTCAGGCACCTGTTATGAACGGCCGTAAACAGGTAAGACCTTAATGGCTTATCCAGGTGAATCTCAGTCTTGTTTTCCCAAATCCTGTAAAAAACATGATGTACGATTTCTTTGGCGGTGTCCGTATCTTTCACATATTTCACTGCAAAATATACCAGAGGAGTGAAATATTCGCGAAATATTTTCTCAAAATCATCGGTGCTGATGAAAGGTGTAATATGTCCGTTTGCCTTCGCCAAAGATATTTTAAATGTTTTGCATAAATCTAAGGAATTTGGAGCAAAGGAGAAATCCGGGAATGAAATTAAATCACATTTCAGGCAGGCAAAAAATATCTGAGGATGGATTCGGTCATTTTATATCCTCCCGCGTGGTAAAGGGAATGGCCCTGGAGAATATCCGCTTCCTTCATGACGTAGGGACCGCCGGTCAGCTCATCTTGGCAATACCGCGTGAGGCTCTGAACGCCGTCAGAGGTCATTTCCGGATGAAATTGTAAGGCAAGGACATTCCGGCCAAAAATAAACGACTGGTTAGGTGTAGCATCTGAACTGTATATACGGGTAGCTCCTTCAGGAAGGTGAAAGGTTTCACCGTGCCAGTGAAATACTGTAATGATGTCGGGAAGGAACCCCAGCATGGACGCGGGTGCCGTTTTTATTACCGGAAACCATCCTATTTCCGGGGATGGAGCTTTGAAAACCTGTGCCCCCAGAACATCGGCAATGATCTGGGCACCCAGGCAGAAGCCGATGACGGGTTTATCCCTTCCGATGGTTTCTCTCACCCTTTGCTTTTCCTGTACAAGCCAAGGATATTGATCTTCATCATGGATGCTCATCGGTCCCCCCATTATGAGAAGCAGATCATAAGATGAAGGATCCGGTAATGGCTCGTCCAGGTAAACCCGGGCAATGTTCATCTGATGACCTGCTCTCTCACATATCGTGATGATATGACCCGGGGTTTCAAAAGGTACGTGTTGAATGGCCTGAATTCTCATGTCAATACTTTTTGAAGAGTTATACATCAAAAATATGAAAAGATCCGGCCTTTTTACAAAATTTCCGTCTGGTTCTTACCAAGATCCGGGCATCCTTCCCATCCCCCCCTTTTTCGGGGCTGTAACCAGTCTTATCAGGCCTTAAAATAATTCCAGTTGCAGGAGTATGATGAATTTTTAACCGGATTTTCTACCTTTGGATTTCAAAATCAACCGGAATGCAGGAGCGACATCTACATAGTGACAAGTATTTTGAGGAACAGACATACACTTCGAAGCATTATGTCATCCCATTTATTGAAGGAGTTAAAAAACTTGAGCCGGGCATGACGGTGCTTGAAATCGGCTGCGGCGAAGGAGGAAATCTGAGGCCGTTCCTCGATTTGGGTTGCCTGGCCACGGGTGTGGATATCCTGGATATTAAAATTGAAAACGCAAAAAAGATTTATGCCAAATATTCAAACAGGAAAAACCTGACTCTGGTTTGTGAAGATATTTACGAGGTTGGGGACCGGTTCGACAACGCCTTTGATATCATTATCATGCGTGATGTCCTTGAACATATTCACGGCCATGAGCGGTTTTTGCATTATGTCAAACGGTTTTTGAAATCCGACGGGGTGTTTTTCCTTGGTTTTCCGCCATGGCAAAACCCTTTTGGCGGACACCAGCAAATGTGTCACAGCCGACTCCTGAGCAGGTTCCCATACCTGCATCTGCTTCCCGGAAAAATGTACCCGGGTATTTTGAAACTCTTTGGTGAAACGGACAGTGGCATCGAGGGACTCCTTGAGATCAGGGATACACGGATAACCATTGAAAAATTCAGACGGATTATCAGGAAAGAGCAGTATGATATCAGGAAGGAGGTTTTTTGGTTCATTAATCCGAACTATGAGATAAAATTCGGGATGAGACCCAGAAAACAATGGTGGCTTATTGCTTCCGTTCCGTGGATAAGAAACTATATGATCACTACGTGTTACTATATCCTCTCATACCGTCATTAGGTATTTTCGGCTGATATCCATAAATTTACCTAAAATCTGTCTATGTACAGGTGGTATGCCTTCATCGGAATAATTGGTATCCTGGGTGCCGTTTTGATATGGTTTTCGGTTCCAAACCGGCCTGCCAGGAAAAGCCGGCGTAAGCGAAAGCACCAGGAGGAAGCATTTCCCAGCGGACTTATTACCGGTTTGCTGGCTGGAACATTATTAGGATTCCTGCTGGGGATCTATACCAATAATTTCACGCTTGGAATTATCCTGGGACCCGGAGTGGGCATTGCCCTGGGGATTGCCATGGCCCTGCTGGAAAGAACGGATAAGGAAAGTGACGAAAGGAGGCGCAGACGTAAATTTGAAATCTGGTTGTATCCCGCCATCTTAATGGTCATCCTTGCCTTAATCTGGGTATTAAAAACATACTTAGATCTGCCTTATTAGCTATGAACCTGGAAGCCGAGAATTTCATCCTGAGGTCCTGGAAAAAAACAGACCTGCCCGAACTGGTAAAACTGGCTAACAATAAACAAATTTTTGATAACCTCAGAGATCTGTTTCCATACCCGTATACCACCAGGGATGCCAGGTTGTGGCTGGATTTTGTCGAACAGAACAATAACCCCCCAAGATTTTTCGCCATTGAAACCGGCGGCTTGTTTGCCGGAAGTATCGGATTTGAATTAAAATCAGACATTTACAGGAAGAATGCAGAAATCGGTTACTGGCTCGGACAGCCATACTGGAACCGGAACATCATGACTGAAGCCATCATCCTGATCACGAACTACATTTTTCGAAATTTGGATATCGTCAGGGTCTATGCCGAACCCTTCGCCGATAATACCGCATCACGCAGGGCACTCGAAAAAGCTGGTTTCAGATGCGAAGCAGTATTCCAGGATTGTGTCGTTAAAAATAATGTAGTGAAAGACAGCTGTATTTATGCTGTTCTGAAAAAAGACTGGTCTCATCCTGTCTGAAATCATAACACCGGCGGAAGGAAAAAAAACCTGTCCAACAGCCTTGGACAGGTTTACCTCAGGGTTTTCAAGCACAAAGAAATTATTTTGAACCCGTTTTCACGGTAACGTAGTAAATAAGTTTCAGGGTGAAACTATAGCCGTCCAGCTTTTCAGAGTAAGGATTGCCTGATGCATCGGTAAGACTGTAACCAGCATTCATATAGAAACTTCCCGGAGAATCCAGCCAGGCGGTTACTTTCTTCAGTCCCGGCAAAATTTCATCCACATTGTCCTGCTCTCCTTTACCGGCGATATCTGATAGTTTAAAACGTGATATGTTTCCAATCAGGATACTTTCCGTGCTGTCAGTATTCCAGGCAGTAATGAATCCGGTCAAATAAAGGTCTGAGGGTCCATTGTAGTTTGAAATGGAATAGGTGATCTTTTTAATATCGAAACCATCGATATGATCCTTGAAATCATTGTAATCAGATGAACTTTTCACATCCACAAACTCTGCATCCGTCACGCCGTTGTTATCTGATAACCGGACCGTAAAGGTTTTCGAATATTCCGTATCTACATCCGGAATAAGTTTATCAAACAAACTGCAGGAAGCTGAACCAGCCAGAAGCAATATTGCCACAGGTCCTATGATCTTGTTCATTATCATTCCGTTATAGATGTATTTGATGCAATATACTACTATACTTTTCACTGGTAAAGCAAAACCCGATAATTTAGATAAAGAGGTGAATTGGCAGGTTAAATATTGGTTTTGACGAGATAATTCGATATCGGTATCATTACTCTGATTTCGTGATCTGACGAATCTCCATTTAAGACATTGAGCTGGTTTACTGTCTGCACAGGAAGCTTCCCATTCCGGGGTCAGCCTGCCAATTCCGCACCGGCAACCGGTTTTAGCAACCAGGGCCCGTCGTTCATAAAAATATCTGAGCCGGGGTTAAATATTCATGAAACTCCGTATATTTGAATTGGAAAGAAACCCTTTACAACTTAAGCCCATTACGAAAAAGGATCCTGATGCAGGTTTATCAACGTGCTTATTTGATAATCACCACTCTGGTTGTTTTTTTATCTCCTGTCCTGTCACAGGACACAGTCTTCATTCGAAATGGATTTTCCGAAACCAGGGTACAACCAGAACAAATCGGCTTTCTTCAGGAAAAGCCCGGCACCTTTCAGCTCAGTGACCTTCGTAACCTGCATTTCAGTTCAGATACCGGTGATATTCATTTGTCTGGTACCGGGGCCGGATCCCGGGGCTTCTGCAAACTGATAGTCAGGAACATTTCAGATAATACGGTGGATATCAGCGTTTCAAGGACTATTCCCGATTCAGCCAACGTATACATTTATAATGATGTCGGGCGGATCATAAAGTGTGAGCGGTTAAACATCCGGGGGCTCAGGCTTTATGGAAGGATACAGATCCAGCCCGGGGAAGTGCGCAACATTTACGTTGATCTTCTCACTAACAGCGAACATGTCTTCCCTAAAGTACGTGACCTGGAGTTCAGGTTATTCAATTATAATCACTTCCTTCAGAAGGAACTGCCCGACCGTTTCATCGATGCCCTGCTCATCGGCCTGCTGCTGTTCAGCGCCATTCTCAACCTGATACTGGGTCTGATCCTCAAGCGGTCTTCCTTTATCAGCCTTTTCTTCTACCTGCTGTCACTCGTCCTTTTCTCCTTTTCTTTCCTGGGATTCTATGATGAATTCATCATGCATACCCGGTTCGATGTCCCAATCAGTCTGCCGTCTTATTTTCTGACCCTGATCCTGTTTCTACTGGTGAGTAAAAAATACCTTCAGCTTGAAAAGCACCTCCCGGGCTGGAATACCATTACTACCGTGATCATGTTTTTCCTGATCATTTCCATTCCTTACTACTACCTCACGGTATATGTGAAAAGCCTCTATAATAATTTCCTTGCCTTCTCCTCCCTGTTCTTCTTCGTGGCAGCGGCTCTTCTCGGACTCATCGAATCGGTTATTCTTCTGAAAAAGGAACAGAAAGCCAAATTTTTCCTCATCGCCAACCTGCTCGTGGTGATCTCACTGGCCATCAATATTTTTCTTGACAACAAATACCCTGTGGTTGTCGGGTCCGTGATACAGGGATTCATTTTTACATTTGGCCTGGCTGAGGAGATCAAGATCCTCGACCGGCAGAAGCTGAGGTTTCAGCAGAGATACATCAAACAACTGGAGGTAAATCTGAGGCTCAAGGATAACCAGACTTCCGAACTGGAACAAAAAGTGAGTGAACGGACAAAGGAACTGAAACATGCCAATGCTGCCCTGCAGGAGAAAAATACCATTGTGGAACAACATAGGGAGCTTCTTGAGATCAGAAACAAAGAAATCAAGGACAGCATCGAATACGCGAAAAGGATTCAGAATGCTTCCTTCCCTTCCAGGAAAATCCTTGAAAATATTACCCACGATTACTTTATCCTCTATAAGCCGCGGGACATTGTGAGTGGTGATTTCTTCTGGTTTGGTGAAGTAGATGACAAAATCATCATCATTGTGGCCGACTGCACCGGGCATGGCGTACCTGGCGCTTTCATGAGCATGTATGGCATTGCATTTCTGAATGAAATTGTGAACAAGGAAAAAATCTACCATCCTCACGACATTCTGAACCTGCTAAGGGATAAGATTGCCGGTTCCCTTAACCGTGGAGATAATGAATTTGAAACGATGGACGGCATGGACATGTCGGTACTCACTTATGATCCGGAATCGTCACGGATTCTTTTTGGAGGTGCAAACAATGCTATGTACTTCATGCGTGAGGGTGATCTTCAATTCATCAAAGCCGACAAAATGCCTGTGGCTTTCTACCAGAAAATGGATCCCTTTACCATGTCAGAACTCAAAGTAAGGAAGGGAGACTGTCTGTACCTGTTTACTGACGGGATCATCGACCAGTTTGGCGGGGATCTGGGGAAAAAGTTTCTGTCCAAAAGGCTGAAGGATGTGATTCTTGAAATTTCCCACCTGCCGATGACCGAGCAGTTAGTACTGTTTGAAAAGGCTTTCACGGAATGGAAAGGCGATTATTTCCAGGTCGATGATGTACTGATGGTTGGTATGAGACTCTGACAGAAAAAATAAACACGCAGTTCGGCCCTGGAGGACTGAACTGCGTGTAAACCCAAATTGAACTCTCTGCTCAACCGCACTTATCCGTATCTTAATGAGTAATAATGTACATTTTCAACCTGGATTTCCCAAAGATCAATATGTAAACCCCATGGATGTAAGTGCCGAGGTAATTTCCGGACTTGACATGAAAAGGTTCCACAGGAGTCCTGTTCTGTAATTTTCGATCATGACAATAATGGGGCCTTCATCGATGGCCAGGAATGAGTCGGCATACCAGCTGGCGGTCGGATTGAAGGCATCATAAAACCCATAGGTACCCCAAAGTTTATCCCCCAGGAAATAATAAAAGGTATGGATTGCATCCATGGATTGTTGGGGTGTATAAGGTATGGATGAGATGGCTGCTGTTGGCGTGATGACCCCCAGGTCATTCGTTGGTGAATGTGCAGAATAACCCGTATTACCATCGCTGGCCGTGAGGCCCCAGCAGGTTGAGGAATAGCCCGCAAAGTTCTTCGGATCATCAGCACAGTACGCCCAGTTTATGAGGCTTTGATTTACATTTTGTTCCCAGTAATCAACATAGGGTCCCTTCAGATTTTGCGGATTCATACCCAGGAATGAGTATTGAGTGAAAAAGAGCGGTCCTCCGTAAGACGGCCCCACCGGCAGGACATAACCATAATATTTATTCCCGTTCAAAATAGATCCGCTGTTCATATAACCCTGGTAATATGAGGCAGCCGGAATGGGATGAGTAGGAGATCCGATACCCAGGACATAACAGATCATCGTTTCGTTATAACCCTGTAGTTTCATGTTTATAGCCCATCCATTGGTGGGTGACCAGTGCCAGTAGAGTGCATTTTCACCCCGGGAATAGAAGTCATATTCGACGCCATCATAGAGTGCGTTTATCCGGTCGATCAAACTTTTCTCGGCCGGCACATCGGGTTGAAGGTATTGCCTGAAGGTCAGGAGGCCCTGAATCATGAATGACGTCTCCACGAGGTCGCCCCCGTTATCGTCCGGACTGAAAGGAATGATTTTGCCGGTAGACCCGTTCAGCCAGTGGGGCCATGCGCCGTGAAACCGATCACAGGTTTCGAGGAATGACAGTACGGTCCCCAGGCGTGTCAGAGCCTGATCCCTGGTAATGAAGCCCCTCTCCACTCCTACGATCAGTGACATGATCCCGAAGCCTGACCCACCGATGGTAACTACATCCCCACTTCCGAGTCTTTCCCTTGCAAGTCCGCACGCAGGGTGAGCATAATCCCAGAAATATGCAAAGGTTTGTTCCTGGATCCTGGTGAGCAGCTCATCATCGGAAATGACCGGAAACTTATAGACCGAATCGACGGCAGCATAGAAGGCACTTGAAAAACCCCCGAAGGTAAAGCCTTTTGCCCCGGTCAGGTTTGAAGAAATGGTGAAGTAATATTTTTTAAAGGTTTCCAGCCTTCCGGAGGTAGAAACCGAGACTTTGAGCGAATCCTGTGAAAGGGAAACGGAATAATCCGTTGTGCCCGAAAGATCAATAAATGAAGAATAACCGGCTGGGTCCAGTGGCCGTGAAAATACAAGTTCAATGTCTGCACCGGCAGCACTGACATTTACAACCGGTGAAGAAGTATTGAAATCCGAGCCATTGATGGTCGCCGACTGTATGGTCAGCTCACCGGTCATGGTATTGAAGTTATAGGTATACCCAGGAAAGGTCTCTCCGTTGACTCCTCTGATGTCCGGAGAGATGCTCAGTGTAAAGGCAGATCCGTAATCAAGGTTTGTAACCGGATCCAGAACGACGGAGCTGTTATTGTCGAGGTAAGAAATACGGGTACTGACAATTACGGAATCGGCATCCCTGAGAATAATGTTATTGCGGATATCCGCAGTATCGAGTGAACCGCTGAATTCAACCACAAAGTTTCTGTCTACAGGCACACCGGATGTCACTTCACCAAAATTCAGATACATATCCCCCACCCGTGTTCTTGTTAACTGAAGTGTCCCATGGTCGGCCGGTGCCGGGTTTTCCTTTTTGGAACAGGAGAACTGGATGGCAAGGAAAAAGCAAATGACAGGTGCGGCAAAAAAACTTATACGATGACGGTTCATTTTCACGAGAAATAGTTTATTTAAGGTATTGGTCTCGTAGTGCTTCCATGCACCAGGCTTCTTGCATGAAGCATAATTTCACTGTCCTGTAATGCCACCTCCATTTTAATTTATCATCGTGATATGGAAGTTTCTTCAAGAAGTAAAAGGGAGGGCCATAGTCAGGGCCCTCCCCGGTTTCAGTTCAATTATATTTATCAGGGCTTACCAGAATTATACATCAGTGAAATTTCATTTTCGGTAAGCACTTTGTGATAGATGCTGACATCGTCGAGCATTCCCTGGAAATGGCCGTTAGCCGGATCGGAGTAAGCAGCCCAGGAATCAGTGATCGTTGGATCAGTTTTGTCCTGAATAAATCCGAAGGCAAGGGCATTATTACCGGCATTTCCTGCGAATACAAGGCCCGTAGCATTATATAATGCATTGTCTGAGCCATAGAGATTGAAATCCTGCTGCTTCATCATCTGACCATTAATATAGACGGTTCCGACTTTTGAAGAGCTGTTATAGGTAAATACAAGATGTGCCCATTTTTCTGCGAGGAGACCGTTCACACCGGTACCGTTATCAGAGGTCAGGTCACGACAGTAAGTCCAACCCTTCCATCCGCCGTTATCTTTGGTCGTTCCTGTGTTTCCACCGTTAAACCAAAGGTCCTGTGAAGTGGAAGTGCCATCAACAAGACTATACTGGGCAGCCAGCTTGCATTCACCGAGTCCGCCGTTACCGTTGTTATTGATTTCGACCTGGAATCCCTGCCAGGCGGACAGACCCATTACAAACTGGTCTCTTTTTCCGGTGGAGTCCTCTTTTACCCATAAGCTAAGGCTGAAATCATTGGTGTTCATCAGCTGGTCGCCATTAGCTATCTCAATCAGGCTGGTGGTCCCGTTAAATTGTGCGGCCATGCCTGAAGCGCTGTTATGGGAGGCGCCATACGTAATATCTGTAATACCGCCGGTAATCGGATTGTAAGTGCCGACCTGGTCGTTGGCATTGTTTTCAAAATTCCAGTAGGCAACCGCACCTGCCGGTGCAAACAGTCCTTCCGTGGTAAACGTCCTTTCGAAGGCTGTAAGAGCCAGGCCTCCGGTTGACTGGATATCGGTGGTAAAATCAAGTTTATAAAGGGCTCCCATACCCAGTTCACTCTGAGGAGTAATGGTCAGTTCCTTACCGTTTACCTGGACATCCAGAGGGATATTCGTATTATCGTAAGCCTGGATCATGGTCACCGAATTATTGTTAACCGATGCCGGATCAATATTCTCGGTAAACGTTGCGATAATAGTAGGAGTTGTCGGCACATTGTTCGGTGATGTGGCACCGTTAAGATCAATGTCCCCGGCCACCAGCGTGGAGATTTTCGGCGCTGAAGGACTGGAATCTTTCTTACAACCGGTCGGTAGAACAAGAAGTACGGCCATTGCAAGACTTACACTCAATAAAAGATGCTGTTTTTTCATAGTTAAGCAGATTAAAGATTTAAAAATTGATTTATTGCCAATTCGGGTTTTGAACTAATGATCCCTGTGAAATATCGATTTCATTTTGTGGAATCGGAAGAGTTTCATATTTCGAAGTATAGCCAAGGGGGCCAAGGACCGCCTGGGCTTTTCCTGTGCGTACGAGATCCCAGAAGCGATGACCTTCCATGGCCAGCTCATGACGCCTTTCTTCAAGGATAAGGTCGCGGAGACTGTCCTTATTGGTTTCGGTGATGTCGGGAAGAATAGCATCATTTCCCTGGCGTGCCCGTTTCCTGACCTGGTTCAGGTATTCCAGTGCCTGATCCGGTTTGGTATCCTCGTTCAGGGCTTCTGCAGCCATGAGGAGGACATCGGCATATCTGATCAGCCGGCGGTTGTGGCCCCATTCTTCGATGCTGGACGTTCCGGGTACCCATACTTTCCGGTTATAACACTGCAGGGCAATAAGGTTGCCTTGACCGTCGAAGGTCGAATCAGGAGTTGTTCCGTCGCCCAGGATCAGCACCCCGTTGAGAGTATCTCCCAGGTCGATGATCGTTCCTTTCAGTCGGGGATCGCCCTGTTCAAATGAATTACGCAGGTTTTGTGTAGGCCGGTTAAAGCCCCATCCCCGGTTTGGCGAACCTCTTACGCCCTGGGTGTTGGCATACTGGTCACCGGGGCCGTCGCCTCCGTCGACGGGTAATGCCCCGACCTCAAATACCGATTCTACTCCGTGTTCCCCATTGATCCCACAGGCATCGGTAAATACAGGTTCAAGCGAGTATTCATCAGAATTGATGACTTCAAGGGCGTATTTTTCGGCATTCACAAAATCGTGATTGAAAAGGTAAACCTTTGCCAGCAGAGACTTTGCAGCACCTTTGGTGGCACGTCCGTTATCCGCGGCCAGATATTCACTTTTCTCGGGAAAAACCGAAATAGCAAATAAAAGATCGCTTTCAACCTGGTTGTAAATATCCGCTACCGGGGATTTTGCCACCTTAAGGGGAGGGTTTTCCGTTGTGATAAGGGGAACATCACCCGAATGCCCTCACCAGGTCAAAGTACAGGAGTCCGCGGATGAACCTTGCTTCACCAATATACCTGATCCTGAGAGTGGTATCCATATCTATTCCGGGAACAAGATTGATGACCACGTTGGTCCTTTTAATACCCTGGTATAATGTACTCCACCAACGGTCGAGACCGTCCTGAGCGGTGGTGATGGTAAAATTGTCATAAGGACCTACAGTGGGAAGCTGGTCGTTGGGATTGCTGCCTTTGATGGCATCGTCCGACATAATATCGAGGATGGGGTACCCTCCTGAATTATAGAACCAGTCTCTGAGCGTTGAATAGGTCGCATTCGTTGCCAGGAGTGCGTCTGATGAAGATGTAGGGAAGGTTTCCTGGGTGAGTGTACTCTGCAGGTCTGTATTCAGAAAATCTTTACACCCGGAAAACATGAACGTCATAAGGATCAATGCGATGCTGGTATATCTGATTGTTTTCATATCTAAAAGGATATATTTAAACCAATGGAATACTGCCGGGTAGTCGGATATGTACCCTGGTCTATCTGGTTGCTGATCACATCACTGCTGGCTATATCGGGGGAATATCCGGTAAATCGGGTAAGAGTATAGAAGTCGGTACCTTTAAGATAGACCCTCAATTTATCAACAGATAACTTTTTAAGGAGTTTATCCGGAAGAGTGTAACCAAGGATAAAAGTCCTGAACCTGAAGTATGAGCCATTCTGGATAAACCGGTCGGAGGGCAGGTAATTATAGCCTCCGAACGATGGCCTTGGTTCCGTATTGCTCGTGTTGGGTCCTGTCCACCTGTTAAAAACGTGTGATTCGAAATTATACGGGTTGGGCCTGACCATCTCCTTGGCATTGAAAATCTTATTGCCGGTCTGCCCCTGGAAATCGAGAGAAAAGTCAAAACCTTTATAGCCCGCGGTGAGGTTAAGCCCAAAAATAAAGGTCGGGATGGGTGATCCGATATAGGTACGGTCTTTGTCATTGAGGATATCGTCTTTGTTCACGTCTACAAACCGAAGGTCCCCAACGCCTGCATTCGCCATATGTGGATAAGCATCGAGTTCCTGCTGAGTCTGGAAAATGCCATTGGTCTTATAGCCGTAAAAGGCCCCGATAGGCAATCCTACACGGCTCTGCGTTACTCTCGTCCCGTCAGCCAGGCTTCCTCCGATCAGTACGGAATCGGAACCGCTTGATCCCCCGATGGCCAGGTCCTCATTATGAATGGTTGAACCCAGGGCCCCAATGCTGTAGCTAAAGTTCCCTATCTGACTGTGCCAAGTCACGTTGTATTCAAACCCGCTGTTCAGAACAGATGCGGCATTGAAAAATTTCTTCTGGTCATTCCCGTTTCCCTGAATGCCCGGAATGGTAAGAGCAAGGAGAATATCTTCGGTTAGCCGGTGATAATAATCGAACTCACCGGTGAGACGATTCCCAAGGAGGCCGATCTCAAGCCCCGCATCAAACTGTTTTGTTGTCTCCCACTTCAGATTGGGGTTGCCGCTTAATCCGAATGTGGCTGCTGAGGCTGCCGCTTCATTTACCCCGAACACGGCGAGCAGACTCTGATCCACCTGGTTAAACCTGGCCGTATAATTGATTTTTTCATTGCCGATCAAACCGTAACTCGCCCTTAGTTTAAGATTATTGATAAGCTTGACATTCTTCATAAAGGATTCATTGGAAATATTCCAGGCGATGGCCGCCGAAGGAAAATTGCCGTACCTGTTCCCGGATGCAAATTTTGAAGATCCGTCCCTCCGGAAAGTTGCCGTCAGTATATACCTCCGGTCGAAGGTATAATTAGCCCTGAAGAGGTAGGATAACATGGTGTAATACGAACCATCATCTACCTGGTCCGATAATTTTTGAATGTTATTTACATTGTTGGACAGGTCGTATATATTGCTTGGTTGAATATACCAGAACTGGCTCTGGTCCCTGATGAGATTTGAACCGGTAAGGCTTAAATTTTCAGAGGTATACTTTTGCATGGTATACCCGGCAACAGCATTCAGGGAACTCTTTCCGAAATTGTTCTGATAGGTTACTGTATTTTCCCAAAGCCAGTTCAAACTCTGGTTCCGAGCCTTAGTAAGAGTACTCTGAACATTTTGCTGCTGGCTGGCCGTACCGTCGGGATTATAAACCGTGTATGCCGGAAGGAAATTCAAGGGTGTTTCAAAATCCGCATCGATACCGAAACTCGATTTGAGGGTAAACGTTTTGAAAATTGTGGCCTCACCATATACATTCCCGACGCCCCTGAAGCCTTTGTTGAAATCATGTGAGTAATTGAGTGCTGCCAGGGGATTCCCGACATTGTATACTACGGCATAACTGCCGTCATCGTAATATGGCTTGAGCAAAGGCTGCGCCCGGTAGGCGGTGTAGGTGACGTTTGGTGCATTCCGTTTCTGAAAAGGAACGATGGTAATATTGTTCCCAAATCTCAGGTTTTTTGACAGATCATACCTGTTGTTCAATCTGAGTGAAAGCCTCTGGTAGGAAGACTTGTCAATGATACCGTTCCGTCCGTAGTACCCGATGCCCACATAGTAGTGATTCACTTTTGTGGCGCCTGACACTGAAAACTGGTAACTCTGCATGGGTGCCGTATGAAAAATAAGATCCTGCCAGTTGGTGTTGGGAACCAGGTCCACGTTATTATATGATCCCGGTGTGATCTCGTTGGAAATGATGGCAAACTGGCGTCCGTTCAGCAAATCGATTTTCTTTGCTACCTGCTGAATGGTGTACTCTGCATCAAAGCTGAACTGCGGCTTTCCATTGCCTACAGTACCGGATTTTGTGGTGATAATAATTACGCCGTTTGCACCTCTCGACCCGTAAATGGCGGTGGCAGATGCATCTTTAAGGACCTCGACAGAAGCAATGTCCTCGCTGTTCAGAAAGGAAATATCGTCGAGGATGACACCGTCGACCACATAAATGGGAGATGAATTATTGAAGGTGCCGACGCCGCGGATCCTTACAACAGGTGTCGCTCCCGGAGCACCCGATGTGTTGGCCACATGGATCCCGGCAACTTTGCCTGAAAGGGCCTGGACCGGATCCAGAGAGGTGACCTTAGTGATGTCGGAAGATTTAACGGTACTGACAGAACCGGAAAGATCGCTTTTTTTAACGGTACCGTAACCGATAACCACCACCTCATTAATTGCCTCGGCTTCCACCTTTAGCTGCACATTGATTACGGTTTTATCGTCGATGGGGATATTCTGCTGCCGGTAACCGATGTACGAGAAAACCAGCGTGTCATCCCCGGGGTTTACGGGAATGGAATAATTCCCGTCGAGACCGGTAATAACTCCCCGGGTTGTGCCCTTAATAAATACGTTCACTCCGGGAAGAGGGCTTTGATCCTCAGCTCCGATCACATTACCCGTGATCTGCCTTTGCTGGGCAAAAATGACCGGTGCTGAAAGCAAGAACAGCAGGAAAAAAGAAACTAGCTTCTTAGGTCCGCGGTTTTTGTTTGAATTCATAGATTAACAGTTTATAGCGTTTTATCAGCTTGAGTATAAGGAATATCAGGCGTTCATTGTTCGTTTTTTTTAATGTTATATAATCTGTACATGAGTCAATTGAGCCATCCCCCGCTGAATCCAGCCCTTTTCAAACCATTCACGATGTATTTATTCTTTTTCATCATGTCCCAGATCAGTCCGGTCTGATAATTTTCCAACTGGATCAAAATCGGGCCCTGATCAATGCCGATATAGTCGATATCAAACCAGCCCTGACTTCCTGTCGGATTTTTATAGGTCATATTAAAGGCATCTTTGAACCCATATTTCATGTAAAGGGAATCCCCGAACTGTTGTTTCATGGTGATGAGTGCATCGATACACTGGTCGGGGGCAAAGGGCAACGAACCGCCAGCAGCTGTGGGTGCAATGGTACCATCGTCAATCGTATCAATGGCACTGGCTCCCCGTGCCCTGTAAGTCCAGAACTGTTTTAATCCTTTCCCCGTCATCTGAGAAGCTTGTGCCGGGCCATCACAGGCTGTCAGCCCCCATATATTTTCGGAGTAGGCATTGAATCCCCCAGGGTTATCGATGCAATAGGCCCTGTTGCTAAGAGTTGCCCTGCGTGAGTTTTCAAAATAATCAATCCCTTTTCCTCTCATATAATCATCCTGAATGCCCCTGAAGTCGATGTACATCTGGGAATACTGGTGTCCGAACAAAGGGCTGAAATTGACCATGTCCTGCCCGTAAAACCCGGCCCAGACATAAGGCTTGCACCAGGCAGCCCAGGCACTGTCGCCAATAGGATGTGTCGGCGATCCCATGGCCATAAGGACCAGGATCATCCCTTCGTTGTAGCCAACCCATGTCGATTTCAGGAATCCGCTCTCAGGATGATACCCCATAGACAGGGCATCGCCACCGTTAAGAGCCCAGTCCCACCGGACCCTGAGATATAGGGAGTCAGCCAGTGATCGTATCCCCGTCTCTTCCGGATTATTCCCGTCAAAATACGACTGACAGGAAAGGATTCCTGCCATGAGAAGTCCGGTGTCGATGGTAGAAAGTTCAGTATTCCGGTACCGTACACCTTCACCATAGGTAAGAAAATGATAATAAAATCCTTTGTATCCGGTTATCCCGTGTTCTTCCGGACCCTGTTTTGAATTCCAGAACCACCGTAATGTATTCAGAACCCGTTCTGCCCCTTCGCCTCTCGTAATATAACCGTTCTCAATGCCCACAAGGCAGGCTGTCAGTCCAAAGCCCGTGGCGGCAATACTGGTAAAGTGCTTTGTAGGATACCTGTCGGGGATGCCCCAGGTGGGCTTGTCGACCTGCTCCCAGAAATAATTAAAGGTCCGCTGTTTCAGATCGGAAAGAAATGCGGTGGTGTCGTTGACAGCATTCGTGCTCTTATGATCGCCGGCACAGGAAAAGATAGCCGGTAATGCGATAACAGCCATCAGGATCAGAAAAAAGCTAAATTTAAAGGATCTGTAATGTCGGTTTATCATGTGAGATAAAGTATTTCACAATTCAGGAATACACAAGCAAGTTAATTACTCTTTGTATCTTACTGAAAATCTTTACCTTCACTTAATTACTTCATGCTTTTAAACAGCATAAACCCGACTACATCAATCCCTCATCAATTCAAAGCATAATTCCGGTATGTGTCTGATAATGGAGAGTTCGAAAAATGAAATTGTATAAAATAAATATACGATGTTCGTGGAAAAGTTAGAAATTCATCAGGAATTCAATGAGATTATCTTCGGTATTGAGCAATAAACGCTTTCTGAGGCGGTAACGGCGGATCTCAACGCCCCTTACGGAGATGTTCAGCAGGGGTGCAATCTCCTTGGAAGAGAGATTAAGCCGTAAATAGGCACAAAGTTTCATGTCACTTGGAGTAAGCTCAGGATAATTGCTTTTAAGTCTCATGAAAAAATTTTCATGTGCCTGGTCGAAATGCATCTCAAAGATCTTCCAGTCATCTTCGGAGGAGAGGGTTGAATCGATCATGCTGATCAGGCGGTCGTAATGATAATTCGGGTACCGGCCTCCAAGGTCCTTTTTTTGGTCGGTGATCATATCCTTTAATTTAATCAGCACCTCGTTTTTCTTTAGGATGGTCATCGTGTAATTGGCCAGCTGAATATTTTTATGAGAGACTTCAACATGTAATTTTTCATTTTTCAGTCTGATCATTTCCTGATCGGCCATCATTTTATCCCTCTGGCGTTTTTCCCTTTCCAGGGTCTGCATCCTGACGGCATTTGCCTTTAAACGCCTGACAAACGAAACCCTGAGAAGTATAATAATGGTGAACAGTAAAGTACCGTAAATCAACAGAGCGACAATAGAGGCATACCATGGCCTTCGGATATTTATCCCCAGAGCGACCGTCGGGCTGATACTGCCATCCAGTTTCAGTGTTCTGAGCATAAACCGGTATTCACCGGAAGGCAGGCGCGTAAAAGTGACCCGTGATTTTTCCGACCATTCTGACCATTGGTTATCGATAGTACCGAGACGATAGCTGAAGGCGGGTGAGGCAAAAATCCGATCGGTTGAAAAGGATATATCCAGGTTTCTGTATGCGTAGGGTAATTCCAGAACAGCCTTACCGGGATTTACTTCGGTCAGCCAGGTCCGCTTTTTCCTGTCGAATGCCCTGACCATTCTGATTAAGGGCCTTGCCGGCTGATCTGTAAATACCGAGTCACTTTCGGAATACAGGGCAAATCCATTATCCAGACAAAGCAGGTAAAGGTTTTTCTTTAAAATAGAAACTCCCGAATGCCCTGTTCCAAAATAGGCGCCCTGCCTGGAAAGATCGTAGGAGAAAAGCTTAACCGCACGGCCGTTGGATATCCTGAAGAATGCAGCTTTGTTCCCTGCAATGCACCAGTACTTATCATTCCCCACACTAATGATATTCCCGGATGCAGAATATTCGCCCAGTTGCTGGTTGAGCGAGGTATAGGCTACGATGGAATCGGAGAGATCGTTATAAGTATAGATCCTCTTCCTGGTACAAAAAATGACCCGGTTATCCACCTTGGCGACCCGGATATTCCTTTCGGTGGGAAATCCGTCCCGCTGACCGAAATACCTTACGGCTTCCACCCTGTTATATCCGGGATCAAACCTGAGCCGGTACAATCCTTTGCTTGCATGAGAAGCCCAGATATATCCGTAGTGATCGGGCTCAAAATGCGGCACCGGTTCATAGAATCCCGGAATGACATGGGAAAATTTCCAGTCGTTTTCAGAACGGGTATATACGGAAAATACGCTATAGCTGCTTTGAAGAAGGATATCATGGCCGTTTGCTTCTATTTTTCTGATCTCATATCCCCCGTTCACGTCGGAGATCCTCTCGGGTTTTCCACTTCTGATGATGAAGGTGCCGTTAGTATGCCCGCAGAACAGCTCGCCGTCGATCACGCTTAAATCCCAGACCTGCCCCTGTGTGCCTTCGACAAGGACCGGGTTTAAATACCCCATCGATGGATTATTTTCATACCGGAAGACGCCCTGGTTGGTACCGACCCAAAGGGTATCACCGGTAAGTGCAGCAGTATATACGGTGCGCCGGTTCCTTGACGGATCCATGTAAAACGACAGTGGATTATTCAGACTGACATAATCCAGGCCGCGGTCGAGTCCGGCCCAGAAAGACCCTGCTTTTCCTGTTTTCAGGGCCAGTACGGTATTGTTTTGTAAAAAATTATCTGTATTCAGATGCTCCCTGAGGCTTCCGTCGGAATTCAGGATATATATACCATTGACGATGGTACCAATGACCAGGAAATTGCCAACGACAATGCCATTGTTCACCTCAGCATCCATGATCACCCGGTTCACCGGTTTATCCAGTGGATGAAATCCCTTCTCATCCATGATATAAAGTCCTCCCGAGGAGGCTCCCACCAGGAAATCATGCGTTTTGTAAGGCAAAATCATTTTCACCTCATCATTGGCAAGAAATGCACTCCCCGGAATAAAATGAAGACTGTCATTCCTGATATCGAAAAGACCTTCACCCACCCGGTGAACAAATAACCTCTCCCTGGCTTCCAAAAGGAACACGATAGTTCCGCCCGGATCCAGAACATTCACCGACTTCCCGTCATAAACATAAATATGTGAAAAAGACTGGAAATATACTTTTCCCTGGTGGATGACGATCCTCCATATTTCGTCGTTATGAAAATTTTCCTTTACTGTTGAAATACTCAGCGAGGTATAATCGAGAAAGCCCTCGCTATTCAGCGAGAAAAACCCGAATTCTTCAAAACCACCGACATAGATGCGGTTATCCGGAGCAACAGCTACAGAACGAACGACCATATTGTCGGGCATATGAAACAGGTCCCAGTTTGACCCGTCAAACCTGAGAAGCCCCTGGTTGTTCCCGATATACGTCATACCACTTGAATCGGTGTCGACCGACCAGTTCTGATTCCCCCCGTTATAGGCCTTCTTGCTAAAATTAATGACAAAGGATTTCCCGTTAAACTGGGCATAAAGCGGAAAAAACCGGGGGGTGAGGCATAGCAGGAGGGCCAGAAACGATATACGAAGGCTGGTTAAACGCATTTTTTCGCGTATTATTCGCAAAATAGACCGGAAAAGCTTCAGCTAAGGTAATTGATTTAAATAAATTCTCCCGTTCTGGCATCAACGACCTGGTAATTTTTATCGATGATAAGATCGGCCAGGGGTTTCAGTGATCTGACGTTCTGATGTTCCTTTTCCAGAACAGCGAATCTGAAATCATCCATCTTTTCTTTTTCACGCTGGATCTGGTTCATTTTTGTCTCATGGTAATCGAGATCAATGAAAACACGCAAATCAATTCCGTCAGCTTTCAGTGCGTAAAGACCGTCAATAACCAGAAGATCAATTTTTTTAAAATCGGTGATCAGTTTATCCACCTGTTCCGGGATAATGTCAATGCTGGGCATCATGGATTCCCTGTCCTCCTTAAAATCCTGAATATTCCGCTGAAAGAGATTCCAGTCATATTCATGGATACCTACGGTATCAAGACCCTGAACACGTCGCCATTCCGTCCTCAGCAGCGGCGGAACCTTATAGTAATCATCCGCATGTAAGATCTTTACCCTTATATGTTCTTCCTTTAACCGCTTGGCCAGGGAGTGGGAAACTTCAGACTTCCCGGCACCAGATTCGCCGGAGATAGCCACAATAAATTTATATCCCTTATGTAATTTATCTCTTTCCTGAATAACCCTTTTTGTAATCGCCTCAGCAGCGATTTTATGTATTTCACCGATTATAAGAATATCTCCAAGCATATTTGTGGAATTAAATTGAACTCAAAAATAAAAGCAATTCTTAATAATAACAGTATTTTACCAAACTTTTTAAATTCTTACCACAAAAGTACGTCTGCTCTCCAGTTCGTATTTAATCCCTTTCACAAAAATCCTTCCCGGAGATCCGGCATCAGATTGAAAATAAATTTTTACTTCTTCCCCGGTTATGCCTTCACGCGGTGAAGGGACTTCAAATGAGGCGAGAGCGGTCTGCCGCCGTCGAATACGTCGAGGTGCAGGCCCTCCTGGACGGTCTCGGTGAGCCGCCAGGTGATGTTGCCCTCGGCCAGCGAGCAATAGTGCGGGAACAGTTGCGCAAGCCCGGTACGCAGCTGGCCGTCGAACGACGCGATCTGGGCCTGTACATATGCGGCCATCGACATGTTGCCGAACAGGGCGACCAGAGGGTGCTCTGCGTCGACCGTCAACTTACGGTCGTCGCGCCTGACGACCGATCTCTCCAGACCGTTCGCGGTGCCGATCTTCTTCATTTCGGGCGGAAACTCG
>CAVXSF010000030.1:0-66766 GCA_963764345.1 uncultured Bacteroidales bacterium | reverse complement strand
TGACAAAGCCAAACCAGGACAGGTGATTACTGCCAAACTACTAAACGCGAAAGAACTGCAACATATCTCGGTTAAGGTCTCCCGTCTCAAGTTCGGCGACAAATGTTACCGTTTGTATTCCATCAACGATATCAAGGCAGAGATGGAAGAAAATGAACTGGATTCATGGCAAAAGCTGATCAGGGTCCTGACCCATGAGATCATGAATTCCATTGCGCCCATCACCTCCATGAGCAACACACTCCACCGGTTTTTCACCAGGAAAAGCAAACCGGTAAACCCGGAAGATATTGATGAACGCATCATCCATCAGACCCTGGAAGGACTGGAAGTGATTGAACAACAGGGAAAAGGACTTATCAACTTTGTCGAAGCCTACAGGGAACTTGCCCGGATCCCCGAACCTGTATTTAAACCGGTAAATATCGACGAATTCCTGTCCCGGATGAATTTATTGATTGAACCCAGGCTTGCAGAAGAAAATGTGAAACTTCAGATCACCCGTAAGGACAACGGAAATGATCTGGTAGCCGATGAAAAATTATTGAGCCAGGTGATGATCAATATTTTAAACAATGCCATCGAAGCGATGAATTCAGTATAGTGAAAAACTGATCAGGATCGATGTCCTGAACAATTCACATGGTCACCCGGTGATCAGTATCACAGATAACGGTACGGGTATCTCTCCTGAAAACCTTGAAAGGATTTTCATTCCTTTCTTTACCACACGGGAAACGGGATCGGGTATTGGTCTCAGCCTGTCAAGGCAGATTATGCGTCTTCACAAAGGGAGCATCGAAGTGCAGTCAAGTCCCGGGAAAGAAACGACTTTCAGGTTGGTGTTTTAGTAGCGGAGCTTTGGAAGGCGCAGGCAGGTGATCTTTGATCCGGGGTTCACCGGTCAAGCAACACATAGTTCCTGAATTCCCCCAGCCTTCTTCCGCCGAGTAACATTCTTCTCTATCCAGGAAACCGCCCTGTATTTCATCCTGTCATGTTTATTTTTAATGGCGTTGATGCTGCGTGAAGGACCTGAATAGCGAAGCTGGTCTTTCCAGTTAAAACCGGCAATCCATTCCTTCATAACTGCCGGGTGAGTGCCGGTGAAGGCGGGGAGTTTTGAAAGATTTCCGTAGTCATAAAGCCGGGAATACATTTGCTTACGCTCCTGTTCCATCACCGATTCCTCCCCGCGGTGATTCATACTGAAAGCTTTTATCTTATTCTGCATCAGCCGCGGAGGCCGAACCCAGCCGTAATGGTATACCCAGGCATCCACCGGAGCTACCTTAAGCTTGAATGTATGCTCCTGCTGTCGGTAATGCAAGCCGTCAAAATCTGGTATCCGGCGAAAGGACTGTGCCGATTCCCAGGAATGGATTTCCGGATCATTCCGGACTATTCTGATCTCATCCCGGTACCAGCAATGCCCGTCCTGGTAATGTTCATAATCACCCCAGAAATGCCGGTAATTAAACAACAATCCTTCCACCTCCCGGTCATCTTTCAGCTCTTCACATCTTTTCTGAATGACAGGCAGATATTTTTCGTGAATCACTTCGTCAGACTGAAGGTAGAAAAGCCAGTCGCCAGTGCAGTGACTCTTGGCGATATCGGTTTGGTGCGCATGCTCCATCCCCCGCGGGAACTTTTCGATATCCCAGGTTGTATCGATAATACGAATCTTGTCACTGGCGATACCCGCGATCTCTTCCCTCGTCCGGTCATCCTCATCGCTGTTGCCAAGGGCTATCACAAACTCATCCACGATAGGCAGAATGGACATGACAGCCTGTTTCATGGGATAATACAACTTCAGGGCATTTTTGCCCATGGAGAAGCCACTGATTTTCACTTTTCCACTCATCTCCTAGTACATCTGCATCTTGTGTAATTTCTTATAGGTACCCCCGCTGATCTCAAGGAGTTCCTCATGGCGGCCGACTTCAACAATCCGTCCGCTATCGAGAACGATGATGCTGTCGGCATGTTTCACGGTCGATAGCCTGTGGGCAATGACGATGGATGTCCTGTTTTTCATCAGCTTCTCCATGGCATCCTGGACCAGTCTTTCAGATTCGGTATCCAGTGAAGATGTGGCTTCGTCGAGAATAAGTATGGGGGGATTTTTCAATACTGCACGGGCAATGCTTATGCGCTGGCGCTGTCCGCCGGAAAGCTTTCCTCCGCCTTCGCCGATGTTGGTATAGTAGCCATTTGGAGTCTCCGTTATAAATTCGTGTGCATTGGCGACCTTTGCTGCGGAAATGACGTCTTCTTCCCTGGCATAGTCCATACCAAAAGCAATATTGTTAAAAAATGTATCATTAAACAGTATAGACTGCTGACTTACAATCCCCATCATTGACCTGAGATCCGACAGTTTATAGTCTTTCACGCTGATACCGTCAATCAGGATATCCCCCTTTATAACGTCAATAAACCTGGGAAGGAGATCTACAAGCGTCGACTTCCCGGAACCGGAACGCCCAACGATAGCAACGGATTGTCCCTTTCCAATGAACAGGTTAATATCATTCAAAACAAAGTCCTTATCATACTTGAAGGAGACATCCCTGTACTCGATCGAGCCGGTGAATTCCTTCTTTAACACCGGATCATCCCGTTCACGGATCTTTACATCTGCATTTAGTACCTCGTCAATCCTGTCTGCAGAAGCCAGTCCCTTAAGAACATTGTAATATGCAGTGGTGACATTCTTTGAAGGATTGATGATCTGTGAAAAGATTGCCAGGTAAGTGATCAGGATAGCCGGAGTGATTTGTCCCGTCCCTTCAAGAACCAGCGTCCCGCCATACCACAGGACTGTTACCAGGACAGATACACCTAAAAATTCACTGAAAGGACTGGCCAGCTGCTGCCTCCTGAAAACTTTCATCAGCAAAGCCGTATAAAGATTATTCGTGCTTTCGAACCTGGACTGCATCTTGGATTCGGCATTGAAAGCCTTGATGATCCTGAGCCCGCTAAGGGTCTCCTCAACAATCGACATGATGATCCCGAGTTTCCTTTGACCGTGAAAGGAGGTGGAACGAAGTGTTTTCCCAATCCTTCCGATGATCAGTCCGCTGAGAGGCAACATGATCAGAACGAAAAGCGATAACCGTGCACTCATCATGAACAACGCAATGAGAAAGGCAATGATAAGGATCGGATCCCGGAAGAGCATCTCGAGCGAACGTACAACCGACACCTCAATTTCCTGCACATCCTGCGACATCCTGGACATAATATCACCCTTGCGTTCTTCGGAAAAATAGCCCAGCGGCAAATCAACGATTTTGCTGTAAAGCTTATTCCTTATGTCTCTTACCACTCCGGTCCTGAGTGGAACCATGTAAAATTTGGAGAGATAAAGGAACAGATTCTTGAAAAACGTCATGCCCATGACCATACTGCCAACAATAATCAGGGCATATACCTTCCCCCGGTTAATGATGATCTCACTGAGCATATAATTAAAATTGTGGATCAGTGACTGTGCAGAAAAACTGAAAGGCACCTGGTCGGTCACGAGTTCCGTTTTCGCGAATAGTATATTCAGGAACGGGGCTATAAGGGCCAGGCTGAATACAGAAAAAACGGCCGTCAGTAACATGAAACCTATACTGATGGTTGCCAGCCATTTATAAGGTATGATATATCTGAATATGCGAAAGAAATTTTTCATTAACCAATCATTTCCAGTTCAAACTAAAATAAATTCATCAACAAATATTAAACACCTGTATAATTTTTTGGAGTTATACTCCGTAACTCGACTTTGATGGCATCATCAATATCCAGGCTACTGATAAATTCCTCAATAGCCTGTTTGTCAATGAATTTATGTGTGCGGGTCAACGCTTTAAGTGCTTCGTATGGTTTCGGGAAACCCTCCCGGCGTAAAATAGTCTGTATACCTTCTGCGACCACAGCCCAGTTTTTTTCAAGATCGTTCTCCATTTGTTCCACATTCACGATAAGCTTACCCAAACCCTTAAGCAAGGATTTCAGGGCTATGACCGTATGTGAGACCGGAACACCAATATTCCTGAGAACGGTGGAATCGGTCAGGTCCCTCTGAAGTCTTGAAACCGGCAGCTTGCCAGAAAGATATCCGAAAATCGCATTTGCATAGCCCAGGTTTCCCTCTGCATTTTCAAAATCAATGGGATTTACTTTATGGGGCATGGTGGAAGAGCCGGTCTCCCCTTCCTGAATTCTCTGCCTGAAATATTCCATTGAAATGTAAGTCCAGATATCCCTGCAAAGATCTATGAGAATGGTGTTCACCCTGGACAGATTATCAAAAATGGCCGCCAGATTATCGTAATGTTCAATCTGAGTAGTTGTCTGGGAACGTTTTAATCCGAGATTATCGTTTACAAACCGGTTCGAAAAAGCAATCCAGTCGACATCAGGATAAGCCACATGATGGGCGTTGAAATTTCCTGTCGCACCTCCAAACTTGGCCGGAAATTGAAGGGCCCTTAATTGCTTTAACTGTATATCAAGCCTCTCAACAAAAACCCTGATCTCTTTTCCAAGCCTTGTCGGTGAAGCCGGCTGTCCGTGTGTCCGGGCAAGCATGGGGACATCCGACCATGCTCTTGACATATCATCAAGCTTTTGTAATACATTGTTTATCAGTGGAGTATAGACATCATTCATGGCTTCCTTCAATGATAATGGTGTAGCTGTATTGTTAATATCCTGGGATGTCAGTCCGAAATGGATAAATTCCTTTTGGGATGAAAGACCCAGTTCATCAAATTTTTCTTTCAGAAAATATTCAACAGCTTTGACATCATGATTGGTCACTTTTTCAATTTCCTTTACCCGCTCAGCATCGCTTACCGTGAAGTCAAGATAGATGTCCCTCAGATTTCCCGTTGTGGCATCGTCAACCCCATCCAGTCCCTTTAAACCCAGTTCACATATTGAGATGAAATATTCAATTTCAATCAGAACACGGTATCTGATGAGTCCATACTCAGAAAAAAAAGGCGAAAGGTCTTCGGTTTTATCTCTGTACCTGCCGTCAACAGGCGATATTGCTGTCAGATGATTTAAATCCATAAAGTGTTCTGATTTGACGAACAAATTTAACAGAAATTTTGCCAAATGTTAAATAATCACCGGATTTGTCTCTAAAACATTCTTTTTATATCATGCTTTTGAATCATTAATAAGTACTTTAGGCCAAAATTTTTGGAATGAAAGATATCAGAGTTTCGGTAGTTAAATATACAAATTCGGCACCCTTTATCTATGGACTTGAAAATCATCCTGTTAAACAATTCATTCGTTTATCTCTTGACACTCCGGCTGAATGTTATAATAAATTAATGAATGACCGCGCAGATCTTGGGCTTGTACCTGTTGTCATCCTGAATAAGCTCGGTTATTCGGATATTGTTTCACCCTATTGTATCGGAGCAAGAGGAAAGGTGCGGTCGGTAATCCTGGCCAGTACTGTAAAGCTCAAGGACTATCAAAACAATTTATCTTGATTATCAGTCCAGAACCTCTGTAAACCTTGTACGGGTTCTTGCCCGAAAATTCTGGCAGATATACCCTGAATTCGTGCCCACCGAGGAAGGATTTGAGACTATGGAACTGAAAGAAGGGGAAGCATCCGTTGTAATCGGTGACCGGGCTTTTGAATTTTATGAAAGGCCGTTATCATATCTTCGACCTTGGTGATGAATGGTTCAGGCACACCGGCAAACCTTTCGTTTTTGCCTGTTGGGTAGCGAACAAACCTGTCGATGCAGATTTTGAATCCATTTTTTCAGAAGCCTTGCAATATGGACTGGATCACAGGGATGAACTGGCAGACACCCTCATTCACCAGGAACTCACAAAAAATGTTGATCTGAAAAGTTATTTTTACGAGAATATCAATTACAATTTCGGTCCATCCGATGAAGAGGGAATGAATTTATTCTTAAATTTAATGCGTATAATCCACAATCAATAGAAAATGCGGAAAGGATCATTCAGGTCATTCTACAATTTTATACTGCCCGTACTTTTGATTTTCCTTACTTCAGCCAGCGTCAATGAAGGTGAAAAGAAGGTTCTGGTTTACAAGTTCAACATCAAGGAAGAAATTGCGGCACCTGTCTGGAGGCTGACACAGAAAGCCTTCAGGGAAGCCCTTGAGATGAAGGCTGATGTGATCATCATTGACATGAACACCTATGGCGGATTGGTGGATATAGCCGATTCCATCAGGACTAAGATCCTGAACAGCACCATTCCTGTATACGTATTTATTAATGACAACGCGGCATCAGCAGGGGCACTCATCTCCATTGCCTGCGACAGTATTTATATGAAACCTGGTGCGAAATTCGGTGCAGCTACCGTGGTAAATCAAACCGGGGCAGCCATGCCCGACAAGTACCAGTCATATATGCGGGCAACCATGCGGGCCACTGCCGAGGCCCATGGAAAAGATACTCTTATCAGCAACGGCGACACAACCTACCGGTGGCACAGAAATCCTAAAATCGCCGAGGGAATGGTTGATCCATCCATTTATATCCCAGGGGTGTCTGACAGCGGCAAGGTCATTACCTTTACGGCTGTGGAAGCTGTGAAGTTCGGCTACTGTGAAGGGATTGTGAAAACCATTCCTGACGCGCTTAAAAAAGCAGGTATCACAAACTATGACCTGGTGGAATATACACCGACGGCAGTTGACAGCCTGATTCATTTCCTCCTGAACCCAATCATTCATGGCCTGTTGATCCTGATTATCATCGGCGGATTATATTTTGAATTTCAATCCCCGGGTATCGGCTTCCCTCTTGGCGCTTCCATCCTGGCCGCCGCATTGTTTTTTGCCCCGCTTTACCTTGAAGGCCTTGCTCAAAACTGGGAGCTGCTTATTTTTATCATGGGCATCGGCTTACTGGCCGTGGAAATCTTCGCCATCCCGGGTTTTGGTATAGCCGGCATCACGGGTATTGTGCTGATTGTCGCCGGGCTTACCCTGGCCATGGTTGATAATTTTGTCTTTAAATCAGGCAATATTCCCTTAATTCTAAACACTGTCTTCGGTTCCTTTAGTGTTGTGATCGGTTCATTACTGGTGGCGATAGTACTGTCTCTTTTAACAGCCCAGAAACTGTTCACTTCGAAATTGTTTGGCAAACTGGCCCTACAGGCTACTCAGAGGAAAGAAGAAGGGTACATCGGTGTAGAGACTAAACAACGTAATCTGGTCGGCAAAGAGGGCGTGGCTCATACCGTTTTGCGCCCAGCCGGGGTAGTGGAAGTTGACGGCGATTATTATGATGCAAAAGCCGAATTCGGATTTATCCCAAAAGGAACTAAAGTCAGGGTTATGCGTTATGAGACCGGTCAGATCGTTGTAGAAGAACTTGGGTAAACCGTATGGAAAAGGGTAAGCATTTCATCATCAGGGATTACAAAGGCGACGATTATCCGCAGTTGATTCAACTTTGGAATGAGACCGGTCTGGGAAGTCCCGAAAGAGGAGATAATGCCGGCACCATAGATCGATGTAACCGGATGGGGGGGAAACTTCTGGTCATGACCAATGCGGAAAATACAATCCTCGTCGGCAGCAGCTGGATGACCTTCGACGGCAGAAGAATTTATCTTCATCATTTTGGCATAAAACCCGGGTATCAAAACCTCGGACTCGGCAAAAAACTGGCCAATGCCACCCTCCTCTTCATCAGGGAACAGGGATACCAGGTAAAACTGGAAGTCCATAAAGACAACCGGATTGCCAAAAAACTCTATGAGAACCTGGGATTCTTTTTTTTCAAAGACTATGAAATCTATATGATCCGCAATACCGGGGCATTAACCATTTCAAAAAACCCGGACTGAAGGCATGATAGCCCGCCAATTGCGGATAGCAGTTCATTCGCTTTTTAATTTCAATTTTCTTTTGTCAATAAGTATTTATAAATCTCCATTCCCCGGGCAGGAGATTTGATTATATTTAAGTTCTGTCGAGTGTACCTTTTGTACTCCGACAGGCCGGACACAAAAATTACCTGTGATGATGAACCGATGGCTGACAGTCCATGATTTTCTGCTTCATACCCGTGCTGATGCAGGCACAGCAAAACCTGCCTTTGGAAGGATGGGATAATGCCACCCTTGCCCGGGCAAATACAGCTGATAAAGTCACATACATGACAGATGAAGAGAAACAGGTCATCCTGTTAACCAATCTGGCCAGGCTTGACGGACCTTTATTTGTTAAAACCATCCTGGCGGACTGGATGAAACATGAAAAGGCCTCAGGGTATACCCGTTCACTGGAAAGAGAACTCAAAAATATATCCGGGCTCCCCCTGCTCGTCCCCCGGAAGGATTTGTATGATATCGCTTTGAGACATGCCGTCAAATCGGGGAAAAAAGGAACCACCGGGCACCAGGGTTTTAAGAAAAGATTCAAACCGGTTATGGGAAAGTACAACAGGGTGGGGGAAAATTGTGCTTACGGGTTTAACCAGGCAGAAAACATTGTGCTCGGATTACTGGTAGACGAAGGGATCCAGGACCTCGGTCACCGGAAAAACATGCTGAATGCAGATTTTAACTCACTCGGAGTCTCCATTCAACCACACAGGACCTTTACCTATAACTGCGTTATGGATTTTGGCGGAAAATGACTATCAAAACCAATAAAAACGAAAGCTTGCCATGCCAAACATTGAGATTATTCAACCAGAAGATGCCGACGGTTACATCAAGGAAGTGTATGATCAGATTCTTGAGAGCCGTGGTAAAATTGCAGAGATTTATAAGATCCAAAGTCTGAATCCCAGATCTATTATCCGGCATCTGGATCTTTATATGACCCTGATGTACAGCAAATCACCGTTAAGCCGTGAACAGCGCGAGATGATCGGGATCGTTGTCTCCTCAGCCAACAAATGTGAATATTGTTATGTACATCATTCACAGGCCCTGCTGCACTTCTGGAAAGATGAGAAACGCCTTCAGTCCCTTGCCCGCAAATACACCGAAGCCGGGCTTGATGAAAAAGACGAGATGCTCTGTGAACTGGCCCTTCTCTCCACTACATCGCCATACAGTCGTAAGATCAGTCCCTTAATAAAAAAGATGAAGAAGAAAGGATTTACCGACCGTGCAATTCTCGATGCAACTCTTATTATCAGTTACTTCAACTTTGTAAACCGGATCGCGCTCAACCTGGAAGTTGAACTTGAAAAGGATCCCGGTGGTTATAAGTATTGAAAGGAGTCATCATGTTAAGAAATGAAAGATCTCATACGAAAGTTATTGCAACACTCGGCCCGGCATCTTCAGACCGCGACACCCTAACAAAAATGTTCTTCGAAGGCATCGATGTATGCCGCCTGAACTTCTCACACGGCTCACATGAAGAACACCTGAAGAATATTAACCTCATTAAAGACCTGAACCGTGAACTGGGGACCTTCGTTGCGATACTGGCTGATCTGCAGGGACCCAAACTGAGGATCGGTGAAATTGAGAACAATGAAGCCCTTCTTAAGGACGGCAATGAGTTCCGGCTGGTAACTACCAAATGTACCGGGGATGCCGTAAAAGCATATATGAACTATGAGTTGCTTCCCTATGAAGTCCGTATTGGAGAGGCCATTCTGATCGACGATGGGAAAATCAAACTTGAAGTCACAGGAACGAACCAAAAGGATACGGTTGTAACCAGGGTTATTCATGGCGGTGTGCTTTCCTCCCGTAAAGGTGTGAATTTCCCACATACGAAAATTTCCCTCCCCTGTCTCACAGAGAAAGATATTGATGATGCCCGCTTTGCCCTGGCCCACAACGTCGACTGGCTTGCCCTGTCATTTGTCAGGTCGGCAGGAGACGTGAAAGATCTGCGGGAACTTGTTAAGCAGGAGAAAAAAACCGTAAGAATCGTGGCCAAAATTGAAAAACCCGAAGCTGTAAAAGATATCGTGCATATCATTGAAGCAGCGGATGCCATTATGGTAGCACGGGGAGACCTTGGGGTGGAAGTGGATTTCGACCAGGTCCCCATGATTCAGAAATCCATCGTAAGACAATGTATCGAACATTCCAAACCGGTAATCATTGCCACCCAGATGATGGAAAGTATGATCACCAATTTCAGGCCTACACGTGCCGAAGCTACCGATGTGGCTAATGCCGTACTCGACGGAGCTGATACACTCATGCTCAGCGGTGAGACCTCCATCGGAGCCTATCCGGTTGAAGTAATCCACAGCATGCAGAAAATCATCGACTGGACTGAAGACAGCAAATCACAGTTTTTCCGCAATCATCCGCCAAAGAAACCATCACACACTTTCCTCCCCGATTCGATATGTTACAATGCCTGCCTTATGGCTCAGCAGACCGGAGCGAAAGCCATCGTGACCTTCACACACTCGGGCTATACCGCTTTCAAAATATCCTCTTTCCGGCCTTCAGCCGATATTTTTGCCTTTACCACCAATAAAAGCCTGCTGCCGATGTTGTCCCTGGTCTGGGGTGTCAGGGCTTACTATTCTTCCGATCACAGCAACATTGAGGATTACATCAACCATTCTATCGAATTTCTCAAACAGAAAAACCTGATCCATAAAGGTGATGTCATCGTTCATGTGGGAAGCGTTCCCCTGCTGAAAAAAGGCAAAACGAATATAGTGAAACTGACGTTGATATGATGGCTCTCTATCATGGAAGATATGATCATTGAAACGGAAAAGAAGTGGCGCGATGAACTTTACGGATATGTTGGAAATCTGTTCTCAGCCTATCCAATCCCTTCGCACGACCAGGATCATCATCTCCGGGTTTGGATGTATGCCCGGGACCTTATTCGTGAACTGCAGCATGCCGGGAAGACTGTCAGCCCTGTTGAGACCGAAGACCTGATATTGGCCTGTTTTTTCCATGACACAGGACTTATACGGGACGACGGTCCTGAACATGGAAAGACCAGCGGAGAGATCTTTAAAGAGTACCTGCAGTCGATAGGAAGGACCGTCCGCGACCGGCAGAAAATCCTGGAAGCCATTGAGAACCATGATGACAAAAACTATCCCGGCCACTCTTCCCTGTTCGACGAAAACGGGCTGAATATCCTGAAAACCCTCGCTGTTTGCGATGATCTGGATGCTTTTGGCAGAACAGGGATTTACCGGTATGCGGAAATCTACATCATGCGGGGGATACCCATGGAAGATCTCGGGCTGAAGATCATGGCCAACCTTTCAGGACGATTTTCACATTTCATATCTACATGCTCTTTTCTTCCCGGCATGATCCGTATTCACGTTCCAAGGCATAATGTGACGGAAGATTTTTTCAGGAATTACAACCTGCAGTTACGCTTGATCGATAAGGGCTCTTCCAGAGCCAGATACAGGACCAGTGGGTGTTATCAGGGAAATTTTCAGACAGACGATGGCCGGCGGAAACAGCATCCCGGAAATATGTGACCTCGTCATCCGTTCGGTTGATGATCAATATGTCAGCGAATTTTTCAGGGAATTGAAAAAAGAATTATGACAATACCAAGTGATTGATTTCTTCTATATGTTCATATTCATTTCACCTCAAAATCCAATAATTTCACTTCCCCGATATACCCTTCGAGGCGGTCTCCAATCTTGACGGGACCAACACCTGATGGGGTGCCGGTGAACATCAGGTCACCGGTTTTCAGAGTCATGAAACGTGATACGTACTCGATCAGATGATTCACATGAAAGATCATGTTCCGGGTATTTCCCTGTTGAACGGTATGTCCGTTTATATCCAGCCTGAAGTCGATATTATCGATCACCCCAAAACGGTTCATGGGCACAAATTTGCTGACGGGGGCCGAATAATCGAAGGCTTTGGCTATTTCCCAGGGCAGCCCTTTTTTCTTGCACTCAGCCTGAAGATCGCGGGCCGTGAAATCCACTCCAAGAGCAATCTCAGAATAATAACGCGAGGCATACGAGGCATCAATGGACTTTCCTACTTTGTTGATCTTCACCACGATTTCAATCTCATGATGCACATCATTAGAAAAATCGGGATAATAGAAAGGGCGGTTCCTGATCACCAGTGATGACCCAGGCTTCATAAAAAATACCGGCTTTTCGGGAACGGCATTATTGAGCTCTTTGGCGTGATCGGCATAGTTACGGCCAATGCAAATGATCTTCATAACAACTTATTTTTATTCTTCACTCTCCGGGCTTAGCCCTGATTTTGTGAACTCCGGTACCATAAATGACACTATGTATTCCGGGGTGTGGATCCCCAACCTTATTCCTGCCACTTTCCCGGTCACCAGAACTTTGTCAGCCCGGTTATAGTAACAAAATAGTGTGTCCTGCTGTTCTATGCCCCACCTTTTCCTTCTACTTCTGAAAAGCCCTGAGCTTAATAGCCGTCAGTACTTTCTTGGTGTATAAAGGGAAATCTCCATTCATCATCCATCCGTAATAGCCGGGATCCTTCTGCAGAACTTCATCCACCGGTATCCCTTTATACTTGCCAAAGTTAAAAACTTCAACAAGCTTCTCATTATAAATTATCCGCCCGGCAAAGTCGACATTGTTGGTATGTGAAGAAAAATCTGAAAGAGATGAAATCTCATTTTTAAGATCCGGATACCTGTCCAGCTGCGCCTGCAGGATCTCATAGGTAGCACGGGTGTCGACTTCTGCAGAATGTGCCCCGTCAAGTATTTTGTCGCAATAAAACTGATATGCGGCAGAAAGTGTCCGTTGCTCCATTTTCATAAAGATGACCTGTACATCAATGAATTTGCGTTTGGAAAGGTCTATATCGACATCGGCACGTAAGAATTCTTCAGCGAGCAAAGGGATATCAAATTTATTGGAGTTATACCCTGCCAGGTCACAGCCTTCAAACTCATGAGCCAGGTTTTTGGCCATTTCGGTGAAGGTAGGCGCATCTTTTACATCGGCATCGCTGATGCCGTGAATGGCCGTCGACTGCGGCGGTATGGGCATTTCCGGGTTGATAAGATATGTCCGGCTCTTTTCATTCCCCTGCAAGTCCACTTTCAGATACGATAATTCCACGATCCGGTCTGTAGCAATATTTATCCCTGTGGTTTCCAGATCGAAAATAATTAGCGGATTTTTCAGATTTAATTTCATAACATCATAAGGTTTACGCATTAACAGTCCCGGAAATGATCAGACCGCAGAGCCCGTAACGGCCTGGATCCAAACGGGCTCATCCTTGCAATGATCCGTTTGTCCCGGAAATTTTACGCGTTCTGCGGTCAGAGTATTATCCTTTCTTCTCCAGCACAGCCGGATCATGCATTGATCATCATCGGCATCAGCAGCATAAGGATTTCCTCACTCCCGTTTGCCGATTCTGCCGGCAGGATAAGCCCTGCTCTTGTAGGATCGGACAGTTCGAGGAAAACGTCCGTACTGGAAATATTAGACAGTATCTCGATCAGGAAGGTAGATTTAAATCCGATTTCCATTTCATCCCCTTCGTACTGGCAATTCAGTCTTTCGTAAGCAGAAATTGAGAAGTCGATATCCTGGGCAGAGATCATGATCTGATTCCCTTTCAGCTGCAGTTTCACCAGGTTGCTGGCCTGGTTGGAGAACACTGAAACACGGCGCAGGGTGTTGTAAAGTTCGACTCTGTCAATGGTCAGTTTGTTAGGGTTATCCGTTGGGATCACAGAATTATAGCTTGGATAGTTCCCTTCAACAAGACGGCAGACCATACGATAGTTGGCGAGGGTAAATGAGGCATTCTTATCATCAAACTCGATCCTCACCAGGGTTTCCTGCTTTGGAAGAATATTCCTCAGGAGGGAGGCGGGTTTCTTGGGAAGTATGAAGGTGGCCGAAGTGTCGGCTTTCCCGTCAGTACGTTTATATCTGACCAGTTTATGAGCATCGGAAGCCACAAACGTGATATCTTCGGGTGAAAGTTCCATGAAAATTCCGTTCATCACAGGACGGAGCTCATCATCAGCAGTTGCAAATATGGTTTTTGAGATCCCCGAAAGAAGAAGCTCCGGATCGACGTCCAGGGAAACTTTCTGATCTTCTTTGATCACAGGCATCCGCGGAAATTCATCACCACTCTGGCCCATCACGGTGAACTGACCGTTCTCACTCTGGATCACCACACTCAGATTGTCGGTGTTGATCTCAAAGGTAAGCGGCTGCTCCGGAAATTCCTTAAGGGTGTCGTTCAGGATTCGTGCAGGAATGGCAATTTTCCCCGAGTCAGTTGAGTTCTTAAGGTTAACGATGGTTATTAGCGTCGTCTCAAGATCAGAAGCGGTAATTTCCAGCTCGTCCCCGTCCAGGGAGAATAAGAAATTGTCGAGAATAGGTAAAGTGTTTTTTGAACTTATTACCCTGCTGATCGATTGCAGATGGCTTAGTAATTCAGTACTGGAAACAACAAATTTCATACGTTTATTATTTATTATAGTGGTTGACCAACCCCGAATGGGCCGGTGATGCTCTTACAAATAGTTTAACCCCCCGTCGGGTTTTCGATTTCCATGAATTATAGTCCGGTCCCGGAATCCTGCACGCAGGATTTATGGTTCTGTCGCCCAGACCGTTGAAATGTCACTCAGGACAATCAGCTGAGGATGTAAAAGCACAAATCACGGTTGACCCGGGTAACTATCCTGACAGTAATCCTCTCGCTTTCAGAACCGTAATCCAGCCAGGAGCTACAAATAATTCACTACCAATAATACGAAAAAAAGTTCAGATGCTAAACCCAAGTGAGGATTTATTTCTCAGTAAAGTGCGACAGGGTCTGACGCAAGAGATCCAGAACAATATACCGGACCACAAGAAGTTGGTCATCATGGTTGAACCGGACCAGGGCATGGAATATGTCGGTTTCGCCATTTTCTTTTATGAAGGGGTACATCTCAATGAGGTATTCTCTTCCTTTTACATCGGTAATTTCAATGTTATAATCGGGTTTACTGTTCAGAACAACTGCTGCCGCCTTCTGGTTTGTAAAAGCCGAATCATAATATATCTGATTGAAATAACTGGTATACATGAGAATCCGTTCATGATCTGTAGAGTGAATCCGGAATGATGTTTCCCTGTTCATCTTCCAGGATCAACCGGCCTGCTTTCCGTTCAATGATGAATCCCCTGCCCCACTTTTCGGCCGGACTGACGACTACCCGGCGGATCTCATCCGGCTTAAGACTGATCAGGACCTTATTCTTCCAGTAGGCGACATGATCATTAATAATCTGAGACAAATCCGCCTTCGGGAAACCGAAAACTCCCACACGGTAAACATTGCCGGAACCGGTATGATGCATGAGAGGCATTTCCGGGGAAGGGTAAAACCTGAGTCTTTTAACCCTCTTCCCAACCCATATCCTAATACTTCTGGCTCTCCGGTTTTCCAGATCTGTTGTTTTCATCATCCCGTTGATGCTCAGCCGGGAAAAAGCAAACAGAAAATTATTGACAGCCGTCGGGTCTGCCTTATACCGGCCGTTCACCTCCCATCCGTCCGCTGCCCGTAGGAGATTTACTGTATCTGTCCCCGATATTTGGATACGGCTTACAAGACTGGTATCGGGAATGGCAAAATCAGCCTGTCGGCCGGTAAGCCTGGCCCACTCTCCCGTGAAGACAAAAAGAAGGACAGCAACAATGATCAGGGCAAATGCAGCGTATCCGAGATTTTTTCTGTTCATGGCGTCGATTTTGAATCGCCGTATTTCTTTTTCCTGTGAAGGCTGAAAGCAAAACCTCCAAGCAAAATGATGATCACAGGAAGAAGCGTATTGATCAATTCCCATTTTACCTGCTCTTTCTTCAGCCTGATTATGGACCTGTCGAGCAATCTCAGTTTAAAGTTTCTTGCCCGGAGCCTGATCAATCCCATGTCATCGGTCATGTAGTTTATCACGTTCATGATAAAATCCTTATTGCCAAAGGTCTGCCGGGTATCCCGGTCGTATCCCAGGGGCATAGGGATGGTGTCGGTAGCTGTTACCCTGACCTCATTGCGGATCATATCGCCGTCTCCCGCCACAAAAATCATAGTCGGCTTCGACTGGTCAATGATTTTTACATCCTTTGGTTTTACCCCGTCAGGCACCCCATAATTTTTGTAGAAGGACGGAAAGGTCCCTTCAGCAAGAATGGCAACCGGCAGGTGAGATCTGTTGTACTCAGAACGGTTTATCGGCTGTGTAATTTCATCCATCGAGATATATACCGGGTTTTCAACCAGGGCCGACGTATCGGATGTGGACAGAAGTACCGTGCGCTTCACACCGGGAAGGGGTGCCGGGGTGGTATCGATGGAACTGGTAAATTCCGATTCAATATAATTCAGTCCCCTGGTAAGAAAATTATCCTGGGGAGGACTCAGTAACGGGTAGTATACCCATGGCAAAATCGCCGGTCTGGGATTCTGACCTTCCGTTGCCGTTTCAACCTTCACATAATTGCATTGCAGGTCTTTGACCAGGTTATAATCGATACGGAATCCATATTTGAACAACAAGTCATAAATATTCAAATCGAGGAAGGAAGTAAAGGTCCTTCCCGACACCAGGCTGTCGGCATTGGCCTGGACAGGGTCGAGGAAAAAAAGCACACGGCCGCCCCTCATGATATACTGGTCGAGGACGAATTTATCCTTCCCTGAGAAAGGCTTCAGCGGCTGGGCAATGACAAGTGCTTTGTATGACATGAGTTTATCGAGATCACCGTCAATAGTTAACCATTTTACATCAAAGAACAGGCTGAGTTCTTTGCCGATATCATAGGTCTGAAGAAAACCCAGTTCCCCCTGTCCACGTATAAACCCAATCTTTTCAATTTTCTTCGTTGTCAGGCTTTTGATAGCCCTGATAAACTCGTACTCGAGGGCTTCCATCGAATTGTTCAGGTTCTCCTGATAAGGCAGTCCGGGATTGTTTTTCAACAGATTCAGGGGAAAATCGATGCCCTTATAGCTTACGATAGCTCCGGGAAAAATAAGCTTCGTGGTGTACCCGCCTTCCTTGTCCTTAACCCTGACATCGGTTGGCCTCAGGCCCTTATCCACCAGTTCCTTCATAAGCTGGTTACGGGCCTTCTGATCCTCATCGGCATAAGGGTTAATAAATTCATATTCAATGTTTTTTCCCCCATAAGCCCTGAATTCTTCCAGGTTTTCCTTTATACTCTGCCTGAAACGGATAAATTCGGAAGGGAGATCACCATCAAGGTAAACGCGGATATAAACGATATCATCCAGTCCGTGCAGGATCTGCCGCGTCTCTTTTGCCAGGGTAAATCGCTTTTCAGAGGTAAGATCCAGGCGAAAGAACCGGAAACTACCCAGCACATTAAAGGCCACCACAAGAAGCAGGGCAAGTAGAAGTTGAATAAGATGACGACGTTTTAAAATTCTTCTGTTCATGATCCTTACCATTTTCTGCTAACCAGGACTGTCCGGGTCAGGTAAAGAAAAAGAAATATCACACCCAAAAAGTAGATCATATCCCGGCTGTCGATCACCCCTCTTGCCATCGACTGGTAATGGTAATCAATTCCCAGGGTCTCAATGATATGCACCGCCTGGCCCGATTGGCCAAGAGTGCCGATAAAATTAAATCCCAGGTAAAAAAGGAAAGAGAGAAGTACAGCCAGAATGAAAGCCACGATCTGGTTCCCGGTTACCGATGAGGAAAAGATACCCACCGAGGCATAGATCCCGCCGAGAAAAACCAGTCCGGTATAGGATCCCCATGTCCCCCCGGTATCGATATCACCCCTTGGGCTTCCCAGCAACCACACCGAACCGAAAAAGATGAGCGTAGGAAGAATGGATATGACCACCAGTGTCCAGGCCGCGAAAAATTTCGCCAGGACGATCTGTAGTTCATTCATGGGGCGGGTGAAAAGAAGTTCCAGCGTCCCGGCCCGCTTTTCTTCCGAAAACATACGCATGGTGATGGCAGGCACCAGGAAAAGGAATACCCAGGGAGCCAGGGTAAATAAGGTGTCCAGACTGGCATAACCACTGTCAAGGACATTCATCTGGCCACTGAATACCCACATAAACAAGCTGTTGAGCAGGAGAAAAACAATGACAACAACGTAACCAGTGAGTGAGCTGAAAAAACCCCGGATCTCTTTTTTATATAATGACCACATAATTACAGATCTGAACAGTTTTGGCGAAGTTAACGAATTGAACCGGTATCCCAACAATTACCTGAAAGCTTCCGGCAATTCAGAGCCGGGAAGATCATTCAGGTCACTGATCGAAATATCATTAAAATAGAAACGCAAAATGTATGAATAAGAGTATCCTTCCCGGGCCATTTCCATGGCACCTTCCTGACTAAGCCCCACGCCATGTCCGTAGCCCCTGCCATTGATCACAAGCGTATCCCCGTCACCAGACTTGCTCATATCAAAAAAAGCCGAATTCAGCCCAAGGTCCTCCCTGATCACCGACATGGACAGGGTATCATCCTGATATATAAATGATTTCTTCCTGTGGGGCTGCCTGATCAGAAGCTTATCCAGTTCCGCTCCCGACACATCAAAGCCTTTGGCTTCCAGGTAAGCAATCCATTCCTGCAGACTTAATTTTTCTTTCCACTGGTAATGCTTCTGGTTTTTGGAGTATGGATCAAGAATGGCCTGCAGGTAATCCTGATCGACAGGCCAGACATCGGATGCCCGTTCAGTTTCACCCCCACTGTTGGCATGAAATGCCGGCATGATAAGCCTGCTGTACTTATCGGTCACAACCATATTGTGCGTGGCAAGCACTGCAGTGTAAATATCCGGATTCTGATTGCCCATGCCATTGTATGCCTGACAATGGGTATGATCGCAAAGGTTAAAGCCTTCACCACTATGCCGGTCCCAGTTGCGGAGCGCATACGTCCGGCAAAGAACAGCCTGCGCCATGTAAAATTCCTGTGGCGCGACCGGTCCGGCTTCCGTTTCAACTACCCCGGCCAGGTAACGGTCGAAATCGATCCTGTTAACGAGCTGCATGGTTTGGTGTGAAACGCTTACCCCGATATTACCGGCATAATCGAATGCTCCTTCAGAAGATTCCGTTACCCTGATCCGGCAACGACTCTTTAGGGTCTTGTCTCTGAAAAGCATCTGCATATAAGGGCCAAAGGTAGAACTGCCATTATTCAGGTAAATACTGTCATGGATCATGCTGATGTAAAAGATATCTCCAGGACCCGCTGTAAACCTTGTCATTCCGTCAACACTCAGGTCATATTCACCAGCTGGTGCAATGGAAAGTAAATGCAGTTACAAGCTTATCATAAAAAAGACCGACACGGATGTCCTGTGCCTGCATCCTGGTAAGATTGAACAGGATTATTAACGTTATTAGTACCCCTTTTCTCCTCATTATAAAACACCCAAAATTTCTGTCATTCTTGCGGCTACCCGTTCTGAACTTCCCGGATTGCCAAGTTTCTCAATGATACGATCATATCCGGCCATCATCGCCTCACGATAGTCCCGGTTATTCAGTATCTGATCAAGTTCTTTTATAATATTCGTTTTCAGGTTAAGCTGCAACAATTCTTTCACGATTTCCTGCTGAGCTATCAGATTTACGAGTGAGAAAAACCGTATCCTGACAATACGCTTTCCAATGTGGTACTGCAAACCACCGGTTTTATATACAACGACCTGCGGAACCCTGAATATGGCAGTTTCCAGTGTAGCCGTACCGGATGTCACCACGGCGGCTGAAGCTGCACTCAGCAATTCATAGGTTTTGCCGGTCACAGTCTTCACGTCCGTTCCCCCTGTAAAATTGCGGTAAAAGGATGGATCCACGGAAGGTGCTCCTGCAATGACGAACTGATAGCCAGGATATTCACGGACTGCCGGCAACATTTCGGGCAGACACCTCATGATCTCATGGCTCCTGCTGCCGCTGAGCAGGGCGATGATCGGACGCTCATCCAGGCCGTTCTCCTTCCTGAACACTGACGGATCAAATGATGTTTTCCTGAAACGGCCAATGGCATCCATCAACGGGTTGCCGTAATATTCAACCTCAAGTCCTTTCTTCCTGAAATAATCAACTTCAAATGGAAAAATCACGAAAAGCCTGTCGACATACTCACGTAGTTTTGAAATCCTTGATTTTTTCCATGCCCACACTTTTGGGGAAATGTAATATAAGACTTTAAACCCTCTGGCTTTGGCAAATGCAGCCATGCGGAGATTGAATCCCGCATAATCCGTCAGAATCAGCACATCGGGCTTCCACTGAAGAAGATCCTGTTTGCACAGCTTCAGGTTTTTACTAATGATCCTGATATTTGCCACGACATCCACGATACCCATAAAGGCCATATCACGGTAATGTTTCACAGGAGCCACACCCCCCACCTCAGCCATAAGATCTCCCCCAAAGAACCGGAATTCCGCATTCTTATCGAATTTCTTCAGCCCTTTCATCAGGTTGGATGTGTGCAAATCTCCGGAAGCCTCGCCGGCTATCAGGTAATATCTCATAAGCACTCAGGTAAATTTCAGTATGATGATGATGATGCCAACAACAAACATGGCAATGATTACGCCGCGTGCACTCCGTAACCAGTCACTCCAGATGAACAGGAAAAACAGGAGAAGGTTGGGAAGCAGGCAAAGACTGAGAAGTCGCGGAAGAATACTCATCTCTCTGATCCTGTCGAGGTATCCGACAAATGAATAACCTCCCTTTTTAGCAACCAAAATAAAAAAGAAACAGATCAATGGAAGTGCAATACCGCCAATAATTCCGATGGATAATTTATTCAGTCTGTTGTTCTTCATTTCCTCAGTGTGTCAGTAAAACTTCCCGGATTGCAACGTTTCAAAGTGAATTCAGGTTCCATTTTTCAAAATGGGGCCATGACCGGTAAGCGGTAAGATCCACCTGGATAGGAACGACCGAGACAAATCCTGCTCTCAAGGCAAATTCATCCGTATCATCGGCTTCCTCCTCCTGGTTAAAGTAATTGCCCGTAAGCCAGAAATATTCACCGTTATGCGGATCGAGCCTCTTTAACAAATTCTTCTTTCCAGTATCCTTTCGTCTGACGGCAGATTTTGATCCCTTTCATTTCTTCCAAACCGATAGCAGGTATATTGACATTCAGACAGACGCCCTCGGGAAGTTTATGCTGGATAATATTCTCAATTATTTTTTTTACTATGATTTTTGCCGAACTAAAATCGGCATCCGGGTCATAATCAAGGAGCGAAAATCCGGCTGAGGGAATGAAATTAATACAGCCTTCCATAGCTGCAGCCATGGTTCCGGAATACACCACGCTCGATGAGGAGTTGGATCCATGATTAATTCCCGAAAGGACTATGTCCGGCCTCCGTGTGGTGAGCTGGTTCAGTGCCAGTTTGACACAATCGACCGGTGTTCCGTCACAACTGTAGACCACCAGGTCCTTTTCCTCCCTGATCTTATTCGCCCGCAGGGGATTTTTAATGGTGATGGCATGCGACATCCCTGACATTGCCAATGCCGGTGCCGCAACGATCACTTTACCATAATTTCCGGCAGCTTCAATAAGACATTTGAGCCCTTTTGCTTCTACACCGTCATCATTCGATATCAGTATCAACCTGTCTTCTTTCAAATTTTTCAGTATTAGTAATGAATTACAAAAATATTGATTTCATGTGAACTTACAATGAGAAATGGAAGGGTTTAAGAATGAAGTGAATTTAATCGCAGATTGTATGTTTTGTGGTTTATTTGCTATTTTTGTCCATCACTTTCAAAATCAAATCGAAAAATGAAGATTTCCTACAACTGGCTTAAGGACTATATCAGTGAAATACCCTCACCCGAAGATACGGCGGCAATACTTACAGGCACAGGACTGGAAGTAGAAGCCATGGAGAAAACAGAATCGGTGAAAGGAGGTCTCTCGGGTGTGGTTGTCGGAGAAGTAATAACCTGTGTGAAACATCCGAATGCCGACAAGCTGAGCGTGACCACGGTAGATGTTGGCCAGGACAGGCTGCTGCCTATTGTATGCGGCGCTCCTAATGTAAGGGCCGGGCAGAAAGTAGCCGTAGCTCTCGTAGGAACCACTTTATATATAGGAGAGGAAAGCCTTACCCTCAAACCGGTAAAAATAAGAGGTGAAGTCTCTGAAGGGATGATCTGCGCAGAAGATGAACTGGGCCTCGGAAAAGATCATGAGGGTATAATGGTTCTGGACCCGGATGCAAAGACCGGCATCCCTGCAAGTGAATATTTCAACCTCACTACTGATTATATTTTCGAGATCGGCCTTACGCCAAACCGTATCGACGGCGCTTCTCATTATGGCGTTGCGCGTGACCTTGTGGCCTTCCTTTGTCAGACCACCGAGGTGAAACTTCAACGCCCGTCCGTCGAAGATTTCTTTATCGACAACACCTCCAATCCTGTAGAGGTGATCATCGAAGACATGGAAGGCTGCCTTCGTTACTCTGGCATTACCATCTCGGAGATTACAGTGGAACCTTCACCGAATTGGTTGCAGACAAAGCTCCGGGCCATAGGTCTTAACCCCGTAAATAACGTGGTGGATATCACTAATTTCATTCTCCATGAAACCGGCCAGCCATTGCATGCCTTCGATGTCGACAAGATCACCGGACGGAAAGTAATTGTTAAGACCCTTCCGGAAGGAACGCCTTTTGTCACTCTCGATGAGGAAAAGCGGAAGCTCTCCGCAGAAGACCTTATGATTTGCAATGAAAAGGAAGGCATGTGTATCGCCGGTGTATTTGGGGGTCTGGATTCGGGTGTGAAGGACACCACCACCGGCATCTTTCTCGAGAGTGCCTGTTTTAATCCTGTCTATATCCGTAAAACATCAAAACGTCATCTTTTGAATACCGACTCTGCTTTCCGTTTTGAACGGGGATCGGATCCCAATATCACCGTTTATGCTCTTAAACGGGCTGCCAAGCTGATCAGGGAGGTCGCAGGCGGCAAAATCTCGTCAGAAGTAGTGGATGTTTACCCTGAGCCGGTCGCCGATTTCTATGTCACCCTTTCCTGGGCGTACCTTAACCGGCTCATTGGTAAAGAGATTGAAAGAGCATTGGTAAAAAAAATCCTGGCCGCATTAGACATCAACATGAGTATGAAACGGAAGAGGAAATGCGACTGAAAGTACCACCATACCGCGTTGATGTGCAGCGACCAGCAGATGTGGCGGAAGAAATCCTGAGAATCTATGGCTATAACCAGGTTGAAGTCAGTGAAAGTGTTCACTCCACCCTTTCATATGTTGAAAAACCGGATAAGGAAAAGGTTCTACGGTATATTGCGGGACTTCTTTCATCCAACGGATTTAACGAAATGATGTCGAACTCTCTGACAAAATCTGCATATTACGAAAAAGAAGAGCACCAGGATAAAACACTGGTCCGGATCGTTAATCCCCTGAGCCAGGACCTCAATGTCATGAGAAAAAATCTGTTGTTTGGCGGACTGGAAGCCATATCCTATAATACCAACCGTAAAAATGCCGACCTCCGGCTATTATGAATTCGGAAATATCTATAGTTTCGATCCTTTGGCCAAAGGGAATAAACCGCTTGACCGTTACCAGGAGGAAGAACACCTTGCCTTATTCCTGACTGGTGTGAAACATCCTGAAAACTGGGCCAATCCTGACGCACCCACCAGTTTTTATCAAATGAAAGCCTATGTCGGCCTTATCTTTGAACGGCTTGGTTTCAACATAAAACAGTTGAAAATTACCGGTATAACAAATCCGCTTCTGAATGAAGGGATCAGCTATTCCTGGCACAACCATGAACTTGTAAGTTTTGGAAGTGTTGATAAAGCAGTACGAAAGGTCTTTGATATTCATGCAGATGTTTACTATGCCGACTTCAACTGGACCCTTATTCTCAGAAACCTGGATACACGGCCGACGACATTTGAACCGTTGCCGAAATTCCCCGAAGTAAGAAGAGACCTGTCCATGGTTCTTGAAAAACAGGTTAAATTTGACGACATTCGGAAAACGGCAGAAAAAACGGAAAAACGGATCCTTAAGCGCATGGATATCTTCGATGTATATGAAGGTGACAAGATAGAAACAGGGAAGAAATCCTATGCCATCAGCTTTATCCTCCAGGATGAGACCCGTACATTGACCGATAAATACATTGACAAAGTGATGAATAATATCGCCAACGCTCTTGAAAAAGAACTCGGCGCACAAATCAGGGCCTGATGACAAACCGAATTCATCTGCATAAAGGTGATATCACGAAAATGGAGGTTGATGCCATTGTGAATGCCGCCAACCATTCGCTTCTCGGCGGTGGCGGCGTCGATGGGGCCATCCACCGGGCTGCCGGGCCAAAGCTTCTCGAAGAGACCAGAACCCTTAACGGCTGTGAAACCGGTGACGCCAAAATCACGGGTGGATATAACCTGCCTGCGAAATTTGTTATCCATACTGTCGGCCCCGTCTGGCATGGTGGCGAACGAGATGAGCCCGCACTGCTCCGGAATTGTTATGTCAGAAGTCTTGAGATAGCCAAAGAAAAAAATTTACGGTCCATCGCTTTTCCCGGTATCAGCACCGGAATATACCGCTTCCCTAAAGAGCAGGCAGCAAAAATAGCCGTTGATGCCGTGACAACATTCCTGGAAAAAAATGACTACCCCGCAGAAGTATATTTTGTCACCTTTGATGATGAGAGTTATTTGATCTATAAAAATATCCTGAGTTAATCCAATAATAGATTTACATGACAGTAACAGCCGAAGCAGGAAGTGTGAAAAAATACATGTCGATGGTGAAATTTGCCCACACCATTTTCGCTATGCCATTTGCCATAACCGGTTTTTTCCTCGGAATTCATGATTCCCATGCACTGCTGAGCTGGCGGCTTCTCCTACTGGTAGTGTTAAGCATGATCTTTGCCAGAAATGCGGCTATGGCTTTTAACCGGTATTCCGACCGTCATTTTGATTCCAAAAATCCGCGCACTTCGAAAAGAGAGATCCCCCTCGGAATCATTAGTCCTTCTTCCGCCCTGTTCTTTGTGATTTTAAACTCGTTACTGTTTATGGCAACGACCTGGTTTATTAACAGGCTGACGTTTTACCTTGCCCCCGTTGCCCTTTTGGTCATCCTGGGTTACAGCCTGACCAAGAAATACACCAGCCTCTGCCATTTTGTACTCGGTATCGGCCTGTCCCTTGCTCCTATCGGCGCCTATCTTTCTGTTACCGGTGAATTCAGCCTCCTGCCGGTTTTTTACTCGATCCTCGTACTTTTCTGGGTAAGCGGATTCGACATGCTGTACGCCCTTCAGGATGAAGACTTTGATAAAACCATGAAACTTAAATCCATGGTCGTCTTTCTTGGACGCAGGGGAGCTATCCGGTTATCTGTTGTTACTCATATCTTCTCGGCAGCCATGGTGCTGGTTATCGGGTATATGGCCGGATTCGGCATCCTGTACTGGATTGGTTCCTTCATCTTTGCCGGATTACTCGCATACCAGCATATGATCGTTAGTCCAAACGACCTGAGCAGACTGAATGTAGCATTCTTTACCCTTAATGGTATTGCGAGTCTCATTTTTGCCGTCTTCAACATCTCCGATCTACTCTTCAGAATGACCTGACGTTTTTGTAACTTTTCGGATCAAACCGGGTAAAAGTCAAATATTACCCGGTTTTCAACGACAGTTTTCAACGAAAAACCCATCGGCATCATGAAAAAAATGATCCTTCTTCTCAGCATCCTGGCTGGTAACATCAGCCTTTTTGCCCAGAAAGATCCCTACCTCCTTCAAAATATTAAAAACAGCAATGAAGTGAACTGCGTGGCCTTTTCTCCCGATGGCACAAGGATCATCGCCGGCTTCAGTAACGGAACTGCCAGGATCATCGATCTGGCATCGGAAAAAACCGAAATTGAAGTGAAGGGTCACTGGAAAGCGAGTCAACGCTGTTGCATTCGATCCGAAGGGAAGATACTTTCTGACTGCCGGTGACAATACCATAAAGATTTGGAGTCCCAAGGGAGAACAGATCTATAATCTGAAAGATCATACAACCACCATAGTCACCGTCGATATTGATTCTACAGGTGAATTTATGGTCAGTGGTGCCATCAGTCATATTTTCAAACAATGGAATGTTCTCAAAGGAGAAGTGATCAGAAATTACAACGGACATACCGATGTCGCCATGGCTGTCTGCTTCAGCAAAGACGGCAAACGGATCGCCAGCGGTTCGGGAGATCATACCATTAAGATCTGGGATGCGGAAACAGGCACGGAAATCATGAACCTTCCGGGTCATGAGGGCGATATCAATGCCGTGGAATTCAGTCCGGATGGAAAATTGCTGGCCAGCTGCGGAAAAGATAACACCATCCACATCTATGACCTTACTGCAGGTAAATTGCTGCGAACTTTAAAAGGTCATAAAAAATCTGTCATCTCCATCGCTTTTTCTCCCGATGGCCTTCACCTGCTTAGTGCTTCCCTCGATGAGGAAATTCGTCTGTGGGAAGTTGCCACGGGAAAGACCATCTATTCCTTTATCGATCATGAAGCACCTGTCACCCATGTTGCCTTCTCTCCCGACGGTAGTATATTTGCATCCTCCTCACTGGATAAAACCATAAAAATCTGGCGTTTCTCCAGGGAGATCGTGGCCGATTTCTACTACAGCCCCCAGATCATCGAAAAGATGAATGGCATGGAGGTTTTCAGGCCAAAACAAAAGGGCGAAAGCAGTTCAGATTACAAGGAAAGACAAAAGAAAGCGGAATCGGATAAAGCCGCCATCTATGATGAATTCTATCAAAAATACCTGGAAGATTTGAAAAAAGGATTGCTTCCAGGTACCTGATCATGCTGAGAAACAGCATGACCCCCGTTACAAACCCTCTCCGTTATCACTAAATTTGCGGGCAATATCACTCCGCAAAATGTTTATTGATCACAGACATATCCGTCTCAATATCAAGGACAGGGATGCATTTTAGTCTGTAACCCTGCTACGCTGTTGTACTTTTCTCTTTTAAACCATTTAAAATAATTACCGGATATGGAACTTCCATTTGCAGAACCCTATAAGATAAAAATGATAGAACACATCCGCCAAAGCACACCGGAACAGCGGATGAAATGGATCCAGGAAGCCAGGTATAATCTTTTCAACCTCAGGAGCAGCCAGGTGTATATCGATATGCTGACCGACTCAGGCACCGGTGCTATGAGCCAGGAGCAATGGGCAGCCCTGATGACCGGGGATGAAAGTTATGCAGGCTCCGCATCGTATTACCAGCTGAAGGAAACCGTTAAGGAGATCTTTGGCTTCGACTATTTTCTGCCCACTCACCAGGGTCGTGCTGCTGAGAATGTCCTTTTTTCAGCCCTGATCAAAGAGGGCGACCTTGTCCCGGGAAATGCCCACTTCGATACGACCAAGGGTCATATCGAATTCAGAAAAGCTTCGGCTGTCGACTGCACGATCGATGAAGCCATGGATACCTCATCCTGGCATCCCTTCAAAGGTAACGTGGATCTGGAAAAACTGGAGAAAGTTCTGAGAAACCACCGGCGGGAAACCATCCCCCTGATCCTTGTAACCGTAACATGCAACACGTCGGGTGGTCAGCCGGTATCGATGCAGAACCTGAAAGAGGTGAGACACCTGGCGGATATGTATGGCATTCCACTATTCGTCGATGCTGCAAGATTTGCCGAGAATGCGTGGTTCATCAAGCAACGGGAGGCTGAATATAAGGACATATCTATTGCGGAAATCGTACGTGAAATGTTTTCTTATACCGACGGCATGACCATGAGCAGCAAGAAAGATGGCATTGTCAATATTGGCGGATTTATCGGGCTTCGTGATGAAAAAACGTTCAGGGAAGCTTCTACTTTCAATATTATGTTTGAAGGCTTCCTTACTTACGGGGGTATGGCAGGCAGGGATATGGCCGCCCTGGCCGTTGGGCTTCATGAAGTACTCGACGAAAACTACCTGAATGCCAGGATACAACAGGTAAAATACCTGTCTTCAAAACTCACCGGTCACGGCATCCGGGTCCAGCAACCATCCGGAGGCCATGCTGTGTTTGTGGACGCCACGCACTTTCTGCCCCGGATCAGGAAGGAGGAGTTCATAGCCCAGACGCTGGCTGTTGAACTTTATATTGAGGCTGGCGTAAGGGGTGTTGAAATCGGAGCCCTCATGGCCGACCGTGATCCGGTAACCCGGCAGAACAGGTATCCCAGGGTAGAAATGCTGAGACTTGCCATCCCGCGAAGGGTTTATACACAAAACCACCTCGACTACGTGGCTGCTGCATTATGTAATGTCTGGGACAGAAGAGAAAAGATCAGCTCGGGATTCAGGATTGTCAGTGAAGCTCCCATCATGAGGCATTTTACGGTTGAGCTGGAGAAGATCCATAAAGAACATCAGGATGTACATGCATCCGGTGGTCCCAACAGCCTGGATCAGAATAAGCCTGCTATTAAATGAAATCATTTTTCCTAAAAGGATTTCTGAGTACGCTTCCTGCTATGAATAATGCGTATGAAGTGTTAACTTTGTCTTTTACATTCAACTACAGGATATGCTCAAGTCAATGACAGGCTATGGGAAAGCCGAAATAATACTCCCCGACAAGAAGGTGATCGTCGAGATCAAATCCCTCAACAGCAAGAATACAGATATCAATATAAAATTACCGCCTGTTTACAGGGAAAAGGAATTACTCATCCGTCAGATGATTTACGACCGTCTTATCAGAGGAAAAATTGACTTATCCATCTTTTATGAAATGAATGAAGGGGTTACCATCTCCGCCATCAATAAGGAAAACTTCAGGTCTGTGTACAGGGAGATCCGTGAACTTGCGGATGAATTCAACCTCAAAACCGGAGATGGTGTCATCCAGGCCATCCTCAGGCTTCCCGATACCATTAAAATGAATAAAAACGAACCGGATGAAAACGAGTGGGAAATGATCCGGGAGGGCATTGGCAAGGCCATATCCCAGCTCGATGAATTCAGGACACAGGAAGGTCAATCCATGTTTTACGACCTTACCGAAAGAGTAAGCACGATCCTGACCCATCTGAAAGATGTGGTGAAATACGAGGAACCCAGGATCAGAAGGCTCAGGGAAAGGATCGACAAAAACCTTACTGAAGCAGGACTCATTGAAGAGATCGACCGTAACCGTTTCGAACAGGAGATGATCTTCTATATTGAACGCCTTGACATCTCGGAGGAAAAAATACGTCTTCAGAATCACTGCGATTATTTTACAAACACCATGTCGGGCGAGGAAGCCTCGGGTAAGAAACTGTCCTTTATCAGCCAGGAGATGGGAAGAGAGATCAACACACTTGGTTCAAAAGCAAACGATTCGGACATTCAGCACCTGGTGGTTAAAATGAAAGATGAACTTGAAAAGATCAAGGAACAGATCGCAAACATTCTCTGATCATGCCAGGCAAATTACTTATATTTTCAGCTCCTTCCGGTTCCGGAAAAACAACGGTTGTCAGACACCTATTGGATCACTTCACTGACCTGGAATTTTCGGTGTCGGCCTGCAGCCGTTCCAGAAGGGATGGGGAAATCCATGGCAGGGATTATTATTTTCTTTCCGTTGATGAATTCAGAAAGAAAATCGAAGCCGAAGAATTCGTTGAATGGGAAGAAGTCTACCCTGGTCATTATTATGGTACCTTGAAGTCGGAACTGGAACGTATCTGGGCTAAAGGACACCATGTAGTTTTTGACGTGGATGTGGTTGGCGGTCTGAATCTGAAGAAAAAATTCGGTGAACAGGCCCTTGCCGTTTTTATTAAGGCTCCTTCACTGGAGGTACTCGAAAAGCGTCTGCGCGACAGGTCCACGGATGACGAAGCTTCCATCCGGAAGCGGATTAAAAAAGCATCGCTCGAGATGAAATCGGCACCAGAATTCGACCGTATCATCGTGAACGATACACTCGAACATACCTTAAAGACTGCGGAAGAGCTGGTTAACTCCTTCCTCAGCACATGAAGCCTGAAAATGAATTCTCTGATTATGAAAAAGCAACCTCAGGAATATAAACGGGTGATAAAAACCGGGCTTTTTTTCGGCTCCTTCAACCCAATTCATAACGGGCACATGGCTATTGCGGAATATATCCACGAATTTACGGATCTGGAGCAGCTCTGGTTCGTGGTCAGCCCTCAGAATCCACTGAAAAAGAAAGACACCTTGCTCGATGATCATCACCGGCTGGAGATGGTATACCGCGCAATCGGTGATGATCAGCGCTTCAGGGTAAGTGATATCGAATTCCGCATGCCCAAGCCCTCATATACGGTTGATACCCTGTCCTACCTGTCAGAAAAATATCCCGACCGGAAATTCTCCATGATCATGGGCGCCGACAACCTTCAGAGTTTCAGCAAATGGAAAAACTGTGAGCTACTTGCAGAGAAATATATCAGATACGTATATCCCCGGCATGGGGTACCTGATTCGGAGATTGAAAAACATAAGAATGTGATCTTTGTCCATGCACCACGTATTGAGATCTCTTCGAGCTTCATCCGTGAAGCCATCGCAGCCGGAAAAACCATGAAGTATTTTGTGCCCGGACCTGTCTATCAGTATATGGATGACATGAACTTCTATAAAAAGGATTTTTCAAAGGGATAAAACCGGTAACTGACTTTTTCAACCACAGATTTTTTATCCCTTGCTCTTCCTCTCTTCTTCATCCACAATTTCCAATTGATAAAATTTGAGATCATCCCGTAGGCACGCCTTGGCGTGCCTCCACAATATAAGTTTACTACTTTACTTTCTTCTCTTGTCCTATTCTTCCTTTGTTCTCTTCTTCCCTTCTTCCCTCTCCTCCTTCTTTCCTTCCATCCAGTATTCGGGCCTGAACTCAGTGGTTTGCTGTTTCCAGATAGCAGGAGTAACAAAATAACCCTCAGGGGTTTTCAGGCGGCGCTCATAAATGGCAAAGACGGGATTAAACACGAGGTCGGTAACGCCGATGATATAGGCAGGAACATGGGGGGGTGTTGGTGCTGTGTTTACAGCATCCGGAGCCGGAGAGTTGTCCGTAGCAGGTGTTTCTGGAATTACGGGTGTTGCCTCTTCCGCAATTTTCACTTCGAGACCATTGAATTCCAGCAGGTTTTTTAGAAATTCCATCCTTTCAGCGGATGCACCTTTCTCAACGATAGTGCAACGAACGCCGTCAATTTCTTCAACGATATGTTTGGCATTATTAATCGACATAGGAATGTGTATTCAGGTTAAACACCAAAGCTCAGGGTTTTGATCACTTCAAAAATAATACTGGCAAAACCTGTAACAACAATACCTGCTACGCAAATATAGAGTCCCACTCTGGACGGTATGTCAATAGCGAGTTTTGCAATGGGAGCATCATTCTTATCAATAAACATAGCCTTAACAACGAGGAGGTAATAATAAAGTGAAATAATGGTATTGAGCACGGCGATAATCACAAGCACATAGAAACCTTGCTGTGCGGCTGCCGTGAACAGGAAAAATTTACCAAAGAATCCGGCCAAAGGCGGAATACCGGCCAGGGAGAACATCGCAAGCATCATGATAAGGCTCAGTCCCCTGTTGGTCTGATAAAGTCCGTTGTAGTCGTCAATGCTTTCCTTACCTGTTGCAACAGAGACGACTGCAACCACGCCGAAAGCGGCAAGGTTTGAGAAAATGTATACAAGTACATAGTAGATCACCGAGGCCATCCCCAGCTGGGTTCCGCCGATGAGGCCAAGCAACAGGTATCCGGCCTGTGAGATAGATGAAAATGCCAGGAACCGCTTCAGATTTCGCTGCCTGATGGCAAAAAGGTTCCCGATGGTCATAGTGAGGACGGCGCTGATATAGATGACTTTTTGCCAAAGGAGAATGATGGAAGGAAAAACGACGAATAACACGATCATCAGGATGAAGATAGCAGCACCTTTGGAAACTACCGAGAGGTAAGAGGTCACATTAACCGGAGCACCCTCGTATACGTCGGCTGTCCACAGATGGAAAGGTACGATGGAAATTTTAAAGGCGAGTCCGCTGAAGAAGAAGATGAAGCCAAGTCCGCCCAACGTGCTGCTATGAAAAAGCTGAGACACCTGGTCGAAATACAGACTGCCTGTTGTCCCGTAAATCATAGAAAGTCCATAGAGCAGGATTCCTGATGACAGTGCAGAAGACAGGATCAGTTTAATCCCTGCTTCGGCCGAAGTGTTGCGGTAACGGTCGTAAGCGGCCAGTGCTGCAATGGGAATGGTTGCCAGTTCCAGTCCAAGGTAAAACATCAGGAAATGGCCTGAAGAGATCATAAAATCCATCCCCATCAGGGTTGAAAGGAGCAGAATGAAGAATTCACTGATCTTTTCCTGGTTTTCTTCCTGCCCCAGCCAGGTATGTGCCTGGAACATCACGATCAGAACGGCAATGTTCAGAACGTTTTTCATCAGAACGGTGGTGTGCGACACCCTGAACATACCTCCGAAGAGCGTACCGTCAGGCACAGGAAGAAATCCTATAGCCATTGCGATAGCGAACATTATGATGGCAAAATTTCTTACTGACCTTCCGTCACCCTTGCGGAAAATTTCTACAATAAGGAGCAGGATTATCATTACGGCCAGAAGCAATTCATGCCTCATCATGGAAATACTTGCTAGATTCATCTTTTTTTATCTTATCCTGATACAGGTTTGAGTTCGATTTAAAACGGACTGATTGTCAAAATTTTATGGATGATGGGTGTCATGCTGTCGCCGATCATGCTGGAAAGCCAGTACGGAGCCATACCGATTGCTGCTACAGCAACAATAAGTGTCACGGTTGACAGACGTTCGAACCACAATGCATCACGCAGTTCAAAATAATGTTCATTCTTCACCGGCCCGAGAAGAAGAATGCCGATCACTCTCAGGACGTAAACTGCCGTGATCACAATTGAGGAGACGGCCAGGATGGTCACAACGCGATGGAATACATCCGGATGCTGGAAAGCGCCAACGAAGATCGTCATTTCAGCTACAAAACCGCTCAGTCCCGGAAGTCCGAGGGAAGCAAGTCCGGCGATGACATAGGCCACAGCCAGAAAAGGGATCACCTTCATCAGACCGCCCATTTCGTTGATCAGCCTTGTATGCGTCCGACCATACACCATGCCGATGAGGGCAAAGAAAAGGGCTGTCATCAGACCATGGGAGATCATCTGGATCACCGCGCCGTTCATAGCCGTTTTGTTCATCATGAGTACGGCAAACAGCACAAGTCCGCAATGGCTCACCGAGGAGTATGCATTGATATACTTCAGGTCTTTCTGGAAGAGGGCACCGAAGGCTCCGTAAACAACACTTATCGATGTCAGGATGATAAATATCCAGGCCATTTCCTTTGCTGCATCCGGCATTAAAAACATGGCCACCCTGAAAGCACCGTAACCACCCAGTTTCATAAGTACGCCGGCGTGCAGCATAGAAACTGCCGTGGGTGCTGAAGCATGACCGTCGGGGGACCAGGTATGAAACGGGAACAATGCGCCCAGCACACCAAAGCCCACGAAGGTGAGCGGGAAGAAAATCCGCTGCGCACTCATCGGGATGTGTACTTTGGAAATCTCGAGGATGTTAAACGTCAGGGGACCGCCTCCGGGAGCAGAGTTCAGATAGATGCCGAGAATGCCCACCAGCAGGAGTGCCGATCCGGCCATCAGCATCAGTGTCAGCTTCATTGCCGAGTATTCTTTCGGACCACTCCCCCAGATACCGATCAGGAGATACATCGGGATAACCGCCACCTCATAAAAAAGAAACATGGTGAACAGGTCGAGGGAAATGAAGAAGCCGAATACCCCTGTGGCCAGAAGAATGAGTGACACGAAAAATTCACGGGTGAGGTACTCGACCTGCCAGGAGGCAAAAATGCCGGCAAAAATGACCACCGATGTCAGGGCGATCATAGCCACGGAGATGCCGTCGACCCCGACACTGTAAAAGATATGCAGGCTTCTGAACCATTCGTAGTTCACAACAAACAACATTTCATCTGTGTTCCCGGCATGCCGCTGCGAGAGATACAAAAAGACCAGAATTCCTGAAACGATCAGTTGTAAACCCATGCCGATGGCAGAAACAACCCTTACACGGCGTGTGTCTTTCTGCAGAATGATCCCCGTGATGGTGAGTACCGGGATAAGAATTAGCAATGACAATATATTCATGTTAATCTGATTTTTGCGCTTTTTATTTAACTCCAGATATACAAAAGGACCAGGGCCAACAGCAGAGCCCCTGAGACAAAGACAAAACCGTACTTCTGTAACTGTCCCGACTGAAGACCCCTGATACGGAATGATACGGTCCGCGTGACGCCTGCAATCGCATTCATCGTGGCGTCAACCACATGCCGGTCGAACCAGGCTACCGGACGTGAAATTTGATCGAAGATTATCCTCTTTGTGACAAATAGATAGAGCTCATCAATATAGAACTTATTGTAGGTCCATTTATACCCTGTTCTAAATGTGGCCACCAGCTTGTCGGGGATACCGGATTCCTTTCTATATAAAACCATAGCTGCCAGGATACCGGCCAGTCCGATCAGGACAGACGGGGCAGCCACAGCCCAGTCGATATGCGAAATAAAAGGAGCCCCGTCGGAAGTAACCAGCTTGTGAAAGGGAATGAAACCGGCAAAGATGGAGGCAAGCCCCAGGAAAATAAGCGGTATGGTCATGGATATCGGAGCTTCATGCGGGAGATGCTCATGTTCGTACTTCGTTTCTTTTCCCCAGAAAATATTAAAGTAAAGTCTGAACATGTAAAATGATGTAAGTCCGGCTACGAAATATTCGGTCCAGTATATGATCTTATTATGCTCGAATGCTGCGGCCAGTATCTCATCCTTGCTGAAGAAGCCCGAGAAGGGAGGAATGCCGGATATGGTAAGACAGGCAACCAGGAAGGTGATATGAGTTATCGGGAGGTATTTTCTCAGCCCGCCCATATCGGTCATATTGTTACTGTGAACGGCATGAATGATGGCTCCGGCACCAAGGAAGAGCAAAGCTTTAAACATGGCATGATTGGTGAGGTGGAACATGGAAGCCATGAAGCCCAGTCCCTCGTGCCCGCCGTAACCCGAGACCCCGAGGGCTGCCATCATATACCCTATCTGCGACATGGTGGAATACGCCAGTACCCTCTTGATATCAATCTGGGTACAGGCAATAACGGCAGCAAAAAGAGAAGAGAAAGCGCCGACATATCCCACAATTTGCAGGGCTGTCGGAGCTGCAATGACATATATCGGGAACAATCTTGCCACAAGGTAAACGCCGGCTACGACCATGGTAGCTGCATGAATCAGGGCCGAAACGGGTGTGGGACCTTCCATGGCATCGGGCAGCCAGATGTGGAGCGGAAACATAGCTGATTTACCCGCACCGCCTATAAAGATGAAAATGAGCGCCCAGGTCATCACCGACAATCCCAAAAATGCAATTCCGCTTCCCTGGGTAATCGCTGTTCCATTGGGATCGGTAAGTGAGACAAAATCAAAGGTCTTTGTTGTTACCGAAAGCATGAGGATGCCGATGAGGAAGCCAAGGTCGGCAAAACGGGTGACGATGAAAGCTTTCTTTGAGGCCCTGACCGCCGAAGGTTTCTGATAGTAGAACCCGATGAGCAGAAAAGACGAAACTCCCACAAGCTCCCAGAAAATATACATCTGAAAAATGTTGGTGGCAAGGACCAGTCCCAGCATTGAAAAACTGAAGAGGGATAAAAAAGCGTAGTAACGTTCGAAGCCTACCTCACCCTTCATGTAACCAAGGCTGTAAATATGTACCATGAGCGAAACGGTACTGATCACTACGATCATCATCACCGAAATGGGATCGAGCAGCACACCCATGTTGATATGCAGAGTATCGGTAAACTGCAACCATACCATGTTGAAGGGAATGATCTTTTGGTATACGCCTCCTTCCATGCCGGCTGAGAAAAAATACCTGAAGGCCGTGATGTATGAAAGTATAGCTACTACCGACAACGCTGCGGTACCGAGAGTTCCCGTCAAACGGGCTTTTAGTTTCGACCCGCCCAGTCCCAGTATAAAGAACATGATCATGGGAATCAGCGGAATCCAGATGGTATAAAGGAAATTTGTCATGGTAAAAGTGACTGAATAGGATTTATCAGAATTTCATCTCATCGACATTTTCCACGTTAACCGTGGTAAAACGACGGTAAATATTAATAATGATCGCAATGGCCACAGCAGCTTCGGAAGCTGCAACAGCAATGATAAACAAGCTGAAAAAGTGCCCTTCCAGCTTTCCCGGGAACAGGTAACGGTTGAATGCCAGGAAATTGATGTTTACCGAATTCAGAATAAGTTCCACCGACATCAGGATGGTGATCAGGTTTCGGCGGGTGAGAAAGCCGTAAATCCCGATGAAAAACATCAGGGTTGCCAGCACGATAAAAAACTGTAATGGGATTCCGGTATTCATAGTATTGTCGATTTACGGATTTACACTTTGTGATTTTTCTTTATGAGGTCCACCTTTTTTCGCAATGACGATAGCCGAGACCATGGCTGCAAGCAGTAATACGGATATGACCTCAAAAGGGAGGACATAACCGTTGTCACCGTAGGAGAGAAGCTTTTGCCCGATAACCAGCATATTCACCTGACTCGCCGGTTCAGCGCCTGCGACAAACGTATGGTTCAAAATGGTCACGATGCTGAGTATAGCACCGGCAGCAACGGCGACAGCCGTGAAGGCAGATTTTTTCCATTCAATCTTTTCAAATTTATGAGCGATGTGGCTGGTCAGCAGAACCGAAAAGATGATCAGGACAACAATTCCGCCAGCATACAAAGCAAGTTGAACAGCTGCGAGAAATTCGTAGTTCAGCATAAAATATAAACCACCGGTGGCCACCAATACAAACAACAGGTATACAGCGGCTCTTAAAATGCGCCGGCTGGTTACCGTGAGTACCGAAAAGATGATAATGACTGCCGAAAGCAGGATAAACATAATCTGATGTGCTGCCATTATTTCTCTCCTTTCATTAATTTTGAACCCGGTTTATTGAGAACCTTCACGAGTTTGGACCTGTCGAACACGGCATGCTCAAATTCCTGAGAGAATTCAAGAGCATTGGAAGGACAGGTTTTAACGCATAACCCACAGAAGGTACACATCCCGAGACGGTAAATATGCTTGTCGATAATTTTTTTCTTCTTTCCGTCTTCTGTTTCAATGGTATCGGTAATAATTTCGATGGAGCCGTTCGGACAATTCAGTTCACATATCCCACATCCCGTACACTTATGCTCATTGTTCTCATTATGGGGCATAACCACTTCGCCTTTGAAGCGGTCCATCATCTTCAGTGTATCCCTGTTTTCCGGATATTGCTGCGTTACGATGGTTTTAGGACGGATAAAGTACGACCCGGTCACCCTCATCCCTGCAAGCAGAGAGCGCACACCAGCGTAAATTCCTGTAAAATATTTTATGACGCTTTCCATGTAAACGTTTTTAATTCACGGTTTAAAAATGCCATCCCATCAGTACCACGAAAGCCATCAGCACCACGTTGATCAGGTTCAGGGGTAGAAGGTACTTCCACTCCAGTGTCAGCAGCTGGTCGATCCGTAGACGAGGGAAGGTCCATTTGAACCACATCATGATAAAAATGATCAGCCCGGTCTTTCCCAGGTACCAGATAAATGGCGGGATAAAATCCATGATATGGTTGAAGCCGGTCAGGTTGCCAATATGAAAAGGCATCCAGCCGCCAAGGAACAAGGTTGCTCCTATTGAAGCCACGATGAACATGTTGATGTATTCGGCAAGGAAAAAGAAGGCAAACTTGATTCCGGAATATTCGGTATGAAAGCCGGCAGTAAGCTCCGATTCGGCTTCAGCCAGGTCGAAGGGCCCGCGGTTGGTCTCGGCAGTACTGGCAATGACATAGAGAATAAAAGCCAGGATGGCCGGAATATGACCCTTAAAAATAAACCAGCCGTCACGCTGAGCTTCAACGATCTGTGAAAGCTGCATTGTGCCGGCCAGAACCACAATGGTGATCAGCGAGAGTCCCACCGACAGCTCGTAACTAACCACCTGAGCCCCACTTCGCATGGCTCCGATGAGGGAATACTTATTATTACTCGACCAGCCGGCAATAAGAATACCCACCACACCCAGGGAAGAAACGGCCATGACGTAAAAGACCCCGATATTCAGGTCGATGGCCTGAAGCCCCCTGGCAAAGGGAATGGCCGCAATAGCCATAAATGAGGCGATGATGACGATGAAGGGTGCCAGGTTGAACAAGAACCTTGTCGGCCTTTCTGATGGATACAAGTTCAACAAGAAGAAGCTTGATCAGGTCGGCTATCGTCTGGAAAATCCCAAAGGGCCCTACACGGTTGGGCCCTACACGGTTTTGCATAAAAGCACAGACCTTTCTTTCGGCATACACCAGAAACAACCCCACGATCGCATAAAAAATCAGGACGACCACACCTGCAATAACCATTTCAGTCACAACCGTCCATGCTGGTGACAAGTGCTGGCTTAAAGAGTCTGTGGATCCATGTCGTTAAGGTGGCGAAATTATAAATATTAAAAGCCATTTCTTTTTTAAATTATAGCTGTTGATTATCGGTCAATATCAGGGATAACTAAATCGAGAGAACCTCCGATGGCAATGAGATCGGCGATCTTCATGCCCCTGGAAATCTTATCGAGGATCCAGAGGTTTGAGAAATTGGGAGAACGGAACCGAATCCGGTAAGGAGTCTTGTTGCCGTCACTGATGATGTACACGCCCAGTTCACCCCGGGCTGTCTCCACCCTCTGGTAATATTCACCTTCCGGAAGACGGATCACCGGCTTCATCTTGGTGAAATGACTGCCTTCCGGAATATGATCGATAAGCTGCTCGATGATATCCATCGACTCACGCATTTCATCCATGCGGGCCAAATACCGGTCCAGGGTATCACCACCCTGGTAAATGATCTCCTTGAACTGAACCTTATCGTAAGCACTGTACGGCTCGTGTTTCCGTACATCGCATGACAACCCGGAAGCTCTTGCCGAAGGCCCGGTGATACCATAGGAGATGGCATCTTCCTTCGACAGGATGCCTACATTTTTGCTTCTTTCGTGAAATATTACATTACCCGTAAGCAGGCTGTCGTATTCAGGCAGAGTTTTCCGGAAATAGGTAATAAATTCCTTTACCCTCTTCTGGAAATTAGGATGAATGTCGTACATCAGCCCACCGGGAGTATTATAACTGACAATCATTCTGCCTCCGCAGGTCTCTTCGAAAATATCAAGGACTTTTTCCCGGTCGCGCATGCCATAGAAAAAACAGGTAAGCCCGCCGAGATCCATGCCGAAGGTGGCCCACCAGAGCTGATGAGACTGGATACGTGTAAGCTCAGCCATGATGGTCCGGATATATTTTACGCGTTCGGGAACCTCAACCTCCAGGGCATTTTCTACAGCAAGGCACACGGCCTCGTTATTGATGTGGGCCGAGAGATAGTCCATCCGGTCGGTCAGATGGATAATCTGCTGGTAGGCCAGACTTTCACACATCTTCTCAATACCCCTGTGAACATACCCGATATGAGGCTCAACCTTCTGAATAGTTTCACCCTTCAAAGAAACCAGTAATCTCAGGACCCCATGCGTTGAAGGATGCTGAGGACCCATATTCAGCACAAATTCCTGGTCTTCAAGGGCTGTATTTACAAGTTTTTCTTCCATTGAATTATTTCGTAACAATGTTTACTTCATCAACATAGTCTTTGCGGAGCGGAAATCCGTCGTCATCATCCAGGAAAAGCCTCCTTAAATTGGGATGCCCCTTGAAGCGGATGCCCAGGAGATCAAAAATTTCATTTTCATGGTACTCAGCGGTCCTCCAGATGTCCGATACCGTGTCGATTTCAGGGCTTTTCCTGTCGGAGATCCTGGTTTTCAGTACCAGGGAATGTTGATATATCGTGGACCGGAGATGGTAAACCACCCCAAGGTCCTCACCATAGTCAACACCGGTTTCGCAGTACAGAAAGTCAAACTGACTTTCTTCATGCTCCTTCAGGATCCTGGCAATGGTCTTGAGCTCACCCGGGGCGACCGTTACCTCGGGAAATTGTTTTCCCTGCACAATCTCAGCTCCGGGGGCCAGTGCTTTTACCAGATTTTCCAACTGTTGATTATCCATGATTTCGTATATTTTTCGGAAATATTTTTCAATCGTCACTTGCTGTTATGCCCGTCTGTACGTATCTTCCTGGAGTTCCGGTTTTCAGTCTCAATCTTTCGCTGCAGTTGCATCACCCCGTAAAGTAGAGCCTCAGGACGCGGAGGACATCCCGGAACATATACATCCACCGGAATAACATGTTCCACACCTTTGACCACCGAGTACGAATTAAGAAAAAACGGTCCGCCTGAAATCGCACATGCACCCATGGCAATAACATATTTGGGCTCCGACATTTGATCATACAGACGTTTAAGCACCGGAGCCATCTTGTTTACAATGGTGCCGGCAACCACGATAACATCTGCCTGTCTCGGACTGGCCCGGTAAACTTCCATTCCGAATCGTGCAAAATCATGACGGGGAGCACCTGCTGCCATCATTTCAATACCACAGCAACTGGTGGCAAATGTAAGTGGCCACAAAGAATTTTTCCTGCCCCAGTTAATTACATCATCTATCTTGGTTAACATTACATCTGTTCCACTCTGCCTGAGAAGATCAAGACTTTCATTGTCGTTGAAATCTTCGCTTTTCATTCCTTTTATTCCCATATCAGTGCATGTTTTTTCCAGGCATACATTAAACCGAGGCCCAGAATAAGAAAGAAAATGATTATCTCCACAAATGCCACCATACCTATTGACTTCATAGCAACGGCCCAGGGAAAAATGAAAACCGTTTCTACATCGAAAATGATGAACAGGATGGCGAAAAGGTAGTACCCTACATTAAACTGCAGCCATGTAGGCCCAATGGTTGGGATACCGCTTTCGTAAGGCTCAGCCTTTTGGGGATTAACAGAGGTAGGTGCAATTATCCGGGAAAGAATCAAAACACTTCCCACAAAGATGAACCCAACCAGAAAAAACAGAATTAACCATTCTTCATTCATAGAATTATGTCTTTATGTATTTTGCTTCTGCAGACCAGCATGAAAAAGGTTCTGCACTGTATTTTAAACTCCTTTTTTCTCATTCTGCCGCATATCGTTTACTAATTATTCTATAGAATTTATAGCATTCATCGTTCTAACCCGTTCCAAAACATGTATTGTCATATTGTAGTTCAATTCATTAATCAGGGCGCAAAAGTGGGTATATTGACGCTTATTCGATCAGTTACCACAGGCTTTTCTCGTAATATTTAGTAATTCTAAATAAAACGGTTCCCAAATCACAAAAATCAGGATAAATTCTCACTTCCTGGTTTATTGACTTTAACAATGGTGACCGGTAAACGTTTGATACGGATAGTGACACTTTTTCAAAAAATGATACTGAGTTATAAATCCCTGACCGCTCATCCTCGTTTTGAGAGGTTTCCTGAAAAATTCGCGTGAAAATAATGAAAATCTTTATGTCTCATGCATAAAATTCTATTTTTTTATACATATATAGATAACCATATATGGTCTTTCCTCATGCCAGGTTGAATTGAAAGATTGGCAAAGGTCTGGAGATCTATGACAAAAATCTCTTATCTTTGGTTGACATTCAGACTTATCATCCACTTTGAAGGGACCAGTTCATTTCAGAAATTAATCCTTTAAAATTCGGACCCAATAAAAGCAGTCGACATTAACATCGAACTGGCCCTCGTCTTCGGAAAACTGCCTGACGGTAAGTTCCCGATGCAGTCTGAACCTCCGGGTACAAGTTTAGAGGGCGAATGTACCTCCTAAACCAGAACATCCTTTTTTATTGAGTTTACCGGAACCGTCTCCTGATGCCCGTGATTAATGAACCGATCTTAAATTCATGACAGACCAAAACCACTTAAAATGAAAACACCACTACGTCTCTTAACGATTTTTCTGACCTTTTTTTCCATATCCTTAACAAATGCTGCGGTCAATCCGGGTACTCTCCACCCATGGGAGGTATACACTCTTTCTTTCACAACACAAAATTCATATTCAAATCCTTATGCCGTTATTCCTGCCAGCAAAGGGGGTGATCTTCTGCAGGTAGTGTTTGACGGAACCGGCGGTGAGGCATCAGGAAAGCATTTGACTCTCATAGGCTTTTGGAACGGAGGCCGCGAATTTTGTGTCAATTTTGCTGCTCCCTGTTCAGGCTCCTGGACTTACAAAAGTATCTCCACGGATCAGAGTCTTGACGGAAAAACCGGGAATTTTAACGTAGTGCCATGGAACGGGTATCAGCTTGATGAAAATCCAACACGCAACGGATTTGTCAGGGTAAGGCAAACAGGTATTAATGCGGGGCATTATTTTGAATATACCGATGGTCATCCTTTCTTATGGGTGGGTGATACCTGGTGGAACTGGACGAAAAAAGACATTCATTTCGATACATTCAGGGAATTGGTTGACAACCGGGCCGGGAAAGGGTTCACCATTGGTCAGCTTTTCGTCCCAGGCAATGGCTGGAGCCAGGAAAGCTCCATGCTGAGTGACCATTACAACACCCTTGATACAGCTCATATCAGACATGTTGAAGAGATGATCCGTTACGCAAATTCAAAAGGCATCACGGTTTGGGTACATGCGTGGTGGAGCAGGAAAGACATGGCCACGAATATCGGAGCAGAGAATATGCGCCGATGGTGGCGGTATCTGGTTCACAGGCTTGGCGCCTACAATGTGATATGGGTACTGGCCGGGGAATATAACATGTACAATTATGGTGGCATGGGTCTGGATTTCTGGAAAGACCTGGGAAAAATGATCAAAGAAGAAGATCCTTATCAGCGTATCGTAGGCGTTCACAACACGCCTCCGTTCTGGGAAGGAGGTGCAGAAGCCCCTCAATGGTCAACGGCAGAGGTATTGCAGGACGAAACCTGGCTGGACTATAACCAGAGCCAGGTAGGACATGGCCGTTATGCCAATGAGATGATCCCGCTGGTTGTATCGGATGCTTACAAGCGTCAACCGCCCAAGCCCATTGTCGTAACAGAGGCGTGGTACGAGTTTGTGGAAGGGAATCCCAGGGGCCTTGACATCCGTTTTGCAGCCTGGAGTGCAATGATGTCGGGAGCTGCAGGGCATACTTATGGAGGAGGTCATGTATGGCTTGCCGATCTGCCCGAATCGCCTTCAAGCGGCGGGACATGGCCCAGGGAAAAGGGATACCTGAGAACCACATATGATTATGAGGGTGCTGTCTCAATGGGCCATCTGGCAAACTTTTTCAGCCATATCGACTGGTGGAATATGTCGCCGCATCCGGAACTTATCAGAGACTACCCCCAGCCACTCTGCCTTGCCAGGCCCGGCAAAGAGTACCTTGTTTACCTTAGATACGGGGGAATGGTCAGGATCGAGACCGGCTCATCCGATGCGACAACCAGCTATTCGTACTACTGGTATGACCCCGGGAACGGTAAAATGTATGACACCAAAACCATAACCGGAGCAGGACCCCTGATCTTCAGATGCCCGGAGTCATACCCGGGGGTAACACAGTACCACGACTGGGTTCTTTATGTCGTCAGGAACTAAAAGGAAGGCCATGATGCTTCGTGAAACAACATGGCCTGAACCTTTTTAAATCCACGAAAGGCAATCCGGCAGGAATCTATACGGGAAAAGTATACCCGTTCTGATAGGGTCTGAACAGATATTGATCCGCTTCCGGGTCGTTTACAAATGTCTGTTTGGCGGGATCCCAATGGACCGTTCTGCCAAGGAAGTACGCAATATTTCCCAGGTCACAGGCAGTTGCACTGCGGTGTCCGATTTCTACAGTTGCAACAGGATCCTTGCGGGTAAGTACGGATTGGATAAAATTCACGTGATGGGCCGATTTAGCTTCATAGGCTACTTCATCGGATTTTATTGCAGGCTTCAAGGACTCATCGGAAGCATTGAAATATTCGCGGGCTACTTCTATCCAGCCTTCACTTCCCCAGAATTTGACACCTCGTGTATCCTGAAAGAATGGTTCAATAGTAAGTGGTATGCCGCTGGCATATTCGTAGGTGAGAAATCTGGCGCCTTCAAATCCTGCAGGAGTGATCTTCACCGGTCCGCTATGGTCCACCCCCAGGCCCCACTGCGCGATATCCATCATGTGAGCACCCCAATCGGTCATGAGGCCTCCTCCAAATTCCCTGTACCACCGCCAGGCAGCCCAGAATTCTTCATCCACCTCCGGATTGAGGCTGATGGGAGGATCCAGGAGATGATTGTAATGAACTTTGGGTGCAGGACCAATCCATCTTTCCCAGTCAAGACCATCCGGAAGGGGTTCTTCAGGTGCGTCATATGGCTTCGGATGAAAATCTTTACCAACCCAGACATTCACTTTTTGTATTTTACCTATTTTACCGTCCTGAACCAATTTCACCGCATGCTGAAAATTCGGATCAGAACGTTGCTGACTGCCGACAGCAAGGATACGTTGATTGTCACGAACGACCTTCACCAGTTCGATGCCTTCCTTTATCGTATATGTAAGTGGCTTTTCAAGATAAATGTCCTTCCCGGCTTTACAGGCCTGAACAGCCATGAGCGCATGCCAGAAATCAGGAGAGGCGATCACAACTGCATTAATATCTTCACGGTTAAGAATATCTTCATATTTTTCGTATGCCTGAATATCAACCACTTCCTCTTTTCCCTGGTAGAAATCATGTGTCCTTTTAAGGAATCGTTCCCGTTTGATAGCATAGACATCGGCTCCGGCCACAACTTTTACCCCTTCGATATTCAGGAAACTGCTTAACAGGTACATGGACTGCCGGCCCAATCCGATAAACCCAAGATTGATATGGCCAGGGACCCTTGTGCACGCACTGAGGGGTAAAACGGAAAGTCCGGCCACTCCAACCAGAGAAGTACCGATGAACGCCCGTCTTGAGATCAGGTTTGGTTGTCGTTTCATAATGTAGTTTGGTTTTCAGTTAAAAAGTAAGATTTTACTGAATTAAAGGTAAAAGAAATTAGAGATTATACAAAAACACAAGCCTACAGAACATCTTTGAAAGTATATGGCGAAAGTTGGACCGTCTCTCTTATAAATTATGCGGGACGGAAGATGGGCGCTGAATTAAAAAAGGCTGCCTGATTGAAACAGACAGCCTTTTTTAAACGAGATAGTCAGTTTAGTAAGGGTTCTCAAATTCCAAATTTATATCCCAAGCCAAATTCAACTGCAACAACAAAACCGTAATTTTCCTTGTGAATCCCAAATGTTTTCGGTGCGTTTATCTTGTCCAGTGATCCGATGTAGGTTCCAAAACCCATACTTCCGTCCAAACAAATGTTTGATGCAATCATCACCTGCATACCTACACCAGCATAATGTTCCATGGTCGCAATAGTTCCGGGGGATGAAGGTAATTCGGGGTAGGTGGACTTTTTGCCGCCGGGAGGAACAAAATCGGGTACATCTACGATCGAACTATGGTAGATACAGTTGTAATGAATATAAGGTTTGATAGTAATTCCCTGGTTTTCCTGGTTATCCAGAAAGGCATTTTTACCTAGAAAGACCTTATACTCCATATCCCCACCACTGATCCTGTTATGATTCTCCTGGTATAAGAGCCCCATTTCGATATACCTTCTTCCTTTCTGTATATTTGCGTTCATTGAAAAACTTGAACCATGACCGCTGCCCGTGTATACCTGTTCAAGATCCATACCGTAAAAAACACCGAAACCTTGAGATTTCTGGGCTGAAAGACTTAAAGAAAAAACTGCTGCAAATAAGAAGATAATTAACTTTTTCATGACTTCCCGCTTTTAATAACTATTCTATTTTACGGAACGGTTACAGGAGAGTCGTCGATTTTCAGGTGAGATAACTTAACCAAAAGGATGATTTAACTTATTATAAAAGATGATCTGGATCATCATCTGATACACTTAAATGTTAAATATGCCTTGACGAAAGAGAAAGAAGGGCAATAAAAAAGCGGGACCGGAAAATTGCGGAGCGTATGTCCGTAAATTTTCGATACCGCCTGATGATTTTAAGAAATGGAAACAGACCGGATACCTTTAAGACCTCAGAGGATCGGCTTCAATTTTTGACGAGCTGCAATTCATGAACGATCTCGAATCCACGTTGAATAGCTTCTTCGTTGATAGAAATAAGATGATGGTGCCTTTCAGGCAGGGATTTTTTAAGACCGGCAATCACGTTTTCCAGTCTTACCAGAGGTTTGATTTTCAGGTACGCCCCCAGAACGATCATATTGAAGGTTTTGCTGCTTGACATTTTTGCAGCTTCTTCTGCAGCCTCTACGCGATAGATACTAATATCCTTCCGTTCGGGATGGCGGGTAATACCGTTCCCGTCATAGAGAAGTAGTCCGCCCGGTTTAACCCTGGGTTCAAATTTATCAAGTGACTGCTGGTTGAGAATGATAGCTGTATCGAAATTTTGCAAAATGGGTGAACTCACCTTTTCATCGCTGAGGATAACGGTAACATTGGCTGTACCACCCCTCATCTCGGGTCCATAAGATGGCATCCAGCTCACTTCCATATCCTGCATGATTCCGGAATAAGCCAGTATTTTCCCCATGGAAAGCACGCCCTGTCCGCCGAAACCGGCTATAATGATTTCTTCAGTCATTGTCGGGTTGTTTTTGAGATTCTTTTTTTACAAGTTCGCCGTCCACTTTGATATCTCCAAGAGGATAAAAAGGAAACATATTGTCCTCCATCCATATATTGGATTCCACGGGAGTCATCTTCCATCCCGAATTACAGTTTGAGACGATTTCCATGAAGGAGAGCCCCTTCTTTGTCTTTCTGGTTTTCGAAAGCTTTACGGATAGCCTTTTTGGCTCTTCTGACATTTCCCGGTTTGTGGACAGCCTGGCGGGTGACAAAGGTGGTACCCGGCAGCATGGCCACCAGTTCGGTGATATTAAGCGGATTACCCATCGAGGTCACATCACGGCCATAAGGTGAGGTCGATGACTTCATTCCCGGAATAGTGGTTGGAGCCATCTGTCCCCCGGTCATCCCGTAGATACCATTATTGATAAAAATGATCACGATATTTTCCCCACGGTTACAGGTATGGATGGTTTCCGCCGTACCGATGGCGGCAAGATCACCATCGCCCTGGTAGGTAAACACATATTTATCGGGCCACAGTCTTTTAATACCGGTGGCAACGGCAGGAGCTCTTCCGTGGGCAGCTTCCGTCATATCGATATTCATAAATTCATAAGCCAGGACAGAACATCCCACAGGAGCCACACCAATTGTTTCTTCCTGTATTCCCATCTCCTCAATTACTTCCATAATGATCCGGTGGGTAGTACCATGCCCGCATCCGGGACAGTAGGAAAGTACATTGTCGGTCATCAGGCTGGTCTTGCTGTAGACCAGGTTTTCCTCTTTAATTATCTCTTTTATGTCCATAATCAGGAATTAATGATTTTTTGTTCCAGTGCCACGAGTACTTCATCGGGTGAGTGGATCATCCCTCCGAACCTCCCGAAGTGTTCAACAGGCACCTTACCATTCACAGCCAGTCTGACGTCCTCAACCATCTGCCCGGCGCTCATCTCCACTGACAGGAAGCCTTTCACCTTACCGGCGAGCTCTTCGATGGGTTTTTTGGGAAACGGAAACAGGGTTATCGGTCTCAGAAGGCCGGCTTTTATGCCTTTTGCCCGTGCCATCTGAACGGCTTTCTGGCTGATCCGTGCACTTGAGCCATAAGCTACGATAATGTATTCAGCATCCTCGGTCTGGATGGCCTCGAACCTTACCTCCTGCTCCTCCATTTTACGGTACTTGGCCTGAAGTTTAAGGTTGTGTTTCTCCTGACGGGCAGGATCCAGCTCAAGAGAAGTGATGATATTCCGTTCACGGTCTGCTGTTTTTCCGGTTATTACCCACGCCTGGTCAAAATCGGTCAGCCTGGGCTGCTGTTCGAACAATTCCACTTTTTCCATCATCTGGCCAATGACGCCGTCGCTGAGGATCATCGCCGGATTCCGGTATTTGAAGGCCAGTTCGAAGGCCAGTTTGACAAAATCGGCCATCTCCTGGACCGACGCCGGTGCCAGAACGATCAGTCGGTAATCACCGTGTCCGCCGCCCTTGGTGGCCTGGAAATAATCGGCCTGTGAAGGCTGAATAGTCCCCAGTCCGGGGCCTCCCCTGACAACGTTTACAATCAGACAGGGAAGCTCAGCACCGGCGATATAGGAAATACCTTCCTGTTTCAGACTGATGCCGGGACTGGAAGATGAGGTCATAACCCTTTTCCCTGTTCCGGCAGCTCCGTATACCATATTTATAGCCGCGATTTCACTTTCAGCCTGTAATACAACCATTCCGGTCCTTTTCTCAGGCCTCTCCGTCATGAGATATTCAAGCACTTCCGATTGAGGGGTGATCGGATAACCAAAGTATGCATCGACACCTGCCCTGATGGCTGCCTCGGCAATGGCTTCGTTACCCTTCATTAATCTGAGATCTTTCATTACTGTTCCTCAATTTTGGTTTTTACTCTTACCTGGTAAACCGTGATTACGCCATCGGGGCATACAACAGCGCAGTTTGAACAGCCTGTACATGCATCCGGCAATTCCATATAGGCGTAATGATATCCCTTGCTATTCACCTCCCTTGACAGGAGGATAACATCCGTGGGACAGTTCACCACGCACAACTCACATCCTTTGCACTTCTCTATATCTACTAAAATTGCCCCTTTTGCTTTTGCCATTTTAATGGGTTTTGTGGTGAAATTTCTAAATTTATGATCATCAAAATTAAAAATTCTGATCAGAATCGGGCTTTTTATTCAATATGAATCATCAATAATCTTGCCCTGTTTAAAAACACGGACTTGTATTTAATTGATTATATGTAAGTTATCACAAATTTAAAAAGGATGATTTTCTTTAAAGAGCCTGAGCCGGCTTTCAAGTTCAGAAAACTGATCTCTCCTGACCTGGGAAACGCAGGCTCTTAATCCTTCCACATGGTCGCTCCCGGTTATATCAAGCGAAATGGCGCTTATTCCATAGTACAGGAGTTCTCTTATCAGAAGGGTTCCTGAAAAACCGGGATAAGACAGAGTAAAATAAAATCCGTCCGCGATGGGTTCCCCAAGGTCTTTCTCATAAACAATATCAAAACCGGCAGAGGTAAAGAGTTTTTTCATGATCTTAGCCTTCTCTCCATATTCCCGGAGCGCTTCGACAAAGTTATAACTTCCGTCATTCACAGCTTTCAGAATAGCTGTCAAGGCATATTGTGCGGAATGGCCGGTTCCGGCTGAAATAGCATACAAGGCACCGTATATCATTGAATGCCCGAATGAATCGGATGAGTAATACCGCTTCAGATCGGGATACTTGCGGTTGAAAAGTTTGTCGGATATCACCATCATTCCAATCCTCTGTCCGGCATAACTAAAGGCTTTGGAGCTGGAAATCAGTAGAATATAATTATCTGTATAATTGGCTACGGTAGGCTGAAACGGCGCCACACCAGGTTTCGACATGTCTTTTCTGAAATCCATGGCAAAATAGGCCAGGTCTTCAACAACAATTACATCGTAAGCATTGGCCAGATCACCGATGATCTTCAACTCTTCTTCTGTCAGGCAGATCCACGACGGATTATTGGGATTGGAATAAAGAACGGTAGATATCTTACCTGTTGCCAGGTAGGATTCCAGCTTGTCCCGCAGTTTTTTACCCCGGAAATTATACACATCAAAACTCTGATACTCCTGACCCAGCACATGGCACTGTTGTTTCTGAACCGGAAAACCGGGATCGATGAAAAGGGTCCCTTCCTTGTTACGGTCGGTCCGGTTGGCTACCAGGAAGGTGGCGAAGCCACCCATCATGGATCCAACAGTAGGAATACATGAGGCAGGAGCCACCCCGATGTTCATGTAGTTCCGGACAAAGCGGGAGATTTCCTCCTTCAGAATTTTGAGCCCTTCGATCATCGGATATTTTGAGGCCACACCGCGTCGCAGTGCTTCAATCTCTGCCTCGATGCCAATGCCTGCAGGACTTAGTCCGGGGACTCCCATTTCCATCCTGACAAATTCCGTCCCCGTCTGCTCCTCTATTTCATTTACGATCTTCACAAGCTCTCTGATGGAAGCATGCCCCACATCTTCAATACCAACTCTTAAAATAACTTCGTCAACAATTTTCCGGTCGATAGGTGTATGTATTTGCATCGCTGATAATTTTCCCCAATATTAAAAAGAGATGAGGAATTATAACATGATATAAAGAAGGTCAGGTGTTTTCTTCTTATGTTCTTCGACACCTGCACTGAAAACTCAATTCAGCTTCCGGTTGTCGATGACCCGGACGGACTTTCCCTCACTTCGCTCAATGGTCTTTGGTTCCACCAGCTTGACCTGGACACTGATGCCCAGTGAACTCTCGAGGTTATTCTGGATTTTTTGTTTGACCATCTGTAACTGGCTGATCTTGTCGAGGAAAAATTCCTCCTCCACTTCTACCTCCACGGTCAGGATATCGAGGTTATTAACCCGGTCAACCACGATCCGGTAATGTGGTTTGGTCTCGCTAATCTCCAGGAGTACGGTTTCCACCTGCGACGGAAAGAGGTTCACACCCCGGATGATCAGCATATCATCACTTCTGCCCGAACATTTGGCCATCCTGACAAGAGTGCGTCCACATTCGCATTTCTCATAATTCAGTGATGTCAGATCACGGGTCCTGTACCTTACCAGTGGTAAACCTTCCTTAGTAACTGTTGTGAAAACAAGCTCACCCGTTACCCCCTCGGGAAGAACTTCGCCGGTCTTAGGATCAATGATTTCCGGAATGAAGTGGTCTTCATTGACATGCAGTCCGTTCTGATGTCCACATTCACTGGCCACACCCGGACCGATAACTTCACTCAGACCATATATATCTATGGCTTTGATATGCAGTTTGGCCTCAATCTCACGTCTCATATTTTCCGTCCATGGTTCAGCTCCGAAAATGCCGACACGGATCTTCAGACTCCCGTCAGAGATCCCATTTTCCTCAATAGCTTCGGCAAGATAAAGGGCATATGACGGTGTACAGGCGAGAGCCGTACTTCCAAAATCCTGCATCAGTTGTAACTGCCGTTTGGTATTCCCCCCTGAAACCGGGATAACCACAGCTCCTATCTTTTCACTGCCATAATGTATGCCCAAGCCCTCCGGTAAAAAGACCATAACCATAGGCTATCTGGATCACATCGTGCTTGTGGATCCCGGCACATCCCATTGTTCGTGCAACAACCTCCGACCAGGTGTTCAGATCTTTCCGGGTATACCCTACAACGGTTGGTTTCCCCGTGGTACCCGATGAGGCATGCAGTCTGACGATCTCACTCATCGGGACAGCAAAAAGCCCAAAGGGATAATTGTCACGAAGATCATTCTTTGTAGTGAAGGGTAGTCGCGACAAATCGTCAATACCTTTAATATCGGAAGGTTCTATGCCTGCTTGCTGCATTTTCTCCCTGTAGAAAGGTACATTATAATACACCCTCTCAATCATCTCAGCTAGCAACTGCCCCTGTAAGGTCCGCATTTTATCGCGGCTCAGACATTCCCTGGATTTATTCCATATCATAGTACAAAACATTTATTGACGGATATTTCCGTATTAACGATGACTTCTGATTTATCATTGCGTTTTATAACCCAAACAGATCGCTGGCGCGTATGAGTTTAATCTTGTGTTTGTGAATGGCTTCAATCGCCCTTTCCTTGTCCTCAGTACGCATGACAAGAATGGCCTTTCCTTCTGCTGAAAATGCATACATATATTCAATGCTGATATTGTCGTCAGACAGGATCCTCAGCACTTTTGCAAATGAACCGGCCTCGGTGGATGTCTCAACTGAAAGCACTTCCGTCAGGTTTACACTTAATCCCCTGTCCTTCAGTAAACGGTAAGCCTTTTCCGGATCGGAAACGATCAGCCTGAGAATGCCGTACTCAGACGTATCGGCGATGCTGAGCGCAATAATGTTAATTTTTTCTTTACCCAAAGTTTCCAGAACCTCGGTGAGTCTTCCCGATTTATTTTCAAGGAAGATAGATATTTGTTTCAGTGTCATAATCAAATCTATTTATGAAACGAAGTTGGCCGAACCCGAAAACAATCGCCGGGATTTCCGCAACCGTTCAACGCGCACCCTGAAGATCATCAAATCAAACCCGTACCATCAAATTGAAACCAGGGTTCCTTTTCCGGCGAATAAAATTAATTTATTTCATGATATCTGTAAAAAACTGTCACTAGTTTAGAATGAGTATAGAATGGAGTTAGGGAGTTAGGGAGTTAGGGAGTTAGGGATTGAGGGATTGAGGGATTGAGGGATTAAGGGATTGAGGGATTAAGGGATTGAGGGATTGAGGGATTAAGGGATTGAGGGATTGAGGGATTGAGGGATTGAGGGATTAGATGAGGATTGAGGATTGGATTGAGGGATTAAGGGATTGGGTTAGAGACAGGAAGCGTCCAGGCAAAACTAAACAACTAAACAACTAAACAACTAAACAACTCTAAACAACTAAACATCTAAACAACTAAACAACTAAACTTTCTCCTTTTCCACTCTTATCCTTGCATCCACCACAAAAATCTGGTCTTCTTTACCGATGAGAGGATTGAGATCCATCTCTTTGATTTCTGTGGCAAACCGCAGCAGGCTTGACAGCCTCATAATAATTTCTGCATAAAGGTCAATATCCACGCTCTGTGTTCCCCTTGCGCCGCGCAGGATTTTATAGGATTTCAGTGAGCGGATCATGCTCATGGCTTCATCACGGGTGAGAGGTGCCAGTCCCGAGGAGACATCCTGGATGACTTCCACGAAAATGCCTCCCAGTCCGCAAAGTACGACATGCCCGAATTTGGGCTCATAAGTGGCTCCAAGAAAAAGCTCGAGACCTGAAAGCATCGGCTGGAGCAGGATGCCCTTATATCCCCTGATCTTTTTCATGCGGTTGAATTCAGCTATCAGGTGAGTTTTAGACTTAACATTCAAGGTGACCCCGCCAACATCCGATTTATGAAGTGGCCCGGTAACTTTCATCACGAGAGGATATCCGACTTCCTCAGCCAGGGACAAAAGAGCTTTCCGGTTTTTGGCCACCCCCTCCTTCACCCTGGGAATACTAGCCGCATCGAGCAGGGCCTGTATCTCATTCACCGGAATGTATCCCGAATCAACGCGGTCTATGATCCGTCTTATTTCCGGTATATCCACCCCATCGAGAAAAATTTTTTCATCTGCCGGTTTGGGGGTGTTGAAAACTTTAGTCAGAGCATTGCCCAGTACCACTTCATCGGGGAAGCAAACGTGCCCCCTTCCAAGAAAACTTTCAACTTCCCTGCGGGCTGTACTGACGGATGGGAGGATCGGGAATATAGGCTTAGTGCAGGATTGCATCTTCGTATGAAGGACGTCGTAGGCATCATATACCTCATTCAGGCCGCTGCTACCGAAGATAACCATCATGGCATCAATGTTTTCGAACCGGTTTTCACAAAAGTCAATGACCGTCCCCAGCTGACCGGCAGTACCTGTGGCCAGTATATCAATGGGATTGGAAACCGAGGATCCGGGATACAGTTCCGAGAGCAGTTCATCGGCAGCAGGGCCCTCGATGCGGGGAATTTTTAACCCTCCGGTCGACAACGCATCGGTGAGCATGACCGCGGGTCCCCCGGCATGGGTGATGATGGCAATGCGTTTGCCTTTCAGATCGGGGTGCATAAATATGCCGGCAACTGTGGATAGTTCTTCGCGGCCAAAACACCTCACGATGCCTGCTTTACGGAACAGGGCTTCAACAGCCAGATCAGAGCTTGCAATAGCGCCTGTATGTGAAGAGGCCGCCCGGCTGCCAGCTTCCGACCCCCCCGACTTAATTGCGGCAATACGGCAGCCCTTCCGGATCAGAGAGGCTGCATGTTTCAGTAATTTATCCGGATCTTTGATACTTTCCACATAAAGAATCTTTATCCTCGAGCTGGTCTCCGGATCGTAGGTCAGATCCAGGTATTCCACCATATCCTCGACGCCAAGCATGGCACTGTTCCCTACAGAAAATACTGAGGAAAAGGTCAGCCCTTTGGGTATTCCTGACTCCATGATAAAAACAGCTGTCGCACCGGAGCCGGAAATAAAATCACAACCATTGGGTGATAATTTGGGGATCGGAGCGGTGAATACTCCCTGGTAGGAAGGCGTCATCACCCCTATGCAGTTTGGACCAATAAGTGAGCCCTTCACACTCTCCACCATCTTCACTATTTCCTTTTCAAGCCTTACCCCTTCTTCATTTTCCTCCGAAAATCCGGCTGAAATGATGATGAATGCCCTCGTATTGTTTTTACTTGTAAGTGTCTCAACAGCCGCGACACAAAGTGCAGCCGGTATGGCCAGTATGGCCAGATCCGTAGGCGGCAGATCGGAAACGGATCTAAAAGCTTTTACACCCTGAACAGCTTCTTCCTTCGGATTAACAACATACAACTTCCCGGAGAAATTCCCGGCAAGGATATTCTGCAGAATCTTTCCTCCCGGCTTATGGACATTGTTTGATCCTCCGATTATGGCAATGCTACCGGGATGTATCAGCTCTTCTACAATATGATGGGTCATAGAACAGGTTTTGGACAAAGATACAAAAGACCTCCAAAATCAGGAGGACATAATCATTAACCCTGCTCAACAGCATGCACATGACCGGGGAAAAGACAGCAATGAATTTCAGGCAAATCCGTAAATTTTATTCCTGACAGAATTTATACAATACCTTAAAAAAGGGAAGTACAATAAAAGTCTCCTCCACTAAAAAAAAACTGTTTCAATATCTGCTATACTGATTATCTGAACCTTCCGTTAATTATAAAGATCCTGCGAACAGGCTTTGACTGCCCTTATGGATGCGTGAAAGAAACCGGTATCAGAATTTTCCGTATGAAATGCTTTAATTGAAGTTCCCATACAAAAGAAATAATAGCAAAAAGGCCCTGTCGGGAAAGCCTCTGGAATGAATGGAATAAAGATATTAGTGTAAATAATACAGTACGGATTCCTATTTTTAACATAAACATTACATTTGTAGCGATAACCTGAATTATACCCATGAAGAAAAACATCTCAATCATTTTACTGCTTTTTGGATTGATATTTCCTCTTGCCGGTCAGACCGGCTCTTTGTTTCAAAATGTGATCCTGAGGATTGACACCCTCGATTATTCATATCTTAAAAACACGGTTACTGTAGACGGAAAAAAGAAAATCTATTTCCGGTATGACAATGAAGATGAGGTGGCCCAGGTCGATCTGGTGCCCATCAAAGGGATCTATCAGAAAGGCCTTCACCTGTTGCCTTCCGGTGATTTCGAACTGATCGACTCACTCCTGTGGATTAACCCGGAATTGATCCGGTTTAAAGTCCGTTTCCGTAATTTAACGAAAACCGACTTCCTGAAATTTAGTTTCGCTGTCACCGATTCGACCGATTCAACAAAGGTTGTGGACGTTCCGCTCTTTCCAACAACCAATACTGAGGTATCCTTTTATCCACCCGGTGATGAGATTTATATTGGAGAGGAAAAAACTTTTGAATTGTCGGCCAGTAATCTGCAGAATATACAGGAAATTCTCAAATGGGAAACTTCAGGAACCATCGACTACAGAGTCACCATCCAGTCAAACCAGCTCATACTTCATGTTCTGGCTAAATCTTTGGGCAGACAGACCTTGAAGTTCTCCCTGAAAACAAAAAAACCTTTTATTGATTCCCTTGGAAGGATAAGTTACGAACTTCCGCCGTTATCTTATTCTTTCACTGTTCGCCAGAGCCGGCTAAGATTTCTCAGTCTGGATAAAAAAGAGGTTACACTGGACGAAAGTGCAAGGACTGAAGGTATTGAAATCCAGATAGATTATGAACCGGGACTGGAAATGGCCAAGACCTACCGTATTGAGAACCAGGAAGAGCCAGGCGGACCTCTCATCGCCGAATTATTTACCCGGAACCTGCTTGCCAATAATAAAATCCTGTGTATCCTGCGTTTGTATAACTTTCATAAGGCCTCGGACGGGTACCTTTATATAAAAGACGGCGACAAAGCGAAATTCATTACCAACCTGAGCATCACACCAAAAACCTCCATTTCAAAAATCTCTGTGCTTCACCAGGGCATTGACTGGAGTGACAATCTGAATGTATATCCCGGAGAGGTAATCAATGTCAAGGTCGAAGGACAGACTCTCTACAAAGCTGATCTTCACTGGGAAGATGTTGAGAACATGACTTCGGATACCACGCTCAGGAATGATAACTACGTGATGTTCAAACTTAAAGTGCCCCTGACAGTAAGCAAGCGGAAGATCGAACTTTACAATCATGGTGAACCCACCGGTTTTTCACTCAATGTAAAGGAGTTCCAGCAAGCCAGGGATTTCGACTTCATAAAGATCAATTATGGCAACGGTGATAAAGTGGTCAGCAATGTTACTGGTGTTCTGATGTATGACAAAACCATCAGGGATATTGTATTTGATTTCGACAGGAACAAGATTGACTCGCCCGATAAGCTGTATGGAAAGCAATACCTGAAAATTGACATTAAAGTAACCGGAAAGAATAATGAACTGATCGAACTTGAGACGATTGATAATATAGTCATCATTCCGGGAGAAAAATCGCCCAGGTCGCCCTATTATAACCGCAGCGATGAAACTGCCACCGCCATTAGCCTGAACAAGTACCTGAAGAAAAAGACTTACGAGTTGGTGGACTGGGCTAAGATTGACATTACTATATCCGATCAGAAAGAGAAATACACCGGTCAGACGTTCAAAAAAGAGTTCGAAATTTATGTTCAGAGGGATGTATCTTTCGATATCGATGTCTCTTTTCCGGCTGGTTTGCTTATCAACACGTTTGGTGCGAGTAACGGTGAAAGCAGCCAGTATCAGAATTTTGGCGGTATTAGCATGGCCATGATCGCCCAGTTCAGTTTTTATGATCAGGAAAGGCCGGGGAAATACAAACCATACCGCATAGGTGCCGGCTTCCTTGCCCTGAACACCTTTAACCTGACGACCAACGCTAATGTTGACCGCGATATGTGTCTCGTGGTTCTGGGAAGTATATATCCGACGCGAAGGGATCTTAAACTAACTTTCCCTTTGTACCTGGGAGGTGGCTATAAGCTTAACCAGGGAAAATGGTTCATTTTGCTAGGTCCGGGTATCAGGGTGACCTTGTAAAACCTTTGACGTTAAACATAAAAGTTTATTTTTGTATTTCCCAAACCGGACTTGTAAAACATGAAAGCAATTATCCTTAACCGCTATGGCGGACCTGAAGTACTTGAATACACCGACGTGGTAACACCTCGGCCTTCTGCCGGCGGTATCCTGGTAAAAGTCAGGGCTGTGTCTGTCAATCCCGTCGACTGGAAGATTCGCATGGGGCGCCTGAAAATTATCACCGGGCGAAAATTTCCGGTTTATCTTGGAGGTGAAGTGGCTGGCATCATTGAATCGGTGGGCAAGGATGTAAAAATCCTCCAACCTGGTATGAGAGTTTTTGCCGGCCTGAGTTACAAGGGTGGCGGTTATGCTGAATATGCCTGTATGCCTGCAAAAAATGCCGTTGTGCTTCCTGATAACATACCCTTCGAGGAAGCCTGTACCTTTGCCATTGCAGGGGTCACACCACTTCAGGCCCTGCGCGACCATACAAGGTTTGAGGAGGGAATGCATGTACTGATCAACGGTGCTTCAGGCGGCGTCGGAACCTATGGAGTTCAAATCGCAAAATTACTGGGTGCCAGGGTGACCGGTGTATGCAGCAGCCGGAACAGCGAACTTGTAAAATCTCTCGGTGCCGACGAGGTCATCGATTACGGGCATGACGATTTTACCCTGAATACCGGTGTGTACGATGTGATCATCGACGCTGTGGGTAACAAAACGTTCCGACAGGTAAAACATTCCCTTAAAAAACACGGCTACCTTATTAAACTGAACCATTCCTTCAGAACCTATTTCGTCCAGGCCTGGACAACCCTGTTCTCATCCAGAAAAGTGAAAATGGTCTTATTAAAAAATAATCAGGATGACATAAAATGGATCAGGGACCGGGTAGCTTTAGGGAAAATCAAGGTAATCATAGACCGGACTTTCCCACTCAGGGAAGCCCGTAAAGCTCACGAATACAGTGAGACCGGCAGGGCCAGGGGGAAAATAGTACTGACAAACGAATAGGTCTGTACCTGAGACTTTCTAAACTTTTATCTATACGATTTGTTACAAATTAATATGAATACAATAAAAGGTCGTATCGAAAGTCTTTGTTTTAAATATTTTCTTCTGCCTTTTGAAAAACCGCTAATTAAAGTACCATAAACTTCTACTGTTATGAAATCTATTAAAATGAGTGTAGTTGCACTCGCAACCTTTACGATGCTGCTTACTTCCTGTAACAAGGATAATACGAAGCCCGAAGTTATTCAATATCAACAACCCTTTGTTGCACAAAGTGAAAATACTATTGATGTACCGGATGGATTAACCGCATTGTCGAATGGCGGGGATGCCAATGCATCGGCTGCTATTGCCTATTTTTATATAGCCAACGCATTCTCGTCCTATTCATCATATTTTGCTGTTCCACAGGGTGTGAACGCACAATCCAGTGATAAAAATTCAGTGATATACACCTGGTCATACGGTGGATTCAGTACTTTCATGAGCTATAAAAAAGAATCGGACAAGTATGTCTGGACCTGGGATTGGCAAACCCCGGAAATCGAACGCTTTACTTATATGAAGGCTGAACAGAACCTTAACGGCAATTCGGGAAACTGGTCAATTTATAACGCTGACAAACCGGACCAGGTTTTATGGACAAAGAACTGGAGTAAGGATGCCGACGGAAATTTTTCATCAACCATCCAGACTTTCAATGACTCCGGGATGAGTGGTAACTTTGAAATTACAGACAATGTAGACGGAAGCGGCAGCCTCATTTATTTTGATGAGAATAGCGTGAAGCAGTCTGAAATAAACTGGAATGCTGATGGCTCTGGTGATTACTGGATCCTGGATAGCAACGGAAGACCAGCTACCAAATCTTGGCCCGCCAGTTAATTTAAATTTCCTACCGGCTTACATAAACATTCTACTCTGACCTTTATCAGCACATCCTAATTGAGTAATTATGTTTTTTAACATAATTTTTACAATTAATATTTGGATATTCGGATAAGTTTGTCTTAATTTACATCCGTAAATCTATCCTGTCTTATAATAGATTGTGGTTTATAAAGAAGAGGCGAGAGACAGGCTCTGTGACCCTCTGGCAACCATCCTTACTCCGGAAAAGGTGCCAATTCCTGGTCAGGCAATATTGCCTGATAAATATAAATCTGACAAGCATGAAAAACTCCACTTTTCATTTCAAATCAGGGAAATTCTTCCTAAGGTTCAACCTTATCGCCTCATCATATGTTTGTATGATGCATCATTGTGTTTTTTTCATGTGTCCCTGAGCCATTCCCGCGTATTATCGCTTAGCTTCTATCCGGAACCTCAGAGGGTGACCGGTAAAAGATGCTTAATATCCTTATAAGATCATTATGAATAATAACCCGTAAATATCTTTATCATGAGTAACGCTTATCATTTCGACACATTGCAGCTTCATGCCGGCTATACTCCCGATCCGGCAACGAATTCAAGGGCTGTCCCCATTTACCAGACAACCTCTTACACCTTTAATGATACAGATCATGCTGCTGATCTTTTCGCCCTGAAAAAATTCGGGAATATCTACACCAGGATCATGAACCCAACCACCGACGTGTTTGAAAAGAGGATGGCCGCGCTGGAAGGCGGGACAGCCGCCCTGGCCACGTCAAGTGGTCAGTCGGCGCAATTTTTGGCACTCACGAACATCATGGAACTGGGTGATAATTTTGTTTCCACATCCTATCTCTATGGAGGTACTTTCAACCAGTTTAAAGTACAATTTAAGAGGCTGGGAATTGAAGCCCGTTTTGTAAAGGGTGATGATCCTGCCGAATATGAAAAAAGGATTGATGCAAAAACGAAAGCCATCTATGTTGAAACGATAGGTAATCCAAAGTTCAACATCCCCGACTTTGAAGCGCTGGCTGCTATTGCACAAAAGCATGGCATCCCCCTGATCGTGGATAATACCTTTGGTGCCGGCGGCTACCTGTGCAGACCTTTGGAACATGGTGCCAACATCGTAGTTGAATCGGCCACCAAATGGATCGGCGGGCATGGCAACAGTATTGGCGGAGTCATCATCGACGGTGGCAATTTCAACTGGGCAAACGGTAAATTCCCACAGTTTACCGAACCCTCCGAAGGGTATCACGGTCTTGTGTTCTGGGATGTATTTGGAGAGAATGGCCCCTTCGGTAATATTGCTTTTGCCATCAGGGCCAGGGTTGAAGGATTACGTGATTATGGAAATGCACTCAGCCCGTTTAATGCCTTTTTACTGATCCAGGGTATCGAAACTTTGTCGCTTCGTGTCCAAAGACATGCCGACAATACGCTGGCTATGGCCAAATGGCTAAGGGAACAGGACTGGGTAACCAAGGTCACTTATCCCGGGCTGGAAGATAATCCCTATCATACCCTGGCAAAGAAATACCTGAGTAACGGATTCGGGGGGGTGCTGACCTTCAACGTCAAAGGAGGAAAGGAATCGGCTATTGCCCTGGTGAATAATCTTACACTCATTTCGCACCTTGCCAATGTTGGCGATGCCAGAACCCTTATCATCCACCCGGCAAGTACAACACACGAACAACTTTCCGATGCGGAACAGCTGGCAACCGGTGTTGAACCCGATGCACTCAGGCTGTCGGTCGGACTCGAACATCTCGACGATATTAAACTCGACCTTATAGAAGCCTATAACAGGGTGAAAACCGGCACCGGGAAGGTGCATGCATGATGTTAGATCCGGTATTTTGAAAATACCAACGACGTGGTCTTTGTCATCGTAGAGACGCCCAATATTGGGCGTCTCTACGACGACGACGTTGGATATTATCAAAATTCCATTTTTACCCTCACATAGATATTTCGTCCCGGTTCATATTTGATGAGACCACGGTTGGTAGAGAGAAAATCAATATATGCCCGGTTAAACAGGTTTTCAACCCCCGTGTAAATATTGAACCTGGCAAAACCAAGATCAAAAGGCTTACTGTATAGACGGAAATCATAGGTAGCATATCCTCCTGTTGCCGTTTCGCCTTCAACAATCTTATCCTGTCTGCCGGTCATGCTACAGGCTGCTTCGGCACCAAACCACATCGCATTCTCATAACGGAGCCCTACCCTTCCTGTGAGTGGCGGAATGAGCGGCAGATTCGCCGTACCATCTGTCCGGTCAATCCCTCTTACATAAGCGGAAGAACCGAACAGAACGAATCCGTCATACAAATTGTAGCTGAAACTCAGGTCGTAACCATACAGCAGAGCCTTATCCACGTTTGAATTGATCAGGGCCGGAAGAGTATCCTGCTTACCGGGCTGATCAGTGTAATTATAAACCACGGTACCGGGAACTGCCACGATAAGATTGGTCATGGCATTCATAAACCCGTCAACAGAAATATGAAGCCTGGATTTCCAGAGTTTCACACCCAGATTGGCGAAGTAGCCGTCTTCCGGTTTAAGGTCGGGATTCCCGATCTCCACCTTCTGCGAGAGGTCAATATATTTGTAGCGTTCTTCTATGGAAGGTGAACGGAAGGCGCGTGAAACAGATGCGGTCAGATCAAGGCTGGATGTCAGCTTGTAAAGCAAACCCAGATTTGCGCTCCAGCTTGTATTATTGACATTGTTTTTTTCAAAGGTCACCCGCTGGTTCATCACCGGGTTTTGTTCATGACCATTCACGATCATGTAAGCAGGATCCACAGCTCTATCATTCTGAACATTGATCAGGTCAAAGCGGCCACCCACGGTGACTTTTAGCCTGTCGCCGAACGATCTGAATTCATCCTGGACGAATACACCGCCGCTGGCATACCGGGATTCGGGGATAGGGATCTCCCCCCGGATGATATGGTTAAGGCTGTCGGGGTATCCGGCCACCGGCTGATAAATATCCTTAACTCTTTCAGTACGAAGGTTTCTCTGCCAGAGGTCGATGCCGGCGATCATCGAATGGCCTTTGCCCGGAATGATGGAAGACTGAAGCTGAAGTCCGTCGGTGGTGTGAAATCCTTTAGGCATCATTGTCACCGCAGGAGAAGGTTTCAGGAGCACATCCCGTAAAATGTACTGGTGGAAGTATTTTAGTCTGACATCCCTGAAGACCTTGTTCCCGGTGTTGATCTTATAACCGGCGCTAAACATATCCCTGAGCTCCCTGGGGTAAGTTGCCGTTGCCTGTTCCGGGAAAGCGGAACCTCCCGGAATACCGACATCCCTGGCATCATATCGCTGATAGTTGAATTTAAGCTCCTGGTTTTTGAAAGGTTTCGCCGAAAGCTTTATGGAAATGTCCTTATCGCTGAACTGGCTGTTTGGCAGTTCCCCTTTCGGGGTCATAGCATTTTGGGCCACCTGGTTCGTTCCGCTCACCCGCATATACCACTTCCTGTTCCCCATCAGCAAGGCTGCATTTTCTGAATGCATCCTGTTTACGGACTGAACCATGCCGGTGACATTTCCTTCCGTATAAAAACCATCATTGTAATGGCCGTCTTTCGTAATGATATTCACTACCCCGCCCAGAGCACCGGTTCCGTAAAGGGATGAGGCAGCGCCTTTGATAACCTCGATCCTTTCAATGTTGTTCACATCGATGAGAGCCATGCCGGCTGCAATATCAGTTGCCGTTTCAATCCTGTTCCCGTCAACGAGGGTAACGATCCTTTGTTCAGAAAGACCCCGGATATTAAGGCTGGTAGCCCAGATCCCGTCCCTTGCCAGGCTGATGCCCGGTTCGTTCTTCAGCATTTCCGGTGCTGTGAACCCGCCAATACGGTCAATTTTCTTTTCGGTTACCACAGCCATGGGAATGTCCAGTTCACGCTGCGACTGTTCCTTCCTGGTGGTCGTTACCGTGACTTCGCCTACCGGAACAGCGGTCCGTTCGAGTTTTATATCGAGGTGTGTTGCGACGGTTCCATCAAGAATTAAAGAACGGTACATTTTATAACCAAGGTATGAAACGACTACATCGACGCTTTTCCCATAACTGCCATTAAAAATAAATTCACCCTGCCTGCCGGTTATAGCCTGATCAGCAGCCACTGAGCCAGGTTGCTGGTACAAAATGACATGAGCACCGATCAGCACTTCGCCGGTAATCCCATCGGTGACCTTACCACTGATCTGGGCAAAAGAGGAGATACATAACAAAGTTAAAACGATAAACAGACTGACTCTTTTCATCTTAAAGATCCTTGTTTTTGGTTAATACAGATTTTACCTGAACACCTTTAATCCGGCCGATCTGACCGGTTAAAGAGCCAATCTCATCTGTGGAACCTTCAAGGACGAGAGAAATTACGCTGATTTGTCTGTCACGAAGTGGTATACCCTGGCGGCCAATAATAATCGACGCATGTTTGGTTAAAATTTGATTCAGGGCTGGAACGACCGATAAATCTTCGATCATGATCAATGCACTTCCGATTCTCTTTTCCATTGGAATTTACTTTTGGATCAGGTTATTCGTTCAGGGATCCTTGAAGCAGAAGACTCCGATTCTCAGATTGGTGAAATGTTCGCAGCAAAGATAATGATTTATTGTTATTCAAATAACAGGAAGTGAATTTTTTTGAAACTTTTTTTGGGAGTAACTTAAAGGTATGACTGAAATAATGATTGAGGACCTTCCTTTCACCGCTAACCTCTAACTTCCTAACTCAATCACTCAATCCCTTAATCCCTCAATCCCTTAATCCCTTAATCACTCAATCCCTTAATCCCTCAATCCCTTAATCCCTCAATCCCTTAATCCCTCACTTTCGCCTTTCGCCTTTCGCCTTTCTTCCCCCCGCTCACCCCTTGATCCCCTGAAAGGGGAAACCCAGCCCACCATCGTATTTACTAAATCCTTCGCCCGACTCCGGATTCATGATTCGATATTCAATATTCGATATTCAATTCCCACGAAGACGTGATGCATAACGTCTCTACGTTTTTGATATTGATGTTTTAAAATCAAAATTCCCGTTTACACTGTTCACACGGGTAAAGATCCGGCGGAACAGTCTGACTGGTTGACCAATTGCTTCAGGAGCCTAAGATCAAGTGCCGGAAGTTGCAGGATCACTCCATTGGGATAACGGATCTCTACAACCCTGGCTCCGGAAGAGAATATTTCGAGAGGGATAAATCATGAATGGTCTTCCTGCCCCTGGTACCCAAACCTGTATGAAGATCCCTTTTGTCTGTCAGGCATCTCAAACCCGCCGGGATAATAATCGGCATAGCTGAAGAGGACGTTATCACCGGCATAATCATCCTTTAATATTGCCCGCACATTGGCCAGATGATCGGTCAGCTCATAGAGATAATCCGATTTTGTTGTTGCCCCCTTTAAGGTGGTCCCCAGACGGGTTGAACCATATACAGGCATCTCCAGCTGACCTATGGTTGTGTTGTTGCCGGAATAGGTACTAAGAATATTTCCTGACACATCCCTGGCATAATACGTGCAATTGCCCTGGACATCTTTCTTAAATCTGAATCCCCTGTCATCAAAGTAATACCTGGCCACCGGGCTGGTATGTGCGGCATTGGAATAAACTCCCGTAACCTTACCATAAGCATCATAATCAAAGAACCTGTGAACACCTCCTGAATTTTCTTCGGTGAGTTGTAAGATTTCAATAAGATCAAGTTTTCATCGAATAGAAATTTCCACGTCATGAAATATGCGGTACCTTTAATCAAAGTTAGCAATATCAATCATTTTTCAAAAAGGATTTTTTAGCTATAGATTGATCTCTTGCCTTATTTCATTGAGAGAAAACATCCTCTTCATCTGGGTTCTATTTGCTGATTTTACAACAATTCATGCTTAGGAACAAATCTAACCGGTTAGGTAAATTTCTTCAAGATGAAATTGGCTGAAGGCTTAGGTTGCTAGAGGGGATACAGAATTCGTAGTAAACCAGTGATATATACAAGAGTAAGAAACAGTTTGACGAAGACCTTCATTTCTATAAGTAAGTGACTCTAGTTTTAGATAATTTATCATGCCACATTTTATATTCATCATCAAAAAATATTGAGAAAGGCTCAAGTGGGATTACTCTAGAAATAGTTCGCAAAATAATTAATCCCAAGTGTCTTTCCCTTTCTCCAACAAATTCAACTCTTGTATTAGTTAATAATTTGCCAATTGTTTTGCCAAATAAATATTCTAAGATTGTATAATAAATAAAGTAAATAACAAAATAAATAACAAAAATATCAATATGATAATTTCCTAGAATATTAGCAAAAATAAAATAGGTCAATATTGTTATAAATGCAACAACAATAGAATCGAATACTAAATTAAAAAATCTTCTAATTAAAAATTTCATATATTTCATTAATTTAAACCAATTTTAAAACCAAAATCAATATTTCCTTTTATTCCTACTATTGCAGCAGCCTTAAAGCCTAAACCCCATGAATGTCGAATAGTTGTTACTTTATTACAATAATAATCATTGCTGTGCTTTCCCACAACAGGTAAATAAATATAGCTACTTTTTTTAGGTCCTACGTCAAAAAACTCACCTCTTTTCCCAAGCTTATATTGAGCTCCAGCAAAAGTTGCATCCCAACCAGTATTTATTAGGCTTGGATCAAGGTAATTATCATCTAAGCAATCGTAAGTATTTCCATGAAATCTCTCATATTTTGTTTCCGCTCCAGGTGTCCATTCAAAATAGGTATCTCCAAATGGTTTTGTTCTTAATTCTCCAAACAAAGTAGGACTGAAAGCTCCAATATCTATACCAACTCCACCCTGGATTCCCCAATCAACTCTTAATGAACCCTTGCTATAAAATCTAGCATGATAAATTGGTGAAACATAGGCCTCGCCGTTTTGAACATAACCTTTTTCAAAATAAAATTCACTGGTTTTTTTGTTTTGCTTAACTCCATTCCCATTAAACATAAAATTAAAAAAGTTTGCAACGCCTTCTCGCTTAAACCGTCCATCTGGATCCGTTCCATTTATTGGATTATTTCCCATCCCCACATACGGACTCCAATACTGCCCCGCCGGATCAGTCACCATCCACCGCATAATCCTGGATCATACTCACGGGCCTCAAAGTGATTAAATCCGGTCTTTGTGTCTTTTTCTGCAAAC
>CAVXSF010000029.1:0-9153 GCA_963764345.1 uncultured Bacteroidales bacterium | reverse complement strand
GGACGGTAGGCAGCCAGATAAGTATTCCCCTTTGTATTGAATTATCTCCGGTGCCCAGACCCGTTTCCGGTAGTCGCAGCTTTCCAGTACGGCTACCTTTTTATTGGCGGTGAAATCGAGCGGATCATCCGAGACGAAGACATGCAGCTGGGCAAAGAGATAATATTTGTCGCCGTATCGCACAACAAAAGGACTTTCGGCAAACTCGTTGGGATAGATGGGACTACGGCTGTTGCTCCAGCCGTCGTAGACCATCTTCTCCTCCGACCAGGTACCGGTGAGGGTGGAGGAAGTTCTTGCAGCCACATACTGCGGCATTTTGACTCCCGTGGTATAATAGGCAATCCAATGACCGGAATACGGGGTATCGTCTAATAGCATAACATCCCGGCCCATCGCGAAAAAATCATAATTTCCGGCATCATTCTTCAGATCACGCCAGTGAAGCCCGTCATCACTGATCTTGCAGCGGGCTCCCCGGTTGTTATAAAAAAGGTAGTATTTCCCGTCATGAATGACACAATGTGGCGCCTGCAGCAATCCGACCGCACTGTAAAGGGAGGTATCCAGTGTAAAACCAAAGCCGTCGGGTTTTTCGGTGCTGGTCCCCGTCGACTGAAATACACCTTTAGGTTCCCAGAGGGTATCGGTAAGGTGCTCAGCCTGCCAGCGGTACAGGAATCTGTTTGAACCGGGATAGGTATTCCCGCGCACACAGGCGATGCACTGCCAGCTGCTGTCGGCAGCCTGGAAAATGGTGAAGTCACAAACCTTGTTATCCCCTTTTGTGTATTCATAAGGAGCAATATCAGGATAGGTTGTGGTTAGCTGCCACCATTCTCCTTCCAGCTCAGGCACCATGAGGGCAGACTGGTTATCACCCGGTTTAATATAATGGCAGGCAATCAGGCTCAGCTGGAGCAGAAGCATAACGGGAAGGTGGAAACTGAGTTTTTTCATATTGAATGGGTTTGGATTCCGGCTGTATAGAAGATTTCCAGAGTGGGTAAGGGCTAAAATTGTGAAGATTCCTGAATGAAATTTCATAAATTAAACGATAGTTATCAGCTATAACAAATGCTCTATAATAATACAGAAATATCCTGAAATTTTTGATAAAATTGCAAAGATATCAAGCTGATCCCCGGTGTTACTGTCGTAATACTGTATATTCCGGTGTAACTGAGCACTTTTATCCGATTTTTATGACTCTCTCTTTCTCCCTTGAATTCACCTGTGTAATGATCGGGGTATTGTGCTCATATTACTCTGGCATCAGTTGCTCACTTTGAACTGAACGTACATGAGAACCTTGAACGATGCGTTGCACTGCGGTCCTTCATTCCTGCATTCTTTTCTTTAGTCCGAAGGCGTATTCATTCCCTAAACCGTAACGCTGCTCCGTCGCACGGATCATTTGCGAAAGGACCCCGCGGCTGTGTTTAAACACGATCACGCTAATCTGCCGGAATTACTTGTTGTATTCCGGTAATTCTTTCCGGAATATATTATATTCGCTTTTGTGACAACTCTCAAATCCTTACCAACAAATCCTGCTATGTTTCGAAAATACGTATTGCTTCTTTTCTTTCCACTTGCCGGATTTTCATCTCTTGCAGCCCAAATGTTGCCTGATGACATCCGCGATCCCGTTTTGGTGGATTTTATAGAAAACAAAACGGACTTTTCTGGCAAGGACGCGGTTCCGGCCACCACGACCTATGGCGATAAACAGCTGGCCTTTCCCTGGTTATACAATAGCAAATCAAAATGGGAAAACCTGGCCTCAACCTTGTCGGATCCCTATTTCAAAGATGTTCATGAACGCAACCTCCAGGCTATTCAGAAGCTTGCAAGGGGCAGGGAGTTATCCCGGGAGATGGATTTTGAATCCATGATCCCGGAGCGTACGTATGTCCGGACCCTGAAAAAATGGGTCGAATGGTCGACGGTGGCCTGGTATATTACCCGGGATTCCGTCTATCTGGACATTGCCAGGCGTGCCTTATGGGTAGCGAGCCATAAAGAGAGCTGGGGTTTAAGGACACCCGGGAGGTCCAACCTGAATTCCGCCGACCTGGGGACAGGGGAGATGATGTACGTGGTTTCTTTCGGCTATGACGCGTTATTCCCGTACCTGGATGAGACACTGAAGAGAGACTGCATCAAAGCCCTGATTGAAAAAGGCTTGCGTACATACCTGAATGGGATTCTCAATCACGATTGGTGGGAGAAGTGCGATTTCAACTGGAATTCGGCACTGAACGGGAACGCGGGCATTGCCGCCATGGTGATCCGGGATGCAAATCCTGAATTGTCAGATTTTGTCTTACAGAAGGCCACTGGAGGTTTGCCCTATATGATCAGCGCATTCTATCCCGGAGGCGGATGGATTGAAGGGGTGATGTACCAGGGGACAGCCATTGGTCATCTGACAGATTTCATAGTGCCCTACCAAAAGCTTACCGGAAAAGACCTGGGGTTGATGAAGAATGAAGATTTCCAGAACACTCTTAGCTTCTGGATCCCGATGTTTGCGCCTGACGGGTATGCCTATAATTTTTCCGATTGTGATGAGAAAAATTCGCTTTACGGAATTTCCCAGGGATTCTGGTGGGCCCACGAGCTGAATCACCCGGAATGGGCCTGGGACCAGGAGCGAAGAACATCCCATGAGACTGGCAGGGGAGGGTTGTTCTGGGATGTGGAGAGTTTCTGGTACAGGGAAGTTAACCAGGAGAGCAGCGAACCTGAACTGCCCCGGTTCATCCATTTTAAGGGGATCGACTGGGCGGTTTGGAGGGGAGATAAAAGCTGGCTTGCGTTTCGGGGGGGATCCAGTGGGGGAAATCATGATAATAATGACCTGGGGCAGTTTATCCTCGGACACGGGCAGGACAGGTTCCTGATTGATCCGGGATACGGGGCCATAAAAGCAAGTGAACATAATTGCATTACCCTTCATAGCCTGGAGCAGACAGACTGTGCAACAGCTCCGGTCACCCGGTCCTTTGAATACGATGACGGATTCTACCTTGAATGCGATATACAACAGGCCTTTCCGTTTGCAACTTCATTCTACAACCGGCACCTGCTGCTCCTCGATGATAACCACCTGCTCCTGCTGGATGATGTGAAGGGTACCGGTGAGAGGAGGGTTAGCGTGGAAGGCCATTTTCAGACCCGTTATCCTGTGGAACGGACCGGGAATGGGTGGAAGATCACCGGCCCGACGGAGACCTGCAACATCGGGCTTCTCTTCCATCACGCGCTCTTGCAGGAAGAGAAATGGAATTTCCGGGGTCCCATCACCAAACTGAAGTACTGGAACTATTCCGACCGGGTACATTCCATCCAGCCGGTATTGTTCAGCTTCAATGATGAACCCTATACTTTCAGTTCAAGTCCCGAAGGCTTTACGCTGGAAGTCGGGGGAAAGATCCATGAATTCCGCTTTGCTGACGGGGAATTGGTGTATATGGGATCCCGGCGCCGGGAATCGGAAAATTAGCATGACTTTTTTGTAGGAGGCTGTCCCCAAAGTCCTCTTCTAATAAACTTGAGTTTTAAATTATAACCACCTTTGGCTTCAGCCACCGTAGGATTGCGCAATAGATGTTATGCCCCTCGGCTTCGCTCAGGGACCAGCTTCGGCTACGCTCAGTGATCGTAGGTCTCACTATTTCTTCAGAGACTTGAAGGCGGAAATATCAACAACGGATAAAAGACATTGATTGTCGTCTCCGACAACTACCCCTTCCATATAGACAAAGGCTAACGGATTATTGTCGTATCCAAGCATTACTTCACATGAATCTTTTCCCTCCCGGGTAAATACCTGCCTGAAAAATTTGTCGAACACCAATTTTGAGTCATCTGCGATAAAGAGCTTAAAGTTCGTGTTTATCAAACTGAAGCGCTTCTCACCAAGCATTTCGGCAGCAGTAAAATTGAGTTCACAGATACTGCATTCCGAATCAAGTGAAAAGAAACCCATTGGAGCAAATTCATACAACATTGTGTATTTTTTCAGGGCTATTTCTGTAGCATGATATGCCTGACGTAATTCTTCGTTTTGCATTTCAAGTTCTATCTGATGCACCTGCAGCTCATGAAGGAGCTTTTGGATATCCGGTTTTTGCTCCGTCTCACTTAAACTTTTTTTCTTTTCCTGCAATTTTCTTTCTGCCTCTTTCCGGAGCAGCTTTGCATCTGTAAAATCATGATCTTCAGTATTCATAGCTGAATTATTTAGATGTGATTAATACCAATCCTGCCGGCATTTTCATGTCATTATGCTGAATATGTGACAGACCAGTCCGAAATACGGAGATTTTTTCCATCTGCAATGGTCTGTATTTTTAATTTGCCATCCTTATCTGTTTTCATCACCTTTTTCAAATCATTCTCTACTTTATTTTGCATTGCATCAGATATAAATAACTGAATAAAGCTAAGATTCAGAACCTGTTCTCTTTTTTTTCCGAAGTATTGCTCAGCGACAGGATTTAAAAACTGTATTTTAAAGTCGGAAGACAATCTAAGGATCACATTTGATGTATTTTTTGCAAGTAAATGAATAAATTGCTCATTTTCGAATAATTTAGCGTCTGCCTGCTTAAGTTCCGTGATGTTGATAAACGTGATAACAAGGCCGTCTATTCTGTCATCTGAAGTTCGGTAAGGCATGATACGTATGGAATACCAGCGGTGGTCAGTGGTGGGTATTTGTTTTTGTATAAAAACCAATGTCCGTAAAACTTCCAGGGCATCTGATTCCAGATCAGGATAGATCAGATCAGACACCTGGTCTGTAAATGGTCGCCCGATGTCGCTCTTAATAAGTTTGAAAATCTGAGTTGCCTGCGTGGTATAACGACGTATGTTCAGTTCTTTGTCAAGGAATAAAGTTGCAATATCGGTGCTGTTGAGGAGATTTTTCATGTCATTGTTCACCCTCATAAAATCATCTACTTTGGCCTGTAATTCAGCGTTTACAGTTTGCAGTTCTTCATTCAGGCTTTGCATTTCTTCTTTTGAACTTGTAAGTTCCTCATTGGTGGATTGCAGTTCCTCGTTTGTGGATTGCAGTTCTTCATTGGTTGATTTCAGTTCTTCCTGCGAAGATCTGCATCTCCTCGAGTGTATTCTGCATCTCTTCACGTTTCGTCTGCAATTCTTTTTCCAATTCCAGCTGCCTTATATTTGTTTTTCCGGTCACTTTTTTTGCCAACGATTTGATCTCCGTAACCTGAGGCACATCGGAAAACATGATCATGACCATTCCATTTAAAGGTCCCGGTTTATCGATCCTTTGAATGCTAACATCTACGAAATTGAGAACCGCCGTTCCTTCCCACCTTGATATTTGATAAGACCACCGGTTCATTTCCCGTAAGGGCTTTATGGAAGGCAACGGGAAATTCATTCATCAGACCTTCACGTAACATTGCAAATACATTCATATTTACTTTGCCTGCAGCCGGTTCAAGGTATTTTCCTGTCCGTCCGCTAAAGTAAATGATGTCTCCACTTTCATTTACCAGCACACCAACCGGCGAAAATTTCTCCAGTAACATCCTGTCGGCAAGCGTTTGAATATCCTCCGGAGGTTTGGCTTGCAGGATTTTTTCAGAATGGTTCGGGTTCGTCCTTATAAAGGAAGACGGAAAAGCAAATAAATCTGGTATACTGGCAGTAGAAGATCGCCTATAAATTTTTAGTTTGTTGTCCACAGGTGAAAAAAGCCGGCTTTGCTTTCCCAGGGTCTCAGAGCTGCCGAGTATCATAATTCCTTCAGGATTAGCGCTATAATAAAATAAACCTAGTATTTTATTTTGTAATACAGGTTCGAGGTATATGAGCAAATTCCGGCAGGAGATGATATCAATTTTGGTGAAGGGCGGATCCATGATGATGTTATGTTTGGCAAACACGATCATCTCCCTTATCTCAGTTTTAATTCGAAAGCCTTCGTCTGTTTTGGTAAAATAGCGTTTCAGGAGTGCATCCGGTACATCATTGGAAATATTTATTGGGAAAACTCCTCTCCTGGCGATTTCGATGGCATCATTATCCAGATCGGTTGCAAAGATCTGTAATGAAAGATGTCCTTTCAAACTTATTTTTCCAATTGCCTCTTTGAAGAGTATAGCCAATGAATATGCTTCTTCTCCGGTAGAGCAACCCACAACCCATGCCCTGAGCTCTGAGTCTGATGTATGGCTGGTAATATAATTCGGAAGTACCGACTCTACCAATTTTTCCCACACATCCGCATCCCGGAAGAAATTTGTAACTCCGATTAAAAGTTCTTTGAAAAGAATATCCATTTCCTTCCCATTTTCCTTCAAAAAGCTAAAATAGGCAGAAATAGTTTTTATTTTATGGACACCCATCCGTCGTTCAATCCGGCGGTAAATCATACTTTTTTTATAGGACGTAAAGTCGCTACCGGTATGACTTCTTAAAAGAAGGATAATCTTCTCCAGAGCGCTTTTATCCTTTATATCAATCTCACCGTTCAGATTTATAACCGGAACCTGAGAAAAAAATTCCATTGAGTTTTCCAGGCAACTGCTTCAACAGGCGCCACAATATCTACCACTGCGGAATTGATCGCGTTGCGTGGCATACTGTCGAATTTTGCTGTTTCAGGATCCTGGACCATCACGATGCCGTTACGTTCCTTTATGGCCTGTATGCCTAAAGTACCGTCTGAACCCATGCCTGAAAGAATGAGACCGATAGCAAGTTCTTTACGTTCTGCGGCAAGCGACCGCAGGAAGAAATCAACGGGAAGTCTCAGCCCCCGGATTTCCAGAGGCTCGGAGAGAACCAGATTCCCATGCGAAATGGACATGCTTTTATTTGGAGGAATCACATATACGCAATTTGGTTTTACAGACATTTTTTCACTTACCTGATAAACCTTCATTCTGGAAATCCGTTGAAGTAATTCCGGCAACATCCCTTTCTGCGTGGGATCAAGATGCTGAATAACAACATATGCCATTCCACTGTTTTCGGGCACATGACTCAAAAACTTTTCAATGGCTTCGAGCCCGCCGGCAGAAGCACCGATACCTACAACAGGGAATCGTTGAGACTCAGAAATGGAGGATTTTTTCTTTTCAGCCATTGCGGTTGTCCTTTTTTTGGGTTTCAAAACTTGTAGGATTATCTTTTCCCAAAGGTAACAATCTGAATGATCACAAATATTCTCTTTAAAGATTGAAAATCCGGAAATTATATATAATGCGGCAAAGTAAAAATAAATTCAGATCCTTTACCCGGATCACTTTTTACATAGATATCTCCACCATGCAAGGTGACAAATTCTTTGCAGATAATCAAACCCATTCCGGTGCCTTTTTCATTGCTTGTCCCCGGCGAAGTTTGAAAAGAGTCAATTTTAAATAGCTTTCGTTGCATGTCATCCGAAATTCCAACGCCTGAGTCTTTTACTGATATTTCAATAAATGACTCTTTTTCTGTTGAGCTTATGTTGATACTGCCACCTTTATTGGAAAATTTGATGGCATTACTTATTAAATTTCTTAAGATTGTTTTCATCATCATCAGATCTGCACTAACATAATGATTTGATGGGATATTCCAATTCAGTGCAATTTCTTTCTGTTTAGCTAAGTATTCAAAATCCTGCAACTCATTTTCAACCATTCCGGACAAATCTATCTTTACAGGTTTTATGGTTTTAATTGAGTTTTTGGCAGTGTACCATGTTAAGAGTTCATCAAGAAGAATTAAAGTTCTTGATGGATGAATCTATAGCCTTGTCAATAAGATTTTCAATTTCACCTGGATTGAAATCTTCGATACTATTCTTCAGTAGCCCGAGAATCCCAATAATGGAGCTGAAAGGACTTCGCAGATCATGCGCAAGAATAGAAACGAATCTATGGTTGGTTGCAATAACCTCTACCAATTCTTTTGTTCGCTGATTGACAATTTTTTCCAGATCTAAATGACTTTTTTCTATTTCGCGAATTTGTTTCAAAGACGATTTATCAACCTGATTTTCCGCAACGGCTTCTTCAACATACATACCCATAGTATTTGACTTTTCGTTTTTGCTGTAGTTATTCATTTTTGTGGATTTCATATAATTAAAGTTTATGTGGTTGAGTAAACCTCAATTATCCGTGCGGTCATCAGATACAACAGGTACTAAATCCGGAATACTATTTCTGATATACCTGGCGTTTCTGAGTTCATTGAAATGAGCGGGGGTCAGGCCGGTATGGCTTTTAAACTGTATGTCTAGTTCATTTATGCTGCTATAATGCAACTTACGAGCAATTTCAGACAGATCCATGTCTTCGTAGACAAGCATTTCTTTAACTCTTTCGATTTTATGCTGGATGATATACTTTTCGATTGTAATTCCTTCTATTTCCGAGAATAAGGTATTAAGAGAAATGAAGTTATCCTTTACGCACAGGCTAAGGTAATCAGCGTAACCGGTCTTCAGTTCTTCATCGGAGAATCTCTCTAAATCAGAAATAGCACTTTTCAATTTTTCAATAATCTCGTTTTTCTGTGGGTCGATCAATTCAAATCCGGATTTTTGCAGAGCATTATACAACGCTTTACGATCTGAACCGGATATTTCTATGAGGGTTTCTACCTCACCCAAATTTACCGAACTATATTTAATGTTTAAAGTGTCGAGGTCGCCCTTTACAATTGTTTTGCATCGCTCACACACCATATTCTTGATATAAAGTTTCATGTTTTTACGTTTTTTTCTTTGTGTGATATCACGGAATACCGGAGAATACAATTTTTATTGTCAACTTTATTTTTGGGTGGGCTCCGAAACGCTCAGTGACAATATTGCAAAACTCCTTCCTCGTTTTTACCGGTTTATAACTCAATATCTATCATTTTTTCTTTTCGCTCACAATATCATAAATCTTCATCGTTGAGTCCGGAATCTTTTTTGATTTTTCCTATTTCCCCACCCTATGATCCGGTCATTTCAGAATTCATAATACAGGTACATAAGTTAGATAAAGATTTAAATAATAAATCTACTAAGTCTTTGTCTAAAAATACTTACACAATTCTTTTAAAAATTTATATTATCCTCACATTTTGAAAAAGAGTAATCCAGGCAAAAAGCCATCA
>CAVXSF010000028.1:0-11951 GCA_963764345.1 uncultured Bacteroidales bacterium | reverse complement strand
TCACATTCATATACAGAGCGCCGGTTCCCCACTATCACCGGATCCGCATCTTCTTTGTCCTTAAGGTCATCGCCGCAATAAGAGGTGCCGGTTGTCTCGCTGATTTTTATCCCATCTTCGTAGACCACAAGCTTGCAGGTTTTGCAATCATCCAGAAGTTCGCAGGATGGACCTGTAACTGCCAGTAACAGAAATAACGCTGCCAGGCGTATGATTTTTTTCATGAGGGAGTTTTTTGGGTTACATCGTTCAAATATAAAAATATTTACCATTGAAGTGTGAATTGATTATCAACGATCTCCCTTCATCTTGTTCAAAACTCCGGGAAACGGAGAGACCGCGAATCTGTTCGGCGGGGGTTTTGAGAGACAACCCGGCGAGAGAAAAATCATGTATCTTAAACCTGTTACCTTCTGTAAGCTCTCCATGATGATCACCGTAAAATCACAACCAACCAGTGCATTAGGCTCTGTTTCAAACGATTTTGGTATCATACACGCATTCTGTAAAACAAATAAGCCCTGAGTGGTGCTAAAAAATTCTTTCTCAAATAAACACCGGCTCCCACGATTCTTTGAAGCCTTATGATTACATTGCAGGTTTTTGAATATTGAGATAAAATCATAATGACAAAACGGTTTTTTGCATTAGGTTTGAGTGAGCACCGGCTGTGGGGACTGATCCTGACACCTCTGATTCTGACAAAAAAAGAGGCTGAAAGTTTCTTCTCTCCCTCATATATTGTATTTCCGGATGAGACGGACGAGGGATTCATGGAACTCAGTCATACGGAAAAGGAAGTGGTAAGGACCATAGATGAATACAGCGACCAGAAACTTTTCCGTCTCTTCTCCAAAGACAAAACCGTGAAAGAGTTCCAGGAAAAAGTGAATGAACGGAAGATCACTGAATTTATTCGTCCCTTCATTGAAAAGAGAATAATCCGTGTCCTTGAAATGGTTAAGGATACAAGGACTAAAATCTTCCTCAGGGATAAAACACGATCTAATATTTTTGATGAAGACTTTCTGAATATCCTCACCCTGAAAGCTGAACCGGTTTTTAATTTTCAGCGAGGTACAGACGGTTCAAAATACTCTCTCGACCTGTTCTATGAAGGTAAAAGATTAAAGATCAAAGATCAGTATTGGGATATCCTGAGCAATAAACCCGCTATCATCAGGGTCAACAATTTCATATATTTTGTCCGGGATATTGAAGCAAACAAAATACGCCCCTTTTTCAATAAAGACTTTATTGATATCCCTCAAAAATCAGAATCACAGTATTTTAAAACATTCGCCCTGAACATTATCAAAGACTATGAAGTCAATGCTGAAGGGTTCAGCATTCATAAAATCCAACCAGAGAAAAAGGCAATGATCGCATTGGAACGGGGCTTACATAATAATGCGGTAATCACTCTCCGTTTTATCTATGGAAACCGTAAAATACTTGCCAACAGCAGCCAGCAGGCGTTTGTCGATTTCCACCGCGATAAAGACAGCTTCCATTATGACAAATACAGCCGGGATTCCTCCTGGGAGGATGGTTTTCATGATCTGTTGAACGATCTGGGTCTCATGAGTTATGATCAGGTGAATTATGAAATAAAGGGCAACAGGTCCCTCGATTTAGATACTCAATTATTTAATCTCGTTGAATGGATAAATACCAGTGCCGCTGAACTTAAGGTCCAGGGGCTTGAATTCTCAAACAATATTGGTGACCGCGATTTTTATACCGGCGGTCATGAGATGATCCTCGGAAGCGAACTTATCAACGACTGGTTTGATATTCATGCCATCGTGAAAGCAGGCGAATTCGAGATTCCCTTTTATGATTTCCGGTTAAATATTCTGAATGGTAAAAGGACATTCCGGCTTCCTGACGGGAAAATTTTCATCATTCCGAATGAATGGTTCGGCCGTTTCAGGGAAATGTTCGAGTTTGGTAAGGTGGAAAAAAAGAAGATCAGAATTCATAAACAACATTTCTTCATCCTTGAAAAAGCAGAGAAGGGCATTCGCGGCCAGGATCTGAAGAACCTTGAGATCCTGAATTCAAAAGAGAAATTAACCGACACAAAAATTCCGGCTTCCCTTACAGCCAGCTTAAGACCTTATCAGTTTGAAGGCTATTCCTGGCTCTACTATCTTCAGCAGAATAATCTGGGCGGTTGTCTGGCCGATGACATGGGCCTGGGGAAAACCATCCAGGCCATTACACTTCTCCTTAAAAATAAGGAAGAATCCGGTGCAACACAACGGAAAGAACAGGGCTTGCAGCAAACGGACCTCTTTTCCACCAAAGAACCCGAACAGCCCTGACGACACTTATCGTTGTTCCGGCATCACTGGTCCATAACTGGAAAAATGAACTCATCAGATTTGGCCCGTCCTGAAAATCATGTTATATCTTGGGAATCAGAGAAACCGTAATCTTAACTCTTTCAGTAATTTTGACGTCATTATATCAAGTTATCATACAATCAGACAAGACATTGAAATATTGTCCGGTTTCCGATTTCACTATGTCATCCTGGATGAGAGCCAGGTGATCAAAAATCCTTCTTCCAAAGTATATAAGGCCATGACCATGCTTAACAGTGATCATCGCCTGGCGCTGACGGGAACGCCTGTTGAAAATTCGTTAACCGACCTTTGGGCCCAGATGAACTTTGTCAATGAGGGTCTTCTGGGGAACCTCCATTTCTTCAGGCAGGAGTTTGTGATGCCGATCGAAAAAAAGAATGACCGCACCTGTGAGGAAAGATTGAAAAAGCTCATCAATCCTTTTATTCTCAGAAGAACCAAGGAAGAAGTCGCTCGCGATCTGCCCGAGATTACCGACCAGGTAGTTTATTGCAATATGTCTGATGCCCAGCGGAAATTTTATGAAGAAGAAAAATCGATGATCAGACGATCTATCTTTGAAAGTATTGACAAGCAGGGTCCCGACAAATCAGCCATGATTATACTTCAGGGACTTACCCGTCTGCGCCAGGCGGCAAATCATCCGGCACTTGTGGACGAAGATTATCGCGAGGATTCCGGGAAATTCTCAGAAATTCTCAGAAATATTGATAACATCATCGCTGAAAACCATAAAGTACTGATCTTCTCTTCTTTTGTGAAACACCTGGACCTTATAATGAAGGAGCTTGATGGCAGGGAAATACGGTATACTGTTCTGACTGGTGCATCAACGAACCGGGAATATATTGTAAAAGCTTTTCAGGATGATCCGGAATGTAAAGTGTTTCTGATATCACTTAAAGCCGGAGGCGTTGGACTAAACCTTACCGCGGCCGACTACGTTTTCATTCTCGATCCCTGGTGGAACCCTGCATCAGAAGAGCAAGCAGTGAACCGGGCTCACCGGATCGGCCAGGATAAAAATGTTTTTGTGTTCCGGTTTATTTCTGAAAACAGCATCGAAGAAAAAATACAGAGACTCCAGGAAAAAAAGTCCAAACTTGCCGAAGCATTTATTACATCAAATAACCCATTAAAGAATATTGACCGCGAGCAACTTGAAAAATTGTTTGATTAGTGCATTTTCAACCGTCTCCGTGATAAATGGCTGCCGCTTTCCCTGGCGGCTGATCGTTAAACCTTAAAATGAATTTGTCTTGATCCTTGAAAACTTCCTTACCAGTTACCATCTGAATGGTTTTGAATGGTCGATGGTCATATTGTGCGGGTTGCTCACGGGCATGTCGAAAACGGGGCTTTCCGGCGCCGGACTCTTTATTGTGCCGGTATTTGCAAATATTTTCGGCGGTAAACCTTCGGTCGGACTGGTACTGCCAATGCTCATCATCGCCGATATCTTTGCAGTGATCTATTACCACAGACATGCCAGCTGGAAATATGTGCTAAAGCTTTTGCCCTGGGCTTTTATCGGCATCCTGATTGCATTGTTCGTAGGAAAGATGATCGACGATGCCCAGTTCAGAAAACTTATCGCTGTTATAGTTATTGCTGGAATAGCATTGATGTTATTCCAGGACATCCGTCGAAAGAAAACCAGTATTCCGGATCATCCCTGGTTTGCATCACTTCTGGGAACGGGGGGAGGATTTGCCACCATGATAGGTAATGCCGCCGGTCCCATTATGTCACTATACCTGTTGTCCATGCGTCTACCCAAAAACATTTATATCGGTACCGGAGCGTGGTTTTTCTTCATCGTTAACCTTTCCAAAGCTCCTCTGCACATATTCGTTTGGAAAACCATTACCCTGCAAAGTCTGTCATTCGATATCTTTATGATCATTCCCATTATCGCAGGTGCTGTTGGGGGATTTTATCTCGTGAAACTCATACCGGAAAGGGCTTACAGAATTTTTATCATCGTTTCGACCCTGGCTTCTTCCGTTGCTCTTTTCTGAGGATCTGAAGCATTTCCTCAATACGGGAATTTCAGGTAATCCCTGACTTTTTATAATTAAAAAAAGGCGTCTGGAAAACAATAGGTGGACAGCCGGAAGCTTTATCTCACTCTGCAGAGCGAAAAAGCACTTACACGCCACTTTCACCTGTCAAACAAAGAATCATTTTAAATTATCCCATCATATTTGAACTCTACCCGGGATTTTCTTTCTTTAATGATTAATTCCTCTCTATGCTCAACATATTTAGCTGGTTTAAGCGAAAGGCTGTCCTGCTCATTTCATTCGGATTCCTTTTTGCCTCCTTCTTCTTTTTTCCGGTAATAAAGCCATTGAGGCCACCGGCACTGACGATTTCTGCCAGTCCTGCCATAACGTTCACCCGCAGGCCTCTGTCAGCTGGAAACGTTCAACCCATTACGATAATAAACGGGGAATTGTGGTTCACTGTGTTGAATGTCATCTCCCGCCTTCAGGACTTCCAAAGCTGACCCATAAAGTCAGCACCGGTCTCAGGGACATCTATGGCACCCTTTTTTCTGATCCGGAATCCATCAACTGGGAGGAAAAGTCCCGGCCTGAATATGCCGTTCACCATACTTTTGAGTCCTCATGTATCCGTTGTCATAAAAATCTTTACCCATTGGATCTCAATGAGAAGGGACAGGAGGCGCATCTTTATTACGAAAACAATCGCCGGAAGCTAAACTGCCTGAACTGCCATATCGGTGTGGGGCATTACTCAGAAACCACCATCCATGCACGGAATGTGGCTTTCGGAAAGGGCGGGCCGACAACTGATACGGTTTATAATGCATCTGCCACGATACAAACTTTCGAAAATTTCACCGAGCATCTCCCCGGGACAGGCATCAGCTTTGAGATGATCGCTGTGCCCGCCGGAACATTCATGATGGGAAGCCCCGAAACCGAACGTATGCGGGATGCCGATGAAGGACCGGGGCATGAGGTGCAGGTGGGACCGTTTTTCATGTCTGAACTGGAGGTGACCTGGGATGAATACCTGGCCTTCTTCAGTGAGACCGGAGGCGAAGGGCGAATGAGTGAAAAAGAACAGGCGGAGAAATCTGTCGACGGCATTTCCGGTCCCACGCCGCCCTGGGGCGCCCCCGACCAGGGATGGGGCAAAGGACAACGGCCGGCCATCACCATGAGTTATTACGCTGCAACAGTATATTGCCAATGGCTCAGTCTGAAAACAGGTAAAACATACCGCTTGCCTACAGAAGCAGAATGGGAGTATGCGGCGAGGGCTGGGATGTCCGATCCGTATTTTTTCCCCGGTGATGCAAAGAAATACACTTCTGAAGGTTTTGGCCGCAAACTTTTTGGCCCCGATACCGCCGTAATCAGCCGCTACGCCGTTTACAGGGAAAACAGCCACGGAAAGACGCAACTACCTGAATTCGTGCTGCCCAATCCCTTCGGACTGAAAAATATGCTTGGCAATGTGGCTGAGTTCTGCAGCGATGTCTACCGCCCGGATTACCAATCAAAGGATGTCGGCGGTGCCACCGTGGAAGAACATGTTGTCAGGGGAGGATCGTTTAAAAGTGATGCAAAGGATTTACGATGTGCCGCACGCGATTTCACGCATACGGCAGAATGGCTGAAGACTGATCCACAAATGCCCAAAAGCAAATGGTGGTATTCCGACCAGGTCCATGTCGGATTCAGGGTGGTGTGTGACCCGGACCCGGCCATTTTGGACCGCTATGAAAGAAATTAACTTCTAACCAAATATCTATCAGCATGAAAAAAGAAACCACATCTCTCAGCCGGAGGCAGTTCTTTGGCAATGCCGCGGCTATCGGTGCATTCGGCGCTCTGGGCATGGGATATGTCCTCAATTCCTGCACAGGGAAAAAAGAATCGGTGCCTCCTGGCATGCCTCCGCTCCTTGACGAGGCCCCGGAAGGTAAACCCCTCAAAGCGGGACTCATCGGTTGCGGCGGTCGCGGAACCGGCGCCGCGCTGAACTTCCTCTCCGCTGGTCCGGGCCTTACCATCGGCGCAATGGCCGATTTGTTTGAAGACCGCATGGCCGGATGCCGCGATGAACTCAAGAAAAAGGCCGGCGTAGAAGTGCCTGATGACAAAGTGTTCCTGGGATTTGATGCATACAAAAAAGTGCTCGATGCCGATGTCGACCTCGTCATCCTGGCTACTCCTCCCTATTTCCGCCCCGAGATGTTCAACGCTGCCGTCGACGCCCGCAAGCACGTGTTTATGGAAAAACCCGTCGCTGTCGACCCTGTCGGCGCACGCTCCATCATGGCCGCAGCAAAAAAAGCCGAAACTGCCGGCCTCTGCGTAGTAACCGGCACCCAGAGACGGCACCAGCGCGATTACCTTGAAGTTTACAAACGCATCTATAACGGAGCCATCGGGGAAATCACCTCGGCCGAATGCTACTGGAACCAGGGCAAACTCTGGCACCGTGAATGGAACCCGGCATGGACCGAGATGGAATTCATGATCCGGGACTGGGTGAACTGGTGCTGGCTTTCCGGGGACCACATCGTGGAACAGCATGTCCATAACATCGATGTCATCAACTGGTTCACCGGCAAATTTCCGGTGAAGGCTGTCGGCTTCGGATCAAGACACCGTCGTATCACCGGTGACCAATACGATAACTTCAGCGTCGACTTCGAATACGAAAACGGGATGCATGTCCACAGCATGTGCCGCCAGATCAACGACTGCGCCAACAATGTCTCGGAACTTGTCCATGGTACCACAGGCTTTTCCAACTGTCAGAACACCATCTACAATCCCGATGGAAGCATTCAATGGTCCTATGAATATCCAAAAGATGAAAACGGCCAGCCGACCAATAAGGTGGCGATCAGCCCTTACGTCCAGGAGCATATCCACCTGGTGACCGCCATCCGTACCAATACGCCAGTGAACCAGGCTGAAACTACAGCCAAATCAACCCTTTCGGGCATTATGGGCCGTATTTCCGCATATACCGGTAAGGAAGTGACCTGGGATGAAATGATGGCATCCGACCTCCGCCTTGGCCCGAAGAAAATTGAACTCGGGAAAGTAGAGATGGAGTATAAAGTCCCCGTCCCGGGTACTTCTCCCGTGAATGTATAATATTCTGATAACAGAGTTTGGGAATCAGTTTATTTTTGTGGAAGCGCATCATAAGACGCGCTTCCACAAAATTTAACTGCTGAAATTATTTACATCAGACTCAGACAAACAGGTCTGATTTCCGGTAAGCATCAATCACCGCCAGTTCGCCCTCTTTGCCCTTTTGCGAATTGCCGTGTTCCATGCCAAGCATCAGATTCTTGCTTTTGCCATGGATATGGCCGAAAACATTCAGATAATTGATCTCGCCGGTGGTGGGTTCATTCCGGCCCGGATTGTCGCCGATCTGGAAATAGCCAATCTCATCCCACGACCGGTCGATATTGGGGATCAGGTTTCCTTCCTGACGTTGCATGTGGTAAATATCATAGAGAATCCTACATGAAGGGCTGTTAACCGCACGGCATACATCATAGGCCTGCGAGGACTTCTTCAGGAAAAGGCCCGGGTGATCCATATAATTCAAGGCTTCCAGCACCATCACCAGCCCGTGCGGTTCGAGGATTTCCGAAGCCCTGCGAAGGGCTTCCACGATGTTGGCCGTCTGGTAATCGTGCTCCTGCCGCAGGTCAACAAAACCTGGCACAACCGTCATCCAGGTGGCATTCACCCGCTTTGCCACCTCCACCGACTCCCGGATCTCTTTCAGGAACTCATCAATGCTTTCTTTTTTGCCCGTGGTCAGGCTGGGCTCGGTCCAATGAATGGTATGGGCCACAAAGACACCCATTTTCATATCCAGTTTTGCCATCGTCGACCCGATTCTCTCCTGGTCCTGCACACTGCGACCCTTCATCCCGTTGTCTTCCATAGCCCGGAAACCGGCATCGTACATAAATTTCAGCTGATCGGTCAAATCCTCTCCTGCCGAAGCTTTGAACATCCCGAAATGTGGTGCATAAAGCAGGTTGAACGGCCTGCCTTCTGAAGGCGCAGCGGAAGCAGCAAAAGTTTTGGCCGAACTGATAAAAGCCGCCGTGCCGGCGGCCAGGGCAGTATTCTTCAGAAATACTCTTCTTTTCATAATGGGTAGTTTAAAGGTTTGATCTGATGAAACGTCTTTTGAAGGAAAATCACCACCTGTCACCGTTTCCGAATTTAGAGAATTAATCCATGATATGCAATTCCGGAAATCCAAAAACGCTGAATACTTCGAATTCAAGGTGGTGGGGAAACAAACCGACAATCGTAAAACTGTATGGCAAAATCCCTGGAATCATCCTGGCATTGTCAAAGCAAAAGTAACCAGCCCGCTTCTGCAGCCTGTTTTCAAGAAAATCAGAACGTTTTTAAACGATCAGATTCTAATTTTAAGACCGTGAGCACTGTTACTAAGTTGTTCATATTCTTTTTTAACTAAAGATTTTCTTTTGACATTCTTTTCTATATTTGCAAAAGGAGGATGCGTATGAATACGAGGGAAGAAAATTATTTCCGTGATTTTTGCCAGGACACAGAAGGGATAGAGAATGATCCTGAAAAGGTAGGATCCCTGCTTCAGAATGTTAAAGCAATCATAGCACATAACACGATCAGGCTCGGCCGGATTCTTGAACCCGTGCTGATTTTCGTTCGCATGGTTAAAAGCTATGTCAATGGCAGCTACAGAGAGATCGCGCCGGGGAGGATATTGCTTATCTTTGCCGCGCTGGCTTATCTTGTATCTCCCTTCGACGCCATTTTTGATTTTCTGCCGGGAGGATATGTAGATGACATCGCTGTTCTGACATGGCTATTTGCCTCTTTAAAAACTGAGATCGACGCCTACCTTGAGTGGGAAAAAGTCGCCGTGGTTGTGGAGGTTGAATAGAAGACCGGGTAAATCGGATTCGATTTTTATGTCAATTACAAGTCAGGCGATGAATGAACCGGGGGCACATCTTTATTAATTTCTGATGCCTTCCTGGGATTGTTATCATTATGGCCGACCGGTCAAACCTATCCATCGACAAATACAAACTTTTCCCTGTTCATTTCCAGAAGGAAGCGTGAAGGCAGATGGAAAAAGGCATCATACGAATACATGTAGCGGGGAAAGGTGATATAAAGTTCTTCCTTCGCACGGCTGCAGGCAACATAGAAAAGCCTGCGTTCTTCTTCCATATCTTCAATATTTACGGCCCTGTTGGAAGGGAACATGCCATCGAGGGCGTGGGGAATGAAGACGGCATACCACTCCAGTCCTTTAGCTGAATGTACCGTTGAAAGAGTGATTTTCCCCTTTTCCTCCCCTTCGTCAATAAGTGGTGTACTCTGGTCGGCAACATGCCTGGACGGCGGATCGAGGGCAAAATCCGACAAAAAGCGGTCGAGATCTTTATATTTCCTGGAAAGATCCAGTAAAACATCGATATCCATCATCCTGTTCAGGTAATCGCTCTCACGGGCTTTGAGAAGAGGGGAATAATATTCACGGATGATTTCAATTTTTTGTGTCAGAGAATATTCGGGCTGACTGGCTTTGGCAAGCACTTTACCCAGGAGGAGTAGTTCATTGTAAAACTTCCTTTGGCTGAAACTTTCGAATGAAAACGCATTTTCAGAATTTCTCAGAGTGTCGATCACCCCTGAAGCAGTAATCTTTCCAACCCCTCCGATATATTTAAGAACACGGTGCCAGGCTACGGCATCAGAGGATTATAGGTAAGACGGAGATAAGAAATGATATCTTTGATATGCATACGCTCGTTAAACTTAAACCCGCCAACCACTACATAAGGGATTTTACGTTTGTTAAGCTCAAGCTGTATATACCGGTTATGCCAGTCGGCCCGGTTTAAAACGGCCATCTCGCTTAAAGGGATCCCTTGTTCAATCAATTCCATCATCCGGTCCACAATTAAGACCGCTTCATCCTCCTCACTATATACCCTCCTGACCACCGGGAAAACCTGCCTTTCATTCCGGGTGAACAGTCGCTTCTTGTATCCAATTTGGGCATGGGCGATCACCTCGTTGGTGAAATCAAGGATCTTCTGGTTACTGCGATAGTTCTCCTCTATCCTGATTACTTCGCATTCCGGATAGGTCTCCGGGAATCGAAGTATATTTTCATAGTTGGCCCCCCTGAAAGCATAGATACTTTGTGCATCATCCCCTACAACCATCACACGCCGGTGGCCGGCAGCAACTAAATCCACAATCTCTTTCTGTATCACATTGGTATCCTGGAACTCATCAACCATGATGTAGGCATACCGGCGCTGAAGGATCTGGCGGAATGAAAGGTTATCGCGCAGGGCATCGCGAAGAACTTCCATCAGGTCATCAAAGTCGAGGATCCTGCTCATCTTTTTGTACTTTGTATACCCTGAAAAAATCAATTCGAGATCACTTATGTAATCATTAAGTCCGCTGTAATACTTCTTTATGACCTGTGAAATCGTTTCGCCCCTGTTCCGGGAAAAGGATATGATATCATATATGCGTCCTTTCTTCGGAAATTTCCGGTCTTTGGAACTGAGTTTCAGTTCCGTCCGTATCAGGTCGACTACGTCTTCAGAATCGGCTGAATCGATGATGGTAAAATTTGGCGGCAGACCGATCATATTGGCATACTTGCGCAGGATAAAAGAAGCAAAGGAGTGGAATGTGCCCCCGGTCACTTTTCCTGCCGAAGCATCATGAAGGAGAATTTCCACCCGGTTGAGCATCTCACGCGCGGCTTTTCGGGTAAAGGTAAGGAGAAGAATGGATCGCGGATCAACACCATTCTCTATCAGCCAGGATACGCGGTGGACAATGACGCGTGTCTTACCGCTTCCGGCCCCGGCGATCACCAGAACGGGCTTGTCGGTCGTCATGACAGCAGCGAGCTGGGCCGGGTTAAGAGTTGTAGAATAAGGAACATGAAATTTTGAGAAATCCGTCCGGGTCAGATCAATGGTAACAGGCTTCCGCTTTTCAATGGCTGTTGTGATCTTTTGTAATTGAAGGATTTTTCTTCAACAATCGGCGGCACCGCAATTTCCGAAAGTTCCCCCGGCCTGGGCACCGGAAATTGCCCGGTAATCCTCTCCCTCATTGTGCACTGCCGATGTCCGGGTCACATCCCCGATTTTACTCAGGAAGGCATTCAAAAGGTCTTCTTCAGGTGAAGAGCCGGTGTCCCGGGGTCCCTGATCCATTTCTGAATTTTCCTTTTCATGGTCAATCTTCTGCTTCCCTTCTTTTTTCCTTAATAATCCCATGGCCTGTCTTTGATTAAAATCTGATCATCACGAATACTGGAAATATAGAAAATACATGGGAGAATTACCACTATTCCCATGAAGGATTTTCAGCTAAGCCACGAATACACGAATGGTTTGGTTTGAAAGCCACGAATGCACGAATGTTGATTTGGTTTGAAAGCCACGAATACACGAATGGTTTGGTTTGAAAGCCACGAATGCACGAATGGTTTGGTTTGGAAAGCCACGAATGC
>CAVXSF010000027.1:0-42680 GCA_963764345.1 uncultured Bacteroidales bacterium | reverse complement strand
GACAGAGGCCGAAATGGGGGCTACACTTGGGACGCCGGTCAGAACGGTGCCGGAAACGGCACTGCTGGTATTACATGCGCCTTCAGCCCTTACCCAGTAGGTTGTATTTACAGCCGGGTCAACGGTAAGTGTAATGCCGTCGGGGCCGGCAGAAGTAGTAAAAGTATTGTCGAGATACCATTTCCAGGCAGCTCCTGTTCCAAGGCTTCCCCCAGAGACTACCAGAATTTTAGGAGTACCCTGGCAAACATTGTTGTTGGCTATACTTATCGAATCGGGATCCGAAGATAACAGTCCGCTTACCTGGACTTCAATACTATCACTAACCGTACAGCCAAGGGCGCCTGCATCGGTTACAACCACCTTGTACCATGCTGTATTCAGACCATTGATGGTTTGAGTAGTTTGTCCGGTCGGCGATCCATTCCTGTACCAGTTATAGAGATAAGCCGCTCCTGTCCCTCCTGAAGGTGTGGCGCTTACAGATCCGTCGCTTGTACCGGAGCAGGATTCGTCTGTTGAAGTAAGACCAACGATGTAATGCCGGATCTTCGTTGACTGTAAAGGAACGAACGACAAACGATCCGTCACCAATATCCGTGATGGTTACAGCATAAACACCGGGACCCAGACCGGTAGCAGAAGCGGTGTTGACTGCATAAGGAGTCCCGTTTTTAGTCCAGCTGTAGGAATATCCGGTTTCGGTACCTCCCTGGGGAGTAACCGTTACTGTTCCGTCGGAGTTACCATAGCAGCTCACATCGGTACCGGTGATATTGGCATCGAGAGGATTCCCCTGGAGACACATGGAGAAAGTACCGCTCGTATTATCGTCATCAACAGAAATATAATACCAATTACCGGGAGTAAGAGTATCTGCCGTAAGGGTTACTGTGCCGGTAGTGGCCGTCCATCTGGCACATGAAATTTCTGTTCCGGCATCATTCCATAAGGCAAGTTGCTGCCTTCGCATGGTACCGTAAATATTCCCGGTTTTGACATCCACGACAATGTTTTGCGTCTCAGCCTGGAATTTGAACCATACATTTTTCTTAACCGTACCCGACCAACAGCTTCCGGCCTGACCGTCAGGTGTGGCATTGATGTTGGTATATTCTGCATCGTTTGAGCACCAGTTGCTGATATCGGTAAGTACCAATGCTCCGGCCTTATAATCAAAATCAACATAGTCATCAATACAGAGAGAGAAACTTCCGCTCGTAAGGTCATCATCCACAGATATATAATACCAGTTACCCGGCGTCAGGGAGTCGGTTTGTAAAACGACCATTCCTGTATTATAAATCCAACGGGCACAACCCACCTGGGTATCGGATTCATTCCACAGAGCAACCTGTTGACGCTGCATGTTTCCGTAAACTGTTCCGGTATTAATCTGAAGCTTCATTTCGGGAGTAAGGGCCTGGAATTTAAACCAGACATTCTTATTGGTCGTGCCGCTCCAGCAGGAGCCCTGACTCCGGTCTGCACTGGCCATCAGGTTTGAGAAGGAAGCATCCGGATAGCAACCGGCATCGTGCTGGATTACCACGGCTCCCTGTTTATAGTCGTAATCGGGCTGGTCACTCATGCAAAGGGTGAATGAGCCGCTTACATAATCATCATCAACGGAGATATAATACCAGTCTCCCTGGTTAAGTCCATCGTAACTGATAGAAGTGGTGCCCTGGTCCAGGACCCTTCCAATGCATTTGATTTCAGTGCCATCTGCCTTCCAGAGTGCCATCTGCCCTCTTCTCATGCTGCCGTAAACATTACCGGTCTTCAGTTCGACAGACACGAATTCACTCAGGGCCTGAAATTTAAACCATACGTTTTTATTTTCTGTACCAGACCAGCATGAAGCCATGGATTCATCCGCAGAAGCAGATGAATTGGTATATTCGGCATTGGAAGAGCACCAGACGGCATGAGGTATCTCGATAGCGCCGGCCTTATAATCAAAGTTAGGCAGATCATCGAGACAAAGGGTAAAAGAGCCGCTAACATAATTATCATCAACGGAAATCCAATACCAGTTACCAACCGTCAGGCTGTCGATGCTCATCTCGGTCGTTCCCTGGTCATATACCGGACCGATGCATTTTACCTCCTGTTTCTGGGAATTCCAGAGAGCCATTTGTCCTCGTCTCAGGTTTCCATATACATTGCCTGTTTTTAACTTGACGGTAACGAATGGTGTCAGAGCCTGGAATTTAAACCAGACGTTTTTATTTTCGGTGCCCGACCAACAGGATGCCATAGACACGTCGTCGGTTGCATAATAGTTGGTGTAAGCAGCATTTGCCGAACAACCCGCATCATGGGCGAGAATTTTGGCACCGTCCCAATAGTCATAATCGAGTTGATCGCTGAGGCAAAGGGTGAAAGATCCGCTGACATAATTATCATCGACGGATATGTAGTACAGATCTCCGATAGTCAAGGTGTCGAGGCTGAGAATCAGTGTACCCTGGTCGATCACCGGTCCGATACATTTCACCTCGGTACCGTCCTCACGCCATACGGCCATCTGTGGCCGGCGAATTGTACCGTATATATTTCCGGTCATTAATTTCAGGGTAAGGAAATTGGAGGTGGCAACAAATTTGAACCATACGTTTTTATTAAGGGTACCTGACCAGCAAGAACCCATATCCTGGTCGGCCGTGGCAAAGTAATTGGTATAAGCCGCATCGGCTGAGCAGCCGGAATTATGATTAATCAGTATGGCTCCCTCCTTATAATCGAAGGTTGGCTGATCATCAAAGCAAAGGCTGAAACTCCCGCTTTGATAATTATCATCCACTGAGAGATAGTACCAGTTTCCGGTAGTTAACGAGTCTGAATTAATGGTTAGTGTTCCCTGATCAATTACAGGTCCGGAGCAATTGACTTCTGTCCCGGCTTCATTCCAGAGAGCCATCTGCGGTCTGCGCATATTCCCATATACCGTTCCTGTACGCAGATCTATATTAATGAACCGGCTGGTTGCCTGGAATTTAAACCAGACATTTTTATTGGTTGTTCCCGACCAGCAGGAGCCCATTGCTTCATCGGCAGTAGCCCAAAGGTTACTGTAAGCCTGTTCCGCCGAACACCAGTTACTTATATCCGTGATCTCGAGGGCGCCGGCTTTAAAATCGTAATCCGGCCGGTCATCGGTACACATACTGAAGGTACTGCTGACATAATCGTCATCCACAGCTATCCAATACCATTTGCCGGGCGTAAGCGTGTCGGTCTGCATTACGATGGTACCCTGGTTGGATATCCATTTTGCACAACCGATCTCATCCTGGTTATCATTGAAAAGAGCGATCTGCTGTCTTTGCATGTTGCCATAGATCGAACCGGTTTTAAGCTGTACTTTGATAAAGGGTGTGGTAGCCAGGAATTTGAACCAGACATTTTTATTTGCAGAACCAGACCAGCATGATCCCTGAGTCACATCACCGGTAGCCCAAAGATTGGAGAACTGGGCATCTGATGAACACCATCCGCGAGGATTGTTAATGGTATAGGCACTATTGAAAAAGTCGAAGTCCACACTGTCATCGATACAAAGGGTAAATGAACCGCTGACCCTGTCATCATCGACACCTATCCAGTACCAGTTACCGGCCGTAAGTGAATCGGCCTGCATTACAATGGTTCCCTGGGTACTGACCCACTTTGCACATGCCACTTCATCACCTGAAATATTCCACAGAGCCGTTTGCTGGCGCTGCATGGTTCCATAGGATCCGCCTGTCTTTATGCTCACTCTTATTTCCGGCGAGGTGGCAAGGAACTTAAACCAAACATTTTTATTGACTGTTCCTGTCCAGCATGTGCCGGAGGTAGGATCGACCGTCGCAGCAGCATTTGAGAATCCGGCATCGGGAGAACACCAGTTAGTGATATCAGTTAGTTCGAGGGCGCCCTCGGGGTAATCATAGGTGACATCATCATCGATACAGATGCTGAATGTTCCGGAGGTACCGTCATCATCCACCGCGATATAGTAAAGGTCGCCAGTAACCAGAGTATTTGATACCAGAACCAGTGTATCGGAGGCGGGGTCTGCCGGAGCGCAGTCAATTTCGTTGCCGAGAGCGTCGAAGAGGGCGATCTGCTGTCCATGCATACTTCCAAGATCGCTTCCCGTTTTAACGGTGACGGTTACGAGGTTGGAGGTTGCGATAAATTTAAACCATACGTTTTTATTTTCAGCTCCGGTCCAGCAACTGCCGGCCGATTCATCGGGGGTAGCTATGGAATTGGTGTATTTTGCGTTTTCAGAACACCAGTTATTCAGGTCATTGAAGAGAATAGCGTTATCATGGTTATCATTCACAACATTATCTGTAACACATATTGTGAATGTTCCCCTGTAGCCAGTATTGTTGTAATTATCGGCAGAAATATAGTACCAGTTACCAGATGTAAGGCTGGTAGAGTATAATTCAAGGTCAGACCCATCTGTGGAATATACCTGGCAGCCCACCTCATTCATGGATGCATCCCAGAGCGCGAGCATTCCCCGCCTAAGATTTCCCTCTATTCCGGATGTCCTCATCTGCACAGAAATATTGGAAGATGTGGCCTGGAACTTAAACCAACGGTTAAAATTGGGGCCATTGGGCCAGCAACCTGGCTTCGCCTGGTCAGGTGTGGCATTCACCGTGCTGAACTCTGAAGGTGTTGAGCACCAGTTATCTGTATCGGTGATCAATTCTGCACCATCCTTGAAATCATAACTTAACTTATCATCAAGGCAAAGGCTGAACGTTCCCCTATAGCCGAGATTATTCAGATTATCCACCGAAATATAATACCAGTCTCCCGGAACCAGTTTAAACGTATCGGTCGTGATCTCCAGATCAGAGTAATCACTTGCGTATCTGCGACAGGTTTTTTCATTACCGGCGGAGTCCCACAAGGCAATATACGGATACCTTAGTGTGCCTTCTTCCCCGCCCGTAAGAAGCCTGACCGTAACATCCTCCGTAGTGGCTTTGAATTTAAACCAGCGGTTATTGTTGGGTCCCGAATTCCAGCACGAGGCAGCCAGTTCATCGGGTGTGGCTCCGATGGTTGTATAAGCTTCCAATGGTGAACACCATTCTGAGATATCGGGCAATTCCATGGCAGCAGAACGGAAATCATAATCGACTGTATCGGATACGCAAAGGGAAAAAGTTCCCCTATAGCCCGAATTATTCAGGTTATCAACAGATACATAATAAACCTGTCCGGGGGTGAGAATATCCGAAGATACGTTGATGTCACTGTAATCGAAATTGTACCTCTGACTGCTGATCTCATTTCCGGCATCGTCCCAGAGGGCTATATAGGGATACCGCAGTGTGCCTTCATCACCACCGGTTTTTACAATGACGTTAATCATACCGGTTGTTGCAGTAAACCTGAACCAACGGTTATAATTCGGACCGGAGTTCCATGCCGAACCGGCAGTTTCATCAGGCGTGGCATTCATAGTAGTATAAGCCTGCAGGGGGGAACACCAGTTATTAAGATCAGTAAGGTCGATGGCGGCAATTTTAAAGTCATAATCCAGTGTGTCATCGACACAAAGGCTGAACGTCCCACAGTAGCCTGTATTATTATAATTATCAACAGAGATGTAATACCAGTTGCCAGGAGTCAGGGTATCGGAGCTGGCTACGATATCATCATAATCATAAGAATATGTGGAACCGGCCACTTCATTGTCATTTTCATCCCAGATGGCGATATAAGGGTATCTGAGTGAACCTTCCACGCCTCCGGTCTTAACCTGGGCTTTTACCATACTGGTAGTAGCCTGGAACTTAAACCACCGGTTAAAATTAGGTCCGCTATTCCATTCCACAGCTTTAAACCTGTCGGGAGTGGCTCCAACGGTGGTATAGATGCCATTGCCTGAACACCAGGCATTAATATCGGGGATTACGATAGCAGCCTCCTTGTAATCATAATCGAGGGTATCTGTGATACACATCGAAAATGTTCCGCGATAGCCCGTATTGTTGGCATTGTCTGCCGAAATAAAATACCAGTCACCGGGAACGAGTGCATTGCTGCTCACCGAAATATCGGCGTAATCGTTAATATACCTTGCACTGGTTATTTCGTTTCCTGCAGAATCCCAGAGAGCAAGCATGGGATAACGCAACGTACCCTGCAACCCGCCGGTCTTCATGTCCACTTTCACAAAGGCAGTGGTGGCCTGGAATTTGAACCAGCGGTTGTAATTCGGCCCGTTTGGCCACTGACTGCCCTTAACACCGTCAGGTGTTGCATCCATTGTGGTATAAACACCATCTGCGGAGCACCAGTAATTTAAATCATCAAATTCAATGGCAGCCTCCCTGAAATCATAATCCAGAGTATCATCAACGCACAGGCTGAAAGTGCCCCTGTATCCTGTATTGTTGTAGTTATCAACCGAGATATAATATCGCTGACCCGGTACAAGACTATTCGTACTCGCCACCACATCATCGTATTCAGATGAGTAACGGGCACTTACGATCTCATTATCGGCCGAGTCCCAAACGGCAATTAATCCATAGCGGAGTGTACCTTCATCTCCCCCGGTCATTAAAGTTGCCTTTAACTGATTAGTGGTAGCCACAAAGGTAAACCACCTGTTATAACTTAGGTCCGTTGGGCCAGGCCGAACCGGCCAGCCTGTCGGGTGTGGCTCCCATCGTGGTATAAATGGCATTGGCAGAACACCAGTGATCTATATCATTTAATTCAACGGCTCCCTCTTTGTAATCATAGCCGATGGTGTCGGTCACGCAAAGTGAAAATGTTCCCTGGTAACCTCCTCCGGAGTAATTATCAACCGAAATATAATACAGGTCACCGGGCACAAGGGAAACGGAACTCACGGCCACATCATTGTACTCGCTTGAATACCTGGCACTTGATACTTCATTTCCGGCTGAATCCCATAAAGCCACCAATCCGTAACGAAGTGTCCCCTCATCTCCACCGGTTTTCATTTCAGCCCTGACCATGGATGTTGCTGCCCTGAATTTGAACCAACGGTTATAGTTTGGACCACTATTCCAATTCGAAGGACGGATTCCGTCAGGTGTTGCTTCAACAGTAGTATAGGCTTCATTGGCAGAACACCATTCATGGGTATCCGGCAGATCGATAGCCCCCTCTTTAAAATCGTAGGTAACCTGGTTATCCATACAAAGGGTAAAGGTACCCTGGTAACCTCCGCCTGCATAGTTATCCACTGAGATATAGTACCAGTTGCCCGGTGTCAGGCTGGCATTGCCGAACAGGACGTCATCATACCCGGATGTATACCTGGAACAGGACATCTGGTTACCGGAAGCGTCCCAGAGCGCAACCATTATATTTCTGATTGTGCCTTCAGTTCCACCGGTCTTCACATTGACAGTCAATTCTGAGGTGGTTGCGAGGAACTTGAACCAGCGGTTGTAATTTGGTCCGTTGGGCCAGCAACTGCCTTTAGAGCGGTCGGGTGTAGCATCGTAGGTGGTAAATTCCGCTTCTGCTGAGCACCAGTTATGAAAATGGGGTACCGTGAGCGCACCTTCCATGAAGTCGTAATCCACGGAATCGTCAACACACAGGGTAAAGGTGCCGCGATAGCCTGTATTGTTATAATTGTCGACGGAAATATAATACCAATCTCCCGGAGTCAGATCCGGACTCCCCACTGAGATATCGCTGTAATCTGCATAATACGACTGACAGGCCAGTTCATTCCCCGATGCATCCCAAAGGGCAACATAAGGACGACGCAGGGTACCTTCGCTCCCACCCGTCTTTACTTCCACCTTCACCTGGGTGGTCGTAGCCTGAAACATGAACCACCGGTTAAAATTGGGGCCTGTATTCCAGCAACTTCCTGCCGATTCATCCGATGTGGCTCCTATGGTCGTATAAGCTGCATCAACGGAACACCAGTTATCAATATCCGAAATGAGCCTCGCCCCTGCTTTAAAATCATAATCCCTTACATCAGTAAAGGCGGTGTCATAATTTGTGCATCCGATCACATCGGTATACATGTAAATGACGGTATCGATCCTGACACCCGCAAGAGCCGGATTATAAACATTGCCACTGACGCCGTGCCCGCTAAAGGTCCCTCCGGCAGGATTCCCGACAAGCGTGGTTGGAGCATCACTGACATCATAAACCGTATTGAGACCGATAAAACTTACTGCCGGTAATGCATGAACCATTGCTGAAAGGTCAAGAGTATCGGCACAGCCGTTAAGATCGCTATAGGTATAATGTATGTTATTGGCACCAATGGTGAGTGGAGTGAATACACCTGTGCCGTTTGCCAGGTCAGTGAGGTTATCCCCAAAAAATGTTCCTGAGGGGGCAAAATTTCCGCTAAGGGTATCCGGGTCACCGTCAAGGCAATAATCCGTCTCAAGACCGGTTACATTAAGAACCGGAAGAGTATTGACTGTCAGGGTTTTGGTGATTGTATCTGAGCAACCGTTCAGGTCGGTATAGTAATACCCGATACTGAAAGTTCCATCCAGGGAATGTGAGAGGGATGCCGTGCCATTGCCGTTATTGGTGATTCCTGTTCCGGTGAAAGTACCCAGTGGTGCCATATTCCCGGAAAGGATTTCAGCCGGACTGCCAACGCAAACCGGACTTGTCATTCCCGAAAAATCGGGTGAAGGTAGTGGATTTACCGTTACAGGTTGGGATATGGAGTCGCTGCAGCCGTGAATATCGGAATACACATACTTAATATTATAGGTTCCGGGAGTTGCAGGTGTGAAAACTGCCGTGCCATCGCCATTATCTGAAATGCCTGTCCCGCTGAATGTACCGCCGGGAGCGAAGTTACCGGTGAGGATCTGGTTGCCTGAATTCTCACACACTGGTGTGAGGAGACCAGCATAACCGGCAACAGGCAGAGGATATACGGTGATCACGACAGAATCGGGAGCGGTTATGTTGCAGCTTCCTTCGAACCGGAAATAATAGGTTGAAGTTATGGAGGGTGCCGGAACGACAATATTGTTCCCAGTGCCAATAAGGTTCGTCAGTGATGTATCGTCATACCACCTTGCCGTGGCTCCAGACCCTGCAACACCACCAAAATAGGTCAGAGTGAGACTGCCATCACCGGCACATACCTCATCACGGTCTGATTTCAGTGAATCAGGAGCAACACTTAAATCGTAAATATTGACGGTCACGTTGGCAGCTGCTGTTGTATCACAGTCACCTTCGAAGCGCACGTAATATGTTGTCGTTGCTCCCGGGGTGGCAAGGGTCAGGCTGTTGCCGTTGCCAACGTTGGTGGTGAAAGCGGCATCGGAGTACCACTGTGCCGAGGCATTGGTGCCCAGGGTTCCGCCTGCATAGCTCAGGACGATGTTGCCATCTGCCGGGCAGAGATTGTTGCGGTCGACTGAAGCTGATGTCGGAGCGACGCTTACATCTTTAATGGTTTCCGTAACGCTGGCGGCGGTGGTTGTATCGCAGTCGCCTTCGAAGCGGACGTAGTAGGTTGTCGTTGCTCCCGGGGTGGCAAGGGTCAGGTTGTTGCCGTTGCCAACGTTGGTGGTGAAAGCAGCATCGGAGTACCACTGTGCCGTGGCATTGGTGCCCAGGGTTCCGCCTGCATAGCTCAGGACGATGTTGCCATCGGCCGGACACAGGTTGTTGCGATCCACTGAAGCAGAGGCCGGGGCGGTGCTTACATCTTTAATGGTTACCATCACGCTGGCGGCAGTGGTCGTATCACAATCGCCTTCGAAGCGGACGTAGTACGTTGAGGTTGCTCCCGGGGTGGCAAGGGTCAGGTTGTTACCGTTGCCAATGTTCGTTGTGAAGGCAGCGTCGGAATACCACTGTGCAGTAGCATTGGTACCAAGGGTTCCGCCTGCATAGCTCAGGACGATATTGCCATCACCCGGGCAGAGATTATTGCGATTCACAGAGGCAGAAACCGGGGCTACACTGGCGGTTGAGACTGTAACTACCTCCGGGCCAACAGTAAGCGTATCGGCACCCACAAGCATCTTCAGCGAAAAACTACCTCCCGTAGTAACTGAATATATATAGGTATTAGCGCCGGGAATAACTGCATCATCCTTATACCACTGATAATATGTACCGTCATTGGTAACGGAAAGATCAACAGATCCTCCTTCACAGAAAGAGGTGGGTCCGGAGGCGGTAATAACATGTCCACCTGACTCAAAGAAAGTAAAAATCGTAGGATTCGATGCCAGGGCAGTGGAATCGCCATAACCGCAATCAGGATCACATTGCAGGTCAACAAACCCTGTACCGGTTTTTATCCCCGGGGCAGGATCAAAAATATAAACACTCCCTCCGCTAATATCAAAAGAACCCTGATTATTTGATCCCGTTTGGGTAAATGTGCCGGTGACAACCAGGGTTCCACCTGTGATAACATTTACCTGGTTCCCGGAAGAATAGTCACCATAAATTATAAAGACAGCGCCCGGGATAAGGTGAGATCTGCATTGATTTCCAAATGAAACATCTCCAAATACAACGAGTGTATCATTAACAGTCAGGTCCCCAGTGTTAAAATCCAGGTTACCTGTCCGGGTGATAAAGCCGTTAACCTGAACATTCACAGTCAGTCCTGAAGTACCCGGGCATGTGCCGCTGGTCCAACTTGCATTATTGATCCATGCACCTGTATAGTTGTTTAATGTGGATTGTTGTGAAAAAAGGGAGGCGGGCAGAAAAAAAGCGAAGGATATCAGGCAATACAAAACAAGAAGGAGTGCACGAAGGTGTACTTCTTCATAAAGCCTTTTAGACAAATATCCCCTATTAAGATTCTTTTTCATTCACTCGACACATCAAAAGTAAGCAATTAAATCATTGCTTCCCTTGACCTTTATGTGGTGTTTTCTACGAATTATCAACATGAATGTTGCAGTGTTGAAATTTTGACATGTCAGGGAATTTCGTCCAGTGCTGATGAAAACAGAATAATTGTCCTAAATGTAATTATCTGAATGTGCATATTTTACGGGAATCTGCTAATAGATGCCTTGCCTGGTGACATGGAAAACCAGACGAGAGGGGACTTTCAGCCTAAAAAGGAGTAAAATGAATTTTCGTAATGTGATAAAACCTGTTCACATAAAAAAACCGGCGATTAATCAATATCGCCGGTTTTTTCTTGACAAGAATTATTTATCAATTCATTTGTTTATAAGTTTTTTATTTCGGTAACGAGTTTTTGAAGCGAATCTTTCGCGTTTCCGAAGAGCATCCTTGTTTTATCGTCGTAGAAAAGGTAATTCTCGATAGCAGCATATCCTTTTCCCATACCCCGTTTCATAACGATAATATGTTTGGCCTCAAAAGCTTTGATGATAGGCATGCCATAAATAGGGCTCCCCGGATCGTTGATCGCTGCAGGGTTGACCACATCATTAGCCCCGATAATGACGGCTACATCGGTATTGGGCATATCGGGATTGATCTCATCCATTTCGACGAGTTTATCATAGGAGACGTCTGCTTCGGCAAGGAGGACATTCATATGTCCCGGCATACGTCCGGCAACAGGATGAATGGCATATTTTACCTCCACGCCGTTGGCTTCCAGGACGGTCTCGAATTCATGGCAAAGGTGCTGAGCCTGGGCAACAGCGAGGCCATAGCCTGGAATAATGACAACTTTCCCTGAATATGCCAGGAGGACGCTGGCATCATTCAGTGAAATTTCTTTAATATTTCCGTGTTCTTTTTCAGCAGAAACGCCTCCGCCGCCAAAAGCTCCGATGATGACGTTGATTAGTGACCGGTTCATGGCCCGGCACATCTGGATGGTAAGGATAGTTCCGGCAGCACCCACCAGGATTCCGCCAAGGATCATGGCTTCGTTCTTATAAATGAATCCGGCCATGGCAGCTGCAATACCGGTAAAAGAATTCAGCAGCGATATAACCACCGGCATATCAGCCCCTCCGATTGGGAGCACGAAGGTAATCCCATAAATCAGACTGATGGCCAGGAGTAAATAAACGAGAAGTTTCTGTGTTTCAAATGCGAGACCTCCTGCCATGACCAACACCACCATAAAAATGATTACGAGCAGGATAAAGTTGTTCAGATACGTCATAAAACGGGCAAAGACATCGCCCACTTTGCCATCCAGTTTACCATAGGCGATCATACTGCCGCTAAAGGCGATGGCACCGATGACAAGTCCCAGGAGGGTAACGAGTGTAGACTTATTATTAACATTGGAGAATTCAATCAGTGCCACAAGTGCTGAAGCCGCACCACCGGTAGCATTGAAGAATGACACCAGCTGAGGCATAGCCGTCATTTTAACTCTGCGTGCGACCACTGCGCCAACCACAGAGGCAGCAAGGATGGTCACCACAACAATACTCCCGTTGAACAGGGATATGGTATGACCACCGTCATCCTGATGGAGAAAAAGAGTGGTGATCATTGCCAGGAGCATACCGGCCGCAGCCCAAAGGTTTCCCCGCCTGGCACTTACGGGTGTGCTCTGAAGTTTCAGTCCGATCACAAAGAATATAGCAGCCAGAAGATAACTGAATTCAAGAATGATTTCACCTGTAGAGGGGTTCATTATCGATGTATCCATGATTTTTTGATTTTCCTTCGTTTGTTATTATTCCGGAACCTGGGTATGATCTTATGGATCATGAATCAGGTCAGTTCACTTTTTTTTTCTTCTTTTTAAACATCTCAAGCATTCTGTCGGTAACGACAAAACCACCGGTCACGTTAAGGGTTGCCAGGAAAACAGCTAATATTCCCAGTGCCCATTCAAGGGTGGTGTCAGCATGTCCGACAAGAATAATCCCTCCAATGATAATTACACCACTGATGGCATTGGCGCCGGACATGAGTGGTGTATGAAGTACGGAAGGAACATTCGAAATAACTTCAAAACCAAGAAAAACAGAGAGCACAATGATAAAGATCATATCCTTATGTTCCCAGAAAAATAGTAATACCTTTTCCATGATGGTCAGATTTTATGATTGATATGACGCTTTAATTTTTTCATGAACGATTTCCCCTTCTTTAGTCACGCAGGTGCCGGCAATAATATCATCTTCATAATTAAGATTGAGGGAACCATCTTCAGCAATGAAAAGTTTGAGGAAATTGACTATATTTTTACCGAGCATACGGCTTGCATCGGTAGGCAACTGTGAAGGGTAATTTGAATTCCCAATGATTTTAACCTGTTTATGAGTTACCGTTTCATTATTTTTGGTGAGCTCACAATTGCCACCTGATGATGCGGCAAGGTCGATGATGACAGCCCCCGCTCTCATGGCATCCACGGTTTCCTTCCTGAGGAGCAGTGGTGCCTTCCTTCCGGGAATCTGGGCCGTACAGATCACGATATCGGACTTAACGGCATGGTCATGAACGGCCTGTTGCTGTTTTTTCTTATACTCGTCCGACTGTTCAACGGCATAACCTCCGGCCTGAACATCTTCCTGGGCCCCTTCCACTTCAACGAACCTTGCCACCCAGACTTTTCACCTCATCCCTGGCAGCCGTTCTGACATCGAAAGCTTCCACCACAGCACCAAGTTTCCTTGCCGTTGCAATGGCCTGAAGACCTGCCACGCCAGCACCAAGGATCAGGACCCTGGCAGGTTTGATGGTACCTGCGGCGGTCATGAACATGGGGAAAAACCCCCCAAACTGGTTGGCAGCATCCAGTACTGCCTTGTAACCCGAAACTGTGGCCTGTGAAGAGAGAATATCCATAGCCTGTGCCCGGGTTGTCCTCGGGATGATGTCAAGGCTGAAGGATACGATATCTCCTTTTGCCATGGCTTCAACCGGCCCTCGGTTAAAATACGGATTAAGGATCGCCACAACAACCTGACCTTTCTTAAGTTTTTTTATCTCCTCCGTGGAAAGAGGATGAATCATTACCAGTACATCCGACTGTGCCTTAACCTTCTCCCTTTCGTCAGTCTTAGCCCCGGCTTCTTCATATTCCTTATCGGAGGCAAAAGCAGACACGCCTGCCCCTTTTTCAACCAGAACATCAACTTTAAGACCGGTTAGAGAGGCCACGCCTTCGGGTAACAATGCCACCCTGTTTTCATCAGAAGATTCCTTAAGAATGCCAAGTTTCATAGTTACGAATATTAATATGGTTCAGAAAAGAATGAAAAGCACAAATATAAAAAAAATGGTTATACAAGGAGACACATTTTCGATGATGCCTTCTTTAATACCCTGTACCGGAAATGCTGAAGTATTCATTTAAAGGCCGTATACTGTACAATAAGCGCCATTCATTAAACAAACCGGGTATTTCAGATGTTTTAAAAACTGAAAATACCTTTTCCAAAACATGTTTATTAATTAACCTGAGAGGTACACAAAAGTTTTATATTTTTGAATTTTATAAGCCCTGAGAAAACTTAATTATGGATGATTTATCATACTTAGGCAATGGAGAGATCGATGCCATTGAAGAATTGTTTGAAAAATACCAGAAAAATCCGGAGTCACTCGATCCTTCCTGGCAGAAATTCTTTCAGGGCTTCAACTTCGCTCTCAGAAGCGCACGTAATGGTGATATCCACTCTGAAGCCTTTGACAAGGAATTTAAGGTGATCAGTTATATCGATGCCTTCAGGAAACGTGGGCATCTCTTTACCCGTACCAATCCGGTCAGAACCCGGCGAAAATACTTTCCAACTCTTGATCCCGAAAATTACGGCCTTTCCGAAAGTGATCTTGACCTGGAATTTCATGCAGGAAGGGAGTTAGGTATAGGGAAAACCTCGTTACGTAATATTATCAGTTACCTCAACCAGACGTATTGCGGCTCTATCGGCTCGGAGTACATGTTCATCCGGAATCCTGAAAAAATAAGGTGGCTTCAGGAGAAGATTGAGAAGAATATGAACCTGAGTGTTTTTTCCGATGAGGAAAAAAAGGAGATCTTCATGCATCTAAAGCATGCTGTCGGCTTTGAGAAATTTATTCATAAAAAATATACCGGTCAGAAACGATTTTCGCTTGAAGGAGCCGAGATCCTGATCCCTGCACTTAATGCCCTCATTGATCACGGCGCATTTCTGGGTATTGACGAATTCACCATCAGCATGTCGCACCGCGGCCGTCTGAATGTTCTTTCGAATGTTCTGCAAAAGCCTTATGAGAGGGCTTTCAAGGAATTTGAAGGTGAGGAATATGAAGAGGGTATCGCACTGGGAGATGTCAAATATCATCTTGGATACAACAGCATCATCACCACCAGCAGCGGGAGAAAAGTACGTCTGAACATGGCCCCCAATCCTTCACACCTGGAGGCCGGAACACCGGTAATCCAGGGTATTTCAAGGTCAAAAATCGATCATGTTTATAACGGGAATTACAACAAACTTGCGCCTATCATTATTCATGGCGATGCAGCCATTGCAGGCCAGGGCGTTGTGTATGAAGTTATTCAGATGTCGGAACTGAACGGTTACCAAACCGGGGGAACCATTCATCTTGTCATCAATAACCAGGTCGGTTTTACCACCAACTACCTCGACGCCCGGTCAAGTACCTATTGCACCGACATCGGCAAAGTTACCAAGTCGCCCATCTTCCATGTCAATGGTGATGATGTGGAAGCTCTGATCCATACCATCCGCATTGCCATGGAATACAGGCAGACCTTCCATACCGACGTTTTTATCGATATCCTGTGCTACAGGAAATACGGACATAATGAAGGAGATGAGCCCCGGTTTACGCAGCCTCTGCTTATATAAGGCCATTGCCAACCATCCGAATCCAAGGGATATATACGCACAAAATCTGATTGAGCAGAAGATCTACTCCAGGGAAGACATAGAACAGATTGAAAAGGACTTTGACGAAATCCTTGATGCCAAGCTGGAACAATCACGAAAACTTAAGAAAGTAAGCATCCCCCAGTTTCTCGGGGAAGTGTGGCGAAAGTTCAAATATGCCGAACCGGACGATTTCGGACAGAAGGTTGCCACAGGTGTAGCCAAGGAAAATCTCCTTGACCTGGCACATAAAATCAATCAGCTCCCTGACGATAAAAAGTTCTTCAAAAAGATCGTAAGGCTTCTGGAAGAAAGGACAAAAATGGCCGAGGAAGGACAGGTCGACTGGGCCATGGGTGAATTGCTGGCGTATGCCTCTCTCCTGACAGAAGGGCATTCTGTGAGGATAAGTGGCCAGGACAGTATCCGCGGTACTTTTTCCCACCGTCATGCTGCCATGGTGATCGAGGACACCGATCAGCTTTATTCCCCACTCAAAAACCTGTCAGCCGACCAGGCCCGGTTCGAAATTTATAATTCGCCGCTTAACGAATATGGCGTCCTTGGGTTTGAATATGGTTACGCAATGGCGACACCTGCCTCTCTCACCGTATGGGAAGCCCAGTTTGGTGATTTTACCAATGTCGGCCAGGTCATCGTTGATCAGTATATCAGTTCGGCAGAAGAAAAATGGGGTTTGATGAACGGGCTGGTAATGTACCTTCCTCACGGATTTGAAGGACAGGGACCGGAACATTCCAGTGCCCGTCTCGAACGATTTCTTGTGCTGGCAGCCAGGGGCAACATGCAGATCGTGAACCCTACCACACCGGCCAATTTGTTTCACCTTCTCCGTCTCCACCTTAAACGGAATTTCAGGGTCCCGGTCATTGTCTTTACACCTAAAAGTCTGTTAAGACATCCAAAATGTATGTCAACCATGGATGACCTTGAATTTTCACATTTCAGGCCGGTAATCGATGATGATAACGTGGATACGGAGGAAGTCAGGAGAATCGTTCTCTGTTCGGGTAAAATCTATTACGACCTCCTTGCCCGCAAGGAAGAGTTCAATGCCCGTGATATTGCCTTAATCCGTGTTGAACAACTTCATCCCTTTCCTAAACAGGAACTGGAAGATATAATTGCGAAATATAAAAACAACCTGTTAACCCTATGGGTGCAGGAAGAACCCGAAAATATGGGCGCCTGGTATTATATTCAGAACATCATGAAAGGCAGCGGAGTAATACCTGTCACCCGGCAACCAAGCGGCAGCCCGGCTGTCGGCCTGTTCAAACTGCACGAAATTCAGCAACAGGAAATCATTGGAAAGGTGTTCAGAAGATGTACCTGTGAATTGCATAATAAATACTGTGGCCTTCAATGTGTGGTCGGGAGTTCCAGAAAAGAAATTCTCAAACAGCATCACTATTTGGAAGCATAACCAGAAATAAACCAGGAAATAACATGGCCATAGAAATCAAAGTACCCAGCCCGGGTGAATCCATAACTGAAGTCGAAATCGGCAGCTGGTTTGTAAAAACCGGTGACCATGTGGAGAAAGACCAGGAGATTGGTGAAATTGAGTCTGAAAAGGCAACCTTACCCCTCATAGCGGATGAAAGCGGTGAGATCACGCTACTCAAGGAGGAAGGTGAAACCGTACCGGTAGGCACAGTTGTTTGCACGATCGACACGGCCAGTGCCGGGAAAAAGCCTGAAGAAAGCAATCCGGAGCAGGAACGGGAGAATGAAGTCAAAGCTGCTCCGGAACCGGAAGTCGTCACCACAACAAAAAAACCGGTTAAAGCCGAAAACCGGGAAGTCATCGAAAACCTGCACAGAAGACCCGGAAATCGGAGGTCATAAAGCAAGAAATACCCCCGGTTGAAGAGGAACCTCCTGAAGCATCAGGCAAAATTAAAGCAACCCCCGTCGCCAGAAAAATGATGGATGAAGAAGGACTGAATCCTGATGACATCGTAAACGGCCTTCGCAAAATAACCAGCCGGGAAGTAAGTGCCGTCCTTCAGGCACGTCAGGGCGGATTTAATAATCAGGGACTTACCGGCGGAAAGGTAAACCGTGAGGAACAAAGAATCCGGATGAGTAACCTCCGGCGTAAGCTCGCCCAACGACTGGTGGCTGTTAAAAACGAAACGGCCATGCTTACCACATTCAATGAAGCTGACATGAGCAGGATCATGGCCTTAAGGAAAAAATACCAGGAGTCGTTCACTGGTAAACACGGAATTAAACTTGGTTTCATGTCCTTTTTTACCAGGGCAGTATCTCTGGCTTTACTGGAATTTCCGAATGTGAACAGCCGCATTGAAGGCGATGAACTGATCATGCCCGGCTATTGCGATATCGGCATTGCCGTTCAGACAGACAAGGGACTTATGGTTCCCGTTCTCAGGAACGTGGAAAATCAAAGCCTGGCCGATATTGAAAAAAACATCATGGAACTGGCAGGAAAAGCCAGAAAATACAGGATCAGTATCGAGGAAATGAGTGGAGGTACTTTCACCATCACCAACGGAGGCATATTCGGTTCGATGCTTTCGACGCCGATCATCAATCCTCCACAGGCTGCCATTCTCGGTATGCACAATATCATCGAAAGGCCTGTTGTGGTTGACGGACAAATCGTGATCAGACCCATGATGTACCTGGCACTGTCTTACGATCACCGGGTCGTAGACGGGCGGGACTCCGTGAGCTTCCTGGTCAAAGTAAAAGAATATCTGGAAAATCCCGTCACTATGCTGATGGGGGGATTGAACCCCGAAAGGACCCTCCTGGATATTTGATCCGTTTTTTTGTCTAAGTTTACAGCGTCCGGAATGTCGCCTCTCCGACGCCATAAACAGGACACCCTCACTTCACCTTTTTTGAACCTTACAGCCGATGGAAACAAAATCAAAGGATAAAACAGCCCTCGTGTTTGGGTATACCGGACTTACCGGCAAGGCTCTCACAAACCAGTTGCTGATGGATGACCGATATTCAGTCGTGAAAATTTTTGTCCGGCGCCCGGTCGAAAATCTTCATTCCAAAATAAAGATCATCATTGACGATCTGACAGATCTCGCCAGAATAACAAGTGAAATAAAGGGTGATGAACTGTATTGCTGCCTGGGGACCACCATGAAAAAGGCCGGATCAAAAGATGCCTTTAAACGTGTGGATTACGGGCTGCCTGTAAAGTTAGCAGAAATCGCTTATTCAGGGGGTGTCGGAAAATTCCTGGTTATCTCTTCCATCGGAGCAAACCCGGGATCCAAAAACTTCTATCTTCAGACCAAAGGCAAAATGGAAGCAGAAGTCAGCCTTTTCAATTTCCGTCAGCTTTCCATTTTCAGACCTTCATTCCTGATGGGCCGGCGTGAAGAATTCCGTTTTGGCGAAGAACTTGGCAAAGTGGTTTCTTCCATTTCCAGTGTCCTTCTCTTCGGCCCGCTAAAAAAATACCGGGGGATAAAAGCGTCAACCGTAGCAAGGGCGATGATCAGAGTTGCCAACAATATCCCTTCAGGAAGGATTTATCAGTCAGATGAGATCGCAAAACTGGGAAGCCCCGGAAGGAAATAATGACTGTCCGCACAACTCTCTTTCAGGCGGAAGGAGATCGTCCGGAACATATTAAAGAAAAGGCTGGTGCAATTTATTTTTCTTTCGCCTGTTCCTCTGCCTGATCAAGAACCTTTTTCAACTGGTCCAGCATATTCTTCTGGTCGGGAGTGATTTCCAGGCTGCCGGCTTCGGTGATATAACTGTTGGCCTTGTCAAAATTCCCCTTCATCCCATTGACATAGGCCGCAAGCAGGATATTGTCAAAGGATCTTTTAAGGTCAAGTGCCTGGTTAACCCAGGCCAGGGCATAACCAAGAGCATCATCACTATAGCTGTAGTTGTTGGCTATCTCATAAGCTTCGGAGTAAAGGAATGTGTCATCCCCTTTATGAATATTATTGTATTGCCCGGTTACAAGATCGCCGTACTTCTTCCACTGATCGGTATTCGCAAAATAGATTTTCCTCGTGATGTAAGCTCCTGAACTGATATCTTCAGGTGTGTCAAGGTAAACCGGAAGAAGTTCACTAATGATACTGTCACGCAAGGCCGTATCCTTTCTTGCAATGGCTTCACTTAAGGTACTGTTGAAAATAGTTCCGAAAAGCTGGTTAAGTTCTTCTTTGGTCCAGGTTTGCTGAAATTTAGCCTTATTGGCCTTCAGAACCTTAAATACCATGCTGTTAATGTCGGGTGTTGCAGCCAGGATGATATCCTTGTAGCCGGGATTCAAAATGTCTGCTTCAGTCAGAGATGGAAGGATTGCTGCCCCCACCTCATTTGCTTTGTCATCCTGCCCGAGTGTGGTCAGAATCGCCTGGTATTTCTGAAGTTCATGCAGATTCAGTGTTTTATTGCTGAAATGATCAGCAAAATAAAGGATTGAATCCGAATTCTCATTTACTGTTTTGCCGATCTGCTGCAACGGACCGGCTTCCCTGACTCCCACAACCCTGGCGATAAGATCGGCTTTTGGGGTAAGGAAGAACATGGTTGGATAAGCCTCAAGCTGGTGTTCACGGGCAAAGGAGGCTCCAAAATCGGTTTCCCCGTCCATCTTTGCATTGACATATTCAGCATTGAAATATTCGCCCAGTGCGGGGTTGGTGTAAACATTTTTTTCCAGGTATTTACAAGGCCCGCACCAGGTGGCGTAGACATCAAGGAAAATCAGTTTTCCGGTTTTCTGAGCTTTTTGCGTAACCTGGTCCCAGTCGGAAGCCGTTTTCACTTCGGTAAATGTAATCTGCGCTTTGGTTTCTTCCTGTGAAGCCATGATCAAAAGTAATGAAAATAGTGCTATAAATATTGCTTTGAATTTCATCTTATTGTTTTTATTGAATGAGGTTTAAAAGGATAAAAAACATTAATTATCGTGTTTTTTTCAGTTATGATTAAAATCTATTCCTACTCTGTTATAAATGTTCTGTAATCTCTTTTGTTCACATTCCCAGGATAATTCCGAAGCTGCTTTGACGGTATTTTTCTTCCAAACGAGCCGCATTTTTTCATCATAAAGCATGGTATGGATCAACTGGTTTAGTGTTTCTGTATCTTCCGGGTCATCAATAGTCATACCAATACGATATGTATCCACAATATTTTTCATTTCAGGAAAAGAAGTCGTCAGAACCGGAATGCCGGCATGAATGTAAGAAAACAGTTTGTTTGGAAGAGCATAATAATAATTGAGACCCATATTCAGCTCGCAGGATACCCCCAGATGCGCCTGTGAAGTGAGAGAAAGGAGTTCTTCCGGTTTTATTCTACCAGTCAGTATTACCTTACGATCGAGGTTTTCCTGCCTGACAATGTTCCGGATATCACTCATGATATCTCCACTTCCGGCTACAATAAAGATCACCTTCTCAAGGCTCTTCACAGCCAGGATAACCTGTTCTATCCCACGACCCTTATTGACCGCCCCCTGGTAAATCACGATCTTTTTTCCTTCTGCCTCATCCGGAAGTCTGAAGGATACCGCAGCTATAGACATGGAAGGTATATTCCTGACAACATGAAAATATGTACCGTACTTTTCTGAGTATATTCCGGCAATAGAATCATTCACGGTATAGGCCAGTTTAAGGCGGGGTACGAGGAGCTTCTCAATGAAAGTCCAGAAAGATTTCACAAATTCCCTGCCTTCGAGTTCAGGAACTTCGGTGAAAAACTCATGGCTGTCATAAACCAGTTTGGCCCGTCTTAGCTTTGATGCAAGGAAACAAGAGGGCAGGGTATCCAGGTCATTTGCGACAATTATATCAGTTTTTTTCCTGGTCAGCAGGTAAAGGAGCAACCGGAGGTTGAAGAAAGCATAAAAAAGGAATCCCTTTTTAAACAGAAGTTTTAACCTGAAGGTCTGATATGATCTTTCACCCGGACCGGGAGATTCGGGCAGTTTTCTTCCAACCAGGCATACCTTCGCCCCTGCAGAATGCAAAACACTTGCGGTACGATGAACGCGCTGGTCGGTCACCAGGTCATTGATGACGGCTATATATATATTTAGAGGCAAGGCAAAACCCAGTTGTTACGAAGGTAAAAATAAACCCCGGATTTTTCATATCAATGGAAGGCTTATGTTATCTTTGTTTCAACACTGCAATCATGACAGCTATCCTGGAAAATTATTCCCTTAAAACCCATAATACCTTTGGTTTTGATGTCAAAGCCAGGTCGTTTATCCGGTTCGGTAAAACAGCTGAAATTCTTGATTTTCTCGAGGCTCACAGTTTGGGAGATATGGAATTTATGATCCTGGGCGGAGGGAGCAACATCCTGTTTCTCGGAGATTTTGACGGAATGATATTACATCCTCACATCCTGGGAATTAAGACGGTCAGGGAGGATGACCTTTTTATTGATCTCAGGGTTGGGGCTGGTGAAAACTGGGACCAGTTTGTCGGGTACTGCGTAAGAGAGGGCTATTCGGGGCTGGAAAATCTTTCACTGATACCGGGAATGGTAGGCTCGGCCCCGGTTCAGAATATCGGTGCTTACGGGGTTGAGGTAAAAGACCGTTTACTCCGGGTGGATGGGGTTCATCTGCAAAAGAAAAAGTTGCAAACGATTTATGCTGAAGAGTGCGGTTTCGGTTACCGGCAGAGCATTTTTAAGCAGGATTTAAAAAACCGTTTCCTGATCACCCATGTATATTTCAGACTTGACAAACAACCAAGGTTTGAGTTGGGTTACGGGATTCTTGAACAGGAATTCAGAAAGAAAAATAAGCAGGATGCCGCATCATTGCGTGAGACCATCATCGACATAAGATCGGCCAAACTTCCTGATCCGACTGTTTTTGGCAATGCCGGAAGCTTTTTCAAGAATCCGGTACTCACTGTAAAAACGTTCGGTGAACTTAGAGATATGCATCCCGGCCTACCCTCCTATCCATCGGGTGAACAGATAAAAATTCCGGCAGCATGGCTCATTGAAAAGGCCGGTTGGAAGGGTATCCGAGATAATGACACAGGCACCTGGCCACAGCAACCTCTGGTAATTGTTAATTACGGAAAAGCAACGGGAAGGGAGATTTTCGAATTCTCAGAACATATCCGTGCTTCGGTTAAAAAACAGTTTGGGATTGACCTTGAACGGGAGGTCAGCGTCATCTAAGACGACATGATAGCCTCGTAACCCGATTTAAGCAGATCCTGTGCTTCTTCCTCGGAAGGTGCTTCAGCATAGGTTCTGAGGATAGGTTCCGTTCCGGAAGCCCTGATCATAAACCAGGAATTCTCATCGAAAAAGTATTTATAGCCGTCAAGATTCTCTGTCCGTTCCACACTGCGTGTACCAAATGTGCCAAACTTACCTTTCTGGCACTTGTCCAGCACCCTGTTTTTCAGATCCTTCTCGATATGAAGATCGGATCTGGCAAAAGCAAAACTCCCCGTGATGGAATCGATTTCATTTAATAGTTCACCGAGACTTTTTCCTGATTCATGGATAAACTGCAGGATGGTAAGCCCCATCCATATTCCGTCACGTTCGGCAATATGGCCCTTAATGGTGATGCCTCCTGATTCCTCACCGCCAACAAGGACATCCTCCTTTACAATGTGACGGGATATTTCCTTAAAACCGATCTTCACACGTTTTACGGGCAGTCCGTAATGTTGAGCAAGTTTTTCAATTTTCACCGTTGAGGAAAATCCGGTTATAATACTTCCCGTTTCACCTTTATAGCCGGCCAGGTAATGGATGAGAAGCAGGATGATATGATGCGAGTCTATGTACCGGCCGTGTTCATCCAACATGGCAATTCTGTCAGCATCGCCATCGACGGCAATTCCAAGTTTTAGCTCAGGATCACTGGCAACAAAATTCTGAAATTCACCCAGATTTTTTTCAAGAGGTTCGGGAGAGGTGTTTCCAAAAGCAAAATCCTGTTTGTTATGAATGATCTTTATTCCTGGTAAAATAGCCCCAAGGATATTCTGTCCGCTACCATACATGGGATCAAAAGCGACCGACCCGGCATGTTCCTGTAATGCCGGAAGATCGAAATTCTCGCTGACATGCTGGACATAATACTCTTCAATATTCCCGATGGTAAGCACATCACGGTCGATAAGAGTATCTATCTTGATCATATCGAGATCGAGCTGATAATCATAGTCGATCATATTCTCGATATCCTTCACATCATCATCGAACAGTGGTCCGCCATGGGTACCTTTCAGCTTGAATCCGTTGTATTCGAAAGGATTATGACTGGCGGTGATCATGACCCCCAGCTCAGCCTTCATCATATTGACTACGAAGGATACCACCGGTGTGGAGGTAAACCTGTCGGTCAGAATAACTCTTATCCCTTTTGAACCGAAAATTTTAGCTGCAGTCTCGGCAAACATCGGGCCACCAAACCGGGTGTCATATCCAATGACAACGGTGGCTTCCCTGTACTTCCGCAAGAGCCATGTAGAGCATGCCAAAGCTACCCTGGCAACGTTCTCATTGGTGAAATCACGGGCAATAATTGCCCTCCACCCATCTGTTCCGAATTTGATCCTGTTCACAGGATGAAATTACGTTTTTCTGACCAATTATAATCCACTATTTGAATATTTTCCGTTGATTGAGAGCCTGTTGGTATAAACGTGCATTTTTGTTATGTTGAGCAAGTGTTCTGGCAAAATTATGATACCCCGAAAAGTCAGGTTTTGCACAAAAATACAGGTAATTATGATCCTCATAATTCAATACCGCATCAATAGCCGATTTTGAGGGGATGCAAATCGGACCCGGTGGCAACCCACGGTGCCTGTAAGTATTATAAGGTGAATCGATTTTTTTCTGTTTATTCCACACCCTGTGAATGCTGAAATCCTGAAGCGCAAAAATGATTGTAGGGTCAGACTGAAGAGGTATTCCATTTTCCAGCCGGTTGATGAATACACCTGCAATAATCGGGTTTTCATCGCTGTGGATCGATTCCTGTTCAACAATGGAAGCCAGGGTAGAAACCTGTTCAGGCGTGAGATTTTCTTTATCGGCCTTTTCCTTTCGGGATCCGGACCAAAATGCGATGTATTCACGTTTCATCCTGTTCACGAATTCTTCCGGCGAAGTATTCCAGTAAAACTCGTATGAATCGGGTATGAACATCACGGCGAAGGTTTGTGGTGTAAAACCATTCCTTTTTTGGATATCCGGGTTATGAAAATATTCAGCAAAAGCGTCAGAGTCGGGTTCCAATTGTTGCGAGACCACTCCGGCCAGTGCATCCAGCGTCCGCAGGTCATTAAACGTCACCATAACCGGTTCCTGTTTCCCGGAACGCAGCATATTGATGAGATCATTATTACTCATCCGGTTTGGAATCCTGTACCGTCCGGGATGAATATGCGCAGCATAGTTTTTTTTGGCCGCCAGCCATTCAAAGCTCTTTTTGTCATTAATGATCCCCTGGCGGGTAAGCTCATTCAGGACATCCTGATATTCCGAACCGGTAGGCACATAAAACACGAGACTTTGCCCTTCAGGAACATGAACGGAAGGACTGAAAAGTACACGGTATAGCCTGATAGATGCAAACAACGCAATGATAATCGCAGCAAATATCAGCCAGAGAGAAAATCTCATTAAACCCGGTGTCTTTCTCGAAATCTTTTTTCGAACCATCCTGGAATTATCTATCTTAAAAGCACAAATTTAAAAAATATTTCATTCTCTAATCATTTTGATCTTAGAGGTAGAATAACTTGTCCCGTTCGCGCGGGAGAACCACACATGATCGATTAATCTAAGTTTACTTTTAGCTCCGCTGAACTCTCCGCCTCAGGCGGATCGGTTGTGCTGTCACCAATCAAGTGAGTTTCATTATTGCTTAAAACGCAAAAAACGTCCTCTAATTTTGTAAAAAGGGAAAAAACAGAGAATTGTATACGGATTGATTAATGCGAATGCCGGATTTACCGGTTAGGGACGGTCTCATAAGTCTCCTTTCCGATGAGATTCCTTTCCAACTGGTGGCCCCCTCCTGCCAGGTTCAGAGACCGTTTTGTAACAAACTACACAGTGTCTCTGAACGAAGTTGAAGAGAGTTTACAATCTGAAAGTTTGAGTATTTACATCAAAACCTTTCAGAAAGCTTTTTACGAATCAACCGTTTAATTTAGTGAAATGTCCTTGCCACGATCATAAATTCAGATGGAGGTGGCACAACGCCAATTCCCTGCTATTTCAATGCTGCCAGTGCATCCCTCAGCCGGTCCATGGCTTTTACAAGATTCTCATCCGAAGTTGGCATAAGAGATCCTGATGTTGTCAGGCGCGCCGAAAGCATCACCCGGGACCGTGGCAATAAGTCCTTTCTCCAGGAGATACATGCAAAGATCCATTGAATTACCGATCTTTTTGCCATTGTAGGATTTGCCAAAGAAGGCGTGCATATCCGGAAAGACATAGAATGCACCGCCGGGTGTCGTACATTTGATGCCTTCGATCTGAGCCATACGACCCAGGACAAGATCCCGGCGCCTTTTGAAAGCGGCATTCATATCCGACACACAGGACTGATCACCTTCGAGTGCCGCCAGAGCAGCTCTCTGGGCAACGGAGGTGGCACCGGATGTCATCTGGCCCTGAAGTTTATTACAGGCTTTGGCAATCCAAAGCGGCCCACCCAGGTAACCGATACGCCAGCCGGTCATGGCATAACCTTTGGAAACGCCGTTGACAACAACGGTTCTTTCCATCATTCCGGGGAATTCGGCGATGCTGGTGTGCTTACCCACGAAATTTATATGTTCATAGATCTCGTCGGAAATCACAATGACTTGAGGGTATTTTTTCAGCACCTCTGCCAGTTCCTGAAGTTCTTCATAAGTGTATACACTTCCGGTCGGATTGGAGGGAGAGCACAGAATAAGAGCCTTGGTCCGCGGGGTGATCGCCGCTTCCAACTGAGCTGCCTTCATTTTATACTCATTTTCCAACGTGGTATCGACAACGACATTCACACCCTCTCCAATTTTAACCTGCTCAACATAGCTTACCCAGTAAGGTGCCGGTACGATCACCTCGTCACCTTTATCAATGATGCAAAGGAGAACATTTGCAATGGAATGCTTGGCACCGGTTGATACAACGATCTGGTCAGGCGTATATTCGAGATGATTCTCATCCTTAAATTTCCTGCAGATGGCCTTTCTCAGATCAGGATAGCCCGGCACAGGAGCATAGAATGAATAATTATCATCTATGGCTTTCTTGGCGGCAGTCTTAATATGATCGGGGGTCGGGAAATCCGGTTCCCCAACGCTCAGATTGATAATATCCAATCCCTGATCTTTCATTTCACGGCTTTTCTGGTTCATTGCTATCGTCTGCGAGGCAGATAAACTGGCCAATCTCTTTGAAACATTTTCCATAGGTTGTAATTTTATGTGCAGGTAATCCTGTTTGTTTGGTATTTCAGTTTCAAAAATACTGCATTTATTATAATTTGATAAAATAATTATTCCCTAAGTTTGAAAAAAATATAAACATGAATCAAATTCTTGAAATCTTAAGTATACCCTTCCGGCCTTTATTGTATTTCTCACGGCTTACCTCCTGATCAGGATATTCCTGCGGAATGAGGATAAACGAAGAAGCTTTGAGATTACAATGAGTCAGAAAGACAATACGCTGCCGCTCAGGCTGCAGGCCTACGAGCGGCTGATCCTTTACCTGGAAAGAATATCACCCGATTCTCTGGTCATGAGGATGAGCCGGTCCAACCTGAGCGTTGCCCAGTTTCAGAATGAACTGGTGACTTCTGTCAGAACAGAATTTGAGCATAATCTTGCACAACAGACTTATATCAGTTCACAGTCCTGGGAGAAAGTAAAATCAGCCAGGAACAGCATCATCAAACTTATCAGTGAATCGGCTGTCGGGGCTGAATCCTCAGTCTGCCGGGCTTAACCTCGGAAAGAAGATCCTGGAAAATGCCATGGAGCTTCAGAACTCTCCTACCCTGGAGGCTATTGAATTTCTGAAGAAAGAGGTAAGAGAAATTTTCTGAAAGGGATGAAAAGTATTAAAGGAAGGATGCCAGTTACCATGTCCTAGGGACTTGCTTCAAGGCACCTCCCTACGACTGGTAATGGTGAATTCCTCCGGTTATTTGATCAATTCCACACTTCGTTTCACAAAATTCGTCAGGGCTTCGCCGGTAAGCATGTTATTGGAGAGAAGGGCCAGATCGATCAGTTGCCTTACCAGCTTATTTTTGCCGGCATATTCTTTCAGCACATCCCTGCGCGAATTTTCAATGGCAGAAAGGTCCTTATGCAATTCCTCCATGCGGTCTCTGTCGGCCTGGGAAACTTCCTCTTCTTTCTTACTCTCGTTTGTCTTTTTTAACGTATCATTTTCCTCGTTCAGAAGTTTTTCCCTGGACTGCAAAATCCTCCAGCTTTTTCGAAAGCTTCTTGTCCTTGTCTTCGATAAGCTTTTTCACCAGTGGATGGTCGGTATTGATCACAAGATTGTAACTGTCGGGCATACTGCCGTAAAAGGAATCCATCCCCGACATTGCCGACATATCTTTCATCCGGCGGATAAACTCCGACTGGGTAATGATCACCGGGCTTTCCAGTTCGCCCAGCGATTCAAAGGTTACCATGAAACTGTTCTTTTCCGGGACCTGGGATTCAATGATGGCAGAAAGGTCGCGCTCGCTGTTCTGCCGGAAGGTCCGGTTCTTTGACTTCTTCCTTTTCGATCAGCTTGTCGATCACATCGGCATCGACCCTGCTGAACCGGGCATCCTTTAACTTCTGCTCGAGTTGATTAATGAAGTGCGGATCAAGCTGTCCGTCCATCTGCAGGACATCATATCCTTTTGCCCTGGCTTTTTCAATATAACTGTGTTGAACCTGCAGGTCGGTGGAATATAAATAAATCAGGGTTTTGTTCTTGTCGGTCTGGTTTCCGCGGATTAGCTCTTCATATTCACTGAAGGTGAAATATTTACCATCCGTATTTTTCAGGAGTGAAAATTTCTCGGCCCGCTCATAAAACTTCTCATCGGTGATCATGCCATAGGTGATGAAGAGTTTCAGGTCGTCCCATTTCTTCTCAAAGTCGTCACGCTTTGTCCTTGAAGATCTCTTCAAGTCTGTCGGCAACTTTTTTGGTAATATGGCTGGAAATCTTTTTGACATTCGAATCACTTTGCAGATAGCTCCTCGACACATTGAGCGGGATATCGGGAGAATCGAGAACACCATGCAATAATGTCAGAAACTCAGGCACGATGCCCTCAACCGAATCGGTAACGAAAACCTGGTTACTGTAGAGCTGGATCTTGTTTTTCTGAATCTCAAAATTGCTCTTTATTTTCGGAAAATACAGAATTCCCGTAAGGGTGAACGGGTAATCAACGTTTAGGTGAATATTGAATAGCGGTTCGCCGGATACCGGATATAGCTCGTGGTAGAATTCCTTATACTGCTCTTCGGTAACATCCACAGGCTTTTCGGTCCATAATGGCTTGGTATTGTTGATGATATTGTCTTTCCCTGTCTCTGTTTCCTTCCCGTCTTTCCATTCCTTTTCCTTGCCAAAAGCGATCTGAACAGGAAGGAACTTGCAATATTTATTAAGAATATCACTTATCCTGCTGTCTTCAAGGAATTCCTTCGATTCCTCATCAATATGGAGGATCACCTCTGTTCCGAAGGTTTCTTTATCAGTTTCCTCGATAGTATATTCCGGGCTGCCGTCACAAACCCATTTCACCGCTGCTGAATCGGGCTTAAAGGATTTGGTGATCACTTCAACTTTGTCAGAGACCATAAAGGCAGAATAAAATCCAAGTCCGAAATGGCCGATGATGGCATTTCCCTGGTTTTTATATCGGGTGAGAAATTCTTCGGCACTTGAGAAAGCTATCTGGTTAATAAATTTTTCAACTTCTTCTGATGACATCCCGATCCCGTGGTCGGAAACCTTCAGCGTTTTTTTCTTCCTGTCGAGTTCTACATGAATGGTCGGATCTCCAAGATCACCATTGAATTCTCCCAGAGAGGAAATGGTTTTGAGTTTCTGGGTTGCATCAACAGCATTTGAAATCAGTTCTCTGAGAAAGATTTCATGATCCGAGTACAGAAATTTTTTAATGATTGGAAAAATATTCTCGGTAGTTACATCAATTTTTCCCTTTTGCATAGTCTTGTCTTTTTTACATTAAACATCCGGGCATTTGACTTTCAAAGCCCGTGCCACAGGAACCGGCCTGACAATTCGGCAGTAAAATAGATCGGAGTCGGATTCAGTAATTCCGGGCATCGACATCTTTCTGAAACACGAATGTCCCATTTTCAAATTTGAAAGCATCGTAAGAACCATCGGGGCTGTAAAATCGGTAGCTTCCTTTTAAAATGGGCTGTAAAGGTTCGAGGTGATCGAATACGATCATGTCAAGATGCGGGTTATATCGCAGCGAGCTCACGACATCGGCAGAATATTCAAGAATGAACCGGTTGACGGTTTTCTTTTCCAGGACGAATTCGCCACCGAAAACGGGATCTCCTTTCCTGTTGAAGGTCAGGACATCCAGGAGTTTTTTATGGGAAAACGAGTTATTAAATTCATAACCGAATAATACGTACCAGTTATTTTTCCGTTTTTTAAAGGAATGAATCCCGTAATAAAGGCAACCATACCAATCCGATGTGTCGAGCCGGGCAACCGTTTCAGGGTTTTTAATTTCATTATGATGATCGAGCAGCCCGAATACGTCCACCTTTTGCCGGTTTTTTTTCTTTCCGGTCAGATGCTGTACAAATCCGTAATAGGTGTACAGTCCTTTCTCACTTTCAAGATACCAGGTATAGACTCTGACCCGGTTATCCTGTGAACGGAAGATGCCGACGTTTTTGATTTTTTCCCAGTCAAAGAAAAAACTGTCCCATGAGTTCAGATCCTCACGAAACCGGGAAAGTATGACCTGGTTAAGGGAATCGCGCCCCGGAGAGTCGGGAAGGGAGTATAACATCGTAAATTGCTGTGAGAGTTCATTTTCGGCCTTGATCAGCAAGGGAAATTCCGTTTCCTGGGAGAACAGAGGGAAGGCCAGTGCCAGAAACAAAATACAAACATAAATTTTCGTCACGACAGCATATTTTGAAGAGAACGGAGAACGAAGTCGATTATTGACTTTCAGCCATATTAATTGCGTGGTTCACCATTTCACAGGCCTCCCTGATTTCCTCCGGGGTAATATTGAGCGGAGGCGAAATTCTGACAGCTGTCTCACAGAACAGGAACCAGTCGGTAACAAATCCTGAATTTATTCCACATTCAACCACCTTATGCATCAGGTCCTTATTCCCAAGTTCCACGGCAAGGAGCAAACCCTGTCCCCGGATTTCCTTTATAGAGGGGTGGTTCAGATATTTTCTGAAAAGAGCTTCTTTTTCACCTGCCTGATCGGTCAGTTTGTCGCGAAGAATAATCCGTAGTGTTTCCAGTCCGGCTGCACATGATACCGGGTGTCCCCCGAAGGTGGTGATATGACCAAGGACCGGATTGTCGGCTAAAACTGACATCATTTCCTTTGATGCGATAAAAGCACCAAGCGGCATTCCTCCTCCAAATCCTTTGGCCAGGACAAGGATATCGGGAGTTATATTGTATTTCATAAAGCCGAAGAGTTTGCCCAGCCGGCCAAAGGCCGTCTGCACTTCATCCAGGATCAGGAGGGTTCCGGTTTCGTCGCACCGGCTTCTGAAGGGCCTGCAGAAAACCCTCAGTCGGACATACCACACCTGCTTCAGCCTGCACTACTTCGGCCACCACGCAGGCAGTCCGGGTGGTAATCTTCCGGAGATCGTCTGTGTTGTTATACTCCAACAGACGTACTCCGGGCAGCAGAGGTCTGAAAGCGGTTTTGAAATATTCATCCCCGAGAAGGCTCAGTGCCCCGTGTGTACTTCCATGATAGGCATTACGGAATGAAATCATTTCACTTTTTCCGGTGAATTTTTTAGCCAGCTTAAGGGCTCCTTCAATGGCTTCAGCACCGCTGTTCACGAAATACACATTATCAAGTCCTGAGGGGAGTTGTTCTGCAATCAGACGGGCATATTCAACCTGCACAGACTGAATAAACTCACCGTAAACCATGAGATGCGATATAGCGGTCAACCTGGTCCTTTATCGCTTTGAGAATCCCGGGATGGGCATGGCCGAGGGCGGAAACATTCACTCCTGATATGAGGTCGATATACCTTTTGTTCCCCGGGCCATAAAGGTAAATCCCCTTTGCCGATTCGATCTCGATCAGCATGGGCGAGGGTGATGTCTGGGCGATATGGTTCAGGAAAAGAATCCGGTTTGAAACCATTTTAGGGATAAATAATACCTATTTGATGATCAAATTGATATCCTTCATTAATTTATCCTTGTATGATTTACCGATGGGTATACTTCTGGATCCGTCATCAGTCTTGATAATAACAGAGTTATCCTCTATCACATCGATACTGCTGGTATTGACGATATAAGAACGGTGTACCCTGGTGAATTTACCAGAAGGAAGTTTGTGTTCGATGGCCTTCATCGTAAAGTGAATCGTGTACTTATCCTTGAAGGTATTGAAAATCACATAATTCTCGAGGGCTTCCACCCAGAGAATATCTTCATACCTCAGCCTGACAAGTGTTGAGTTTTTCTTGATAAAGATTTCATCCTTGCCCAGGATGTTCATTTTATTTCGTTCGAAACGTGCTGCTGCTTTATCGACTGCTTTATAGAAACGCGAATAGGTTACTGGTTTGAGAAGATAATCTGTGACATCATACTCAAAGGCATCGATGGCATACTTACCTTTGGAAGAAAAGATAATGATCTGAGGGGGATTTTTTAATGAATTCAGGAAGTCGATACCACTCATCTCAGGCATCTCGATATCAAGAAAGATCAACTGGATCTCATCGTCCTTTTTCATAACATTAATTGCCTCAACCGCGTCTGAGAATGAATATCTCAGCACTAATCCCTCAGTCTTCTTTATGAATTCTTCGAGAATCCTTCTGGACAATTTATCGTCGTCAATAATTATGCAATTCATCAAGTTCCCTTTTAGTGGAGAATTAAATAAAATTAATCAACACAATCTACTGTTTGGTCAAAGATAAAAAATTATACGGATTTTTAATAACGGGGTTTCAATTTTAACGAACGGGATATTTTATTTTTTATTTTCCCAGAACTGTCGCTCAATTGCAAGGCTGCTCTTCACAGATTTCCTGAGCCAGTCGAGTTTTAATTTTTTCTTTTCATCGCTTCCCAGCCTCCAGTCGATATCCGATTTCTGAAGCCGGCAAACGAGATTCTGAAGAGCAAGAGCAACGGAGACGGAGATATTATAGCTTTCCGTGAAACCGAACATGGGAATCCTGATCAGTTCATCAGCCTGTTTGGCAACATCCTCAGAGATTCCGGTGAGTTCAGTTCCAAAGAAGAGTGCTATCCTGCCTTTTTCAAGGGAGAACTCATCAAGGGAAACATTCCGTTTATCGGGGCTTGTGGCCACAATGCGGTAACCAAGGGTACGAAGGTGCTGAATGGCTCTTTCGGTATTGTTTTCATGGTTCTGGTACCGAAAAATGCTGACCCATTTTTCAGCACCAAGGGCCACTTCACCGTCCATTTTGAACGGGTTCTGATTTTCGATGATATGGATATCCTGGATTCCGAAGCAGTCGCAGGTTCTTACTACTGCACTGGCATTCTGAGACTGGTAAATGTCTTCAAGAACAACCGTAAAATACCGTGTCCGGGATTCGAGCACCTGCTCAAAACGCTGCAGTCGTTCCGGTGTTACAAAGCCTGAGAGATAATTTATCAGATCATCCATGAGGCTCAAGGTACAAAAAAAGGGAGCATTGGTAAGCTCCCTCAAAGGTAGGACAAATATTTTTTATTGAACAGCGTCACCCAATTCACTACCAGCTTTAAACTTAACCACTTTTTTAGCACTGATAGTAATAGGAGCACCAGTTTGCGGATTTCTTCCGGTTCTTGAGTTTCTTTTTGATACTGAAAATGAACCAAAACCAACAAGAGCAACACGATCACCTTTTTTCAGGGCACCGGTTGTTGTTTTTACGAAAGCATCCAAAGCTCTTTTAGCATCAGCTTTTGTAATGTTAGCCTCGGCAGCAATTGCATCGATTAATTGTGCTTTGTTCATAATAAAAAATTTTTAGGGTTAGAAATCATTAAAGTGTCAAATTGTATACAAATATAGAGTATTTCTGATGTTTAGCAAATTTAGGGCTAAAAAAATGCGGTTTTGTTGAAAAAAGGATAAAATAAGGCAAAAATCAAGGTCGAAATATCCGGATTAACGAGCACTGTAAAGGGAATTCGGAAATTAGCCGGCGTCCTTTTCGAAAAATTGAGGCAGGCCATTTCCGATTAAAAAAAATATGTTACTTTTGCGGCCGGAGGAATGGCAGAGTGGTCGAATGCGGCGGTCTTGAAAACCGTTGTCCGCTCGCGCGGACCGGGGGTTCGAATCCCTCTTCCTCCGCAACCTCAAAAGCCCAATTTTGCAACAGCAAAATAGGGCTTTTTTCATTCCTGCTGCCATTGAAAATTCATTTTCAAATGGCAGCAGGAATGAAAAAAGGCCGTAAACCCGGAGCGATAGCGGAGGGTTTGGGCTTTTGAGGTTGCAGTACTCCCCCACCTGGGATCATGAAATAATCCCTCTTCGATATCTCTGAGATTAAAGGCCGTAAACCCGGAGCTTAATCAGAGGGTTTGGGCTTTTGAGGTTGCAGTACTCCCCCACCTGGGATCATGAAATAATCCCTCTTCGATATCTCTGAGATTAAAGGCCGTAAACCCGGAGCGATAACAGAGGGTTTGGGCTTTTGAGGTTGCAGTACTCCCCCACCTGGGATCATGAAATAATCCCTCTTCGATATCTCTGAGATTAAAGGCCGTAAACCCGGAGCGATAGCGGAGGGTTTGGGCTTTTGAGGTTGCAGTACTCCCCCACCTGGGATCATGAAATAATCCCTCTTCGGTGTCTCTGAAATAAAGGCCGTAAACCCGGAGCGATAGCAGAGGGTTTGGGCTTTTGAGGTTGCAGTACTCCCCCACCTGGGATCATGAAATAATCCCTCTTCGGTGTCTCTGAAAAAAGGCCGTAAACCCGGAGCGATAGCGGAGGGTTTGGGCTTTTGAGGTTGCAGTACTCCCCCACCTGGGATCATGAAATAATCCCTCTTCGATATCTCTGAGATTAAAGGCCGTAAACCCGGAGCTTAATCAGAGGGTTTGGGCTTTTGAGGTTGCAGTACTCCCCCACCTGGGATCATGAAATAATCCCTCTTCGGTGTCTCTGAAAAAAGGCCGTAAACCCGGAGCTTAATCAGAGGGTTTGGGCTTTTGAGGTTGCAGTACTCCCCCACCTGGGATCATGAAATAATCCCTCTTCGATATCTCTGAGATTAAAGGCCGTAAACCCGGAGCTTAATCAGAGGGTTTGGGCTTTTGAGGTTGCTGTACTCCCCCACCTGGGATCATGAAATAATCCCTCTTCGATATCTCTGAGATTAAAGGCCGTAAACCCGGAGCTTAATCAGAGGGTTTGGGCTTTTGAGGTTGCAGTACTCCCCCACCTGGGATCATGAAATAATCCCTCTTCGGTGTCTCTGAAAAAAGGCCGTAAACCCGGAGCGATAGCGGAGGGTTTTTTAAAAGGAAGCATTTTTAGTTACATCATTTATCATCATCAGAATTGGCAGGAGAATAACCTTCTTCGTAGGAAATCTGAATTTCGCTCAATTTTTGTTTTATTTCATCAGGATTATATCGCCATATACTACCTGATTTAGTCCTTACATTAGCAACATAAGAAACACATATTAAATACTCACTTATTTGATTTTCAGTTGCATACCAACTACCTCTACGATCTAGTTTATATTCACCACTAAAATCTGCGACTTCTAAATTGCTTAGACTTTTTATATGTCCACCAAAAACATCATAAAGAACATGATGTATTTCAAATGCTACTATTTCTTCTTTACTATAAACGCTACCCTTAGCGGAGAATGAATATCTTGAACTAAAATAACCTGAATTAATTCCTAAATTTTGGTCCAATTGTAAGGGACAAGTTTCATCATTTAATACAACCCATTCTCTGTTTAGTGAGGATCCGTCATTTACATTTATTCCCATTCCCAGTTTAGTGATTACGGAACCTCCATCAACCTTAGAGAACGATATTTGAGCTTTCCCAAAGGGTATGATCAAGAATGATAGCGAAAAAATTAATAGTTTCTTCATAGAAATAAATATTTAGTAGTAAAGTATTTAAAGGTAGTTGTTATTATTTTCCGCCATCATCTCCGCCTGCCTTATCACATTCTCCATCGCCAGCTTCTCCATATCCGGCGGATACCCATATTCCCTCAACAACCGCTTGATCGCCCGCCTCAGTTTCGCCCGGGCATTCTCCCGGTACTGCCAGTCGATGCTGGTATTATCCTTAACCCTCTGGAGCAGAACATGTGTAAGCTGAGCAAGCTTTTCGTCTCCCATGATATCCCGGGCACTCTTGTTGGCTGCAAGGGCTGAATAGAAGGCATATTCATCCTGCGTCAGGCCAAGCTCCTCCCCTTTCTCCTCGGCAGCTTTGATCTCCCGGCCAAGCTTGGTCAGCTCCTCGATGAACTCCGGCAGCGACAGAAAGCGTTTCTCATAATTCTGGACGGCCTGCTGAAGCATTTCTGAGAACTTCTTTCCCTCGATGACATTCCACTTAGTCCTGACCCTTATTTCGTCATTTAAAAGCTTCCTGAGGAGCTCGGCAGCGAGGTTCTTATATTTCATTCGCTTGACTTCGGCGAGGAATTCATCGGATATGACCGAAATGTCAGGACGCTTCAGTCCTGCTGCATCAAATACATCCACCACATCCTGAGCTTCGATGGCTTCATTGATCAGCCGCTTGACGGCCGTATCGACCTCATCACGGGAAAGTCCTCTTCCCCTCGTAAACTTGGCGAGCCTGACTTTCACTGCCTGAAAGAAACCCACCTCCTCCTTGTATTCCTGCACAGCATCCTCGGTAATGACAAGTGACAGGGCTTTCGACAAGGCAGTGACCTCCCTGAGGTATCTCTCCTTCCCCTCATCCAGACCAAGTATATGATCCTGTGCTTCAAGAATAATGGTCAGCTTCTCGCCTATAGTGGATGTGAAAAATCGCTGGTAGTAATAGCCATGATACATCTGCCGGACAACTTCCAGTTTCTCCATAAAGAAATGAACGGCCTGTTCGGTATCCAGTGTCGGTGATCCCTTGCCACCACTCTCAGAATAGACTTTTAAAGCCTTTCTGAGGTCATCGGCAACACCAATGTAGTCGACGATCAACCCGCCTGCTTTATCCTTATAAACCCGGTTTACCCGTGCGATAGCCTGCATAAGGTTATGTCCCTGCATGGGCTTGTCGATGTACATCGTATGCAGACAGGGTACATCGAAACCTGTCAGCCACATATCCCGGACGATGACCATCTTAAGTTCATCATCGGGATCCCGCATACGGTCAGCCAGTAACTTCCTTTGTTGCTTGGTGGTGTGATGTTGCTGCCAGTTATCCGGATCAGAGGCTGCGCTGGTCATAACGACTTTAATGGCACCCTTCGACAGATCTTTGCTGTGCCATTCCGGTCGTAGTTCGATAATCTTCTCGTACAAATCAACGGCGATCCGTCTGGTCATGGCGACAAACATTCCCTTTCCATCATTCGCCTTCTGGCGTTCTTCAAAGTGGTGGATCATGTCTTCGGCCACCTTGTTAAGCCGGTCCTCATCGCCGACGATGGCCTCCAGACTGCTCCATTTGGTCTTGGCTGCATCCAGATGGTATTCACCGGCATCCTCAGCAACCCTGGCCAGTTCCAGGTCGAGCCGTTCCAGATACCCTTCTTTGATCTTAACCCGGGTCACCCGGCTCTCATAATAGATCTTCACCGTGGCACCGTCTTCCACTGCCTGTGCGATATCGTAAATGTCGATGTAGTTCCCGAATACAGCCGGGGTATTGGCATCTTCCTTCTCCACAGGGGTACCCGTGAACCCAATAAAGGAGGCATTGGGAAGGGCATCTCTGATATATTTTGCGAAGCCGTAAGCCGTTTTGGTGCCTATCTCCTTCCCGTCCTTGTCTGTAATGTATACCGTCTTTGCTTTAAAACCGTACTGCGACCTGTGAGCTTCATCTGCAATCACAACGATGTTCCTTCGGTCTGAGAGTAGCGGGAAGATTTTTTCCCCTTCCTCCGGGAAAAACTTCTGAATGGTGGTAAAGATGATGCCACCGGCAGCCACGTTTAAAGCATCCCTGAGTTCTTCCCTGTTTTCTATCTGCGATGGATCCTGTCGTAGTAAGCTCCTTGAAGAGGAGAAAGTATCAAATAGCTGGTCATCCAGATCATTCCGGTCGGTAATGACGATGATGGTCGGATTGTCCAGTTGCAGCACCAGTTTACCAGAATAAAATACCATGGACAGGCTTTTACCTGATCCCTGAGTGTGCCATATCACGCCTGCTTTACGGTCCCCTTCACGGGCAGTTGCATGATGGGTGGATTCGATGGCTTTGTTAACGGCATAGTACTGGTGGTATGCTGCAACTATTTTGATCCGTTCCTGAACCACCTGACCGGTTTTGGTATCTATGTGGCTGATGTGTTCGAAGACGATGAAATGCCGAAGCATGTCAAGAATCACGTCCTTTTGCAGCATCCCCCTGATAAGGGTATTCAGTTGCGGAACGGTTACTTTATCCTCCCGGATACCATCCACAGATTTCCAAGCCAGGAATCTCGACCAGGGCGCCGAAAGGGATCCCATTAGCGCATCAAAACCATCGGAGAGGATAACCAGTCCGTTATAATGAAAAAGAGCCGGGATCTGCTTCTTATAGGTCTGTATCTGTTGCCATGCATCCCGCAGGTCCACGTTCTCCTGCTCGCCCCGTTTCATCTCGAATACCACCAGCGGGAGGCCGTTTACAAACAGGATGATGTCAGGCCTACGGGTATATTCAGGTCCCTCAACGGTGAACTGGTTAACGACGAGAAAATCGTTATTCTCCGGGTTATGGTAATCGATCAGGTGAACCTTCTCCGACCGCAGTTCCCCTTCTCTTGAAAATTCGATGTCGATGCCGTTACAGAGCTTATCGTGAAAGTCCTCGTTGCTGGTGATCAGATCGGCTTTAAAGATGCGGGAGACGGTGGTTACAGCTTGCTGAAGGAATTCTGCAGGCACTTCGGGGTTGATCTGTTTTAAGGATCTCTGCAGCCTGATTTTCAGGATGACCTCCTGAAAGGAGTCCCTTTCGTGGTAAATACCTCCCGGGGATATGTCAGGACCGGGCATATAGGTATAACCGGCCTCCTCCAGCAGATGGATGGCATGATTCTCGACTGTGGACTCTATGAGACTTGAAGAAGGCATATAGCTAAAGTAATCAAATTTTTAGAATTGAACAGATGTGGCTTATTTACTTCTTTTGAAACGGGCTGTCTGGGCTCCATCACTATGAGTTTCCCAAACCGTCTTCATAGACACCGAACGCATCTTCTTTATGTCATCGTTACTATACCATTTATCATCCTCCACCTGATAGCGTACATTAAGTTTCTCGCCATCTTTTTCTTCAAGCTTCTTTCTCCCGAGATACTTATACCAGGCTTTCTCTTCGATGCTGAAGGGTTCATCCTCACCCCTGGCTATCGCAACAAAACGCTGCTGCATATCGCTTACGGGTTCCAGAATACCCTCGGTAAGAGCTTTAAACCAGTGACCATACTTCTGCAGGATACAAATCTCTTCTTCATTGAAGATGGCGCATGAACAATCGATATCGAATTTGCCGTGTTCTTTAATGTAGGAAAGGTGTTGCGCTTTGGGACTGTCGGCCGGTATGTCTTGTTTTTTGGTCTCTGGTTCTATTTTGGCTTCAGGCTTTTCACCATCTTCAACTATATGCGATGGTTTTTTTATGCTTCCTGATTTTTCCCTGGCTAGCTCTTCTGCTCTTTTAAGGAAAGGATTGGGCTCCAAAACCTTGGAGTTCACAAACCCGACCTGACCATCGAATTTAAGAAGTTCGATATAAAGTTCATGCCAGAGATCCTGGTGTTTGATTTTTTTGTAGCCTTTCTTTTCCCATCTTTCGAGCCAGCCCTTTGTAAGAGCACGTATCACGTTCTCATTTGAAAGATAGACAGTCGTTTTTCCCTGTTTCCTGACTTTTTTTAATCCTTCAGTAATCCCCGCAATATCCATACGGGCATTTGTTGTTTCAGGGAAAGCACCGGAAATCTCGGATTGCATGGTATCTTCCCGGACAATAATGGCAGCAAAACCACCGGCGCCCTTTTCTTTATCCGAGCCGTACCTGCAGGAACCGTAAATATATATTTCGGTACTTGAATTCATAAGGCGTTTTTCAGTTCTCTGGCAAATATTTATTTTACTTTTTATGAGTTTCGGGAGTAATTATTCCCACAATTCTACCATAAAGTTAACAGAAAAACCCAAATACAGGACGCAAATGGTCGTACCATCATTATATATGTCATGGTGAACAAATTGTTAAAAAGTATGTTTTACTGTTTTTAATGCATATATTTGTAATTATTTTACAATAAACACCACCTAAATGATATTAGAGATCCGTTTAAGCAATTTTTTTTCCATTAAGGAAGAGATTGTTCTGGATATGCAGGCTGCCATCATCAATACCCAAAAGTCGAGGGAGCTATCAGAAAATGTAATCGAATACGAGGACTTTAAAGTTTTGAAGACGGTTGCTATGTATGGAGCGAATGCTTCGGGTAAGAGCAATATACTGAAGGCTATTCGCTTTTGTGCTGCCATGGTCTTTAATTCACACAACCATAATGAGAATGTGCTATTCAACTTCATACCGTTCAAATTTAATGGCTACACAAGAAAACCGAGTCATTTCTTTATCAACTTCATTTCGAACGGTATTGAATATGAGTACAGCTTTTCCTTAACCCGGCAGGAGATACTGACAGAGGAGCTTTATTATTACCCGAAAGGCAGGAAAGCTAAGGTGTTTACCCGGGAGGAGAAGGCAAACAAACCAAAAAGTGAAATTTACAGCTTTGGATCTGTGATGAAAAAACCGCTTGATGTTGCCGAAAACACCTCCAGGAAGACCCTTTTCGTTTCACGTGCCAGCCAGATGGACCGGGAAATACCTAAGGAAGTATTCCGTTTTTTCCATGAAAAGTTTATACTCGGATATCTTGGTTTTAATGCACTATCAGTCGAATCCTTGTTTAATGAGAATAAAGATAACTTGTTAAAAGCCCTGCAAATAGCTGACAGCGATATTACCGGTTTAAAGCTCCGGAAAGAAATCAGACCCGTCAAAAATGTCAATGCTGATTTTTCAGATAATACCGCAACCATAAAGGATGAACAGCAGGAACACCTTATCATTACGAGTTATCACAAATCCAATCCCGGGGTAGCTTTCGATTTCAACCTGGAAGAATCGGATGGCACAAAAAAGCTCTTCTATATCATGCTCACTATTATTGATATTATTAAGAAAGACAAGATCCTTTTAATTGACGAGATAGAATCAAGTCTTCACAGCAAGATGGTTGAATACATAATAAAGTTGTTTCATGCCGGAAACCGTGCCCAACTGATCTTCACCACACATAACACCCACCTGCTTGACCTGGAAATGCTGAGAAAGGACCAGATCTGTTTTGTGAACAAGAAACCGGATTCTTCCACCGATCTATACTCGTTGTTCGACTATAAGGATTTCCGGGATACCATGGACCTTGAAAAGGCCTATTTGCAGGGGCGTTTCGATGCCATCCCCTATGTCAACGATTCATCGTCAAACTTAAAATCCATACTCGATGAGTCGTAGAAGCCGTGTTTCAAAGGGCAAAAAGATAAGGCCTACGTTTTTTGTTTTCTGTGAAGGCGAGACCGAGGAACAGTACATCGCTTACCTGCGGTCGAAGTACCGTCAAACATTCAAAAAAGCGAATAATGGAAATACTGGAGCTGGTGGGTCTTGAGAAACGCTACAAAAGTAAGGTTAAAACTTTTTTTCACGGTCTGGAGGATTCTTGGAATAGCTCAAGCACTTCTGCATAATCCCGAATTAATTATTTTAGATGAACCGACCACCGGACTTGATCCGCAGGGAATGAAGGAGATAAGAGATTTAATCCTTCGTTTAAGCAAGGAAGAAAATAAAACTATTTTTCTCTCATCTCACATTCTCTATGAAGTTGAAATGGTGGCGAAAAGAATGATAATAATTAACAAGGGTGCAAAAATTGTGGAAGGGGAAGTGAAAGAACTGCTGAACTTGAACAAATTGCAGGTCACTTTTGAAGTGGATAATGTGGAAAGAGCGAGAAATATATTGTCAACTACAAATTGGATTAACGATTTAGATAGTTATGAAGATGGAAGAATTATTTTCAATCTGGAAGATGATCAGATTGCCGGATTAAACAAATACCTGGTTGAGAATGAGGTGGCTGTAAGCGCCGTTATTCCCAAACGATCTCTTGAAGAATATTTTTTAAACATTATTGATAAAGAAGTTTGATGATTACTTTAATAAATATAGAATTATATAAAATATTCAAAAAATGGCGTACATATATCGGCTTTATTGCTATTGCCTTATTAGTTTCCATTGTTCAACTGGCGATGTATCTTGAAGGA
>CAVXSF010000026.1:0-69484 GCA_963764345.1 uncultured Bacteroidales bacterium | reverse complement strand
TCCATGGTGTCGACCCTGCAAAGATGCTCTTCTACCTCGAACTCTTCCATCAGGCTGGCAATGAGCTGTGAAAAGGTCTGTTCATTTTCCAGTAGTTCCCAGATTCGCGTACCCACGGAATCGAGGCCATAGTATTCACCCTGTTTCAGACTGAGCATCACCACTTCGTTGTCAATGTACGTAAACTGCTGCTCTGTGTCTCGCTGCAAACGGGTCTGACCGTCTATCTCAATCTTTTTTTTCTTCTTAAGCATACCTGAAAATCAAACGGGAATATCACGGATCAGGAAATGGTAAGTCGTCCTTTTCTTCGAAAGGCATTCCAATGATCAAATCCCCGGATAATCACTTGAAACACAGTATCCGGGCTTATTACTTCCTGATACAATTTTTTCCCAAAAACAAATTTAAGCATTTAAATTAAGAGTCAAGAGATTAGATGCTATATTTATTAACATGGGGAGTGGGGAGTAGAGAGTAGAGAGTAGAGATTGGAGATTGGAAAAACAGTGATAACAACAACCTACTCCAGGTACCCATACCTTCTCATCACCTCGCCATGTTCTGATACAATTCTTTCTACGTCTTTAGGATCCAAATGGTTACGCCAGCCACCGGCAGCTCCTTCACGGAAAAAGGACGTCATCTTTATCGGTTTCTCGTTAAATCCCTCCGATTCCTCCATCAGCCTCACGTTCCGGAAATCGGCATTGTGAATGGCCTGGCGAATTTTTTGATCTGAAAACTCAAGTTCGAGAAAATCCAGAGCTTTCTTAAAGGAGTTGTACGTGTCGGCTTTCATGTCTTCGTACCTTAAAACCAGTACAGGCAGCCCCGATTCATCCACCCAGCTTTTCACATGCCCCGACCAGGTCATCAAATGCTGTCTCAATTGATTGTACAATCGTTTTGGTTTTCCGCAAAAGGCATTATCCGGATCATTCATCTCATCTACTGCTTTTTCAAAGGATGAAGATGAATGGAAGGCAAAGGAAACGGCCACGTCCAGCGGGTTCCGGATAAAGTAAATAACGGCCTTTGTCACATCTGCAGGGAACATGGGCTCTCCGGAAGGGGTGAGCCGCCAGGCATCGTGTACTTTCTGGAATATCAATTCTCCGGAGTTTGCAGCAGCTTCCCGGTATACCCCGGGCCGGAGATCATCTATCTCATCCTGACTAAGATCAGAAGAGGATACTCCTGCATACTCATCGAAAAGTGTCCGCCCGCTGGCAATGGGTGTGGCATGGAGCTTATTGATGCTCACCGGCTCGTCGCTTTCCGAGAAAAGATTGGAAAGGAAGATCCGGAACCAGGTGTTGCCTGATTTGGGGTAGGAAGCGAGCCATATGATGGGTTTGGGGTTCATGGGAGTGGGGAAGATTGGAGATTGGAGAGTAGAGATTGGAGATTAGAGATTGGAGATTAGAAATTAGGGAGTAGAGATTAGGGAGTAGAATTTTGGGATTTGTTTCCTCCCAATCTCCAATCTCTAAACACTAATTTCTAATCCCCAATCCCTAACCCCCACTCTCTAAATCCCAATCCTCTCCCCTTCATTCTTATTTAGTTTACTAATCAAACTATTTATCATTTTTGCATTCACATTACATTCTGTAAATAGCTCTTTAAATATCTGATCCTCCATCCATTCAATCTCCTTAAAGAAATATAGGAGACTGGCGGTTTCATAAAGAGAGCCCCGGGAGATTTTAAGAAATCTTATAAACTCTCTGGTTGTTCCTCTTCCGTAACCTTCTGCAATGTTTTCGAATACAGAAGCACTGCTGGCCTCAATTTGTTGAACCAACTTATAGTGTTTACTTCCAGGTTTTAGTGTATTCAGCCATTTGAATATTTTTTTGGCCAATTCCACCGACCTTTTCCATATTTCATATTGCATGAATTTGAAATCTTCCATAAGAATAAAATTTTGAGTTTAGGATTTTATATCCCTTTATGGAAGAAACATCAAAATATCGCATGCAAAAGTAAGTTTTAATTTGAATGTCGCATTTTAGTTAGAGATTAGGGGTTAGGGGTTAGGGTTTAGAGATTAGGGTTTAGAGATTAGGGATTAGGGATTAGGGATTAGGGATTAGGGATCTCCAGGGATCTCTATTCGGCAATCTCTCTCTCCAATCTCCAATCTCCAATCTCTACTCTCCAATCTCATCATCTCTCCAATCTCCACTCTCCAATCTCCACTCTCCAATCTCCACTCTCACTCTCCACTCCCCCTCCCCTCCTCCAAAACAAAATCTCGCCAATTCCTCCAGCAACAGCGGGCTACTTGGCCGTTTGACCTGAACCACATCGACGGCATTTGCCAGTCTGCTGCTCATGGCGAAATGGATGGCCGACTGCCCGAGAGCGTCCACATACTGGAAGCGATAGGTGTTATTTTTGATCTGGTTGAATTTCTCTATGCCTTTTACCTCAGACCTTTCAAAACCTTCCGAGTTTTTGCTGGTCAGCACGATAATTTTTGAAACCGGAACGGAATTGCCTGCAAAGGCATCCTTTACATCCTGCCTGTATTTCAATAGTTGCGGTCTCACTTTGGGATGTTTCGCCGGATCCTCGCCCAGTTTTTTCATCACATCATACCATAGCTTAAGGTGCGGAATACCCGGGTAGACCACCGGTTCATTATCCTGAAAGCCGATCACAGATACATCGTCGGCAAGCAGCGGATATCCGCGCCGGACCAACACCGCTGCCAGGCTGGATTTACCGGTACCGGAAATGCCGGCAATAATCCAGGCCTTTCCGTCTTTCACGATTGTGCTGCCATGAAAAGCCAGCAATCCGCGCTGATGAATCAGTGCCCCGAAAGCCGAACCAAGCAGGAACAGCCGGATCTCCTCATCGGTGGCATTATTAAGCCTCTCCACGGTGATCTTCCGGCCATCTTCGACCAGGTATTTCCCAACCGTATCCAACCGGAACAGAAAGGCTCCCGGTTTTGCCTGGTAAAGCACACCCCGGCCCTTGTAATCCGGCAGTTCATCCGGAACCATACCGAAATCAACGGTAACATCCGGTTCCCCAGACGCCGCCGTAAACAGTTCGGGAATTTCAAAACCCGAGACAACATGAAGTCCAAAAACGCGATATGTAAGGCCCGATCCAAGGTTTTTTTGCAAAGATAATAAATAATGAGAACGTAGACGACGCGATGCTTCGCGTCTCCGGGGAAATCGGAAAACATAAGACGTTAGAACGCAAACGGCAATTAAAAATTAATGAATGAAAACCATAACGTAGAGGACGCGATGCTTCGCGTCTCCGTGGAAATCGGGAAACATAAGACGATAGAACGCAAACACCAATTAAAAATTAATGAATGAAAAAACCAAACCGTAGACGACGCGATGCTTCGCGTCTCCGGGGAAATCGGAAAACAAATGACGATAGAACGCAAACGCCAATTAAAAATTAATGAATGAAAACCAAAACGTAGACGACGCGATGCTTCGCGTCTCCCGAAAAAAAACATTAAATTTCCCTACCTTAGCCGTACAAAAAAGACATTTATGGGAGCCATTTGCGGTGTGATCGGTAAAAGGAATATGGTTCCGGGTGAAAGACTCGTCAAACCTATGCTGAATGCCATGCGTGAATGGCAACCTGATAGTACGTCATTTGTGGCATTTGAGAATACAGCTTTCGGTTTACATTTCATGTTCACGCATTCAGAGACGGCTCGTATTGCCGGCCTGAAGGAAACGGACCGTTACATTTTTGTTCACGATGCTGACCGTGATTTTCTTTCCGGCCTGTTTCAGGAAGTGACCTCAAACCAGGATATAAATACCCGGATTGATCATTTTTTGTCGGATCCTTCGGGATCCAACGGTGACTTTGCCGTAGCAGCCTGGGATAAATATAAAAAAAAGCTTGTCCTCGTTCGCGATCATCTCGGTAAACGGCCCCTGTTTTATACCGAAACCCAGGCTTATTTTGCCTTTGCCACGGAAATGAAAGCCCTTTTCACCCTTCCCGGCTTCGTACCGGTCATGGATGAACAATGGATTGCCGACAGCATCTCCACGGTCAAATCCGAAAAAGACCGGTCACCTTACAAGAATATTAAGCGACTGTTACCTGGCAACCTTATGATTATCGATCGCCGGGAAACCAGGCTCAGATCCTATTGGGATCTCGTTTCCCGGCCGGAGACAGAACGTCTGAAAAAGGATGAAGCACTTTACCTTTTTCATGAAAAAATGGTCAGGTCTGTCAACCGCAAAATTGAAGGGGCGGTGTCAGTTGGTTCCGAACTGAGCGGCGGGCTGGACTCGTCCGGCATAACTGCTCTGGCCTGGGCGTTTCTCAAAGATAAAAATATACCTTTCTTCGCGTTGTCCCATGCTTTTTCAGACTCATCCCTGGGCAAATACTTTCCCTACAATGACGAACGGGAATTCAGCCAGGCTCTGATCCGGCATACCGGCATCCCGAATCATCTTTTCTGCCCGGCCGATGAAAGGGGTATCATTGAAACACTCAAAAAAACCATACACATTCAGTCGGGACCAACGCAACAAGGATATAATATTTTTGCGGATGCTCTTTATGATCGCGCTGAGGAAAATGGCGTCCGGATATTGCTTTCGGGATTTGGGGGTGATGAGGGTGTCACCTCACAGGGTGCAGGAATTTATGAAGAACTGATCAAAAACATGCAATGGTCGGAGCTGAAGAATGAGCTGCTCTCCAGGGCGGAGCTGAAACATAAAAGCCGGCAGAAAGCCTTGCTGAGATACTATCTTACGCGATACACTCCAATGGCAATGCGAATGATCAGAAAGCTAATCAGTGATCAGGACTGGCGGATCCCTAAGTTTAAAGGACTTGCCTTCGATGAGACATTCGGCAGGACAATGCATATCAGGGAGAGATATTATGAGAGATGTGGGTTTCCCCGACGATCCTGACGTCCGGGCCAGGCAGTACAAGCGTATCATGCACCAGCACGTATCCGAGCGATTCGAATATTCCTACCTGGCGGCCAGGAACCGCCGGATGGAATATGCCTATCCATTCTGGGATCCGGAACTCGTGGCGTTTTATTTTTCTCTTCCTGCCGGACTGAAAGTCAGGGATGGTCAGCGACGTTATCTCTATCGTGAGGCTATGAGAGGTATCCTTCCTGAAAAAATCAGGCTTAGAGATGATAAAACGGGAGCAACGGTTCCCACTGTACAGATGAGGTTTATGAACGACTATGAGAACATCCGGAAACTGATTCTGCATTCAAAAGAAGTTAATAAAACCCATTACCTTGACTACGATAAGATGCTGGCCTGGCAGGAAAGAATAAAGAACCGCGGGTTCAAGGATAAAATTCCTGCCAATCCGGGGGCGTTCTTTAATTCATTGCAGATATTGCTGTTGCAGGAGATGGGGAGGAGTGGGGAGTTAGGGAGTTAGGGAGTTAGGGATTAGAGATGAGATTGAGGGATTGAGGGATTAGAGTTGATTAGGGAGTTAGGGAGTTAGGGAGTTAGGGATTTAGGGATTAAGTGATTAAGTGATTAAGTGATTAAGAGAGTTAGGAAGTCCATCTTCATAACTTCATAACCTCATAACTTCATAACTTCATAACTTCATATCTCTCTATAGATAAGTTAGTTACGGCGTCTAGAGAGGGGATTAGGAAAATGATTACTATGAAAACTCTGAACAAGGACATCCAGTTTCTTATTGATCCCGGGAATTCGGATGAAGTCCCGGAATGGGAGGTCTTTGAGAAACTGGTGTATCATCACCGGTATTATCATACTCTTGAGCTTGTATTGAAGCAGCATTCAGATGACATCCCGGCAGAGATCAGGCAGCGCCTGAAGACCAGCTATCAGATCCAGCTTCAGAAACAACTTCTCCTGGCCAATGAACTGCAGATTCTCGGAGGGCACCTCAACAAGGAGAATCTTCACTACCTGTCACCCAAGGGAACGGCATTGGCTATCCAACTATACGGAGATATCGGGTTGAGGCTGACGCGTGATATTGACCTGCTGATACATGAAGAAGATATCGACAGGATTAAACCCATTTTGAAGTTTGCCGGATACCAGATAATCCCGGCGGAAGAATCAAAACCTGAAAAGTATTTTCGCCGGATCAAAAAGAATTATACCTTCATTAACAGGGATAAAAACATTGTCCTTGAACTGCACTGGAGTTTGTTTTCCAACCGGTTGTTCTATCCGCATGAAGAACAGCTTACCAGGGATCCGGAAAATATTAAAGCCGGGAATATCCTTATCCCTACCATGAACAGGGAAAATCATTTCATCTACCTCATCCTGCATGGCATCTTGCATCAATATTTCCGGCTGTTCTGGTTAAGAGATATTCATGAAGCAGTGAACCACTGGGACCTCGACTGGGATAAGATGAACCTGCGATCCAAAAAAGACGGTATTCAGAGTATTCTTCATGCCAGCCTGCTCCTTTCTTCCCAAATTTTCGGTACTTACCTGCCCGTTACAGATGCACTTCACGATAAAAAAGCCCGTCAGATTGCCGATCATGTTCTTCCTGTCATCAACCGCTCATCTCTTCCGGAATGGCAGGACCGTCTTGCCAGGGTTCGCTATTTCATGAGCCTCAGAAATGAACCGGGATATAAAATTGAGTGTGTGGCAGGAGTGGTAAAGAGGTATTTTGTTAGGGTATGAAGATATTGGGGAGTGGGAGAGTGGAGATTAGTGAGTGGAGAGTGGAGATTGGGGAGTGGGGAGTGGAGATTGAGGAGTGGGGAGTGGAGAGTGGAGATTGGAGGGAGAGGGAGAGTGAGAGAAGAAGTTTGAGTTTGAGTGTGAGTGGAGAAAGCCGAGAGAAGAAGTTTGAGTTTGAGTGGAGAAAGCCTTATTAAATGACTTCATAACCCATATCTTCATACCTCTCATTGCAGAGGTAATGCAGGTTGTCTTTTAGGATTGAAAACTACCCTACCCTACCCCGTCCTCTTCCCCGACACGCCCTTTAGCCACATCCGGTCGGCGACGTACTTTTTCATAGGGATGGAGACCATCTCATAGCCCTGTTTTGTGAGGTATTCGAGAACCCTCGGCAGGGCATAGTAGAGGTTCTTGCTGGCCTTGGCCGAATCGTGAAAGACGACGATGGATCCTGAACGGACATTGCCGGTGACGTTCATCACGATCTGTTCCCCCGGGACTTTCCGGTTATAATCGATGCTAAGCACGTCCCACATAATGATCCGGTACGATCCGACCACCTGGTTGACCTGCGAGGGCCAGATACGGCCATATGGCGGCCGGAACAGATCGGAATCGATAAGCTGCCTGGCCAGTTCGATATCTTCAAAATACTGCCGGTTGGTACACCTGAAACCCTTAAGGTGGCTGTAGGTGTGATTACCCACCGAATGTCCTTCCTCCACCACCTGCCTGAAAACATCGGGAAAATGATCCACGTTCCGCCCGAGGCAGAAGAAAGTGGCTTTTGCATTGTACTGTCTCAGCTGTTCCAGGACCCAGGGTGTCACATCAGGTGTCGGCCCGTCGTCGAACGTCAGAAAGACCTTCCGCAACTGGCCGTAAAACCCCCAGGTCATGCGGGGCATGAGGCTGGTGATGAAATATGGAGGTCTTACGATCAGCATACGTTTTCTTTTATCTTACTGGCTGTTCATGATTCCGGGAAAATCGGCGTTATGAGCTTGCAGCATCTTCATTAATTCCTGTCAGTCACATCTTTCTGGTTATATGAATTGGCCAGTGAGTACATCGACAGCAGGTTCCTGGTGGCAAACCTGTAATCATTCTCACTCGGCGGGAACTCATTCGGTTTGGCCCTCATCAGTCCTTCATAATAATAGAGTTCCTGGTCGACCATGCCCGAATATTCACGGACAATGGCATTGGCCTTTTCAGGTTGGTCCAGGTTATAATACAGCTGGATGATCGGCATCATAGCTGCATTATATGGAATGCGGCTGTTGGGCATCATTTTCATGCATCGGTCCAGCACGACTATAGCACTGTCTTTTTTCTGCTTCGCTGAGACAGTGCATTGGCCAGGGTGGCAAAGGTGTACCGGAAATTAGTGAGCATCCTCAGATTATTTTCGTCGAGGTAGACCTTAGGATCATCGATATTACCCCATTTGAACACATTCATGACCTTGTCATACATCACATCGGCATTTACGCTTCCGGTAAACAGATCGTCGTTATTGCCGGTCACGGGAAGGAGCCTGTAGGCGAGACCTTCGCGGTGCAGGTATTTTTCAAGGTTAAGATAGTTATCGCGTGAGGCGGTGATGGCATAGTAAATCGGACGCTGCCAGTCCCCTTTATTTACCTCGTCGATCAGATCCATCATCATCAGGAGGTTTTTGGGAACGCCGCGCCTGCTGCTGAGGTCGAACCGCATCTCATCGGTCATTTTCAACCGTTGCTCAGCAGTGACCACACCGTCTTTAACCAGGGCTGCGGTATCTACTTTGACCACGAACTTCGTCCCGGGGAAAAAATACCTTCCGTCTTTGAACCTCGGATCGTTGCTGGTGACAAACTTCATTGCATCGTCGATGGGCATCGCTGAATCATCGATACGGCGAAGCAGCGACTGGGTATCCGTGATAAGGCTGTTAAGGTCATCTTCATTGAAGCCCAGTTCTTTTTTCCTCTGATTGATCTTACCCAGGGCATTGGCAAAGATCTCGACCTTGATCGCATCCGGACCTTTCTTCAGTTCCTCGTAATCTTTTGGAGACAGCTTAGGCAGATTGGATTTTTCCACCGAGCTTCATGAAACGATCGTAAAGGGTCGTATACTCACCTTTGAAATAGGTTTTGTTAGCCCCATACTTACTGTCGAGCAGGGTTAAGCGTATTTTTCCCGAGAATGACATAATCGCGGCTGCCATTCCGGTACTGATCTTTATTGAGAGAGAATTTCACCGGATCGGATTCATACATCCGGTGTGTCATCTGTTCGATATACCAGTCGGCGGTGAAATAGCTCAGGTTGATCACCCTTACATCGGTACGCACGCCTTCCACCTCCTGGATATACCAGAGAGGGAAAGTGTCGTTATCCCCGTTGGTGAAGATGACGGCATCTTTCTTACAACTGTTCAGGTAGTCGTAAGCAAAATCGCGGGATGTAAAGCGGCCGGAACGGTCATGATCGTTCCAGTTTTCCCTGGCCATAAGTCCGGGGACAAAGATCAGGCTCAGCACAGATAACCGAACCCACCACTGACATCGATTTATAATTCTTCGATAAATACCGTATCAGTCCGAGCACACCCAGACCCACCCATATTGAGAAGGCATAGAAAGAGCCGGCGTAGGCATAATCACTCTCCCTGGGCTGTAAAGGATACTGGTTAAGGTACACCACAATAGCCAGTCCTGTAAGCAGGAACAGCAGGGTCACGACCCAGAAATCCTGGTTATGATATTTGTAATGAAAGAAAAGACCTATCAGTCCAAGGAATAAGCGGCAGCATGAAATACACGTTGTGTGCCCGGTTATTTTTCAGGTAATCCGGCGCCAGGTTTTGCGGTCCGAGGCGGGCATCGTCGATAAAAGGGATGCCGCTGATCCAGTTACCGTTGGTCAGTTCTCCCTGACCCTGGATATCGTTTTGTCGTCCGGCAAAATTCCACATAAAATACCGGAGATACATGTAGCCGATCTGGAAACGGAAGAAAAACCTCAGGTTTGCAGCAAACGACGGTTTGGCAATGGGCTTGGTCCGGTCGTAACCGGAACTGCCCGTTCTGGTCCCTCATCGGGTTACCGTTCTGATCCCTCATTGGTTCGTAAAGAGCCGACTCCTTCATGCCGGTCCAGTAAAGATACTGGTCTATATGCGGATCCTGCTCACTCCACATCCTCGGGAAAAAGCCTCTGAAATCGGGATGTATTTATAGTCGGGTGTGGTGACTTTCACATATTTTCCGTTTTCACGGTAATATTTCGGGTGACCTTCGATCTGTTCGTATGGCCGGGGCATTGAAATAATTTCCGTAAAACAGGGGTGTCTGGCCGTACTGGTCACGGTTCAGGTAGCTCAGCAGGTTAAAAGCAGTATCAGGATTACTCTCGTCAAGGGGTGTATTGGCATTCGACCTGATCAGGATCACACCGTATGAGGCATAACCGAGAGCAAGAACGGTGACCACCAGGACAACCGTATTCCAGAGAACAAGTCGTCTTTTGTGGGTATAATAAACAAGAAAGCCAAGAACGATGAACAAAAGGAAGACGTATGTAATGAGCCCGGACTGATACGGAAGTCCAAAACCATTCACAAAAAGAAGTTCAAGTCCTGCACCCATGGCCACGAAGCCGGGGATGACGAAGTACATCATTGCTCCCAGAAGGCCAAGTGAGATCAGCAGGGAAGCCACGATTCCCCAGGGTGTCGGTTTGTATTTTCTGAAATAAACAACGAAAACGATGGCCGGGATAGCCAGGAGGTTCAGAAGGTGAACACCCAGAGACAAACCCATCAGGTAAGCGATCAGGATGATCCACTTGTTTGACCGGGGTTCATCGGCAACGTTCTCCCACTTGAGAATGGCCCAGAATACAAAAGCGGTAAACAGAGAAGATGTTCCGTATACTTCAGCTTCAACTGCCGAAAACCAGAACGTGTCGGAAAAAGTGTAAGCGAGTGCTCCAACGGCACCGGCACCCATGACGGCAATAATCCTGGGAAGAGTATAATCTTCTTCATTGACCAGGATGATCTTACGTGCAAGGTGTGTGATAGTCCAGAAGAGGAACAGGATGGCAAAACCCGATGCCAGGGCCGACATGCTGTTCATAGCAACCGAGACCTTCGTACATTGTGGGTGAAAAGCATGAAAAACCGCCCCAGCAGCATAAAGAACGGTGCTCCGGGAGGATGTCCCACCTCAAGTTTAAAGGAGGAAGTAATAAATTCACCGCAATCCCAGAAACTGGCTGTGGGTTCAATGGTCATCAGGTATACACCAGCGGCAATGATAAAAATTATCCAACCTGTAATGAGATTGAAAGAACGGAAAGATTTCATCTGTGTTTAATTAGTTTTAATTTGGTTTCCGCAAGTGCGGCTTTATTTATCAGACCAGGCATGTCAGGGTATCAATATATTAAATAGTCTTTTTTTTTAACCACCGGGATATCCTGCAAATCAAATCAAATCAAAGATAATCTTTCCCGGAAACGGGACAAAGTTATAACTTACATTCAAATATTTTAGTCTGTCAGCACTATTAAAATAGCTAAATATCATAAATTTACTGATTTTGAAACAAATTCCAGGGTCATATTGAAAATGGCAGGATCGTCTTATCGCGGTCTCTTCCAAAGAATTAAAATTCGATTTTAAACTAAATAGCTGATGAAGAATGGTTCAATACCGGTCAGGTTCCTGATTTTGTTTTTAGGGATCATACTCAATATCCCCGTCATTAATGCACAGATATTCAGGGATTATTACAAGCAGGAGGTGAAAATCAACAGGGAAGCTGGCGTATTATCCCTTTCGGTGAATGCATCTACTTTTTTTAACAACAACGAATTTTTCAATACCAATGTTGAAGGGTACACCCTAACGGGTGCTTTCCTGCAACCTTTGATCAATTACAGTGTAACAGACAAGCTGAGTTTCGGAACTGGTATTCACCTGATGAAATATAATGGACGAGCGGAATTTGCACAGGTTTTGCCACTTTTCAGGATCGATTATATGGTATCTGATAAATTCCGGGTGACCATGGGAAGTTTCAACGGCGGGGAAATATTCCGGTTGCCGGAACCTCTTTACAAATTTGAAAATCACTTTACCGACCTTGTCAATAACGGTATCCGGCTCGAGTACCGTAACTCCCGCATCCATTCTCTCACCTGGCTGAACTGGGAACATTTCATTTTGCCCGGTGATACCATTCAGGAACAGTTCACCTTCGGAAGCTCGAATTCCTTTCTTCTGGTAAACCACAACCGGAACATGATCCGGATCCCGGTAGCAATAGTGATTCACCACCAGGGAGGGCAGATCAACATCACCGAATCACATGTGATCAGCAAACTGAATCTTGGCACAGGGATGTACCTCAGCCGCTCGTTTGCCGATGATAAACACGGTGAAGTGTTTTTTAACCCGATGTTCTTCTATGACGGTGATGATGAGGATACCCCAAAGGGAGTAGCCTGGTATCCGCAGATCGGAGTGAACTACAACCCCTTCAGCCTGACTGCCGGCTATTTTTGGGGAAACCGGTTCCAGAGCATCCATGGAGAGCCGTTGTTTTTCAGTCCGGTTCGTACACCTGCAGAACCCAACCTCACGGAGACCCGGAGCCTGATCACCTTCAAGGCCGGGATCGGGAGAAGGATCACCGGTTCTTCCTCCATTTTATTGCGGTTTGAAGGGTACTATGATACGACTGTTGGTGAGCTGCAGTATACCTACGGACTGCACATTGTGTTGAATGAGGACTTTGTGTTGTGGAAGAGGGGGAGAGAGGAGAGAGTAGAGATTAGAGAGTAGGGATTAGAGTAGGGATTGAGAGTAGGGATTAGAGAGTAGGGATTGGAGAGTAGGGATTGGAGAGTAGGGATTAGAGAGTAGGGATTGGAGAGTAGGGATTGGAGAGTAGGGATTGGAGAGTAGGGATTGGAGAGTAGGGATTGGAGAGTAGGGATTGGAGAGTAGGGATTGGAGAGTAGGGATTGGAAGTAGGGATTGGAGAGTAGGGATTAGAGAAGTAGGGATTAGGGAGGTACTATTTCGGATTTAGCTCAATCTGTGTGAATTAATCTGTGTAATCTGTCCCGTATAGTTATTGGGATCTGTGATGAAAAACCCCATAATCACTAACCCCTAATCTCCTCCTCCTCAACCCAAAAGATACCGCCACGGTTTGTCCTTCCATTCGCCTGCATAATCAACGCCGATCCGGGGGGTTGTAACGATATGTCCGGGGGTAAGTCCTTCAGTGAGCCAGATGCGGGATGAAGAAATCAGTGATTCGCCATAGAAGCTACCGTCGAGACCCAGGTTTTTGGTAAGGCGGCCGGGACCGGAAAAACCTTCCACGCCCCTGATGAGAACAGCCTGGGGAATATTTTCGGAAGCTACGACGATATTGAGCATCCAGTACATTCCATAAATAAAATACATATAAAGATGTCCACCTTCAAGGTACATTGCCTCCGTACGACGGGTCCTGCCCTTCCTTGCATGACTGGCAAGGTCTTCCTCACCCCGGTAAGCCTCAGTCTCGGTGATCATCCATTCCCCCACCCTGCCTTCCTGGATCACGACAAGCTTTTTACCGAGGAGAGCGGGGGCGACATCCAGTACATCGCGGATGAAAAATTCCCTGTCCAGCCTGCTTCCGGTCATCAGTACGCCTTTTTATCAGGATTTTTCCCCCAGTGTTTAAAAACCTTCAACCCTTCCGCGCGCATCGACTGTTCCATGGTGATTGCCCGCCGGGCCGGTTCCCTTTGTAATTCATGGTAGATATGTGAATCATCGAATCCGGCATCCCTGGCATCTTCGTGAGTACAGGCATAATATACCTTATCGATGTGGGCCCAGTATATCGCCCCGAAGCACATCGGGCACGGCTCACATGACGTGTAAAGCACGCAACCCGACAAGTCCCAGGTGCCAAGCTTGCGGGCTGCTTCCCTGATAGCCAGGACCTCGGCATGAGCCGTCGGATCATTACTTATCGTGACCTTGTTACCTGAAGAAGCGATAACTTCTCCTTCGCGGATGATGACGGCTCCGAAGGGACCTCCGCCTTCATCAACATTCTGTAAAGCAATATCTATAGCCTGCCGTAAATATTGATCCGTCATTCTTGAATTTTTAGCTAATTTAAGTTATTGTCACAACACATTGCTGCAAAAATGAAATGTCAAACTCAATTCGAAGGGAGACGGCCGTTCGAAGTAAAACCTTTCCTTTTAGCTGCAGTACCGGTTCATGTCAGTGCCCTCCGTCCTTTCGGGTTCAACTGTATAAGAATCCAAAATTACTACTTGTATGCTAAAATGAGTTATTCTTCGTGTTAAATATAGCATGACCGGGCTTATTGATTAAAGGATAATCTGAGACGGGGATTCAATTTTTCTGCTGTAAAACATAATGGTGGTACGCTGATTTTTCGGTGGGGCGGGCCATTAAGGGTGGTGGGTGGGGGGTGGGAAACCCCGTTATATATAAGAGATCTTTAGTACTAAATAGGCACCATTGATCCTGGTGAGAAATACCGGCAATGCAAATCCGGCAATTCAATGAAAAAAAGATTCCCGGACATCATAATCACACCTCCGTCACTTGTCCGGTTCAGGTTAACCACCGGGCACTGGCAATCATGATCGGGATTCTCATGAAAAAAAGTCCTTCCGGTACGCTGATATTTCATCCGGATTTACATTAAGGGTAAACCGGGGGGCATGGGGGAACCCGGTTCTTGATCTCATCCCGTTCAGGGCAGCTTTTAACGAGCTGAGACGGGGATTCAATCTTTCTGCTGTAAAACATAACGGGGTACGCTGATTTTTCGGTGGGGCGGGCCATTAAGGGTGGCGGGTGGGGGGTGGGAAACCCCGTTATATATAAGAGATCTTTAGTAGTATATAGCGCTGGTGTTCCCGGGGAGAAATCCCGGCAATGCAAATCCGGCAATTCAATGAAAAAAGATTCCCTGCATCATAATCACACCTCCGTCACTTGTCCGGTTCAGGTTAACCACCGGGCACTGGCCATCAAGATCCGTATCCTCATGAAAAAAAGTCCTTCCGGTACGCTGATATTTCATCCGGATTCACATTAAGGGTAAACCGGGGGGCATGGGGGAACCCGGTTCTTGATCTCATCCTGTTCAGGGCAGTTTTTAACGAGTCTGTGTCGGGGATTCAATCTTTCTGCTGTAAAACATAGCGGTGGTACGCTGATTTTTCGGTGGGGCGGGCCATTAAGGGTGGCGGGTGGGGGGTGGGAAACCCCGTTATACATAAGAGATCTTTAGTACTATATAGGGTAATTGCTTTTTTCTCAAACAGTACGGGATTACGACCTTCCTTATTGCAAGTTCCTGTTCTCAAATAATCTTTATGAGGTGCCGAAAGGTGGGAATCCCCGATTTATCTATGACTTCTTTTGATCGATAAACAGAGTTTTGTTTTGCCATATTTTCAAAATCCAAATAATCACTGTTCATGAGCAGCCGGCAGACCATCCTGATCTTCTCCCACAGCTCAACAATACCCGGTCTGTCTTTGACTAATGGGAGGTCAGACCAGAGTATGCCGGAGTACATATAGACCCTGTGCCCCTGAGCCCTACCTGGTCAGTGCTTCTCCTCCTCTGACAAATATTCCCGGTCGTCATTCACCCCTGCTCCCTCATTGTCTTCCCCATGCCGACGCCCGAACAACAACAGGGCATAGAAAAACATAAAAAAAGAAACTCCGGTTTGCGTTTCAAGAGTATCCTCATTCAGCATGGAGAGTAATCCGATCATGAAGAATATTATGAAAAGATAATCATGCCATTTCCGTTCATAAAAGACCGGGACGAAAAATGCCCACATGGCAACGACAAACCCAACGATACCGAAGGTGACGAAAAAGGTAACATACTGGTTGTGCGCCCTCCTGCGGTACTTTTCATTTAGTTTAGAATCATGCGAATCATAATACTGGTCGAAGGCTTCCTGAACGTCACCTGTACCGACACCAATGATGAAATGATGCCTGATTATGCTTCCTGCGGCTTTAAGGTAGGCCAGCCGCTGGGCAATAGAATGTCCGCCGGGATTATCCCCTCTGAAGTACCCGTCAATCTCCCATATGATCTGGTAAACCCTGGGGTAAAGGCTGTAGTTGTCGAGATAAATATAATTCGCCACCCCGTCTTCAATGGCATGTACATCTTTTTCACTCAGTGCGTTCACCCCTTCGCAGTCTTTGCGCAGCCCTTTGGATGTCAGATACCTTATAAGCGTAAACCTCAGTTCCTGCCCCATCTTGTCGTGTCCGCTATAATGTATATCGCTCCTGCGGTTCCAGCATGCTTTTAGCTCCTTTTCACAAACGTACAACCAGACGTAATGACCATTTTCCTTAGCCTGACTTAGCGTATCGTTGAAATAGACATTCCCTTTTACTGTGGTTTTATCAAGCTGGCTGAACCGGATCTTGTCAGCTGAATAAAAACGGCTGATACTTGAGCTAATCCAGGCGGCGACCAGCAAAGGAATGATCAGAACAAAAACACGCAGGATAAACCGGGGAACAACATCCTTCATTTTACCGGCAAAGTACCAACCTTGCATAAGGGAGATCAGCAGGAAGATGACGATCCCCGTAAACGACTTAAGCACCAGCATAAAAAAGATGAGCCACAATACTGACAAAAAAGCCAGGATCCTCATGGTTCCAATGAGTCTGATTTCCCTGTCGGGGGAGAACAGATAATATAAAAGAATGAAAACCGCAAAGCAGACCATCAGGGATAGACGGATATGCGATACAAAAATGGAAATCTCACGGATATCGTAATACGGGATGGGTATCACATGAAGAAAAACGAGGAAGGAAATGAATCCTGAGATCATGGTTGCCAGGCAGAAGAGGAGAAGAATGGACCTGAGACGCACTTTTTCCAGTCCTTCGGACGTCCCAATGATAAGCGGAAGAAGAAGTACCGGCAGTTTTATCCGCAGGTCGTGAAAAGCATAGGCATAATCTGTGGAATAAAGAAGTCCGAGGAGATGCAGCGCAAATAGCGCCGTGATAAACCACAGTGCCGGCCGATCACTCCATTTTTGAAACTTCTCCTTATATTTGCGCTCGATAAACCAGTTCAACAAAAGAAGGATCTCGGCCATGCTGGTGCCAAAGATGGAAAGAGGCAGGCTTACGGCCAGCAGGATCAGGCCGAAGAAGAATATGTTCTTATGTGTGATGATTTGTTGCATCGGAAGCTCGTTTCTGAAGTCCCCTGACAAATTTGCTTTTTTTGTGCCGATATACCCCTAAAAATGGAAAAAAAATTGAAGAATTTTTGAATACCCTAATAAATTCCTTCCTTCTGTTGATGCGGGATTTATTTATTCCCTAAAAATATTGTTGATATATTGTTGGTTTAATAAAAATAATTGTACTTTTGCAATCCACATTTTTAGGGAGAACAAACCGAATTTCAGGGATTAAAATTAAAATAAAGTGGACACATTAAGTTACAAGACCGTATCGGCAAATAGAGCTACCGTGAACAAGGAATGGTTGGTCATTGATGCCAGAAACGAAGTTCTGGGCAGACTTGCTTCAAAAGTTGCTTATTTACTAAGAGGTAAACATAAAACGAACTTTACACCTCATGTTGATTGTGGGGATAACGTCATTGTCATCAATGCCGAAAAGGTAAGATTAACCGGCCAGAAAAAAACCGCAAAGCAGTATATCAGGCATACCGGATATCCCGGAGGACAGCGGATAACCACACCTCAGGAATTACTGGTAAAAAAACCCGAAGCTGTAGTTGAGAAAGCGGTAAAAGGCATGCTTCCCGGCAACCGTCTTGGAAGTGCAATCTTCAAAAACCTATATGTTTATGCTGGTGAAGAACACAAGCATGAAGCTCAGAAACCAAAGACAATAAATTTAAACGACGTTAAGGAATAATCATGGAAGTTATTAATACGGTTGGCAGAAGGAAAGCGGCTATCGCAAGGATTTACCTCAGCGAAGGTAAAGGTCAGATCGTAGTCAATGACCGGGATTACAAGGAATATTTTTCCGGCGAACATCTGCATTATATTGTTGAACAGCCTCTTAACCTCCTTAATGTGAGGGAAAAGTATGACCTTAAAGTCATTCTTTCCGGCGGAGGTATTAAAGGACAGGCTGAAGCACTGCGTCTTGCTGTTACCAGAGCGCTGATAAAAATCAACCCCGAAGATAAATCTGCATTGAAAGCCGAAGGTTTTGTCACCAGGGATCCGCGGGAAGTTGAACGTAAAAAACCCGGTCAGCCTAAGGCAAGGAAGAAATTCCAGTTCAGTAAGCGTTAGTCTCCGACATAAATGTTTAGTATCTAAATTGAGAGGACTTCCGGCTTTATCCATACCGAGAACGGAACTACCTCTCAATTGCTATTAAAGAATGTAAACAAATAATTCATTATTATGCCCAACAAACTCACTTTTGAAAATTTACTGGATGCAGGTGTACATTTCGGTCACCTGAAAAGAAAATGGAACCCGGCAATGGCTCCTTATATCTTCATGGAGAAAAACGGGATTCACATCATTGATCTGCATAAGACAATGGCCAAGCTCGATGAAGCTTCCAACGCCATGAAACAGATCGCAAAGTCAGGACGCAAGATCCTATTTGTCGCCACAAAAAAACAGGCCAAAGATATCGTCTCCGAAAGAATCAAGGCGATCAACATGCCTTACGTTACTGAAAGATGGCCGGGGGGTATGCTTACAAATTTCCCCACCATCCGAAAAGCAGTAAAAAAGATGACCTCTATCGATAAAATGGCTACCGACGGTACTTTCGATACGCTGTCTAAAAGAGAGAAACTGCAGGTACAGCGCCAGAGGGCCAAACTCGAGAAGATGCTCGGTAGTATCGCCGACCTGACCCGTCTGCCCGCTGCTATGTTCATCGTCGATGTGACCAAAGAATATATCGCCGTAAGGGAGGCCAACAGGCTTAACATTCCGGTTTTCGCCATGGTCGATACCAATTCTAACCCGAATGAAATCGATTTTCCGATACCCGCCAATGATGACGCCTCCAAATCTATTGCACTGATCATCGATTATGTTGCCTCCTCAATCGAAGAGGGACTCTCCGAAAGAAAGATGGAAAAGGAAAAAGAAGCCTCAGCTAAAGATAAAAAGGAGAAAGAGGAAAAGGCAGGTAAAAAAGCCGCTCAACTCGCTGATGAAGATGAGGATGCTGGAGATGATGATATCCTTGACAAGAAAAGGACTATCTCCATCGACGATGACGAGGAAACAGTGGATTTGCGTGCGAAAGGAAAAGCCAAGAAAGCCCCGGTCAAAAAACTGGTGGTCAAACGGAGGGATGACTAATCCCTTTCCCATCTACTGCTGCTAAAAGCAGATATTATCAATTCGAATATTCATTAATAAAAATATAGCACTATGGCTGATATTAAAGCTGCAGATGTAAGTAAACTCAGGAAAGTCACAGGCGCCGGCATGATGGATTGTAAAAAAGCCCTTCAGGAAGCCGACGGCGATTTTGATAAAGCTATTGAAGTCATTCGGAAGAAAGGTCAGGCTGTGGCCAATAAACGTGCCGACCGTGAAGCTACGGAAGGTGTTGTACTGTCAAAAGTCGACGGCAAAAAAGGTGCTCTCGTCGTGCTGAGCTGTGAAACTGATTTCGTTGCTAAAAACCAGGATTTCGTCAATTTTACTTCCCGAATTCTCGATATAGCTCTCGAAAATATGCCCGCTGATCTTGAGACCCTCAAATCACTTAAGCTGGATGATAAAACCATCGAAGAGAAAGTTGTAGAACAGGTTGGCATCATCGGTGAAAAAATTGAGCTGAGTTTTTATGATAAAATCGAAGCAGGTGCTGTGGTTTCCTACATCCATCCCGGAAACAGGCTTGCCACACTGGTAGGATTTAATAAAGCTCCCGAAATGCAAGTCGGAAAAGACGTTGCAATGCAGGTTGCAGCCATGGCTCCCGTAGCTGTCGATAAAAACGATGTACCCGCCGATGTTATTGAAAAGGAAAAAGAGATCGGCCGCGAACAGGCCAGAAACGAAGGCAAACCTGAAAATATGCTGGACAGGATCGCTGAAGGAAAACTAAATAAATTCTTCAAGGATTCTACCCTTCTTAACCAGGATTTTACCAAAGACAGCAAAAAAACTGTTGCTCAGTACCTTAAAGAAGTGGATCCGGAACTCACCGTAACAGGATTTGTCAGATATACCGTAGCACAATAAAAAGATTTAACCCCATTGAATAAAGCCGTTTTCAACAGGAAGACGGCTTTTTTTATTCGGTCATACGAACCTGTACAATCCGGAATTCCTGATCCGGAAAAAATTCCGGTGAATCCGCTTATCCTGCATTCGAATTCAGGGGTGATTTCTACAAATTATGGCAGTGATATTTCCAGGCAAGGATAGCGATTAAGGGGTTTCGCCCGTACCCCCATAGAATAAATCTCTTCATACCGCCCGTTCAGCATACAAATTTTTACTAATTTCGGAAACAAATTATCAAGTACCATGAAATACAAACGCATCCTTCTCAAACTCTCCGGAGAAGCATTGATGGGCACCAAAAACCATGGCATCGATCCCGGAAGACTGAACGATTATGCTGTCGAAATCAGTGAAGCTGTAAAAAAGGGCGTCCGTCTGGGTGTGGTAATCGGCGGCGGTAACATTTTCCGTGGCCTTGCTGGTGTAGGTGACGGCTTTGACCGTGTGAGAGGCGACTACATGGGTATGCTGGCAACGGTGATCAACGGACTGGCACTTCAAACCGCCGTTGAGAAGCAAGGCGTCGGGGTCCGGGTTTTCTCCGCTATCAGAATGGATCCTGTGGTTGAATTTTACAGCAGGGAAAAAGTAAAGAAGGCCCTCGACCAAAACGAAATTGTCATCTTTACTGCCGGAACGGGCAACCCGTTTTTTACCACCGATACGGCCTCAGCCCTCAGGGCCGTGGAAATGGAAGCCGATGTGATGCTCAAGGGAACCCGGGTTGACGGAGTTTTTAACGCTGACCCTGAAAAAGATCCATCAGCAACGATGTACCCTGAACTGACGTTTGACGAAGCCCTGCAGAAAAAACTGAACGTCATGGATATGACCGCTTTTGCAATGTGCCGTGATAACAAACTTCCTGTGGTGGTTTTCAATATGAACAAAAAAGGCAACCTGATCCGCTTTATTTCAGGCGAAAAAATTGGCACTTTAGTCAAAATTTAAATATTTTTGAAACGCTCACAGAACATTTAACCTAACCACTCCTGATATGGATGAAGAAGTTCAATTACTTTTAGACATCACAAAGGAAAAGATGGATCATGCCATCTTACACCTTGAAACGGAACTGAGCCGGATTCGCGCCGGAAAAGCTAATCCGCATATCCTCGACGGTATCCGGATTGATTATTATGGTAACCTTACTCCTCTTAGCCAGGTTTCCAACATCAGCACTCCTGACGCCAGAACCATCGCCATACAACCCTGGGAAAAATCGATGATCGAAATTATCGAAAAAGCCATCATGGCTGCAAACATTGGACTTACACCGGCCAACAACGGTGAGGTTATCAGGATCAATGTCCCTGCGCTTACTGAAGAAAGAAGGATAGGCCTTGTCAAACAGGTTAAGCATGAAGGTGAAATTGCCAAGGTAAGTGTACGCAATGCCCGCCGTGATGCCAACGAAGAGATTAAAACACTGCAGAAGGATGGTTTGGCTGAAGATATGGCAAAAAAAGCCGAAGCAGAGGTTCAGAAGATGACCGGTGAATACAGCGAAAGAGCCGACAAGGAAGTTGAACTGAAGGAAAAAGATATTTTAACAATTTAATTGCAGGAGGGCCATTCATTCGTCCCGGACATGTTTCAGAGCCTCAGGATCTGAAAATAAGGAACGTCACACCCCGATTCCCTCCTGGCCCAAACGCTTCAGCAAACCCGAAAGGGATAATTTCCCGTTATCTGTTTCTTATTGGAGTGAAATTGGCATGGAGGACATGCAAAAGTAAAGAACCTCTCTATAGAATTCCAGGATAGCTTCCGGTTTCCCCAATACTAATTCGTTTCCAAAATTTTAAAAAGTTCGTCCAGTTTAGGTGTCAGAATGATCTCTGTACGCCTGTTTTTTGCACGGGCCTCCGGCGTGTTGGCCGGGTCAACGGGCAGAAATTCACTGCGGCCGGCAGCCGTCAGCCTCCTGGGATTAATTTTGCTGTCGCCAAGCAGGATCTTTACAACCGAAGTGGCCCGCAAAACGCTGAGATCCCAGTTATCCTTGATCACCGGACCGCTGCGGTAAGGCACATCGTCGGTATGGCCTTCGATCATGATATTGACATTCGGATTATCTTCAAGTACCGCGGCCAGCTTCTGCAACGCCTGCCGGCCTCTTGAATCAACCTCATAACTTCCGGATTTGAACAGGAGCTTTTCTTCCAGTGAAACATAGACTTTCCCGTTTTTAAGATTAACCGATAAGCCCTGTCCTTCATAGCCCATAAGAGCATTTGAAACGCTCTCCCTGAGAGCATTAACGGCCGAGTCCTTGCGGTTCAGAATTTGTTGTAATTCTGCCAGCTTTGCATTCCGGGCTTCAAGTTCGGCACTCATCCGGGTGAGATCTTCCCGTTTTTCATTCACACTTGACTCGAGTTCCTGAAGCCGGTCTTCCTTCTTCTGCAGATCTTCCTGGGTGGTCTGCAACTGGTTAAGCAGCCGGCGGGTTTCACGGGCATTACCCTGGAGAAGTGCCTCGTGGGTAGCCTCAAGGTCACTCAGTTTCCGAGTTAGACGATCTACCTCAGTATGCAGTTTCTCAATTTCATCGTGCCGTGCAACACTGTCGGCCACTAAGACTTCTTTATCCTTGTCAGCTTTGTCCATACTGGATTTCATCTCAGTATTCTCAACCGTCAGTTTTTCATTCTCGGTCATCAGCCTGTCTCTCTCCCCTTCCAGTTTATTGCCCTTATCATTCACTTCCTTAAACTGTTTCGTAGGGACGCAGGCAACCATGCCACCTGCGATTAAAATGAGTACTAAATATCGTTTCATCCCTTGTAAAATTTACTTTTTCTTGCCAGATCAGTCTGTCTCCCGGCTGATCTGCCGGAAGTCACTGATATTACAACGGAAAAATATAAAATAAATGCGATGCATTGAAGGAAAAATATCACCAATAGCCCTATAGATATCAACATCCGTTTATTTAAACAGAAAACAAATTCACTGCATGCAGATTTTTCTATTGTACTTTTCTTACCCCTGTCTGAGTGATTGATCAATTTTTCATATCTTTGCCCTGATTATCAGGGGAAAAATTTTGATGGACCAGGAAAATCAATATACTTTTCTTTCACAGATCAATTCACCTTCTGATCTGAAAAAGCTTTCCACCGATGACCTTGTTATCCTGAGCAGTGAATTACGCCAGTTCATCATTGACGTAGTCTCATCTAATCCTGGTCATTTCGGCGCAAGCCTTGGTGTGGTCGAGCTGACCGTTGCCCTTCATTACGTTTTCAACACGCCTTACGATCAACTCATCTGGGACGTCGGTCACCAGGCTTACGGGCACAAGATCCTGACCGGGCGAAAAGATATTTTTCATACCAACCGCAAATTCAAGGGTATAAGCGGCTTTCCAAAACCATCCGAGAGTGAGTATGATGCATTCGGTGTGGGTCATTCCTCCACCTCTATTTCCGCAGCCCTCGGGATCGCCGTAGCCTCTAAACTTAAGGGTGAATCCGACAGGCAGGTTGTGGCAATTATCGGCGACGGTTCCCTGACAGGCGGTCTGGCCTACGAAGGACTCAACAATGCCGGCATCGAAAATACCAACCTCCTGGTCATCCTGAACGATAACAACATGTCCATCGATCCGAATGTCGGGGCCATGAAGGAATACCTTCTCGATATCACTACTTCCCAGACATATAACCGGGTAAAGGAAGATGTCTGGAATTTCCTCGGGAGAATGAGCAAAGTCATGCCCGAGGCCAGGAGATATGCTCAGAAGGTCGAAAATGCCATCAAATCATTGCTCCTAAAACAGAGTAATCTTTTCGAATCCCTCAATTTCAGGTATTTCGGTCCTGTAGACGGACATGACGTGATTCATCTTACGAAAGTACTGGAAGATCTGAAGCATATAAAAGGGCCTAAAATTCTGCATGTCATCACAACCAAAGGAAAAGGTTTCAGACAGGCCGAATTGCATCAGACAGCGTTTCATTCACCCGGGTTATTCGATAAAAATACCGGAGAATTTCTTAAGGTAACCTCCGACAAACCGCTGGCTCCGCGTTTTCAGGATGTCTTCGGAGAAACGCTCCTGGAACTGGCAGAAAAAAATGAAAAGATACTTGGCATCACGCCAGCCATGCCTACTGGCAGCGGGATAAAAATCATGATGGAAAAACTTCCCGAAAGAACTTTTGACGTTGGCATTGCCGAACAGCATGCGGTCACCTTCTCCGCCGGGTTGGCTATCCAGGGAATGCTTCCTTATTGTGCGATTTATTCAACCTTTATGCAAAGGGCATTCGACCAGGTCATCCATGATGTCGCCCTTCAGAAACTGAATGTCGTATTTTGTCTCGACCGGGCGGGGCTTGTTGGTGATGACGGAGCCACTCATCATGGCGTGTTTGACCTTGCTTTCATGCGTTCGGTACCGAATATGACCGTGTCGGCCCCGATGGATGAGATCGAATTACGAAACCTGCTTTATACAGCCCAGCTGAGACCTTCCGGACCTTTTTCAATCCGGTATCCCAGGGGCAGAGGTGTTATGCCCGACTGGAAACAGCCTTTCCGGGAAATCCCTGTAGGAAAAGGAAGACTTATCTGCGACGGCACCGATCTTGCCGTGCTTTCCCTTGGTACAGCCGGGAACCTCGTGACAGAAGCCAACAAGATGCTGATGAAAGAAAACATCAGTATCGCCCACTATGATATGCGTTTTGTGAAACCTCTCGATGAAGAGATGCTTCATGAAGTATTCCGTAAATTTAAATCGGTCATTACCATTGAAGACGGGGTGATCCAGGGAGGTTTCGGCAGCGCTGTCCTGGAATTCGCCGCCGACAAAGGCTACAAGTCATCTATCAAACGCCTTGGAGTACCTGACCGGTTTACCGATCAGGGAACACAAAAGGAACTCTACCACGAATGCGGCTTCGATCCGGAAGGCATCGTTAAGGAAGTCAAACTGCTGATCGAAAAACGCATTCTTACCCGGGCGGTTTAATATCCGACTACCCTATTCTGTAAATTGTACCTTACGGCAGAAACACTCCACTCCATAAGCCGCTATCTCTGCGTGCAATCCGTCATAACTTAAACTGAATGCCCTGTGCCAGAGGCAGGCTCGTGCCGTAATTGATCGTATTGGTTTGCCGCCGCATGTATACTTTCCAGGCATCAGATCCGGATTCCCGCCCGCCACCAGTATCCTTCTCCCCACCAAAGGCACCGCCGATCTCAGCTCCCGAAGTTCCTATGTTGACGTTGGCAATACCGCAATCGGAACCTGCCTGTGACAGGAAAAGTTCCGCTTCCCTCAGGTTTAATGTAAAAATAGAAGAGGACAAACCCTGAGGAACGTCATTCTGAAGAGCAATGGCTTCCTCAATTTCCCTGTATCGGATCAGGTAAAGGATGGGGGCGAATGTTTCCCTCTGTACAACTCTAAAATGATTTTCCACCTCAGCCAGGACCGGAACCACATAGTTACCGGAAGCATATTCTTCCCCCTGAAGCACCTCTCCGCCAAAAAGGATCTTCCCACCATCCTTTTTGATCTCTGCAAGAGCCGATGTAAAAAGCCCGACAGCCAGATTATCAATAACAGGCCCCACCAGACTGTTTTCATCCAGTGGGTTCCCTATTTTCTGCCTGACTTGTTGGTAGGCATGTACCATCCTGTTTTTCACATCCTCATAAACCGACTCATGAATGATCAGCCTCCTGGTGGATGTGCACCTCTGTCCGGCAGTTCCCACTGCACCGAAAACGATAGCCGGGATAGCCAAATCCAGATCGGCATGTTGCGACACAATGATTGCATTATTGCCTCCCAGTTCCTGGATCACTCTTCCGAGCCTCTGTCCGGCCAGCCGGCCCACCCTCTTCCCTACCGACGAAGAGCCTGTAACCGAGATCAGGGGAATGCGTTTATCTTCAACAAAATGATCGCCAAGAACAGATGACCCTGCGACAACCAAATTGAACACCCCTTCGGGGACATGATTTTCTTTGAGTACCTTTTCAATGATCTTCTGGATGGCTACGGCCGTCAAAGGTGTTTTTGAACTCGGCTTCCATACCACCACGTCACCGGCCACAGCGGCGATCATGGCGTTCCATGCCCACACCGCCACGGGAAAGTTAAACGAAGTGATCAGTCCTACAATGCCCAACGGATGGTACTGATCAAACATCCGGTGGTCCGTCCTCTCCGACGGCATGGTAAAGCCATAAAGCTGCCGTGACTGCCCCACAGCAAAATCACAGATATCGATCATCTCCTGAACTTCACCTTTCCCTTCCTGGTATATCTTCCCGTTTTCAAGCGACACCAGGTAACCAAGATCATCCTTGTATTCCCGGAGTTCCAGCCCGATCTTCCTGACCACTTCACCCCTCACAGGCGCAGGAACCTTCCTCCAGATCAGAAATGCCTCCCCGGCCTTTTTCATTACCGTTTCATATTCTTCAACCGTTGCATTCATGACTTTGGCAATTTCTTTCCCGTCGATGGGTGAAACGGAAGATATGATCTTTCCGGTTCCCGAAATCCATGATGTCCCTGTGGAGACTCCTGCGTTTATCTTTTTGATCCCGAGCCGCTTAAGAACCTCCGCCGTCTTTTGTTCAAATCTGCTGTCCATAGTATGAAAATTATGTTTCCTGTATCAGTTAACAAAGTTATAAAACAAGAGTTCTTAGTTCATGATGTATAACATAGGATGTTTCATATCATAGGGCGGAGGGAGAAGTGCCTGAGAACGAGGAGACCGTGAGTGCACCTTTTACCCCCGCCGGGACTTTCGTGGAGGGGCATGGGAGAAAAAACGGGAAAAAAACCTACTGTAAAAATTCAAATGAATGCAAGTGATTTTAGCACGGGTTAGGGTGAGAGTACAGCGGGTGGGGAACGAAGATCGAGCAAGCGAAAATGTCAGACCAGCTGTCGGGCATAAAGGATCACGGTAACCCTTCCCACAGAGATGAGCCAAAATCATTGACAGGAAAAAGAGGATTTAAAATTATGACTCATGCACGACGGGACTTGCGGATATTTTAGTTTTATATTATCTTCGCAGGCATTCCTGCCCGGATGGCGGAACCGACGAAGGAGCTCCCGCCATCCCGTCAGTACACACTGGGGGCTGGATGTACTTTTATGTTATTTATACCGTTTTGTTGATTCATGCCCGGATGGCGGAACCGACGAAGGAGCTCCCGCCATCCCGTCAGTACACGCTGGGGGCTGGATGTACTTTTATGTTATTTATACCGTTTTGTTGATTCCTGCCCGGATGGCGGAACTGGTAGACGCGCTGGTCTCAAACACCAGTGGTAGCAATACCGTGCCGGTTCGATCCCGGCTCCGGGTACAGAAACGGAAGAAAGAGATTTTTGATCTTGATCTTCCGTTTTTTCGTTTTGTAAGTCATTAGTATTCTTGAAGATCCATTCGAGGACTATAATGCATGTGTTGGTTTGATATTATTCGCATATGGGATTTTCTCAAGGTTCTCTAGTCTCTCAAGCAGCCAATTGGAACTACCAGCACACCATCCGCGCGCCTGTATGCAACCTGACCTCCTGTAAGCACCATAAGAAAAGATGGTTGGTTCATCTTTACTGTATCAATTTTTTGCTGAAGTTTAATTAAGTTGGCAGCAGCTTCTTCAATTTGCTTCATTCCCAGTTTAACTTCAACAGCTGCCCATCGACCATCATGAAGCTTAATGATAAGATCCGATTCAAGATCTGATTTATCCCGATAATGAAAGACTCCTCCATCAACGGCCTGAGCATATATTCTCAAATCACGCGTACACAATGATTCAAATAAGAAACCAAATGTCTCGAAATCATGCAAGATCCCTTTTGCATTAGTACGCATTACAGCGGTTGCAATGGACGGATCAACAAATTGACGTTTGTTTGCCGTGCGTATAGCAGTTTTTGAACGAAGTGAGGGTTGCCAGGCAGGAACATCTTCAACAACAAATATACGACGAAGTGCATTAAGATAGGAACCCAGTGTCTTATCAGTAATAGACGACTCGTTAACCTGCATATCGTCCATAATCGTTCTGGCTGTTGCCATTGTAGAAATATTGCGAGCCAATGACTGTAGCAATACCCGCACCCTTTCAGGGTCTTTCTCGACTCCATCTACACGTTGAACGTCTAGATTAATAACAGCATCAATATAATTCATAGCTATTCGAGGAGACTGTTTCCCGGATATTACAGCAGCCGGCCATCCTCCTCTGCATATCGCATGTGCTAATTGCTCAATCGCCAAAGTGCTTTTTGCAGCGATATCTGTTTTTCCATCAAAAAGATCTTTGAGTGATATGCTTCCATTAGATTCATTAGATTCAAACAGGCTCATAGGTCGCATAAGCATACGGGCAATTCTCCCAGTGCCAGAATGAGACGTTTCATTGTCACTTGGTGTTGCAGACCCTGTAAGAATAAACTGACCCATTAGTCCTCTTTTGTCGACAGCAAATCTTACAGCATCCCAGATTACAGGAGCCATTTGCCATTCATCAAGAAGAAGCGGCGTTTCCCCTTCCAGCAGAAGTGATGGTTTGGTATCTGCAATTGCCAGATAACCCGGACCTTCATCAGGATCCTGCATGTACACCACACTATTTGCAATTTGTAATGAAGATTGTGTTTTGCCGCACCATTTTGCCCCTTCCACAAGAACCGCTCCAGTCGATTCAAGCATGCTTTTTAAAAGCTTATCACTAATACGAATAATGTAATTTGAATAATTCATCGATATTAATTAATATTCTCAAAGATACTGATATTTAATCAATTTGAAAATGTATTCCGTATTTTGGCGCTATTTTATTCCGTATTTTGGCGCTATTCTATTCTGTGTTTTGGCGACATTTTATCCCAGGCTGGATTTAATCAGACACAAATTAATTTCAACTTACTTTTACCCGCCAAATCAATTCCAAATCCTTCAGAAAAGGTTCGGAAAAAAGTACGGCTCCGGGTACCAAAAAGCCTGTGGCAAAAATTTCACCACAGGCTTTATTATTTTCATTCAGCCGTTATTCAAATGCATAAATAACCCCTTCCTTCTGAGACAGAGTAATTAAACGTTAATTTATTTTCCTGTTGGGGTGTAAATTTCAAAACTCACTGTATTTTTAAGGAAAAATTGGAGCCATGAAAATTCTGATGTTCCTATTGCTGTCGTTCATCTTCACCGGCATGATTGCAGCAGATGACCCCATCAGCCTTGATTTTCAGCGAGACATCCTTTCTCTTGACGGTCAATGGACCTTCCTTCCCGGGAATCCTCAGGAAGAAGAGGTCCTGAAGCCGGCAGGGACCAAATCTGTGGACTGGCGCGAAGGAGAAATTCCGGGAAACGTTTTCTCCACGGAAGAATTCAAAGACATAAGTCAGTTAAAATGTGCATGGTTCAGACGGGAATTTATGGTCGACGGAAAATTCAGGAACAGGGAAGCCGTCTTGAAATGGAACGGCATCCGGTTCGGCGCTTCAGTTTGGATCAACGGAATATTGCTGATCCGTTATGCCCCGATAGGTCCGAATACGGTTCTTATACCATCGTCACTGGTTCATCCGGGAAGGAATGAAATTCTGATCAAAGCCAACGGTTGGGGCGGCATCCCGAAAGCGGGCAAACCCAAATCCTCTGATCCTGAAGTGGCATCCTTCCCTCTGGTTCCCGTCGGAGCAAGCACACAGGGCTGGGGTAGTAAGGTACCCGCCATCTATGACGATATCTGGCTTGAATTTTATGATAAGGCTTACATGAAATGGATTTATGCCATGCCGGATATTGACCACACTTCCGTCACTTTCCGCCTGTGGCTCGATGCCCTCGACTCATTACCCCGCGATCTCACCCTGAATGTGGAAGTATTCGACAGTGCCCGTTCTGTAATAGGCAAAGGGGTGTATGACCTGGATGGTTCGAAAAATCACCAGGACGTAAAGCTCAGCCTCACCAAACTCGAACTGTGGAGCCCAGATCATCCCTCCATGAATTCTGTCTCACTCACGCTCCGGCAAAATGGCCGCCTGTGTGATTCAGTCTCCTTCAACTACGGGATGAAATGCTTTGAGGTGAAAAACGGAGATTATTATCTGAATCATACACGTATTCGTCTGCACGGTTCAAACCTGGTTAACGAATGGTACTGGGGCAGGGATAATGTTTTTAACAGGAATACCAAAAAATACATCGTCGATGAAGCCCGAAATATGAACCTGAACTGTTTCCGTACACATTCCATTCCTCCGGTAACAAACTGGCTGGACACCGCCGACATCTATGGCACCATGATTCTTGCTGAAATGCCAATCCTGTACAATTATGCCAACCCCTCGTTTACCGCTGAAAACTGGAAAACCTTTCACAGGAATGCGCTCACGGATGTCACCGGCTGGATCACAAAACTATGGAACCATCCTTCGTTGATACTGTGGGTCATGACCAATGAATCGAACATCGACAATGAATGGGAACAGACAACCCTAAGGGATTATTTCAAAACACTGGATCCGGAAAGGCCGGTTCTTCGTTCCGGAGCCGAGACGAAAGAATCCTACGATATTCACCTGTGCAACAATTTCAATGACCTTCCGGAAGGGACTCTGATGGAGAATATTATGAAAATGGAAAAGCTTGCAGGACCAGATCAGACATTCTCGAATACCGAATACATGAACCTCTTCAGTCCATGGAAAGCCATTACCCAAAAATATCTCGGCAGCCCTGATAATCCATATGACCGGCTAAATCAGGCGGAAATTGCCATGGAACATACTGAATTCATGAGGCAGCATGATCTGGACCTGATATTGCCATACATGTACGCAGGCTGGACGGGACTTAGAGGGCAGCATTGGAGGACCGATTATCCCACACCAATGGCCGCAGCCCTTCACAGTAGTATGTCTCCGGTTCTTGCAAGTGCCGGATTGTGGAACCGTAATTTCACGTCCGGGGAAGTCATTACCTTTCCCCTGCATATGATCAACGACCTGGCAAGGGATGTCAATGCAGGAATTTCAGTTTACGTCACTGAGAAAGATCCGGAATTTATACCCGATCAGGATGTGCTGGGAGAAAGTCATCCGGACACCGTTTTCAGGGTTACCCTGAAAGCCCTTTCACATAAGGTGACCAATATGAAAATTGCACTGCCTTCAAAATCCGGAACCTATTTCCTTTCTGTCGTATTAACCCGCGACGGTGACAGGCCGGTTACCTCGCAGCGTGTGGTACGCACTATTTTGCCCGGCAAACCGGAACAGAGTAAAAAAATTCTGCTACTGGGCGGGGATGAGGATGCGGAAACCTGGTTGAATGAGCATCATTATTCATTTACCACAGCGGTTACCGGTATTCGTAAAGCCGGTACCATCCTCGTCTGGGATGCCGGCCTGATCAGCAGGGATGTCCGTTCAAAAGCCGGTGATATCCTGGCGGCGGTGCAGAATGGCGCCAGGCTTGTTATCATGGAACAGGAGAAATGGGACTGGGATGAACTGGCCGATTTCAGCATTCATGAGCCTTACGGAAAATCCAGGGCCTTTATCTTCGATGAAGCCAAAGACGATCCCCTGTTCAGAAATACAGGTCCCGAATACTTTTTGCGATGGAACGGGATACCCTTCAATGTGGCAGAACGGGAATTAAAAGGACCGTTTATTGACGAGGCGGAGAAATTAATCTGGGCTGAAAGTCCTGAGATCATATATGCGGCGAAACAACATTCAGGTAAGGGCGAAATACTGTTAAGCGGGTTACTCATAAAGAAGCATATTCAAAAACCAGGCAGATATTATGATCCTGTGGCAGAACAGTTACTATTCAACTATCTCGGAAATTGATGCCGGCTGGAGAATGCCGCATCAGAACCGGTATTTAATGTAAACTATTGCAGACTGTAATCATGGAGAAGAATTAATTTTTTCTGAAATTTATGCACTTGATCCTTACCTGTTTATATAAATCAAACCGGAGTTCGGGTGCCGGAATTGCTGACCGTACTCTTCAGAATAATAATCTGGCCCTGATAAACATGGGTAAAATGTCTGAGATGTTTCGCTGCTTTATTGGCATATCAGAATTTTCGGGGTTACGGGAAATAAAACTAATATCCCCGATCCAGCATATTAAGGTCGGGAAAAATCCCGATGAAATTCATGATGCCAAGTTGGCTGAAAAAGCCTAATTCATGGATAAAACAAGAATATATTTTATCTTTGTTAACTCTTAACCAGGAGTGTTTTCCCATATTCCAATGAATCAGTCTGAAGAAAAACAAAAGGAATTCGATGTAAGGTATCTGCAAATGGCCAGAATCTGGGCACAGAACTCTTATTGTAAACGCCGGAAGGTGGGTGCGCTCATTGTCAAAGACCGGATGATCATTTCCGATGGCTATAACGGTACACCTGCCGGTTTTGAAAATGTTTGTGAAGACGAGAACTTCCGGACGAAACCTTACGTTCTTCATGCGGAAGCCAATGCTATCACAAAAGTTGCAAAATCAAACAATTCAAGTGATGGCGCGACGTTATATATTACGACTTCACCCTGTATGGAATGTTCTAAACTCATCATTCAATCGGGTATTAAACGAGTTGTTTTTTCAGAACTCTACACCAATGAGGAAGGGCTCAGGCTCCTCGAACGTGCAGAAATTGAACTTTTTCATTTACAAACAGACTAAGGAAAACATAAAATGAGAAACCGGAAATATATTTTGCCCCTCCTGTTTTCTATCGTTCTTATCGCCGGAATCTTTGCCGGAAACTGGTACGGGAGCCATATGCTCCGATCTGGAGACCCCGTTCATTCCTTCATGAATAAGAATAAGAGTAACGGCAGGGATGGAAATGACATGACCTTTTCCCTTCTGCCCAGAACAAACAAGATCAACGCCATACTCTCTTACATACAGAAAGAATACGTGGATACCGTCGATATTGATAAGATGACAGAGACTGCTATCCCGGCCATCGTTGATCAGCTCGACCCGCATTCCATGTATATTCCTGCCAAAGAACTTGAAAAATTTAACGAACCCCTTGTTGGTAATTTCAGCGGTATCGGCATTCAGTTTAATATGAATGATGATACGGTTGCAGTGATCAATACCATTCCCAACGGACCTTCTGAGATAGTCGGAATCCTTGCCGGTGACAGGATCATTAAAGTGGATGATACCCTCGTTGCAGGTGTGAAAATGCCAACAGATTCTGTGGTCAGCAAGCTGCGCGGACCAAAAGGTTCGACGGTCAGGGTTTCCATACTGCGCAAAAAAGAAAAGAATCTCCTCGATTTTGAAATCACCCGTGACGATATCCCTTTGCATTCCGTTGATGTGGCTTACATGATGGATAAAGACATTGGTTACCTGAAGATCAGCACCTTTTCACAAAATACAGTTCAGGAGTTTCTGGACGCGATAGATTCTCTTCACAAGAAGGGCATGAAAAAGCTGATCCTTGACCTGCGCGGTAACGGTGGCGGCGTAATGGATGCAGCAACCAACATTGCCGATCAGTTTCTGCCAGCCGATAAACTCATTGTATACACCCAGGGTAAGGACAGGCCCCGACAGGATATCTTTTCCACAGCAAAAGGTGTGAGCAAGGATGATAAGCTCATCATTCTCATGGACGAATATTCGGCCTCTGCCAGTGAAATCCTGGCCGGTGCTATCCAGGACAACGATCGCGGCGAGATCGTGGGTCGCCGTTCGTTTGGAAAAGGCCTTGTGCAGGAACAGGTTGAATTCCGCGACGGATCTGCACTAAGACTCACCATCGCCAGATATTACACGCCTACAGGAAGATGTATTCAGAAACCGTATACTTCTGACCGCAAGGAATACTATGATGACATTCATGAACGCTTCCTGAAAGGGGAACTGGAGAGTGCCGACAGTATAAAATTTTCCGATTCACTGAAATTTGTTACGCCTGGTGGTAAAATCGTTTATGGCGGCGGGGGTATCATGCCCGATATCTTCGTCCCTCTCGACACAACCGGCATCAGTCCGTACTTCAATAAAGTCCGTAACCTCGGCCTGATCTATCGCTTTGCCTTTAACTATACCGATGCTCACCGAAGCAGACTTGAAAAACTGACTACAGCCGGTGAAATCAATAGGTACCTTGATAAAACAAACTATTTCAATGAATTCGTGAAGTTCGCCGAAAGCAAAGGCATTAAACCGAACTGGCCGGAAATTAAAACATCGAAGGAAGTGATCGCCGTCCAGCTCAAGGCTTACATTGCAAGGAACATCATCGATAACCAGGGCTTTTACCCGATCATCAGACAAATAGACAATACGCTTCTCAAAGCGGAGAGTATTTTCAGGAAAGAGTCGTGATCCCCGGGAATATCTCCTCCTGGAACCCTGATCCGTGTGGGATTTAAATTTTCCCTCCTGCCGCCGTTAAACCTTTCATGATCCGGCACATCAAACAGGAAAATTAAATCTTAACAGGATGAAAAAAACAGCAATGATGATTTTGATAAGCCTTTTTTCAGGGCTTATCCTTTTAGGTCAAACCCCGCAAGAAAAGGGAAAAGGACACTGCGGAAACTCAAAGGGTCTGACCCGGATGGAGAAGAAGATCCCGGATCTTACTGAAGATCAGAAAGAAAAAATCAGTGATCTCAGAATTGACATGTTCAAGGAAATACTGCCGGTCAGAAACCAGTTAGGTGAACTCAAGGCTGCATTTCATACCCTCATGACGAGCGACAATCCTGACACGAAAGCCATTGAAAAAAATATCGACGCCCGCACAAAGCTGCAGGCTGAACTTATGAAAAGCCATGTACGGTACCGGATTGCCGTATCCAACTTGCTGACCGATGATCAGCGGGTTATATTTAACAGCCCCGGACCAGGAAGAGGACCAATGATGAGGGGAAAACAGATGAACAGGCGTTCCTCTGAACCCGCAGCCTGAATGTGATAATCGCTCATTTTCAGTAAACAGATATCCGCTCTGTCAATGCTTGTGAATGTGTGAAAAAAAATCATGAAGTACAGCAGCGGCCTTAGCGGGTTCTTCAATAAAACCCATATGGCCGCTGTTTTCCAGTGGCACCAGTTTTACATCTGAGCCCATAACCTGCAGTTCTTCCAATTTGGAGAACGGAATATAATTATCTTTTTTCCCTCCGATAATCAGAAGTGGTATTTGATTCTCCTTCAGTAACCGGCACCGGTCCGGGCGTTCCATCATCCCGTTGAGAAGGGCAATAATCCCATTACCGGGCGTCAGGGCCGCAATGTGCATTGCCCGTTCGATGTCAGCGCTCAGCCTTTTGTGGTTATCATCGGCAAAGGATTTGGGAATATTGATATTCACGATGAGTTGCTTTTTACCTTGTTTCACCAGCTCTATTTCACGGCTGCGGGAGACTTTCTTTTCCTCACTATCGGCAAAACAGGTCGAGTGAAACAAAGTATATGAATACAGCATTTCCGGGTGAGCTTCCCTAAAAGCCAGGGTGACATAGCCGCCCATAGAATGTCCGGCCAGATGAAATTTTGAAATGCCCAGGTGACGGGCAACAGCTACGATGGCTTCTGCAAGGTCATCCATGCGATGCACGGTGTCATAAAGATCCGATTGACCGTGACCTGGCAGGTCAAGGGCAATAATGCGGTAATTTTCAGTCAGCCGTTCAGCAAATCCGTCCCATATCTCTTTGGATTCGAGGTAACCATGAATCAGGAAAACAGCCGGATTTTTATCGTCGCCAAAGTGATTATAATAGATATTTCCTTCTCTGAATTTTACAATTCCTTCCATAATCTAAGCCATCATTTTTTCAATTTCATGCCTCTCAATGGGGACATCAGCCAGCAGATCCTCATTTCCGTCTTCGGTGATGAGGATATCGTTTTCAATCCGGATACCCAGGGACTCCTCAATAAGGTAGATCCCCGGCTCACAACTGAAAACCATCCCGGGCGAAAATTTTATGGTCCTGTCAAACACATCGTGTACATCGAGACCAATCGAATGGGAGGTGCCATGCATATAATAACGAAACCATAAAGGATGCGCACCCTGATGTGCCTTGACCTCTTTCTCCGAATATAAACCCAACTTAATATGGGCTTGTTCCATCTGATGACACACTTTATCATGAAAATCAGCCATGAGAATGCCGGGCTTCATCAAACCGCGGGCAAAATAAAAAACTTCCAGCAGGGTATCGTATACCTGGGCCTGTCTTTTGGTAAAATGACCATTAACCGGTATGGTTCTTGACAGGTCGGCAGCGTAATTGTTGTATTCTGATCCGATATCCATCAGAACCATTTCACCATCCCGGCAGATGGACTTGTTATCGGTATAGTGAAGAAAGCATGCATTGGTACCGGATGCAATAATAGGATCATAAGCATGCCCCATAGCTCCCTGCCTGATAAATTCATGAGTGATTTCCGCTTCCACCTGAAATTCATATACCCCAGGCTTCATAAACTGCAAGGTCCGAATGAAGGCATCCCTGGTAATTGAGCAGGATTTTCTTAACTGATCGATTTCATCCGGTTCCTTCCTCATTCTCAGCCGCTGAATAAGCGGGGCAAGCCTGTGATAGGAATGAAGGGGAAAGACATTTCTGATTTTCTTTGAAAGACGGATATCCCTGGTTTCATATTCAAACCTGATTTTGGCAACTTCGGGAAGATTGAGGTAAACATCATTTGATCTTGAGATGATCTCATAGATGATCTTCTCATACTCATCCAGATAATGGATGTCATCAATGCCTGAAATCTCATGGGTTTCTTCCCGGGTCAGCTTATGACCATTCCAGGTTTCCAGTTCGGGCGTCGGCCTCAGAATGAGCAATACTTCACGGTGTTTCGGATCCGGATGGGACGGATTCATGATCAGGATGGATTTTTCCTGGTTTATTCCTGTGAGATAGAAAAAATCTGAACTCTGACGGTACTTGAAGAACTGGTCACCATTTCTTGGCATCTCGTCATTAGCAAAAATGACCGCTGTAGAATCAGGGAGGAGTAGCTCTTTTAATTTAAAACGATTCTTGATAAATAAATCCTTAGGTATATTTAATGCTTCCATTCCGGAGTATTCTTTTAGACCTCTTTTAAACTGTAAAACACACAGAGGAAAAAGGTTCTTTAATCAGATATTTACTATTTTTAGGCCAAGTTATGATTTGCACTTTAATAAACCTATTTCAAATTAATTCTTATGAGCAGTTTTTTCACCTCTTCGATCGGAAAAAAGGTTTTGATGGCGGCCTTGGGACTGTTTTTAATAGTGTTCCTGCTGGTTCATCTGGGGATCAACTCCCTTCTGATCTTTTCTGCAGACAAAGAATTTAACATTGCAGCACATTTCATGGGCACCAATATTATCATTAAAATGTTTGAGGTGGTTTTGTTTGCTGCATTGCTTCTTCATGCGGTTTATGGCGTGATCCTTCAGATTCAGAACTGGATAGCGAGGCCGGTCAGGTACAAGATTGACAATTATTCCCAGACTTCCTTTTTTTCGAAGTTTATGATTCATACGGCAGTCATCATCTTAGTGTTTCTGATAATCCACCTGTCCGATTTTTATTTCAAGGCTAAGGTTTTCGGTAATGTTGCCACGGTTACGTATGACGGTAAACCATATCATGATCTCGCCTCACTGGTACTGACGAAGTTCAAAATACCCGGCTATATCATTTTTAATATTGCCTGTTTTCTTTTGCTGGGCTTTCATCTGCTTCACGGGTTTCAGTCGTCCTTTCAGACTCTTGGGTTGAATGGCAAATCTTTTACTCCCGTCATAAAAGCGATTGGTACCATTTACACCGTTGTGATTGTCGCCGGTTTCATTACGATTCCGATTGTTATATATTTTATCCGATAACTTAAAATATAAGGATTCCAGATATGGTCAAACTTAATTCAAAAGTTCCTGCAGGCCCGTTAGCCGAAAAGTGGACCAATTTCAAAGCTACCCAGAAGCTTGTCAATCCGAATAATAAGAAGAAGCTTGACATCATTGTTGTCGGAACAGGACTGGCCGGAGCTTCCGCTGCAGCTTCCCTTGGGGAGATGGGCTTTAATGTGAAGAGTTTCTGCTACCAGGACAGTCCGCGGCGTGCTCACAGTATTGCGGCACAGGGAGGTATCAATGCAGCCAAAAACTATCAGAACGACGGTGACAGTGTATACCGCCTCTTTTACGACACCATCAAGGGAGGCGATTACCGTTCGAGGGAGGCCAATGTATACAGGCTCGCAGAGGTCAGCAATAATATTATCGACCAGTGTGTGGCCCAGGGCGTCCCTTTTGCCAGGGATTATGGCGGGTATCTGGTGAACCGGTCTTTTGGAGGAGCACAGGTATCACGAACCTTTTACGCCCGGGGTCAGACAGGCCAGCAGTTGCTGCTAGGGGCTTACGGTGCTCTGATGCGGCAGGTGAAAAAAGGGACGGTAAAAATATTTCCCAGAACGGAGATGCACGACCTGGTGATTATCGACGGGAAAGCCAGGGGCATTGTAACCCGGGAATTGATCACCGGTAAAATCGAACGACATTTTGCTCATGCCGTGGTCATTGCCTCAGGCGGATACGGCAATACTTTCTACCTTTCAACAATGGCTATGGGAGCTAATGTAAGTGCTGCATGGCAGAGTTACAAAAGAGGAGCCTTTTTCGGCAACCCCTGCTATGTGCAGATACACCCGACCTGTATCCCGGTTCACGGCGATTACCAGTCGAAGCTTACCCTGATGAGTGAAAGTCTTCGAAATGACGGCCGGATCTGGGTGCCGGCCAAAAAAGAAGATGCAGAGAAGGTACGTAAAGGAGAGCTAAAAGCCAACGACATTCCTGAAGAAGAACAGGGATTATTACCTTGAAAGGAGATATCCGGCCTTCGGTAATCTCGTTCCCCGCGATGTTGCTTCCAGGGCAGCCAAGGAAAGATGTGATGCCGGATTTGGCGTTGGCACAGGACTGGCTGTCTTCCTCGATTTCAAAGATGCTATCGCAGAGCAGGGAAAAGATGCCATCGAAGCCAAAGTACGGAAACCTGTTCCAGATGTACGAAAAAATCGTTGACGACAATCCTTACATACACCTATGATGATCTATCCTGCTATCCATTATGCTATGGGGGGATTATGGGTTGACTATGAACTGATGACCACCATTCCCGGACTGTTTGCCATTGGGGAGGCCAATTTCTCCGATCACGGTGCAAACCGGCTGGGAGCTTCCGCCCTGATGCAGGGACTGGCTGACGGGTATTTCGTCCTTCCTTATACCATCCAGAACTACCTTGCCGACGACATCTCAACCAAACCGATGCCCACCGATCTCCCCGAATTTGAAGAAGCTGAAAAAAAGGTGAGGAACAAATTTGAAACGCCTGCTGAACGTGAAAGGCAAACATACCGTCGACAGTTTCCATAAACAGCTGGGTAAAATCATGTGGGATCATGTTGGCATGGCCAGGAATAAAAAGGATCTGAAGGAAGGCATCAAAATGATCCGTGAGCTCAGGGAAGAATTCTGGAAAGATGTTAAAGTTCCCGGAAGTACTGGATGAACTCAACCCGGAACTCGAAAAGGCCGGCCGGGTAGCTGATTTTCTGGAACTCGGCGAACTGATGGCCATGGATGCCCTGAACAGGGAAGAATCCTGTGGCGGGCATTTCAGAGAAGAATATCAGACCGCTGAAGGTGAAGCCCTGCGAAATGATAAGGACTATGCTTATGTTGCTGCCTGGGAATACAAGGGCGAAGGTAACAAAACAGAAATGCACAAGGAAGATCTGAAATTCGAGAATATCGAACTCAAACAGCGAAACTACAAGTAGTACAACATTGAAAACTGATATACCATGGATCTGAAACTCAAAATATGGCGGCAAAAAGATTCCCGGTCTAAGGGTAAGTTCGTCACCTATAATATCAAACAATATTTCTCCCGACAGTTCCTTTCTCGAGATGCTGGATGTCCTGAATGAAGAACTCATCACCAAAGATCAGGAACCAGTAGCGTTTGACCACGATTGCCGGGAAGGGATTTGCGGGTGCTGCAGCCTGTATATTAACGGCCGGCCTCACGGACCCGATGAAAAGGTTACCGTCTGCCAGCTCCATATGCGTAAATTCAGTGACGGGGATACCATTGTTATTGAACCCTGGAGAGCCAGACCATTCCCTGTCATCAAGGATCTGATTGTGAACCGTAAAGCCTTCGACGAGATCATCATGGAAGGCGGATATATCTCCGTTAATACGGGAAATGCTCCCGATGCCAACAGTATTCCCATCGATAAAGATGTCGGCAGATTTGTCTTTTGATGCTGCAACATGCATTGGCTGCGGAGCCTGTGTGGCCGCCTGTAAAAATGCTTCCGCTATGCTGTTCGTTTCAGCCAAAATCTCTCAGTATGCCCTTCTCCCCCAGGGAAGGGTTGAAGCCGGAGAAAGGGTGGCTGCCATGGTGGCTAAAATGGATGAACTGGGCTTCGGAAATTGCACCAACACAGGGGCCTGCGAAGCTGAATGCCCAAAAGGCATCAGTATTTCAAATATTGCCCGACTGAACAGAGAATATTTTAAGATGAAACTTTAAAGACACCACCCGTAATTAAACGAAAAAGATAGTAATGGAAAAAATATGAGGGTGTCTCACAAGACATGGCAATCAGAAACAACCTTTCATAGGATAAACACCTTCATATTTTTACCATTGGTATCCAATTCTATAATTCTACATTTTCATAAATTCCTCGATCTCCTTCACGGTTTTCGGAATTGGTTTGCCGAGGACCCGCTGCCCTCCTGAAGTCACCAAAACATCATCTTCGATACGAATACCACCAAAATTCCGGAATTTTTCCACTTCATCGTACTGGATAAATTCAGCGAATTTCTTCTCTGACTTCCACATATCAATCAGTGCCGGAATAAAATAAATCCCAGGTTCTATCGTGATCACAAATCCCTCCTTCAATGGTTTCCCAAGGCGAAGGTAGGCAGTGCCAAACTGTGTGCTGCGTTTTATATCTGCATTATATCCTACATTATCTTCACCCAGGCCCTCCAGGTCGTGGACATCCAGACCCAGCATGTGTCCTATCCCATGAGGATAAAATAAAGCATGGGCTCCGAGATGAACAGCCTCCTCCATATTACCTTTCATTAAGCCAAGATCTTTCAGCCCATTGGCAATAACCCTTGAAGCAAGAGTGTGTACATCAAAATTTGTCCTGCCCGGCTGTACTGCCCTGATTGCATCCATATTGGCTTTGAGGACAATTTCATAAACCGCTTTCTGCTGCGGGCTGAATCTCCCTCCTACAGGAACAGTCCTGGTAATATCGGAAGCATAGTGAAGAGGTGACTCACATCCCGCGTCTGTCACGACAAGCCTTCCTTCCTTTAGCCGGTTTCCGTGATAATGATTATGCAACGTCTGACCATCCATGCTGAGAATAACCGGGAAAGATACCGGACCGCCATGAGCCAGGGCAATACCTTCAATCGTCCCGGCAATTTCACGTTCCCAGGTTCCCGGAAACGCCATTTTCATGACCGTAGTGTGCATCTCGTAGGCCGTGCCAATGGCTTGTTCAAGCTGAGCGGTTTCGTGCTCATCCTTCACTTCCCGCAGGGCAATAACGGCTTTTACCAGCTCCACGGAAATATATTCAGTTACCCGCTCATGAGTGGTCCCGAAAAGATTAGCCAGAAAAACAGTCTGATCTCCTCTGTAGGTCGGAAGAATATGTATTTGCCTGCCTCGTTCCACCGCCGTGCGGATGTCATCCTTCAGGCTGGATATCCGCCTGGTTTCCTCTACACCGGCTCCGGCAGCAAGATCCTTCACCGAAGGCTGATCACCCATCCAGATAATATCGTCAATTTCAATGTCATTGCCATAAATGACGTCTTTCCCGTTGTCGGCATCACATACACCGGCAAAACCCGGACGATCGATGCCGAAAAAATAAAGAAATGAACTGTCCTGCCGGTAATGATATGTGTTGGATGCATAGTTCATTGCACTCTCATCATTACCCGGAAATAACAGTAGTCCTGAACCTAATTTCTTACGCAGGGCTTCTCTGCGTTTCTGATAAACCGATTTGTCGAACATCATTTTTATTATTTTTTTGTGGCCATTTCTCCTCTGGCATCGTATAATACCATATGCCTAAGAAATTAAAAAACGACCTAATTTATAATGAATCCTGGTTATCTCAAAAAAATCAAGGCAAACTCCTGTTGCCAAACATATTGGGCCTTTCAGGCGCTGAGACGAAATCATTCCGGATTGTCCGTTTCAGTTTTTATCACTTATCTTGCGAATGGTCTTGTTTTTTATTTTAAATTTTTTATATTCGCATTTGACGATAAGGTTATTAACATTTATTTAACATTTTTATCAACATGCCCTACAGACGCCTCCCCAACACCGACAGTGCCAGATTTAAAGCCCTGAAGACCGCACTCAGGAAAGGCAGAGAACTCCCACCGTTCAAACTGGCCTTCACTCAGGGAACCTATCAGAGAATCCAGTCCATTATTCCGTCGTATGAAACCTTGCTTTCCGAATCGAAAAATACGTATGGACTGCAACTTGAAAAGAACAAAGTGTTTCATAAACAGTTGAAAAAGGTCAAAGTTTACTGTTCCCATTTTATACAGGTGGTAAACATGGCCATTGCCAGGGGAGAATTGCCGGCTGCTACAAGGACGTATTTCTGTTTGGACGAAGACGTAAAAAAAATGCCGGCACTGAACACAGACGAAGATGTTTTAGAATGGGGGAAGAAACTGATCGACGGTGAGCAGCAAAGAAAGATGAAGGGTCTGAATCCGATCACAAATCCAACCATTGCAATTGTTCAGGTGCATTATGATAATTTCCTGGAGGCTTATCATCATCAGAACAATCTGAAAAAAAGGACAAATCTGGCCCAGGAAAACCTATGCAGGAAACGGGAAGAAGCCGATCAGCTTATCCAGCAGCTGTGGAATGAAGTTGAAAATACTTTCAGAGATCTGCCTGAAGACCTGAAAAGACAGAAGGCTTCGGAATACGGAGTGGCGTATGTTTACCGTAGAAATGAAATGGGCAGTAGTATTGACCTGCTTAAAGCGACAAGCCTTAATTTTGGCTGAATATCCGTTCTTCTTTCATCATACGCCTCACAACAAATAGCATTATCAGGATCACCACCATGCTCAGAAATGCATATATCGGATGATCAACCGGCGTGCCCAGTTGATCCATGGTGTCGTCGGTCACACCCCGGTAGTAAAAATAATAGAATATTACCGCAGTAGCATTATTGATGAAATGAGCGAATATGGTTACCCAGAGTGAGCCGGTCCAGAAAAACAGATAGCCGAAAATTATGCCCAGATAGAAGCGCGGCAGGAGCGACAGAAACTGGAAATGAAAGAAGCCGAACAACAAGGCTGTCAGGAAAATCCCAATGTGAACATTCTTCACCCACTTAATAAAAATACCCTGTAAAACTCCCCGGAACAGGAGCTCTTCACCAATTGCCGGCACTACAGCAATAACAAAAAGATTGACCATTAACGGGCCCGTTCCCTTCACTTCGAGAAACTTTTCCATCAAGCCGTTGATACTGGATTCCTTTTTCACAATATAATCCTGCAACCATTGCATACCTCCGGAGAACGACAACCGCCCGTTAATAAAAGACAGGTAATTATTAAGCGGCAGTGATAAAAGAACAAGTAACCCGGTGAGGAGAAATATGGTAACTTCTGGAGATCTGGTCAGACCGAGGGATTTTGCCGGATCATCACTGATGAAATAAGCCATAACCAAGGACGAGACAGCGAACATTCCGAGCGACATAATGGTCTGCAAAAATTTAAGAAACGCTATTTCACCCGGGGTTTCCGGAGAAGTGATTACTGTAGTGATCTCCTTAATTGAGATCCCGTAGATGGCAATCCCACTGACAATGGCAATAATTTGAAAAATAAGCCATGAAGCTACAAAGACTAACATGACAAAAAGGAATTGCATCCCCGGCGAATAATCTTTTAAAAAGCCTTTCATCATTATTGATAAACCTGATTTAACGGTATTTGTTTTACTTAAAAACCACCGATTCTCATAAGTCTCGATGAACCTTAATTCCATGAAAAATCTCAGATGACAAATTATCCTGACATGCCGGTTAATTTTATATTTTTGCATGTCCGTTAAAAACCCCGATGTGAATATACGGAATATTGAGTTTGGAGAAAAGCCGGTTTTTCTGGCCCCTATGGAAGATATCACAGATCCTTCCTTCAGATATATCTGCAAGGAATTCGGGGCAAATATGGTCTATACGGAATTTATCTCCTCCGACGGATTATCAGGGATGGTAAAAAAAGTGTTCAGAAACTGGATATATTTGACTTATGAAAGACCTGTCGGCATCCAGCTGTACGGACATATTACCGAATCTATGGTTGAAGCCACAAAGCTGGCTGAAGAAGCCAGTCCCGATCTCATCGATATCAATTACGGCTGCCCGGTACGAAAGATTGCCCAGCGCGGCGCAGGCGCCGGAATGCTTAACAATATTCCCCTGATGATGGAAATGACGCAGGCCATCATCAGGCGCTACCCGTCTGCCGGTGACGGTCAAAACGCGGTTAGGCTGGGATGAAGAACATAAAAACATTCACGAAATAGCCTTGCAGCTTCAGGATCTGGGAATTGAAGCCTTGACAGTTCATGGCCGAACAAGGGCTCAGACTGTACAAGGGAAAAGCAGACTGGACACTGATCGGTGAGCTGAAAAATGATCCGCAGATCAAAATCCCTATCATAGGTAACGGCGATGTCACGAGCCCTGAAATTGCCGGTGAGATGTTCCGCAAATACAACATCGATGCAATCATGATAGGAAGAGCAGCCATCGGTAAACCATGGCTGTTCCGGGATATTCATCACTATCTTCAGACCGGGGAGATCCTTCCCGAACCACTGCTGGAAGAAAAAGCAGACATCGCCGCGAAACACTTTAAAAAGTCATTGGAATGGAAGGCTGAACCTGTCGGGATTTATGAAATGAGACGCCATTTTTCGAATTACTTTAAAGGGTTGCCACATTTCAAAGAGCTCCGCCTTAAGTTGCTTACATCCAAAGATGTAAATGAAATTTTTAACCTTATTGAAATCATTAAGGAAAAATATAAGGGCCACCGATATGACCCTGAGACAGATAAAACAACTTAAAAAGTTACTAAGCAAATGGCCTTAAAAGTAGTTTGGCCCTCACTGGGCCTGTTCATCATTCTGAACACGCTGAACGCTCAGAGTTACAGAAACAAATCAAGCCTTAGGCTGGAAGACATCATGAAGGGAGAGGAATGGACGGGCACCTGGCCTGAAGATGTCAGATGGTCCATTGACGGCACAAAAGTCTATTTCACCTGGAATCCTGATAACGATCTGCTGTCCTCCACGTATTCCTGGTCACCGGATGACAGGAAGATTAACAAACTTCAACCGGAAGAACTGAAAAATATAATCCCGGCAAAGCAGAGCGATATTACCAAAGACAGGAAAAGGATTGTTTGGGTAAAAAACGGGAATCTTTACATACGGGCCTTTTCGGGGGGTGAACCAACCCTCCTGGTTGATTTACCCGACAATATTACTTCACCTCACTTTATGCTGAATCAGCAGGATATCAGCTTCATTTGCGATAACAACATTTACCTGTTTTCCCTTCAGAATGAAAGCCTGCGTGTTCTCACGGATTTCAGAACCGGAAAGGAAAAAGCTGAAAAAGAGGCCTATTCCAATGAACAGGAGAAATGGTTGCATAATGAGCAGATGGAACTTTTTGATATCCTTAAACAGAGGGAGGAAAAACAGGAGGCCCGCAAACAGCAACTTGAGGAACTACGGATCAGGGAACCGGAAAAAATATATACCGGTACTGCCTCAGTGTTCAGTGAATCACTCAGTCCTGACGAGCATTATGTGGTCTTCGTGGAATACACCAGGTCAAAAGAAGGGAAGGAAGCTATCATGCCCGAATATGTTACGGAATCAGGATTCACGGAAACCAAAAAAATTCGTAGAAAAGTAGGGTATCCTTATGGTTCAACCCAAATGGGCATTTATAATCTACAGGATGATTCGGTTTGCTATGCTGACATTACAACCCTGCCAGGCATCCACGATTTCCCGGTTTTCGGTGAGAAACAGACCTGGGAGACCAGGCCGGATCAAACCAGGACCGTATATCTGAGCAATGCCGTTTGGTCTGACAACGGAAAGCTGGCAGTGATCAATATTAAATCAGCCGATAACAAGGACCGTTGGATCGCCCTTCTGGATCTTTCCAGCGGCAAACTGACTTCTCTGGACCGGCAACACGATGAGGCCTGGATCGAAGGCCCGGGCCTTGGGGAATTTACTCAGCCGGGAACACTGGGATGGTTGCCGGATAATAAAACTCTCTATTTCCAGTCGGAAGAGACCGGATACTCACACCTTTATCTTCTTGATACCGGAACCGGAAAAAAGACACAACTCACCAGCGGTAAATACGAGATCTACAACCCCTTCCTTTCCCGGGACAAAAAAACCTTTTATTTTACATCCAACGAAGAAGATCCGGGTGTACGCCAATTTTACAGCATGCCTGCAGGCGGGGGCCCCAAAAAAAGGCTGACATCTATGATCGGAAATAATGAAGTCAGCCTGTCACCCGATGAAAAATACATGATCATCAGATACTCTTATGCCAATAAACCCTGGGAATTATATTATAAGGTCAAAGGTTCTGATAAGCCTGCCCAAAAAATCACCGATTCATCCTCGGATGCCTTTAAAGCTTACCCCTGGAGGGTACCGGAATTTATTCATTTCACCGCATCGGACGGGGTAAGCGTACCGGCACGGCTTTATCTTCCTGAACAGAAAGTCAAGAACGGGGCGGCCGTCATTTTTGTACATGGTGCAGGCTATCTTCAGAATGCCCACAAATGGTGGAGCGAATATTTCCGGGAATATATGTTTCATAATTTCCTGGCTGACAATGGGTATACTGTCCTTGACATTGACTACAGGGGAAGTGCCGGTTACGGCCGTGACTGGCGAACGGCTATCTACAGGTATATGGGGGGAAAGGATCTGAGTGATAATGTAGACGGAGCGTCTTTCCTGGTAAAAGAACATGGGATCGATAAGGACAGGGTCGGCATTTACGGCGGATCATACGGGGGCTTCATAACTCTCATGGCCCAGTTTACCAGTCCGGGCACCTTTAAATCAGGCGCTGCCCTCAGGTCGGTAACCGACTGGGCTCATTACAACGAGGGCTATACTTCCGACATCCTGAACACACCCTTCACCGATTCTATCGCCTATTACCGTAGCTCTCCCATTAATTTTGCCGCCGGATTGCAGGGGAACCTGCTGATGTGCCATGGCATGATCGATGATAATGTGAACTTCCAGGATATTGTAAGACTAACCCAGCGGCTGATCGAGCTTCAAAAAGATAACTGGGAACTGGCAGTTTATCCGCTCGAGTCACATGCATTCCTGGAATGGACAAGCTGGCTGGATGAATATAAGCGTGTTTACAAGTTGTTTGATGAAACCATCGGCGAAGGGAGGACGAAGGCCGGAGACTGGAAACAGGAAGCGGTGAAATAACCCCGTTACTCTGACATCCGGCATCGGAGAAGGTCACAGGTTTACTGTTCACCAACGCAGCCATCCTTTACGCTGTTCCAAAACTTCAAAGGAGTGTCCGGAGAAATGCAGGTGCAGGATACAATGCACTTTAAACAGAAGGCAGGATAGGAGACCGGTCAGCCTGCCTGGTCTATTTTGATCTGTGTGCCCGGATGATCAAGCATATAATGCAAGCCCTTGCTTTCTTTCCTTGCCTGTGCCATCTTAATGATCAGATATCCTACATTGATGATATTCCTGAGTTCACAGAGTTCCTTGGAAAGCTTTGACCTCCGGTAGAGATCCTCCGTCTCGCGGAAAATGATCTCCAGCCTGTCAGCGGCACGGGTCAGACGCAATTCTGAGCGGACGATCCCGACATAATTGGTCATGATCTGCTGAACTTCCTTCAGGTTCTGGGTGATAAGGATCATTTCTTCGGTATGTGTGGTGCCCTCATCGTTCCATTCCGGTATCTTACCGGGAATATGATAGTTCTTTATGTTTTCCAGGGAATGAGCTGCGGCCTTATCGGCATATACGATGGCTTCCAGAAGTGAATTTGAAGCCAGCCGGTTAGCACCATGGAGACCGGTAGCCGATGTTTCACCCACAGCATACAGCCGGTTTATCCAGCTTCTGCCGTTCAAATCCACCACCACACCACCGCACAGATAATGGGCTGCCGGAACAACAGGGATCATATCGCTGGTTATGTCAATACCAATGCTTTTGCATTTCTCATAAATATTCGGGAAATGACTTTTAAGTCCTTCTACGTCGAGATGCGTACAATCCAGATACACATATTCATGACCGGTGATCTTCATCTCGTTGTCGATAGCCCGGGCTACAATATCACGAGGAGCCAGACTTCCCCTTTCATCATACTTCTGCATGAATTCTCTCCCGTCCTGGTTTTTTAAAACGCCGCCAAATCCTCTCATAGCCTCAGTGATTAAAAATGAAGGCCTTTCACCCGGATTGAAAAGTGAAGTAGGATGGAACTGAAGAAACTCCATATTGTCGATGATACCCTTCGCCCGGTATACCATGGCAATGCCATCTCCTGTAGCCACCGCCGGATTAGTGGTCGTCTGGTAAAGGTTCCCTGCGCCTCCGGTGGCAAGCAGAGTAACCCTTGAAAGGATTTTTCTGATTGCATGGGTTTGGAGATCCAGCACATAGGCACCGTAACATTCAATATCCTGATAATATCGCTTTACCAGTCTTCCAAGATGATGCTGGGTGATCAGGTCAACAGCGAAATGACTTTCAAGGATCTCAATGTTTTTATGTGCACGAACCCTTTCCGACAAAGCTCTTTGAATTTCCTCTCCCGTATGATCCTTATAATGAAGAATCCGGTGCTCCGAATGTCCTCCCTCCCTTGCCAGATCGTATTTACCACTTGACTCACGGTCGAAATGCGTTCCCCAGTTAATCAGCTGGTTGATCTGCTCAGGAGCCTCGCTGACAACCATTCTGACTACCTCCTCATTGCATAAGCCTGCTCCGGCAATAAGGGTATCCCTGACATGCTTTTCATAATTGTCAGGTTCATAGGTAACCGCAGCAATACCCCCTTGTGCATACCTGGTATTCGTCTCCTCCAGCGTGGCCTTGGTGATTAAACAAACCGACCCGTGATCGGCGACCTTCAGAGCATAGCTCAATCCTGCAAGGCCTGTACCTATGACCAGGAAATCAACTTTCTTTTCCATGCTTATATCAGTGCTTTTTTAGACACTAAAACACGGGCACACTATGACCCTGTAGTCCGGGGGCTATGGCACGCAGAACCTTTCCCTTTGTACCATGTGTCTCCGGCGTCTTAGTAAACCCGGTATCAAAGATAATAAATCACATCTATTTCGTGTACTGTTGGGAAGCTTCATCACGATACCTTTGTTAAAATGAACTGTGAACAGTGTTATGCACCTGAAGCATTTCATGGTCATCATATATGAAAACCAAAGTATTTAAGTTATTTTTGTCAATTCATTTTGAAACCATTAAGAAAATTATTCTATGGCGCAGGAAGATCATTTTAAAAAACTCGTGGCACATTGCAAAGAATATGGATTTGTATTTCCTTCAAGTGAAATCTACGACGGGTTGGCAGCTGTTTATGATTACGGACAGTATGGCGTTGAGCTGAAAAACAACATTAAAAAATACTGGTGGGATTCAATGGTCCTCCTGAATGAAAATGTGGTAGGCCTCGATTCGGCCATTTTCATGCATCCGAAAGTCTGGAAAGCTTCCGGCCATGTCGATGCCTTCAACGATCCCCTCATCGACAACAAAGACTCCAAGAAACGATACCGCGCCGACGTTCTTGTGGAAGAATATCTTTCCAGGATTGAGGAAAAGATCGATAAAGAAATAGAAAAAGCAAAAAAAAGATTTGGCGACAGCTTTGACGAAAAAGTCTTCCGGGAAACCAATGAACGTGTATTACAGAATCAGGATAAATATGATGAAGTAAAGGCTCGTTTTGTAAAAGCCATTAATGATACAGATCTGGCAGAGCTGAAACAAATTATCCTTGACTGTGAAATTGTCGATCCGGTGTCGGGAACCCGGAACTGGACCGATGTCCGGCAGTTCAATCTCATGTTTTCAACCGAAATTGGATCAACCTCTGACGGATCATTGAAAATTTATCTCCGTCCGGAAACAGCTCAGGGAATTTTTGTAAATTACCTCAATGTTCAAAAAACAGGAAGGATGAAGCTGCCCTTTGGGATTGCCCAGATCGGGAAGGCTTTCCGGAATGAAATTGTAGCAAGACAGTTCATTTTCCGGATGCGTGAGTTTGAGCAGATGGAAATGCAATTTTTTGTCAAACCCGGAGAGGAGATGGGCTGGTTTGAGCACTGGAAGAATGTCAGAATGAAATGGCATCAGGCTCTTGGCTTCGGGGAGGAAAATTACCGGTTCCACGATCACGATAAGCTTGCACATTATGCCAATGCAGCAACAGATGTGGAATTTAAATTCCCCTTCGGATTCAAGGAGGTGGAAGGTATTCATTCCCGCACGGATTTTGATTTGAGCCAGCATCAGGAATATTCAGGTAAAAAGCTGCAGTACTTCGATCCTGACCTTGGGGAGTCCTATGTTCCTTATGTTATTGAAACCTCCATCGGTGTTGACCGGATGTTCCTCCAGATCGTTTCTGCGGCTTATACCGAAGAAGAACTGACCAAAGAAGACGGTTCAAAAGATCTGCGGGTGCTGATGAAAATTCCTCCGGTCCTGGCACCGGTGAAACTGGCTGTTATGCCACTGGTTAAGAAGGACGGGCTGCCTGAAAAAGCCAGGCAAATTATAAACAGGATGAAATTCGACTTTAACTGCCAGTACGATGAGAAAGATTCCATTGGCAAGCGTTACCGGAGACAGGATGCCATCGGTACCCCGTATTGTATTACAGTTGATCATCAGACAAAGGAAGATAATACCGTCACCATCCGTTACCGTGACACCATGGAACAGGACAGGATCAACATTGAAGAAGTTCATGACATTATTTCTGAAAAGGTAAGCTTCAGGAGACTCTTTGAAAATCTTTCATAAATCTTCAACTTTTAAAACCACAGCCATGAAAAAGGTGCTCAGATCCGTTTTTCCCGACATTCTGGCAATTCTGCTATTCATCGTTATTGCTTATACATACTTCAGCCCGGTCATCCAGGGCAAAGTCCTGCAACAAAGCGACATGACGGCAGGTCAACGGGATGAAACACGAACTCGAATGTGTACCATGAGCAGACCGGGAAGGATGCCCTCTGGACAAATTCCATGTTTGGCGGTATGCCTGCCTTCCAGATCCGGAGCGGAAAATCCTTTGATATTTATCATCAGCTGCTGCAGATCTTCAGGCTTTATCTTCCCTATTATACCGTGGGCATCCTGTTCACCTACCTTCTGGGATTTTATTTCCTTCTGCGTGTTTTAAAAATGAAACCTCTTCTGGCATTCCTGGGATCTGTTGCCTTTGCCTTTACTTCGTACAATATCATCATTATACTTGCCGGACACATTACCAAAGCTTATGCTATAGGCTATATGGCGCCTGTGGTGGCAGGAATAATACTTACTTACAGAGGTAATTTCGTTACCGGCGGATTGATTACCATGGTGGCCATTGGCCTTGAAATTGCCACAAATCACTTTCAGATCACCTATTACCTTCTCCTGATGATGGCTTTGTACGTCCTGATCCAACTTTTTGAAGCCATCAGGGAAAAAACTTTCAAAAAATTCCTGGTTGCATCCGCCGTGGTTGCCGGAGCAATGATATTCGGACTTCTTCCCAATGCTACCTCCCTGTGGACGACATATCAGTATGGCAAATACAGCACACGCGGACCTTCAGAACTCACCGAGAATAGCGGCGATCAGACCTCCGGTCTGGATAAAAGCTATATTTTAAATGACTATAGTTATGGGATCGGAGAAACCATGACATTGCTTATACCCGACTTTATGGGAGGACCATCAGCCGGTTCACTTCCCAAAAATTCAAAAGTGGCCGGATTGCTCCGACAGAGCGGCTATCCTGAAGCACAGATTGAGAGCCTCTCACAAAGAATGCCAACCTATTTCGGCCATCAGCGTTTCACTGCGGGCCCGGTCTATGTGGGCGCCATCACCATTTTCCTTTTCATCTTCGCACTGTTCTTCCTTGAGGGTCCGGTTAAATGGTGGCTAATTTCGGCGACCGTCTTTTCGATACTGCTTGCCTGGGGTAAAAATTTCTTCGTCCTTTCCGATCTGTTTATCGATTACCTTCCCGGATATAACAAGTTCAGGACCGTGTCCATGATCCTGGTCATTGCCTCTTTTGCCATTCCTTTAGGGGCATTGCTGGGACTCAGAAAAATTCTCACAGAAAAAATGGAAAACGCCAGACTCCTGACAGCACTTAAGTATAGTTATTTTATCGTGGGTGGACTAACCCTGTTTTTTGCTGTTATAGGTTATAACATGCTGGACTTTTCCTCCCCTGCAGATAAAAATCTTCCCCAGGCTCTTGTTCCCGCCCTTATGAATGACCGGGCCACACTTCTCCGAATGGATGCCTTCAGGGCCTTCGTGTTCATTTCGCTGGCAGCCGGACTTATATTTCTGTATTTTAAGAAACTTCTGAAGAGTGACTATTTGTTACCTGGTATGATCATCCTGGTACTGGCCGATCTCTGGACTGTGGATAAACGGTACGTCAATAATGACTATTTTGTGACCAGGAGGGTTGAAGAATCTCAAACTATGCCTACCCAGGCCGACAAACTGATTATGCAGGACACTACTTACTACCGGGTACTGAATCTTACGGTTGACCCTTTTAATGATGCCACGACCTCCTATTTCCATAAGTCCATCGGTGGTTACCACGGTGCAAAACTCAAAAGGTATCAGCAGCTGATAGAAAGATATATCGGAAACCAGAATATGAACGTTCTCGATATGCTGAATACAAAGTACATCATTACAGTGAGCGATGATAAAAAGAGCCGGCGTGTTATCAAAAATCCAGATGCCATGGGAAATGCCTGGTTTGTCGACAGCCTGAGATGGGTCCCCACCCCGGATGATGAAATTGCAACTCTCGGCAAAATAAATCCCGCAACTACGGCAGTTATCAACGATAAATTTCACGCTGTACTTGGGAATGCAACCATTTCCTCACCCGATTCTGCTGATTCCATAAAGCTTACTAAATATGCACCCGATCAGCTCACCTATCATTCGAGTGCCTCAGGTACAAGATTTGTCGTTTTCTCTGAAATTTATTACCCCAAAGGCTGGAAAGCGACTATTGACGGAAAAGAAGCGCCCATAACCCAGGTGGATTTTGTACTTAGAGGTATGATTATTCCTGCAGGTGAACACACAATACATTTCGTTTACCATCCGAAATCCTTTTATGAAGGAAGAAAAATTTCGGCAGGATTTTCATACCTGGTAATTCTGTTAGTTCTTGGGGGAGCATTTTATGAATGGCGAAAAACGAGAAAAGACAGAGTAAGTGAATAGATAGCACGGGGTCAGAATCGTTTATTTTTGATCACATAATACACAAACCTGACCGCGATGGGGAAATGCATGAAAAATACCCTGAAGAACCCATAGTGCTTCACCATGATTCTGAACCGTTCTGAAAGTGCCCGGCGGATGTTTTTCTTGTTGAGTCCGCCATCCAGAAACCGGGAGAGAATGAGATGTGTATTGGTTACCGAATCCGCATTTTTAAGTGCCTGCAACATCCATGAATAATCGGCAGCGATCCTGAATTCTGTCTCGTACACCGGGGCCTTACTTTTGCGGACAAGGAATGACTGATGGCAAACAACCATTCCATTGATCAGACTTTTCCAGGAAAGCTTCTCCGGCGCCTTAAGCCTGCGCATCCCGATCTCTTTCCCCCTTTCATCGATGATCATGGTTTCTCCATAATAGATATCACTCTTCGTACTCTCTTTTTCAAAAATTCCGGTCAGGATCGTCTCGTCAAAAATTTCATCACCGGCATTTATAAACCAGAGGTAATCCCCTGTTGCCATGATTAAGCCTTTATTCATTGCATCGTACAGACCTTCATCGGGCTCACTCACCCACCTTGTAATGACATCTTGGTTATTCCTTACAATATCCATTGTACTATCCGTTGATCCACCGTCTACAACGATGGTCTCGATGTTGGTATAAGTCTGCCTTTTTATACTGTCCAGCGTTCGCTGGAGCATCTCGCCGGCGTTATAAACCACCGTTATGACAGATATTACAGGATTACGATTCATGATTCAGTATGGACTCGTAAAGTGAACGGTATTTTTGGGCAACTATTTCGTAAGAATAATCTTGAAGGACTTTTTCACGGCAGTTCCGTCCAAGGCTTTCCCTGTCAGTGAATGTGTACATCCATTCTATCCCACACGATAAATCGACCGGGTCGCCCAGAGCGGCAAGATAACCTGTTTTCTGGTGAGTTATCATCTCTGGGACTCCGCCCGTCTTAAACGCCACGACCGGTAAACCACATGACATAGATTCCATGATGGTGTTCGGCAGGTTTTCCTGAAGGGAGGGGTTAACAAAAACATCACAAGCCTGATAAAGAGCAACCACTTTGGTTTCATCCTCCAGATACCGTATGGGAATAATCGAGATACCGGCAGCCATTTGTTCATCTGTTTTTCCGAAAGTAACAAGTGAGGCTGAATCAATGAATCCGGGAATGCGTTTACTCAATAAGTTTATGGCTTCGATTAAATGACGAAAGCCCTTTTTGGGATCTTTCAGGTTAGCAGCACCACACAGTATAAGAAATCTGTCACGGGGCAGACCAAGTTCTTCCCTGGCTTTTTCCCGATCTCCGGGATAAAACAGCTCTGTATCGATAGGATTTGGTATGGATTCTATCCTGAAACCCTTCACAAGAGTACTTTTTGCAGCCCTTAAAGCCATCCAGTCGCTACAGCCGACAAACGTTATGTTTGCCCGATTGTATAACTTCCTTTTTTTCAAAAGCAAGCGGTGAGACAAATCGCCATCATGCGGGCGTCTCAGAAATGGACAACAGCCACATTCAAGCATGAATCTTTGGCAGTCCCCGGTAAGATGGCATCCCCCGGTAAATGGCCAGGAGTCGTGTAATGTCCAGACCAGGGGCTTACCGGTAGCGATGATTTTCCGTAAATCCTTCAGCGAAAGAAAACCCTGGTTTATCCAATGCAGGTGTATAATATCAGCATTCCTGACTACATTCAATCCACTGATATTTTCTCCCGTGTTGGCAATTGAAAAACTAAATCGTACTTCTTTTGACCTTTCAAAGGGTAAAAAATAAATCCTTTCAGCAACAAAGCGGAAAAAATTAATCCATTTCCTGAAAAATCCGTGATCCCTGCTTTCCAGTCCCGACTCCGAGGTAACGCTGTCACGTACGAGCATTCCGGAACTGACCCCGGCTGCCTTAAGAGCCTTGAAAAGCCTGAATGCAGCAATTGCAGCTCCGCCAGTCCTGTCTGTTGTATTTAGAATCGTCACTTTCATCTGGGATGTATTGGTTCATTTCCCCGCTCAATTTTCCCGCTTATGATCCTGAACGCCTGCCTGAATCGTTCGGAAACCTGATCTATATTCACTTTGGTTCTGATCAACCTGAGCGATTCATTTCCCATCGATTTACCCAGCTCAGGGTTTTCGAACAACTGTCTGATCTTTTCAGTCAAATCCTGAACATTTCCCTCTTCAAAATAAAGTCCGTTTTTCCCATTTATGACAAGGGACCTTTCCGTACCGTCGCCTCTGGAGACAATTATCGGTTTACCGAAACTCATGGCTTCATTGACAGAGAGTCCTCCCATGCCGGCAAGGACATACACAGAGGAAGATAATAAATATTCACCCAGGGCTTCCGGTTCATAAATATCACCTGCAAAAATAACCCTGTTACTTATTTTCAAGTCCATGGCAAGATGCTCCAGTCTATCCTTTTCAGGTCCGCGGCCAATGACGATAAGTTCGGTATCAGGGAAATCCTTTGAAAGATCTGCTGTGGCTTGTAAAAGCATTTCCACCCTCTTCCAAGGCACCAGCCGCCCAACATGTATCAAACGGTACTCTGAAAACTCCTTCAATCCGGGCTTCTTCAGCAGTTTCTCATATACAAGCCGGAGATTTGCAGTATCCGGAGAATTAAACGTAACAATAATCTTCTCCGGATTTACCCCGTAACTTTCTGGAATTTTTCCATTATTCTCGGTATAGTGCATTACGCCATCAACGCGGGAATAATATGCTTTCCGGATATAACACATGACCCATGCCCAGACGTAAAACCGTATTCCAACCGGATTGGACCTTTTTAGATTTTCATCACAGACCAGATGGTTTTTGTAGTAGCTAAAACATTCATCCGATACGGGCTTCTGGAATGGAATTTCTCGTAATACTTTTTTTACCCGCCCCTTTTTAAGTACTCTTTTGAGCCGGAAATTGAAAATCGGACCGAGCACGTTTGGCCATGACGTAACATAAATGTCAGGTATTTCTTCCTGAATGATCCCTGAAATATTCCTGAGAGAAGATATTCCGTACTTTTCCGAAAGATACTCCGATAACATATCTGGAACTCCCAGATCAAGCACTTTCGTACAGGCAGGAACGTGTTTCTTCATAAATTCCGGGGTCTTGCCAAATCTCCGTCCTAAAAAATAGTTGAATTCCATAATGAAATCCTTACATAGAAAATTTGACTAACGTCCTTACGCCTTTCCCTAATCCTGAAAAATTTGCAGTCATTTTTCCATCATCGCCTCTTCAGGAAATCTCCTCTTATCAGCTGAGTGTATACCTCAGTGATATCCTCTGATATTTTAAAGGCCAGTACAAGTATGATAAAGGCAATACCTGTAACTGTACTTCTGATAATAATATCGATGATAAAATTATCGGATACCGGTATGAAATGTCCGACAATATAAGAAAAACCTCCAATACCCATTAAAATAAAAATACGGTAATCGAAGGGTTGCATATTGAATTTTACTTTCAGAAAGAAGTACCGGATAAGATTGGTCACAACCGTCGTGATAAGAGTGGCCATGGCAGCACCGGCCATTCCGGCAGCCTTAATGAGGAAAAGGTTGGAAATGATCAGTGTGATTAATGAAATAAAAATGATCAAGGCATTAAGACGATAATGCACGGAAGTTTGAAGGATCACATTATTGATGCCAGTCGACATTTCCACAACATTAGTCAGCCCGATAAAGAAGATTACCCACTTGCCCGCCTCATACTCAGGAGGAAGAATATGAAATATGTTTTCAATGTTAACCCATAAACCGATAAAAAGCAACACGCTGAAAACCGCCTGATTTATTGAGCTTTTACTATATATAAGCCTGATATTATCCAGATCATTTTCTTTCCAGGAATCTGCAAGAACAGTTGTAGCAATCTTGATAAGCGGACGCGAAGGAATCAGGATCAGTGTGCCGAAATAAAAGGTCGTGGCATAAATCCCGGTAGCTCAATACCCAGGAATTTGTTTACCATGATACTGTCGATCTGCATTATGGCTATACCGCCAAAACCCAAGAATCACCCCGTAAAAGCACAGGCTTAGGATTTCCTTATTGATCTGCTTTGTAAATACCAGTCCGGGCCTGGTCAGCTTAAACTGACCTCTTCTAATGATAATCATTAACAAAATGACCGTGGGGAGGCTGAGTGAAACAATATACAAAATGACAAATCCTTTCAGGCTGACGATGCCTGTAAAATAAATGATCAGTGCGGCCAGGATAAGGATTCTTTGAACGAGTTCCCTGAGTATCGTTCCGATTACGGCATCGTAGATAACTTTCAAATAGGAATCAAAAAGGTTCAGGAAAATAGTAAAAAAGATAAGTGGAACGAGATAATTAAAATATTGAACGAAGAGCCTTGAATTTTCAATATTATTGCCTACGATTAGAGGCTTGAACAATTGAAGGACGACCCAGGTGATGAAAAAACCTACTAAGGAAACCGACATTGCTACGGAAAGAAATCCCTGGTGTCCGCTCTCCCGGTCCCTGAAATATGGAAAGAGCCGGTTCATGACATTGATAAAGCCTAGAGATCCTAACTGTGCAAATATGATGGAGAAGGAAACCAGCAGCTTCAGAAGACCAATTTCACCTGGGGACAGTATTCGTGGGAAAAGGATAGCTGCAGTAACAAATCCAATAACAACTCCGATATAAGAATACACCGTACCCTTGATAGCCTGCTTCTTTATTATTCCCATACAAAGAATGTTAATACCTGTTCAGCCACCTGAACCTTCGTTCATTTGACCCGAATTTCACCGACAAAAGTACTTCATGAGAACCAAAACTGTACTTTCGTATAGATGAAAGTGCAAAATCAACAGCATACCCGATATATAACTTATCTGCTTTCACACCAAACATGGTCGAAATTGCGCCGCTGGTCCGATAGGATATTCCGGCCCAGTAGTCAGTTTTGTAAAACACTTTCATGGTCAGATCTGCCTGTGGGACAAATTGTCTTGATGTATTAACCAGCAATGTGGGTTCAAAATCAAAACCTGAACGCACATTGACGAACCTGTATCCTCCCAGGAAATAATAATGCCTGTACATTTTCAGGTTGCCAAGATCGCCGCTGCCCAGTTTAACAACCGACTGAAAGAGCTGATTTGCTGAAAATCCGGCAAACCAGGTACCGCTCGTCCAGAAAACACCAAAATTTGCATCCGGGATATAAGCAACACGATGATAACCCGATCCAACAAGCGGGTCTGCAGGATTGAAAAAGCTTAGTGTATCTCCAATCTTGAACTGAAAAAACTGACCAGCCAGTCCAAAGGAAAGCTGGCTCTTATACATGTATATGTGATACGCATAACTCAGGTTGAGGCCGGTTCTGGCAATAGCTCCGCTTACATCATTGAAAATATAACCACCAAGCCCTACCCTTCCCTTTGTTTTGGCTTTGAGGCGGTTCATACCTGACCGGCGGCTTACAACATGATGAGGTTGTTGAAACAATCTGGTCTGCCCGCTCAATGAATAAGTCAGCGGTGCACCGGGAAAACCAACCCAGTCCTTTCTGGCCGTAAGGTTGAGAGAAGTATAACCATCATACCCCGTCATTGCCGGGTTAAGAAGAAAGCCATTGTTGATATACTGTGTATACAAAGGTAATTGTTGCGCAATGCCAGAAAAGGCAAAACCCAGCCAAAACAAAACGGTTACAATATGTCTCTTTCTTATTTTCAAAATGTTACACGCTAATTGTAAACCTAATATTCTTTATGCCTCGTATCATACGCGTCTATTTAATGATAGTTACATTACCTGTAATCGGTTCCCGTCCTTTACCGAGATCGATGATATAAAAATACGAATCGATAGGCAGATCACGTCCCCTGAAAGTACCATCCCAGGGGTTATCATATCCCTTGTCTGAATGGAAGATCTCTTCACCCCAACGACTAAATATTTCGATAACGGCTTCGGGATAGAGCTGAATATTGTCAATTTCCCATATATCATTGTACCCATCACCATTTGGTGTAAATGCTGTCGGAATAAGAAGACAGGAATTATTCAGACTCTTTAGCACAAGACTGTCACTGATAATACACTGATTGATATCCGTAACATAAACGACATAGGTTCCCTCTGCAAGATCTTCAAGGTAACTCCCCCTACTGTCATCTGACCAGACAAATGAATATGGTGGTGTTCCTCCATTAGCATTGAGCCTGATTCCGCCGTTTGGCTTATCCGGACAGTCGGGTTCGGTAATATCTGTCATGATGAACATGGAATCAGGTTGATCAACTCTAGTTATCGTATCCAGCGTACAATTGTTCAAATCCCTTATTTCTACATGATAGTATCCTTCACCCACACTGTCGGCAGTCTGACCTTGTTTTCCTGTTTCCTGCCAGTTAATGAGATAATCAGGCGTCCCTCCTTTGGGCAACAGTGTAATTTCTCCATCTGTAAAGCCGTAACAGGATGGCTCTTTAGAATAGATTTCTGTAGTAACAGGCTGAGGTTGTGTGATTTCAATGCTGTCATATACCACACAATCATTCTCATCCATCACGGAAAGTACATAATTTCCGGCAGGTATATTGTACAAGTTATCCGAGGTAATCCCTCCCGGTAACCAGCTATACCTGAAGGCCCCGACACCTCCTGTAACATTCGTAAGAATATCAGCATCAGACCTTCCGAAACAGGAGATCATTCTTCCGTTGAATTTCTGCGGAGCGTCAAGGCTCACAATGATCTCAGGCGGTTCCGCAATATCGGTGGAATCAGATTTTTGGCAATTGTTCTGATCGGTTACCATTACATAATACCTTCCCACATACAATGAATCGATATCTTCGCTGATTTCTCCGTTATTCCAAAGAAAACTGTACGGAGAAATGCCACCTGTTACCGAAAGGTCTGCTGAACCGGTATTCAAACCAAAACAATGAATGGTGGCAGGGGTTATGCTGGTTTCAACCTGTTCAGGCTGGTTAAGCAGGAAGTCATGCGTAAAGAGACAATTATTGTTGTCAGTAAACTGCACTGAATAATTACCAGCAGTTAACTCCGTCTGATCCTGATCACCGTCAATAATTCCCTGACCACTGCCCGTCCAGTTAAAAAGATAAGGACCAAGACCACCGGAAGGATTCAGAGTAATGGTGCCATCATTCCCATTGAAACAGGCAATATTGAAAGAATGATAATCGCTCATAACAGGATTGACTGCCAGTGTATCTGGTTCATGAAGAACAAAAGTCCAATCTTTAAAACAGGATATATTATCTGTTGCTTTCAGATGATAGGTTCCCGCCGTCAGTGCTGACTGATCGAGGTCTGAAGGTACATCAATGTGTCCATCCATCGTTGTCCAGTTATAACTGAACCCGCCATAACCACCTGAAATGGAGAAATTATAGCTTCCGTTATTTAATGATTTACAGGATACATTATACCCGTTATAGTTAGAGGAATCCTCTACCGCCAGCTGAATTTCAGGAGGTGATAATAGAGAATAAGCTGCCTGAGCCGCACAATTGAAGGTATCGGTAACCACAATAACATACGTTCCTGTGTCAAGCCCGCTGATATCCTTTGTTGTTTCATCAAAAGAGGCATCCCCGGCCTTTGTCCAAGAATATGACTTGCCCTGCCTGTAGCTGTGACTACCGCTTATATCGATATTTATAATGCCATCGGAAAGGCCGAAGCAACTGATATCGAAACCTGCAGCATGAGCAGTTCCCGTGCGGCTAATTTGCAGAGAATCCGGCTCCTTAAGCGGGATAACAAGGGTCGAGTAACATCCGATCGAATCTGTAACACTTAACCTGTAATTATCAGCCGGGATATTGGCCAGGTTTTCCGTACTGTCAACAATATTCCCTGCCCCGTCTCTCCATATGTAATGATAGTATAACGGCTCTCCGGTTCCAAAAACATTGCTGTGTATCCATCCGTTTGCAAATCCCGTACATGAAACATTGAAATCGCCAAAATGGCTGGTTTCAGGAGTAATGGTCACTTCAGGTGGGTTGTCAATGTAGTAAAAGGTATCATACCGACAGGCATTGGTATCCATTAATGTAAGAAAATATCCCCCGGAACGTAGATTGGTTATGCTGTCCTGTTGATGACTGATAAATCCCTCCGGCCCCCGCCAGGTAAAATCAAATCCGGGAACACCACCTGCTACAGTCACGTATAAGGCTCCATCATAATAATTACTTCCATCACATTTAACATTCCTGGTAGTATGACTTGTGAGAATCGTATCCGGCTGTGTTAATTGAACAGAATCCATATAGCTGCATCCAATAGCATCCGTTATATTGAAGCTGTACCAACCAGACTTCAAATTGTTAATGGTTGGTGAATCTCCACCGGCAGGAGAACCTTCACTATACCACTCGTAATGATACGGCCTGGGATAATATCCTCCTGACGGTGATAACAAAATACTGCCGTTTGCTTCACTAAAGCATTTGATGTTATGTCCGCCTATAAACTCTGGTGTATCAGCCGTATCTGATAGCGTTGGAACAACCTTAACGACCCTTGATTCCTGCACTCCATTACTGCACATTAATCCCCGGACAGAGTCGTCAATTTTCGGTGTAAAATGATAAATAATCGATTGTATTACCGTTGAACTGTTATCAAGTGTATCTGCAAATCCGAGTAGTAGATTTGGATAACCGGCTCCGTCGGGAGTTACTCCGCTTATGTCAGTAGCTGAATAACCGGTGGTGAGACCATAAACTATAGAACTCGTAGGTAAAAGCATTTGTGAATTATAGAACCGGAATGCGATGACTGACTTGTTGCAGATCACGGTATCCGAAACATATACAGAATCGAAAATGGGGGTAGGATTTAGATAAATCCTTATAGTGGTATCAATGCCTCGTTCGCAATGCGGATCATGCCCGTTTGTATTTCTGAAAACAGGTTTAATATGGTAAGTAACGATTTGCAGATTTTTAGTGTTATTAACCAGTAAATCGGAAATGATAGCATCGAGTGGGTACAATCCGTCAGGAGTAACTCCTGAAACAGATCCGGTAAATTCTGAATCCAGATAATAATATCTCTGGCCAATTATCTTTGGATTCCCTTCACTAAACTGAATGTCAATAATTGAAGTATCACAAACGACGGAATCCGGATTAAGAACCGCAACAATCCTGGGGGTTGGGTTGAGATAAATTACAATGGTTGTATCTATGCCGTTATCACAGTGTTTTCCGACGGAGTTCCCGGGATTCCAGATCTTTGGTCGGAAAGTATAACGGATCTCCTGAAGGGAATCTGTCAGGTTAACCAGCTGATCAAAAATAGTTACGGGATTCTCAAGAGTAAAGTCACCGGGAACGAAGGTGCTGTTTACTGTTCCCGGAGTATAGTCAACAACTACTTCATATACTTTATCTCCGTAAACATTCCCGTTAATGTTCCTGATATCAAATCTCACAGTAGATGAATCACAGTAAATAGTATCCTCAGCAATTGCCTCCAGATGTGGTGTTGGATTCAACCATATTCTTACCTTATAGGACTGACCATTCATACAGTAATTCAGCCCGGTCTTCGGGTCTTTAATTTTTGGCATGAAAGTATACTCAATCCATTGAAGCCGATCAGAAGTATTAATCAGGGCCTGGGAGAATGTAGCCGCCGTTGTATCGGATGCTCCTGATTCTCCTTCTATAAGATTTTCATCCGAAGCGGTATAAGTTATATCGTAAACCCATTGTCCGGTCACCGATCCATTGCCGGAAACAACTGTAAAATCGATGGTATCAATATTACACAGAACACTGTCTGGAGAGTAATTAACCTGGATCAAGGGTTGAGGGTTGATATATACGGTGACAGTCGTATCCACGCCTCCGCCACACTCGCTGTCGCCGTCACCCGGATCGATGTGCGGTGTGAAGTGATAAGTTACCATCTGAACGGTCAGTGTGGTATTTACCAGGTTGTCCGTCAGGTTCAGATCGGTCTGGCTGGTGCCGTCACTTAATATTCCCGTGACACCTGCCGGGTAGGTGACATCCAGGTCGTAGCGCCACTCGCCCGTCTGGTTCGTCGGGTTGGTGATCGTAATATCGGCCGTGCCATCATAGCAGAGCGTATCGTCTACAGCTACTTCGATCCTGGGTCGTGGGTTAATGTACACCGTGATGGTCGTATCCACGCCATTGCCACACTCGCCCTCTGCCAGTCACCCGGATCAATGTGCGGTGTGAAGTGATAAGTTACCGTCTGGACGGTCAGCGTGGTATTTGCCAGGTTGTCCGTAAGGTTCAGGTCGGTCTGGCTGGTGCCGTCACTTAAGGTTCCTGTGACACCTGCCGGGTAGGTGACATCCAGGTCATAGCGCCACTCGACCCGTCTGGTTCGTCGGGTTGGTGATCGTAATATCGGCCGTGCCATCATAGCAGAGCGTATCGTCTACTGCTACCTCGATCCTGGGTCGTGGGTTGATGTACACCGTGATGGTGGTATCCAAGCCTCCGCCACACTCACCCTCTCCGTCACCCGGATCAATGTGCGGTGTGAAGTGATAGGTCACCGTCTGGACGGTCAGGGTGGTATTTACCAGGTTATCTGTCAGGTTCAGGGCGGTCTGGCTGGTGCCGTCACTTAATATTCCTGTGACACCTGCCGGGTAGGTGACATCCAGGTCGTAGCGCCACTCGCCCGTCTGGTTCGTCGGATTTACCAGGGTGAAGCTGGTTGACCCGTCGTAACACAGGGTGTCGTCGGCTGTAACTTCGATCCTCGGTCTTGGATTAATATAAACCGTAATGGTGGTATCCAAGCCATTGCCACACTCGCCGTCGCGTCACCCGGATCGATGTGCGGTGTGAAGTGATAGGTTACCGTCTGTACAATAATGTAGTATTTACAAGGTTGTCTGTCAGGTTCAGGGCGGTCTGGCTGGTGCCGTCACTTAATATTCCTGTGACACCTGCCGGGTAAGTTACATCCAGGTCGTAACGCCACTCACCCGTCTGGTTCGTCGGGTTGGTGATCGTAATATCAGCCGTGCCATCATAGCAGAGCGTATCGTCTACAGCTACCTCGATCCTGGGTCGTGGATTAATATAAACCGTAATGGTAGTATCCAAGCCCTCCGCCACACTCGCCCTCGCCGTCACCCGGATCGATGTGCGGTGTGAAGTGATAGGTTACCATTTGAACGGTCAGAGTGGTATTTACCAGGTTGTCTGTCAGGTTCAGGGCGGTCTGGCTGGTGCCGTCACTTAAAATTCCTGTGACACCTGCCGGGTAGGTTACATCCAGATCGTAGCGCCACTCGCCCGTCTGGTTCGTCGGATTTACCAGGGTGAAGCTGGTTGACCCGTCGTAACACAGGGTGTCGTCGGCTGTAACTTCGATCCTCGGCCTTGGATTAATATAAACCGTAATGGTGGTATCCAAGCCATTGCCACACTCGCCGTCTGCCGTCACCCGGATCAATGTGCGGTGTGAAGTGATAGGTTACCGTCTGAACAATAATGTAGTATTTACCAGGTTGTCCGTCAGGTTCAGATCGGTCTGGCTGGTGCCGTCACTTAATGTTCCCGTGACACCTGCCGGGTAGGTTACATCCAGGTCGTAGCGCCACTCGCCCGTCTGGTTCGTCGGGTTGGTGATCGTAATATCAGCCGTGCCATCATAGCAGAGCGTATCGTCTACAGCTACCTCGATCCTGGGTCGTGGGTTGATATAAACCGTGATGGTCGTATCCACGCCTCCGCCACACTCGCCGTCTGCCGTCACCCGGATCGATGTGCGGTGTGAAGTGATAGGTTACCATCTGAACGGTCAGGGTGGTATTTACCAGGTTGTCCGTCAGGTTCAGGTCGGTCTGGCTGGTGCCGTCACTTAATGTTCCTGTGACACCTGCCGGGTAGGTTACATCCAGGTCGTAGCGCCACTCACCCGTCTGGTTCGTCGGGTTGGTGATCGTAATATCAGCCGTGCCATCATAGCAGAGCGTATCGTCTACTGCTACCTCGATCCTGGGTCGTGGGTTGATATAAACCGTAATGGTGGTATCCAAGCCTCCGCCACACTCACCCTCTCCGTCACCCGGATCAATGTGCGGTGTGAAGTGATAGGTTACCATCTGGACGGTCAGGGTGGTATTTACCAGGTTGTCCGTCAGGTTCAGGGCAGTCTGGCTGGTGCCGTCACTTAATATTCCCGTGACACCTGCCGGGTAGGTTACATCCAGGTCGTAGCGCCACTCGCCCGTCTGGTTGGTCGGATTTACCAGTGTGAAGCTGGTTGACCCGTTGTAACACAGGGTGTCGTCGGCTGTAACTTCGATCCTCGGCCTTGGATTAATATAAACCGTAATGGTGGTATCCAAGCCATTGCCACACTCGCCGTCTGAGTCACCCGGATCGATGTGCGGTGTGAAGTGATAGGTTACAGTCTGTACTAATAATGTAGTATTTACAAGGTTGTCCGTCAGGTTCAGGTCGGTTTGGCTGGTGCCGTCACTTAATATTCCCGTGACACCTGCCGGGTAAGTTACATCCAGATCGTAACGCCACTCACCCGTCTGGTTCGTCGGGTTGGTGATCGTAATATCGGCCGTGCCATCATAGCAGAGCGTATCGTCTACAGCTACCTCGATCCTGGGTCTTGGGTTGATATAAACCGTAATGGTGGTATCCAAGCCATCCGCCACACTCGCCCTCGCCGTCACCCGGATCGATGTGCGGCGTGAAGTGATAGGTTACCATCTGAACGGTCAGGGTGGTATTTACCAGGTTGTCTGTCAGGTTCAGATCGGTTTGGCTGGTGCCGTCACTTAATATTCCCGTGACACCTGCCGGGTAGGTTACATCCAGATCGTAGCGCCACTCGCCCGTCTGGTTCGTTGGATTTACCAGGGTGAAGCTGGTTGACCCGTCGTAACACAGGGTGTCATCGGCTGTAACTTCGATCCTCGGTCTTGGATTAATATAAACCGTAATGGTGGTATCCACGCCATTGCCACACTCGCCTCTGCCGTCACCCGGATCGATGTGCGGTGTGAAGTGATAGGTCACCGTCTGAACGGTCAGTGTGGTATTTACCAGGTTGTCCGTCAGGTTCAGGGCGGTCTGGCTGGTGCCGTCACTTAATATTCCCGTGACACCTGCCGGGTAGGTTACATCCAGGTCGTAGCGCCACTCGCCCGTCTGGTTCGTCGGGTTGGTGATCGTAATATCAGCCGTGCCATCATAGCAGAGCGTATCGTCTACAGCTACTTCGATCCTCGGTCTTGGGTTGATGTAAACCGTGATGGTGGTATCCACAGCCTCCGCCACACTCGCCGTCGCCGTCACCCGGATCGATGTGCGGTGTGAAGTGATAGGTCACCGTCTGAACGGTCAGAGTGGTATTTACCAGGTTGTCTGTCAGGTTCAGGGCAGTCTGGCTGGTGCCGTCACTTAATATTCCTGTGACACCTGCCGGGTAGGTTACATCCAGATCGTAGCGCCACTCGCCCGTCTGGTTCGTCGGATTTACCAGGGTGAAGCTGGTTGACCCGTCGTAACACAGGGTGTCATCGGCTGTAACTTCGATCCTCGGCCTTGGATTAATATAAACCGTGATGGTGGTATCCACGCCATTGCCACACTCGCCGTCGCCGTCACCCGGATCGATGTGCGGCGTGAAGTGATAGGTCACCGTCTGTACCAATAATGTAGTATTTACAAGGTTGTCCGTAAGGTTCAGGTCGGTCTGGCTGGTGCCGTCACTTAATATTCCTGTGACACCTGCCGGGTAGGTTACATCCAGATCGTAACGCCACTCACCCGTCTGGTTGGTCGGGTTGGTGATCGTAATATCAGCCGTGCCATCATAGCAGAGCGTATCGTCTACAGCTACTTCGATCCTCGGTCGTGGATTAATATAAACCGTAATGGTGGTATCCACGCCATTGCCACACTCGCCCTGGCCGTCACCCGGATCGATGTGCGGTGTGAAGTGATAGGTTACCGTCTGGACCATAATGTAGTATTTACCAGGTTGTCTGTCAGGTTCAGGTCGGTCTGGCTGGTGCCGTCACTTAATATTCCCGTGACACCTGCCGGGTAGGTTACATCCAGGTCGTAGCGCCACTCGCCCGTCTGGTTGGTCGGGTTGGTGATCGTAATATCGGCCGTGCCATCATAACAGAGCGTATCGTCTACAGCTACCTCGATCCTGGGTCGTGGATTGATATAAACCGTAATGGTGGTATCCAAGCCATTGCCACACTCGCCCTGGCCGTCACCCGGATCGATGTGCGGCGTGAAGTGATAGGTTACCGTCTGGACCAATAATGTAGTATTTACCAGGTTGTCCGTCAGGTTCAGATCGGTTTGGCTGGTGCCATCACTTAATATTCCTGTGACACCTGCCGGGTAAGTTACATCCAGATCGTAGCGCCACTCACCCGTCTGGTTCGTCGGGTTGGTGATCGTAATATCGGCCGTGCCATCATAGCAGAGGGTATCGTCTACAGCTACTTCGATCCTGGGTCGTGGATTGATATAAACCGTAATGGTGGTATCCAAGCCATTGCCACACTCGCCCTGGCCGTCACCCGGATCGATGTGCGGTGTGAAGTGATAGGTTACCATCTGAACGGTCAGGGTGGTATTTACCAGGTTGTCCGTCAGGTTCAGATCGGTCTGGCTGGTGCCGTCACTTAATACTCCCGTGACACCTGCCGGGTAGGTGACATCCAGGTCATAGCGCCACTCGCCCGTCTGGTTGGTCGGGTTGGTGATCGTAATATCGGCCGTGCCATCATAACAGAGCGTATCGTCTACAGCTACTTCGATCCTCGGTCTTGGGTTGATGTACACCGTGATGGTCGTATCCAAGCCATTGCCACACTCGCCCTCTGAGTCACCCGGATCAATGTGCGGTGTGAAGTGATAGGTCACCGTCTGGACGGTCAGTGTGGTATTCACCAGGTTGTCCGTAAGGTTCAGGTCGGTTTGGCTGGTGCCGTCACTTAATATTCCTGTGACACCGGCCGGGTAGGTGACATCCAGGTCGTAGCGCCACTCGCCCGTCTGGTTCGTCGGATTTACCAGGGTGAAGCTGGTTGACCCGTCGTAACACAGGGTGTCGTCGGCTGTAACTTCGATCCTCGGCCTTGGATTAATATAAACCGTAATGGTCGTATCCAAGCCATTGCCACACTCGCCGTCTGAGTCACCCGGATCGATGTGCGGTGTGAAGTGATAGGTCACCGTCTGAACGGTCAGGGTGGTATTTACCAGGTTGTCCGTAAGGTTCAGGTCGGTCTGGCTGGTGCCGTCACTTAAGGTTCCTGTGACACCTGCCGGGTAGGTTACATCCAGGTCGTAGCGCCACTCGCCCGTCTGGTTCGTCGGATTTACCAGGGTGAAGCTGGTCGACCCGTCGTAACACAGGGTGTCGTCGGCTGTAACTTCGATCCTCGGCCTTGGATTAATATAAACCGTAATGGTCGTATCCAAGCCATCGCCACACTCGCCTCTGCGTCACCCGGATCGATGTGCGGTGTGAAGTGATAGGTTATAGTCTGTACTAATAATGTAG
>CAVXSF010000025.1:0-46300 GCA_963764345.1 uncultured Bacteroidales bacterium | reverse complement strand
TAGCTGGTCAATATCCATTTTGCAGAAGGCAATGATAAAGGCACTGGCCAGCCGTGCATTTGTGATAAGCGGAATGTTGAAATCAACGGCACTTCGCCTGATCATATAATCGTTGGAAAGCTCAACTTTTGAAGATCCTTCGGAATGTTGATCACCAGGTCGATCATCCCTCCTCTGAGATAATCCAGGGTATTGGGTTTCTTGTCTTCATCGGGCCAGTGCAGCGGCGTGGATTCAATGCCGTTGAGTTTCAGGAAATGGTGCGTTCCGAAAGTGGCAAACAAATTGTATCCTTTTTCAGCCAGTAATTTACAGCTGTTGACAAGTTCCACCTTCGACCGCATCGGACCGGTGGAGAGGAGAATATTCTTCTTCGGAATGCTGTATCCCACCGAAAGCATTGATTTAAGAACGGCATCATAAAAATTTTCGCCAATACATCCGACCTCTCCGGTCGAGGCCATATCCACACCTATTACCGGATCTGCTTTCTTCAGTCTGGAAAAAGAGAACTGTGGGGCTTTAATTCCTATGTAATCCAGGTCGAAACTTGATTCGTGCGGTTTTTCAACCGGAACCTTCAGCATGATCTTGGTTGCAATTTCAATAAGGTTGGTTTTTAAAACTCTTGGATACGAAAGGCATGCTACGGGAAGCTCTCAGGTTACACTCAATCACCTTGATATCGTTGTCTTTGGCCAGGAACTGCATATTGAAAGGGCCGGAAATCTCCAGGGACTTTGCCAGGTCACGGGCAATACGTTTAATCCGTCTTACCGTTTCAAAGTAAATCTTCTGAGGCGGGAATACCATGGTCGCATCACCTGAATGCACTCCTGCAAATTCAACATGCTCAGAAATTGCATAGGTAAAAAGCTCACCATCTTTTGACACGGCATCGATCTCAATTTCTTTTGCCTGTTCGATAAATTCTGAAACTACCACGGGATATTGCTTAGATACCCGGGCGGCGAGCTTCAGGAAATGAACCATCTCTTCCTTGTTGGAGACAACATTCATTGCGGCTCCCGACAACACATATGAAGGTCTTATCAGGACAGGGAAGCCGACATCATCAACAAAATCACTAATTTCTTCAATGCTGGTCAGCTCCTTCCATCGCGGCTGATCGATGCCGAGTTTATCGAGCAGCATGGAAAATTTATGCCGGTTTTCAGCATTATCGATTGAAACCGGGGAAGTGCCGAGTATGGGAACATTCTGCCGGTAAAGCCGCATGGCCAGGTTATTCGGGATCTGGCCACCCATCGAAACAATGACACCCTTTGGGTGCCTCAAGGTCAATGATATCCATGACCCTTTCGAAGGACAACTCATCAAAATAGAGCCGGTCACAAACATCGTAATCCGTACTCACAGTTTCGGGGTTATAGTTGATCATGACTGACCGGTAACCTTCTTCATTAACCGTTTTCAGGGCATTGACGCTGCACCAGTCGAATTCGACCGAACTGCCGATCCTGTAGGCTCCTGAACCAAGCACGATAACCGATTTCTGGTCATTCTCAAAGAGTATATCATGTTCATCACCACTGTAGGTCAGATACAGGTAATTCGTTTGTGCCGGATATTCGGCAGCCAGAGTATCTATTTGTTTGACCACAGGAACGACACCTTTGGACTTCCGGTAATCTCTGATTTTCAGCAAGTTTTCCTCGAGGTCCTTGTCTTCATAAACAACGCGTCCAATCTGAAAGTCTGAAAAACCGGCTACCTTAACGTCTTGCAAAAGGTCTGCAGGAACGGCTTCTATGGTATTAAATTTCGAAAGTTCATTTTTAAGATCAAAGATTCGTTTAAGCTTGAAAAGGAACCAGTTATCAATTTTAGTTAGTTCGTGAATCTTCTCGACAGAATATCCCTTCTCAAAGGCCTCTTCAATCGCAAAAATTCTCATATCAGTAGGCTCACTCAGTTCCCTGTCAAGATCTTTTTCCTCTCCGGGTTCATGGTTCCCGATAAAACCATGCATACCCTGACCGATCATCCGGAGGCCTTTTTGAATGACTTCCTCAAAGGTTCTCCCGATGGCCATAACTTCACCAACAGATTTCATGCTGCTGTCGATCTGCTTCGACACACCTATAAATTTATTCAGATCCCAGCGGGGGATTTTACATACAATATAGTCGAGGGATGGTTCGAAAAAGGCGGGAGTAGTGCGGGTAATGGAATTTTTCAGTTCATGAAGGCCATAACCCAGAGCCAGCTTGGCTGCCACAAAGGCCAGGGGATATCCGGTTGCCTTGGATGCCAGTGCACTCGATCTCGATAAACGGGCGTTGACTTCAATGACCCGGTAATCTTCCGACCCGGGATCAAGGGCGAATTGAACGTTGCATTCGCCCACAATGCCAATATGACGGATGAGATCAATCGATATCTTTCGCAGTTTATGATATTCACTGTTGTTGAGAGTCTGTGAAGGTGCCACAACAATGCTCTCACCGGTATGAATCCCAAGAGGATCGAAGTTTTCCATATTACAAACAGTGATGCAGTTGTCATACTGGTCACGCACCACTTCATATTCAATTTCCTTCCAGCCCTTCAGGGATTCTTCGACCAGGATCTGTGAGGAGTATGAGAAGGCTTTGCCGGCCATCTGTCGTAATTCATCCATATCAGAGCAAAATCCACTTCCCTGGCCCCCAAGTGTATAGGCAACCCTGATAATGATGGGAAATCCAAGATCTTCAGCTGCTTTAAGTGCATTCTCGACATTGGTAACAGCGAAAGAGCGTGGAGTCCGGATTTCTTTTTCACCAAGTTTCTTCACAAAATATTCACGGTCTTCGGTATCAATGATCGCCTGAACCGGCGTTCCCAGTACTCTTAGATTATATTTTTCAAAGATGCCGTTTCTGAAGAGCTCTATACCGCAGTTGAGCGCCGTCTGACCACCGAAAGACAGAAGGATGCCATCTGGTTTTTCACGGGCAATTACTTTTTCAACAAAGTATGGTGTCACAGGGAGAAAATAAATTTTATCGGCAACGCCCTCACTGGTCTGAACCGTTGCAATGTTCGGATTGATCAGAACCGTCTCAACGCCTTCCTCACGCATGGCCTTGAGGGCTTGTGATCCGGAATAATCGAATTCTCCTGCTTCTCCGATTTTAAGCGCTCCCGAGCCGAGAAGTATGATTTTCTTTATTGATTTGTCCATGAAAAGTATAGCTTTTTAGCAATGGTCTGTTTTGCGATGCAATAATAATGATATTCCGTTATAATTTTGTTAAAGCCTTTAGTCTGTGCAGATATATGACAGCCAAAGTGTACTTTTGTTCTTACCAAAACGTCGATCATTCGGGCGAATTAAGTTTATCGTGCATTTTCCCGCTGCATTCCGGCAGCCTGCCTTTCACCCGTAATGTTAAAAATCCCTTCAAAAGTACAATTTTTTTCCTAAAACCTTGTTTTGTATCATATAAAATGTATAAATTTGCAAAATAAATGTATAAATATACATGAAGAACAGAAGTGAAAGATTACTTGTTATCAGAAAGCTTATCCGGGATGAGAAAGTTGCCAGCCAGGACGAGTTGCTGAACCATTTGAAGGACAATGGTTTTGCGATGACCCAGGCCACTTTGTCAAGGGATCTCCGGTATCTGCGGGTATCCAAGATCCATGACAAGGAGAAGGGCTATATTTATTTTCTGCCGGATAATGATGGAACGGCTCAGCCGTTAGTACCCTGGACAAATTTTTTGCAGGAGGGTATTATATCCATTGAATTTGCACAGGGCATGGCTTTACTTAAAACTCTGCCGGGTTACGCAAGCAGTATTGCATCAGCCATAGATTCTATGAATATTATTGAAATAGCAGGCACGATTGCCGGAGATGACACCATTCTGATCATTCCCCGGGATGGCGCCAGAAAGGAGTTGATTTTAGAACAATTGTCGGCGGTAATGCCGGGAGTATAACAATTACCGAAATGGATAAATTCATTGTTAAAAGTGCCGGGGTAACTGACCTGGTATTTGTGCAGGACATTGTGGATGCCATTTTTGAAGCATCGCAGCATAAAGGTACGGGTATTGCGATCAGAACACCCGAATATATAAACGGAAAGATAATGCAGGGAAAAGCCATCATTGCTGTCTCCGAAGAAGGGAAATGGGCTGGGTTCTGTTATATTGAATCCTGGGGACATAACAAATTCGTTGCAAACTCCGGACTGGTTGTCTCCAATAAATTTCGTGGTCACGGCTTAGCCAAAGCGATCAAGGAGAAAGCGATGAATCTGTCAATGAAACTATTTCCAGGGGCCAAACTATTTGGTCTGACGACAAGTCTTGCCGTTATGAAAATAAACAGCGATCTCGGATACCGGCCAGTCACTTTTTCCGAGCTTACCGATGATGTTGAGTTCTGGAAGGGTTGCGAGTCCTGTCCATATTACGACATTCTTGTCAGGACCCGCAGGAGTCATTGCCTTTGCACTGGAATGCTCATGGATCCTGCCAAGCAGGATAAGGAGGCAGACTCAGAAAAGCTTAAAGCTCATAAAATCACCATTCTTACCTGATTGCAGAAGTTTCGTTGAGATTAAAAGAGCTGACCTGACCTGCACTTACAGGCAGGTTAATTTATTTATTGTAACATGAAATTCAGATAATGAAAGAGAAAATTGTTCTTGCGTTCAGTGGCGGCCTGGATACTTCCTTTTGTACTGTATATCTCGGAAAAGAAAAAAATTTCGAGGTACATACCGTGATTGTCAATACCGGAGGTTTTGACGATCCGGAACTTCAGGCTATAGAAAAGAAAGCCCTGCAGTATGGCTCTGTAAAACATACTGTGATCGATGCAAAGGAGGAGTATTATAATCGTTGTATCCGGTACCTTATTTACGGCAATGTTTTGAGAAACCGCAATTACCCGGTTTCGGTAAGCTCGGAGAGGACCTTCCAGGCTTTGAAAGTGCTTGAATATGCACGAGAATCCGGAATAGAGAATATAGCTCACGGATCGACGGGCGCCGGAAATGACCAGGTCAGGTTTGAATCGGTATTTCAGATTATTGCTCCGGAGATTAATGTCATCGCACCGATCAGGGATCTTTCCATTAGCCGCGATGCTGAAATAAAGTATCTGGGAGATCATGGATTCGATTATATTGCTGAAAAGAAAAACTATTCGATAAACAAAGGTTTATGGGGAACGAGTGTGGGTGGAATGGAGACGCTGACTTCAGACGGGGAACTACCAGAACAAGCCTGGCCCGGTCAGGAGGAAAAGGGAGGCAGTGAACAGGTCAGCCTCGTATTTGAGAAGGGAGAGGTTACCGGACTTAACGGCAAGACGTATCAGAATAAGGTGGATCTGATCAGGGATCTTGAAAAGCTGGCGGCACCCTGGGCGATTGGCCGTGATATGCATGTAGGAGAAACCATTCTCGGTATCAAGGGACGCATTGGATTTCAGGCTGCCGCTGCACGTCTGATCATCGATTCCCATTACAGCCTGGAAAAGCATGTTCTGTCTAAATGGCAACAATACTGGAAAGAACAACTGGGTAACTGGTATGGTCTTTTTGTGCATGAAGCCCAGTTTTTGGACCCGGTCATGCGTGATATTGAATCATTTCTTGAGCATTCACAGAGATATGTAAGCGGAATTGTAAACATACGGCTCCGGCCTTATGGCTATATGGTCTCAGGGATTGAAAGTCAGCATGATCTCATGAATGCGAAATTTGCCAAATACGGTGAAGAAAATTTGTCGTGGGACGGCGATGATGTCAAAGGTTTTACTAAGATCATGTCGAATCCAGCCAAAATTTTCTTTGCAATAAACCAGGAAGAAAAAGACACCTTATTTGAATGATGACCGGCATTATATATCATCTAATTTGATTTGAATACAACCATGAGCTACAAGAAAAAAATTGCCATTATTGGTGGCGGGAATATTGGAACAGCCATACTAAAAGGTTTCCTGGCCTCCGGGAAAATACCCGCCGGAAATTTCAGTATTACGAGGCATAAAATCGCCCTGCTGTCGGCTTTTAGCGACATTGGCGTTAAGGTTTCCTCGGATAATGTTACGGCGGTGAAGAATTCGGATATTATTATACTGGCGGTTCTTCCGAGGCAGCTGGAATTGGTGGTTCAGGAAATTGCACCTGTACTGGACAATCATAAAATCCTGGTTTCCGTGGTTACAGCGTTTACTATCGATGAAATTGAAAAAATGTCCGGTAAAAAGGCACCGGTGATCAGGGTCATGCCAAACACTGCCATTGCCGTTGGTGAATCGATGACCTGTCTTTCTGGAAATGAAAATGATATGGAGGCGCTTGAGGAAGTGAAAGATTACTTTTCACTTTGTGGTGAAGTTTTACAAATCACAGAGATGCTTCAACCGGCTGCAACAATTCTTGCAGCATGCGGTGTTGCCTTTTTCATGCGGTATATCCGAGCCGCATCCCAGGGCGGTATCCAGGTCGGCTTTCATGCCAACGAAGCCCAGCTTATTGCTGCCCAGACAGCCAAAGGGGCAACACGGCTCCTGCTTGAATCGGGAAACCACCCGGAGACTGAGATAGACAAAGTTACAACACCAATGGGTTGCACCATAGCCGGGTTGAACGAAATGGAACACAATGGACTGAGTTCTGCATTGATTAAAGGTATCATTACTTCTTACAGTGAGATTACAAAGGTTAAATGATAGATACTGAACATAGCGCTGTTTTTTCGTTGCTTAAGCAAATCGTGGCGATTCCTTCGTTAAGCGGTGAAGAAGCACTTTTGAGCAATTTTCTTCAGGAATGGCTCAGCGGACGGGGACTGTCCATCAATCGAAAACATAATAACCTGTGGAGCGAATCAATCATCGATCCTTCTTTTCCCACTATTTTACTCAATTCGCATCTTGATACGGTCAAACCGGTTGCAGGCTGGACGAAAGATCCCTATTTGCCGGAAGAGACCGAAGAAGAGATTTACGGACTTGGGTGCAGTGATGCCGGTGGTTCGGTTGTTGCCATGATTTTTGCGTTTTTAAGATTATTGGATGAAAAGGACAGAAAATTCAACCTGATCCTCCTGCTGTCTGCTGAAGAAGAAAGCTCAGGTGAGCGGGGGATCACGTCGGTTATTGAGGATATCGGAAAGATCGACCTGGCTATTGTTGGTGAACCGACAAACCTGGAGATGGCTGTATGTGAGCGCGGGTTGGTGGTTTTCGACTGTTTTGCCAGAGGTGTAGCCGGTCATGTCGCCCACCGGAAAGGTGAAAATGCCATACTTAAAGCTATACGGGATATCGAACGTCTCGGGAAGCTTGACCCGGGCCGCCCGTCTGAATTCCTGGGAGATATCCAGTTCGAGGTGACCCAGATCGAAGGGGGTTACCAGCATAATGTGATACCCGACCTTTGCAAATTCGTGGTGGATGTGAGGACCAATGAGAATTTCACCAATGAAGAAATAGCACAACTGCTTAAAAATGAACTGGAGTCCGAAGTAAAACCGCGTTCATTACGACTAAAATCATCGTTTATCGATATTAACCACCCTCTTGTAAAAAAAGCCGGTAGTCTTGGGATTAAAACCTTCGGTTCAAAAACTATGTCTGACCAGGCTTTGATCCCGGCACCCTCGGTGAAACTGGGACCGGGAAACACCGAACTTTCGCACCAGGCCGATGAATATATTGAAAAGGATCAGATTATAAGCGCAATTGAATTGTATTATACATTATTAAACGATTTTAGTTAAGATGAAGCTCTGGGAAAAAGGTCAGAAGACCGACAATAATATGATGGAGTTTACTTCCGGGAAGGATCGTGAACTCGATCTTCAGATCGCGGCTGCCGATGTGATCGGCTCCATGGCTCATGTTCAGATGCTTCATAAAGCTGATTTGATTTCGGAAAAAGATGAGCGTGACATTCTGAATACCCTTCTGAATGTATATCAGAGTATTCATGAAGGAAGATTCATCATTGAGGAAGGCATCGAAGATGTTCATTCACAGATTGAAAAAATGCTGACTGATGAACTTGGTGATGCCGGAAAACGGGTTCATACAGCTCGTTCCCGTAACGACCAGGTTCTCACGGATCTGAAATTATACTATCGTGATGTGCTGTCAGACATCGTTGGCCTGACGCAAATCCTGGTGGAAGTTCTTCTTAAAAAGAGTGAAGAAACCCGGGATGTTCTGATTCCGGGGTATACTCATTTCCAGGTTGCCATGCCATCATCTTTCGGACTGTGGTTTGGGGCCTATGCCGAAGCGTTGACCGAAGATCTTATGCTGGTCAGCGGGGTTTTTAATTACATTAATCAGAGTCCTCTGGGCTCGGCTGCAGGTTTTGGATCTTCTTTCCCGGTTGACCGTGACTTCACATGCAAGCTCCTCGAATTTGGAGATCTGCACATCAATTCGGTCAATGCCCAGCTGGCGAGAGGAAAAACGGAGAAATTTCTGATGACGGCATTTTCCGCCCTGGCTTCCTCCCTCTCTAAAATGGCGATGGACCTCGTGATGTATATGAGCCAGAATTTTGACTTTGTAAAGCTCAGTGATGATATGACCACAGGATCCAGTATTATGCCACATAAGAAGAACCCGGATGTTCTCGAGCTAATCCGTGCCCGTTGTAACCGGATCCGGTCCAGGGAATTTGAAGTGATGTCGGTGATCGGTAATCTGCCTTCCGGTTATCACCGTGATTTTCAGCTTTTGAAGGAAATTTGTTTTCCTGCCATTGCAGAAATGAAAGAATGTCTGGAAATGATGGCCTTCGTTGTTCAGGGCCTGGAGGTGAAGAAAGACATCATGAAGAATGATATCTACCAGTATATTGGAAGTGTGGATGCCATCAATGAAAAGGTGCTGGCAGGGGTTCCTTTCCGGGATGCCTACGTCCAGGTGGCTGCAGAAATTGATAAAGGCAGGTTCAGGCCCGGTTCTCGGGTAAAAACAACGCACACGGGCAGCATTGGTAATCTGTCTAATGACCGGATCATCCGGAAGCTGGACCGGATCATCTCTGAATTTCAAACCAAAAAGTACACTTCTTTCCAGGAAAGATTTATTCAAAGTCTAAAGAAATATTTGTCATGACACATCGCAAGCGACTTATAAACAAGCAAAAGATAGTTCTGAAGATAGGATCAAGCTCATTGACCCATCCTAATGGAAAACTGAACCTGATGCGGATCGAAAAACTTGTGCGGGTGATTGCCGACCTGCATAATGAGGGGCGGCAGGTTATCCTGGTGTCTTCCGGTGCTATTGCCACCGGAGCCGGGAAAATGGGACTGGATAAAAAACCTGAGGATAAGATTAAGAAACAGGCCCTGGCAGCCATCGGCCAGGCTGAACTGATCAAGATCTATGATAAATTCTTCGAGGAATATAATATGACGGTTGCCCAGGTTCTACTAACCAAAGACGGTATTGAAAACACTATCCGGCGGCGGAATGCCAGAAATACCATCAATGAACTGCTGAATATGGGCATTATCCCGGTTATTAATGAAAATGACACGGTCTCCACCGATGAGATTGAATTTGGTGATAACGACAGTCTCTCGGCAACCGTTGCCACACTGGTAAAAGCCGATCTCCTGATTATACTCAGTGATATAGATGGGATGTTTACAAGTAATCCAAAAGAGGATCATTCTGCAAAACTGATCTCAAAAGTGACCGAGCTGACTGATGAGCTGGAAGCCTGCATCTTTGAAAACAATTCAACTTTTGGTACTGGCGGGATGACTTCGAAACTTCTTGCCGCAAAGCACTGTATCGAGCATGAGGTGGATGTGGTGCTTACCAATGGCAATGATCCTTATATTATCCATGAGCTTCTTGCAGGGAAGGATGTGGGGACGTTGTTTGTATCGAAGGAATCGATGGCGTGTTGCAAGGAGGAGGAATGAAATTGTAAGGGCAGAAACTTTTTTGACTGCTCATAAAAGAAAGTATATATCATGGAAGAACTTATTCAAAAAGGGAAGAATGCGAAGATGGTCTCCTATATCCTGTCGAATGCGTCGTCGGCTTTAAAAGATAATGCCCTGCGGGTAGCAGCCAAAAATCTGGTGGCACAATCATCGGACATTCTGAAGGCGAATGCAACAGATTTGGCGAATGCTGAAAAGAACGGGTTGAAGGGAGCCATCATCGACAGGCTGAGATTGACAGAAGAACGGATCAGTGGCATGGCGGAAGGGCTGGAACAATTAGCTGCGCTGGAAGATCCGATAGGTGAGATGGAGTCGATGTGGAAACGGCCCAATGGATTGATGATAGGTAAGAAAAGGGTACCGATCGGTGTGATTGGTATGATCTACGAAGCCAGGCCAAATGTGACGGTGGATGTGTTCGGGCTCTGCATTAAAACAGGTAATGTGACGATTCTGAGGGGAGGGAAGGAAGCCTTCAGTTCCAATAACGCCCTGGTGGAGATCCTACGGTCTTCGCTCAAAGAAGCCGGACTTCCGGAGGATGCCGTGCAGCTCGTGCAGAACACAACCCGTGACAGCGCCGTGGCCATGATGAAGCTCAACGATTACCTCGACTTACTTATCCCCCGCGGTGGCGCCGGGCTGATCCAGTCTGTGGTGATGAATTCAACCGTTCCCGTTATTGAAACCGGCGTCGGAAACTGCCATGTGTACATCGATGAATGGGCTGATAAAACCAAGTCTGTGCAGATCACCTACAATTCGAAAACGCATCGTCCCGGCGTGTGTAACGCCGCCGAAAGTCTGTTGATCCATGAAAAAGTCCTCGCTGACTTTCTGCCCGCGATCAATGCTGAGCTGAGTAAAAAGAATGTCGAGATCCGCGGTGACGAACAGGTCTGTGCACTGCTTCCCGATGCCAAACCGGCAACTGAAGAAGACTGGTCAACTGAATATCTCGACTACATTATGTCGGCCAAAGTGGTGACCTCCGTTGAGGAAGCTATTCAGCATATCAACAAGTACGGATCGGGTCACTCGGAAGCCATCGTCACAGAGAACTACACCAATGCACAGAAATTCCTGAATGAGGTTGATGCTGCGGCCGTGTATGTCAATGCCTCCACCCGATTCACCGACGGTTTCGAATTCGGTTTCGGCGCCGAGATCGGCATCAGTACGCAGAAGCTGCATGCCCGCGGACCGATGGGGCTGAAAGAGCTGACTTCGACGAAGTATGTGATATATGGCGACGGACAGATCAGGGAGTGAGAGGAAGAGAAGGCGAAAGGAGGAATGGAGGTTGAAGAGGTTGGAGATTGGAGATTGGTGATTGGAGATTGGAGATTGGAGATTGGTAGTTGGTGATTGGTGATTGGTAGTTGGAAAGGCGAAAGGAAAAAGGAAGAATTAAAAAGTGTTGGTTATCCCGGGGGGTATAATGAAAATAATTTCAATAAAAAATTGGATATCGAATATAGAGAGGCATTAGAATTACGCGCCTTATGGCGCGTCACCACAATCATTTTTGGTCCTTTTCGTCCTCCCTTTCAAACACAATTCTAAGGCGTGTTTGCACATCTATCATCGTACCGTTTATTTTTGCCGGTTGCCAGTCGGGTCCGTTTTTTAGCAAATGGATAGCTTCGTCCGAGAAATCCTGTCCCGGACTTTTTAAAACTTCGATGTCAGTTGGCCGCTTATCGGGCCCTACCGAGAATCTCAGTACAACTACCGCTCTTTTCAGATCCGGATGACCCGGCGGAAATGTGAGGTTATCTTTAATATATGTCCTGAAGTTGCTGTACCCGTCTATTGGTTCTGGCTCTGCATAGTCTGCGTTGTCATTATCCGTCTCTGCCATGGTTACCGAGCCTGTGAGATCATTTTTCTTTACGGTACCGTAACCAACGACCACTACTTCATCCAGTTGCGTCAATGAAGGCTCCAGCCTGATTCTGACATCTGTTCCCGGGAGAACTCTAACCTCACGACTGTCCATCCCGATGAAACCGGCTATCAGGGTAGCGCTTGTATCGCCCGGGATCTTTAGTTCGAAATTTCCGGCTTCGTTTGTTACTGTTCCCTGGTTTGTTCCTTTTAACCGTATCACGGCTCCCGGAAGGGGTGAAGAGTCATCGGCGGAGATTACGTTTCCCATAACAATACTGTAAGCCGGCATCTTCTTATCCGTGGCTTTTCTTGTTGCAGGTACAGCCCGCTTTTGTCCGGATATTTGATTTTGCAGTTGTGGCGCGGCAACAGATTTTTCATTTTCCTGACTGAGGATCTCAACAGGCAGGTCAGATTGCCGGGACGATACGGAGGGTGCTTCGACCGGAGTCTTCTCCTGGATGACTTCAGTAGGTTTCCCAACATTATCTTTAATAAACTTTTCCTTCTCCGGGCCTGAGGAAGTCCCGGTTGACTGATTTTCGGCCCCTGGCTGGCCTGACAGGGTATTTTCCAGGGTACCGGTATCTGATGTACTTTTGGCTGCACTCTTATCCTCCGGTGTTTTTGTTATGCTTTGCTCCTTCTCTGCCCCGGACTGTTGCTGCCGGGTTTCTTCGACCCGTGCCATACGTCCTGACTTAAGGTTCCTGATTTTCTGGTTAAAAGCCAGGTAAACAGATGTAACCAGGATCAGACCGGCAACAGAGGCTGCAATGCGGTAAAGCACGATGCGATGATTGCGACCTTCACCAGTCCCCTGCAAACGTGTATGTAACTCCTTCAGGTCCTTTTGCAATGTCTTCCTCACCCAGCGACGAAAGCCCTTCGAGGGCTTCTTCTGCAAAAGGATCTTTCTGAAGCTCCCTTTCAAAAGCATTGCGCTCTTCATCGGACATCCGGTTACCGAGGTACTTCCGGAAGTCTTTCGCATCAGTTTTCCTATGTTTCTTTTTGTCGGACATGTTCTTTCTGCTCCAGGCAGTTTTTTAAGTTCCGTTTTCCGTTCTGCAGGTGGCTTTTCACCTTCTTCTCATTCATCTTCAGGTTTACTGCGATTTCACGGTAACATTTATTTTTATAATAAAACAATAGAATGCAGGTCTTCTGTTCTGATCCCAGCCTTTCAATACAGTCTCTCAGGTCGTCATCGGACTGTGATGTCTCTTCATCCACAGGATGCAGATCGCGTTCATATTCCATAATAAATGTCTGCTCGATGGCGAAATATTTTTTGTTTTTCGGCCTTTGTTTTTTCAGATCTCAGGTTCATCAGGCAATGGTTCTTAGTGATCACGTATAACCATGGCCTGAAATCCCTGACGTCATGACGGAGCAACTTTTCAGGCAATGCTTCAAAGATCTGCATTACCGCATCCTTTGACTCCTCCCGGTCGTGAAAGTATTTAAGGCAAACGCCGTATACCAGGTGACTGTACCGGGAAAACAACTCGCCGATTACCTGCCGATCCTTTGTCTCCTTATACATCGCGACCAGTTCAGTATCGGATAAGGATTGAATATGTCGGCGGGTCTTTGGGTTCACATTAAAATATTTTGTGCCTGTAAAACGGGGACTAATGGTTGAAAATTAGGATTAAATCGGGAGATAATCAAATCGGCGAATGTGATAAACACGATCTGCAAAAGAGTGATGACGTGCCCTTCTGCATTGCATAAGAAAACATCATTGTGCATTTTTCAGGAACAATTTATGGAATTTCACGATCATCTGCATCCTACGGGTGAAATCAAACCAATAAATCCAGATATCATGAAAACAATTATGTCAACTATCGCTGTTTTGTTCCTGTCATTCATTCTTATGTCTGCAGGACAGTCGTATACCGTTACTGGTAAAGTTACCGATGAATCGGGCAGTCCGCTTCCCGGCGTCAATGTCGTGGTTAAAAACACGTCACTTGGGACGGTTACAAATGTTAAGGGGGAGTACAGCATCAATCTTAATGACGCTGATAAAGTACTTGTTTTCTCATTTGTAGGATATGATACAAGGGAAGTGAGAATCTCAGGCCGGCTGATCATCGATGTTGTGATGACTCCGTCAACCACCAGTCTAAATGAAGTGGTTGTTGTAGGTTATGGAAGTGTTGCAAAACACGACCTAACTGGTTCGGTAGCTGTAGATAAACGAAAAAGCAACGGGGCAGCTGTCAGGAGTCGAAATTATCCAAACCAGGCTCCTGCGTATCAGCAGGAATTCAATACCGAAGGTTATTCCACCATTCATGAAAACGGGTATAAGGATGTTCTGAAACAGCCTTTGTCCACTTTCTCTGTCGATGTCGACAAAGCGTCTTACTCCAATGTACGTCGGTTCATTAATCAGGGGCAGCTCCCGCCGGTGGATGCGGTAAGGATTGAAGAGATGATCAATTATTTCTCTTACAATTATCCGGAGCCTGAAGGCAAACACCCTTTTTCGGTCTATACTGAGCTTTCAGAGTGCCCCTGGAACCCGGACCATCAATTGCTTCACATCGGATTAAAAGGAAAAAGTATGGACAAAAGCGAATTGCCGCCTTCAAACCTCGTCTTTTTGATTGATGTGTCGGGTTCGATGAATTCACCGAACAAGCTTCCTTTGCTCAAATCAGCATTCCAGCTCCTTGTTAACCAACTGCGGGCTGCCGACCGGGTGGCAATTGTGGTCTATGCCGGTGCCGCCGGAACAGTCCTGGAGTCAACCCCCGGGAACCTGAAGGAGAAAATCAACAAAGCTATCGAAAATCTTCAGGCGGGCGGTTCGACTGCCGGGGGACAGGGCTTAATGCTGGCGTATAAAATCGCCGGTCAGAATTTCGTTGAAGGAGGGAACAACCGCATCATCCTTGCTACCGACGGTGACTTTAATGTCGGTGTTTCCAGCAATGCAGAAATGGAGCGCCTGGTTGAGAAGGAAAGAGGACGGGGCATTTATATGACGGTCCTGGGTTTCGGAATGGGTAATTACAAGGATGATAAAATGGAGACCATTGCCGATAAAGGTAACGGGAATTACGCCTACATCGATAATATCCAGGAAGCGCGGAAAGTACTGGTTAGTGAATTCGCCGGAACATTATTTACCATTGCCAAAGATGTAAAGTTCCAGCTAGAGTTTAATCCAAAGCGTGTTAAATCTTACAGATTAGTAGGTTATGAAAACAGATTGCTGAACGATGAAGATTTCAATGATGATAAGAAGGATGCCGGTGAGATCGGGGCAGGACATACTGTTACGGCATTATATGAGCTTATCCCTGCCGGAGCACAGGAGAATACCGGTAAAATCGATCCGCTGAAGTACCAGGAGAACCGTTCCTGGGCCGGCCCGGATATGTCAGCTGAATTGCTGACGATCAAACTGAGGTACAAGAAGCCCGATGGCAACACAAGCATCCTGATGGAGGAGCCGGTAAAAGGTGTGGTCAGGAAAGGGAAGGAGATATCGAATAATTTTAGGTTTTCTGCATCTGTTGCTGAGTTCGGGATGATCTTACGTGGTTCCGAATACAAAGCCAATGCCAGCATGGATCAGGTTGTCAGACTTGCTTTGAGTGGCAGGGGTGAGGACAATGAAGGTTACCGTGGGGAATTCCTGAGGATGGTTAAAACCGCAGGTACCCTGCAAGGTCTTACGCTGAAGGATGAATAACGGCGGGATGCGCCTGTTGTAAAGAAATGTGAAAGGTAGAGACGCAATGCAAGTAGAGACGCAATGCATTGCGTCTCTACCTTTCACAAAATATTTTATAAATTGACCTCTCTTAACAAACCTCAAAAACTGCTACTAAAACTTACATTATGAAAAAACTAATCATTACGTTTTTTGTAGTTCTGACAACCGGTTCCTTAAATCTTAAAGCTCAGCAAAAGATGCATAACTTACCTGTAAAATATGAAGAACTGACCGCCACCCATTTCCCTGCAGCCGTTGACAGTGCAGCGGGGGTGGTTTTAATCCCGTTTGGCATCATGGAGAAACATGGTCCTCACATGCCATTGGGAACGGACCTTTTTGAAGCGCGTGAAGTGGCTCTCAGGGGGGCGGCCAAAGAATATGCCGTCGTTTTCCCGGCGTATTATTTCGGACAGATCAATGAGGCCAGGCATCAGCCAGGGACCATTGCCTACAGTCATGAGGTAATTTGGAACCTTTTGCAGGAAACATTGGATGAGCTTTCCCGCAATGGGTTTAAAAAGATCATTATAGTGAACGGACACGGAGGGAATAATGATTTCCTGCATTTTTTCAGCATGGACCAGCTGCACAGTCCGAAAGACTATACACTGGTTATTTTTCAGCCCGGTCCGGATCCCGAAGCCGATAAAAAGATCGACAAACTTATTGACCGGAGTCAGGATATGCATGCCGGCATCGGAGAAACCAGTATGATGATGGATATTCGTCCCGACATCGTCCATGAAGAACTGGCCGGCTCGCAGTCGGGAGCCGATCAGGACAGGCTTTCGGATATCCCGCATCAGTATACCGGCATATGGTGGTATGCAAAGTTTCCCAATCACTATGGCGGTACAGGTGTTGGAGCAAAGCCGGAAGCCGGGGAACTCATGTTCGAGAGTGAAGCCAACCAGTTGGCCGCACTTATCCGGGATATGAAAACAAAAGATGACATTAAAAAGTTACAGGACGAGTTTTATAAACGAAGCAAAAACCCGCTGGGAGATCAATGATCCGTGATGCCGGGTTTAATTATGCCGTTTAATCCATCATATATTCACATCTGTTTGTATCTTTAACGGTCTAATTGAAAACACAGTTTTTAACACCATAAATATTCTATTATCATGAATAAAAAAATGATGATAACTGCTTTCGCAGTTTGCATTTCAGCCCTGGCGTTTTCGCAGGCAAAACCTGAAGATACTGAATTTTATTCACCGGTACCTCCGGTTGTCACTCCGGGGGAACATTGTGGTGACGCACCATCGGATGCGATTATTCTTTTTGACGGCAAAAATCTCGACAATTGGAAAAATCTCAAAAACGGCACTTCACCTGCACAGTGGAAAGTGCATGATAATATCATGACAGTAGATAAATCGGTTGGGGATATTGAAACAAAAAAATCTTTCCTGGATTACCAGCTGCATATCGAATACCGTATTCCTGAGGATATAACAGGTTCGGGCCAGGCAAGAGGCAACAGTGGGATCTTTCTTTCCAAACCTAAGGGATCAGATGGGTATGAACTTCAGGTACTTGATAATTACAACAATAAAACATATGTGAACGGACAGGCGGGTAGTATATATAAGCAATCTATACCCCTGGTCAATGCATGCCGTAAACCGGGTGAATGGCAAACGTATGATGTGGTATGGACAGCACCCCGTTTCAACGATGACGGAACGCTGAAATCACCTGCCCGTGTTACGGTATTTTTTAATGGTGTACTGGTTCAGAATAATTATGAGCTGAAAGGTACCACCGAATACATTGGCAAACCGGTTTATATCAAGCATGGGGCTGCCCCGATCTTACTCCAGGCTCACGGCGACAAGAGCGAACCGATAAGTTACAGGAATATATGGGTAAGAGAATTGAAGTAAAGCATATTCGGAAAGAAAAACGATTAATTCAAATCATCCAAACTTTTTTAACACTCTGGCCGGTTACTTTTTGTAGCCGGCTTTTTTTGGCAGTGATATGGTTTCAGAGAGGCCGGACCTTCCTCTGCGGGACATGCGAATGGAAGCATGGAAGATGTGTCTGATACTTTATTTGATCCCGTAATGTGATTTGAGAATTTTACTGAACCATCGGCCCGGGAGAATATTCTTCAGGATAACGGCCAGTTTCTGATCGAATGATCCCACGATATAACGGTCTTTTGGATTTGAACAATCCACAATCCGGGAGAGTTTGCGTGCAAGAATAGCCGGATCCCAGCCTGCTCTTTCATCTTTTTCAAAGATTGACCGGGTTTTAAGGAATTGCTCAAAATAAGGATCTTCTCCTTCACTTCCGACGATATTTTTCCGGTTACTGGTATTGCTGGTATGAAAGTCGCCGGGGTTAATTACAACCACTTTTATATTATAAGCTTTTAGTTCCATCCTGAGGGCTTCACTCAGCCCTTCGATAGCAAACTTGGCCGCGGAGTAAAAAGCCTGAAAAGGCAGGCCCATCAAACCTCCAATAGAACTTATGTTGATGATGGTTCCCTGTCCCTGTTCTCTCATGGTTGGAAGAACATTCTGAATGACATGAACCACTCCGGTGAAGTTTGTATGTATCTGCCTCCTGAAATCTTCAGAAGGGGTTTTTTCCACTGGCCCGCCGAGGTGCATGCCGGCATTGTTTATAAGAACATCTATACGGCCTTCTTTTTCCAGAACTTTGGCAACCGCTGATCTGATAGACTCTTCATCGGTCAGATCCAGGTGCAGAACATGTATAAGGGGATCTGTTTCGGTCTCCTGCCGTACTGTGCCATAAACGGTATGTCCTCTCTGTGCAAGGAGTCCGGCAGTTTCTTTACCAAAACCGGAAGAGATGCCGGTTATCAGAATTACTTTTTTCATCCGTACAAAATTTATTTTCATTAGTTGGATAGCCTGTCTCGCTGGAGCGGGACAGGCTATCCAATATTTTGTTCATGTGCGTTTGCGCAGGCAATTACATGGAGGTTTCATCATGTAATACATTGCTGAGGGAGCAAATTATTTTATTCTGCCACTGGTTCAGAAGTTAATATTCCCAGTTTTTTTGCCGCCTTAGTGATCTTTTTCACGGCAAAGTCAACCTGCTCCATATTATGGGTAGCCATCAAAGAAAAACGGATCAGGGAATCTTCTTTTGGGACGGCAGGAGTCACGACCGGATTGACAAAGACCCCTTCAGCGAGTAGCATTTGGGTTAGCTGAAGTGCTTTGATATCATCCCTGATAAAGAGGGGAATGATGGGCGTTTCGGATTTACCTGTATCGAACCCCGCTTCTTTAAAAGCGTTGAGGGCAAAATGAGTCAGTTTCCAAAGATGATTGATTCTTTCAGGTTCTCTTTCCATAATATCAATTGCAGCGAGGACGCTTGCCGTTGAGGCTGGAGTCATGCTGGCACTGAAAATCAGGGATCGTGAGTTATGTTTGATGAAGTTGATCACTTCTTTGTCTGAAGCAATGAAACCTCCAAGGGATGCCAGTGATTTTGAAAAGGTTCCCATGATAAGGTCAACTTTGTCCGTGAGTCCGAAATGCGATGCCGTGCCCGATCCGTTTTTGCCGAGAACGCCAATCGAGTGGGCATCATCAACCATGATGGTGGCGTCGTATTTTTCAGCCAGTGCACATAATTCGGGAAGCTTTACGATATCGCCTTCCATGGAGAAAATACCATCCACAACGATGAGCTTGATCTTATCCTGTTCACAAAGTTTCAGCTTATACTCCAGGGAGTCCATATCGTTGTGTGGAAACTTGAAAACCTTGGAGAACGACAGTCTGCTACCTTCGATGATGGAGGCATGGTCCAACTCATCAAGGAAGATATAATCATTCCTGCCTGCCAAAACCGAAACAACACCAAGATTTACCTGGAAACCTGTGCTAAAGCATAGTGCACCGTCCTTACCGGTGAGTTTTGCCAACCTGTCTTCCAGTTCGATATGGATATCCAGTGTTCCGTTCAGGAACCGGGAGCCCGCGCATCCTGTTCCATACTTTTCAATAGCCCTGATAGCAGCAGCTTTAACTTCAGGGTGATTGGTAAGCCCAAGGTAACTGTTCGATCCGAACATAAGGACTTTTTTACCATCAATAGTAACTTCCGTGTCCTGATCGGATTCGATCATCCTAAAGTAGGGGTAAATACCCGCTTCCATAGCTTTTTGAGGGGCCTGGTATTCCGCGAACCTTTTCTTTAATATTCCCATTTGCTTATGGATATTTTGTATTTGTGATCAAATGTAAAAAAAACCACGATTCAAGATACTCGCGAATGTCATTTCGCACAAAAAACTTGATGAAATTTTGGTGGAAACGTGTATTTTCTTTTTTCAGTAAGCTGATTTACTGTAAGAATGTGATTTATTTTCAGACAGAAACAGTAAATTGGTTAAATAGAATTCCTAAAATGATCATATATCATATCCTGGATATTTTTTTTGTGTTTTTACACACATTCCTTATCTTTTTCAATCTGTTTGGTTGGATATGGCGAAAAACCAGGCTTTTGAACCTCATCACTCTTCTGCTCACTGGCGGTTCGTGGTTTATCCTGGGCATTTTTTACGGAATAGGCTATTGTCCGCTCACCGACTGGCACTTCAGGATCCTTGAAATTCTTGGCAAGACCGGCTTACCCAATTCCTATATCACCTACCTTGCTGAAAGGCTTACCGGCATCCGGTTCAAACCTTCATTGGTCGACGGGCTTACCCTGGGTTGCTTTGTCACGGCTTTGGTAATTTCTGTGACTTTCAATATCCTTGACTTCCGGAAAAAGCGCAGAATGCCGGGCTGTTGAAGTGAGATGTCAGAACGGATCTTTCCTCCGGGACTATTTCCAGTTTACAATCATCTGGCCGGGGTCATTGGCTATTATGAGGTCAAGGTTGTTTATTTCCGGTTGCCCCTTCTTTGATTTATAATCGATTCCAATAGAAGTGGGAGGAACGGCGAAACCATGGAAAATCAGCTTAAAATATTTGTAATGTGAAGTGTAAGTTCCTCCGGCAGGGGCAAAGACCAGCTTATTCGCCTGACCGTCATAAGTTATCAGCCTTTTATAATAATCCCCGTCAAGGTAACTAAAGCTGATGCCGTCATCCTCATAATAAGTATAATCTGATTGACGATCACCTTTGTACAGATGGATAAAGAGTGTATCACCAGGATCGTCGTTGGTGGACTGAATGATCTTATGCATTGGAATAATGCTGCCGGCTTTCACGAAAACCGGCAATTTGGATTCGGAGGTGTTATTGGTAGCTTCGACGATATATTCTCCTTGTTTGGGATAGAAGTGGTCATTATAAAAATCGTAATAGCCGTCATCGGGGAAATACACTTTGGCAAAATTTTGTGTTGATACAACCGGGGCCACCAGGATGGAAGGTCCAAAGAAATACTGGTTTTCATATTCCGGGTCGTAAATTTTTGGATCAAAGCCATAGTTAAGTGCCAGTGAACGCTGGACAGGGGTTCCTGACGTTGAGGACTCATAAAAGGCAGAATAAATGTAAGGCAGCAATTGATACCGTGTTTCCGAATATTTTTTGGCTACAGCTTCCACCCCTTCACCGAAAGCCCATGGTTCCTGTGCGCGGGTATCGCGGGCAGCATGAACCCGGTCGAAGGGCATAAAGGCGCCGATGGAGAAGAAACGGGCATAAAGTTTCCGTGACTGGTCGGGTTGACCGGTAAAACCACCGATGTCCATCCCACAGAACGATACCCCGGCCAGGCCAAGGTTATTCAGCAAACGTACGCCCAGCATCATATGTTCATCGGAGGAATTGTTATCGCCGGTCCAGACAGCAGCGTAACGCTGGACACCGGAGAACCCTGCCCTGGTCAGGACAAACGGCCGTTCGCCCGTGGCTTTCACTGCCCCTTCATAACTTGACCTGGCCATTTCCATTCCATATACATTGTGAGCCCGCAATTGTGTGGAAGGATGACCGTCATAATTGTTGAGGCTGAAAGGGTCGAACATTTTTGTCCATAATGCCGGCTCATTCATGTCGTTCCAGAAGCCCCGCACACCGTCATCAGCCAGGGTTTTCAGATGATCTCCCCACCAAAGGCGGGTAAGCGGGTTGGTGAAATCCGGGAAATAACACATACCCGGCCATACCTCTCCCCTGAAATAGGTTTTTCCGTCGGCATTCTTTATGAAGACATTTTTTTGCAGTCCGTCTTCATAGACGGGATATCCTTTTTCAATTTTTATTCCCGGATCCAGAATGACGGTGGTATGGAAGCCCATGCTTTTCAGTTTCGAGATCATTGCGGGTGGATCCGGAAAATAGGTTTTGTTCCACGTGAATAATTTGTAATGGTCCATATAATCGATGTCCAGGGTGATCACATCGGCAGGGATGGCTTTTTCACGGTATGTACGTGCAATTTCCATGACCTCCGATTCGGGATAATAACCCCACCGGCTTTGATGAAGGCCAAGGCTCCATAGCGGGGGGAGTTTGATTGTCCCGGTAAGTGAAGCATACCCTTTTACCAGATCGGCTACCGTTTTCCCGTTTATAAAATAATAGTCCATATCACCTCCGTAGGTGCCAAAAAAGGTTGGATTCTGCGAGGTGTGACCAAAACAGAAATCACTCCGGTAGGTGTTATCGAGAAAAATGCCGTAAACCAGTGAATCATGGATTCCCATGTAGAACGGGAGTGTCTGGTATAAAGGATCCTGGTCAGCCGAATAACCGGGAACGTCACTGTTCCAGTTGGTATATGAACGGCCGGCTTTATCCAGCGGGCCGGTCTTTTCTCCCAGGCCGATGAACCGTTCACCGGGAAAGGTTTTTTTATGCACAAACCATACGCTTCCAAAAGATCCGGCACTGTTGTCTGAGTCATCTTCATCCAGGACTTTGCCCTCACGATTTTGAAATTGCAGACTAACCGGGTTTTTATAGATGACCACTTTCATATTTCCCATGTCAAGCTCAATCCTGTCCGGTTTTTCATTCAGGGTATACTTCAGCTCTTCTGGTTTTGAAATAACGGCATAGGAAAAATCATCGAATGTTCTGTCTGTGGAAATTTGCACCCTCACTATGTTTCCATTCCATGGCGTGATTTTCAGGTATCCGCCGTCAGCGTTTATAATAACAGCTCCTTTTATCTTTTCCATGGACCTGAAATTCCCCAGTGCTTTTGACACTTCCTGGGCATTGAGTGTAAAGGCCGAAGCCATAACCAGTAGCAGTGCCACTGTTTTCCTAAAAATGATCAGACTTTTCATGTAACCTGCATTTATGATGAATGAATGTTAATCACTTCCAAACCCGGGGGACATCCTTTTCCGGATTGAATCACCGATTTTGAAGATCCGGGGATATGATGTCAGTATGCAATCCCCGTGGGTGAAACATTTTTAAATCAAGAATAGTTTGGCAGGCAGAATCATGAGGTCATTAAGTCCCGGAACCAAAGCCGGTTCGCCCGGTGTCTTCACATCTGAAACACCGGAGCGGACATGGTATGAACATGTTTCGGACCCCTTGATCTTTGTAATGAGGAGGATAGCCTATTCAGGCTGAAAGACGATTTAGAAAGATGCAGGCATCCTGAATGCCGGCTGATGGTTATGCTAACTTACCCGAACCTCTACTTCATGTGCCTTCACGCCCTGCGTCTGGACCACAAGATACAGGGAAGACTCTATTTTTTCAATCGTGAATTCCGAAGACTGTCCGTTCAGGATTACCTTGCTGATAGTGGCGTTGTCAGGCAATAATAATTTAAAAAGAATAGTATCGCTGTTACCCGTAAAAGAGACCATATAGCCTTTATCCGGTAATTTTTTGTAATGGTAAGTCAGGTATCCTTTTGAGGACTCGTATTTAGCGGTAGCGGAGACCTCTTCCACACCGGCGGCTTCCCACCTTGGAGCAAGTGTAGCCTGGTTATAGGCGATTCCGGTATCTGTCATTCCGGCGAGTCCTTCAACCAGAGCATAAATTATGGCAGCAGCCCCCCAGTTATCAGGAGCTCCATAAGATACGGGGCCTGGTGTATAATAGACTGGATAGTCACTGGAAGTAAGGGCCAGGATGATCCATTTTCCCGGAGCTTCAGCGCCAATAAAATCGATACTGGATACAGTCTTATCCCGGTGTGGGTTATCAAAGCCAAAAACATAAGCGCCCACGCTCAGGCTTTTTTCATTGGATACACTGGCAGCCAGCTTAATCTCTCCACCGACATTTCCTTCCGGATACCACCACCCGGCAATATTCACCTTGATGTCGATGTACGTCACATGATGCGAACCATCGGCATAGTTAAGTACGATCTTTCCAATATGACGACCGCCGCCGCAGGCATGAACAATATAAAAGGATGAGGCGACCTTGTTAACCGGCAGCGAAGATTTTTTCAGGTATCCTTCATCCTGAGAAATGATAAGACAGGCTTTTCTGCCGTTGTCCATGGGATCGATAAGTTCAAAAGGGACATCCTGAAAAACCTGCTGTCCGGTCGGGAAACGGGACAGATCATTTATGCCTTCTCCAGTAAATCCTGGCACCCCTGATGCGCCTGTTCCGTGTGTGTCGGCATTGGCTATGTCTTTCAAACTTAAAGGTTCGAAATGACGAACGGGAGGCGTGGGTATCTCGCCACGATAGATACATTTCATGAAATTATCACTGATCTGAGCCATATCGTTCAACCGCCGCAGGCAGTCCACGCCGTAAGCTTCGAATCCGTTTTCAAAAGCTCCGTGAGCCACTTCACCGCCGACGATGGAAGATACACCTCCGTTCATGTATTCCCATTTCGGATTATGCCATCCTTTTTCAAAAGGCGGATAGCACATATACCATTCTCCGGGTGAAGACTTCGGCATTTCTTTGCGTATCCGCTGATAGGTTTCGATGATTGATTTGGCTTTTTCATGCCCTATTCTCCGGTTGATGGCATAGGCATTGGAAATCGTGACCTGCCTGTCGACCGGTGTATTACCGAAATCCCTTACGTAAGATGGATTTTCAGGAACGTGATGGGTATAGAATTCGCCGTTCCACGCGATTTTGTTCAAACGTTCCAGGAGATCTTCACCGAGCTGATTATATTTTTTGGCTTCTTCGGTCCGGCCGGCATATTCAAGCATTTCAGCAAGGTACTTACAGCCGACTGACAGGCCTACATTATCTCCATACATAATACCATATTCCGTAACGCCGGGTTTAGCCATCATGATGTCCCCGCCCCAGACCTTAACATCCTGTGCGGGTTGAAAATCCCAGATGTCGATGGTATAGCCACGTTTAAGAAGTTGATATTTCTCAGACCACCTGTAATCATCGGACGTAGCATATTTGACAGCTTTAATGCAGTTGTCCAGTTTTCCGGTCATCCATGCATCATCACCAGTAGCTTTCCACGCGTAATAGATACCCTCGAGGAAGGTAAATTCACCCATATTCTCAACCGGGATACGGATATAAAAGGAGGAACTGACATCTTTATCCCCTTTGGTCCAGACGAATTGCTCACCGAAACGCGAAAGCCAGCTTTTAAACGAACCCCAGGACTGTTTGAAGTTATCGGCCATCATGCCGTCTTCCCGTTGCCCCTCAGCCCACAGGTCAAAGCCTGATTTCACTTCCCGGTCGAAATACTTCATAGCTTTGAATACATGTGTGTGATCCTGGAACCAGCCGGCATAGGTTTTCACCGTTTTTCCATCGACGCGATAATAGCCGGGTCCGTGCTGACGGCAGGAGTATTCCAGCATTTTCATCATCTTACTGAATTCTTCATCTTTATCCTGTATGCCTGTTTTGGTATCCACCAGGAAAGCGGCCATATCGAGGATATGGTTCTTTTTATCAAGAAGCAGAATCAATTGTGTACCAAGAGCACCTGCCACTTTGAAGGAAGCCTTATTGTCGATGCTTCCGTTAAAATATTCATTGCCGTTGCCATCGATGACACGTATAGTTCCGGGAGAAGAGGAACTGATGTTCATGTCATGAAGCGGTTCGATATAATCCAGAAACCGGGGCACATCCAGGTGAATGAGTTTGCCCTGCAGGATGTTTTCATTCTCAGGAAAGCTTTGGTTAAAGAAGGCTTTTGCCGGCAGTGATGACAGGGCAGCTACGCTACCCAGTGCTCCGACTTTCTTTAAAAAATCTCTGCGGTTTTCCATGATGGCGGTATTTGGTTAAGAAATCGTTGAGTCAGCTTAGAAAATGATGAGGTGTTAAGAATACATCACCATCGCCCGGTAGCTGAAATATTCAGGTATGCTCTGCCTCCCTGACAAATATATGCATTTTGGCCGAAGTTGAGCAGCACGAAGTTCGACTGATGAAACCGGAAATCCCGGCATGGGATAATAATTATTTCCACTGAACTTTCTGACCGGCAACGATAGATATCAACCAAGGGAAGTTTTATACTTCAATGAGTATAACATTCTTTTTTCCGGGGATACATCAAAGAATTTGAAAACAAAGAAAAGTCTGCTATCTTTAAATAAGGTTTCCGTTTTCGTCCTAAAAGTTTTAGGTTTTTATGGAATCTTCAAATTTGAAGCATCCATAGATAAACTACCCTCAAAATATTACACTTATGTCAAAGTACGTGGTCTTTATCTTTATGCTTGCCATCACAATAAGGTGTCATGCTCAGGACCTTATTCACAGCAGGCAAAGCAGTTATTATACTTATATTTTCAGGCTGACGGATAAGGAAGCCCAAAAGATTTATAAAAAAGGAGTGTGGAGGGTTGATGAATCCTACTTTCATACCGTTATTGACTCTTTCCCCACCGACTCGGGCTTTTACAAAAATCTTCCGGACGGTAACTATCTCAGGGCTTTTTCCGACAAGAACCGGTTGAAATTCGAAATTGCATCGGTTCACCAATTCGATATCCGGATTCTGGATAACAATACGGATCTGTGTATTCAGGTTTTTGATTCAACTGGAAAAATAATTTCTGATGCCAGTGTAAAGGCAGGGTTAAAAAGGCTGAGATTCGATCGGAAAACGCAAACCTATACTGACAGGAAATCTAATTATAAGGGACTGCTGAAAGTAACCCATAACGGATTGATCGCATACTATGATCTTAGCAGGCGATACAACAATCCGGCACTGAAAAGAATAGGTAGCAAAATTGTGTACAGTATTCCCGCGAAGTATATCTGGGTACCAGTAAATTATGTTATTCGCCTGCCTATCGACGGTGTAAGGTCAATTAACAGGAGGTATGCAATCGGCAGCATATCCAGAACAGAACGGTTTTTTCGAAAATGCTTCCAGTCTTTTGTCTGCTTGTTTGACGGGTATTATTGCGATGATTATAATTCAGCGTACAAAGGTTATATTGTGTTTAACAAACCAAAATATCATCCCGGAGATACCGTAAGATTTAAGGCTTTTATTCTGAATAAACATGGAAAGCCGGTCAATAAACCCATGAAAGTACTTCTGCAGCCAAACCGGAAACGTCTTACGCTGACCACGCTCCATCCATATTGTAAGGGTGGATATGAATATAGTTTTTATTTGCACGATTCTCTTGAACTTAAACTGGACAGAGATTACCCGGTATTTCTGGAAACTAAATTTGGGAGGGAATATCAACAAGGGCACTTTACATATGAGGATTATGAACTATCGGGTGTGCATCTTGATCTGAAAATGGATGAAACCACGGTATACCTGGATAATCAATGTGTGTTATTTGCCAGGGGAACTGATGAGAACGGCCTGAACATCCTGGATGGCAGGCTTCTGGTAACCGTTAGAGCAAAAGATGTGGAAGATTATTTCGGAGAGCATGTTTTTTTACCCGACACCTTGACTCATTTTGAAGTCAGGCTTGGCTCAGAAGAGGATACCAAAATCATGATCCCCGATTCTATCTTCCCGGGAGCTAATATGACCTGCAGTATTGAAGTCAAGCTGATGACATCCGACAACCAATTGGCGTCCTGTACTCAAGACATCAATTATTATCATTGCATCAGGAAAATCGATTACAGTGTTGCCTTTGACTCTCTTGAAATACTCTATAATAAGGATGGCAAAAACCTGCCCGTGAATTCCAGAATTTATGGTGTCGACATGTTCGGAAACAGAACGATGGTGCTGGAAGGCAATCTTCCGGCTAAGCTTAAGATAAACCCGTACTATTCGCATTACCTGATCGATGCAGACTCCCTTAAGAGGAGTATCAGCCTATCAGCTGAATCGCCCTTGATCAGCTGTCTTTCTGAACGGACGGGGGACAGTATTCATCTTGTCGTATCTAATCCGAGAAATCTTCCTTTCAGCTACTTTATTTATCGCAGGAACTCTGAAAAAGAAAGAGGGTATTCAGATTCGGTAGATTATGACCATAGAATTTCCTCAAAGCAAAACTATTTTGTTTCAATCCATTACCTGTGGGCTGGTAAAATGAGAAATGAAACATTTAAGGTTCCCCTGAACGACAGGAAGCTCAACATTTCGGTTACTGAACCCCGACTTGTTTTTCCATCCCAAAAAGCAATTATTGGTATTAAAGTTACCGATATAGACGGGAAGCCCGTTGCCGGAGTTGATCTCACGGCCAGTTCGTTTACCCGAAAATTTGACTTTACAACACCGGCCCTGGTCAGTTCCGGTAAAAACAGGAAGGATAAGACCGTAATCAATAAATTTCAGATCCGGCATTCATCAGAGGATGATCATTCATCACTGAAATTAAATTATGGCGAATGGAAATTGTTGGCAGGAATTGACAGTATTGAGTACTATAAATTTCTCTATCCGGGAAATGACATTTATGAGAGTGAGTATATTCCTGTTGATTCAATTACCCAGTTTTCGCCTTTTATAGTTACAGCCGGGTCGATTCAAACCGTTCATGTTATCTATGTCGACAACCGTCCTGTTTATTTCAGCTGGTCGACAAATGAGAGACCTTATTCTTTTCCTGTCAGCGCCGGTTACCACAGTATAAAAATGCGTACGGCGGATCATATATTTCAAATTGACAGTTTGTATTTCGACCAGGGAAAGAAAAAGATTTTTAGTTTGAGTGATAGCTGTCTCAGCCGTAAGGTAAGGGTGACAAACGCTGTTCAAAAGTTAAGCAGCTCAGAGATGCGGGTTCTGTACAGGTACATCTTTCCATACCGGAATAATTTTGGTGAAAGATATGCTTTTGTAAGCCAGGGAAATAATGTCCAATTCCTGAAGCCTGAAAACGCGAACATAAGGAATAATCTTGCCGGGCCCTTTTCGGGGTCCCGGGTAAACTTTAACCTGGTGGATAGCTTTTCGACATCCTTTGTCCATGAACCGTTTTTTCAATATGAATTTTCGCCCGGATTATTGAAAATGCGCAGCATAGATCCTAAGTTCGAGTACCCCAATTATTTTCTGGCATATAATGCAAAGGAAGACCTTGCACAGGAAATCTTTACCCGGGAAAAGCTTCTTGATTCATGGACAAAATATCTTGACTCCAAAAGAATATCGATTCCACACTACAGGTACCCACGTACAACCATAAACGGTAACGGAAGACTCTTAATCTCTCTGTTGGATGATTCCTGTATCCAGACAACAGAACCCCTGAATATTCTTTTGTTCAAAAATGACGATCCTGAATATGTCAGAATTTTTCCGGGGAATATAAGAACCTTTGAAAACCTTGAACCCGCAGTATATAATTTAATCTGCTTTTACCCCGGATCTGAATATTTTAAGGTTGATTCTTTATGTATTTCCGGGAACGGAATAAATTATTACAGGTTTAGAATTCCGGCTGTACTTAAAAATGATAAGTTCAGCAACAGGATGAATAAAATTATTGAAGAAAATATTTTCCGGTCTGACCCTTATTGGAATCTTGAGCAATATCAAAATAAGACGATTAGCAATACCTACCGGCAACAATTCCAGTACACAGGCAATGGCAATATAATTGAGGGGTATGTTTATGATGAAAACGGGGAGCCTCTCATTGGTGTGACTGTTCTTCTGAAAGGCACAACCTTCGGGGCCGTTACAGATATGGATGGATATTACTTCCTTAAAATCCCTGAAGGGGGGGGTATCCTTGTTTTTTCATATGTAGGTTATGAAAGCCAGGAAAAGGAAACCGGCGAAAGCGAAATTATAAATGCTAATCTTGTCGCCTCTGAGTTGATGCTCCAGGAGGTGATTGTGATTGGTTACGGTACACAAAAAAAGAATGACCTGACAGGGTCTGTTGCCATTGTAGAAACAAAGGGCATTTCCGGTATGGATTCAGATTTAGCCCGGGCGTTGCAGGGCAAAGCGGCAGGAGTGGAGATCATGCAGGATTCGGGAAAGCCGGGCAGCGGGGTTACCTTTAGTGTCCGGGGCGCCGCTACAACTCATTTTGTTAAGCAGCCGCTTTACATTATCGATGGCATGGTTTACAGCGGGGATATCAGCCGCCTGGACCCTTCTCTGATCAAGAATATCAAGATATTGCAGGGAGAGGCGGCAACAACCGTTTACGGCTCACAGGGAGCCAACGGAGTTGTAGTTATCTCTACCAATGGGACCTTCAGACCGACAGCATCCTTGGCCTCCCTGGGAGCAGATTACGGTGAAGAATTTTATACCGCGGCTTCGAAGTCCAGTTCTGTCAGGAACAATTTTTCCGATTATGCTTTCTGGCAACCGAAACTTAGAACGGATAAAAACGGTGAAGCCCATTTTTCGGTGACCTTCCCTGATGATGTAACAAGCTGGAGAACATTCTATTATGCGATGAATGGAAGGCGTCAGTCGGGACAGGCTGAGGGTCTTATTAAATCCTACAAACCATTGATGGCACAACTGTCCGTTCCACAATTTATGGTCAGCGGGGATACGGTTCTTGCTTTGGGTAAGGTCTTAAATTATACTCCCGACTCATTAACGCTGAAGACATCCTTTGAAGTCAACGGACAACCGGTTTTTTCCCGGGACCGTTTATGCATAAGGTCCCTTATTGATACACTACCGGTAAACGGAGCTGAAGGTGACTCGATGTCCATGAAATACGTGCTCGAAAAGCCGGATGGATATTATGACGGAGAAAAAAGGACCATTCCGGTCTTCCCAACCGGTATGACAGAATCCAGGGGACAGTTTCTCGTGCTGAACGGCGACACAACCGTTACACTGGAAGCCGATTCATCAATGAAGGATTTGCATATCCATGCCAATGCCGATGTCCTGGATATATGTAAAGATGAAATCAGCGGAGTGATTCACTACCTGTATAATTGCAATGAACAGTTAGCCTCCAGGCTCAAAGCTCTTTTATCGGAACAACGCATCAAAACCGCCATGGGTGTGAAATTTACAAATGAATCGCTGATTAAAAAGATGATCAGGTTGCTTGAAAAAAATGAAAGCCAAAAAGGCATGTGGGGCTGGTGGAAGGACTCTGAAGAGCCCGGACTATGGATAAGCCTTCATGTTCTTGAAGCTCTGACAGATGCAAAAACCATGGGATATACTATTAACATTGATAATAATGAGATTATCGGCTCTTTGCTATGGGAACTGGGAAAACAGAATACCAATATCAGCGACAAATTGCGGGCTCTTAAAATTCTGAAATTGCTTAATTCTGAAATAGATTATAAATCATATATTGCTGAAATTGAAAACAACAGGGATCTTAATTTAAACCAATTTCTCAATTTAAGTGAGCTGAAACAAAAATGCGGACTTTCATCTGCAACGGAATTCCTAATCCGGTTCCGGAAAGAAACCATATTTGGTAATGTATATTATGAAGATACGCTTTCAGTAAGTGGTTTACTCAACAATACCATTCAGAATACTCTTATCGCTTACCGCATTCTCAGAAGCGATTCTTCTGCAAACCATGAGGCTCAGCTGCAAAGGATCAGGAATTATTTTTTTGAGGTGAGAAAGGACTATGGATGGAGAAATACCTATGAATCAGCATGCATCCTGGAGACAATTCTTCCGGATATTCTGAATGAAAAAAGAGAACTGCAAAATTCCTCACTGACTTTCAGCGGTTCCAAGATTAAGACAGTCAATCATTTTCCATTTGACACCACTATTTCGGCCACCGGATCGTTAAAGGTCATCAAGAAAGGAGATTACCCGGTATACCTTACCTCCTATCAGCGGTTCTGGAATCCCTCACCCCGGGAGAAGAAATCCGATTTTGAAATCAGTACTTCCTTCAGTAAAACAGACAGTATTTCAGTAATGAAGGCAGGAGAAGAGGTAAAACTGATCGTTGATCTGAAAGTTTTGAAGGATGCAGATTATGTGATGCTGAATATACCGATACCGGCAGGATGCTCCTATTCAGATAAAAAGAATTATTTCCACTATGAAGTCCACCGCGAATATTTCAAGAATGAGACGGCCATTTTCTGCGAAAAACTTAAAAAGGGGGATTATCGTTTCGAAATTGATCTAATGCCAAGATATTCAGGAAAATACAATTTAAACCCGGCAAAGGCAGAGTTAATGTATTTCCCAACGTTCAACGCCAATGAAAGAATGAAGAAGGTTATTATTCAGTAACCGGTTTTTGAAATTGCAGAGGGTTGCAATATAAGAGCGGTCATTTCCCAATGATAATATAGCCTTTGTCAGACAGGGCTTTATCCAGGACATTTATAGTACCGCTTATGGTTGCTTCTTATTCTCGGTTTTTCATGACCCTGAATCCCAGTGTGGAGGCACGGTCCAGTCCGGGATACATCAGGAAATATTTTACGTGCGAATCATCCTTCCGGGCTCCTCCATTGATGGTCCCGGCAGGTGCACCCGGAAAGTACCACCAGGAGCTGGGTAACGTCCAACGGCTGCATCCACCCCTGAGTGTGACAAAACGATTATGACCGTCATATCGTTCGCTCTCATTCCATTCGAAGACTTCGTTAAAGATGAACTTATCCCTGTACTGTTCTGCCGCGGCCTGCCATTCCCATTCGGTGGGAAGCTGCATGCCGGCCCATTGGGCAAAGGCCCGGGCATCTTCGAGGCTAACGTAAACTACCGGATCGTTTTTTATGTCCGGTGGACAGGTGCTGCCATGCCAGTGATTCAGGAAATTTTCCGGAAACCGGGGTTTATAGCCGGTTGCTTTGAGGAATTGTTCGAATTCACCGTTGGTCACAACTGCGGGGCATGATACTGAAATCTTCCAGGTTTTCATAATCCGTGTGAATGATACGCAGAGCCCCGTTTTCAAACCTGGTTACCAGTTCGTGGTTGTTTGCTGCATTTTCGTTGGGGTAACATTCCCCTTCCCGCCAGATATGTTGGCATATAAAAGTGTCGGGGCCGCCTTTGACATGCAGTAATGCAGGATGGAAGCTTTCATTTTTATGAATTCCGTAATGAAACATTACCGGATCTTTCAGCGATAGTTCCATTACATGCTCATCCACGGCGGGCAGTGGCGCCGCTGTTTCCTTTCTCTGCTTATCCAGTAAAGCGGTCAGCTTTTCAGGTTCATCTTTAGTTGCAATAACACATGAAAAATCCTTAATTGTCAGATTAATATAATATTTGTTGTGATCACGAACAGGCGTCAAGCTTATTCCGTTCCATATATCGAAATATTTAAGATGGTCATGATCCGGAACTTCAAGGGTGACCCGGCTTTCATTCAGGGTTGTATCCACAAAATTATAGATTGTCAGACCGTCTGACATCCATGAACTTGCCACGACATCCGGGTTGTTGACAGAAATGAATGGTTGCCAGTTATCCGTAAGGTAAAGATCACCGTAAGCCTGCCAGATGGCATTCATTTTTCTCAAAGCTTTTCTATCCTTTGCATTCCACGGATTCATCGTACCGAAGATATCCTCCCAGACCTGTATTCCCTGGCCATTGATCCATGCATGAGCCATCATCCGCTTGCGGTCTTTCGCCATGCGGCTTATGAAATACTGTTTATGCGACGGCATGATCCATTTGATCATGGAGAGGTCGGTGTAGTGGAAAGGATGAATTTCCTGTCCCCAGGAACTGGTAAGGGCATCTTTGCCTACCAGATCTTTGAACTGCGGCAGGATCTCGGTCGTGAAGGCAACGGACTTGCCAAGTTTACTGACTTCATCACGGATTGAGTTTTGGGTGTCAAATACCGAGATGACCCCTTTGGAAGATTTCCAGGTGTCGAGATAAATGCCGTCGGCATTGCAATACGTCAGAACGGCAGCCAGCTCTTTGAAATCGTTGTTTGCCGGCCGACGCGTGTCAAGATCCCAGGGATTATACGTGAGAAAAACCCTGACATGGTTCCGGTGAAAATCAGCCACAACATTTTTTAGTCCGTCGAGGCCGCCCGGCATTGCCCGGAAGAAGTCGAACTGGTTTTTTTCGTCAATACCAAGGTTGGGATAACTGTGCCAGATCACCACCGACTGAAGTCCGCCGAAGGCTTTTTCCCTTTTCCGGCAAAATGCATCCACGGTATATTTCCCATTCACCGGATCCCAGAAATCGGTATCCCAGATAAAGGCAAAGCCCATCACGAAGTTTTGATTCGTCCAGGATAAAGGATCAGGAATGCGCAAAGCGTTATGCTCTCCCTGTTGTTTAATATAGGCTTCAATTCTCCGGAATAATTCCAGTCTGTGTTCAGATTCCGGCACACTGAGACGGACATCTCTTACAAACACCGTTTCTTCGGGAAGGGGCTGTTCAGATACCAGGCGAACGATAGGAGTAACGGCAAAACTGTCGCCGGGAAAGGATGGTACTATTATGGTTTTTCCGAATTCTGCCCAGTTTTTACCGGAAGGGATCTCCAGGCTATCTGAAGCATTGATCTGCCGCCGGATTACATAACTTTTTTCCTCACCTTTGGTTTTAAGATAAAAATCGAAATACACTTTGAATGCTGCTCCTGGATTCTTCATCTTACCAACTATGTGAATGACTTCACCCGGTTTAAGATCAAGATCATATCCGATCTCATCAAAATGAATAAAGGCAGGTTTATTAGGTTTAAAGTTACACCTGATATCCGGGGTAACTTTCGCGATATTTAAGCGGACCGTATCACGAAACACCAGCAGAGAATCGTACCATTTAAGACGGTTGGCCTTTTCAGGCCCGGCAATGAACGAATTATTGCAGGTCGGACTGCAGGTATAATACCAGGTGGTTTCGCCACTCGTGCCCACGGTCCACTGGGAATAAGGGAAGGTTATAGTTCCTGAATTGAGGTGTTTACAGGCCGGCAGAAAAAAGAACAGGGCAGATAAAAGGATGCCGGTGAAAATTTTTTTCAGCATGCTCAGGATAGATTTTAATTTCAGCTTAATACATGATTCCAGGCGATAAATTTAACAGATTATTCATTGCAAACCCAGGACCTTGAGATTTGAATTTCAAATCACCGGTTATGCTTTATCCTTATAGTTATTCCGATCAATTGAAATGCCAGGATCAAAATGATGAACGGAAGGTAGAGATAGAAGACCTCATTTATGGTTTCAGACACCATCTTATAAAAAACGGCATGAGCTATGATCAGGAGGAATACGATGTATGCTATCCTCTGGAAGTTTTTCCATTTTCCAAGCGTCAGTTTTCTGACGGCAAGGTCATTTGAAGTAATCAGCAGACCGATGATAAGCAGGGCGGCAATTAGCCCGGTATAGTTTGCCAGGCGAAAATCATCAAATTTAAGGCCATAACCCTCAGCCGTTTTATCTATAAAGTACTTCCACATCTGTCCTTTGAGATGAACAAAAAGTCCGGTAACAGAATGAATGACAGCGATACTTCCCCCGAAGATCCCTATATCCCGCCTGAAATACGAAGAAATTGGGTTTCGTTGTTTCAATATCAGGTTTACCGGGCCAATGATCAATGTAAAACCGATCAGAAATAATCCAATGTATCCTGTGGTGCGGGTAATAAATTGTATCGTTTGCAGATTGCTCCAGGTATAATGGAAGATCACGATGGTGATGAAGGAGACAATGAGGAGCGGCAGATAATGTTTTTTGATCCGGGTGGACAGCTTTTTCAAAAGAAATTCGTTTAGGTTTTCATACAAATAATACAAAATCGACAGTCACAAATAAATGAATAAGAGGATACCGGTTTGTCTCATCCTTCTGTAACGGTATTACCCTCAGTGATGATCAACCGGATTTGATTCATGGATCGTTCCAACAAGGATCCTGTTTTTCACCACCAATAATAATGAAAATTATTGCAAATGAAGCCTTTCCCATCCCGGATTTATGGGATCAGGAAGTATTTTAGTTTGTTTTATGCAGCCCTGGAGATCTGCAACCCCGATGATGTATACTTTATTACGGTTGGTCATGCTGACAAGGCCCGGTTTGCCGTAAAAAATAAAAATTAGAGAAACAATTATTCAAAAAGTTGCAGACTTTACCGAAGACCTGACAGGTTTTCGAAACCTGTCAGGTCACTGGCGCAGTCAATCATTTTACCGGTTAGTTCATATTCTCATTCATCATTCAAAATCACAGTTCAGACATTCCCGACTAGCGTTTCGTTGGTTCTGTTAATCCTTCACGCAACGGACAGACATCCCATTAGTCTTATTGCCATAGCCGTCCAGAAAATTGTCGACGCCATCTCCACTTAAGAAATAATAATGGGCTTCAAGATCATAGTAATCATTGGCCTTTGAAGAACTCCACCAGTAACCTCCCAGGTGAATATCAATGAATGGACCATCGAAATAACGCATGCCTCCCGGCAGACCTGTAAAACCGCTTTCGTTAGTCGCCCCTTCATTTGAAATAACCCAATGAGTTATACCTGTTTCTTTCATCTTTCCGCCTATAATCTGATAACCTCCAAGGTAAACACCTATCAATTCCATTTCGGCTTCGGTAGGCACATGCCAGCCGACAGGGCAAATATTATGTACATCGGAAACAGCATACCAATTGTAAAGTTTACCATAAGTTTTACTATTGTCAGGATTATTTCCATAATCACAATATGCACCTGTTGATAAATTGTTCCATAGAGTGTTATCTGCCATATTTGGAATAGCTGTGCCATCGCGGTATTTTGTGGTTTTCAAATTCTCTGCCATCCATGTTTGTGTTCCAATGGTTATAGTTTTATAAACATTACCCTCAACGTCGGTTACTGTTCCATACGTCAAATCAGGGTTAAAAATAATTCCTCCATTTTTCGATGAATCGTTGCTATTGCTATCCTTTTTGCAACCATTGGTAATAACTAATACCAACCCCATTATCACAAAAGAATAGATCCAGATGATGCTGTTTTTTTTCATATTAAATTAATTTCTAAGGTTAGTAAATACTCATTTATTTGTTGCTAATGTTTTTTATTCCAAGGAAGGCTAAGGTAAACCAGTACGTTTATTCATTAACCTCATGAGTGGGCAGAGTGGGTCCGCATGTGGGTGACGAATAATTTCACCGGCTGTATGTGCCCTGCATGAGCAGTAGCAAACACCTGTTGAAAGCTCAATAAAAAATTGAAATTAGCAATATTCTTTGATTATTGCGCAAGGGCGGCTTTTTTTTTTTTCCAGAGGTGAAAGTCCCCTATACGCCAAGGTAATTCCGAAGTTATCGGGAATAATAATTGAGAATAATTATCGGGAAAGTGTCAGCAAGCCGCAAAGCCTGCCCAGGCTGTATCGCGGGGGTGGGTTATTCACTCCCACGATTGCCAGCCAGTAAGTCTGTTCCCCGTTAAACGGGGCAAGCTATGAGAACACTTCGTTAAGTTGGGGTGACTAAAGGGCTGAAACGGAGCGAAGCGGAGCACACGAACGCAGGGAGTAACGAAGCGGGACTGCAACGGCAAAGCCCTCACAGCCTGCCCCACTTTAAAGTCAATATCCCTTTTTAAGCCATCAAGATCAAAAATTTTGCCCCCAGAATCAAGATATTTTATGTCAGGATCACATTTTAACCCCTTAAGATCAAAATTCTTCCTTTCAAGACCAGATCTTGACCTTGATGTACAAATTATGCATCTTGAAGTCGTTTTTATCTATTCTTGCATATTCTTGCCCAAAGCTGACACAGATTCCTGCCAGACGATATGTACCATCTATAATTTTTCTGCAATAAAATAAGTGATCACAGAAACAGAAGCTGCCAGTACTGTACCCCAGATCAAATCAACTATTGTTAAGTTGATAGGCCAGTCTTTAAGGGTTGCGAGATTTGTTAAATCATAGGTGGCGTAAGTTATCAGTCCGAATAATCCACCGAATAAAAGAGCATGTGTCCACGAATGTTTTTCAACTGCCGAAGAAATAACGAACACAACAAGCCCGGCAATGAATAACAGGTAGAAAATTATTGCGGCGGGCCAGTTGATATCTGGCTTCATTAAGAATCCGATCTGATCCTGGTAAAACTTTTTAGCAATAAATACCAGCCAAAGTATATCAATGGCAAAGAAGACCGGCAGGGCGATAAAAAACTGCTTGATAAACATAAGGCGTTATTTTATTGGTTTGAAGCATTATAAAGATATAACATTTTTAGTTTCATTCCTTCAAAGGGAATATACATTGTGATGGAGATGAACAGGAATACCGGATTCGAGGTTGATATTCGGATATATTCGCCATGAAAAAGGCAAATGGAAGGATCTGGAAATACAGAGGAGTTAAAATTAAGAAAACAAAAAACCAGCTCATAGATTTGAACTGGTTTAAAGGGATAAACATTTTGTAGCCTCACCAGGACTCGAACCTGAATCTGAAGTTTAGGAAACTTCCGTTCTATCCCTTGAACTATGAGGCCATTACATCCCGGCTAAAAACCGGGCTACAAATATAGCAGCTTTTTTGGTTCTTTTCAAAGATGGAAGAGTAGTGATGATAAAAAAATGAAGGGATGGTTCACAACCAATTCTTAAGGGGAAATACCTTTCATGCTACTAATAGAAATTGAAGGTCATCTCCTGGCAAGAATACACGAATGGAATTTGAATGAAAGGCCACGAATGCACGAATGGTATATCATGGAAAGCCACTAATTCACGAATGGAATTCGATGTGAAAGGTACTGAATGCACCAATGGAATTAGGTTTGAAAGCCACTAATTCATGAATGGAATTTTCGTGAAAAAGTACGAGTGCACGAATGATAATTCAGGGAATGCCAAAAATGAAGTAAGGGTGTTCTTGTGAAAGCCATGAACGAATAGATATAAAAGACAGCGTACATTTGTCTGCGTAAATGATGAGCAAACTACTTTTTATTTTCATCGTACGATACGCTGGTAGTTGAGCTTACCTTCTCCGAAATTTACAATGATTGCCAGTCTGAGACCAGAAACAGCGAGATAATTTATTGCTTTGGCAATGGCTTCTTCATGGATTGCCTTTACTGCTTTTATTTCAAGGATAATCCTGTCATAAACCACGAAATCGGCAAAAAAATGGTGGGGGAGAATTATGCCTTTGTATTTCACATCATACATTCGTTCCCTTACGAAAGATGTCCCGTTTAGCATAAATTCGTGTTCAAGAGCGTCCTTATAAACGACTTCCAGGAAGCCAGGACCAAGGTTATTGTGCACTTCCATGCAAAGTCCAACGACGTTGTAGCATTCTTTTTTAAGGATTAAATCAGTCATGGTTGAATAGTTTTAGATTGAGCTTTTTACCCTTAATAGGAAAAAGACCAAAATATCGACATATGAACACTAAAAACCTTCGGAAAGAAATGACACCAATGGGGTTGATGGGATACACGAATCGTTTGGTTTGAATGCCACTAACACACGAAATATTATACCAGTGAAAGCCACGAATGCACGAATAGGGGATGTCAGTGAAAGCCACGAATGCACGAATGGTTTGGTTTGAAAGCCACAAACACACGAAATATTATACCGGTGAAAGCCACGAATGAACGAATAGGGGATATCAGTGAAAGCCACGAATGCACGAATGGTAAATCAAAGAAAGCCACGAATGCACGAATGCACGAATGGTAAATCAAAGAAAGCCACAAACGCACGAATATTATACGAAAGCCACGAATGAACGAATAGGGATATCAGTGAAAGCCACGAATGCACGAATGGTAAATCAAAGAAAGCCGTGAATGCACGAATGCACGAATGGTAAATCAAAGAAAGCCACAAACGCACGAAATATTATCCGGTGAAAGCCACGAATGATCGAATAGGGGATATCAGTGAAAGCCACGAATGCACGAATGGTAAATCAAAGAAAGCCGCGAATGCACGAACGCACGAATGGAATATCAGTGAAAGCCACGAATCTAGGAATGGCTCTTTTCAATGGCTTTTTTTAATGGTTCAAAATTTTCACAGGCTCAAATAAAAAAATTCACTGACTCCCACGAAAGCCTGAACAACATTTCCTTGCGAATTCCATTCGTGCATTCGTGGCTTTCAATCCAAACCATTCGTGTATTTGTGGCATTCAAACCAAACCATTCGTGCATTCGTGGCTTTCAATCCGAACCATTCGTGCATTCGTGGCATTCAAACCAAACCATTCGTGTATTCGTGGCATTCAAACCAAACCATTCGTGCATTCGTGGCTTTCAAACCAAACCATTCGTATATTCGTGGCTTTCAAACCAAACCCTTCGTGCATTCGTGGCTTTCAAACCGAACCATTCGTGCATTCGTGGCTTTCAAACCAAACCCTTCGTGCATTCGTGGCTTTCAAACCGAACCATTCGTGTATTCGTGGCATTCAAACCGAACCATTCGTGTATTCGTGGCATTCAAACCAAACCCTTCGTGCATTCGTGGCTTTCAAACCGAACCATTCGTGCATTCGTGGCTTTCAAACCAAACCATTCGTGCATTCGTGGCTTTCAATCCAAACCATTCGTGCATTCGTGGCTTTCAATCCAAACCATTCGTGTATTCGTGGCTGAGCTGAAAATCCTTTATGCGATTAGTGGTAATTCTCCCATGTATTTTCTATATTTCCAGTATTCGCAATGATCAGATTTTAATCAAAGACAGGCCATGGGATTATTCAGGAAAAAAGAAGGAAAGCAGAAGTTTGACCATGAAAAGGAAAATTCAGAAATGAAGCAGGGACACCGGGACGCCGGCTCTTCACCTGAAGAAGACCTTTTAAATGACTTCCTGAGTAAAATCGGGGATGTGACCCGGACACCGGCGGTGCACAATGAGGGAGAGGATTACGGACAATTTCCGGTGCCCAGGCCGGGAGAACTTTCGGAAATTGCGGTGCCGCCGAGTGTTGAAGAAAAGATCCTTCAGTTACAAAAGATCACCACCGCCATTGAAAAACGGAAGCCTGTTACCATTGATGTGACCCGGACGGATTTCTCAAAATTTCATGTTCCTTATTCTACAACTCTTAACCCGGCCCAGCTCGCTGCTGTCATGACGACCGACAAGCCCGTTCTGGTGATCGCCGGGGCCGGAAGCGGTAAGACACGCGTCATTGTCCACCGCGTATCCTGGCTGATAGAGAATGGTGTTGATGCGCAATCCATTCTTCTCCTTACCTTTACCCGAAAAGCCGCGCGGGAGATGCTTAACCGTGTGGAGATTCTCCTTCATGATGCTTCGGCAGGAAAAGTGACCGGGGGCACATTCCACTCCTTTGCTTCTTTTATCTTGCGCAAGTATGCCAACATGATCGGTCTGCCGCCAAATTTTACCATCATCGATTCAGCTGATTCTGAAGACGTAGTGGACCTGATACGGACGGAACTGAAACTCAGTTCCAAAGACCGGAAATTTCCGAAGAAGGGACGCATATATGATATCATATCTTTTTCACGGAACAGGGGCGAAACGATTGCACAGGTCATAAAGAAGTATTACAGCGGACTTAATGATTATTTAAGTGATCTCGAATTGATTTTTTCAGGGTATACAAAGTACAAAAAGATGAGCAGGATCCTCGACTTTGATGACCTGATGGAAGTTCTTCGTGATGCCCTGCGCGATAACCTTTCATTCCGCCAGATCCTTCAGCGCCGGTATGCCTACATCATGGTTGATGAGTTCCAGGATACCAATGTGATACAGAAAGAGATTGTGGATTTAGTTGCTGCCGGACACCGGCGTGTGATGGTTGTAGGGGACGATGCACAAAGTATCTATGCTTTCAGGGGGGCCAACTACGAAAATATACTTCGATTCCCGGAGACCTATCCGGAATGCGAAGTGATCAGGATAGAGGAGAACTATCGAAGTAACCAGAAGATCCTTGATTTCACCAACGAGGTGATCGGCCATGCCCGCATCGGGTACAAGAAGCGCCTGTTCACCCGGAATGAAAAGCAGGTTTTCCCGGTTGTCAGGCGGGTATACAGTGAGGAAGATGAAGCGGTATTCATTGTAGACCGGATGATGGAATTGATTGAACAAGGGATCCCTTTAAGCGAGCTGGCCGTTTTAAACCGGGCCGACTGGCACAACCGGTATATACAGCTTGAGCTTAACAAACGTAAAATCCCTTATGTAGTGGTTGGCGGGTTTAAGTTTAACGAGCGTATGCATATCAAAGATATCATTTCTTATCTCCGTCTTACCTATAATCCGTCTGATGCCGTAGCCTGGCACCGTGTTCTTAAATATATCGGAGGTGTTGGAAAGATTACTGCTTCAGGGGTGATCGACGCTCTGAGAAAATCTGAAAATGCGTTTTCATTCGAAAGCTTCAGCCAAAGGAAGTTTTACAATGAACTACTTCTCCTGGGTAAAGTACTTGCCAATGCCAGTCAGCCCGAATATTCTCTGACACAAAAAATTGAAATCATACGTGAATATTATTCCCCTCTTCTCAAAGCCCGAGAGAGCGATTACCTGAACAGGATGATGGATATCGATGTTTTACTGGATCTTTCCAGGAAATATAAAGATCTCGACCGCTTTTTGTCGGATTTTGCCCTCGACCCACCGTCCAGGCATGTTGCCGACCAGAGTACACCACTTATTGACGAAGGGGAGGAAAAGGGGAAAATCACTCTTTCAACGGTACATTCAGCTAAAGGACTGGAGTGGTATGCCGTCTTCATTCCCCACGCGCTCGATGGCATGTTCCCTTCCAACAGGGCCGTAAATATTGAAGATATGGAAGAAGAACGCAGGCTTTTCTATGTTGCCTGCAGCCGTGCGAAGGAAGAACTTTATATCACCTTTCCCCGCTATATGTATTCGTATGATGCCTTTTTCCATCTGCCATCACGCTTCCTTCTGGAAATGAACAGGGAAAAGTTTGTATTTGTCGATGGATAGGTTTGACCGGTCGGCCATAATGATAATAATCCCAGGAAGGCATCAGAAATTAATAAAGATGTGCCCCCGGTTCATTCATCGCCTGACTTGTAATTGACATAAAAATCGAATCCGATTTACCCGGTCTTCTATTCAACCTCCACAACCACGGCGACTTTTTCCCACTCAAGGTAGGCGTCGATCTCAGTTTTTAAAGAGGCAAATAGCCATGTCAGAACAGCGATGTCATCTACATATCCTCCCGGCAGAAAATCAAAAATGGCGTCGAAGGGAGATACAAGATAAGCCAGCGCGGCAAAGATAAGCAATATCCTCCCCGGCGCGATCTCTCTGTAGCTGCCATTGACATAGCTTTTAACCATGCGAACGAAAATCAGCACGGGTTCAAGAATCCGGCCGAGCCTGATCGTGTTATGTGCTATGATTGCTTTAACATTCTGAAGCAGGGATCCCACCTTTTCAGGATCATTCTCTATCCCTTCTGTGTCCTGGCAAAAATCACGGAAATAATTTTCTTCCCTCGTATTCATACGCATCCTCCTTTTGCAAATATAGAAAAGAATGTCAAAAGAAAATCTTTAGTTAAAAAAGAATATGAACAACTTAGTAACAGTGCTCACGGTCTTAAAATTAGAATCTGATCGTTTTAAAACGTTCTGATTTTCTTGAAAACAGGCTGCAGAAGCGGGCTGGTTACTTTTGCTTTGACAATGCCAGGATGATTCCAGGGATTTTGCCATACAGTTTTACTATTGTCGGTTTGTTTCCCCTCCACCTTGAATTCGAAGTATTCAGCGTTTTTGGATTTCCGGAATTGCATATCATGGATTAATTCTCTAAATTCGGAAACGGTGACAGGTGGTGATTTTCCTTCAAAAGACGTTTCATCAGATCAAACCTTTAAACTACCCATTATGAAAAGAAGAGTATTTCTGAAGAATACTGCCCTGGCCGCCGGCACGGCGGCTTTTATCAGTTCGGCCAAAACTTTTGCTGCTTCCGCTGCGCCTTCAGAAGGCAGGCCGTTCAACCTGCTTTATGCACCACATTTCGGGATGTTCAAAGCTTCGGCAGGAGAGGATTTGACCGATCAGCTGAAATTTATGTACGATGCCGGTTTCCGGGCTATGGAAGACAACGGGATGAAGGGTCGCAGTGTGCAGGACCAGGAGAGAATCGGGTCGACGATGGCAAAACTGGATATGAAAATGGGTGTCTTTGTGGCCCATACCATTCATTGGACCGAGCCCAGCCTGACCACGGGCAAAAAAGAAAGCATTGATGAGTTCCTGAAAGAGATCCGGGAGTCGGTGGAGGTGGCAAAGCGGGTGAATGCCACCTGGATGACGGTTGTGCCGGGTTTTGTTGACCTGCGGCAGGAGCACGATTACCAGACGGCCAACATCGTGGAAGCCCTTCGCAGGGCTTCGGAAATCCTTGAACCGCACGGGCTGGTGATGGTGCTGGAAGCCTTGAATTATATGGATCACCCGGGCCTTTTCCTGAAGAAGTCCTCGCAGGCCTATGATGTATGCCGTGCGGTTAACAGCCCTTCATGTAAGATTCTCTATGATATTTACCACATGCAACGTCAGGAAGGAAACCTGATCCCCAATATCGACCGGTCGTGGGATGAGATTGGCTATTTCCAGATCGGCGACAATCCGGGCCGGAATGAACCCACCACCGGCGAGATCAATTATCTGAATGTTTTCGGCCATATCCACGGCAAAAGCAAGGATCTGATCCTTGGCATGGAACACGGCAATTCGAAAAAAGGCAAAGAGGGCGAACAGGCGGTGATTGATGCTTACCGGAAATCAGACCTGTTTGTCTGAGTCTGATGTAAATAATTTCAGCGGTTAAATTTTGTGGAAGCGCGTCTTATGATGCGCTTCCATAAAAATAAACTGATTCCCAAACTCTGTTATCAGAATATTATACATTCACGGGAGAAGTACCCGGGACGGGGACTTTAAACTCCATCTCTACTTTCCCGAGTTCAATTTTCTTCGGGCCAAGGCGGAGGTCGGATGCCATCATTTCATCCCATGTCACTTCCTTACCGGTATATGCGGAAATACGGCCCATAATGCCCGAAAGGGTTGATTTGGCTGTAGTTTCAGCCTGGTTCACTGGCGTATTGGTACGGATGGCGGTCACAAGGTGGATATGCTCCTGGACGTAAGGGCTGATCGCCACCTTATTGGTCGGCTGGCCGTTTTCATCTTTTGGATATTCATAGGACCATTGAACGCTTCCATCGGGATTGTAGATGGTGTTCTGACAGTTGGAAAAGCCTTTGGTGCCATGGACACGTTCCGAGACATTGTTGGCGCAGTCGTTGATCTGACGGCACATGCTGTGAACATGCATCCCGTTTTCGTATTCGAAGTCGACGCTGAAGTTATCGTATTGGTCACCGGTGATACGCCGTTGTCTTGATCCGAAACCGACCGCTTTGACGGGAAATTTACCGGAGAACCAGTTAATCACATCGATATTATGGACATGTTGCTCCACGATATGGTCGCCCGAGAGCCAGGTCCAGTTCACCCAGTCGCGGATCATGAATTCCATCTCTGTCCAGTCCGGGTCCCAGTTACGGTGCCACAGTTTGCCCTGGTTCCAGTAGCATTCTGCCGACACGATTTCGCCAATAGCCCCGTTATAAATCCGTTTGTATACTTCAAGGTAATCGCGCTGGTGCCGGCGTCTGCGTGCCGGTCACCACACATAGTCCAATGGTGTCGGCTTTTTTTGCCGCGGCCATTATTTGCCTTGCACCCACAGGATCGACGGCAACAGGTTTTTCCATGAATACATGTTTGCGGGCCTCAATGGCAGCATTGAACATCTCGGGACGGAAATAGGGAGGGGTAGCCAGGATGACCAGGTCGACATCGCTGTCGAGGACTTTTTTGTACGCATCAAAACCAAGGAACACCTTGTCGTCAGGCACTTCAACACCGGCTTCTTCTTTGAGTTTTTTGCGGCATCCGGCTACGCGGTCTTCGAAGAGGTCGGCCATGGCCGTATGGCCAGGTTGGGCCCGGCTGCCAGGAAATTAAGGGCAGCTCCGGTTCCTCTTCCCCCGCAGCCGATTAATCCGGCCTTAAGAGGTTTGCCATCGGGGGCCAGGTCAAGCAGCGGCGGCATGTCTGCCGGAATAGCATTCTTTTCTCCCGGACAGGAGTTCAGGACATAACTCATGCCAACAGCGCTGAAAGCTCCAATAGCTGCCGCATTGCCAAAAAACTGCCGCCGGCTGAGTGATTTTGTTTTTTTTTTCATGCTGTAAGGTACTTTTGGTTAGAAGTTTATTTCTTTCAGGGTCTATTATGGCCGTGTCCGCTTCACACACTACACGAAATCCGACAAAACCTGGTCGGAATACCACCAGTTGCTTTTGGGCATTTGGGGATCTGTTTTCA
>CAVXSF010000024.1:0-11497 GCA_963764345.1 uncultured Bacteroidales bacterium | reverse complement strand
CCTGACACTATTCCCTACTCCCTACTCACCACTCACTTCTTCCCTTATGTGCCCTCTCTTTTCTCTCTCTCTTCTTTTCTCCCTTCTTCCTCTCTTCCCTTATGTGCCCTTCTTCTCTTCTTCCCTCTTCTCTTATGTGCCCTTATGTGCCTTATGTGGTTCAATATTCCCCCCTATGATCCCGAAATCCGCAACCCCTCCCCCGGCACCCCAAACTCCACAAACCTCGCCTTCCCGTTCGGCGGATCCTTCGTTAATACTTCCCTCACCTTCAGCGCTGCCTCCCGGTCTTTGGCAAACATCACCATGTAGCCTCCTCCCCCGGCACCCAGCAGCTTGTACCCCAACAGCCATTCATCAATTCGTTCGACGATCTTTTTGATCTCCGGAGGATTTGTCCCCTTGTCAAGCCGGCAGTTCAGCTCCCATGAGCGTTTCACACTCGCCGCCAGTCCCTGGTAATCGCCGTGAAGGATGGTCTCGTAGGTATCCAGGGCATGCAGCTCCATATCACCGAGGATCTCCAGGTGCTCCGATGAATTGAGAAACATCCCCTTGACGATCTCCCCCAGGATATCTTTCGCCGTACGCGTCACACCGGTATAATACAGCAGCACGAGATCGTGGTATTCCGGTGCCGTAAACAACGTGTCGGGAAGCCATTTCACCGAAGGCTTCTGCAGGATGCCCGGACCCGTCTCCAGCATTTTCACCCCGCCGAACACCCCGCCGTACTGATCCTGCCAGCCGCCGCCGGTGGTCAGCATCTGCTCCAGGATGAGGGTGCGGTGACTCAGCTCATGGCGGTCCCAGCCCAGGCTGCACAGCTCGTTGAGCGTCCCCAGCGTGGTGGCTGCAAGCACCGAACTGGTGCCCAGACCCGAGCCCTTGGGCACAGCGGCCAGGAGCGACAACTCGATGCCGCAGCCGAAATGTTTCAGCTGTTCCGTCAGGCTGTGGTACTTATTCACGGCATACGTATTCCCAAAACCGGCCAGGACGAGCGCCGCCCTGGGGATGGAGAAAGACCCGCCTACCATGGCAAACCGGTTCAGCCCTTCAAAATCTTTAATCACCTCCTTGCTCCCCAGGTCGATGGAGCGGAGCACGATCTCCGGCTCTTTCAGCGGACGGGCGAACACCTGCAGCGGGGGCTGACCGTTCAGCTCCACCGCCACGTTCACCACCCTGCCGCCATTGATGATGCAGTAGGGCGGCGTGTCGGTCCATCCGCCGGCCATATCCAGGCGTACCGGACTTCTGCCCCAGAGGATCTGATCATCGAGGATATGCCGCTGCGGCTCCGCGCCGTCATCGGTGATGGTGGCCATCAGGCTTTCTCTGAGCATGGCAAAAGCCTGCCGTTCAAAAATGTCTTTCTCCTTTTCCGTGGTGGCGATAAGTGATCTGAACATGCTGTCGCTGATGCGCTTCAGCAGGTCTTCTCCTTCAGTCAACGCGGAGGGCAGAGCCAGCCTGGCCTCCACAAAATCCGCCGCCGCCTTCCTGAGGTCGAGCCTGTAAAAGATGCTCCGCTGGTGGTTGGCGGCCAGGGTTTCCAGGTTGCCTTTCCTGAAGACCTCCCTTTGCCTGAACAGCTCGCCGGCAGAAGCCCTGGCATTGCTTTCGGTGAAAGACAAACGGGTCGCGGCAGCATATTCTCCGGCAAAACCGGCATCTCCGGTCTCACCCGTAATCCTTTTGATCCATGTCTCCGCCTCCCTGAGGTCCTGCACTACCGGGAACAGCGGTAACAGCAGGATATCGGTATCACCCTCAGGATCCAGGATTTCGCGGCCGACTGTCATTCCCTTCAAGCCATTCGTTCAGCGGCCGGTTGAGCCAGGTATACCCCGTCGTTCAGACATCCCCTGAACCGGTCGTGGAAACCGTAAACACGGATGCACCATGAACCGTCGTCCAGGGGCAGCAGGTCAAGGCATATACCGCCGGGCAGGTCGATGTTCCAGTCGTTCACAGGAATGCCGGTGATGATGTGGTCATGCTCCAGTTTCCAACCCCGCCCGATATGTGCATTCTCAATCCAGATGTTCAGGTTGTCGGGGGTGAAGGTGATATCCGTGCGGGCGTTCTGCTGGAAGACGGAGGGATGCCGCCGGTTTTCGTGGTGACCGGTCTTGCGCTGATCGATAACCCGGTTCTGAAGTCGGCTGCACGAGGCGATCAGGTCCCCGCTGCTGCCGAAATGGTAAAATTCGCCTTCCTGCATGGGCCATATCTTCACTTCGAGTTGATTCAGTCCCTGGTCTTTCATCCGGGCTTCCTTACCGAAGGCCGGACCCATAGTGCCATAAAGGTCATAATAGTCCGGGACGGCCGTGAGTAAACCGCTGACGGGCACTGTCCCATCCGCAGCGGGCCATCAGCAGGCCAGCAGCCCTGGGACTGAGAAGCCATATCCCCGAGTCCATGAGGTAATAGTACGAACCGGCGAGATGCTCCAGCTCGTCGGCCGAAGGTTTCTGGAGCATAAAAGACAGTGTGCCGGGGTCTTCCTTGCGGCTGAAGAAGACGCCGTGACGGGAGGCCGTGGGATCGTCCACCCAGATGCCCAGGCACAGGATGTCGGCCTCAGGAAGGTCGCGGAAACGGTCGCCTGACAGGAACAAAACATCGCCCGAGCCGATCAGCAGGCAGTACCTGTCCCCCCCGGCCCCGAGGACCCGTTCGTAAAAAGAGGACTGGAAGTCGAGCAGCACCTGGTCGACATACTGTCCGCGTGACCACCGGAATACCGGCACCGGGATCATCGACTTTCCGGTGGCGGAATAGGAGGGCAGGCGACGGCTCTCACCGCCGGAATGGATCACCATGCTTTTACCGGAGGCCAGCCAGGCTTCAAAATCCCCGTCAAAGCCAGACTGCCGGTAGGCCTCATGCAGGAGCCAGGCCGTGCCGCCTCCCGACCCGACCTTCTGGCCGGATGGATCGCTGGTGCAGAACCATTCGCCGGCAGGACGTTTTTCATCGTGGTAAAAATGAGGGATCAGGGCTTCGGGGACGGATACTAGTCTGCGGATATCCATGGGAAAAGGGTTTTATTGATCAAATGTAGTAAAATTTTCAGCGGCTAACACTTGTCGATTCACTCCCGCTTATAGCAAAATTATAATGTGCGGTAATCTGTGATAATCTGTGGTAAAAAAATTAGCCTGCCACAGATTATACAAATGCCGATGGTTATTGGCAAAGCTTAAGGTAAGGAGCGGAAGATTAAAATTTATGAGTAATCCTGAATTTTTATTCTCCGGGATATCAATCCGATATCCGGGATTCATTCCCACATGGTCGGCACCTTAGAGATCACGAGCCGGAATTTACCACCCCTGGTATATTCGACTCCTCCAAGATCGAAATTCACTTCAAGATCGTCGAGCAATCCCTTTTTTAGCTGAGCTGTGATGAAGTCCATTTCTTCCTGGAGCGGCGGGCGCCTGGTCTGCACTTTGATAGTCAGTCTGCCAGGATCCTCCTGGATTACCTGGTATTCATTGATCCAGTCGTTCTGGTAAAAGGGTTTGAAATGATTGAAAAAAGCACCGTGGATGTAACGGCCGTCTTTCAGGACGATAAAATCACGGATGCGTCCCCCAAGTTCGGTAATTCTTGGCAGCCAGCGACCGCATTCGCAACGGTCACTGCTGAGTTTACCGATATCACCCGTATCATACCGGATCAGGGGAAAAGCATAATTGTAAAGCGGAGTCGAGATGATTTTTCCCAGACCGGCCTCATCGGTCCGGATGACTTCCGTAAATGCGGATTCCGGGTTCAGGTGATAGCCGTTATGATGCTCGCACTCGAACGACATCAGCCCGCTTTCCGGGCATCCGTAAGTATCAAAAACCTCTGTATCGAAGACTTCCCTGATCAGGGCACGCTGATCCGGATACATCATGTCTGCTGTGGTGAAGATTGCGCGGAGACGTGAGTTCAAATCGAGCTTGTTCTTCCTGGCGAACCTGGCAATCAGCAGTATGGCCGATGAATAGCCATACAGCAGCCTGCCCCTGCTGTGCCGGATCGTTGTCACTGCCTCGTACAGCCGTGCTTCGTCCAGGTGGTAGCTGGTGATGAGGTCGCTGTTCTGGAAAAAGAAGTAGACCCTGTTTTTGAAAGAATTGTTTTTCGGAAGAAGAGAGCCGTGTGCAATCGTGATGAAGCGATCCCCCGGCGTGTATCCTGTAAAGGCTTTCCAACTCCGCATATTGCAGGCGATCCTGTAGCTATGGGACGCCTTGTCTTCGAAGACCGTGATGGGCTGGCCTGTCGAGCCGCCGGTCGTCTTGGGGCGCGGAATGTATCTTCGGAAATCCGCGGCACGGAATGAATCGTAGTTCTCCCGGATGATCTCCTTGGTCAGTATGGGGATATTCAGGAGATCGGCCGGCGCGGAGATTTTTTCTACCCGGATACCTTCCCTTTTGAACAGTTCCCTGTAATAAGGAACATTCCGGCTGCAATGAATCAGCAGTTGCTTCATCAGGTCAAATTGATGCGCTTCAAGCTCATTCCTGTCCCACCACTGGCTTTTGTCCAGCTGATCCATTATTCCCGGAACCTTTGTCCTGCGGAAAGTGTCTGCAACACCGTATCTGAGTTGGTTGATCGCCTTCATGTGATTCAGGATTGACTGATAAAATGATCGAGAGCATCAAGTAATTCATCCGATGCGTGGTCGCCGATTTTTTTAAGGGGTTTGAGTTGCTCCCTATGATCCAGTTTCTCTTTCAACTCATGTTCATCCCAGGCAACATAGATATACCTTTTTTCCGAAAGCACTTTGGCCGTATCCATCTGGTGGGAACCGCGCGTCTCCTTCAGCATCTCCTTCCTTGGAAGTACAAGAATGGGTTTGAAGTACCTCAGTGAACTGATGATGATGCCCATCCCGGCATGGCTGACCACTAACCAGCATTGAGCGACGCATTCATTAAATTCTTCTGGTAAAATGAATTTTTTCCATTCGAGATGAGAGGGTATGTATTCTGATTCTCCGATCTGGGCGAAGATGCGGACATTCTTGTTCTCTGATGCCCAGTCATCGACCGTCCTTACCAGGCGGTCGAAAGGCCCCTGTGTTCCAACGGTAACGAAGATCATCACAGTACGGTTCCTTTGTAGGCTGTTCGTTTACCGGCGAGCTCAGGCCATTGTGAAAGGTGCAACGTAGCGAAGTAACGACAGTATTTTCCACTCATGGAGAGGTGATCGGCATTTGCGAGGCTGTCGATCCAAACCGTACGGACTCCGAAAAGTTTACCCAGGGCGATAGCCCAGAAACCGGGAGCGGCCCCGGTGGTGATAATCACATTGGGGAATTCCTTCAGGAGAACAATGAAAGTCTCTATGGCTAATTTAATGAGCAGCAGTTTGTTCCACCTGGAGGCGTCGGTGAGCTTGTGGAAGCGTGCAGGATGAACGGAATGGGCGTAATCATCGCGTGTACTGGCATAAACAGTATCATACTTGTCCAGTACGGGCCGAAGCCGCTGTAACTGAACCCAGTGGCCCCCGGAAGAGGAGATGGCCAGGATCCTGGGTTTTCGTGATTTTCTTTTTGATTTCATACCGGTAAGAATTAAAGTTAATTTTTTTCTCAGGAAGAATCCAACAAGAGTTCCGATTTTACCACACGTACCGCATTATACCAGGAATCGTTTTTCACCCTCTCTATTCCACTGGATATCAGCTCCTGGCGGTATACGGGATCCATTGCACGGTCGATGTTTTCCAGGAATTCTTCTTTGTCTGCGGAGGTCAGGACGATGCCATCGTATTGCTGTTTCACTTCCTCAATAAAAGTGCTTACCACGGGAATTCCCATGGAGAGGTATTCCTTCAGTTTGAGTGGCGAACAATTGACGATCCAGGGGCGACGGATCCAGAACATCAGAGCAACATCAAACTGGTAGCCATATTGCGGGATTTCTTCAAATGATTTTTTCCCGAGGAAGAATACATTCGGGAAATGCTCCAGTCCGGTATCATGAATATCCTTCCGGCCTATGAAGACGAAACTGTAGGAAGGCCGCTGCTCTGCGGCATACCGAATCACCTCCCAGTCATTCGAATCGGAGAGGCTGCCGTAATACCCTATGACCGGTTTCCTGATACCGGTCATATCGGAGGGGACTGCCAGCCCGGCCTTTGCTTCAAAAAAAGCGTAATTGACCTGGTGAGGAAAGTAAACCACCTTCCTGTCTGTCTTTGTGACCAGGTTGTCGTAAATCTTCTGTGAAGCGCACATAATCAGGTCACAGCCTGTAAAGAGTTTCCTATCCTGCAACTCTGTGAATTTCTTCGTCCGCTCATCAAATTCCCTGTATTCGGTATACTGATCGGAGTAGTAATATATGGCAGCTCTGTAGGGGATCATTCTCAGCGTATCGGAATGAACGGGGGAGGTATAAAGTAACAGGGCATCTTTTATCCCCAGCTTTTTACAAACCAATTTCAGCTGGAACTTCACCATACGGTTGTTCAGGTTTTGGATTATCCCATTTCTGAAAACCGGCAGAGAGAAAAGCATGACCACATAAAAATGGTCATCGACTTTTTCCAGCTTGCGTGACAGGCTTTTGAGTTTACGGAAAATTCGGGCACGAAAACCTTTCTTTTTCATTGAGGGGAAACGGGAACCCACAGGATTGACCCAGAGGACGTTATATTCCCGGTTAAACTCCCGGGTTATATGATGCCTCGAATGCGGGTTACTGAACCAGTAATCATCACCCGAAAAATGTATGAGCCATTTTTTTTGCATCGGTGCAAAACTTACGGTATATAGATTCTATCATCATAAACTCGAAATTCTGATTTACTGACCATTCCAGGTAATAACCTAAAAGATCAAAATAGTCCAACTTGTAGGAATCGGTATTTACCTGATGGGAAAATAATGCTCTGGTCCTGTAGCTTTTCGAAGTGAGTGAATATTTACCGCCAGAGGATCAGACTAAACCTGATGATTGATGAAGACTAACCTGCAGATTTGATGCCGTAGTATAGTCCTCATTTTCAAATCGTAGATAAAATTACGACCTTATTCTCTAATTCTCAAATTTATTTTATCAGGGAAATAATCTTCCGTTCTGATGGCATTCATTGATGTTAAGCAGAATGCCGTGGTTTATCGGCACGGATTAATAGCTGGGGGGAGAAGATTAAACACAGATTACGCAGATAACACAGATTATTATTTTGTGAGGGAGGGGAGAATTACCGGAGATTACTAAGATGCCGATGGTTTTCGGCACAGATTGGTTTATTTTACAAGATCATGCGTTTGATGCCTTTTTTTAAATCGGGAACATTAAAATTTATGAGTAATCCTGGTTTTTTATTAGCCAGTTTCATGTAGGTCAATAATTGCGCCTGGTGAACAGGAGCAAGACATTCAATGGACTTTAATTCTATGATAACTTCATTGTTAACCAGGATATCAATTCGATATCCGGCATCGAGCTGCAATTCTTTATACGTCACAGGAACAGGCTTTTTACTTCAATGCTCAGACCCGCATCCATTAATTCCCTGGCCAGGCACACCTGATACGCAGATTCAAGCAATCCCGGACCCAACTCAGAATGAACCTCATATGCACAACCTATAATTTTAAAGGATAATTCATTTAGTTGTTTCATTTTTTATTCATTAAGTTACTGATTTATCTTAAAATCCACCTAATCCATACCATATTTTCTTAAAAAATCTGTGCCGACCAACTTCGGCATCTGTGTTTAATCTCCCCTCCTCTCCAACAATTAATCTGCGTAATCTGTGGTTTCTCCTCCCCCCAACTATTAATCTGTGTAATCTGCGTAATCTGTGTTTAATCTTCCCCCGGAAAAATTTATACCTTTGCATCAATAAATCCACCGCCATGCCGTCGCGTCTACTGGTCAGCTACATTGTCGATCTGATTCTGCTGTTCTTTTCCTTCGTGCTTATGGCCATCTATAAGGAGGGAACACCGAATTACCTGTCGTACCGCTACCTCACTGGTTTCGGAGTACTCATCGCGTCGTGGTCAATCTTCTCCTTCTACTTCAGGAAATACCGTTTCAAACGAAAGTACAAGCTGGGCCGGATTCTCAAAAACATTCTCCTCTCCAACCTCGCCACCCTTTCCACCCTGGCCATATTCATGATCGCCTTAAGCGTCTCCGGCTACAGCCGCCTGATGTTCTTCGGCACCGTGGGCATCTGCACCTTCTTCGAGATCATCCTGGCCAACCTCTATTTCCTCCTGATCCATACGCGCGGCATACGCACCGACCTTTACAACCCGCCGCCAAAAGCCTATGAGATCAGGAAAGCCAAAGAGGGCATTAACTACCGCGACATATCCCTCTCTTCCGATATCGTACGCGAAGCCGTCGTCAACGAATGCGGTGAGGAAGCCTTTGAGTTCATCAGCCGGTTCACCAATTACGACGATCACCGGATCCTGTTCCTGGCCACCACCACGCGCTTCAACATCCAGTTCCAGCCCGACAACTACTTCCTGCAGGTGGTGAACCTGAAACGCACCAACAATATCCAGTATATCAACAAGTTTTTCGAGACGGTCAACCGCAAGCTCCCGGTCGACGGTACCTTCATCGGCTTTGCCGAGACCAAGAACCAGCGCAAGAAACGGATCCTGAAAAAATTCCCGCCGGTCATCAACCGCATCTATTACTTCCTCGATTTCATCCTTAAGCGGGTCTTCCCGAAATTCAAACTCACCAAGGGAATCTATTTCCTTCTTACCCGCGGTGAGAACAGGGTCCTCACCCGTGCCGAGATCCTGGGCAGGCTGTATTCCTGCGGCTTCGAGGTGGTGGACGAAAAAGACATCGGCAATTTATTTTACTTCGTTGTCAAGGAAGTCGAAAGAACCGGCGTACGATATGAACCCCACCTACGGGCCGTTCATCAAGCTGCAACGCGTGGGCAAGAACGGTCGTGCCATCAAGGTGTACAAGCTCCGCACCATGCATCCTTACGCCGAATACCTGCAGGATTATATCTATATGAAGAACAACCTGCAGGAAGGAGGCAAGTTTAAGGACGATTTCAGGATCTCCACTGCCGGCCAGCATTATGCGGATGTTCTGGATCGATGAGCTGCCCATGGTCCTGAATCTCCTGAAGGGTGATCTGAAGCTCGTGGGCGTGCGGCCCATCAGCAATCATTATTTTGAACTGTACGACGAGGACTTACGTAAAAAGCGCATCCGGTACAAGCCCGGCCTCGTCCCCCCGTTCTACGTCGATATGCCCAAAACCCTCGAAGAGATCCAGGCTTCCGAACGCCGGTACCTGGAGTCGTATGACAAACATCCCCTCCGCACCGACTGGGTTTATTTCTGGAAGGCCATGGCGAACATCCTGTTGAGGAAGGCAAGGTCGAAGTGAAGGAAAGCCGCGTCTTGTATAGTCTCTACGCCTCTTCAAGTCACCTCCCGTTGGACACCCCTAAATCCCCTGGAAGGGGACTTGAAGAGGCGCTTGAATACATCTTTAGGTAGTTCCTGTTTTTTTGCCCGGAGCTTTGGTTTGATAGAAATTGCAGGAAAAAAGTGCATTCAAAACCCTTCACCGTTGATCACCCCTAAATCCCCTGAAAGGGGACTTGAAGAGGCGCCAGAATGCATCTTTAGGTAGTTCCTGTTTTTTACTCTGACCTTTGGTTTGATAGAAATTGCAGGGTATAAGAGAATTCCAGAGTATTCAGCGTTGATCACCCCTAAATCCCCTGGAAGGGGACTTGAAGAATCGCTCGAATGCATCTTTTGGTAGTTCCTGTTTTTTACTCTGATCTTTGGTTTGATAGAATTTGCCGGGTCGGAGGGGCGATCAAAGCGTTTGTTCCGTATCCACGTCTCTTCAAGTCCCCTCTCAGGGGATTTAGGGGTGGTTATTGGAATGTAGGAGTGTTTGAAAGGATTTATGGGTGATCAAAGCATTTGTTCCGTCTCTACGCTCTTCAAGTCCCCTCCCAGGGGATTTAGGGGTGGTTAAAGGAATGTATGGGTGTTTGAAAGGATTTATGGGCGATCAAAGCGATTTGTTCCGTCTCCACGCTCTTCAAGTCCCCTCTCAGGGGATTTAGGGGTGGTTAAAGGAATGTAGGGGTGGTCGAGGCTTAGGAGTTGTCGAGGCTTAGGGGTGGTTAAAGGAATGTAGGGGTCGTCGGTTGATCAAAAAAGAAATTTTTTAATTATCCTTCAATATTATCTGTTGGATCCACAGCTGAATTTTTGTACCTTTCAGTATGGCTTACCTTGGAAGAACGGTGGAAATGACCATGTACTATGGGGCTAAACCAGACATTATTATGAATGCCCGCGACCTGCGTAAAAATATGACAGAAGCAGAGAAAGTCCTTTGGTCAAAAATCCGTAAAAGACAAATCGACGGATTCAAATTCAGGAATCAGCATCCTATTGATATTTTTATCGTTGATTTTTACTGTCATGAGCGCAAACTGGTTATTGAAGTTGACGGCAGTGTTCACAACATCCCTGAAATTTCGGAAAAAGACAAAGGCAGGTCTTATGAACTTGAAAGATTTGGTCTTACTATCCTTCGTTTTACAAACTACGAAGTCTTTACTCAAATTGAATACGTCCTTGAATCCATTAGAACCCATTTACGATCCTGATTTCTTTGAACAGTCAAATGCTATCTGAAGGGTCTTTTGTTATGTGTATCCTGGATATTTATATGAATTACGATCTCTTCCGTTTCCACGCTCTTCAAGTCCCCTCTCAGGGGATTTAGGGGTGGTAATAGCGTTTTACTCCGTTCCACCCGCAAAACCGTCCAGGCATAAGCACATACCGGGGCAAAGTGTATTCAAAACCCCTTCCCTTGAACACCCCTAAATCCCCTGGAAGGGGACTTGAAGACTCACCCGAATACATCTTTTGGTAATTCCTGTATTTTTGCCCGGAGCTTTGGTTTGATAGAAATTGCCGGGTATAAAGAGAATTCCAGGGCATTCAGCGTTGATCACCCCTAAATCCCCTGAAAGGGGACTTGAAGAATCGCCCGAATACATCTTTTGGTAATTCCTGTTTTTTTGCCCGGAGCTTTGGTTTGATAGAAATTGCCGGGTATAAAGAGAATTCCAGGCCATTCAGCGTTGATCACCCCTAAATCCCCTGGGAGGGGACTTGAAGAATCGCTCGAATGCATCTTTTGGTAATTCCTGTTTTTTATCTAAAACTTTGGTTTGATAGAATTTACAGGGTCGGAGAGGTGATCAAAACATTTGTTCCGTTTCCACGCTCTTCAAGTCCCCTCCCAGGGGATTTAGGGGTGGTTAACGGGATTTATGGGTGGTTGAAAGGAATTTATGGGTGATCAAAGCCTTTGTTCCGTTTCCACGCTCTTCAAGTCCCCTCCCAGGGGATTTAGGGGTGGTTAACGGGATTTATGGGTGGTTGAAAGGAATTTATGGGTGATCAAAGCATTTAGTTCC
>CAVXSF010000023.1:0-57693 GCA_963764345.1 uncultured Bacteroidales bacterium | reverse complement strand
TCATCGGCATCCCGCATACGTTCGGTTTCGGGGCTTCCCATCATGAATGTTCCGGCGGGCACAGCGATCATCTCAAAGCTGATGCCTGTCCCGGGGAGATGCTCGGTGAAATTTTCGAAAGTTTGTATCGTGGCAGATGCATTATAAACCGTATCAGTTGTCGGCCCGCCCTTTCCGAAAGCCACATTCCGTGCATGGATGGTGGTTTCTGAGTAATGCCCCACACCGATATGGCAGTTCAGGCAGTTTAGCTTCCGGCGATTGTTTTCGTAATAAAGATGCGCCTCCTGTCCCTTCTCATTGAGATCCAATGGGTAAAGATTTTTATGACAACGGATACATGAGGACTCAAAAGTATGGTGAACGGCATATTCAGGCCGGGACTTTTCCTCCCAGTTGATGGATTCCGGATCAGAAAAAAGGGTGCCATAGATGTCCCTGAAACCGGTGCTGACTTTATGGGTCAGCTTTGGAAGTCCTGAAGGCGGGAGATGACATTCAACACAGTGAACCACAATTCCCCGTTTATTATCGTAATGGGTTGAACGTTTCCAGCTGACAGAGGCCTGCGGGTGAACGTTATGGCAGGACTGGCAGAAATCGTCAGTGCCGGTGGCCTCAATGGCTTTATTACCGGAAAAAAGAAGAAGGAGAGCAAAAAGGAATCCGAATGAAATGAGCAGGACAGCCTTTCGCTTAAACCAGCTAAATATGTTGAGCATAGAGAGGAATTAATCATTAAAGAAAGAAAATCCCGGGTAGAGTTCAAATATGATGGGATAATTTAAAATGATTCTTTGTTTGACAGGTGAAACTGGCGTGTAAGTGCTTTTTCGCTCTGCAGAGTGAGATAAAGCTTCCGGCTGTCCTCCTATTGTTTTCCAGACGCCTTTTTTTAATTATAAAAAGTCAGGGATTACCTGAAATTCCCGCATTGAGGAAATGCTTCAGATCCTCAGAAAAGAGCAACGGAAGAAGCCAGGGTCGAAACGATGATAAAAATTCTGTAAGCCCTTTCCGGTATGAGTTTCACGAGATAAAATCCCCCAACAGCACCTGCGATAATGGGAATGATCATAAAGATATCGAATGACAGACTTTGCAGGGTAATGGTTTTCCAAACGAATATGTGCAGAGGAGCTTTGGAAAGGTTAACGATGAAGAAAAACCACGCTCCGGTACCGATATAAATGTTTTTGGGTAGACGCATGGACAACAGGTATAGTGACATAATGGGACCGGCGGCATTACCTATCATGGTGGCAAATCCTCCCCCCGTTCCCAGAAGTGATGCAAACCAGGGATGATCCGGAATACTTGTTTTCTTTCGACGGATGTCCTGGAATAACATCAATGCTATTCCAGCAATAACTATAACAGCGATAAGTTTTCTGAACTGGGCATCGTCGATCATCTTTCCTACGAACAATGCAATCAGGATGCCGATAAAAGCCCAGGGCAAAAGCTTTAGCACATATTTCCAGCTGGCATGTCTGTGGTAATAGATCACTGCAAAGATATCGGCGATGATGAGCATTGGCAGTACCAGTCCGACCGAAGGTTTACCGCCGAAAATATTTGCAAATACCGGCACAATAAAGAGTCCGGCGCCGGAAAGCCCCGTTTTCGACATGCCCGTGAGCAACCCGCACAATATGACCATCGACCATTCAAAACCATTCAGATGGTAACTGGTAAGGAAGTTTTCAAGGATCAAGACAAATTCATTTTAAGGTTTAACGATCAGCCGCCAGGGAAAGCGGCAGCCATTTATCACGGAGACGGTTGAAAATGCACTAATCAAACAATTTTTCAAGTTGCTCGCGGTCAATATTCTTTAATGGGTTATTTGCTGTAATAAATGCTTCGGCAAGTTTGGACTTTTTTTCCTGGAGTCTCTGTATTTTTTCTTCGATGCTGTTTTCAGAAATAAACCGGAACACAAAAACATTTTTATCCTGGCCGATCCGGTGAGCACGGTTCACTGCTTGCTCTTCTGATGCAGGGTTCCACCAGGGATCGAGAATGAAAACGTAGTCGGCCGCGGTAAGGTTTAGTCCAACGCCTCCGGCTTTAAGTGATATCAGAAACACTTTACATTCCGGATCATCCTGAAAAGCTTTTACAATATATTCCCGGTTCGTTGATGCACCAGTCAGAACAGTATACCGTATTTCCCTGCCATCAAGCTCCTTCATTATAAGGTCCAGGTGTTTCACAAAAGAAGAGAAGATCAGTACTTTATGGTTTTCAGCGATGATGTTATCAATATTTCTGAGAATTTCTGAGAATTTCCCGGAATCCTCGCGATAATCTGCGTCCACAAGTGCCGGATGATTTGCCGCCTGGCGCAGACGGGTAAGTCCCTGAAGTATAATCATGGCTGATTTGTCGGGACCCTGCATGTCAATACTTTCAAAGATAGATCGTCTGATCATCGATTTTTCTTCTTCATAAAATTTCCGCTGGGCATCAGACATATTGCAATAAACTACCTGGTCGGTAATCTCGGGCAGATCGCGAGCGACTTCTGCCTTGGTTCTTCTGAGAATAAAAGGATTGATGAGCTTTTTCAATCTTTCCTCACAGGTGCTGTCATTCTTTTTTTCTATCGGCATCACAAACTCCTGCCTGAAGAAATGGAGGTTCCCGAGAAGGCCCTCATTGACAAAGTTCATCTGGGCCCAAAGGTCGGTTAACGAATTTTCAACAGGCGTTCCCGTCAATGCCAGGCGATGATCACTGTTAAGCATGGTCATGGCCTTGTATACTTTGGATGAAGGATTTTTGATCACCTGGCTCTCATCCAGGATTACATAGTGAAATCGGAAACCGGACAATATTTCGATGTCTTGTCTGATTGTATGATAACTAGATATAATCACATCAAAATTACTGAATGATTTAAGATTACGACTTCTCTGATTTCCAAGATATAACATGATTTTCAGTGATGGGCCAAATCTCATCAGTTCATTTTTCCAGTTATGGACGAGTGATGCAGGAACAATGATAAGTGTTGTCAGGGCTGGTTCGGGTTCTTTGGTGGAAAAGAGGTCCGTTTTCTGCAAGCCCTGTTCTTTCCGTTGTGTTGCACCGGATTCCTCCTTATTTTTAAGGAGAAGTGTAATGGCCTGGATGGTTTTCCCCAGTCCCATGTCATCGGCCAGACAACCACCCAGATTATTCTGCTGAAGATAGTAGAGCCAGGAATAACCTTCAAACTGATAAGGTCTTAAGCTGGCTGTAAGGGAAGCCGGAATTTTTGTGTCAGTTAATTTCTCTTTTGAATTCAGGATCTCAAGGTTCTTCAGATCCTGGCCGCGAATGCCCTTCTCTGCTTTTTCAAGGATGAAGAAATGTTGTTTATGAATTCTGATCTTCTTTTTTTCCACCTTACCAAACTCGAACATTTCCCTGAAACGGCCGAACCATTCATTCGGTATGATGAAAATTTTCCCGTCAGGAAGCCGGAATGTCCTTTTACCATTCAGAATATTTAACCGGAATTCATAGAAGGGAATCTCGAATTCGCCTGCTTTCACTATGGCATGAATATCAAACCAGTCGTTGATAAGTTCACTTCCGAGGATCATCTCATGACCGTCGGTATAAAAATCACGGTCACCAACATTGTTTGAAAATTCAAGTCCCTGGACCTCAAGTTCAGCTGCACTGTTATTTACCCATTCAACGAGATTAAATAATTGAGTATCTAAATCGAGGGACCTGTTGCCCTTAATTTCATAATTCACCTGATCATAGCTCATAAGACCCAAATCGTTCAACAGATCATGAAAACCATCCTCCCAGGAGGAGTCCCGGCTGTATTTGTCATAATGGAAGCTGTCTTTTCCGCGGTGGAAATCGACAAACGCCTGCTGGCTGCTGTTGGCAAGTATTTTACGGTTTCCATAGATAAAACGGAGAGTGATTACCGCATTATTATGTAAGCCCCGTTCCAATGCGATCAGTGCCTTTTTCTCTGGTTGGATTTTATGAATGCTGAACCCTTCAGCATTGACTTCAAAGTCTTTGATAATGTTCAGGGCAAATGTTTTAAAATACTGTGATTCTGATTTTTGAGGGATATCAATAAAGTCTTTATTGAAAAAGGGGCGTATTTTGCTTGCTTCAATATCCCTGACAAAATATATGAAATTGTTGACCCTGATGATAGCAGGTTTATTACTCAGGGTATCACAATACTGATCTTTGATCTTTAATCTTTTACCTTCATAAAACAGGTCGAGAGAGTATTTTGAACCATCTGTACCACGCTGAAAGTTAAAAACCGGTTCAGCTTTCAGGGTGAGGATCTTCAGAAAGTCTTCATCAAAAATGTTAGATCGTGTTTTCTCCCTGAGGAAGATTTTAGTCCTTGTATCCTTAACCATTTCAAGGACACGGATTATTCTCTTTTCAATGAATGGACGAATAAATTCAGTGATCTTCCGTTCATTCACTTTTTCCTGGAACTCTTTCACGGTTTTGTCTTTGGAGAAGAGACGGAAAAGTTTCTGGTCGCTGTATTCATCAATGGTCCTTACCACTTCCTTTTCCGTATGACTGAGTTCCATGAATCCCTCGTCTGTCTCATCCGGAAATACAATATATGAGGGAGAGAAGAAACTTTCAGCCTCTTTTTTTGTCAGAATCAGAGGTGTCAGGATCAGTCCCCACAGCCGGTGCTCACTCAAACCCAATGCAAAAAACCGTTTTGCCATAATGATTTTATCTCAACATTCAAAAGCCTGCAATGTAATCATAAGGCTTCAAAGAATCATGGGAGGCGGTGTTTATTTGAGAAAGAATTTTTTTTAGCACTACTCAGGGCCTATTTGTTTTACACAATGTGTTTATGATACTAAAATCAGGTGAAACTGAGCCTAATGCACTGGTAAGTGGTGATTTTATTGCGATCATCATGGAGAGCTTATAGAAGGTAGCAGGTTTAAGATACATGATTATTTCTCACTTTGGGTTGTCTATCAAAACCCACGCCTAACAGATTCCCGGTCTCTCCGTTTCCGGGAGTTTTGAACAAGATGAAGGGAGATCGTTGATAATCAATTCACTCTTCAATCGTAAATATTTTTATATTTGAACGATGTAACTCAAAAAACTCCCTCATGAAAAAAATCATACGCCTGGCTGTGTTATTTCTGTTACTGGCAGTTACAGGGCCATCCTGCGAGCTTCTGGATGACTGCAAAACCTGCAAGCTTGTGGTCTACGAAGATGGGATAAAAGTCAGCGAGACAACCGGCACCTCTTATTGCGGGGATGACCTAAAAGACAAAGAAGATGCGGATCCGGTGATAGTGGGAAACCGTCGCTCTGTATATGAATGTGAATGAAAGCCTTTATTTTCCTGAAGAAGGAATGTGAGAGATGATCCGGTGGGAATTCCATTCACATAAACCCATTGTTATCCGGCCGTATAAACAGAAAGACGACCCCGGGATACACAAACAACCGGTTGCATGCTGTTGTTCTGAGCGGCTGTAAATATCAAATCAACAAGTGGTTAAAGCGAAAAGTATCAATATCTCACTCCGATAACGGTTACATCGTCCACCTGTTCAACCTCCTTACGCCATTCCTCGAAAATTTCGTCCAGTTTCATGCCCTGTTCATACATGTTTTTATCCTGGATTTGCATGATTATGGTACGGAAGTTCTTGCTGAGGAATTTTTTCTGGTTCGGCCCTCCGAACTGGTCGACATAACCATCCGAGAAGGTATAAAAAGTGTCGCCTTTTTCTAGCTTAAATTCCTGCGTTACAAAGGGATTCATCGTATCATGAATGGCTACCGGCATTTTGTCGCCTTTGAACTGAATCAGTTCTCCATTTCTAACGATATATAACGGATTGTTTGCACCCGCGAATTCAAGGGTTCCTTTCTCGTAATCGACAGTACAGACGGTCATGTCCATCCCGTCTTTAATGTCACCATGACCGACTTCCTGTTTTAGTGAAAGGATCACCTTTTCACGAAGCTCATCAAGAATCTGTCCGGGTTTATGAATTCCTTTGTTATGTACAATTTCATTAAGCAGGCTTATGCCCAGCATACTCATAAAGGCTCCCGGTACTCCATGACCAGTGCAGTCGGCGGTGATGATGATCTGGGTATGTTCGAACGCGTCTACCCAGTAGAAGTCTCCACTAACGATATCCCGTGGCTTATACAGGACGAAATGGTCGATACGGTCGCTGAAAAGTTCCAGAGAGGGCAGAATAGCCCGCTGGATACGTTTGGCATATTCAATGCTATCCGTGATATGTTTTTTCTGGTACGTGATCTGATCACGCTGCATCTCTGCAATATCCCTCTGTTGCCTGATCTCATCTTTCTGGGCCGTAATCTGACGGTTCTTTTCCTCCAGTATAATATTGGCTTTCTTTTTATTACGATAGTATATATAGATTAAATATATAAGACCAGCAAAAAGAATCAGCAAAACAGAAATGAAAGAGATGATCAGTTTTTGTTTCTTGAGTTCAGCTGATTGAATTACAATTCTTGAATCCCGTTCCTTGATCAGGGCTTCTTTTGCGGTAATTTGTTGATTCTTTTTTGTAATGTCATTTTGTTGCCGGGAGAGTGTATCTCTTTGCCGGGCCATATCAGCCATTTGTAGGTTAATCATATTTTTTTGTTTCCCGATTTTGGAAACCTGATTGGTCAGGACCAACTGTTTCTTCACGATATCACTCTGTTTTTTCCTGATCTCCCGGTCCAGACTGTCGAGTCTGGCTTCCTGTTTTGCAATGAGTTTTCTTTGTTCGGCAATCTGTGATTCCTGTTTATCGATCAGGATTTTCTGCTGGCGGGTAACTTCTTTCTCTTCCTGGAGTTTTTCATCCGTTACATTAAACAGGGCTTCCCAGTCTTCACGTGTCTTCACGGCAAGGGCAAGGAACATCTGATCGACCTTAAGATTTTCTTCATTCAACAGTTTTTCATTCACTTCAAACTGTGGTTTACCATCCACAACGATGAAGTTCAGCATGGATTCACTGAATTCATAGCCTTCACTTACCAGAAGGGTGTGTTTTCCTTTAAGGCGTTTAATAAGGTCAGGTAATTTATAGCCTTCATTGCGGTTCACGTATAAAACGTTTGTCCATTCGATTTTATCCGGATCTCTAAAAAGGTATATTCTGACCGGTTTGCCCTGGATAAACTTACGTGTTTTCGCCATATTTTCGAGATCCCAGTAGAGATCCTCCCGGCTGCTGAGAACTCCGATTGAAAATTCTTCAGCAGGAAGCATTATATCAGCAGGCCATTCGATGTATTTGGAAATATCCATGATATACAAGGCCCTGGTTTCGTTGTTAAAGCCGTTCTGAGCATTCGTATAACCACTGAAGATAAATATGAACAGGAGGGAGGGTAGTATTGATTTTTTCATATTTGAGATGAAATTAGTCCGTTTCATTCAATTGTGCGAATCTTTTATCGTACACATGATTTGTTTTTAATCTGGAGTTCCAGTAAAAGTCATCCAAACCGATCAATTTCAATATCCTGAATAACAGGATTTCCAATCCTTTAAGTCTGACAGGCCTGGCCAATTTTTTGATCAGAATTTGATCGAATTCCCTTTTTTCTCCAAAATATTCACCTAATGTATGAAATCTTTTAAACAGGCGGTGGTTCATCCAGGCCGGTTTCATCTGAATTCCTTCAACACCTCCCCGTATGATGGTTCCAAGGTATACGGTTTCCATGTCTTTAGCATATTTCTTCAGGTACCTGGCGATGAAAAACGAATGGTAAGATTCTGTAAAACCCGATTGTACTATGAACCCCAGTTTAAGTCCGGGATTTACACCTTTATAACGATCAAGTAATTCGAAGTATTCCTTAACTATTCCTGGCATGGCATCGACATAAAGCGGAAAGGCGACAATTATAGCGCTGGCATTCAGGAAGTTTTTCTGCAGTTCGGGTTCTTTTCGCATCTTGTTTAGGTAAAATACTTCACATGTATTTTCCGGGTTCTTGAGAAAACCATCCAGAAAATGGTCGAGCAGTATTCTGGTATTACTGCTTTTACCCCTCGGGGAACCGTTAATAACTGTCAATCTCATCAATCACTTCATTTACAGGTGTACTTATCGGAAAGCTGAAAGCCAGTTCAGACCTGAAATTCAGGGCCATTCTGTTCACGATTTCAGTTGTTATCTGTTCATCCAGTTTATCCCTGTACTGACTGTCATGAATAAGGCCGAAAAGCGGATATTTTTTATATCTTTTCTGATGCCGGAATTCGCCATTGACGATTTTTATGTTAGGCTGAAGAAGAGGGATCATTTTATCGATTGTCTTTTTTGTCAGAGCAGACAAAAATCCGCAGATTAGCGGCGATGCTATGATCACCATATCAGAATGGATGAAGGTTTCGCGGACACTATCCAGGTCATCGCTGATCTGGCATTTTCCCGGTGTTTTTAACCAGCAATCCCAGCAGCCAGTACACGGAACAATATTGAGATCACGAAGATCTGTAAGGGTCACCTCGTTCCGGTCTTTTGTCAGAGACGAAGAAAGTGCATTAAGATGTTTCTCAAAAGCACTTTTTTTTAGATCCGGGTTTCCGTTCAGAATAAGGATTTTCATCCAGCAGTTTTTAGATTTCCGGAAGAAGAAAATAATATCTCAATAACCGGCCGCCTGTCCGTCCTTTCTTGATTCGGATGCTCCGTACCAGACTTTGTTTTTTTCATCCCACATAATGGCCTGGTAGCCGCCATAACCACCCAGGTCAAATTTCACATGATGTCCCATTTTCATCAGTGCCCGGATTGTTTCATAGCTAAATCCGGATTCGAGGTTTAGCCATCCGCCATCCGTCATTTTTTCACCGGTGGGCTGTGAAGAGCCGGTATGCTGTATCCTTGGAGCATCGCCGGCTTCCTGGAGGTTCATGCCGAAGTCGACAAGGTTAACAACGATCTGGACCTGTCCCTGAGGTTGCATTGCGCCTCCCATAACGCCAAAGCTGATCCAGGGCTTGCCATCTTTGGTGATGAATGAAGGGATGATGGTATGAAAAGGTCGTTTACCTGGCTCATAGACGTTATTCTGACCTTTTTCAAGGCCGAACAGTTCACCACGGTCCTGAAGGACGAACCCCAGTCCGTATGGAGTCATTCCGCTACCCATACCCCGGTAATTGCTCTGGATAAGCGAAACCATATTACCATACTGATCGGCGACGGTCATATAAACCGTTTCGCCCTTTTCAAGTTTGCCAGCAGGGTAACTCAATGCAGCCCTGTCCATGCTGATAAGCGAATTCCTCTCTTTGGCATATTCCTTTGAGATGAGCCAGTTTACCGGGACCTCGGAGAAATCCGGGTCGGCATAAAATTTTGCCCTGTCTTCATAAGCCAGCTTTTTGGCTTCGGTGAAGAGATGGATATATTCCGGGCTGCCGAACCCCATACTTTTAATGTTGTAGAGTTCAAGAATATTCAGGATCTGTAAAGTGGCGATACCCTGGCCATTGGGCGGCAGTTCCCATACATCATAACCCCTGTAATTGGTCGAGACAGGGTCTACCCATTCAGAATGATGTGAGGCAAGGTCCTCAAACGACAGGAATCCTCCCTGATCTTTCATGTACCTGGCAATGGTTTTGGCGATGTCGCCTTTATAAAATTCATCGCGTCCGTTCCTGGCTATTTTTTCGAGGGTATTAGCGAGATCAGGATTTTTAAATATTTCGCCTTTTGCCGGTGTTTTCCCACCCGGCATATAGGTTTCACTGAAGCCCGGATACTTATTCAGGACCTTTGCGCTCAGATTCATATAATAGGCGATGAGTTCGGAAACGGGAAATCCTTCGCGGGCGTACGAGATTGTTGGAGCGAGGATATCGGTCATCGGCAGGGATCCGAAGCGGTCGTGCAATTCGAACCAGCCGTCGACACAACCGGGAACAGAGACGGGCAGGGGCCCGTAGGGAGGGATACTTGTATAGCCGTTTTTCAGAAAATAATCGAGGGTGAGGGATTTGGGTGACCTCCCGCTGGCATTGAGCCCGTAAAGCTTTTTGGTTTTAGCGTCCCAAATGATAGCGAACAGGTCGCCTCCTATTCCTGAGCCTGTAGGTTCGGTAAGGCCAAGCATGGCATCGACGGCAATGGCTGCATCGATGGCATTCCCCCCTTTCTTAAGAATATCGAGGCCTGCCTGTGTAGCCAGTGGCTGGCTTGAACACACCATGCCATGGGGGGCAATGACTTCTGATCGTGTCGCAAAGGTTTTTCCGGTTATCCTGTCCTGGGCTGATAAATGAAATACTGAGATCATTAATAATCCTGCGATCAGCTTCATTCTGTTCATGGTGATATGTTTTATGACGACGAAAATATTTTGTCCTCCGGGGTTTCCGGGCTGTAAGACAGGCAGAGTAATTACCACGGGTCAGAGACAGGCTTACCGGAAGGTGATATGCACGGACACCTTCAACCTTTTCAGACGATAATGCAAGATAGGAAGAATATTGCTTTAAAGGCACTCCGGGAGTACATAATCGCCATCTTCAGGAAGGGAATGAGCGGAGAAGATGTTTAAAAATCCCGATTATGCTTCACTTTTCAGTTTATATACCCTTACCCAGTCAATTTCGAGGGCGGATGGCAATCCGGCTTCGCTGGCCTGTTCCTTCAGGCTGGCATTAAACATGAGATACATATCCTGGTCGGGAACGCCGGTATTTTGTTCTTTGAAGATCACATCGTTGATTTTCCAGATCAGTTTTCCGGGATGCCATTCGAGGCTGTAGATAAAATAATCGTGAGTATACCGCTGGCCTCCTGTTTTGCTGATGGATTTGGAGATACCTTCTTTGCTCCCGTTCTTCCAGAAATTAGCGGCAAACAGTTTGTTTTTTTCATACCTGAAAATATCGATATGCGGAATCATCTGGTCGGCCAGAAGCGAGAAGGATTGTGTAACTCCTGACTTGCCGATTTTAACTTTGGCTTTAATAAGTCCGAACTTCTGTCTAAAACTTTTACCTGTACTAATTATCCCGGAGGTAAAATTGAATTCTTTTTCATAAAATCCCTGCAGGGGATGCCAAACGAGACCTTTCGACTGTTCCCGTTTGGTCAGGATACGAAGTTTTTTATCATAAAATTCAATATTTTTCCCGTCGGTAAAGGAGTGCTTATCATCCCCCATGACATAATTTTTATCCAGGATCTTATCTCCGTAAAAATACCTGGTAAGCCATGTTCTCTGATCCAGATTACCAGAATTGAAATTCTCTTCGAAAGTGAGCGTCCATTTTTCGATTTCTTTGAAGGGGTACTTCTTTTTAATTTTAAAATACCAGATGATCTGTTCCGATTTTTTCAGCTGCCGGTATTCCTGTTCGTCTTTATACTCTTTGGAATGTTCGTACTTTTTTGCGCCTGAAAGGGACATAAAGTCTTTGACTTCTTTGAACTTTTCCGAATTGACAAGAACTTTAAGGTCCTGGTATTTTTTAAGCTCATCCGAGCCTTCAATACGCTTGTATTCTTTGAAGGACTGGGAATTTAGAAATTTGAAATATTTTTTAATCGCGCCACTCTTTTTAAGTTTTGAGAACTCTTTTTCTTTAGACGCTTCTTCTGATTTTTTATATTCCTTAGGCGACAGTTTCCCCTTAGCCAGGCTGATGGCATCGGATTTTACGAAACTTTCAAGTTCTTCAAAATGACGGAGTGTTTCGGATTTACGGAATGATTCGTAATCGGCCAGCTGGCGTGAATCCTTCACCTTAAAATAATTCCGGATCGGTCCCGACTTATCCATTTTCCTGAATTCAACCAGTTTTTTATATTCCTCGGTCTGGTTGAATTTCTGTGACATGATCTGTTTCTTCCGGCTGGCAAAGTCGGATGAATTCACCTCCTGGTCCAAGTTCGAGGTATCGTTTTAAGACTTCAGATTTTCCAAAGGCTTTGAAATCCTCGTATTCTTTCCTGAGTTGGATATCAGCATCTTCAACCTTTGATGTTGACGGAAGCATACCGAGGATAAATTTTAAACCTGCCATGGTAATCGGGTTAATTATTTATGTATTGAGAACGGAATATTCCTTAAAAAGTTACGGGACATAAGAAAATATAACCGGTAAAAATCTGGACTTTATTTACAAAACATAAGATGAGTAAAATATTGACCCACCGGTTAATCCCGATATGAACCACCAGGCATCACAAAAAATACAAGTTATCTGAAGATGATCCCCCGGTATTTTCAGATAAAGATATAAAAAAAAGCGTAAGACGCGCAAGGGGATATCCGGGCCTTAAAAGAGCTGTATCATAACAAAGAATTTTCCATTTCCGGGGCTTAAAAAATAGTACAGAAGAATTCCGTTATTTTCCCAAAAGCCGGAAGGCTTATAAGGGGAACAGTCCTGTGTACTGAACAGGGCAGGCCCTAAATTCCAGGGCTTAATGTACCCGGTAGCCGGAAAACACAGCCGGAGCGGATACGGAAGGCGGATTGCTTGTAACTTTAACGGAAATCTGGATGAAATCACCGGCGTTGAGGGAGATCAAAAATTCATAGGATTTTATCCCGGTAATTCCTGTACTGAAACCCTGGAAAACATTCTCCACGATCTCTCCGTTTTTGAAAATACTCAAGGATTGGTTCGAACTAAATTCATAGGTAATCCTGAAAGAATACAAGCCATCTCCGCCAGGAGGAACAGTGAATTTGCCGTTCAGGTTGTTGAAGCCTCCCCCGAGGTTAAGTTTTGGTTCGTCAAAAGAGAGCCATGTCGAATCACCGACATTGATCGTAGCGTTCCATAGGATTTCAGGGCTCTGAAGGCTATGATATCAGGCCGGATATTCACCGTACTACCCCCGGTGATGCCCAGATCGTAGCCGTTCAGGGTACAGGTCCTGTATTTCATTCGTCGGATCGGCATCGGCATCCGCAATATTGATTGTATTGCCCTTCTGATGGCGAGTTTTCCGACCTGGGGTGAAGAAAGGGTCTGGAGTTCATTGGTTGAATCCACATCTGCCGGAATACTGTTACCACCGGTGATGCCGATTGAATTTTTTGTGACGGTTAACGTCTGCTTGTCGGTATTGTCGAGGAAGGGTTTGAGATCAATGACGGAGGCAGTAGGGTTATTGGTGATCTTCAGGTTATTATTCTGGTCGATCTTCAGGTCCTGGATTTCATTTAGCGGGTCGGCATCGGCATCGTTTACCACATCGCTGAGGGTGATGGCATTCCCTTTGGAAATACGGAGGATCTGGCCTTCCAGGGACAGTACCTGGAGTTCATTTGCCGGATCTTTGTCGAGGTCTTCTTCACCGGCAGTATTTCCGGCCGTAGCTGCATAGAGGGCATAAGGCACAGCGAGGAACTGCATTGTCCCCATACTGATGTAACCCTGTCCGAAATCGACTTCAACTTTCAGGAAGTGGGATGAAGAGGCCCAGTTTATGGTGTTAAAGTCGGTTTTTTCACCTTCATAAAAAGAGCCCTGACCGATCACCAGGTTAAACAGGCCGAAGGGGTCGGTATTCACCGAGTGGGTTTCGGCATATTCGACGATACCGGTAGGGTCACCGGCAATGATTGAAATTCTTACGTTGAGGTTTCTGTTTTTCAGCTCGTTGCCGAGATTATCTCTGGCAACAGCCTGGTAATTAATGCCGATAGGCATCTGCTGGGCGTGTAAGCCCGCAGCCAGCATACAAAACATCGCTATGGTAAAAATCCGTCTCATTGCTTAAAGCTTTTCTATTTTAAATACCCGGTCCATTTTCCGAATAGATGAATAGACGTGAACAAAGTAGAGTCCCTTGGTGAAAGGAGAAAAATCAAGGTGTTTATCCTGGGATGTCATGTTTTCATATTTTCTGGCAATCAGAAGACGGCCTGACACATCATAAACTTCGACAAAATAGGTAGTAAGTTCCCTGATCCTGAAGGATACCGTAAGCAATGCAGCTACCGGATTGGGGAAGACATCCACCGCATCAAAGGAATCATCGGTAAAGGAAGGATCGGTATTGATGAGCATAGGCTGCTGAAAGCCCTGGGTAAGAAAGTGCCTGTTTCCGAATATTGTTGTAATAACGGCTTCCCCAACAGTAGATGAAAGGGAATACCCGTTTTCAGCAACGGAGGTTCCCGAAACGGATGTCACCGTTCTTGAGACAGATTGTGCTCCTGAAAAGGAGCACAAAAAGGTTAGCAGGGGAGCAAGTATGATATACCTTATTTTCATCTGTCTGTCTTGTACTTTTAGCGAGCCATCTTAAAAACCGGCCTTCCTCACAGCCAAATGTAAATAAAATATTGTAAAATAAGCAATTCGGGGATTTTTTTAACTATTTCAGAGTGAGATTTCCTCTTCCACGGTTTCTCCCTTATATTCCCGGATCTGGTTTATAAACCTGTCGAACAGGAAGGCCGTATCGGTTGGCCCACCGGAAGCTTCGGGGTGAAACTGGGTGGAAAAGAAGGGTTTGGTTTTATGGAGCATGCCTTCGTTGGTGTTATCATTCAGATTGATAAACAGCGGTTCCCAGTTTTTCGGCAGGGTATTGTTGTTAATGGCAAAGCCATGATTCTGGGAAGTAATATAAGCACGGTCCTTTCCCACCCGGATGACAGGCTGGTTATGGCTCCTGTGACCGTATTTCAGTTTGTAGGTATCGGCGCCAGCGGCCAGGGCCATAAGCTGGTTGCCAAGGCAGATACCAAAAACAGGGCGATCTTCGCAAAATGAAGCGGCAAGATTCCGGATCGTGACATCGCATTTTTTAGGATCTCCCGGACCGTTTGAAATGAACAAGCCGTCGAAGTCCTCATGCTGATAATCATAATCCCATGGTACCCGGATAACCGTTGTGTCTCTTGCCAGGAGGTACCTGATGATGTTGTATTTTACACCGCAATCGACCAGAAGGATCCTGTACTTTCCGTTTCCGTAAACCGTTTTTTCCCCGATACTGACCTGGGCTACCAGGTTATCCTCATTGGGGTCATACATCTCAACCTCTTTATCGTCCACGATAATCCTGCCGAGCATGGATCCTTTTTCCCTCAGAATTTTGGTAAGTTTGCGGGTGTCGACATTAAACAGTCCGGGAATGTTATGCTGTTTCAGCCAGTCACCAAGGCTCTTTTCTGCATTCCAGTGAGAATATTCTTCCGAATAATCCGAAATGATCAGGCCTGAGATATGTAGCTGATCGGATTCGAAAAAACTGAGAAGATTATTTTCTTTTTCCTGGACTGGCACGCCGTAGTTACCTACAAGGGGATAGGTAAGCACGAGGATCTGTCCTTTATAGGAGGGGTCGGTAAGGCTCTCCGGATAACCGGTCATGGCCGTATTAAAAACCACTTCACCGGCAATGGATTTTTCGGCGCCAAAGGAACGGCCTTCAACGCTGGTACCGTCTTCGAGTTCAAGTCTTATCTTCTTGTAATGATTCATAATGCTATGTTATTTCCCGTTATTTTCTTCGTTTAGCTTTTCTTCGATGATTTTTTCAGCCTGCTCCGGACCGATACGCTTAGCAATGATGTTCTTATCTTTATCCAGAAGGTAAATGATATTGGAGCTGTTCACGTCGAAAGCATCCCGGTAGGAATAATCGTATGGATTCCAGGCATTGATCCAGCCATAGAGATGGTTTGCATTCACGAAGTCGACCCATTTCACTTTACCTTCCACACCGCCCAGCATACTTACCGCAACCACCTGCAATCCTTTATCTTTGAGTTTGTTGTATACCTGGTAAAGTACCGGTATCGCTTTCTGACAGTGACCACAGTCGGCTTCCCAGAAATAAACGATCAGAAATTTTGATTTAACGGCCGAAAGGTTAAAGAAATCGCCTACGTAAGGATTACGTTTAATGCGCGGTGTCTCCGGCAGCTTCCCTGAAATGGTCATCGGACACGCGAACAAGACGGATATCCGGGGCTTTTTTGCCGATAACCAGCGGATCGATCTTTTTCACCCTTTCTTTCAGCTTTGAAATAAAAGCTGTATCCGACCATGTTGCTTCAGGGATGTAATATTTTTCGGCGATATAGGCGTAAACGGCATCCATACCAATATACTTGCTTTTCGCATAATAGTTGAAGAGGGTGGTAAGCATATACTTAAACAGCAGGGTATCGGAACGAGATTTGGCAATAAGGGTATCGACCTCACTGTATACCGAGTCAGGTTCGGGGTAAACCCAGCGATCCAGGTAGGTCTTAAGTTTCTGGTTATACAGCGGTGTTCTCAGCAAACGCACATCAGACAGGTTGAAATTATCGAAATAATGATGCTTGTAATACCTGACCTGGAAGGAGCTGTCGGTTATGACCCCGTTTTTATCCCTCGGAGGCTCCGGTACCTCAACATCCTTCATGGATTTCAGGAATACAGACAGGAAGGTGCCTGAATGGTCATCAATTAATTTATCGACATAATCCTTAACCTCTTTATTTATTTTATCAAGAGCTTCCCGTGCGTCAACGGAATCCTTTGGTGATGGCGGATTCTTCAGGATTTCGGTGTACGGCCGTGTCTCACCTCTCTTTTTTCCCAGAAAGGCCAGGTATTCGTAAAACAAGGTATTTTCTTCTGAACCTTTGAATTTCGTCTGGTCAACCATATCTGCCGTATCGGTATTTACACTGAAATCCTGGTCCCTCCCTATGAGTAAGTCGACTCTGGACTTTGACGGCAGATAAATGGTATACATACCTTCCGGCAAGGCCATTTTCCCCTGGATGGTGGCACTGCCGGCACCATCGGTGTACAAGGTATCGGTTATCCGTATGGTTTCGTCCATATAATAACCGAAGATGAGAGTGTCATTTGGGAAAGCCGGAATATGAACGGAAATCTTATATTGTGAGAAGACGTTTACAGATGACAGAGTAAGGATGGTAAGCAGTGACAGAATGAGACTTTTGTTTTTCATAAGTCAATGGTTTATTACTGGACCTTAAAAAACACGGGAATGAATGCTACCGGTTTATACTGAATAAACATCTGCGACGCATCATCATAAAACCGGAGATCAGATCCAGGTTCTGGCCCGGATAATTCCCGACAAAGATAAGGCATAAATTAATAACTGGTTCATCAGACTATATAAACTGAAAAATATACCTTTTCGTATGCCGGGATGTCTGGTCATCAACTTTCCGAAGATCTTCTACAAGATACATGAACAAGCAACCTGGCCGGCTCCTGCTCCTTGTACATCTCAATAAATAACGGTACATTAGGGCACAAAAAACAATGCTCATGCTTCATTCGGGGGAGGTACAAAAGCTGGTATCTGAAGAGATCGGTAAGATCCGTTTTCCCTCTTCACCAGCCAGTTTATACGAACCTGTCAGGTATATTCTTTCAAACGGTGGTAAACGGCTGCGGCCGGTGCTGGCTGTGCTGGCTGCCAATATGTTCACCGACGATGTTTTACCGGCTGTTAAGCCGGCTCTCGGGATTGAATTATTTCACAATTTCACCCTTCTGCACGACGACCTTATGGACCAGGCCCCGATACGTCGCGGAAATCCTACGGTTCATATAAAATGGAGTCAGGATGTAGCTATTCTTTCCGGTGATGCGATGTCCATCCTCGCCTACCATTTTATTTCCTCCTGCAGGGAAAATATTCTCGGCAAGGTTCTGAAGATCTTTAACCGCACGGCCGTTGAAGTTTGCGAAGGCCAAATGATGGACATGGATTTTGAAGGCCGGAATGATGTTACGGAAGAAGAGTATATCCGGATGATTGAGCTCAAGACTTCGGTTCTCATCGCTGCCAGTCTTCAGATAGGAGCCATAAGCGGGGGCTCTTCCGACAGCCAGGCTGAACAGCTTTATCAATACGGCCGGAATCTTGGCATAGCCTTTCAGCTTCAGGATGATTATCTCGACACCTTTGGTGACACCACCACTTTCGGTAAGAAGGTCGGGAATGACATTGTGACGAACAAGAAGACCTACCTGGTGATCTCTGCCCTCAAAGCAGCGGGTAACAATGACAGAGCCCGCCTGATGGGGCTGTATTCTGAAACGGGCATTCCCCCCGGACAGAAGATATCCGAAGTGCGTGAGATTTTTGACCGCTTAGGTGTCAGGGAAAAGATCACAGAAACGAGTGAACGCTTTTTCTCGATGGCAACCGCAGTTCTGGCAGATCTGGACATCCTGCCGGAGAAAAAAAGAATCCTGGAAGAATTTTCCAGGACTCTGATGTATCGAAAATCTTAATTACAGCTGACCGGCAATATCCGGCTGATATTCTTTAGCCAGCCTAACCAGTTCCTCATAAATACCCTGGCTCCGGTAGTATTCATCAGCGAAGCGATTTTTGAATCTTTGGCTCAGTGAATTATAGTATGCCAGGTTCTGATGCAGAATTGCAGCATAGTCGAGAAGAATTTTACCGGCTTTTTCAGTGGCTCCGCATTCGTAATAGGCTTCAATAATCCCGGTCTGATGAATGACTTTCTGGTCCTTTCCCGGATAGGAAATACCCGAAACATAGTAGTCATAGGGTAATGTTGAGTTAGGTGCCAGTGTCATACAGCGGTCGAGGACTTCCTCGGCTTTTTTGTTATTTCCGCTTTTAATAAATTCTTCGGCCAGACGGACGTAATTTTTCCTGAACCGGATCACGGAGAAGGTTCTCTGATTATAATAATCTATATTAACACCCGGCTGGTTCATTCTTCCCCAGGTAAACTTGTTCATCAGGTTATCATACAGTATTGTTGTGTCAATGCGGCCATAATTAAAGAAATCGCGCCCCGGTGTTTGTATAGGAACGACCCTGAAGGCAATGCCATCGAGTTGAAAATAGTCTTCCAGGCTAAGAGCACCCTGGTTACCGCCGGTCACGAAATAGATTGGCCTGTTCCAGTCGAAAGTGGCCAGGATGTCGAGTTGTGCCAGGTTTCCCTTGAGGTACTGTCCTTGCGGGATGGTCCATTCCAAAGGAGAAACCACCTGGTTCATGTCGGCTTCTTTCACGGTGTGGTTAGAAAGAATGGTCGCAGTGTCAACAGGCAGGACGAAGTTATTAACCGGGATGACGGTAACCTCATCCCCGCGCACCGTGCGTTGCTTGAACTGGGAGTTACCGGTCCTGATACCTTCCACCAGTGTTTTCATTCGGATCTTCCTTGGGTCTTTCAATATGTAAAAAGAATTATTTACCCCTTCGGCATAAAATTTTTCAGGCAGGGAAAAGGGGAGAGGTTCCGATTTATAGTTTTTCATCCTCATCTGCCTGATGTTCCATTCCATATTGAAAAGCATAAGGTTGACGACCCTTACATCGGTTCTGAAACCTTCGACTTCCTGGGCGTACCACAGAGGGAAGGTGTCATTATCACCATTTGTAAAGAGAATGGCATTGGGAGCACAGGAGGCCAGGTAATTTCTGGCGATATCCCTGGCCGTATACCGGCCTGACCGGTCGTGGTCATTCCAGTTTTCTTTAGCCATCACACCCGGGACAGCCAGTAGAGTGATCAGTACAATGAGGGCAGCCACGAGTGTTTTTCTCCTGATTTTTTTCAGAGAATCGTAAATCGAAGCCACACCTATACCGATCCATATTGCAAATGCATAAAAGGAACCGGCATAAGCGTAATCCCTTTCCCGCGGCTGCAGCGGCGTCTGGTTCAGATAGATGACGATGGCAATGCCGGTGAAGAAAAACAGCATAAGGATTACCGAAAAATTTCGAAGGTCCTTCGAAACCTGGTAAAGTAAGCCGAGCAACCCCAGGATAAAGGGCAGGAGATAGTATTTATTCCGGGATTTACTGTGCAGGTATACATCGGGTAAAAGGTCCTCGTTACCCAGTCTGAACTGGTCAAGAAAGCGGATCCCGCTGATCCAGTTACCATGGACATTGCTGCCATCGTACTGAATATCGTTCTGCCTTCCCGCAAAATTCCACATGAAATACCGCAAGTACATGTTACCAAGCTGGTAATTGAAAAAGAAGATTATGTTGTTGAGGAAAGTCGGCTTTTCCTTTTGCCCCAGTGCTCCCCATTCCCGATAAGCCTTTATATGATCAGCATCCCGGCTGTACATTCTCGGAAAGAGTTTTGCACTTTCCGCATAAACGAGATCATAATTTCGATCGGCGATCCGGTAGTCCCCTTTCAGGGTGTCTTTGACCCAGGTCGGTTTACCTGCTTTAAGCACAGGGTATCCCGATGCGTCCCTTCTGATCTCATCGGAAAAGTAATGGCCCATGATCAAAGGCCGTTCTCCGTATTGTTCCCTGTTGAGATAGGAAAAAAGGGCGAACACATTGGCCGGATCATTTTCATCCATCGGCGGGTTGGCTGCCGACCTGATCACGATCATGGCATACGACGAATACCCGATGATGATAACCGTAATACCGGTGAGGATGTTATTCCAGGTTGCAATTCCCTTTTTGTGGGTGTACCATATCCCCCAGACCAATAATCCGGTAACCAGCAGGCCATAGAAGATCACTCCGCTGTTAAACGGCAGGCCCAGACCGTTCACGAATGCCAGTTCAAATTTGGAAGCAAAAAACACCAGGCCGTTGATGATGCCGTACATGATTATGGCAAGGATGACCACTGAAACAAGCAGGGCTTTGAAAAATCCGGTCCGGGTAACCTTGAAGCGGTTGAAATAATAGACAAGGACCATGGCGGGGATGGCCAGAAGGTTAAGCAGATGGACGCCGATGGAAAGGCCCATGAGATAAGCGATAAGGATAAGCCACCGGTCGGCGTGTTTTTCATGTGAAACGTTTTCCCATTTCAGGATCGACCAGAACACGATGGCTGTGAAAAGGGAGGATGTCCCGTACACTTCTGCTTCCACCGCGGAAAACCAGAAACTGTCGGAAAACGTATAGGCCAGTGCGCCAACGGCAGCACTTCCCAATACGATGATCATATTTTCTGGCGTATAGGTCTCTTCACCCGTGATCACCAGTTTTTTTACCAGGTGGGTAATGGTCCAGAAAAGGAAAAGTATGGTGAAAGCACTGGCAAGGCCCGACATGGCATTGATCATTTTGGCAACATGTTGCGGGTCTGAGGCCAGGAGGGAAAAAATCCTACCCATCATCTGGAAGAGCGGGGCTCCCGGGGGGTGCCCCACCTGAAGTTTATAGGAACTGGCTATGAATTCGCCGCAATCCCACCAACTGACTGTGGGTTCCAGGGTGAGCATATAGGTAATGGCGGCAATAAGAAAGATGAACCAGCCCAGGATCAGATTCCAGCGGTTGTATGTTTTCATTTTTATGGATTTAATTTTTGTGGAATGATGAAACCTCTACGTTCCAGTCTCGGGTTGAATGGTCTTATATCACTTTGGTTAAGATGGTTTTGAGCAGTAGGGCACATGTTGGCACCTGATGGTTTCATCGAAAACAGGTTTGATTCGAAGGCGAATTTAGTGTTTTTTTGGGAAAGTGTGAATAGGATTTAGGCCGTGGTGCCCCCAACATTTTTTTGACGGTAATCCGAAAGAAGCTAACTTTGAAGAAATTATCAGCCATGAACAATTCGAATGACTGGAAAAAGAGGCTGGGCATGGTGTATTCCACCGATCCGGATTTTCAATATAATGACGGAAAGAAGGAGGAAGGATCCACCCTGCCGCCTTCCTCTCAGACGCTTAATATCCAGCTTGACAAAAAAAAGAGGAAAGGGAAGGTTGTCACGCTCATCACGGGTTTTAAAGGAAAGGATGAGGACCTGGAGGAACTGGGTAAAGTGCTGAAGAAAAAATGCGGAACAGGAGGAAGTGTTAAAGATTGTGAAATTATTATACAGGGGGATTTTAAGAGCCGTGTGGGTGAGCTGCTTGTTCAGGAAGGCTATAAAGTCAGATTCAGATAGATCCGGATGAACAAATTCGCTATCCGTGGTGTAGTCAGGAATACATTAAGCAACATTGCATGAGAAAATTTCTGCTTCTGCTGTTAGTCATCCTTCACTCCCTTTTTACCGGAGCACAGTTTTATGAATATGGACAGGATCCGGCATCCATTAAGTGGAAATCGGTCAGCAGTGTACATTTTAAGGTGATATTTCCTGCAGGCTTCGAAAAGGAGGCGTCCAGGATGCTTATATTACTTGATTCGTATTATGATGAGAACAGTGCCCAGCTGGATCATTATCCCGGCAAAATTCCGGTGGTACTGCACACTTCCTCGGCCATCTCAAACGGATTTGTGGTATGGGCACCGCGACGGGTGGAGATGTTCATGTATCCCGATGTAAAGGGATACAGTCAGGACTGGAGTGACCAGTTAGCCCTGCATGAATTCAGGCATGTGGTTCAGGTGGATAAGTTAAATCAGGGCATCACCAAAGTTCTGACCATTCTCCTGGGCCAGCAGGGAATAGGGCCTGCAGTGGGAATGGTCCCGTTCTGGTTCCTCGAAGGTGATGCGGTTTATGCCGAAACCAGTCTTTCACAAAGCGGCCGGGGAAGGCTCCCGTCTTTTGAAATGGGTATCAAAGCCCAGTTACTTACCGATAAAAGGCCTTATACTTTTTCAAAGTCTTATCTTGGATCTTACCGTGACTTTGTACCAGACTATTACCAGTATGGTTACCAGATGATCACTTATGGACGGTATAATTACGGGAACGATATCTGGACCGGTGCGCTTAATTATGTTGGTCGTAATCCCTACCTGTTCGACCCTTTGTTCTTCTACCTTCATCATAAAACAGGGAAAGGCAAGGCCGGCCTTTACAGGAATACGATGAGTTTTCTCGAAAGCCATTGGGATTCAACGGCTTCAAACCGAAGCATCCGTATACCTGCATCTTTCAATGAACGCAGAACACGGACGTACACATCATGGAATGAACCGCACCTGCTTCCCGATTTATCGATTATTGCCGTTAAATCGGGCCTTGACAATATCCAGACCTTTGTCCGTCTTGATTCAACCGGGAGGGAAAAGAAGCTGTTTACACCCGGGCGGTTGAATTCCGGCAATATTTCGGTAAGTAATAACCATATTGTTTGGGATGAATACGTTCCGGGTCTGAGGTGGGATAACCGGAGCTATTCTGTCATTACGGCAGTATGATTATGAAACAGGAAAAGCCAGCACTCTGAGCCGGAGGTCACGGTTTTCCGCCCCATCGTTTTCCACTACGGGCGATACGATCGTTGCGGTAGAAACCACCATGGAAAATGATTTCAGGCTGGTATTCATTTCCTCCCTGGACGGAAGTATTTTTGCCCGGATACCGTCACCCCGCAACATTCAGCTTCAGGACCCGGCCTGGATAAGCCATACCGGCAGTGTAGTGGCTATCGGTGTGGACCGTAACGGTAAGACATTGCTTGAATATAATCTGGAGAGAGGCACCTGGAAGAATCTGCTTCCGGCGTCCTTCGTTAACATTTCCGATCCGGTGTCTGCCGGGCATGTATATCTTTTTCAACGGGACATACTTGGGTGTGGATGATATTTATGCGCTTGACCTGAGCAGCGGCGAACTGCGCAAAGCGACCGATGCCCGTTTCGGGGCGTTTGAACCTTCGGTGGATATGGATCATCGGCGGATGGCCTGGTCGGATTATACGAATAAAGGGTATAATATTGCAATTAAGGAGATTGACCCCTCTCATTTTGAGACGTTCGACCCCCTGGCACCGGTAAAGGAGCAGCCGTTTTTCAGTTATCATGATCAGGCAGCTCTCAAGCAGGCAGCATTCATTCCGCCCCGGACAGACTCGATCTTTGAATCAAAGGATTACAGCAGGGCCGGTCATTTATTTCATTTTCACAGCTGGTCGCCCTTCTGGTTCGATTATACCGATCCAAACATTGACAACCCAACGGTCAGTCCGGGTATTACACTTTTATCCCAGAATATTCTGAGTACGGCGGTCACCAGTCTTGGTTATGAGTACAGGAATGGTCAGAGTTTTCTGCATACGAATTTCATTTACAAGGGCTGGTTTCCTGTCCTGGATTTTTCGATGACTTACGGCGGGATTCCAACAGTGAATGCAATTAAGGAAGTGCCGAAGCTGCCCTTAAAAGTCAATACCTTTCTTACCTACAGTCTTAAAACATACGTGCCGCTTACATTCAATACCGGGAAGCTCTTAAGCGGAGCTCAACCTTCGTTACAACTGAGTTATAGTGGGGAATATTTCTATCATTCGGCTGAACATATTTATAAGCCAGGGATTTTATACGCTCAGCCCCGGCTTTATTTCTATAGTTACCTGCGCATGTCGCCAAGAGATATTCAACCCCGTCTGGGTCTTGTCTTCGACGGACTTATTGAAGGCACACCCCTTGAAAAGGAACAGTTGGGGAACATGGAGGTTTACCGGACCAATATCTATCTGCCGGGCTTTCTGAAGCACGATGGGCTAAAGGTCACCGCCGAATTTCAGAGACAACATCCGCGTCGCTACCTTTTCACCAATTCCGTCCAGTTTCCCCGCGGATACACAGGGCTTACAGCGGTGAATATGAACCGGCTTGCTTTCGATTACGTTTTTCCCCTTGGTTATCCTGATCTTGACCTTGCAGTGATTTACCTAAAGAGAATACGAGCCGACTTGTTCGCCGATCTTATGCAGGGGAGTTCGATTTATACAACTGACACAAACGGAGAAACCCGAAAAATAGACGCCACATACCGTAGTTACGGCGTTGAATTATACCTAGATTACCATGTTTTAAGGCTGCTCTTCCCTCTTGAATCAGGCATACGTATCAACTATCTGCAAAATGAAAAGCGATTTACGGTGGAAGCTCTCTTTAATGTCAACCTGGGATTTTTCTGATCATTGGGCCACGAACTGGTAGGTAATGATTGCCGGCTGGCTTGCCGGAGCTGAGAGATCACCAGTGAATACCGTTCTTTTCGCATATTTTTCCGCCACTTCCGAAAGACAATCGGGATCCATGGATGCACTAACCACGACTGATTTGGCATTGGTGACGTTCCCCATCTGGTCAACAGTTACGTGAACCTCGACGATCCCATCTCCCATACACTTATAGACCGGAACGGGCAGATCAACTGTTGCCCTGTCCAAAGGGGGTTCGGTGAAGCGGTAAGTAATATTTGTAGGTCCGTGATATTGTTTGGCTTTATCCTCTTTTTCTTTTTCAGAGGTATTGACAGGAACGATGTCCCCCTGGTTCATGATATTTTTGATTTTCTCCTGTTCCTTCAGATAATCTTTACTCCTGGATGCGTCAAGTTCTTTTTCCACTTCCTGTACATAATCCTTTGTACTGATCTTTTTTTCAAGATCTTTGGAAACATTGACAGCCCTGTTGCTTTCATTAAGCTGGCGGTTGAGAAGTTTTTGGTAGTATTGTTCCTCCTCCTGTTTCTTTTCTTCAGCGGCGATCTCCTCGGGCGTTTTTTGTTCCTGTTGAGAAAAGTCAATGTATACGTCCAGTGGCACTGAGGCACTAAAATCATGTATTTTCACGATCAGAAAGATCAGAAGGAAAAACACATGAAAAATCAGGGTTCCAAGGATACCGATTTTATGCTCTTCATAAAACCGTCTCAAGGAAAAAGGCTTTGTTCCCAGACCGCTATAAATCTGTTCTGTGTTTTTCACTTTCGTGGGTGATTCTAAATTACAAATTTAATACGAATATGGAAGTATGGAAATTATATTGGAGCAGGAATTTTGTGACCGGCCGCTGGTGATTACCGGTACTGGAAGCTATTGCCATTCAATTCCTTCAGTGTTTCCGGGAGGAGTGTCCATTATTGCGGGGGCATAAACCTCACAGGAATGATTTATAGGTTACAGATTATGTATCCCTCTTCTTTCCTTCCTATCTACTCCACGCACGCCCCTAAATCCTGAAGTGGAAATCCACACCGCCTTGAGATTTGACCGTTTTCGTCTTTCCCTCTTCTTCAGATAGACATGTCTCTAGGCGTGTCTTTACGAGAGAGTCTTTCATCTTCCCATTTCACCTCTTCACCTCTTCACCTCTACCCGTCTACCCGTCTACCCGTCTCCCCACGCACACCCCTTAATCCCATGAAGGGGAAATTCACCCTGCCTTTAAATTCAGCCATTTTCGTCTCTTTTCCTATTCCCTTCACCTGTTTCTCATGGGTACTCATTCAGGTCAGGTCATAGTAAGGGGCTTCGTTATTATTAGGATGACTTTACTTGAAGAGGGGCCCCACCCCCGCCTTCCAAACCCGCCGCCCTTAATGGCTTTCAGCCCCCGGATCTCAGCGTACCCATTTCAACTTTTTGACCAAAAGTTATCAACTCACCCAAAATGATGACATACGTTTTGATGAATGTCAGTTGAAATCGCCATTTTTTTTTCTCACTGCAAGAATATTTCAGTCCTTTTTTGTATAGGGCCATTTCAACCTTCTAACCAGATAGGTAATTTTCCTCATGATGATTAACGGGACGTTGGGAATAATGATGAAACACCCCATCGTAACGCAGAAATTCCGGGCATTCGCACCAAGGGCAAAACCGAGTCTATGGAATAGATACCGATCGGCGGTTTGGGGAACGATTCCCCGGGATAAGAATTTTTGCTTTTCCATTCTCCCGTCGCCCCAACTTCTTCAGGCTTCCCCGGTGAGCAAACTATTTGCGTACTCCGCCATGGCCACCATATCCTGGTGCATCATACAACGGAAATGTTTCTTCGGGCATTGCTGAAAGCCGATTTTGGAGCAGGGGCGGCAGGGAAGGTCTTTGACTTCGAAAATCCTGGATTCAGGATGAGCCTGGTATGGGTACATGCCGAATTCAGGGATCGTATTTCCCCATATGGAAAGGATCTTCTTCCCGTATGCAGCGGCGATGTGCATAAGTCCGGTGTCGTGGGTGATCACTACTTTGGCCTGGCTTACCAGGTAAGCTGAGTTGTCAAGACTAATTTTTCCGGCCAGGTTCACGATATCATTTTTTTTGCTGAGGGCAGCGATCTCTTCTGCCTGCTTTGTATCTTCAGGTCCGCCAAGGATAACGACCGGCCGTTTCAGGTTGTTGATCAGTTCAGCCAGTTTTTCGGGCGGCGCTTTTTTGGTAAAATGCTGTGCCCCGATTACCAGGGCGATAAATTCAACAGGTAACTGCTCACGGGATAATCCGGGGATTTCTGTTGATGTCTTTCCCGGGAAATAATCCAGGCCTTTTCCGTCATTTTTAACTTCGAAAACCGAGACGGTTTCGAGGTAACGGTCTACGATATGCATCATCTGGCAGGTGGTTTATTTTAAAATTGACCATAAGCCATTTGGCATAATTGAGTTTATTAAATGAGAAGGCAAGGATTCGAAGCCGATTTTTTATCCGTTGTGTTCTAAGGTTATGGTGAAGGTCGATGATATAGTCGATATGTGATTTCCGGATCTGTAGGAATCAGTTCGTTCAGGTTATGATCGATACAGCCAGATTTTGTCGATATAGGGGTTGTTTTCCAGGAGGCCGGCAAATTTGCTTTTTGTCAGATAATGAATTTCAGCTCCTTCAACCTGTTCCTTCAGACAACGGACCACGGGGGTGGTCAGGACGATATCTCCGATAGAGCTGAAACGTATGATGAGAAATCTTACCAAGGGAATTTCATTATAAGGATTTTATAAAGATCAGGATTGCCAGCCAATACTGATCTCTTTCCGGATTCCGGCTGCTGAGCAGTTCTGTCCCGCGTACAGCCACGTTCCGGGTTGGTGTAAAAAGGTCGAGATATTGTTTATCTGTCTGTGAAAACATCTTGTTCATATAGGCTATTTCATCGCTTGAGCAGGTTACAAAAACCGGCTTGGAAATGCGGGATGCCAGCTGACGGATCTCAATTGTAGGTTTAAAAAATTCGCCCGGACTGAGGGCCATGATGGCTTTGATTTTTGGATTTCCGATGCCTTCCAGGAGGCAGAGGGATGCTGATGATGAACTGCCCAGCAGGACTAACTGGCTGCCCGCTAAGGTTAAATGCATATTCGATGGCCGCATCAATATCTTTGCGAAGCCTGGATGAGCGAGGTGTTATAATCGAGCTCCAGTGCTCTTTTTAGCGGTCTCATTTTCCACATAGTTATAAGTGTTCCCTGATCGCAGATCAACGGCCAGACAGTTATACTGCATCCTGCCAAACCGGCCGGCAATAGCTGTCGAATTCACCTCGACTGGCGTTTTCGGTATGAAAAAGGAGTATCTAGGGATTTGTCTTTTTTGAAAAGTACTGGTCGGCAGTAATGGTCAGGCTGTCGGAAGACAAAAAAGTGACCTTAGATTTCCTGATGATCTGTGCTCCTGAGTGAAATGCTGGCGTAAAAAGGAGCAACACGGCAAAACAGACGGTACGAATAATTTTGCCGGTATGAAAATCAGGATATCTCTGCAAGAACGATGATATTGTTAGCTTTTGCTTCAATGACGCCGCCTTCGATGTCAAAATAGATGGTTTTATTTTCATGATCAACTATTTTCACCTGGCCGTTCTCCAGGGTTGAGATAATCGGAGCGTGGTTTTTCAGGAGTTCAAAGGAACCTTTTGATCCGGGTACCTGAACCAGCTTAACCTCACCCGACGAACAGTTTTTTTTCCGGTGTTATGATTTCAAGATGCATATTTCCGTCATTACAGAATGATGATTCCGGATGTCCTGTACTCTGGCTGTTTCACCAGCGAACCGGGTCTTTCCGGGATCTATGTAAAAAGGGCCGTTATCTTATTTTGATTCAGCCAGCAGTTTTTCACCTTTTTCGATCGCTTCATCAATCGAGTCCCACCAGGTTAAAAGCTGCTTCAGGGTACTTGTCTACCTCTCCGTTCATGATCATATTGAAGCCTTTGATGGTATCTTCAATCGAGACCAGTGTACCGGGGATCCCTGTGAACTGTTCCGCCACATGGAAAGGCTGGGAGAGAAATCGCTGAACCCTTCTGGCTCGTTGAACGACGAGTTTGTCTTCTTCCGATAATTCATCCATTCCCAGGATGGCGATAATATCCTGGAGTTCGTTATATCTTTGAAGGAGTTCCTTAATTTTTTGTGCGGTTTCATAATGTTCTTTTCCGACGATTTCCGGGGTGAGGATCCTGGAGGTTGAATCCAGCGGATCAACAGCCGGATAAATCCCGAGAGAGGCGATCTTACGGCTGAGCACCGTAGTGGCATCGAGGTGGGCAAAGGTTGTTGCCGGTGCCGGGTCGGTCAGGTCGTCGGCGGGTACATAGATCGCCTGGACCGAAGTAATGGATCCGCGCCGTGTAGAAGTTATACGTTCCTGCATTTGTCCCATTTCGGTGGCCAGAGTAGGCTGATATCCCACGGCTGAAGGCATACGGCCGAGAAGAGCCGATACTTCGGATCCGGCCTGGGTAAAACGGAAAATGTTATCCACAAAGAACAGGATATCCCTGCCGCTCGCCTTTCTCATCGCCGTCACGGAATGCTTCGGCAACGGTAAGACCCGACAGGGCCACTGTTGCACGGGCACCGGGGGGTTCGTTCATCTGACCGAAGACCAGAGTAGCCTGTGAATCCTTCAGCTTTTCATGATCTATTTTACTCAGATCCCAGCCGCCTGCTTCCATGCTTTTCATGAATTCATCACCATACCTGATAACACCCGATTCAATCATCTCACGCAAGAAGATCATTGCCTTCCCTGGTACGCTCACCCACACCGGCGAAAACGGAAAGACCCGAGTACCGCTTGGCAATATTGTTGATGAGTTCCATGATAATAACGGTCTTACCAACACCGGCACCGCCGAACAACCCGATCTTACCACCTTTGACATAGGGTTCGAGAAGGTCGATAACCTTGATCCCGGTAAAGAGCACTTCGTTTTCGGTGGATAATTCTTCGAGTTTAGGTGGTTCCGAATGAACAGGATAACCCTCTTTTATATCAACAGGACCTATACCGTCAATCGATTCGCCAATCACATTAAGAAGCCTGCCCCGTACTTTTTCGCCAACGGGCATCTTTATTGGAGATTCGGTGGAGACCACTTTCATTCCCCGCTGCAGACCGTCGGTTGAGTCCATGGCAATGGTCCTGACAGTGTGTTCTCCGATATGTTGCTGGCATTCAATAACGAGTTTGCTTCCATCCGGACGATCGATGGTTAGAGCATCATGAATATTTGGGAGCTCGGCACCTGATTTTTCAAAACTTACGTCTACAACAGGACCGATAACCTGGATAACTACACCAATATTTTGAGACATCTAATTAGGTTTAAAGAGGCTTTAATTTCAAGAGGACAAATTTAATATTTTTTAAAGAACATTGCATGAAATTTCATATTTAGCGTCATAAATGATCAAGAAAATACTCATAATGTTGTTCCCGGGGGCTATTTTAAAATTATTCTTAATAACATTGTCATCCTGCCGGGGATGGGATTTTTTGAATTGACATCTTTCCGCTGTGCCCGGTCAGGTGTCATCAGGCGTATAAAAAGTACGGAGGGGTAGGTTTCACATAACGGTAGTTTATTACATTTGTATGGTTGTCAGGATTGCTGCAGCCTGCCAAGGCTGATGGCGACGGGCGGATGAGATCATCCATTCGAGGCGTGTCGGGCCGGATGCACTGACGCTCCGAGTAGCTGTTGAACTAACATTAAAAACGTCAAAGATGAAAAGACTCTGGCTGTTCTTCCTGCTTTTTTTTATTCCCATGATCGTTTCCGCCCAGTTGGATAGGATAGGTGGCGGTCTGGCGTTTTCGTCGGGGATTTATTATAATCATTACCGCACCGGGAACCCAGGCCTCTGGGTCAAACCCTATTTCCGGGTCCTGCCTAAAATGTATCTCATTCCATCGGTTACGATATTTAACCGGTATAAAAGAACAACGTTTACCGAGGAAATCCGGAATTATATGTTTCATGGGGATGTGGACCTACAGTACCAGGTCTTCCAGCAGGATGAGATAAAAATTGTGCTGATGGCCGGTCTGAATGCCACCGGACTTATTTCAAGGTATGATATGCTTGTGGATGTTGGAGATCCTCTCGACAACATGTCGGACCTGGGCCTTGGGGCCAATATTGGTGCAGGTCTTGAAATGATCATCAATAATTATTACGATGCCGTGCTGACCACCAAATATATTGCCGGCACCTACAGTCAGTTTGTTATTAACCTCGGTGTGTTGTATTACATCAATCCTAAACAGCACAGGCGTGGCCGGTAACCTGTTGTTCCGGCTTTTATATTATGGAGTCACGGTTCACAACCCAAAGGTGCACCGTAACAAAACTGGACGGGATTTTTTTTACATTTAGGACCTGAACGAAATTTCTTCCATGAATTACCTTGACATTCTTCTGGCTATACCCCTTATTTGGGCTGTTTATAAAGGGTTTACAAAAGGGCTTATCTTTTCCGTGGCTTCATTGCTGGCCCTGATACTCGGTATTTACGGGTCTATTCATTTTTCATTTGTCACCGAAGGATATGTCAGAGCCTGGTTTCATACCAGCGACAAATACCTGGCTTTTCTTTCGTTTACCATCACCTTCGTGATTATTGTGGTTATCGTCCACCTGGTGGCATGGGCCATCGACCGCCTGGTAAAAGCGGTCGCACTCGGAATTGTCAACCGTCTTGCCGGTGTGATCTTTAACCTGGTTAAAATGGCTTTCATTCTGAGTGTTGTCCTCAGTCTTTTGAATTACCTGAACAGCTTCAGTCATTTCCTGCCGGAAGAAACCCAGCAAGAATCTTTATTGTATGAACCTATATCCCGTTTTGCCCCGTCGATTTTTCCTTATCTGAAATTTGATGAGATTAAAAAAAAGCTGGAGAATTTGCAGGAGGAAGACAGTGTGACCGAGCAGGCCTGGCATATGCCCCTGGTTATGCCGGTTAATTTGGGCTCCAATGGTCAAACGGATGTCTGCTTTTTTCTTTCGGCTGCCCGTGATTACCGGTCTTCGCCAAACCGGTCAGGAAATCCCGGGGGTTATCCCTTACTTGAAGGCAATAAACCTGCGTGAACCAAGTTTTTATATCTTAAATATCTTCAGGCATACTGATATTATTATCTTTGGGAAAATTTTCTGATCATGAATTTTGTTGATGAACTGAAATGGCGGGGGATGATTCACGATATCATGCCCGGTACCGAAGAACAACTTGAAGAAGGCATGATGGTGGCTTATGTCGGCATAGATCCCACTGCAGATTCGCTGCACATCGGGCACCTTGTCAGCATTATGATGCTGAAGCACTTCCAGGTTGCCGGGCATAAACCTGTTGCCCTTGTAGGTGGTGCTACAGGGATGATCGGGGACCCATCGGGAAAATCGCAGGAAAGAAATCTTCTGGATGAATCCACTCTTCGTCATAACCAGGAATGTCTTAAGAAACAGTTATCCCGTTTTCTCGATTTCGAATCGAAGGAAGCCAACAGGGCAGAGATGGTCAACAACTATGACTGGATGAAGTCCATTTCTTTCCTGGATTTCATTCGTGATATCGGGAAGCATATTACAGTGAATTACATGATGTCGAAGGATTCGGTTAAGAAGCGACTGGATGCCGAGTCAAGTTCGGGGATGTCGTTCACCGAATTTACCTACCAGTTGGTCCAGGGATACGATTTCCTTCATCTGTATCGTACGATGGGATGCAAATTACAGATGGGAGGCTCTGATCAGTGGGGGAACATAACCACCGGCACTGAGCTGATCCGGCGGATTGAAGGCGGGGAAGCCTTTGCGCTTACCTGTCCGCTCATCACCAAATCGGATGGAGGAAAGTTTGGCAAAACCGAGGAGGGCAATGTATGGCTTGATCCTGAAAGAACGTCACCATACAAATTTTACCAGTTCTGGCTTAACGTGTCTGATGAAGATGCTGCTAAATATATCCGTATTTTCACGATGCTCTCCCAAAAGGAGATTGATTCACTGATTGCAGAGCACCATAAAAACCCGCAATTACGTCTTCTCCAGAAAACGCTGGCGAAAGAAGTGACCATTATGGTACATACGGTGGAGGAGTATGAAATGGCGGTAAAGGCCAGTTCCATTCTATTCGGGGAAGCCACCACAGAGGCTCTCGGAAGTATCCGGGAGGATGTTTTTCTCTCCGTTTTCGAGGGAGTTCCCCTGTTTGAATTGCCTTCTGCCGATGTTAATACCGATATTCTCACGCTTCTTGCTGAAGACACGTCTGTTTTTCCTTCAAAGGGGGAATTACGGCGTCTCATCAATGGCGGGGGATTAAGCCTGAACCGGAAGAAGATCACCGATCCTGCTTACATTGTGACCGGAAAGGATCTTATCAACGGTAAATATCTCCTTGTGCAAAAGGGAAAGAAGAACTATTTCCTTATCAGAATTAAAGAAACCCAATAAATACGATCATTAAAATGGACAGAAAAAAAATTCAGCGTTATAACTTCAGTTCAGTAGATCTTCTGATCTATATGTGGGAGAAAAAGTGGATTCTGATCTCCGTCAGTATTATTGCTGCCGTAGTGTCAATTATCATGTCATTTCAGATTACACCCAAATACAAGTCCACGGTGGTGATGTTTCCGACCACAAATGCCCCGGTTTCGAAATCACTGCTATCTCCCAATTATTCCGGAAGACAAACGGTGTATGGTTTTGGAGAAGAAGAACAGGCGGAGCAACTACTGCAGGTTTTAAATTCAGAGCCGGTGAAGGACAGGATCATTCAGAAATACGATCTGATGAAGCACTACGATATCGATCCATCATCGAAGTATCCATACACCAAGTTGTATAACGAATATAATTCAAATATTTCTTTCAGGATGACCCAATATATGTCGGTGATGATTGAAGTCATGGACAGGGATCCTCAAATGGCGGCAGACATTGCCAACGACATCTCCGCCCTGGTTGATACCGTCTTCAACAAAATGACCAAGGAAAGAGCCGAGGAAGCTTTCATCCTGGTGGAAGATGAATACAGGAATGCTGTAAAAAATGTGGACGGCATCCAGGATTCGCTGCAGTCACTGGGCAAGCTGGGCATCAACAATTATGAAACCCAGGCTGAACGGTTTAATGAAGCCTATGCCAATGCATTAAAGGATGGCAAGTTGGACGGGGCACAGAGGATCAAGGATCAGATGAAAGTCTTATCCAGATACGGAGGGACTTATCTTTCGCTGGTCAACAGCCTCAACTTTGAGACGGAGCGTCTTGCCGATCTACGCCAGCGTTACCGGGAAGCCAGGGTTGAGGTGGAGCAGAACCTTCCTTACAAATTTATCGTGGATTCTGCTTTTAAGGCTGAGAAAAAGTCATATCCGAGGAAATCCATCATTGTGATCATTTCCACGGTATCCGCTTTCCTGCTTACCCTTATTTTACTCATTATCAGAGACAGCATCAGGGAAAGGATTGAACGGAGAGACGAAGAATGACCGAAATACTGGCAAAATACAGGAGTCTGATCAATGTATGGGCAATTTCTTTGCTGTTTGTAGCCCTGAATGGTTTTCTTATCTATAAGGAGATCTATTTTCTCCCGCTGCTCCCTTTTGCCTTGTTTTTTATCTTACTGGCTTTTACCTCACTGGACAAGCTGGTACTGATGATTGTCTTTTTTGTTCCGCTTTCGATCCCCCTGAGTTTCCTGGTGAAGGATTTGCCGGTGGATCTTTCTTTGCCGTCCGAACCCCTCCTGGCCGGAGCCATGCTGTTGTTTTTCATCAAGTATTTACGCGGTGAGTATGCTGACCTGAAGATTCTCAGGCATCCGGTTACACTTGCCATATATTTCAGCCTGGCCTGGATGTTTGTGACCACCCTTACCAGTTCCGATATCGTTGTTTCGGCTAAATATCTCCTCGCAAGGATGTGGTTTGTAACCAGTTTTTACCTTCTTGCCGCCATCATTTTCCAGGAAAGGAAATACCTGAGCCGGTATTCCTGGCTTTACATTATCAGTTTTTCTTTTGTCGTTGTGTACACGTTGATCAGGCATTCCGCATACGGTCTGGACAATCAGATGATGGCTCACCGTATGATGCAGCCATTCTATAAAGATCACACTTCGTATGGAGCCACGCTGGCCATGTTACTCCCCGTCATGCTGGCGCTGCTTTCGAATATGAAGAAGGAATCTGTAAATGCCAGATTCCTCATGATTTTGCTTATTCTTTTTTATGCTTTTGCGACGGTGTTTTCCTATACACGTGCTGCCTGGCTCAGTCTTGCCGTGGGGCTTTTTATCTGGCTCCTCATCAGACTCAGGATCCGGTTCATGTTTATTATACTTGCGACGGGAGCAATGATTGCGGTATTTTTAATGTTTCAGACACAGATAATGCTGAGGGCCGAAAGGAACCGTCAGCAGAGTTCCGGGAAACTGAGTGAACATGTTGAATCCATGTCCAATGTTTCCACGGATCAGTCAAATCTTGAACGCATAAACCGGTGGAGTTGTGCTCTGAGGATGTGGGAAGAAAGGCCGGTATTTGGTTTCGGTCCGGGGACCTACCAGTTTAAATATGCACGCTTTCAGCGGTCCTATGAAAAAACAGAGATCAGCACGGATTTTGGTAACCGGGGAACGGCTCACAGTGAATATCTGGGTCCGCTTGCTGAATCCGGTCTGTTGGGAATGCTTAGTTTCATCATCATTATCATAAGCATTATTCTGACGGGCATCAGGGTATATTATACGGCACGGGATGCATATATCAGGCGATATGCCCTGGGAGTGCTAATAGGTTTTATCACATATTGCGTCCATGGCTTTCTTAATAATTTTTTGGATACGGATAAGTCTTCGGCCCTGTTCTGGGGCTTTGCGGCAATGCTGGTAGCCATGGATCTGTACCACCGGGGGGCGATGGAGGAGGAAAAGCGGCCTTCATCTGAAGTCCCCGGCTTCAGTGGATAGCCCTTTCATTCACCAGAAATACACAGGCCAAGTATGGAAATATCATCAAAAATGGAAGCATTTCCTTCTTCTATTTTTTGAAGTTTGATGATTTCAGAGATATTTTCATCAATACTTTCGTTGTTGGAGATCTCCTTTTCGATAAAGCTTGTTCCAAACTCAACGCCTTCACCTTCGATAAGTTCTACCAAACCATCGGTATAACAGAGAACTTTGGCAGGTCCTTCAACCGAGAGTATTTCCCTGTGTATGAAAGGCAATTTATCGAGCATTCCCATTCCCACACATCCGCTTTTCAGCTGAAATAGTTTTTTTTGTGAAATATCGTACAAAAATGGCGGGTTATGGCCGGCATTGATATATTCCAGAGTCCGCGTCGAATAATGGTATTTGGCCAGGAAAAGGGTAATGAATTTTTCACCTTTGGCGCTTTGCAACACACGTTCGTTCAGTTCCACTACGATCTCCTTGAGATCCGTTCTTCCGGTAAACAATGCCCTCAGATTCGCCTGAAAGTTCGACATAAGGATGGCAGCGGAAATTCCTTTTCCCGAAACATCAGCGATACAGAAACCGACCTCGTTATCGGACAGCCGGATTACATCGTAATAATCACCGCCCACTTCGTAGTGGGGATGATAAAACGCTTTAAAGTTTACATGCCGGTTACTTGGAAGTTTATCGTTATCGGGGATGAGCATGTTCTGCATTTTCGATGCGAGTTCGAGCTCCCTTTTGAAGGCTACCTGCCTTAGATTTTCCTTATACAGTCTGATGTTCTCGATGGCAACGATGAGGATATTGGAGATAGTCTGAATGAAACGAAGATGCTTGATGATCGGGCTCATACCTTCGCATTCCTCATCGATGTCACCGATTAGCACATAGGCAATAGGTTGGTCTTTATGAAAAACGGGGATGACAATATCGACTTCATCATGAATCTTCTCCGTAAGGACGCTTGCGGGAGATATTTCCCGGATATAAAGTAATTTTTCTTCGATGCCGGAAATTTCGGTGACTTCTTCTGAAAATCCCGAATTCAGGATGCATTCCCAGGTCTCATTCAGCTTAAAGATGATGATTTTCCCGATCTCTAATTCTTTTTTGAGGATATTTTCATACCGGAGGAGAAGGTCGGGAACGGGCAAATTTTCATTAATTGCGAGGGTGATTTCAAGCAATGAATTAAGCTTGAAGGTGGTCACTTGTAAGCGGCGATTTTTCGAAGATGATTTTTCAGGCATAAAAAAATTTCCTTATCCAGGGTAAATATAAGGAAATTTCTGATTAGAAAGTTTCAGTGTGCCTGACCTATTACTTCACTCTTTCGGAGTAGGATCTGTCGCGCGTGTCCACCTTAATTTTATCACCGGTATTCACGAAAATGGGGACCATAATTTCAGCTCCGGTTTCGAGAGTGCATGGTTTCAGGGCTGTGCTGGATGAAGTATCACCTTTAACGCCGGGTTCTGAATAGGTAACCTCCAGTACCACGAACGGGGGGAGCTCAACAGAAAGGGGAGTTTCCGTATCGGCGTGGTAAACGATTTCCACTTCCTGTCCTTCCTTGTATAGGTCTGAATTTTCAACGATAGACTTTTCAATAGAGAACTGTTCATAGGTTTCCAAATGCATAAAATGAAACCCAAGGTCATCGGAGTAAAGAAACTGATATGGCCTTCTTTCCACCCTGGCAGTATTCACCTTAACACCGGCATTGAAAGTGTTTTCTATGACTTTGCCGGTGGTCAGGCTTTTCAGTTTTGTTCTGACGAAAGCGCCACCCTTGCCTGGTTTGACATGCTGAAACTGGACAATCGTGTACAGATCGTTATTAAATTCAATGCATAATCCATTTCTGAAATCAGCGGTCGTTGCCATAATTTGTTTTTTTTGAGAAACTTAGCTTTTTAAAAAGTGAGCGTAAAATAAGCAAATTTATTTTTGGTTTGCAAGATAAAAAAAAGAGTAGGGCGTGAGGAGGGAAGAACGTGAAGATTGTGCCGAGCAAGTTGGTGAGGTGAGGATTTAACTGGCGTATCACTAAAAATTCTAATTTATGCAAACCAGAGTTCCTGAGAAATTATTTGATGGCCGACTAATTTAAGTTGGTTTCGATTATCAGAAACAGCATATTGTACATGAACCGCCAGCAAAACAATGGCTGGAGAGCATCCATTCTCTCCCGAGTTAAATTTACTTTTTCTTACCACTATGTATGGCTTCAGAGTATATAAAAGATATCTCATTAAATGCTTGGTATATTCTAATTATTTGTATACATTTTAGCACCACTAAACTACTTAATCAATTGAAGCTTTATTTATCAATTGTATTGATATTGTGCGGATTAATCTCGTGCAATACTCCAGGTCGACCTAATAAGTATCAAGAGATAACCTCAATTAAGGAAACAACCTTTCAGGGTATAACAGGTAGTGTTCATGATGCTGAAACGGACGGGGTTTTATCTGCCAGGATAGTGATAACCGACAGGGACAGCAATGTCGTTCGTTCGTATTATCGCTTTGAACCGGGATTTTTTACCAATGAAGACGGAACATTCGAGCAAAAACTCGAACCCGGAACATATCGTATTGAAGTATACCACGGATTCGATTACCTTTCACAGGATACCACATTAAATATAGCCCCAGGGCATGGATTTGACATGAATATATTCATGCAGCCGTGGGTTAGTCTTAAAGACCTCGGTTGGGTGAACGGAGGAGGACATTGTCATTTGTACACCGAAAAGGTACAGGATGATTCCATGCTTATGATGGTACGCCGGATCTGTCTCGGTCAGGGTGTGGATTTTCTGTGTGCAGCACAAGGGTGGGGCGGTTACACCGATTCGACCTGGCGGGTAGGTTATGCCAAATTCACCGATAACCTGTTCATTCTGCATTACGGTTCGGAAATGCCTAAATACAGAACGGGTCATACATGGTGGTTGGGACAAAAAAGTACCAGGGGATATTTTTGGAAAACCATGGATGAAAACTATGAAAATAAATATTACCAGTCACCTACCCGGGACGAATGGAATTTCGATGATCTGGGATTTCCCTATATCCCCTGTCCTGAAGTCATTCAACGGATAAGGAAAGCTGATGATGCCGTAGCTATCATCCCCCACCCGACGTCATGGTGGTGGCAGCCCCGCGGAAAGATAACCAAATATACCACGAATGTAGCGGCTTACCTCTCATTTGGCTTATTATCCGGTAAAATATGGGACGGAGAGGTGGTGATGGGGTATAATCATGATCATTATATGTACCAGAACCTTTGGTTTAATGTATTGAACCAGGGTTACAGAATGCCGGCCATTGCTGAACTGGATGGCGGGCTGGGGGAAAATGACCGGTTTTATTACGGCTCCATGCGAACGTATTATTACGTCGGGGATACTTTCGACATCGCTCACGTGACAGATGCAGTCCGGCGTGGCGAAACCTTTGTTACTTCCGGTCCCATTATTAAGGCAGATGTAGATCAAAAGTACAGGATCGGGCAGATCATCAGGACGGAAGGTTCTCCGCATGAACTTCACTTCCAGGCCTGGGCCTCTGGTGATACAAAAGACTTTTTATCTTACGTAGTCGTTTACCGGAACGGACAAATTTTTAAATTCTGGGATATACGCGATAAGAAGCCAAGAACATTCAAAGAATCGGTAAGTATTAATGAGACAGAGCCAGCCTGGTATGTCATCAAAGTATATGGCCGGAGAGCCTGGAGTGATCCGCAGTACCTCGATATTTTAAAAACATCACAAAAAATCCTGTACGACAGCCTTCCTGCTTCGGAGAGCGGACCGCACGACGTTGCCATTACCAGTGCGTTCTATTTCTGGCCCGAAGGTACTCAGGATCCAAAACCACTTGAATCCGATGTAAATCTTTCACTCGTATCCTCGAACGGGAAACCGGTGGAAAAAGTCACTGTTGAAGTTTTATTGAACGGGACTTCTATAAAAACTGAACAGGTTGTTAACGGCAAAACTCACTTTAAAATGCCCGTAAACAGCCTGTTGAAGATAACGAGCAATGATCATAAAACTATATATAGAGGTTTATTCCTCGATTATAAACCTCACCTGAAGCTTCTTGAAAAACTCGCATCTGGGAAATGGATGGATGACTACAACCCGGCAATCCCTTTTTCTCCGGGGGAAGTCCCATGGGAAGCATATAATTTCAACGAAACCCGTGACCTGCTTTCAGATGTCAATTGGAGACTTGTTATGGTGCCGAATGAAAGGGATGATCTGTGGGATGGATTTGAGGCACTATTTAATCCTAACAGTCAGTGACTTTATTCAACGATGTTCTTCATTGCCATTATGGTGAGAGCATATTAACCCTCCATAATTTCAAATTAACCGACTTATCTAAAACAAATCAGATATGTTTAAAATTAAACTACTAAAATCCAAAGGGCGGTTTATATACCCGGGCATAGTAATAAAACTGCTCTTTACGGCATCAATTATTTTATCCTTTGGATACAGTTTAGATGCAAAACCACTGACCAAACCCTTGATGCAGGCAATTACTATAACCGGTAATGTCACCGACGCCAAAACCGGAGAGCCCGTTCCAGGCGCCAACATCGTTGAGAAGGGAACGACAAACGGTACCATTTCCGATGTAAATGGCCACTATCAACTTACGGTTTCAGGTGCCGATGTAAACCTTGTTTTTTCATTTGTCGGGTATTTGACACAGGAAATACCTGTTGGCGGAAATACCCAGATTAATGTGGCACTTAAAACTGATGCCAGGAGCCTTGATGAAGTAGTCGTTATAGGGTATGGTACCCAACGTGCCAAAGATCTCACCGGTGCGATCTCAATGGTATCGGTCAGTGATATGAAAAAAACGGAGTTTCCATCCATTTTAAGGGCACTCCAGGGGCAGGCTCCGGGTGTCCTGGTCACTCAGTTATCAGGTGATCCTGGAGCCGAAATGTCTGTTAAGATCCGGGGCATCGGGTCTATTAACAGGTCATCCGAACCGCTATACATCATTGACGGCGTCCCCGCCAGCGGAATGAACGGGATAAGTCCGGAAGATATTGAGTCGATGCAGATCCTGAAGGACGCTTCTTCCACTGCCATCTACGGTGCCCGTGGTGCGAACGGCGTGGTGATAATTACCACCAAAAGAGGTAAAAAGAACGGTGGGCTTAAAACTCAGTTTTCAACATATGCCAAGTTTTCCGATTTCCCAAAATACCGTCGCTATGACATTATGAATGCTGATGAATATGTTGCACTTACCCACGAGGCTTATATTCTAACAGATCCGACCAAAGAACCGGCGATCATTGCCAGTGATTCATTGCGACAGGCCTATGGAAACACCGATACCAACTGGCAGGATCAGCTGTTAAGAACAGGTCACGGACAGAATTATTATCTTGGTATTTCGGGAGGAAATGAGCATGGCAATTTTAGTGTTTCGGGAAATTATTACTCCGAAGAAGGCGTCATGATCAATACCAATTTCGAAAGGTTGAATTTACGGGCTAATTCAGATTTCAGCTTGTGGAAGGACAGGTTGACTATCGGGGAATCATTTCTCATATCACGTACCAAGGGCCATGGCAGCCAGGGCGGACAGGGAAACAAGTGGGTGACCGCCACCTACTCTTCACCTCTCATGCCGGTGTACGAGCCAAAAAACTTGGGGGGGTTCGCAGGTCCTACCGACTCCATCAACGGCACGTAATGAGACGACTAACCCTGTTGCAGAACAAATGCTCCGCAACCAGGATAATCAAAATCTGCAGGCCATTACTGATATGTATGCTGAACTTCAGATTGTGAAAGGGCTTAAATATAAGTTAAACCTCGGACTAACCTACGGGAATACCCGCAATTCGATCTGGATCCCTTTATATGTGCTGGGAGACATTGGTAACCGCTCAAACTCCGTTTCCGAAGACAGAGAAACTTCCAATGATAATAAGCAGTGGCTGATAGAAAATCTGCTGACATACACCCATTCTTTTGGAGATCACAATTTTTCTCTCCTGGCAGGTCAGAGCCGGCAGTACAACAATGGCAATTCGTTTACAGCCATAGGTCAGAATTTCAGGGATCCGAATCATCATACACTGTCCCAGGCAGAAACTGCTTCGAGCCTTGGTTCCTATGAATATGAAACTATCCTGGACTCTTATCTCGGCCGTCTGTTATATGATTATAAAGGAAAATATCTTTTGACTGCAAGTATCCGCCGCGACGGATCTTCCAGGTTCGGACCCGAGGGACAACGATACGGAAACTTTCCTTCATTTTCTGTGGGATGGAAGCTGAATGAAGATTTTTTCAGGGATGTTAAACAGATCAATCTTCTGAAAATAAGGGTTGGCTGGGGAATAACCGGTAACCAGAATATAGGTGATTATGCCTTTGACACTTATCTGCTTAGGCCCGATGCTTCAAGGTATTTGCTTGGTACCGATGAAACCGTATATCTTGGTGCTACCGACCTCAGAAGTACCGGTAACCCGAAGATCCAGTGGGAACAGAGTAAAATGACCAATTTTGGTTTCGACTTCAGCGGATTCAACAACCGGTTGGAAATAAATGCCGACTATTATATCAAGAATCAGGATCAAATGCTTACAACCATTGAATTGCCACTTATGTATGGTAAAGACTTTGACGATCCCGCTTCCAACCCCTGGTATAACCTGGGAGATGTACAGAACAGGGGTTTCGAATTTGGTTTAATGACCAGGAACAATATCGGGAAATTCAATTACAGCTTTGGTGTCAATCTCACAACCATCAAGAATATTGTGAAACACCTGCCCAATTCGACCCCGATCTATACTTCTTATACTATTACCAAAGAAGGACATGCCATCGGAAGCTTTTACGGTTTTGTAGCTGACGGGATATTTCAGAGCCAGGATGAGATCGATAACCATGCTGAACAGACCGATGCACAACCCGGTGATATCAGATTCCGGGATCTTAACAACGATGGTGTGATTAATGCACTCGACCAGACCATCATCGGCAAGCCGATCCCCGATTTCACCTATGGGATCAATATCAATCTAGGGTATAGCGGATTTGATATCAACCTTTTCCTCAATGGCATGCAAAACCTTGATGTTTATAACGAACATTATTCATACATAGGACTTGCTACCGACAGGAATTCGAAAGACTTTAATAAACTCAACAGTATCGCATCCAGTTACTGGTCTGACACGAACCCTACCAACTCAGAAACACGCCTGGCTACCAGTGATCCGAATCAAAATTCAAGACATTCAACCTGGTTTGTTGAAAATGCTTCATTTTTAAGGATCCAGTCGGTTCAATTGGGTTATGACCTGCCTGAACAGATTACAAACAGGCTTAATATTTCTCATGCCAGGATCTATGTCAATGGCCAGAATCTGCATGTATTTACAAAGTACAGGGGATACGATCCTGAAATTGGTAATACAGATGTGCTGAATATGGGAATTGATGCAGGATTCTACCCCGCACCCAGAAGCTTCCTGTTTGGTATTCAACTGGATTTCTAACAGAAATGAACAAGAATATAGTTACCACAATATCACGTGCGAAATTCTCCACACAGGAGAAAAAAATTCAAAGAATATGAAAACAAACAAATATTTTTTCTGACCCTTATCGTTTCGCTATTTTTCGCCAGTTGTTCAGAGAGTGTCCTCGACGTGCAAAACCCGAATGCGATCACACAATATAGCTATTATGTCAACCTTGATCAGGCCAACCAGGCCCTGATCGCCTGCTATGATGCCGTGAAGGGAAACGGTCTCTATGGTCTGAGATTGCCTTTTGCTTCCAATGCCATGAGTGATTTCGGAGTATTTGAAAGTCCCCGTTTCAGACAGTTGATCTATACCCCATATGATGAAGATATCAAATTCATCTGGGGTTATTCATACCGCGGCGTTGCCAAATGTAACCTGGCTATTGAAAAGATTTCGCAAATCAAAGATCCGGAAATGACTGACGAGATCAGGGCAAACCTTATTGCCCAGGCCAGATTCCTGCGTTCCCTTTATAATTTTATCCTTCATACGAAATTCAACCAACCACCCCTGATTACGAAAGTCATTACCGACATGCAGGAAGAATTCAGTAATTCAAGCTGGGATGAATTTCTGGCCCAGATCGAAAAGGACCTGATCGGATATGATGACGACGCCGGTATTCATGTTCCCGGTGCCATCGAGGTTCTCCCGGAAACGTGGGACAATGCAAACGTAGGAAGGGCGACCAAAGGCGCAGCCCTTTTCCTGATGGCTAAAACTTACCTTTACCATGAAGATTGGGAAAAGGCAAAGGAATATGCACAGAAGGTCGTCGATCTTGGAATTTACAGTCTTATGCAGGCTCAGGGTCCCGACTCCACCGATTATATCAACGCTTTCCTCAGCAACTCATCTTCAGTTGACCTGACTTACAAGGGCAGAACATACAAATCTGAAAATAATGATGAATCCATCTTTTCGATTCAGTTTGCCGCCGGTGATTTTGTAAGGAATGGAAACCTTCCCGGATGGATGTGCGATGGAAGCGTATATAATGCCTATAACGGGATTAACGGCTGGAGAAACACCTCCTGCTCGGTCAGCTATGCCAATGAATTTGAGAAAACGCCATATCATACATCGGGTATAAAGTACGACCCCAGGAAATACGGCACCATTTATGTTCCGGGTGATACCATCACAAATGATAAAAGCAGTCCGAATTACGTACCATTTGACCCGAAATTACACCTCCTGACCAATATCAGAACCGGTTACGGTATAAAGAAATACCTGTACCCGTTGCATGAAGGAACGGCGGCCCCGTACAATTCTCCAAACGACTGGAGATTATTCAGGTATTCTGAAGACCTCCTGATACTTGCAGAAGCAGAATATCATATCAACGGGAGCTCAACACTCGCCCTTGACGCGATCAATCAGGTAAGGGAAAGGGTCGGACTTAAAGCACTTACTGAAGTCACTCCAGGAGCTATTGTGCACGAGCGGGCCAGTGAGCTGGGTTTTGAAGGGCAAAGGTACTGGGATCTTGTCCGTTGGGGAAGACTCGGCGGAGAATGGCCGAACCCCAGTGATTATATCGAATACTTCCACATCGGCAGGGATGAATTCTTCCCCATTCCGAGAGGAGAAATTAGCAAGATGCATGGTAAATTGGAACAGAATCCGGGGTGGTAAATACTCCCGGTCAATATTTCAATCCTGAGTATTCGATAAGGTCACATTTAATAGATCCAACTTTAAGGTCGAAGCTGACCCTGATGGGGACCCGGTTATGGTCATCCGACAGCCAGATGGTCATATCATCCTCGTCATTGAAGATACGTCCCGGTTCCACATATGGGACCAGTTTGATACACCTGTACTCGCCCATACGGGTCTTTAGGGTTTCCACACCACGGTAACGCATATCGAAAGGAAAAATTTCATTATCAAAAAAAGTATTGATATGAATGATATCCCCGTTTTTCATGGTGTCAAAATCCTGGTTCCTGATGTAGTAAAAAACCGACACCATATCCCTGATATCAGGGGGAACTTCGAATGTTTTGTTATCGATATTGGTCACTTTTAGGTTGGGCTGGTCGTAAGATACCAGGTTGTACTTCCTGTATTTCCCTTCATGGATATCGCGTACCGACTTATACGGAAGGAGGGTATACGGATCGAAGAAGGATTGGTATTCATCCCTTACCTTATAGAGTTTATCGGCGAGGCCGGATGATTTTGCCAGCATCATACTGTGATATACGGGTTTTCCGTCGAGCAGGACTTCTTTCAGCTCTGCGTCGACATACCCACCGTCGAACGGTCCGTAGTAAATCACGAACCGCAGCTTTTCACCCGGAATGAAATTATTCCCGTCGTTCTGGGCCTGAAGGAAGGCTGGGAAAAGAAGCGTAAAAAACAGGATTATTGATTTTCTCATAAGTATTTTTTCAGGAAATCTCAAACAGCCGTCCTGGTCAGAAGATCTTGTTTTTAGGTACGATGGCAACAAAATCCTTCAGATAGAACGGTTCGAAATAGGCAACATCCTCAAACCTCCCCTGTCTGAATTTTTCCAGGGTCAATTTTACCATGTGAGAGGCAGACAGATTGTAACTACTGTCGATCAAGGCATGATCATGCCGTAGCACCTCACGGCATTTCTCCGCTCCGTCGCCAAAGAACAGGATCCGGTGATTATTGAGAAGTTCACGGTAGCTGTTTTCATCAACGATATCTGCAAGGACTTCGCGTACCGGATTGAGTCTGGTATCAAAAAAGGCAGAATACACTTCCATTCTCCGGGCATCGATCATCGGGCAGAGGAGGGTATTTTCCTCCAAGGTAATCCCGGGATGATCGGAAAGGTAGCCATTGGCCATGATCTCCAGGGTACCTGCCGACAGGAGAGGGACAGAAAGGGCGTAAGCCATTCCTTTGGCGGTAGACACACCGATACGCAGTCCGGTATAGGATCCGGGCCCTTTGCTGACGGCCACGGCATCGAGTGATCCGGGTTCTGTCCCCGTCTCTTTAAGTACCTGGTCAATGAACGTTGTCAGAAGTGCCGCATGGTTTTTGCCTTCACTGTTCATCCTTTGTGCAAGAATTTCCTCATCACTGGCCAGGGCAACAGAACAGACAGAAGTGGCTGTATCCAGATTCAGTATCAGACTCATTCTAATTCTCCAGCTTTGTTACTTCGATTCCGCTTTGAATAATTCATTCTTGTCAACAACTTCGATCAGGGTGTTGTTTTTCAGCTTGGATGAAATCGCAGAATACGGGGCAACCACAACAAGGTCATCCTTTTCAAGGCCTGATTTTATCTCTATATAAGACTCGTCCTGAATTCCTGTTTCAACGACTTTCATTTTTGCTGTATCGTTTTTGGCTATAAATACAACGACAAGTTCTTTCTTTTTGTTATTCGCCTCAGAATTTTCTGGTCTGTAAGTAGTGTCTCTCTGCGTAGTAATAGTATCGGGTCTGGTTGTAACGGCCTGAATGGGAACGGAATAGACGCCATATTTTCTTGAAGTCTGGATATCTGCAGTTGCCGACATACCCGGACGAAACGGCGTGGGATTTTGTGGAGAGATAAGGTCTTTGTATGAATCCTGGAGAAGCAGGATCTTGACATTAAAATTGGTCACCTGGTCGGTAGCCAGGCCGGTGGTATTTGCCGAAACGGGCAGTTCGGTCACCAGGCCTTTAAATTTCCGGCCCAGGTAGGCATCCACTTCAATCAGGGCCGTATCGCCAAGCTGGACATGGACGATATCATTCTCGTTCACTTCAACTTCAACTTCCATCCTGTTGAGGTCGGCTATTCTGAGGATTTCGGTACCACTCATCAATGAAGTTCCAACAACGCGTTCCCCGAGTTCAACATTAAGCATGGAAACTGTTCCGCTCATCGGGGAATAGATGGAAGTTTTTTTGAGGTCTTCTTCAGCCGACCTGAGGGAAGCTGCCGAACTGGCAACGGAATATTCAGCGGATTTTTTCTGGGCCAGGGCCGAATGATAGGCTGTCTCGGCTTGTTCATATTCCGATTCTGAGATGGCTTTTTGTTGCCATAGCTTCTTTTTTCTGTCGTATTCCAGTTTGGACTGGTCGAGCTGGGCTTCAGCCTGGGTCTCTTGTGCCCTCATGGAATTCAGGGTAGCTTCGGCCCGGTTACGGACGGAGATGTAATTGTCGGGTTTGATCTTCAGAAGAAATTCCCCTTTTTTCACGGGGTCACCTTCCTTAACATCCAGTTCCACGATCTCTCCTGAAACATCGGGGGTGATCTTAACCTCTGTCTCCGGCTGTATCTTACCATTGGCAGTGATAATCTCGGTAATATCGCGGGCCTGCCCTTTTTCAACGGCAACCTTGATACTGTATTCTTTGCCCAGCCAGCCTTTCTTCTTACCAACTACGAGTACCACGGCCACCAGAATCACCAGGATGATGATATATCTGAATATTTTTTTTGATTTCATATTTATTTATGATTTATTTTCTGAATGTAGGTTGTTCACTGATGATGCCATTTCCCGGAGCTCATCTCATTTCTCAAACTTGATTTCAATCGGCTTTCCCATGTAAAAATTGAGAATATTGGTTTTAAAGATATAGTCGTATTTAGACTGGGCCAGGTTTGACTGAGCCGTGACATACTGGCTTTGGGCAACGTTAAAATCGACGGCATTTACCAGGCCTACTTCGTATTTTTCTTTAGTGTATTTAAAAGATTCCTGCATGGATGCGACGGCTTTTTCCGAGGATTTGAATTTTTTCAGGGCCGCAACTGCATCCGCGTAGGACTGCTGAATATCCTTGTACAATATTTTTTTCTGGTTTTCAAGTCCAAGCCTTGAATTTTCAACCATGAGTCTGGCGTTGCTGATGTTATTACTGATCCTGAAATTACTGAAAATCGGGACTGAAACATTGAGAAACACACTTGTGCTGGCATTGTCCTTAAGCTGTTTGCTGAAGGGATAAGGGCCTGTGGTTGTGGCGAGGTACGTTGAGTATACATCCTCGCCGCCAACGGTATGACCGATCAGGGTAGTGTCGAGTTGTGTTCCCGTAACCAGTTTGCGTATATCTGAGAAGCCGGTTCCGTAAGAAGCTGAAAGACCTACCCTTGGACTTCTTGTTCCGCGGGCGATATCGAGTCCCTTTTCGGAACTTTGAAGCTGGTATTGTGAGCTTTTGATTTCCGGCATATTGGCCAGTGCCTGTCGGTAAATATCTTCGACGGAAAACATAATGGAGGTCTCATCGATTGTCGGGATTTCCGGTATTACGATAGTGAAGTTCTCTGCTGAATCGAGTTCGAGCAACTGGGTCAGCGTCAGATAAGAGATGTTGAGGTTATTATCGGCGGTAACGACATTTACCTCATCGCCGGCTTCCTGCGACTGGATTTCCAGAAGGTTTCCCCGGGCCACACTTCCGGCATCGACGAGTGCTTTTGTCCGTTCTACCTGCTGGCTGGTCACTTCAAGCTGATCCTTGGCTACCTTCAGCAGTTCTTTATTCAGCAGGATCTGAAGATAGGCAGCCGCAATATTCAGTGAGATGTCGTTTTTCAGCTTTTCAAGATCCTGCAAGCTTGCCTGAAGATTAAACTCATTTTGCCGGATGGTATTCAATTTCTGGAAGCCGCTGAAGAGGGTCACCGACGAACTGATTCCCAGGTTGACAGACTGGATGGTCTGGTTCTGGGTAAACTGGTAGGTTGTCTGGTCGAGGGCCCGGCCGAAGGAAGCCCCGTAAGAACCGTTGGCATTCAGGTCGGGATAAAGGTCCGCTTTTGACTGATATAATTGATTGTCATTATACTTAGTGGTGATTTCCTGTTGTCTGATGCGAATATTATGTTCGAGAGCATAGGTAATGCATTTTTCGAGATCCCAGGATTCCTGTGCATACAGTCCGTCATTGAATAGAAAAGCCTGCAGGAATAGGATTAAAAACATTGTTTTTTGTATCATACGATTTCTGGTTGATATTAAAAGTCAAAAAAATCATTGAATTTACGAAGGTAAACAGTCAAAACTGTAATTTTGAAAACCAAAGAATGTTTTTTCTAACAAGGCAAAGATTTCTGTTAGTTTTTTAACAGCCATAAATATAAGGCATTAAGAGGAAGTAATCATAAAAATGGGTTCAGAAAGAAAAATATTTTTTCGTGATATTGGTGAGATAATGATACGAAAGCGCAGGAATATAAAGCGCTTAAGCATCAGGATCGACAGGAACGGCGGGGTTAGTATGACCGTTCCTTACCTGTTAAGTTACCGTGATGCTGAGCGTTTCCTGGATGAAAAGATAGATTGGGTAAAGGAAACACGGGAAAGGATCATTACCTCTGCTCCACCTAAAACCATTTACAGTGAAGGGGAGATCATGCTCACAAAATTTCATTGTATCCGCGTTGAACGCGACGGGGTTGAGGTTCCGGAATTCAGGGTGCACAAAGACCATACACTGGTTCGATTACCCCCGGTATGCGATATCAGGGATGAGGCGATACAGGAGTTCATCAAAGTGGCCATAACCGAAACGTTGAGGGCAGAGGCTAAATCATACCTCATTCCAAGGGTAAGAGAGCTGAGTGAGGAACACGGTTTCAGGATTAACCGTGTGATGGTTAAAAATCTTAAATCGCGGTGGGGAAGCTGCTCTTCCAGGAATAATATCAATCTGAACCTTCATTTAATGCGATTGCCCGTCCATCTTGCTGATTACGTCATCCTTCATGAGTTGGTTCATACAGTTCACCGGAATCATTCTCCGGCCTTCTGGAATATGCTGGCTGAACATGTATCCGATCCACGGGGGCTGGCCAGGGAAATGAGGAAATATCAAACAATAATTCCGTAGTGATTAGATGATCAATGCCGGCTCCATATTACGGCTCATGATGACAACAAGGGTTTCAATGTATTCAAGGACTATCTGTTTTCCGAAAATCGTTATAAACCCCCTGGAGATAAATTCCCTCCCTTTTTCCTGCCAATCGATAATGTGAACGGCGGGGAAAAGCCCTTTTTCAGTTTTACACATTTAGCGTCTGAGATAGTTTTAACGCGCATGAAATGCCATCATGGCTTTGATCTGAACTTTCAGATCATCACTGAGTTGGTTTTCAATATATTTAAACTCGCCAGGTAACATTTCATATGTCATCTCATAAAAATCACCAAAATTAATACTCCGGTTCATGAAACGAATAAAGTAGTTCTTCAGTTTAAAAGTTTCCGGTTGACTTCAAAAAGGTGTCAAACAAGCCACCAGAAACAGCGGAAAATTAAACAGGATCAGGTGACCGGTCTTCTTTGTACCTGAAAATCCGTGGCCGGGTTTCGTTCGAAATCCATGGGTCTGTTTTCGATGATCATTTGTCTCGAAAAAAGGTAATCGCTTACCATTTCGTTCGTATTCAGAAATGAATCCGGATTATTTGGTTTTTTTTTCATTCAGACGGTATATATTTAATTCAACCTCCAATTAACTGGTTCAGGACCGGGTTATCGTAACGTGTCCTGTCGTTGTTCAACGGGACAAAAGTAATAGTAACGTGTTAACTGTCCGTTAGATGATCATTAATAAATTATGACATTCCAAATATTCCGGTTTTTGTCTCGTACCAGGCCGCCCTGCCAGATTCTCTGCCCTGCCGGATTCTCCATTTTCTTTATTCACCGTCGCATATCTTCAAGATTTATGCGGCTTTCTTTGAAAAGGAAAATATTATGCTGAATTTTGAAAACCGGATCTTTTTCCATGGCTGATTACTGAATATAATCTTCAAATCCGACTGATGATGAGTGATAAAAATGTGACGGCTATTTTGCTCCTTTCCTGTCATGATCGCAAAGGATTGGTCTCGAGGATTTCCACATTCATTTCAGAACACGGGGGGAACATAATCAATCTGAATGAGCATGTGGATACAAACGGTAATATTTTTTTCCTGAGGGTTTCCTGGGACATGACCGGTTTCACCATCCCGCAGGAAGAAATCGGACAGGCTGTTGACGCCCTGGTGTCCGACCTGGGTGCCTTCAGCCAGCTGCATTTCGCCGGTATAAAGCCCAGGGCTGCAATCTTTGTTTCGAAATACGATCATTGCATCAGGGATATTCTGTGGCGAAACAGTATGGGTGAATTTTCGCTGGAGATCCCGGTGATCATTTCCAATTCCGACGACCTGAAGCCGGTTGGGGATCGTTATGGAATTCCTTTTCATGTGTTGTCTATCACCCCGGAAAATAAGGCAGAACAGGAAGAGAAAGAGCTTCAGTTGTTAAAGGAAAACGGCATTGATTTTATTATCCTGGCCCGTTACATGCAGATCCTGTCCTCCAGGATCGTTGATGAGTACCCGAATAATATCATCAACATACATCATTCCTTTTTGCCGGCCTTTGTGGGCAGAAACCCATACCGTCAGGCTTTCGAAAGGGGGGTTAAGATCATTGGAGCCACCAGCCATTATGTGACGGAGGAGCTTGATCAGGGTCCGATTATCGAGCAGGATATTGAACGGATCACTCATAAGGATACGATGAATGATCTGATCAGGAAAGGCCGGGACCTGGAGAGGCTTGTACTGGCCCGGGCGGTTCGCTATCATGCCGGGCACAGGATCCTTGTTCACGGAAGCAAGACCATCGTTTTTGATTAGGTTTTTGTACTGTGATGTAAACGGGTCTTGCATAGAAGAGAAAAGGGATCAAAGAAATGACTATATTGAAATCCTTTCTGTCTGTATTAAACCAGCTAAAATGAAAAGACGTAAATTTATTCTGAATTCAGCCGCCGGAGCTACCGGCATGGTTGTCTTACCAACAACTATCCCGGGGCTTCTGGGGGACCGTTCTGAACCCTTGCTGAAAAATAAAAATGTCCTTTTTGTCTGGGGAGGGTGGGAAGGTCATGAGCCCCGGCAATGCCGTGATCTTTTTGTGCCATGGATGCAAAGTGAGGGGGCGGAGGTTTCGGTTTTTGATACGCTGGATTGTTATACCGACAAGGGCCTGATGGAAAAGTCAGATCTGATCGTTCAGATCTGGACCATGGGAAAGATAAGTAAGGAACAGGAAGAAGGGCTGCTGAGTGCGGTGAAGAGCGGAGCGGGTTTGGCAGGATGGCACGGCGGCATTGGTGATGCGTTCAGGGAAAGCACGGAGTTTCAGTTTATGTGCGGGGGTCAGTGGGTTGCACATCCCGGGGGTGTCATCGATTACGAGGTGAATGTTGTCAACCATCAGGATGCTGTGACAAAAGGTCTAAGTGATTTCCCGATGCATTCGGAACAATACTATATGCATGTCGATCCCAATGTTAAGGTCCTTGCCACCACTACCTTCAGTGGTGAGCATGCACCCTGGATCGCCGGGGCGGTCATGCCGGTTACATGGAAGAAATATTACGGCAAAGGCCGTGTCTTCTACAGCTCCCTCGGGCATGTGGCATCCGACTTTGATGTTCCGGAAGCCATGACCATCATGCAGCGTGGCATTCGGTGGGCTTCTGAAAGTAAGTATGGAAGCACTAGAAAAATGGATTAACCCTGTATACGGAAAGTAAAAACCGATGAAGCCTCCGGCAGGCAAAAGGGTTTCCTTAATTTTTCCTTTACACCACGGTCCGTCTAAAACAGGTAATCAAATTTTCCCGGGTTTCGTCTCAGGCTTTTAAAAGAAACTTCTATTTTTGCGGTTGACTCCCATATTGTCATAATCTAATATTTTTTTGATGAAATGGTCATTGCGGACAAAAGGACTGTTGCCTGTCGAAAAGGTGGTTGTTGCATACCTTATGCTCACATTTGCTCTGATTGCCGTATTCAGCGGCCGGCTGTCCGGGGTGTTTCCTCACCTTGCCTTCAGGGTACTGCTTATTGTAATGATTCTGTTGCTTCCCTGGCTTGAGAATTTGTACTGTCATTCAGCCAGGATACGGGCAATACGGATCTTTCTTCCTTTCCTGTTTCTTGCATTTTTTTATTTTGAAACGGACTATCTGAATAACCTTCTGTTCAAAGGGAACCTCGATCCGGTTTTCAGCAGGATAGAATTCCTGATTTTTGGAATGCAGCCCTCCCTGAAATTTGCGGATTATATCCATAATGATGGTTTTGCCGAACTGATGTACTTCGGATATTTCTCCTATTACTGCCTGAGTATTGGCATTCCCCTTTATCTGTATTTCACTATTGATCGCCGGATCGGTGAAAGGTTTGCCTTTATCATTATCACCTCTTTCGTGATTTATTACCTGTTCTTTATCCTCGTACCGGTGGCCGGACCCCAGTTTTATTTCAAGGATTACCCCGGTAAAATTCCGAATGGATTCATTTTCGGTTCCCTGATCAGGATTATACAGAATAATGCGGAAGGGCAAACCGCAGCATTTCCAAGTTCACATGTCAGTATTTGCCTTATGCTTTTATGGGGCTGTTACAGGTACGCTAAAAAACTCCTTCCCTATGTGATACCGGTAGCCATAATTCTGCTATTTTCGACGGTATACCTGAGGGCACATTATGTAATCGATGTTATCGCCGGAATACTCGTCACGCCTCTGCTCTGGCAACTCTCCTCCCTGATTTATCAATACACAGGAGTTAATCCGGAGGCAAAAATGGAGCCGAGATTACAGCGAAGAGGTATAACCTGATTTATCAACCATGAAGAGCCTCCTCTTTCCTCATCTGACCGGCCTTTTCAGTGTGATTTTACGTTTAAATTTTTTAAAAATTCACCTGATTTGAGATTTTCATATTAAATTAATATTAAATTTGATGGCATCAGGTTTCTTTAACTTGCTGTTTTAACTTTTATATCTGCAAGATGAATTTAGAACTTAAGGAGGTTAGAAGTGGTAGGGAACTGAAGCAGTTTATTTATCTCCCCGCTAAGATTCACCACAATCACGATAACTGGGTCCCTCCTGTTTATATGGATGAATGGACCTTTTTTAATCCCCAAAAGAACAAGGCATTCGATCATTCCAGCACCATACTTTACTTGGCTTACCGGGAAGGTAAACCTGTCGGAAGGATTATGGGGGTGATCAATCATAAATACAACAAAGTTCATAACGAGAAGGACGGGCGGTTTTGTTTCATGGAGACGTATGAGGAGTATGATGTGGCCGATTTCCTGTTACAAGCCGTTGAAAAATGGGCTTTTAAAAATGGCATGAAGAGGGTGGTAGGTCCTCTGGCATTTTCAGATAAAGATCCACAGGGTTTTTTGATCGAAGGCTTTCAACAGCCCGTGGTCATTGCTTCGAACTGCAATTTCCCTTACCTGGTTGATTTTATGGGACGTGCCGGGTATGATAAAAAGGTGGATCTCGTTGTGTATTCTATTAAAGTGCCCGAAACCATTCCGGAATTCTATACACGGATCAGTGAAAGAGCTTTTAGAAACCATCCGGAAATAAAGCTTGTGCAGTTTACTTCACGTCGCCACCTTAAGAAATATGTCAGGCCGGTCTTCCATCTCGTAAATGAGACATTCCGGGATATCTACGGATTTTCCGCAATGGAAGAAACTGAGATGGATGAATTTGCCAAACGGTACCTGATGATCCTCGATCCCCGGTTTCTGAAAGTGGTTGAAAACAATTTAGGAGAGGTGATTGCCTTTGTTCTTGCCATGCCCGATATAAGCCAGGGGATTATTAAGAGTGAAGGCAGGGTATACCCGTTTGGGTTTATTCACATTCTCCGTTCGCAGAAACGTACTCATCAGTTAAATCTTTTACTGGGGGCGATCAGGCCTGATTACCGGAACAGCGGCCTCGATACCATCATGGGTGTAAGCATGCTCCAGGCAGCAAAGAATGCCGGGTTCGAATACATCGACAGCCATCTGGAACTGGAAACCAACGTGAAGGTAAGAGCCGAAATGGAAAAAATGCAGGGCCAGGTTTATAAGCGGTTCAGGATCTTTAAAAAAGATCTGGTTAATGTTCCCGGTAAGGTTGAAAAGAAGAGAGTGGCTTTCAAATCCTGAAAACGATTTATTCCAGCGAAAGGATTTCCGGTGTTCCGGAATGTTTATATTTCACAGTTTTACCTCACAGAAACAACACGAAAATACTACAGGTATTCTCAAATGAAAGCCTGGTGCCAGCGGTTTACCGGCTGGCATTCTGCCTGTAATTTGCAGATGAAGAGGTTTCTTTCACCAGTCCTCTCAACCTCCCTCACAAAAATCAGTATAAGTTTTATTGACCGGTTATTTCAGCAGAATTAAAAAGAATATCCATTCAGGATAACTTTAAATAATTTTATGTATGTTTATGTACCACTATGAGAATTTTTTATTAACCAACTAAAAATTATGATTATGATGCTATTTTACTTTCATTTCCCGGGTTTACTACATTTAGCCTTACATTAGTTCAGCAGGAAGAAAGGTTCAGGTTCGCTGACCATACGGATTTTTTGTTCCAGTGACAGGAAAATTTTTTCCGGGCTGACCGGGAATGGTGCATGCTGCCGTTTGTATTCATAACAGAGGACTCATTTTGGAATGTCCTGTTTACATCATCCTTTCCGGGAATCAAACCCATCATCTGAAACACCTGGTCCGTGAAGTCCAGAACCTTCGGACAGACTCCGGGAACCGGAATATCCGAGGTTTTCAGAAGAATATGGACGAGCCTTTTCGATAAATGTAATTTTAGATATTGAGATATTACCACCTTTAAAATTAGTTAACATGAAAAAATTGTTGATGATGAGTTCTTTGGCCCTGACCATTTTTGGTGCTAAGGCTGCTGATCTGATCAGAGTTGCTCCCATCACGGATAAAATCATCATGCTCCAGTTTGATGATGGCTATATTCAGAAACATGGCTATCACCAGGGCAGTGATGCGGATGTCTCCTTTCTCTGGCCGCTCAATACGGAGCTGGCTGATAACATTAAATCCTATTCCATCTCGAGCTCCGATGATGAAAATTATGCAAGCCCGTTAAATCCTTCTGATATCGGTCGGAAGAGCAAAGGGCATGATTTCTCGGAGAAATGCGGGCATTGGAACGAAGAGCCCTGGGCAGGTGCAGCCTGTAAAAATGATTATGCATCGTATCATTATATCTACCTGGAACTGCCTCAGCCCCTGGTAAGCGGGAAAAGTTACACCGTAAAGTTTGGCGACCTTGCCGACAACATGGAGGAATATACCTTTATTTTTGACGAAAAAACGATACGTTCGGATGCCATCCATGTCAACGAGACGGGTTATGTTCCGTCTGCTCAGAAGAAATTCGCCTACATCTCCCAATGGATGGGAACACTGGGTCCTTTCATTGATGATGCTCTGGTGGGACGACGTTTCGATATTTACAAGCTTGATGCCGCCGGAGTGCCGGGGATGTCGGTTTTTAACGGTACGGTTCAGCTGCAGCATGAATATAACCAGGCTGATAATAACCGGTCGAATGAAACACCTTACAGCAACTATGTTGTTTCCGATGTTTACGAATGTGATTTTTCTGCATTCTCGGATCCGGGAGAATATATTGTTTCTGTTGAGGGAATGGGTTGCTCTTTCCCGTTCAGGATTGATGCCGATGCCTACCAGGAAGCTTTTTATGCTACCATGAAAGGGCTGTATCTTGAGAGAGGATTGATTGCAGAACCCGAACAATATGCCGGTCGCTGGGCTCATCCGGCCATGGATAAAGCCAGTTTTGTTTATACCGGCGTTCGTACTATGGACCTTAGTGACGAAAGCGGTTCTAACCAGCGAAAGAATATTTTTGACAGTTTTGACTGGTCTGTTGATCTATCCGGAATGCGCGGCTGGTATCACGATGCCGGGGACTGGGACGGTTATTTCTCACACTTCAGGATTCCGAGAACGCTGATGCTGGCTTACGAGATGGCACCTGATCATTTCAAGGACGGGGAGTTGAATATTCCCGAAGCCCAGGTGGCATATAACGGATACACCGGCACCAATATCCCCGATATTCTGGATGAAGCCGTCTGGCTGGTCGACTATTTTAAACATAATGTTGGTCCTACAGGCGGCATTTTCGGTTCCAGGATCGACCCGGATATTTCCACCACAAACGATGCCCAGGGCATTAATGAAGCAAATTATCCGGACTTTGTATTTGCCGACAAATGCCGGGTCGACGGTATGCCTTCCTGGGAGG
>CAVXSF010000022.1:0-32984 GCA_963764345.1 uncultured Bacteroidales bacterium | reverse complement strand
AGCCTCAGCAGCGATTTTATGTATTTCACCGATTATAAGAATATCTCCAAGCATATTTGTGGAATTAAATTGAACTCAAAAATAAAAGCAATTCTTAATAATAACAGTATTTTACCAAACTTTTTAAATTCTTACCACAAAAGTACGTCTGCTCTCCAGTTCGTATTTAATCCCTTTCACAAAAATCCTTCCCGGAGATCCGGCATCAGATTGAAAATAAATTTTTACTTCTTCCCCGGTTATGTCAAAATGATAGCGATCCCCTTTGAAATCAAAGTTAAAGCCCAGCCTTTTCCAGCCATCAGGAAGGCCGGGATTAAGGCGCAAAGCTTCACCATGCCAGTTCAGACCTGCAAAAATTGTCAGCGCATTCAATACGGTTCCTCCCATTACACCAACGTGTATACCTTCTCCGGTTGTTCCGCCCTGGATATCGACGTAATCACTGGCTCAGGGCTTTCATATAGAGTTCCTGCATATTTGTTGCCTGTCCGACCATCTTCGCAAGGTAAGAATGGACTACCCCGCTAAGTGTCGAACCATGCGAAGTTCTCTGGAAGTAATAATCAAAATTCTTTTTCAAGCTGTCTGCCTCCGCTTCATATCCCATTATCCCTGATCAGATGAATTGCCTCTTCCTCGTCGAGATTGTAAAAAATCATCAGGGTATCTGCCTGTTTTGCAACTTTATAATCATCGGGAGAATTCCCTTCGGCTTTCAGTATCCTGTCCATTCGCTGAATGTCGTCGTATTTCTTACGGTATTCATCCCAATCGAGTTCCTTCAGGCCGAAATATCCGTCAAACTGTTCGATGATTCCATCCCCGTTAAAAAGCAGATTCATATTGATGTGACATTTCCTTCCACCTCACCAGTTCCTCTTTTTGCAGGTTGATCTTTTCAACGATCCGTTTTCGCTCTATTACATCGAGCTGATCCATGAACTCAAAGGCTGTTTTCATCAGCCAGGCAGTCATGAGGTTGATATAGGCATTATCTTTAAGACCGCCTTCTTTGGATCCGGGGCATTTCTCATGAAATTCATCAGGGCCCATGACTTTACCGATAGAGTAGCGGCCGGTTTTATCATTCTTTTTAGCTATGGATGCCCAGAACCGGCATATCTCAAAGAACATCTCGGCGCCATACTGGTTCATGAAGTCCTGGTCGCCGGTGATTGTGAAGTACTGCCAGATATTGTAAGCCACAGCAGAGGATATATGCCGTTGAAGTGAACTGTAATCGGGACCCCATTCCCCTGAAACAGGGTTGAGATGGACTACCTGCGTTTCTTCCCTTCCGTCGCTTCCGCTTTGCCAGGGAAACATGGCACCCTCATACCCATTTTCCCTGGCGTATTCTTTAGCCTTTCCGAGCCTCCGGTAGCGGTACATAAGCACCGACCGTGCCGTCTCTGGAAAATGGGAGGAAAAGAAAGGAAACACATATAGCTGATCCCAGAAAATATGGCCACGATAGGCTTCGCCGTGAAGTCCCCGGGCAGGAATACCGGCATCAAGGTACCTGTGATGGGGTGAAGCGGTGGTAACAAGGTGGTAAATATGAAGCCGGAGCAGCATCTGGGAATACCTGTCTCCACTGATCTCAACGTCGGTCTGTTCCCATATTTTACGCCAGGCTTCTGCGCTTGCCGCAGCCAGCTCTTCAAAATCGCCGGTCGATGCCAACTGGTCTGCAACAGCGCCCAGCGGATTATTGATTTCGAAATCCCTGGAATTATGGATGCAGACGCGTTTTCTTAGAATGAAACTTTCATTTTGCCGCACCGAAGATTCAAAAATGGAAAACACTTTCCCTTTTCCGACTTCGAAAGAGGACCTGGGAACTGCGTTTCCTTCCAGTGAGACATCGGTTTTCTGACCGGCGGATACAGTTATATCTGACTGGTTTGTTTTGACAATGACATAATCAAAACCGTTCATCGTTCCCCTGGTCGAGGAGATCGAGATGATGCTGATCCAGGTCGCTGTAACGCTCAACACCACCATTGATCAGATCACCGTCGATGGCCGACATCAACTCCATGTTCCCTGAGTAGTTCAGTGGGGTTACCGAATATTCGATCCCGGCCAGGTGGGGATCATCCATGCTAACAAAACGGCGTGATTCAACACGCGTTTCCTTCCCGTCATTATGTATGACGACCAGTGAACGGTAAAGTATCCCTGTTTTCAGATCCAGCCGTCGTTCAATGAGGTTAAATTTGTGTGTATCCGGATCAAACCATTCTCCTCCTGCCAACCTGAAGTTCACCGGAAGCCAGTTTATAAAGTTCACCATGTCCTCATTCTCAATCCAGCGGTCGCTCACCTTGGATTTTCTCCGGTTATACAAACCGGCCATGTAGCTTCCGGGATAGTTGAATTCAGAGCACTTTGTTTCTTCCATGGCACCTCGAGTGGCAAAAAATCCATTTCCCGTAGTAAGGAGGGCTTCCCTTGATTTTTCCTTCTCCTTATCGTGCGAGGTATATAAAACCGACCATTTCAGCCTTGGAAGATCCTCGGCAAACCAATGGTCGACCGCTTTCGGGGCCACCCAGATCGCCGATATCCTCCACAACCATGTCGGCACCGTTTTTTCGCAATTCATTCAGTTTCCCTTCCCGGGCAACGCCCAGGGTTAATCCAAAACCACCGGCAGCCCCTGCCTGAACACCACTTACTGCATCTTCAACTACAACGGAACGATCATAGGCGACACCCATATTGTCACAGGCCGTTGTGAATATATCCGGCTCAGGCTTTCCTTTCAGACCAAGTTCAACCGATATGATGCCGTCCACACTGGTTTCAAAAAGATCCATCAGTCCCGCCGTTTCAAGAACTTTTTTACAGTTTTTGCTCGAAGATGCCACGCCTACCCTGACCCCTTCCGCTTTCAGTCTCCGGATAAAGCTGACAGCTGGTCTCATACACTTCAACACCATCATTTTCGAGAATATCCGTGAAATAGTTATTTTTCCTGTTTCCCAGTCCGCATACAGTTTCTTTATCAGGAGGATCACCGGGATCACCAAAAGGAATGTCAATATTTCGGGACTTTAAAAAATCAGCAACGCCTTTGTACCTGGGTTTGCCGTCGACATAAGGCAGATAGTCCTTTTCATGGGTAAATTCGGCGAAGGTTTCGTGATATTTTTTTTCCCTGTATTTCAAATAGTCGTTAAACATCCGGGTCCAGGCCGATGAATGTACAAGGGCGGTTTTTGTGATAACACCATCAAGGTCAAAAATGACGGCATCAAAGAGATGTTTTTCCATGAATGAAAGATCTTTTTTGATCAGCTAAAGGGAATCTGATCATTTTGCTTCAAAAGTTACAAGAAAAAAACGGTTTGCCAACCCCCGGAGGAGAGGGCCGTCATCCGTGGAAAATTCCGGATCAATGACGAACCGAATCTATCCTGCTGACAAACCCGGATGATCTGTCAAAACAGAACTGTCCAATAAAATAAAACGTTTCGGGGCTTTGAATTGTTGAACTAATGTGTTATTTTATCACATGATCAAGATATATTTACCATGAGCCGACTAATTTTTGTTTCAAATCTTCTGCCCTTACGAATCCAGCAAACAAAAAAAGGAGAAACCGTACTGGTGCCCCGTATTGGAGGCTTCACCAGTGGTCTGGAAAAGTTTTACAAAAAAAATGAATCTCTTTGGGTAGGATGGACCGGAATGGACAGGCGGGATATTCCGGTTGACCAGAGGGACCAGATCAATGAAGATTTGAAAGAAAGAAACTGTTTTCCGGTAACTCTCCGAAAGAAGGAACGGGAACAATATCTTGAAGGATTTGCTAACGGGACACTCTGGCCTTTATTTCACTATTACAATGAAAAATCCATTTACCGGGAAAGTGAGTGGAGGCAATATCGTGAGGGTGAATCAGAAATATGCAGGTGTGCTGGCAAAAATTATCCGGGAAGATGACAAGGTGTGGATCCATGATTATCATCTGTCATTACTTCCCAGGATGCTCAGGGAACAATTCCCTGATCTTTCCATCGGCTACTTCCAACATATTCCTTTCCCATCGTACGAAGTTTTCAGGCTGCTGCCAAGGAGAAATGAAATCCTGGAGGGTCTGCTCGGAGCCGACCTGATCGGCTTTCATACCTACGACTATGAAAGACATTTTATCAGCTCTCTCAGACGACTGATGGGGCTGGAGACCTATTTTAACCAGGTCAGGTATAAAAACCGGGTATTGAAAGTGGATAATTTTCCGATGGGCATCGATTATGAAAAATTCCACTCCAGGGCCGTTGAGCTCAAGGATAAAATCCCGGAAAAGCTTAAGAAATTCAAACATGAAATTGAACAGCATATCCGGTTAAGACCTGAAAATAAGATCATCCTTCTGCTGGAAAGGCTTGATTATACCAAAGGTCTCATTCACCGGCTTAAGGCCTACAGAGAGTTCCTTGCAAAACCATAAAGAATACCAGGGCCATGTTTCTCTCCTGATGTATGTCACCACCCTCCGGGAAAACGATCCGGAAAACCGGCAGATTAAAAGTGAAATTGACAGGCTGGTTGGCAAGCTGAACAGTGAATTCGGCAGGATCAACTGGACACCCGTATTTTACTTTTTCAAGGAGCTCTCCTTCGATCAGCTTGTCCAGGTTTACCTCTCCTCCGACATTGCTCTTGTAACACCTCTGAGGGACGGGATGAACCTGGTCTGCAAAGAATATATTGCCAGCAAACCCGACAGGAAAGGAGTACTGATCCTTTCGGAGATGGCCGGAGCGTCAAAAGAGATGGGCGAAGCCGTGATCGTCAATCCGAATAACCGGTCGTGAGATAGTCAGATGCAATTTGCCAAGCCCTCTCCATGCCGGAAGAAGAACAGATGGAAAGAAACAAGGCCTTACAGAAGCGGCTTTCAACCTACACTGAAGAAAAGTGGGCATCCGATTTTTTGGAAACGCTGAAAGGCGTTAAAAAAATACAGGAGTACAACCTGACCCGTAAACTCAACAAGCGCATCTCAGGAGCGATTATCGACCGTTATAAGACAACAAAAAAGAGGACTCATTTTCCTGGATTATGACGGTACTCTGCAGGGTTTTTTCAAAGACCCCATGGATGCCGGGCCCGATGAAGAACTCTATAAAATCATCAACAACATTCTGAAGGATCAGAAAAACCTGGTGATCATTACCAGCGGCCGTGACAAGGAGACCCTCTCAAAGTGGTTCGGTAATGAATGGAGACTCGGTTTTATCGCCGAACATGGTGTATGGCACCGTAAAGTCGATGGCGACTGGTACATGCAGGAAGCTATTGATAAAAACTGGATTGAGATCGTTAAACCAATTCTCGACTTTTACGTTGACCGTACACCAAGAAGTTTTATTGAAGAAAAGAATTATTCCCTGGTATGGCATTACCGCGACTCGGATCCCGACCTGGGTGTTCAGCGTGCCTATGAGCTGAAAGATGAACTCCAGAGCCTGGTCACCAATCTTAACCTGGAGATCATGGATGGTGACAAGGTTATCGAGATAAAAAATTCGGGCATTAACAAGGGTCGTGCAGCATTGGCCCGCATCGGAAACCAGGCACTTCGATTTTATCATGGCCATTGGAGACGACTGGACTGATGAATTTACGTTTGAATCGCTTCCGGAGGACGCGATCACGATCAAAGTGGGTGAAAAATCCACCAAGGCTAAATATTTCGTGGATAATTACCTGAATATCAGAGATTTTCTTAAAACCTTAGTCAAATAAAACATGTCTCAGGCAAGGGTGGGTGGATTCAGTAAAAACCTCCAGTTCAGAAAATTTCAGGCATACGGATTTCTAAAAAATCTAAGGTTTTTTGAGCCCTTCCTGATGCTGTTTTTTCTTGAGAAGGGGATTAGTTACCTGCAGATCGGGACATTATATGCCATCAGGGAGATCACGATCAACCTCTTTGAAATTCCAAGCGGACTGGTTGCCGATGCCTGGGGAAGACGCCGGACGCTTGCCGGATCCTTCCTGTTTTATTTATCTTCTTTTACTGTTTTTTATTTTACCACTGATTATGCCTGGTTTGTGGCAGCCATGTTGCTTTTCGCTCTTGGAGAAGCCTTCCGCAGCGGCGTCCATAAAGCCATGATCTTTGAATATCTAAGACTCCAGGGATGGGAAAAGCAGAAGGTCCGCTATTACGGCCTGACACGCAGTGCCTCGCAGACCGGTTCGGCTGTATCTTCTGTAGTGGCTGCCCTGATCGTTTTCTGGACCGGAAAGTACAGCACCATATTCCTGCTGTCCACCATACCTTACCTGGCCGATTTTATTCTGATCCTGAGTTACCCCGCAGCCCTCGACGGCGAATCATCCGGGTTAAGCAGGAAAATGATGACGAAGCAATTCCGTTCGACTTTCCGTGATTTTAAAACCTTTTTCACCCGGTGGAGCATGTTCCGCAAGATACTGAGTCTTTCTTCATTCACGGGATATTACAAAGCCTCCCGCGATTATCTTCAACCCATCATCAAATCCGGGGCCCTGATGATACCCGTATTCGTTTCCCTGGGAGACAAACAGCGGACTGCCATTTTTATCGGGGTTATCTATTTTTTTATCTATTTACTGAATGCCTTTTCGTCGGGAAATGCAGGCCGGCTTTTTGACCGGATCAGAAACTATGAAAGGGCGATGCTGTTTACACTTGTTACGGGTTTTATAGCAGGCATCGTTGCCGGATTCTTTTTTAACCTGAAAGTGGAACTGCTGGCGGTACTGCCATTTTTACTCATCTTCATGGTGGAAAATATCAGAAAACCCATCGGCATAGCGTATATTTCCGAAAACATGGAACATAACCTCCTGGCATCATCCCTTTCTGTCGAATCACAGATATCTTCTGTCATTGCCGGTGGCATAGCCATTCTGCTGGGCTTCTTTGCAGACAAATTTTCGGTAGGCACGAGTCTGATGGGTGTTACCGCCCTGATGTTCTTGTTCATACCGCTGATCTTCAGGCATGTAAGACTGACTGCGGATAAATCATAATGGTTTTGTGGCATGACGCAGAGGGAGAACATTTTTACAAAGTAGCCAGTGCCTGATTCACCCGGGAATGATCAGGCAGGGAAAACGGGGTGAGGACTTCTATCAGGAAAGCGGACATCTTTTCTCTTCAATCAATATGAAGACCGTCACGTTCCAGCGAGCACAACCCGCGTTAAATAATGACAGGTGAAAAAAGTCTGTTGATAAAAAACAACATGATCTGAGGGTAAACCATTCACTTCGTCTCGTATCAGGGACACGAAGGAAACGGTTTACCCTCAGATTGTTCGACAGGTCTCATGATGCTTTATAAGACAGTCTTTTCAATGAGCCTCACAGGGGATTTGAACCCCCGACCTGCTGATTACGAATCAGCTGCTCTACCGCTGAGCTAATGAGGCGGGTTTAGGTGCCGCAAAAGTAAATAAATTTCGACTATTCAGACAAAAATAATTCCTGTTTTGGATTAAAAACTTCCACTGTCGGGTTAAATCCCTGTGAAGCAGCCCGGGATATCCTTATTTACAGCTGCTTTTCGGCCAGAAGACGGATCACCTTTGCCTTGCCCTGGTGATAGATCCCTTCGTTAAGCTCAACCACTGTTTCTTTGAGGAAATCCAACTTCATGTGCCGGAAATCATTTCGGAGGATATCGGTAGAATACAAAAAATCGGGGTTCTGCGGGCCGCCGGAGCCAAGTCCATTTTGATTCACAGAGAACAGTTCGCCCACAATTTTTCCTCCCGGTTTCAGCCAGCTTATTATACGCCGGTGAAATAAACGGCGGTCGGGACCTGAAAGATGGAAAAAGAAAAGCCCGGCAAGATCAAAGTATTCCTTCTCTGAGGAGTAATCCTGCCATGAACATACCTGATATCGGATGTTGACACCGCGGAGAAGAGCCAGCTCAAGTGCCTTTTTTTTGGCTGCCATGCTAAAATCGAAAGCATGCACTTCCCAGCCGAGGGAAGCCGCATAAACGGCATTCCGTCCTTCCCCCTCACCGGCCAGCAGAATACGGCCCGGCTTCTCCTGTCGGAGAAAATCTTTGAAATACTCGTTAGGCTTTGTGCCGTAAACATATTGGTTCACACTGTATCTTGAATCCCAGAACTGACTCATCTGAAAAAAATAAAAATTTCGTAAACTTCAGTACTAACAATTCACTATTGCATTGTTGGGTAATTTCATGGCTGGCCCATCCAGATTCATGGCTAATGACTATATTTGCACTGTATTTGTATTTCCCCGATCCATATTAAATTTCCGTCAATGATACTATTTTTTAAGGTTTCCGGCAATCATTTCATCGCAGTAAATCGGAAGAAGGCTTCCGGACAGACGATCAGGAAAAACTATCCTGGCTTTTCGGGGGTGCAGAATTGCTGCCCCTGGAAAAGATCGAGGGCTTTTTTATCGGTCCCCGCAAAGAAATGATAACCCCCTGGAGTACCAATGCGGTGGAGATCACTCAAAATATGGGGATCGAAAATATCAGCAGGATCGAGGAGTATTTTAAGGTTGAAAATGAAAGAGCCAAATACGATCCCATGCTGCAGGTCCTGTACCGGGATCTTGACCAGACGATTTTCAGTACCGACCAGAAGCCCGAGCCGATAAGAAAAATTGACAATATTGCCGCGTACAATGAACAGGAAGGGCTGGCCCTTAATCCGGAGGAGATCCAGTACCTCGACGACCTTAGCAAGCAGCTGGGGAGGAAGCTTACGGACAGTGAAGTTTTCGGTTTTTCGCAGGTAAATTCGGAGCATTGCCGGCACAAAATATTTAATGGCATCTTCATCATTGACGGCGAAGAAAAGAAGTCATCCCTCTTCCAACTGATTAAAAAGACCTCCCTGGAAAATCCGAATGACATTATCTCGGCTTATAAGGATAATTGCTCTTTCGTCCGCGGGCCCGTTATTGAACAATTTGCCCCCGACAGGCAGGATGAAGCAGGCGTGTTTGAAGTCAGGGATATTGAAACCGTACTTTCCCTTAAAGCCGAAACCCACAACTTTCCCACAACAGTTGAACCCTTCAACGGTGCATCCACAGGAACAGGGGGAGAAATCCGCGACAGGATAGCCGGTGGAAGGGGAGCCATTCCCATGGCAGGGACGGCCGTATACATGACATCCTATCCCAGGCCCGAAAGTGGCAGGGACTGGGAAACAGGAATTGAACCCCGCAAATGGCTCTACCAGACACCAGAGGAGATCCTGATCAAAGCCTCCAATGGCGCCAGTGATTTCGGAAATAAATTCGGCCAGCCTCTCATCTGCGGGAGTCTTCTCACTTTTGAGCATAGGGAGAACATGCAGGTATTCGGCTACGACAAAGTGATCATGCTTGCCGGAGGTATTGGTTACGGGAAGAAGAAGGACAGCAATAAAAATATTCCTGAAAAGGGGGATCAGGTCATCCTTCTTGGAGGCGACAATTACCGGATCGGCATGGGCGGGGGAGCTGTTTCATCGGTAGCTACCGGTGAATACGGACATTCCATTGAACTTAATGCAGTGCAGCGGGCCAATCCTGAGATGCAGAAGCGTGTATTCAATGCCATCAGGGCCCTGTCAGAAACCGTCGAAAATCCGGTGGTGACCATCCATGACCATGGTGCCGGGGGACATCTGAACTGCCTTTCTGAACTGGTTGAAGCCACCGGCGGGAAAATTGACCTTACCAGGCTCCCCATCGGCGATCCCACCCTGTCGGACAAAGAGATCATAGGAAATGAATCGCAGGAGAGGATGGGACTGATCATGCATAACGCTGACATTGACAGACTGAAAAAGATAGCATCCCGTGAAAGGGCTCCCTTTTATCTCATCGGAGAAGTGACCGGTGACCATCGTTTTACTTTTGAAAACCCTAAGAGCGGAGAGAAACCCATTGATCTCAAACTTACCGATATGTTCGGCAACCCGCCACGGACGATCATGAACGACAGACGTCAGACATCAACCTTTGAAAAACCAGACTTTAACGCCAATACCTTCGAGAAATACCTTGACAATCTTCTTCAGCTTGAGGCTGTTGCCTGTAAAGACTGGCTTACCAATAAGGTAGACCGTTCCGTTACGGGTAAGATTGCAAGGCAGCAATGTGCCGGTGAGGTTCAGCTTCCCCTGAACGATCTTGGAGCCGTGGCTCTTGACTTCAGGGGAGGGAAAGGGTACGCGACATCTCTCGGTCACGCTCCTGTTGCCGGTCTCATCGATCCTGCAGCGGGATCGGTGCTATCCATTGCCGAGGCACTCACCAATATCATCTGGGCACCTCTAACCCAACGGCTTAAAAGTGTATCTCTTTCGGCAAACTGGATGTGGCCTTCTAAAAATCCGGGCGAAGATGCCCGCCTGTATGATGCGGTCAAAGCTGCAAGTGATTTCGCCATCGCACTGGGTATAAATATTCCCACCGGAAAGGACTCCCTTTCAATGACGCAAAAATACAAGGACAGCACTGTCTATGCCCCCGGCACCGTAATTATCTCGGCAGCAGCCGAAGTTTCCGACGTGAAGAAGATCGTGGACCCCGTTATCAGGAACGACCTGAATTCCATCCTGGTATACATTGACATGTCACACGACAATAAAAAATTGGGAGGAAGCAGCTTTGCCCAGGTGGTCAATGCCATTGGTGACGAAGCCCCTACGGTTAGAGACCCGGAATATTTTGCCAGGGCATTCAACGCAGTCCAGGATCTGATCGGGGAAGGCAAAATCATGGCCGGACACGATATCTCCGCCGGCGGCCTTATCACCACCCTGCTTGAAATGTGTTTCGCGAATGTCGGTGGAGGTCTCGATATTGACCTTACGACCCTTGGAGACCGGGATACCTTCAGGGTACTCTTTTCCGAAAATCCGGGTATTGTTATCCAGGCTGAAAATATTGAAAATCTCAGGATTCTTGACGAAACAGAAATCGATTATGATATCATCGGCAGGCCATCCAAACACCGCGTCCTGAATGTAAAAACCCTGCACGATACCTACAGCCTCGACATTGATTATTACAGGGAAAAATGGTATGTAAGTTCATACCTGCTCGACAGGCGTCAAAGTGGCGACGAACTCGCTCTCGAACGTTTTATGAATTTCAAAAGCCAGCCTTTGAGTTATGATTTCGGAACCTTCAGCGGTAAAATGGCTGATTACGGGATTATTCATGGCAGGAAGGAAAGATCGGGGGTTAAAGCGGCCATCATCAGGGAAAAGGGCGTTAACGGTGACAGGGAAATGGCTTATGCGCTTCACCTCGCAGGCATGGACGTCAAGGATATCCATATGACAGACCTGATTGCCGGTCGTGAGGACCTGAGTGATGTAAACATGATCGTTTTCGTTGGCGGATTTTCCAATTCCGATGTTCTTGGATCAGCCAAGGGCTGGGCAGGGGCTTTCAGATATAATGAAAAAGCACGTAATGCCCTGGACCGGTTTTACAAGAGAGAGGACACGCTGAGTCTGGGTGTTTGTAACGGATGCCAGCTGATGGTTGAACTCGGACTGGTGTATCCGGGCCACACGGCACCTCCCGAAATGCACTTCAATGCCTCCCATAAATTTGAATCTGCCTTTCTGAATGTGGATATCCTTCCGAATAATTCGGTCATGCTTAAAAGCCTCACCGGTTACCGGCTTGGTATCTGGGTTGCGCATGGTGAAGGCCGTCTCACCCTTCCGGGCGGAGAAACAGCCTATCATATCCCTGTAAAATACAGCTATGATCAATATCCTGGAAATCCAAACGGTTCCGATTTCTCCGCTGCGGCCATTTGTTCAGAGGATGGCCGGCACCTGGCGATGATGCCACATCTTGAAAGAACATTCCTCCCTTACCAGTGTGCACATTATCCTTCTGGAAGGAAGGATGAGGTCACTCCCTGGATTGAAGCATTTGTCAATGCAAGGGAATGGATTAAAAGCAGGACCCTTTAAATCAAAAGATTCTCCACGGAAACATAATGTTGACAGCCTGTTTCCGAGGCTTCCCGAAATCCTGCAGAAAAGTAGTTACAAGGGGTGATCCGGAAGAGTTGCGACCGATTTTTTATAGTCTGATCGCGGTTCATATCCCCCCGCTCCCGGAACAGAAAATTACTTCGGTAAACCAGGATCCGGCAGACGGGCACTGATATCCAACATAAAGTTGCTATTTCCAAATGCCCTTCAATCATCAAAGATATTCGCCGTATTGATGGCGTTCTTATTTCTTATTTTATATTTGTTAAAGATTAAATTAACCATTTGTTAATATGAAAGGTCTTTCAGGATACCTTATGATTACCTCACTCCTTACGATCAGTTTTTTAATTCAGTCGTGTACCAAGGAGGAGGGTGAAGGAGGAACATCAACCGTAACCGGCAGGGTATATGCCATTAATTATAATAGTGAATGGACGGTAAACAAGGGTGAATATTATGCACCGGGGGTGGATGTTTTCATCCTCTACGGTAAGGACAGTATTTATAATGACCATTTTGAAACGGGGCTGGGAGGCTGGTACCGCTTTGATTATCTCAGGGAGGGCACCTATACCGTTTATGCATTTTCCAGGGACTCATCACAAACGAATCCATCAGGAGAAGTTCCTGTCGTAAAGACCGTCAGGGTCACCGGAAAGAACCAGGTTGTCCAGGTTGAGGATATTAAAATATTTAACTGAAGACTGAATGATCCTGCGCAGAATTAGAATTGCTCTTTTCATCTTCGTGATATCCGGTTGGGTGAGTACCCTGAAAGCCCAGGAAGACGATTTTAACCTTTGGGCTTCCATGAACCTTGAAACACATCTGAACAAGAGGCTCAGCATGGTTATTGAATTATCGGACCGCTGGCATGAAAATGCAGGAATAAGGGATATTACATTTATGGAGGCAGGCCTGGATTATTCGAAAAAATGGCTTTCGGCAGGCGTGTCCTATCGTTTTGAAAATAAAGCAGATGAAGACGTCGGTTATATGCTGGGCCACCGTCTTATCGCCTTCGTAGAAGGAGAAACCGGGACTGGTCGTTTTTCCTTCAGTCTGCGGAATAAATTCCAGGCAGATTATGTGGCTGTGAGAAGCTCGGAAAACGGGCGTATGCCGGCAAGTTATGACAGGACAAGGGTGAAGGTGGATTACAATATCCGTAAAATACCTTTAAAACCCTATTTAAGTTATGAAATTTTCTCGAAGGTAAATATGAATGACATGAACATGATCGCCAAAAAAAGGATAGGATCAGGTTTCAGTTACAAACTGAATTCGAAAAACAAGTTAGGAATTTCATTTTACCGCGAACGGGAAGCCAATGTGGTCAGGCCGGATACCGACTATATACTATCCATTCTGTATATACTGGAACTGAATTAGCGTTTTTAACGTATGAGAAACTGTAATGCCGGATATAATAAAAATAAATGAACAGATACGTTTGGAGGTTGTACGGATCCTCAGCCATTTCGATCCCGTCGGTCTGGAGGAACTGGATGATTGCCATTTGATGAGCCGTTACGACCGCAAATTCGCTTTCAGTGCAGACCTGGTTCCCCTGATCCTTGAGCAGCTTGGTTCTAATTACAGTGTATTGGAAGTGGAAGGACGCAGGCTCATGAAGTACGATACCCTTTATTTCGACTCACCGGGGAACGGGATGTACCTATCCCACCATAACGGTATGGGAACCCGATTTAAGATAAGGCTCAGGGAGTATGCCGATACGGGGTTAACCTTCCTGGAGATAAAACATAAGAACAACCGGGGGGAAGTCATCAAAAACAGGTTACAGACAAATCATAAAACCCTTAAGGGTAAGGACACAGAGGACTTTATCCGGGAGAATTCTCCATATCTGGCTGGTATGCTGGAACCAAGGATTACAACTTTTTTTCAACGGTTCACCCTGGTTAATTTCCCGCTTCAGGAAAGGATCACCCTTGATTCAGATATCCGTTTTACCCACGGCCAACAAAAAGCAGGACTTCCGGCACTTGCCATGGCTGAGATAAAAACTGCGGAAAGAAATCTGAAATCGCCTTTTTACAGACTTTTACGGGAATTAAGAGTCAGAGAAATAAGTTTCAGCAAGTATTGCGCCGGAACAGCACTGATGAACAAAGACATCAGGCGAAACCAGTTTAAAGAACAATTATACCAATTAAATCAAAAACAGGATGAATTTATTGAATCTTATCGTCGCAGAATCCTTTCTGGGGACTCAATTTATCAGGGTTGAAAGTTTTCTTTCCCTGGCCCTCAGATTTCTGTTCAATCTATTGGTAGCCCTAATTATTGTCCGCTATATTTATTACCGAAGGACCAGGCGTAAAGATTACCTGTTCACCTACCTTCTGATCAATACAGTGGTTTTTCTGCTATGTTTGCTACTTTCGGGGGTTGATCTGAAACTTGGTTTTGCATTCGGTCTGTTTGCCCTTTTCGGGATTCTGCGTTACAGAACCAATCCTGTTCCGATCAAAGAGATGACCTATCTTTTTGTTGTCATTGGTACATCGGTCCTCAATTCGTTGTCAGATCAGTTTATACCCTGGGCTGAGCTCCTTTTCAGCAATATTTCAATCATCATCCTATTGTGGGTGCTTGAATATGCGTTTCTTCTTTCCCATGAGTCTTCAAAAACCATCACGTATGAAAAAATTGAGCTGATAAAGGAGGAAAAACGGGCGGATCTGATCGAGGATCTAAAGGAGCGTACAGGAATCAATATTCACCGGGTTGATGTTGAGTCTATCAATTTTATGCGTGACACTGCCAGAATTATTGTCTATTTTTATGATAAAAAGCGGATGATGAATGTTGATGAACATCCTTATTTAGATGCTTTGGATGATGATTAGTCCGGAGGAAGACCAGTATATTTTACCATTCAATGAAAATACTACCAAAACTACTAAAAATACTGCTGACGTCTGCCCTGTTTCTCCTACCGGGTAATGTGGTTCAGGCCCAGGCCCTGGTGATCAACGAGGTCCTGGCATCAAACAATCATAATATTCAGGATGAGACCGGAGATTATCCCGACTGGATTGAATTTTTCAATGCTTCTTCCGGTGACCTCAACCTGGAGGGGTATTCCGTAACCGATACCAGAAGTGAGCCACGGAAGTGGACATTTCCTTCATTCAGCATGTCTTCAGGTGAATACATGCTTGTCTTTGCTTCGGGTGACAGTGGTACGGATACGGCCTATTTCTGGCATACATTGATTCGCCGTGGCGACTCCTGGAATTATATCATTCCTTCATCCGAACCTCCCTCATCCTGGAGGGAGTCCGGCTTTGACGACTCTTCCTGGTCAACGGGGCCTTCCGGTATCGGGTATGGTGATGATGATGACTCAACGGTCATCAGTCCGTCTCTTTCCCTGTTTATGAGAACGAGGTTTGATATTCCTGACAAGTCACTCGCGGGGGATGCCCTCCTTCAGATTGATTATGATGACGCATTTGTAGCCTACCTGAACGGCACCGAGATTGCCCGGGGAAACATGGGTGCTCCGGGAGTGCCGCCTCCATACAATTCGCCTTCATCAGGGTTGCACGAGGCTGTGATGTACACCGGAGGCCGGCCCGAATCGTTCGTGGTTGCAGGAGCAGGTGCTTTGCTCAGGGACGGGGAGAACATCCTGTCCATCCAGGTTTATAACCAGTCGATATCGTCATCTGATATGAGTGCGATCCCTTACTTCTCTGTAGAATTATCCTCAGCTCCCGTCTCCCCTGCCCCGCCAGAGCTCGGCCTTCCGGCAACGACTATTCATACCGGATTTAAAATCGATGCTGACGGCGATACCATTTACCTGTTTGATCCTGCAGGAAACCTGTCAGACTCTGTCATCATCACCCCGGCAGCTCCCGATTACAGCTTCGGTCGCCAGCCTGACGGGACCGGTCCCTGGCGTATTTTTACCGAACCCACACCCGGCGGTTCAAACCAGACAACAGGTTATATTTCAGAAGAAAACCATGTCCCTGTTTTTTCATTGCCCGGTGGTTTTTATACCGCCCCTGTGCAGTTATCCATTTCCACCGGCGATACCAACGACACCATTTATTATTCCATCGACGGTTCCGAACCGGATACGTCCTCACTGGTTTACATTGTGCCGATAGATCTGGCTCAACCGGCCGTGGTCAGGGCCAGGGTCCTGAGGGCCGGATCCCTCCCGGGTAAGATCGTGACAAGCACCTTCATCACCGGGCGAAAACCTGAATTGCCAGTCGTATCAGTCACATCCGACCCAGGCAACCTGTGGGACGAGGATTACGGCATTTATGTCAAAGGAAAGAACGCTGCAGAAGAAGCCCCCTATTTTGGTGCCAACTTCTGGCAGGACTGGGAACGACCCTCTCACATTGAAATGTTTGAACCTGACGGATCGCAGGCCTTCAGCATTGATGCCGGGATACGGATCTACGGTAATTATTCCAGGGCAAACCCGCAAAAATCACTGGCGGTATATGCCAGGAAAGTTTATGGCGACAAAGATATCCGTTACCAGATCTTCCCCGACAAGCCGATTGACAAATTTGAATCCTTCATCCTGAGAAATGCGGGTAATGACTGGTTCGGCGAAAACAGCGGTTCCGGGTCGATGATGAGAGACCTTCTGGCTGCCAGCCTTGCCGGAAGCCTTGACCAGGATGTGCAGGCAGGACGCCAGGCTGTGGTGTTCCTGAACGGCCAGTATTGGGGCATTCAGAATATCCGGGAGAAGATCAGTGAGCACTTTGTCGCTTCAAACCATGACTGTGATCCGGATAAAATAAATCTTCTGGAAGGAAACGGGTGGATCATCAATGGTTCTAATCAAGATTATTCCGATCTGATCAGTTTTATTCAAAGTCATCCCCTGACCTTGGATGCCAATTACAATTATGTATGCACAAAAATGGATGTCGATAATTATATGAAATATGTCAGCACCGAGATCTTCATCTTCAACGGAGACTGGCCCGGGAACAATATAAAATTCTGGGAACCGGAGGAAGAAGGCGGTAAATGGAGATGGATCATGTTTGACACGGATTTCGGATTCGGGATTTGGGATGTGAACAAGGTCTATGACAATACCTTTAGTTTTGCATTGTCTCCCGATGGCCCCGATTGGCCAAATCCACCCTGGTCAACTTTCCTGTTCCGTTCCCTGATGGGAAATCAGCAATTCAAAAAGCAGTTCCTTATCTCTTTCTCAGACCTTTTAAACACGACTTTCAGTTCTGAGAATGTCAGGAAAGAAATCAGTCGGCTGAGAAACAATATTTCGGGTGAGATGGTTTATCACGCTCAGAAATGGGGAAGCACTCCTGTTCAATGGAACTCTACCATCGATAATTTCATCCTCGCCTTTGCGAACAAACGACCCGATATCCTGCGAACTTATATGAGCCAGATGTTCGGTTTGGGTTATACGTGTCAACTGACTTTGTCCATTGACGGTCCGGAAGGCGGAATCATCAGGCTGAATACCCTCAAACCAGAGGACTTTCCATGGAAAGGTGTTTATTTCAGTAACGAACCTGTTCATCTCATAGCTGAGCCTAACCCTGGCTACAGGTTCAAAGAATGGATCGGAACATACCAGAGTACTCTCCCCGACCTGAATCTCAGCATGCAGACTGATCAGACCCTGGTTGCCCGGTTTGAAAAAATACCCGGGGCCAGCGAAAACCCTGTCGTCATAAATGAAATAAATTATAAATCGGCTCCCGATACCGACAGTGAGGACTGGGTTGAACTTTACAATTCTTCGGGCGAAAATACAGATATTTCCGGATGGATCCTGAGGGATGACAGTGATGATCATCAGTTTATCATTAAGCCGAACACAATACTCCCCCCCGACGGCTACCTGGTATTATGCCGCGATACTGCCGCATTTTCATCTGTCTACCCCGGGGTTATGAACAAACAGGGCGAACTTGGTTTCGGCTTAAGCAGTTCGGGTGAGTGGGTTCGTTTGTTCACGCAGAATGAGATCCTTGAAGATTCCGTCGGTTTCGATATCACGTCGCCCTGGCCGGAAGAACCAAACGGTACGGGTTATACTCTTTCCCTGTTAAGTCCGGAACTCGACAATTCCCTGGCGGAAAACTGGGCACCGTCAGAACAGTTACTGGGTACGCCGGGCAGGGAAAATTTCCCGGATGAAGGAGTTCATGCCGAAAGGCTGGCGGGTTCTGGCGAAGGACAGATAAATTGCTATCCGAATCCCTTCAATGAAATGCTGAACATCTCACTACATCTTGATTCACCCCAGCACATCAGCCTGGTCGTCTTTGACCTGAACGGAAGGAAGACCGCTGTGATTGCCGAAGGAGAAACAGAAGCAGGAGAGCATCGCTTCCTGTGGAATGCAGCAGGAATGCCAGCAGGTATGTATATCATCAGATTCGAAACAGGGAAGAGTGTAAAATACTATAAAGTGATCTGTGGCCGGGAGTATTAAGAGGTGAGGGAGGAGATCCCGGGATAGGGGGAAGAATGAAATCCCCTGAAATGATCCGCTTTTCCAAATTAGGTATAGGCAGGGTGCTTTGTATCCCTGGTCAAATACTCAGCCAAAAAAACGAACCGATCTGATTTTTTACTAATTTATACTCCGAAGGGTAGGGTGCCAATATCCGGAACCCTGCCTTGTTTCCATCCTGATCAGAGGGATGGGAAAATAAATTCAATCAGCATATGAAACACATCTGTTTTCTTTTCCTGCTGACGCTGGCCTGGTATCCCGGTACCCGTGCACAGTGGATTCCCGATAAAGGGGACGGAACGTACAGGAATCCCGTCATCTTTGCCGATTATTCTGATCCGGATGTTGTAAGAGCCGGAGATGATTTTTACCTGGTTTCATCCAGTTTCAGCTGCATGCCGGGCATTCCGGTTCTCCATTCCAGAGACCTGGTGAACTGGACGATCATCGGTCATGTCTACGACCGACTGCCCGGAGAAAAATACAATAAGCCTGTCCACGGTGAAGGCTGCTGGGCTCCTTCAATACGTTATCATGACGGTAAATTTTTCGTCTATTTCTGCACACCCCGGGAAGGGTTGTATATGAGTACGGCAGAAAATCCCGCGGGACCGTGGGAACCGCTAACCCATGTAGTCAGTACAGAATTATGGGAAGATCCGTGCCCTCTTTGGGATGAGGACGGGAATGCCTACCTGGTGCACAGCAAGTTATGTGGCACGCCACTGATTCTTCACCGGATGAGTAATGACGGCAAAACGCTGCTTGATAATGGCACTGTAATTTTCAATGATCCGGTCAATTTTCCGACTCTTGAAGGGCCTAAATTTCTCATGAAAGACGGCTATTACTATATCCTTGCTCCTGCCGGTGGTGTTGAACACGGATGGCAAACGGTCTTAAGGTCCAGGAGCATCTACGGTCCGTATGAGACTAAAGTCGTTCTCAGCCAGGGTGAGACACCGGTAAACGGACCTCACCAGGGTGCTATTGTGGATACCCCGGAGGGAACCTGGTGGTTCATTCATTTTCAGGACCGGGGGCCATATGGCCGGATAACCTGGCTTGAACCGGTTACCTGGCGTGACGGATGGCCGGTGATAGGAAGTGTTCCTGACAGCGGGTACAACGGCTCACCGGTGATGAGTTTTCAGAAACCCGTTGCTGGTGATTCGTCCGTCATTTCTGTTCCTCAGACCACCGATGAATTCGACAGCGGCTGCCCGGGTCTTCAATGGCAATGGGCGGCAAATTTTTCAGACAGCTGGTTTGAATGTCTCCCCGCAAAAGGGATGATCCGGTTACATGCCATAAGCAATATCACCAATTACGGAAATCCATGGTATGCCCCGAATCTCCTGTTACAAAAATTTCCGGCTCCCGAATTTTCGGCTGTAACCCGACTGAGCTTTTTTCCCGGGCTTGAGGGAGACAAAGCCGGGCTCATTATTATGGGTGAACGCTTTGCATATATCTGCCTGAACAATACAAAAGACGGTACCCGGATATCCTGGTTTGAGGGAGGCCATGATCAATGTGGCGACACACCTGTCGAAGCGGACGGTGTGGCTGTCTCCTCCAATGATATATACCTGAAAGTTTCGGTAACTGAAGACGCCGTCTGTCATTTCTCGTACAGCGAAAACGGAAAAGTTTTTCACCCCCTGGGTAACGCATTTCAGTCAAAACCCGGGCGATGGGTGGGGGCCCGGATCGGACTTTTCTGTCTCGACCCCAATCTCCAGGAAAGTCCGGGATATACCGATTTTGACTTTTTTAGAATTGAAACTGAAAGGTGAACAAAGGGAAAACCTGTAGCAGAGAATTGATTGGTTCAGAGCTACAGGTCTCAACGGTAACCTAACTTTGAGGAGGTTTCGAAAGCTTTGCAACCGTCATATTCAGAAAACGCCATAAATCCGGGTCTGGTATTTCAGACCAAGGAAAGTTATTTGCCGTCTTCTGGAGATCCTGTGTCATCTTGCCGGAACGGGGCAAGACTTCGGATCCGGAAACCGGAAACCGGAATTGCCACACGAACCGTTCAGTAAGCAGACCCGGACAGAAAAATACAGGTGACTTTTCGTTTTTTTAAGCCAAAAATTCCTCTTCAGGAACAGTCTTAAAAATAATTATTGTATTTTGCAAAATAAAGAGATTCAATTCAACATTCTATTGAAAACTGAATACATTGATACAAAAAAAACTTATCAAAATGAAGATCACAGGTAGTCTTATTTTAGTTTTATCCTTATTTGCAGGTCAGCTTTTCGCACAGGCGGATAAGGAAGTAGTTAAACCAACACCCACCAGAGCAGCTATCGAAGATGATCTAAACGGGCTTGCAGGTGGTGGATTCTATTACCTTAACTTTGTTGACCGTTATGAAGGAGTACGAGGGACTCCATTCCTTAATACGGATTGGGAGCAGGGAGGCGTTTACCTTATTTCCGGCAAGTATTACAATAACATCAATCTTAAGCTTGATGCTTATAATGACGAATTGTTGTATAAAAATGACAAGGATGGCGTTTTGATGCTGGATAAGAGCATGCTGGATTATTTCATCCTGTTTAATAAGGACGGCAGTCTAAGGAAATTCAAGCTGGTACGTACGCCTCAGAATCCTTTGGGGAGTTATTATGAAATCCTCTATGATAAAAAATCATCATTTATGATCAAGCATATTAAACAGTTTGTGAAAGCCGATTACCAGAAAGCGATCAACGCAAACCGTCCTTATGATGAATTTAAAGATGAGGAAAACTATTACGTCATGCCAGCCGGTACCGAAGAACCGGTAAAGGTAAGACTTAATAAAAGCTCAGCTCAAAGTGTCTTCGGGAATAAATCTGAAATAAGCAGCTATATACGCTCTCATCACCTGAGCATGAAAAATGAACAGAACTGGATTGATGTTATGGAATTTTATGACTCAATAGGGAAATAATCATTACTCTATCTCAAAGTAATTTATTTTCAGATCGAGGATGGATGCATAATATTCACCTCTTTCAAGGATATCGTCATCTCCTTCCTCATAGTACCAGTTAATGGTAAGCTGATGATTATTGGCAGGCAGTTCTTTAAGTCGTCTCAAAATCTGAAGAACGTATTTTGACGTTCCGCTGTTAAGATATTCCAGGTTGATGTTAACAACCGTTTTTTCCTTGGGAAAACTCAGATATTTATCGATCCATTCAACAATATCGGTAAAAAACAAACTGGCATCTTCAGGAATTGACCGGCCCTCGATTTTAATTATGCCTTCAGAGTCCAACAGGACTGTTGGTGTTCTTCTTGTTCCTGATATTTGTAAGTTCTCGAGCAATCTCAAAATTATTTAGTTCTAAAATAAACACATTTTTAGTTCTTACAAAATAATTATAAAGATAAATTGTTGAAAGTGAGATTTTAAATGATGAATAAATAAGTTTTTTGTTTCAGAGTAACGATCATTATTTTAAATTTGCGCAAAAAAAACATGAATCCCAGTTTGGTCATACAAGCCTCTGTTTACGCAGCAGAAAAACATAAATATCAGAGGAGAAAAGGATTTAATCAGGTTCCTTATATTAACCATCCGTTAAAAGTAGCACTTACTCTGTGTGAATGCGATGAGACTGAAGAGAATATCCTTATCGCTGCCATCCTTCATGATGTTATTGAAGATACCGATGCTTCGTACGAAGAAATTACCAGGGAGTTTAACAAAGAGATTGCCGATCTCGTTATAGAGGTCACCGATGATAAAGAGCTTCCTTACGCCATTCGGAAGGAATTGCAGGTTAAAGGGGCTCCTTCCCTCTCAGAAGGAGCAAAAAAAATTAAGATTGCTGATAAAATTTGTAACATCAGGGATATTGTAAATTACCCGCTCGACTGGAGTACGGAACGCAAGCTGAGTTACCTGGAGTGGGCGCAGCAGGTTGTTTCAGGCTGCCGGAACGTTAATCACAAGCTCGGGGAGATGTTTGATAACGCATTTAATGATGGCCTCGAGAAGCTGCAGCACGAGTTCTAAAAATCCATTCTGGCCCTGGGCACAGCCTTCTGATCAGTAAATTCCCCCTTCTGATACTTGAAATACCCATTTATAGCGATCATCGCAGCGTTATCGGTCGTAAAACTGAATTTGGGTATGTAGACATTCCATTTCCGTTTTCTGCCTTCAGCATTCAATGCATCCCTCAGACCGGAATTTGCAGATACGCCGCCGGCCAGGGCGATTTCCATTACACCGGTCATCTTTGAAGCCTTTATAAGTTTTTCCATCAGGATTTCAATGATCGTCCTTTGCAGGGAGGCGGCCAGATCTGCCTTGTTCTTCTCAATGAAGGCCTCGTCCCGGATAAGTTCATCCCGGAGAAAATACAAAAAAGATGTTTTAAGCCCGCTGAAACTGTAATCGAGGTCGCTGATCCTGGGCTTGCTGAAATGAAATCGCTGAGGATCACCTTCCCTTGCCAGTTTGTCGATGAGGGGTCCACCCGGATAAGCCAGGTTCATCAGTTTGGCACTCTTATCAAAAGCCTCACCGGCAGCATCATCAATGGTCTTTCCTATGATCTCCATCGAAAGATAATCCCTGACCAGTACCAGTTGCGTGTGTCCTCCTGAAACCAGCAAACAGAGGAAAGGAAAAGCAGGAAAGCGGTCCTCGCCCTCTTCATTTCGAATAAAATGTACCAGGATATGTGCCTGGAGATGGTTTATCTCGATCAGCGGAATTTTCCTTGACAAGGCAAAGCCTTTGGCAAAAGACGTCCCAACCAGAAGAGAACCGAGAAGCCCCGGACCCCGGGTGAAAGCCACCGCATCAATGTCTCCTTTGTCAATTCCTGCCTGCCTCATGGCTACATCTACCACGGGTATAATATTTTGCTGATGAGCCCTTGAGGCCAGCTCCGGCACGACTCCCCCGTACTTCCTGTGAATCTCCTGGTTTGCTACCATGCTGGACAACAGACGACCGTCGCGTATTATGGCCGCTGCCGTATCATCACAGGAGGATTCAATTCCCAGTATCGTTATCATAGTTTGGTGCAATTCTTGTACAAAAATAATCAGATTTAACGAAGTTGCCCTACAGTCCCAAAGGTCAGACAGCCAATTTCTTTATTACCAGACTTTTTGTTTTTGTTTATCAGTGTCTTATGTAATTTTAATTCCTAAATTGCATCAGAATTCAGGATCTGATTTTGTTTTTGTTTTTAGAAACAGAATTGTCGCTTGTATTGTTGTGTGAGTAAGGTAATGTTTAAACTTTTTTTCGTTTTTTTGCGTTCTCAGAATAAAATGATCCAGCCATTAAAAAATTTTTAAAAATAGTACTGATTTCTTTACTGGTATTGTTCTCCATACCAGCTACAGGGCTTCTTTTTCTTCAGAATAAAAAAGTCCAGACCAGACTTACACACTATGTAGCGGAAGAAATTTCCAAAAAACTGCATACCGAAATTCGTGTGGAAAAGGTTTCTGTCACTTTTTTCAACCGGATTCAAATCAGAAAACTATACGTGCAGGACCTCAACGGCGACACTCTCCTCTACGCGGATAAGGTAAAAGCCCGGATATCGCATCTTAACCGGAGTAAACAAGCGATTTCGATCAGCAGGCTTGCCCTGGATAATTCTTACATCCATCTCATCACAGACACGACAGGTGTCATTAACCTCAAATTCATTATTGATCGTATGACCAATAACGGGGGTGAAAAGAAGAGCGGATGGAAAATATCGTTTGACCGTATTGAGTTAAACGATTCTCATTTTCGTTACACGAGGGATGGAAGCGAGGAACCGGTTAGGGGCATCAATTTCCAGGATATGGACCTTGGTGACCTGCAGATCAGGCTTGCCAGTCTCAATATCTCAGGAGATACTGTTTCCTTTGATGTCAAAAACCTGTCATTCCTCGAACGCTCCGGATTCCGCCTGAACAACATGAGCACCAGGATGAGCCTGAGTAAAAGACACATGACTTTTAAAAATGCTTATCTTGAGACGCCACTTTCAAATGTCAGTGCTACCCAGGTAGAGTTTAACTTTACCAATTATGGTGATTTCTCCGATTTTGTAAACAAGGTCAAAACACGCTTTAACCTTCGATCATCGACGGTCAACTTCATCGATATCGGGTATTTTGCACCCACGTTCATGGATTATAATGAAACCCTGCGTGTCTCAGGACTTGTTACAGGCCGGATCAGCGACATGACCGGCGATAACATCCTGCTTTCCTACAACGACCATACCAGCCTGGAAGGCAGTTTTAACATGATCGGTCTCCCGGACTTTCGTCAGACCTTTATGCATTTCAATATCAGGCAGCTGACCACAAACATTCATGATATCAGAATGCTGAAACTTCCCGGAAACAAAAGTGTGAAAGTGCCGGACCATTTCGATCAGCTTGGCACGATCACCTATACAGGAAAATTCACCGGGTATATTGATGATTTTGTGGCATATGGCAAGTTTAATACAAGGCTGGGACAACTCTCGTCTGACCTGCTTATTAAACCTGACAAAATCAGCGGATTAACCTTCAAGGGCAGAGTTAAAAGCCAGTCTTTCAACGTGGGAAAGCTGACCAGTAACGATCAACTCATCGGTAAAATAAGCATGGCAATGAATGTTGACGGTTTTACTTCCGTGGATACATTGTTTGCAAATATCAGCGGTACCATCGACAGTATGGGCGTAAATCATTATACCTATAAAAAAATAAAACTTTCGGGACTTCTCAGCAACAAGACTTTTAACGGATCGGTAAATATCAATGATCCGAACCTGAAAATGGAGTTCCTTGGCAAAGTGGACTTTTCGTCTGCAAGGCCCAATTTCGATTTTACAGCCAACGTATCGAACGTCAAACCCTATTACCTGAATCTTGAGAAATCGGACCCTGATTATTTTGCTTCTTTTCTTCTGAAAACAAATTTTTCAGGAAGCAATATAGATGATATCGATGGTGAGATCAAACTCGTGAATTCCTATTTCCAGAAAACCGGCAAGCAGATCCAAATCTATGACCTTAGTCTTGTGTCAGTTAACACTGCAGACACCAACCTAATAAGGATAAATTCCGATATTATGGACGGAGAGCTGAGTGGACATTATCAGTTCAGCACTCTGGGAAATTCCTTCAAAAACCTGGTCTATCATTACCTGCCCAGTCTTGCCAAAGAGAACCTTTGGGTTCCCAACACAGCAGACACCAATAATTTCAGGTTCAAACTCAACCTGAAAAATATCAGCTCCGTTGTTAATTTCTTTTTACCTGATTTTGACATTGCTGACAGCTCCTATCTTGCCGGAAGGTACAATCCTGCAAATCTGGAAACCGACCTCATCGCTGACTGCCCTCTCTTTAGCTTCTACGGAAACCAATGGAAGGACCTTAAGATCATCACTTCAAGTACTCACAATAAGACCGAGATCATTACCCGAAGCAGCACACTCCTGCTGAACAATAATCTGGCCCTGGATAATCTGACTTTTAACGCTTCGGTATTCAACGATACGATAACGCTCAATCTTGACTGGAACAGCTTTGAAAAGCCTAAATATCAGGGACAGATCAACCTGATGGCCAACCTGGCGGAAAACAAGATCAGCAGCAATCCAAAGTTCAATATTCACATGCAGCCCTCCAATATCATCTTTAACGATACTACCTGGAATATTTCCAAAAGTTTAATCGTCATCGACACGAGTTCCATAAAAGTCGATTCCTTCACCATCAGTAACCAGAACCAGATGTTTCTCGTATATGGCGGGATTTCGAACGATCCAAATGAGACACTCAGATTTCTGTTTAACGACCTGGATCTATCAACTTTGAATATTTTCACCAAAAAAGCCCGGCTTGAATTTAACGGGAAGATGACCGGAAAAGCAAGCCTTAAAAATCCATTTAAAAATCCGCTGTTCCTCGCCGATCTTGACCTCAGCAACTTATTTATCAATGGGGAGGATTTTGGCGACGGTGAAATTAAAGCCTTGTGGGATAATGAGGACAAACGGATACACATGCTGGCTGACGCTAAAAAGGGAACGGCGGAAATCTTTCGGACCGAGGGCGATTTTTATCCTGAATCCAAAATTCTTGATTTTACCATAAAACTGGACAAGGTCCGTCTGAATACCTTCTCACCCTATACCGATTTCCTGATTTCCGATCTCAAGGGGATGGGTTCCGGGGACCTCACGCTGAAAGGTACAACACAGCAGCCCGACCTGAACGGAAAGATCAGCCTGTTCAAAACATCATTTGTGGTAAATTATCTGCAAACCAAGTACTATTTCACCAACGATGTCGATATTATTCATAACAGTGTCATCCTGAAAAATATAGAAGTCTACGATGAGAACGGCAATAAGACTGTAGCACAGGGATCTGTGGACACCAGGTTCTTCAGGGATATTAATCTGAACATCAGCCTTCAGACCAGTAATTTCAATTTTCTGAATACCACCGAGAAAGACAACCAACTTTTTTACGGGAAAATCTTTGCCAGCGGCTTCATCAAAATCACCGGTCCGCCTGATAACCTGAAGATGGATATCAATGCCCGTTCGGAGAAGAACAGTGTATTTTTTATCCCGTTGAATGGTACAGAAGAAGTAAATGAAAACGATTTCATTAAATTCATCAATACCGGCGAGAAGGATCAGAACAAAACAGGGGAACAAAACAGGTATGATGTAAAACTGCGGGGATTATCACTCAACTTCAACCTGGATGTCACAAATGATGCGGAAGTCCAGCTTATCTTCGATCCCAAGGTTGGTGACATCCTGCGGGGACGGGGAAACGGGAACCTCAAAATAAACATCAATACGCTGGGTAAATTCGAGATCTTTGGTGACATTTCCATTGAGAGTGGAGACTATTTGTTCACCTTGCAGAACGTGATCAACAAAAAATTCGAAGTTGAACCCGGAGGCAAGATCTCCTGGACCGGAAACCCGGAGGATGCCAACATCGATATGAAAGCGGTGTATTCTTTAAGGACATCCGTGACACCTCTTGATCCTACTATGTTTGAAGGCTCGTCGGGAAAGCGTATCCCGGTGGAATGCGTCATTCAGCTAAGCGGAAAATTAATGAATCCCACGATTAATCCGGATATCTCCCTGCCCACGGCCGACCAGGAAACCCAGAGGATCGTTAAAAACAGCACTTCAACAGAGGAAGAACTGATGAAGCAGTTCCTGTCTCTCCTTGTACTGAACAGTTTTTATTCCAACCAGCAAACGTATGGCACATTTTCAGGAACAGGAGGGGCTACCACAGCTTTTGCCAGTGCGGGCATGGCCACCACCTCTGAAATGTTGTCCAACCAGCTAAATCACTGGCTATCTCAAATCAGTAAGGACCTCGATATTGGTGTGAATTATCGCCCCGGTTCGGAAGTAAGCACCCAGGAAGTTGAATTGGCGCTCAGCACCCAGATCCTAAATGACAGAGTTACCATAAACGGTAACGTGGATGTTGGCGGAAACCAGACCACTCAAGCCACCTCCACAACCAACACCAACAATATAGTGGGAGATTTTGACATTGATTTTAAGATTACTGAAAACGGAAAAGTCCACATGAAAGCCTTCAACAGGGCGAACGACAACCTCCTGTTCCAGACCTCCCCGTATACGCAGGGTGTCGGTATTTTCTTCCGCGAAGATTTTAACACCTTAGGTGAACTTCTCCGACGATATAAAGATGCCATAGCGGACCTTTTCTCCTCTTCAAAGAAAAAGAAGCAAAAACAGGAGGTGAATGACACGGTTGAAAGTCTGGATCAGGACAAGACCAAACCCTGACAAATTCCGTCCATTTCCTGACATTTATCAGGGCAAAATCAGATAACATTCCTATATTTGCGGTCTTTGTTAATCACTTCAAAAATTCTACTCTATGTTTGCTGCGATGATCGTCATTTTCGTTCTCGGGTACGTCGCTATCGCCCTGGAACATCCGCTTAAAGTTGATAAAGCTGTTTCTGCTCTTGCCATTGGCACCCTCTGCTGGCTGGCATATATTCTGGGAGCTTTCGACATTCTCACGCAGGGATTCAGTCCTTCATTTCGTGATTTTGTTATGGGTACTGAACACCTTGACAGTTCAGCCGCCAAAGATTTTATTTCCGGACTGCCAAACCTGCCTGCAGCCGAGCACCATCACTGGCTGGAACAGATGAGGGAATTTATAGTTGATCGGGAAATCGTCGAGCATCTCGGAAACATTTCTGAGATCCTGTTCTTTCTCCTTGGCGCCATGACCATCGTGGAGATCATCGACCAGCATGACGGCTTTAAAGTAATTACAGATAAAATCAGGACTACAAACAAGGTCAAATTATTGTGGATCCTCAGCTTCCTGACCTTTTTCCTGTCAGCCACGCTTGATAACCTGACCACGACCATCGTTATGGTGGCCTTGCTCCGGAAGCTGGTTTCTGACAAGAAAACCCGCTGGTTTTTTGCCAGTATGGTTGTTCTGGCTGCCAATGCCGGAGGTGCATGGTCGCCTATCGGCGATGTAACCACCATTATGCTCTGGATCGGTGGGCAGGTAACTACGGGGGCTATCATTTCAAGGGTATTCACCCCCAGCCTCTTCACCATGGTCATTCCCATGGTATGGCTCAGCTTTACACAGAAAGGTCATGTTGAAAGGCCTGAGTTTAATAAAGATGATAAGGAGCTCACTACCTCATTCGAAAGAAAGCTTATACTCATCCTGGGTATATCAGGTCTTTTATTCGTTCCGGTGTTTAAAACCCTGACCCATCTACCTCCCTATATGGGGATGTTGCTTTCGCTCTCGTTGATATGGCTGGTGACTGAGATCATGCACCGGAACAAGGCACATCATATCAAAGCAAAGCTCAAGGTGACTGCCATCCTCAGGAGGGTGGAAATACCTACCGTGTTTTTCTTCCTTGGGATCCTGAGTGCAGTGGCTGCACTGGAATCTGCCGGGCATTTGAACATCCTTGCCGGCTTCCTCGACAAACACCTCGACAACGTATACCTAATCGATATTGCTATTGGTGCTCTCTCATCTGTGATTGATAATGTGCCTCTTGTTGCCGGTGCCATGGGTATGTACCCGGTTGAAACGAAAAGCACCCTCGAAGCTCTTGCACTTGTCGATCCCAACGCGGTTGCCTGGGCTCATAATTTTGTCCAGAACGGTGTATTCTGGGAATTTCTGGCCTATACTGCCGGTACCGGCGGAAGTATCCTGATCATCGGTTCAGCCGCCGGAGTTGCTGCCATGGGACTGGAAAAGATCGATTTCATCTGGTATATGAGAAAAATCTCCCTGCTGGCTATCCTTGGTTATCTTGCCGGAGCATTGGTTTACTACCTGGAGATTAAATTCCTGGTTCACATCGCATAGACAGCCTGTCATGTTCGTAAGATTTTATTAAACGGGATATACTACAAAAGGGTATATCTCGTTTTTTTTATATCTTCGCTTAAAATAATCAAGAAACATGGACGTACTGACAATTTTACAAGTGGTTACCACAGAAACAACCGGGATGACCTCAACAGGAACAAAAGACCAGACATTCCTGTCACTGGCCTTAAAAGGCGGTTGGGTTATGATCCCGATAATCATCCTGTCCATCATTGCGGTTTATATTTTTTTTGAACGATATTTCGCCATCAAGAAAGCACAGCATGTGGACATGAACTTTATGAACCGTATCCGGGATTATATCATGGATGGTAAAATTGATGCCGCTAATTCGCTTTGCCAGTCGACCAGTAATCCGGTAGCCAGGATGATTGAGAAAGGGATAAGCCGCATCGGCCGTCCACTCAATGATGTGAACGCCGCTATCGAAAATGTAGGCCGTCTCGAGGTATATAAACTCGAAAAAGGTCTGCCCACGCTGGCTACCGTTTCAGGTGGTGCCCCAATGATCGGCTTCCTCGGGACGGTAATCGGAATGGTCCAGGCCTTTATGGAAATGTCCACTTCCGGGAATAATATCAATGTGTCACAGTTGTCTACGGGGATCTATACGGCACTTATTACCACAGTAGCAGGTCTGATCGTCGGTATTATCGCCTACTTCGCCTACAACATCCTGGTGGCCAAGGTCGAAAAGGTCGTGAATAATCTTGAAGCCAGTACTACTGAATTTATGGACCTGTTGAATGAACCGGTAAAATAAAGCGATGAGTCTACGGTCAAAAAATAAGGTAAGCGTTAATTTCAGCATGTCGGGAATGACCGACATCGTCTTTCTTTTGCTCATCTTTTTCATGCTTACCTCCACACTGATTGCGCCGAATGCCCTTAAACTTCTCTTTCCTCAAAGAGGTCAGACCGTCACAACTACCGCTAAAATCCCGGTAATTCAAATAAATGCAGGCGGTCAGATCAGGCTGGATGGTAAAACCGTGGTACTTGAAAACCTCGATAATCTTCTCCTGGCGAAATTGCAGGGGCAGGCTGATCCCGCCGTAACCATTATCGCCGACCGGCAGGCCAGCGTGAAAAAATCTGTTGAGATCATGAATGTAGCTGCCAAACACAATTATAAGGTAATTCTGAAAGAAAAATAAGTATGGCTATCAGCTCACGCAATAAGGTGAATATGAATTTCTCCATGTCGGGAATGACGGACATTGTATTCCTCCTGCTGATCTTTTTTATGATTGCCTCCACGCTGATTACACCAGGAGCCATGAATGTAGAGCTTCCACGGAGTAACAACCAGACCGTCGCGAACCCCGATATCAATGTTTCCATTTCAAAGGAAGGGCAGTTCTTTATCGATGGCGAATCTGTGCCATCGTCAGATCTTGAAGCTACCGTAAAATCCACTCTCAGGGAAAAGCTGGCGACTAAGCAGGAAAACAAACAGGAACCGCCGACGGTCAGGCTGAATGCCGATGAAAATCTGAATATGAATGAGGTGTTTGATTTCCTTGAAATTGCGAAAAGAAACAAGTACAAGGTAATCCTTGGCACAAGACCCTTATAAGATGAACCTTCACAAAAACGGCGTCATCGGAACCACTGTAGTGCACGTACTCGTTGCCCTGCTGCTGATTTTCTTCGGCTTCAGTTATCCCGACCCGCCACCGGAAGAAGAAGGGATCCTCGTGAATTTCGGGACTGAAGCAACAGGGCTGGGTCATATCGAACCTGCAGGCGACGAGCAACAGGGTGGAAAAACCGAAACCGTTCCCCAGAAACAGGTAGATGCAGTTCCTGATGTAGCACCTCAGAAAGAAGTTAAGCCGGCTAAAACAACACCGGTAACCGATAAACAGGCCCAGGATTATGAAGAATCACCTGTTAAAGTAAATAAACCGACGGCCGAAGAACTGAAAAAACAGGCAGAGGAGAAAGAGAAGCTGGAACAGGAAAAGCAGAGGCAGGAGGCAATACGAAAACAAAAGGAAGAGGACCAGCGGAAAAAAGCTGAAGCGGAAAAGCTTCAGAAAATGGGTCAGAATGCCTTCGGAAATAAAGGTGTGGGCACACAGGAAGGTTCCGAAGGTATAACCCAGGGAAGCGGTAACCAGGGCAATCTGAATGGATCGGCTGACGCGCCTAACTACGGACAAGGCGGAGGACTGGGCAATGGAATATCATACGGATTGGGTAACCGTCGCACAAGGGGGAATGATGTGTTCCCGAATATCAAAAATTGTGTGGTAACCAGCCGTATTGAAGTGACCGTTCAGATTGATGTTGATAAGGAAGGTAATGTGGTTGGCAATCCCACCATACTGAAGGAAACCTACCAGGACCCCTGCATTGAGGAAGCAGTGCTGGATGCCGCCAGAATTACCAGATTTACCGTTGATGCCAATTCTTACCGTCAGAGGGGATGGATCAAATATACCATTGAACCCAAATAGTCTGACCTCCTGTCCAACATTAAAACAAGCCGAGTAGTTTTATGGAAGCGATCAGCACCGTTGCAAGAAGGACGTAACGTACGAATTTTGCGCCCCATTGTACAGCCACCTTTGCCCCCACCCATGCTCCAAGCATACTCCCGGCGGCTAAAATGAAGCCAAAGGCGAAATTTACCTGGTGGTTGTAAATGAAAAAAGCCAGTGCTACCGGAGTATACAGAAGCACGATAAAAACCTTGACCGCATTTGCCCTGACCAGATCATATCCGGCTCCCAAAACAAGTCCCGCCAGCAGGAAGAATCCCACACCAGCCTGGATAAAACCCCCGTATATACCGATAAGAAAGAAGATTCCTGCCTGAACCCAATAGGGTACGGGCGTTATCCCTTGCCTGTCTTTCAGCCATTTAGAGGGCCTCCACAGAACAATGAAAAACATGAAAAGCAGCAGTACGCCGATAGTGCGTTCCATCACTTCCTCGTTGATATCCACAGCAATCCTGGCGCCAATGACAGAGCCGGCCACTGCAGGAATCACCAGCTTCA
>CAVXSF010000021.1:0-107026 GCA_963764345.1 uncultured Bacteroidales bacterium | reverse complement strand
GCAACGAGGAACTAAAACGTGCCGGGCGGTTGATACTAAAAAAGACGATCAACCTTATCCCGGAACATCCTGTAAACTTGGGGGAATGGAATGCTTTTTCCCTGGATCTGAGCAAACTTATCAAGACAGATCCGGGTGCAATTTACCGCGTTGAACTGAGTTTCCGTAAAAAACACTCCCTGTTTCCATGTCCCGACATGAGCCAGGATGCGGATGATCTTACTGAAAATGATGATTCGTTTGAAACCATAGATGACCGGGATCTTGCTTATTATGATGCCTCGAACGATTATTACGACTACGATTACGAATATGCAGATTACAATTGGAATGAACGGAATGATCCCTGCACAGATTCCTATTATAACTATTATGAAAGAAAGGTTGCCAGAAATGTCCTGGCTTCAAACTTTGGGATCATTGCAAAACAAGGTGATGATAAATCCCTCTTGTTTGCCGTCACCGATCTGCGCACAACGGAACCACTAGACGGGGTAAAACTTGAAATATATAATTTTCAGAACCAGTTACTTGGATCATTAACTACAGATAATCATGGTGTTGCCACTATTAATCCGGGAAGCCAGCCCTATCTCCTCGTAGCCAGTAAAGATGATCAACGGGGTTATCTGAGGCTTGATCAACGTTCTGCCTTATCCTTCAGCCAGTTTGATGTAGCAGGGGCCCACACTCAGGAAGGTGTTAAAGGATATCTCTATGGAGAACGGGGTGTTTGGAGACCCGGAGACACAATATTCCTATCGTTTATTATGGAAGATAAATTGAATGCCATTCCAGACGATCATCCTGTAATCTTCGAATTGTCGGATCCCGGTGGCAAATTGCGTAAGAAAATCACCCGCACGAACGGGCTTAACGGCTTTTATGTTTTCGCGGCAGGTACTTCCCCTGATGATCCGACAGGATTGTGGCAGGCAACAGTGAGTATAGGTGGGTTAAAGTTCTTCAAAACGATTAGAATAGAGACGGTAAAACCTAACCGGTTAAAAATTAACCTCGATTTTGGGGAGAAGACACTCTTTACAAATCACCCTGTTAAAGGAACATTGAACGTGAAATGGCTGCACGGAGCAATCGCCGGGAACATGAATGCCCGTATTGATGTGAATTATACCAATAGAAGCACGGATTTTACAGGATATGACGGTTATACCTTCCGGGATATTTCAAAGTCATTCAGCCCCGTCGAAAAAGTCATATTCGAAGGAAAAACCAATGATCTGGGCGAGGCCGTTTTCACGCCTGACCTGGATCTTCAGGATCAGCCGCAGGGGATGCTTAATGCTGTTTTTACCACAAGAGTATTCGAACAGGGCGGGGATTTCAGTATTGACCGATTTTCCATACCCTTTTCTCCTTACCCGGTATATCTCGGATTAAAAGCTCCAGAGGGTGACCGTTTTGGAATGCTTCTGACAGATACGCTGCAAACCTTCGATCTCGTTTCATTGAACGAAGACGGCAGTCCTGTCAGTCGTAAAAAACTGAATGTAAGAGTCTACAAACTCAACTGGCAATGGTGGTGGCGTTCCTCCGATGAGAACCTGGCTTCTTATTCCGGTAACTCTGCCCACGAAGCCGTATATGAATCTAATGTCAGCACAGGTTCTGATGGCAAAGGGCTGTTCCGCATGAAAATCAAATATCCTGATTGGGGCAGGTTCCTTATTATGGTAAGGGATCCGCTTGGCGGACATTCAGTGAGCAGGATTGTCTATTTCGACTGGCCCGGATATGCAGGCCGCTCGTCCAGGAATGACCCGCAGGCTGCCAGCATACTTCCATTCAGTTCAGATAAAACAACGTATACTGTCGGAGAAACAGCAAAAATAACGATTCCCACAAGTTCATCCGGGCGGATTTTCCTGAGTATTGAAAACGGAACAACCGTGATTGATCACTACTGGCTTGAGTCTACGGGAGACGAAACCACGTATAATTTTACGATTACAAAAAATATGGCGCCGAATGTGTATGTGAACGTCTCTCTGATACAGCCACATGCACAGACTAAAAACGATCTCCCGATAAGAATGTATGGTGTGATCCCCATCATGGTTGAGAACCCGGAGACTCACCTATATCCTCAGATCCTTATGGATGAGATATTACGCCCTGAGGCTGAAACTTCAATCCGTATAAGCGAAAAGTCAGGTCAGGAGATGACCTACACCCTTGCAATGGTTGATGAGGGCTTGCTCGATCTTACCCGGTTTGTCACGCCGGATCCCTGGCATACATTTTATGCCCGTGAGGCACTTGGTGTAAAAACGTTTGATCTTTACAACTATGTTCTGGGAGCATATGGAGGCCGGATGGACGGAGTTTTCAGTATTGGCGGAGGTGAAGATAAAGAAGCCGTCAACCCGCAAAAAAAAGCCAACCGCTTCCCTCCTGTTGTCCGATTCCTTGGCCCTTTCCAACTAAAAGCCGGTGCAGAAAACATTCACAAAATCAGTATCCCAAATTATATCGGTTCAGTAAGGACAATGGTCGTTGCAGCCCATGATGGGGCCTATGGCAAGTGCAGAAAAAGCAGTACCGGTTAGAAAACCACTTATGGTACTATCTACCCTTCCCCGGGTTCTTGCCCCGGGAGAGCAGGTAAGTCTGCCGGTCACGGTATTTGCATTGGAAGAAAATATAAAGGATGTTGACATCAGCATTGAAGCAAGCGACATATTCGATATCCCTGAAACGACAAGAAGAGTGAGGTTTGAAAGAACAGGGGATCAAATTTTTGATTTCCCGGTACAGGTAAAAAATCAAACCGGTGTTGGTAAGATTCGGGTGAAAGTCAAATCTGGAAAAGAAACGGCCTATACTGAAACAGAACTTGAAATCAGATCACCAAATCCTGAGATTACAGATTTTGTTTATGGTGTTGCTGATCCCGGTCAAAGTTGGAATAAATCCTGCACTCTGCCGGGAATGGCGGGCACGAACAAGGGCATCCTTGAAGTTTCATCCATACCCCCTATGGATTTCGGGCGGAGGCTGAAATATCTTCTCCAATACCCTCACGGGTGCATTGAGCAGGTCACTTCTGCAGCCTTTCCCCAGCTGTTTCTTGAAAATGTGGTCGATCTAAAGGGGTGGAATAAACAGGTAACCACCACGAATATTAAAGCAGCGATTGATAAACTCGGGAAATTTATTTTGCCTTCCGGTGGTTTTGGATACTGGCCTTCTTCAGGAACTGAAAGTGAATGGGGTTCCTGTTATGCCGGCCACTTTCTCCTTGAAGCAAAAGATCACGGTTTTGATGTGCCTGAAGCCTGGCTTTCCAAATGGGCTAAATATCAGAGAAAAACAGCCCGCAACTGGAGACTTTCGGGCAATCTGGATAACTGGCAAAATAAACAGTTTGAACTTATCCAGGCTTACCGCCTGTATACATTGGCCCTTGCCGGGGAACCAGAGCTGGGATCCATGAACAGACTTCGTGAAATACCTGATCTGGATCATTTGGCCAAATGGCGACTTGCTGCAGCATATGCTTTGGCCGGACAACATGAAATGGCCGCGGATATGGTCCGTTCAGCTTCCACACAGGTCGATCAGGTATACCAGACGGAATATACTTTCGGATCGGGCTTACGCGATAAGGCAATGATACTTGAGACCATGAATCTCCTTGGCTATCGTGACGAAGCGGTTCCCATTATTCAGTATATTTCGGAAAAACTGAGCAGCGACGATTGGTTTAATACACAGTCCACCGCCTATGCATTGCTCGCAATTTCTGAATTCCTGGGTAAGGATAAAACCAGTAATGCACTGGACTATGACTTTACCTTTCAAAACGAAAAATCAGAGCATGTAGCCACAAATCATCCGGTTTCGGAAATACAAAAAGACTTTGAAAATTTGGAAAGCAGTTCAGTTAAAGTTACCAACAAAGGAAAAGGCACCCTGTTTATCAGGCTCAGTATGGCCGGAACACCACTTGCAGGAAAAGAGCAGGCGCTTGCAAAAAATCTAATCATGGACATTGAATACAAGAATATGGACGGTTCTGCCCTGAATGTAGACCGGCTTGAGCAGGGGAAGGACTTCCTGGCCATTGTGACTATAACGTAATCCAGGCACCCTGGGTAATTATCACAACCTGGCTTTAACGCAGATATTTCCGTCCGGATGGGAAATTCAAAATACCCGAATGTTCAGTACTTCGATCGGCGATTTTGACTCTCCGGATTATATGGATATCAGAGATGACAGGGTTTATAGTTACTTCGATCTCCTTTCACGGAAAAGCCGGCATTTTGCACTTAAACTTACTGCTGCGTATAAAGGAAAGTTTTATCTGCCCGGTATTTCCTGCGAGGCCATGTACAGAAATGACATTTCGGCGCTGGTACCTGGAAAATGGGTAGAAATATTTTCACCAGGTCAGTAGCTGAACATGAGGTGTTTCCATTTTAACGGTAAGCCGGACAGTATTTTGAACGCCCACGCGGCCTGTACCCGGGTCTGTTATTGTTTTCGCAGCCAAAAAGAATATTAATCCCTAATCGAAAATTGAGCGTGCGGGCACTATAGGGCCAAAACAAGCCGGTGTTTTTATCCTTGACATAGGAAACAGGGATTTTATCTGTCACAAAATAAAATTGGATGTTATTTTGTCCGGCTACCACACTGAAGCCGATATCATCGTATGCTCTGTCCATAAGTGAGTAGCTAAGTGAAAAAGTAAGCGCATCCAAAGGTTTTAGAATGGATGTTAGCGTTAATCCGGGTGATAATCGTCCGCTCAACCATTCGGCCTCAAAAATTCCGGCCACTTGAACCAAACCATTCAGCCTGTACTCAGCGGAGGCAAATAATCGGGCCGGAATAAAAGCAAAATAAGGTGCATGTAGAGTTAGACAGCCGGAAATTGTCCGTTATACTATCCTTGAATGCCTGAAGCAAATCCGTTTGGGAGCCGTTACGCAAATAATTGTTGAGATCAAATCCACTGAAAACAAATGTCTCATTCTGATTCAGAACATTAATATTTTTCCTCCATCTGATCAGGCCGAGGTCGAGGATGCTGGCAGATAATGTGAGTTGACTGTCGTATTCGTAAATTACTCCTGCATCAATTGCACCTCCGTAGTTTCCGGAAAAAAAATAGGGTATAATATCACCAAATTGCGTTACCGGTGAGTCGACTTTATTTACAAAGCCATTCCGATTATACGTTAGCGTCAGTGGAAGCGAGGATCTGAGTAAAATATCAGAACGGCCCATTATTTCAATGGGTGAAGCTGTTGTGGTAAGACTGATTCCCGGACTTTTGGTTTGAATGTGCGCAGCACCGAAGAGAACTTTGATCCTTCCCCCCAAATACAAACCATTAAAGACTTTCTTAGATGCCCCAAATGCGAATTCCGTATAATCAATAAAATGGATGCCCAGGCCATTCAGATTTATCTGGCGGGGAGTATTTGTTGTCAGATCCCAGTTACCGTCTCTTGCGTCAATCAGATCGCGGGGAAATGACGCAAGGAATGAAGACCGGTTTGAAGCGTTAACCGAAAAGTACCATTTGCCGGAACGGAATCCAAAACCAAACAAGCCAAGGCCTGTGCCAACCCGGATCTGATTTCTTTTTCCCAGGACTTTTGAAAGACGGTCAGGATTAATTTCAAGAGAATCTCCAACGGATCTGTTTGTTGCGGTAGCTATCTGATTCCAGGAAAAACCATTGTTTCTGTAAAAAAATTGAATCTCGGAAATTGCCGGTAACAGGATAAAATGATCACACTTAATTTGCAGGGCAGGATTAAGGTTTATGGTTTGAGGAACACTGAAAAGATTGTATTGTGTTTTATCCTGACCCACTGCCAAAAAGAAGGGCCGGAGCAGAAACAAGAAACAAATAAACACCCTCAATCTGATCCTTCCGGGAATCAAAATCAGGTCTCCAGTCTGATGAGTGGATTTAGTTACTGCCTGTACCGGTATCAATGGTAAAAATTACTCCCATTTTTAATAAAAGCGCCTGATTATCAAATATATTTACAATTGTGTTCGGGTTGATCGTGTTAAATTTACCCGTGGCAATAATGTACTTTGTTCTTTTAAGGATGGGTATAATATCAGGAGATACTTCTGAATAAACAGATCCGGTTTTTTCAGGAGGTATTTCCTGCCAAAATTCGGTAGGATCTGCTCCGCTGATGACTACCGGCCGGGTAAATAACGTATCTGTGATATTGAGGTTTTCATCGGTCAGAAAAAGCTGAACATCCATGTCGGCAGGAAAGGAGTTTTCAAAGTATACATTGAAAATGACCTTTGTAACATCCTCTTTCATAGGGATATTAAAATCTGACGGATTGAATGCCATTGTATCTGACAATCCGATATAACCGGCATAACCGGAAAATGGCAATTGAAGATCCACCTTGATATCAAGTTTGCTGCTTGCACTGATGAAGTTCCCGGATGCTTGATTATCCCCTGAAATTTTAAGAACAGGTTGATAAATAATCGTTCTGGCAACGTTGGAAATTAGACTGACCATGTTGGAATTCGTCTTATCAAAGACAGTAACATCATGTTCAGGAATTAAAGACTCAGGCGATGCAGAATATTTAAGAAACAAATAATCCGGTACCCTGGGGAAGGTCGTGCCGGAAACCTCCTGGATTCCAAGATCCCGGGTAAAGATGCTGAAAGTACGGAAACCCAGTCCAACGGGTAATCCATAAGAATTATCAGAAGTAATCAGGAGCTGCGGATTAGAAAAAGAATATTCCCCGCCAGGCAACTCAGTGTCGTAGGTTATATTAAAGGAGCGAAGAGGAAGATCGAACGTTCTTCCACTGGAGTATCCGAATAGTAAGCCCCATTGATCTACGGTGAAGAGTAAATCAAATTTCGCAAGTAAGTCTCCAGGTTCAACAATTCTGCTTTGTTCCGGTATGGAGAGGGAAAGATGGCAAGGTACCATATTTCCGGAATCACCTTCTTTTATTATCCTGATCAAACTGCCATCAAGGGATTGCGTTAGAGCATTCCCGGTATTATCCAGCTGTATGAAAACCGGCTGGTTGTTTTTTCTCGTCTCAGGAAAAACAAGTTTTACACTCTGACCCTGAAGAGGCAAATCGGGATTTATTGCCCTGATTTCCCCTTTTAATACGGTCAGGCTGTCTATTTGCGTATCAGCCCCGTCATCATTTATGGTTAGCGGCAACATAAGGTCCAGTTCCTCCGAAAATCCCCCCGAAGAAAGGTCGATGGGATTGCCGGTTTCGTTTACCAGGTCAATGGCATACATGATTGGATCGATCCGAAAAAGTGACCCGGCTTTCGGTGAGGTAACAGAATCGGAATAAAACAATGTGACTATTTTATCGGCATTGGGTCGTACAACAGCATCTGGATCCCTCACAAAACTTCTGATATTCAAATTTAAAAATCCAATTGGAGCTGCTATGTCAGCTTTGAATTCAGGAGAATCATTAATTTTGGCTGTATCTATCCTTTCTTTTACGCATGCCAGTAAAAATAAGAGGATTGCAGATGTTATAAGAAGTACTGCTTTATGTATAGAGTGACCAGTCATAGCCCGGATATTCATTAGAATAATAAAACTGCCGGAAAGGGTTGTCTTCGTTGATCACAGAAATGAAAACAGATCAATAAGGTTGTGAAATAAAAACGTTAAAAAAGCTTATCTAGTTCACCCAGGTATCAAAATAAATCAGATGCTCCAATTAACACGCCCATGACCGGACCAGAACGAAACGCAAATTGTACAATGGGATCTGCATCCGGATTGATCATTAAGGCAGTATTCCATTGAAAATAGAGGAAGTCCGTTTGGATTAGAAACAGATCATTATATTTGCAGCAGGTCGCGCAACTATGAAAATCTACAGGAAGTTAAAGGATTACAGACCAGGGAAAGTGATCCTTTTACTGGTCATGATCACTTTGGGATTTTGGTTTTGTCTCCCGAAACCACTATTTCAAGATTCTTTTTCAACCGTCATCTATGACCGGACGGGAGAGCTGGTCGGGGCTCATATTGCTTCAGACGAACAATGGCGTTTCCCAGAACCTGACAGTATTCCCTATAAATTCGGAGAATGTATACGATTATTCGAAGATGAATATTTTTACCTTCATCCGGGCATCAATCCCCTATCTATTGCCAGGGCTGCGATTCAGAATATATATTCGGGAAAAATTATAAGTGGCGGAAGCACGATCAGTATGCAGGTGATCCGGCTTTCGAGGAAAGGAAAAGCAAGGACGATTTATGAAAAGCTCGTTGAAACAGTGCTTTCCCTGCGCCTGGAATTGAGATACAGCAAAAAGGACATTCTCAGGTTATATTCCACCAATGCCCCTTTCGGGGGTAATATTGTCGGACTTGATGCTGCCGCCTGGCGATATTTCGGCCGGGATCCGTCGTCACTTTCCTGGGCCGAAACAGCAACCCTGGCTGTATTGCCTAATGCACCAGCCCTTATCTACCCAGGGAAAAACAGGGAACGACTTCTCAACAAGCGTAATTTTTTGTTGAAAAAGCTTTATTCCAGGCACCTCATTGACAGGGTAACCTATGAGCTTTCCCTAACAGAGCCCCTTCCCGATCGTTCGCATAAACTTCCCAACCATGCTTACCATCTTGCTGAAAGACTGTTTTTTGAGCATGCAGAACAGCGTATTACGACCACGCTTGATGCAAACCTGCAGGAAAAGGTGAACTCGTATTATTGAGCGGCAGGGCGATAAGTTATACAGTAATCGGATACATAATGCTGCATGTCTGGTAGTAAATGTAGAAACAGGAGAGGTACTGGCATATGCGGGAAATATCAGGAACCCTTCACACCCTGAATATGGAGGTGATGTGGATGTGGTGATGTCTCCAAGAAGTTCGGGAAGTATTTTAAAGCCCTTTTTATATGCTGAAATGCTATACCGGGGGGAAATCCTTCCCAATACGCTGATCCCGGATATTCCAACAAATTATGGTAGTTATAGTCCAAAAAACTACAACCGTGAGTATGACGGAGCTGTACCGGCTTCAACAGCACTTTTCCGCTCATTAAATGTCCCTGCTGTCAGAATGTTATACCGGTATGGAAATGAGCGTTTTCACCACGACCTCCGGGAACTTGGTTTTACGACCATTCGCTTTTCTCCGGATCACTATGGCCTCAGCCTGATCCTTGGAGGAGCAGAAGTTAATCTTTGGGAACTGGCCGGAGTATATTCAAGTCTGGCAAGGGTTCTGAATCACTTTAATACATATGGCGGCCAGTATTTTGAAGAGGATTGGCATGCTCCGGTTCTCCAGGAGCCGGATCAGGGTCATGACCGGCTCATCAAAGGAAAGGGGTATGACCAGGGCCGTCTTGGTGCCGGACCAATCTGGCTCACATTTCAGGCTTTGAGGGAAGTACACCGGCCCGATTCGGAAAGCGGCTGGGAATTTTTCAACGGATCCAGAAAGGTTGCATGGAAAACGGGAACAAGCTTTGGTTTTCGGGATGGCTGGGCCGTTGGCATTACTCCAAAGTATGTTGTTTCTGTATGGACAGGAAACGCAGATGGAGAAGGACGGCCCGGGCTTACCGGCCTCAATACTGCAGCCCCTGTTCTGTTTGAAATTTTTCACCTCCTCCCGGAAACGGGCTGGTTTGACATCCCATACGATGATCTGGTGAGAACGGATATTTGCAGCCAGAGTGGGTACCGGCCGGGAAGGTTTTGTGAAGACATTGACACGGCATGGATTCCTGTTTCCGGGTTACATACACCTCCCTGCCCGTTTCACCAGGTTGTACATCTGGGTAAGAACAGGAAGTTCCGGGTTACCGCAACCTGCTGCGATCCCGATGATATGATTCACCAGACCTGGTTTATTCTTCCCCCCTCAGAGGAATGGTATTATCACAAGAGTCATCCTGAATACCAAACGGTTCCACCTCTGATGGAAGGTTGCCGTAAAGACGATGATATTCCGCAAATTGAAATCGTATACCCGGATCCGGGGGCTTCGATATATATTCCAAAGGAGCTTGATGGAACCCGGGGTAAGGTCATCTTCGAAGCAGCCCACCGTCATCCCGGGAAAACCATTTTTTGGAGCATCGATGACCAGTTTGTTGGAAGGACGGTGGATTTTCATCAGGTTGCCTTATGTCCTTTAGCCGGATCGCACATACTCACCCTTGTTGATGAAGACGGAAATCAGGTCACAGAATCATTTAGAATTCTGGAAAAAGAAAAGCAGTAAGAGATTTTCAACCCGGACACATATTTTTGCCGCAAAAATAACGTTTATCTTCAACTCATAAGAAGTCTTAATTCATTAAGATTAAAATCATCTGATAACCTATTTGACACCGGGTTGTTAAATAATCTTAAAATTCCTTATGGGCATAGAGATTATCGTTATTTTTGAAAATTATTCAATTTATAGATTATGAAAAATTTTGCCAGGAAAAGCCGATATATTGCCGGAGGGTTGATATTGGTAATACTCTCCTTTGGATTTATTAAGGTTAGCGACCGTGATTTTGAATTGGTCAAGAGTCTTGATATTTTTTATTCGCTTTTCAGAGAAGTCAATTTATTTTATGTGGATCAGACGGATCCCGAAAAACTTATGAAGACGGGGATTGATGCAATGCTGAGTTCACTTGATCCTTACACCACTTTTATCCCGGAATCGGAAAAAGAAGATTTTAATTTTATGACGACGGGGAACTATGGCGGGATAGGTGCAATTATCAGGCAGAGTGATGGTTATGCCATGGTCGCAGATCCTTATGAAGGCTCTCCGGCAGCCAAAGCCGGTTTACGTGGCGGCGATCTCATTCTTTCCGTAGATGGCATAAGCACGAAGGGAAAAGACCTTTCAGAAATTAGCGAAAAGCTGAAAGGGACCCCTGAAACCATGGTGGTTCTTGAAGTAAGAAAACCGGGTGAAAAGGAAAGCAGGAAAGTTAAAGTTATGAGGGAGCAGATTCATGTGAATACTGTCCCCTATTACGGCAAGCTTGATGACCACACCGGATATATACGTCTTTCCAATTTTACACTTGGAGCGTCTCAGGAAGTTCATGATGCTTTTATCAACCTTAAGGAAAAACAGGGCATTGACCGCCTCATTCTCGATCTCAGGGGAAATCCCGGAGGCTTGTTGATTGAAGCAGTCAGGATTTGCAACCTGTTTGTGGATAAAGGACAATTAATTGTGAGCACTAAGGGAAAGGTAAAACAGTGGGATGAAGATTACTATACAACTTCAGAGCCTGTTGATACAAAAATTCCAATAATAGTGCTGGTAAACCGCGGATCTGCCTCAGCCTCTGAAATTGTAACCGGGGCACTTCAGGACCTGGACAGGGCTGTCATTGTTGGTGAGCGTACCTTTGGGAAAGGTCTGGTTCAGACAACCAGGAAGCTTAAATATGATACACAGCTGAAAGTTACAACGGCAAAATATTATATTCCCAGTGGTCGTTGCATACAGGCACTGGATTATTCCCATCGAAATCCGGATGGAAGTGTTGGCCACATTCCCGATTCTTTGATCTCACAATTCAACACTAAAAACGGAAGAATCGTTTATGACGGAGGAGGAATAAAACCCGATGTAACAGATTCGATGGAAGCATTAAGTCAGATCGCATTAAATCTTTATGTTCAGAACGTTATTTTTGATTTTGCTACGGATTATATGATTCGTCACAAAGAAGCCCCTGCCGAAACTGATTTTCATTTGTCGGATTCGGAATATAAAAAGTTCGAGGATTTTGTACAGAGCAAGGATTTCAGCTACAAAACCAACAGTGAAGATGAGTTGAACAAGCTGATCAGTATTGCCAGGCGGGAAAAATATTATTCGATGGCAAAAGATCAGTTTGATGCCTTATCCAGGGAACTTCATCACGATAATCTAAAGGATCTTGAGACATTCAAAAATGAAATTTCAGAATTACTTGGAGAAGAAATCATGGGCCGCTATTATTACCAGGCGGGAAGGATAAAGGCTTCACTTCCAACAGATGATCAGCTGAATAAGGCAATTGAGGTTATAAATGATCCACAGGAATATACGACCATTCTTCAGCCTTCCAAGAAAACTTACAGAATTGAACAGTCCGGAGGTGTCAGCCCCCGGAGTAGGCGCTGAAAACCAATAGATGGTCCTCTTCCTTTATCAGGTAATCTTCGGACTGAAGTTTACCATTAACAGAAAATTTCAGGAGATACCGGCTCAAAGCCGGTATTTTTTTTCTGAGCTCCAGTTCAAGTTCCGAAACGCTCCTGATGCCGGCATTTTCTATGGTTATGTTCTCAGTGCCTGATTTTTCAGCGGGTATACCGGTTAGTTTAACGATAAAGGGCATATTAATATGTTTCAGGTTAAAAATGAATTAATGTGCTTCAAGCCAGTTATTTCCCTGGCCCATATCAACAGTAAGCGGAACGCTTAGATTTACTGCATGTTCCATTCCTTCCTTAACCAGTTCCTTAAGATGTTCAAGTTCCGGTTTAAAAACATCAAAGATCAATTCATCATGGACTTGAAGGATCATCTTTGATTTCATTTCTTTCGAGGCCATTATTTTATGAATATTGATCATGGCGATCTTGATAATGTCGGCGGCAGATCCCTGTAAGGGGGCATTAATGGCATTTCGTTCCGCCATCCCCCGAACAACGGAATTCCTGGAATTGATATCAGGCAGATACCTTTGACGCCCCATTATAGTGTGCACACACCCTTCCTCTCTCGCTATTTTAATACTATTATCCATGTAAGCCCTCACACCAGGAAATGATTTAAAATAGCCGTCGATCAGGTCTCTGGCTTCCTTTCCAGGGATGTTAAGACGCTGAGCTAAACCAAAAGCTGAAATACCGTAAATAATCCCAAAATTGGCTGTTTTTGCGCCGGATCTCATTTCCCGGGTTACTTCTTCCTTGCTTACCCCATGAATGCGGGCAGCGGTTGCGGTATGAATGTCCTCTCCATGAAGAAATGCCTCGATCATATTCTTATCCTGGCTCATATGGGCCATAAGCCTCAGTTCGATTTGAGAGTAGTCTGCAGATAATAAAAGATAATTTTCATCCCGTGGAATAAACGCCTTTCGTATTTCTCTCCCTCTTTCTTCCCGTATTGGAATGTTCTGTAAATTCGGATTATTCGAACTCAGCCTTCCTGTAGCTGCGACCGTTTGATTAAAGGATGTGTGCAGTCGTCCTGTGGATTCATTAACCAATTTAGGCAGGGCTTCCACGTAGGTTGACAGAAGCTTTCGTAATGACCGGTAATTAAGCACTTCTGGAATAATAGCATGTCGATCAGCCAGTCTGGCCAATACATCTTCACCCGTTGAGTACTGCTTTGTTTTGGTACGTTTTGCATCTGAAACAATCTTCAGGCGCTCAAAGAGGATCTCTCCTAACTGTTTAGGTGAAGAAATATTGAATGAAGTTCCGGCCATTTCATAAATTCGTCCTTCCGAGGTTATAATTTCCTTTTGCAGTTGAATAGCAAAAACAGCCAGTGCTTCTTTATCCAGTTTTACCCCGTTATGCTCCATATCCGCCAGCACAAGGACGAGCGGCATTTCAAGATCAGCAGCCAGCTTTTCAAGATTTTTCGTTTTTAGTTCTTCTTTAAGGATATGATAGAGCTGCAGGGTAAGATCGGCATCCTCACAAGCATAATCTTTTAATTTAGAAGGATCGACTTGACGCATAGTAATTTGCTGATGTCCTTTGATCCCGATAAGCTCTTCAATTTTAACCGGAGAATAATTAAGATATACTTCTGACAATAAATTCAGGTTATGGCGCTGGTCCGGCTGCAGAAGATAGTGTGCCACCATGGTATCAAAGACTGGTCCGCAGGTACGGATTCCATAATTGTATAATATCCTTACATCGTATTTGAGGTTTTGGCCGATTTTATAAATTCCGGGATCTTCCAGTATTTCTTTAAGTGGAAGAAGAAGGTTTATCGTTTCCTCTTTATTATCGGGCACAAGGATGAAGAACCCTTCATGAGCACTGGTGGAAATGGAAACGCCGACGAGAGATGCCGTCATTACATCGAGTCCTGTTGTCTCTGTATCAAAACAGATTTCACCGTTTTTAGCAACTTTCCGGCAAAGGTCACGGATATCATTTGCTTCAGTTAAAAGATGATACGACTTTTTAATGGTGTAAATCGTATCATAAGAAGTCCCGGAAATCTGTGATGCCTCCGTGAGTCCGGAAAATAAATCACCCTGAATTTCTCCGGAGGTAACGGCAGTATTTTGTGTTATAATCCTGTTTATTAAACTCCTAAATTCAAGTTCTTCAAATATTGATTTAAGTTCATTAAGATCAGGACCGGATCTTTCCAATGATTCAAGATTCAAACTAAAAGGAACGTCCTCAATGATCGTAGCGAGTTGTTTTGATAATTTCGCCTGTTCACGAAATGACACCAGGTTTTCCTTAAGTTTACCCTTCAGATCATCCAGGTGATCAAGGAGTTTTTCAAGAGTCCCATATTCAGCGATAAGCTTTTTCGCTGTCTTCTCACCTATTCCGGGAACCCCCGGGATATTATCGGATGAGTCTCCCCATAGCGACAGGATATCAATTACCTGGGAAGGGGTCTCAATTTCGAATTTCTCCTTTACCTCATTCACTCCCCATATTTCAACTTCATTTCCGGATCTCTTCGGTTTGTACATCACGATGTTTTCAGAAACAAGCTGGGCATAATCTTTATCCGGAGTCATCATAAACACCATGAAGCCCTCTTTTTCAGCTTTTTTAGCGATTGTTCCGATCACATCATCGGCTTCATAATTATCAATCTCAATAGACTGAATATTATATGCTTCCAGAATTTTTTTTATCCACGGGACTGCGATTTTAATATCTTCGGGTGTAGCTTCGCGGTTTGCCTTATATTCGGGATACATTTCGTGCCGGAAGGTGGGTGAAGGCGGATCAAAAACCACGGCTATATGATCTGGATTTTCTTTACGCAGAATTTCATCGAGTGTATTGACAAAACCAAAAATAGTGGAAGTATTCAGTCCTTTTGAATTTTTGATCGGGTTCGCCAAAAAAGCATAATATGCCCTGAAAATAAGGGCATAAGCATCGAGGAGAAATATTTTATTTTTGCCGGTCATCATAAAGAATGTCAAGTATCAGGGATTATCATCTGCATACCATTCCGCGTATGAAGTTCCTGTTTCCCTAAGTTTTAATGAATGAAGATGCAGGTTATCCGGAAGTTGTCTTTTAATTTTATCGGCCATATAAATGAGCAAATTTTCGCAGGTTGGCTGAAAGTCGGTGATAATCAGCCTGTTAAACATTTGGCTTGCATTTATGGACTGGGCATCAGCTTTTGCAGAAATCAGGAGACAATGATCGAAATCATTAACAATGGCAGTTTTAACCCATTTTTTTAAGTCACCAAAATCGACGACCATTCCATTTTTTGGATCATTTACACCGGGAATGGGTTGGCCAATGACGGTAACGAATAATTTATAGGAATGGCCATGGATATTACTGCAGGCTCCGTCATAATTCCAGAGTGCGTGAGCCATTTCGAATGAGAATTCCTTAGTTACCCTGATCACCTGCATACTGAAAAGATTAGGTTTGTAAAGTTAACATAAAAACAATGCAAGGTAAGTAAGTGTTTTTGACAAACGGGTTTTTCTCTTTTTGAATGAACTGGATGATATGAGGAAAACAAAAAAGATCCCCGGGGGATCTTTTCAACACGAACAAACTTTATTTTTTACTACAGTGGAAAGTGTCAGTTGCAGGCGCATTTGCTTATGCAGTCGACAATACTACTCAGGTTATCATTTTTAAGACAATAATAGGTGTTTTTCCCTTCGCGTTGTGAAGTCAGAACACCTTTATCTTTGAGAATGCCAAGATGATGCGAGGTTGTGGATTGTTCAATTTTCAACAATTCATGTATTTCGGTAACGGTTAGTCTTTTCCCTTCATCGAGAAAATTGATAATAGCAATTCTCATAGGATGGGCAATAGCCTTTAGCATATTCGCTGCCTTTTCGAGCTGATCGGGGGTTAAATCACTGAATTTCATTCTTTGAAACTATTTTAATCACTTAATATAACAAATACAAATATATAAATATATTACCTGCAAAACATGATTTCAATCAGCTTTTTTAAATATTGCCAATATTTTAACAATTTTATATCCTCAGGTAAATACCAGTGTTTAAGTAGGATTCGACAGTTTTGATGTAGGAAAGACCGTTATTTCTGAGATGTTTCTAAATTACCCCTGGTTTAGTGATAGTTTTATAACAGTAGTGGTTGAAAAAGCTAATGATATATTAAAAGGAATATTAACTTTGCGTCAAAGGTATTTTAATGAGTGAATTAAAACTAATTCGGGAACCGATACAGAAGGAACTTGAAGAATTTGAGGAGCATTTTAAGACCGTCATGAAAAGTTCGGTCCCTCTTCTGGATGTTATTACCAATTATATTCTGAGGCGAAAAGGAAAGCAATTAAGGCCCACATTTGTATTTCTGACCTCCTCCATGCTTGGCGGTATTAATACTTCAAGTTACACCGCAGCTTCCATGATTGAATTACTTCATACAGCTTCCCTGGTGCATGATGATGTTGTTGATGAATCATATGAACGACGTGGCTTTTTTTCACTCAATGCTTTATGGAGATCAAAAATTGCGGTACTTTTTGGGGACTATCTTCTGTCAAAAGGTTTACTCCTCTCAGTTGAGCGGCAAGAATATGAACTTCTGAAGATCGTTTCTGAAGCGGTAAGGGAGATGAGTGAAGGAGAGCTCTTACAGTTAAGAAAATCCAGAAAGCTTAACATTACGATGGAGGAGTACTATGAAGTGATCCGGAAGAAGACCGCTGCACTTATAGCGGCATGTACTGCAAGCGGGGCGACGGCTGTAAGCAAAGACGAGGATATTATTGCAAGGATGAAGGCTTTTGGAGAAAATGCTGGTGTAGCCTTTCAGATCAAGGATGACCTCTTTGATTACAACAGAAACGGGAAGATTGGCAAACCTACCGGCAACGATATCAAAGAAAAGAAAATGACATTACCCCTGATTTACGCATTGCAACAATGCCCCAGCATCAGAAAAGAGCAGAATTATCCATATCATCAGGCGATCAGAATAAAAATTCAAAAAAAATAGAAGAGGTTCTGAATTTTGTAGACAATTATCATGGCCTGGAATATGCCGAAGGCAAAATGAAATCCTACAAGGACAAGGCTCTTGAAATTCTTTTCACCTTTCCACAAAATCCTGCAAGAGATTCGCTGGCCCGTTTGGTTAATTATACTGTCGAGCGAAAGAAATAGCGTTTGCCTGATTCTATTAAAAATAAAAATCCCGGCGGATGTTGAGTAATTTAGTTCCTGTCACTTCAGGTGAACTGTTGTTGATCCTTTAGCGGACTTAGCCGGGATGATGTGAAAACGGTACAAAAACACTTTTGTGGGTTCGAAGATTATTTTTCCGCTGAAATGATTTGCTTTGGGTTTTCGTATACAGAAGATTTCTGTGGCTATATACGGAAGATTCCGAATATTTCATTCTCAGAAGGTCAAAGAGAGCAAATATATGATGTAATTCGCTGTATATCTGCTTTTTAATCGCGTTTTGGTAACCAATTCATTTCAAATGTTCCAGGAGAATTTTTGTCTTTGAAGTACCAATCAGATCTTCAATTGCATTCTTAGGTGTATTTTTTACATTTTGTAAGGATCCAAAAGTAGAAACCAATTTTTGAATTGTTTTTTCACCGATGCCCTTTATATTTTCCAATTCCGAATTAATCATGGCATTAGATCGTTTCTGCCTGTGAAAGGTAATTCCGAACCGATGAGCTTCATTTCTGATCTGCTGAATTACCTTCAGGGATTCTGAATTTTTATCAATATAGAGCGGCACAGGATCATCGGGGAAATATATTTCTTCAAGTCTTTTAGCAATTCCAATAACCGCGATCTTTCCTCTCAGGTTTAGGGCTTCCAGACTAAGGACTGCCGCATGTAATTGTCCTTTACCTCCATCGATAACAATAAGTTGAGGCAACGGTAGTTCTTCCTTGATCATTCTATCATATCTCCTGAACACGATTTCTGACATTGAAGCGTAGTCATCAGGACCTTCAACGGTTTTTATATTAAAATGACGGTATTCTTTTTTATCGGGCCGGGCATTTTTAAACACAACGCATGCTGCCACGGGGTTTGATCCCTGGATATTACTATTATCAAAACATTCAATATGTACCGGAAGGGAGGACAATCTCAGATCATTTTTAAGAGCAGTCAGAATACGTTCGGTAGCACGAAGCGGGGCTGCCGAAGCTTTTTGTCTTTTTCTATCCAACATAAAATATTTGGCATTCCTTTGGGATAGTTCTAATAGTTTTAACTTATCGCCCTTTACCGGAACAATAACTTTAATATTATCAGGTAAACTCTTTATTTTAAATGGTACGACGATCTCAATAGAATTGCTAAATAATCTTTGCCTAAGCTCTGTCAGCGTATATTCCAGGATTTCCTCCTTTGGTTCATCAAGTTTTTTACGTATTTCCACGGTATAAGCCTGAATGATTGCTCCATTGATTACCTTCAAAAAGTTTACATAAGCCAGACTGCCATCATCCACATAAGAAAACACATCAACATTGTGAACAGCGGGATTAACGATAGTAGATTTCATTTGGAATTTTTCAAGTGCCAGGATTTTTTGCCGGATATTTTCAGCTTCTTCAAACTGATATTCTCTGGCAAAATTATTCATGAGTTTATTTAGGTAGACTATTACATTTTTCAGATTTCCCTTAAGGATCTCATGAATTTGTGAGATCGTATCATTATAATCCTGTTCAGTCTGGAGATCTTCACAGGGCCCTTTACAATTCCCTATATGATATTCAAGACAAACCCTGAACTTCTGAGCTGAAATATTTTCTTTTGTAAGATTCAGGTTACAGTTGCGAAGTTTATACAGCTCTTTAATAAGGCCTAAAAGAGTTCTTAACGTATTTGCAGACGTGTACGGCCCATAATACACTGAGCCATCTTTAACGATCTTCCGGGTAGAGAAAATTCTTGGAAAACGTTCGTTTTTAACACAAATCCAGGGAAAAGTCTTATCATCCTTAAGGTTTATGTTATACCTTGGCTGGTACTTCTTAATTAAGTTGTTTTCTAAAAGGAGAGCATCGGATTCGGAGTTTACCACGATATGATGAATATCGTTTGTTTTCTTTACCAAGACCCGAATTTTGTTGTTTTCGTGATTTTGTTTATTAAAGTAGGATGACACCCGCTTTTTTAGGGATTTTGCTTTACCGATATAGAGTATTTTCCCCTTTTCATCAAGAAATTGATAAACACCCGGTTTCTCCGGAAGATTTCGGACCTTCTCAATAATATAGGATTTTATGTCGTCACTCATTCCGTTTTCTCAAATAAAGAGGTAAACCGGAACTGTTCAACATCAAACAGTCCTTTATTCCCAATTTTAAGTTTCGGTATTACGAGGAGGGCCATGAATGACAATGTCATAAAAGGGGATTTCAGTGTTGAGCCGGCATTTTTTACGAGCCTGTCTAATGTCTCATACGCCCTTGCTGTTTCCGGTACCGAAAGATCCGAAAGGATTCCTCCAATCGGTAAGGGAAGTCCGGAGATATTCTTTCCGTCATGGAAAGCTATACCACCCCTATTGGTATTTATCCAATCAATTATTTCGATTAATACGCGGTCACTTGTACCAACGGCAATAATATTATGACTATCGTGAGCAATTGTAGAGGCCATTGCCCCATATTTAAGTCCAAAATTGTGAATATATCCAACAGCCGGTTTTTCCGTATGGTACCGGTTGAGTACCAAAATTTTTAAGATATCCCGGCTTGTATCGGTCAAAACCAAACCATTTTTCACGACAGGATCCATAAGCCGGCAATGGGTAATAAGTTCACCGTCTACGGCATCAATAACCTTTAATTTACCCGATTCCGCCCGAATATTCAGGTCATCCGGTAGTACATGATTTACAAAATATTTATTGGGGGTTTGGCTATCCGGAATTCTAAACTGTATTTTGCCCTGATCATAGACAACATTTCCGTCAATAATGGTCGTCATGACTTCAAATGCATTCAAATCTCTCACCCGTATGATATCAGCAGGGTCACCCACTTGAAGCAGGCCGACATTTAAATTGTAGTGTAAGACCGGGTTCTTACTGACGGCTTTAATCAGATTAAAAATGTTGAGTCCTTTTAAGACACCTCGTGAAAGAATCCTGTTCAGATGACCTTTTAATAGATCGTTTGGATGTAGATCATCTGAGCAAAGCATCACTTTGTCCGGGAATTCATCGATCAGCTTGTAAAGGGCATCAAAGTTCCTGGCAGCACTGCCTTCCCGGATTTGAATAATCATCCCCTCTTGTATCTTCTCAAGGGCTTCCGCATAATCCGAACATTCATGATCTGTCTGGATTCCTGCACGGATATATTTTTTTAGTGAAGCCCCACTCAATCCCGGAGCATGCCCATCTACTTTTTTATGGTACTTGTTTGCAGAATTGATTTTCGCAATTACCTCCGGATCATCATGAATTACACCTGGGAAATTCATCATTTCTGACAGAAAAAATATGTCATCCCGACTTAACAGATGATCAACCTGGCTAGATGTAAGAACAGAACCGGATGTTTCAAAACCTGTAGCCGGAACACAGCTTGGGGCTCCAAAAAAAAATTTCAGCGGAACAGATTTACCGCTTTCAACCATAAATTCTACTCCAGGTATACCCAGAACATTTGCAATCTCATGTGGATCTGAAACTGTCGCAACCGTTCCAAACTTTACCGCTGTCCCTGCAAATTGTGCGGGAGTAACCATTGAACTTTCAATATGAATATGGGAATCTACTAAGCCAGGCAATAAATAACCCGAGACAGGAATTCCGGTTTCTTCAATCGCAACAATGACACCTTCCCTGATACGCACAATTGCGGGGTAAATTCTTTCCTCAAAAATGTCAACAACATTTCCGGTTATTTCAAATTGTTGTTTCATGTTCTTATTAAAACACGTTCCACGTGGAACACTTTTCTATCTTCCCATATATAATAAAAGCACACTAACGTCAGCAGGCGAAACGCCACTTATTCGTGAGGCTTCTCCAATTGTCTCCGGTTTCTGCTTTGACAGCTTTTGCCTGGCTTCCGTTGATAAAGATTTCAAAATATTGTAATCAATTCCTGGTTTAATGGTTATCCCCTCCAGTCTTCCAATTTTACCAGCCATATTTCTTTCCCTTTCAATATATCCTTCATACTTTAAAAACACCTCCACCGATTCAAGTATCTCAGCTTTCATGTCCTCAATATCTTTAAGCATCTCGTTCATCTCAGGTAAAAAAGGAAGTAAATCATGAATTGAAATCTGTGGTCTCTTTATTAATTCCGCAACTTTTATCTTTTGTTTAATGGAACTGGTGTCTTTCTCCTGAAGCAATTTGTTTAAATCGTCGGAAAGAAGACTTTTGTCTTTCAGGTATTTTGTGATTTTATCTTTTGCCAGCAATTTCTTATTTAACAATTCTAATCTCTTCTTATCGGCTAATCCGACATCAAAACTCAACCGGGTAAGTCTTTCATCAGCATTATCCTGTCTTAACAACAAACGGTATTCTGCCCGTGAAGTAAACATTCGGTATGGTTCATCTACTCCCTTAGTTATCAGATCATCGATAAGTACCCCAATATAAGCCTGATCTCTTCCCAGCACAAATTCACCTTTACCCTGGATCTTCAGGGCAGCGTTGATTCCTGCAATTATACCCTGTGCTCCGGCTTCTTCATAACCTGTCGTTCCGTTTATCTGGCCTGCAAAATATAGATTTTCTATCCTTTTCGTTTCCAGTGAATGTTTTAATTGTGTTGGAGGGTAATAATCATATTCAATCGCATAACCAGGTCTGAAGATTCTAACTTCTTCAAGACCTTTAATTTTTCTTAACGCATTAAACTGAACTTCCAGGGGTAAAGAACTTGAAAAGCCATTAATGTAATATTCAACAGTTGAAAGTCCTTCGGGTTCAAGAAACAGTTGATGTTGATCTTTATCCGAGAAAGTCCTTATTTTATCTTCAACACTAGGACAATATCTGGGTCCTATTCCCGATATCGAACCATTAAACAACGGCGATTCTTTAAATCCCTTTTTCAGTTCCTCATGAGAAGCTATATTCGTATATGTGATGTAACAGCTTTTATGCAAAGAATAATCAACCGTGTAATCTAAAAATGAAAACTTCCTGCCTTCAAAATCCCCTTTTTGCTCAATTAATTTGCTAAAATCAATTGATCTCCCATCAACTCTCGCGGGTGTGCCCGTTTTCATTCTTCCTACTTCAAAGCCAGCCGAAGAAAGTTGAGAGCTAATCCCTTCAGAAGCTTCCTCCGAAGCACGTCCTCCTCTAATTTTAGTAGAACCAATATGCATCAGTCCATTCTCAAAGGTTCCGTTTGTCAAAATAACAGATTGGGCATAAAACTTAATTCCCATCTTAGTTACTACCCCCTTCAAAGAATTATTTTCGAGAATGAGTGATACAACCATGTCCTGCCAAAAATAAAGATTACTTGTAGATTCAAGCATTTCTCTCCATTTCGCACTAAATCTCATCCTGTCGCACTGTGCCCTCGGACTCCACATAGCCGGCCCTTTAGACTTGTTCAGCATTCTATATTGTATCATAGAAGCATCCGTAACGATACCACTGTATCCTCCCAGAGCATCAATTTCCCTTATGATCTGACCTTTTGCAATACCTCCCATCGCAGGATTACAACTCATCTGGGCAATTTTTGTCATGTCCATCGTAATCAAGTAGAACACTACAACCCATGTTGGCTGCTGCAGCTCCAGCTTCACTGCCGGCATGACCAGCACCTACCACAATAACATCATACTCTTGCAACATATATCAGAATTTGATGCAAAGTTAATTATTTAATTTCAATATAAATAAGTGATTCAGACGATAATAAGATCGTCAACAAGGGAAAGTGCATGGCCTTCAGCATCTCTCATCTTTGCCAATTCCGGCTTGGTTTTATCCTTATATCCGATGAGATGCAATATTCCATGAATCATAACTCGTTTTAATTCATCATTAAAACCTTCTCCAAAAGTAATAGCATTTTCTTTAACTCTCTCAATACTTATATAGATATCTCCACTAATCACTTTCTTTTCAGAATAATCGAAAGTTATAATATCTGTAAAGTAATCATGGTTAAGAAAATCTGAATTCATCTTTAACATCTGCCGATCACTTGTAAAAATATAGTTCAACGATCCAATATTAAACTCATATGAACCGGCAACTTTTTTAATCCAATTTTTTAGGAGAAGCTTATTTCGGAGGAGAAAAGAAATATCATCTCGTTATGAAAGTATATCGGCACTAAAATTTTGTATTAAACTTCAATCTGACCATGGATCCATTGGATAAAAATTCCAAACCATCAGACAATTTTTGCATAAGAAAAACACCCCTTCCATTAATCTTTTCAATATTTTCAGGAGCTGTTGGATCCGGGACATGCAAATAATCAAAACCCTTACCCTGATCACTAATAACTACCAGCAGAATATCCTTTTCATTTTCTATGTTGATTTCAACCATTAAATTTTCCTGTAATGCATTTCCATGAACAATAGCATTATTAGCAGCTTCAAGTGTAGCAATCATAATATTACCATAAATCTCATCGCTCAAAGATAACTCAGTAGAAATTTCATCAACAAACTTCTCTACTAATCGTAAATTCTCAATCTTTGATGCTATTTTCATTACTTTCTTCATGGGAATGAATTGAATCATTAACAGCTTTGTATACTACCATTGGCCTAAAAGGTTTCCTTTTTCAAGCAATTTGTTAATGACTTAACCACAGAGCCGGATCAAGAACATTCCTTTCTTTCCAAATTTCAAAATGAAGCTTTGTAACATTATCAGAATCCGTATATACGATCCCGATCGGTTGTTTCACCCTAACTTCATCCCCTGCTTTAACATTAACATCTACTATATTTTGATAAACAGTCCAGAAATCCCCATGTTTGATAATTATTGTATAATTACTTCCTAAAATGGCAATCACCTTAGTTACGGTACCTCTAAAAACGGCTCTTACCTCAGAATTCTTTGTTGTCGCGATATCAATCCCATTACTCATAATTTTAATTCCCTTTAAAACCGGATGAGCATGCTCTCCAAACTTACCAACAATAATACCTTTCGGCGTAGGCCAGGGAAGACGTCCAATATTCTGACCGAATTCATCTGAAATAAGCCTTTCCTCAGGCGACATTCTGCCTATACTCTTAGAATTACGAGCTTTCCTGGCTTCCTCTTCCAATATTTTCCTAATTTCAAGTTCTATTTTCTTTTGAACTTCTTCCCTTTTCCGGATTTCATCCATAAGTGAACTTTCCTTCTTCATCAAATCACTAACGACTTTCTTATGTTCCTTTTTATCATTATCTAATCTTGATTGTTCTTCTTTAATTTGGTCAATTGTTTTTTGTTGCTCGATTTTCTTATCATTTAGAATACTTTCTGTCTCAATTAAAGAATCATTCAAAGAATTTATCTGTTCAATCGTCTCTTTCCTGTATTGATTAATAAACTTTAAATATTTCAATCGTTGATAACTCTGATTCATGTCTTCAGCTGACAAGATGTACATAAGAGGTAATTCACTATCCAAATTTCTGTAACTTCTCTTTACCAATTCAGCATATTCACTTTTCAATCTTTCAATTCTTTTCTCATTATCCTCAATATCCTGATTAATCCTTGCTTATCTCATTGATTGTCAGCTTATTCTCGTCAACAAGGTTCTCAATAATTGAAATTCTGTAAACAATACCCTTCTGTATTAAATTTAATTGATTTAAGGTGGACTGTTTATTTGCCGTAGTCTGCTCTAACAATTGTTTCGAATATTCCAACTTTCCAATATTTTCACTTTTTTGTTTTTCCAGTTCCAATTTACTCTGACCAAAAACAGTAAAAGAAAATACACAGAAAATTGTTAAACATCCAGCTATTTTAAAAAAGCCTCTCAAGCCTAGTATAGTTTTTTCCGATTTTGAAATCCGTTTTAGTGTAATACTTTTCTTTTATATCCTTCAGTCTCACAACAATCTCCTTCTCATCATTTCCCGTAAACACATTAACAAAAATCATTCTTGGTTCATTATCCTCTCTGGCAATTAAAACTTCTGCCAATATATTATGAATATAATCCGATATAAGTACTTTTTCTAACTTTACGGTTTTACTGTCGTAATCAAAATGCACTTTTTGCCCTTCACCAAAAATCTCCTCGTAACTTATCTTCTCATTCTCTACGTCAAATTTCTTTACGTATTCCTTCTTTCTTTCTCCATTGTAATAAAAACCTGTGTATATGAACCTCTGGAATAAATCGAAATCAAATTTGAACGGCATAAAATTTCTTAAATCATTGAGACTACCAAAATAATACTCTTTTTTTAACCGGTTAATATACTTAATAGAATCCTCCGTAATCTCAGCTCTTGCTATTTCAAACCCCAAATATTTAACGGCTAAAAATATGCTTCTTGATTTATCAACAAATAAGGTAAGCTTGGCACTTCCAAGATCTTCTCCTTTCATTTCAAAATCAGCATTTTCAATAAGCAGCCATTCCGGAAAATTACTTTCTTTTATTCTCTCACCAATAACTTTCTGATAATCACTAGGGGCTGCAAGGCTTCCTCCAACTTTAGTAAATGTTTTACATCCCGGAAGAAAAATAAGTACTGCTAATAAACCAATTACAATTTTGTTAATCATTCTTGAGCTCCTTAATCCTATCGGTGAGTTCAGAATTCTCATAGCCATTTTGCTTAGCCTTTTCATACCAGGACAACGATTCACTCTTCTCTCCCAGCATATATAAAACCTCCGCATAATGGAAATAAATTTCAGGATTTACCCCTGAATATTTTAACGCTTTTTCAAGATAGAACTTAGATTGTTCAAATTCTCCAGACTTATATAAAATCCATCCATATGTGTCTAAATAGGTACTATTGTCAGGGTTCTTCTTAATTGTCTCCCCACTTAACTCTTGAGCCCTCTTTAGATCATAATCCTTTAAAGCCATGTAGTAACTATAATTATTCTTTACCATATCGTTATCTGGTTGAATTCCAATAAGGTCTTCGAAATAAGAAAAAGCTGTTTTAAAATCACCGGTCCTAAATGAAGACTCCCCTAAAAAAGTAAGATACTGCGTCTTAATACTCATCTCCAGATCTTCATTGTAACCTGATTTCAAAACTTCAAAGGCCGTATCAAAGACTCCTTTCTGGTACCAGGCAATTCCAATAAATAATTTAATTTCCGGCTTATTTGGAAATATTTTTAAGGCTTCATCTCCTAACTTTATAATATCGTCATAATTTTTTAATCGAGTAGCATTATAAAGTGCTTGTTGCCATAATAAATAATTATCACTTTTAAGCTGTAAGAGTCTCTGTATGAACTTATATGCTAGAGCGGCATTATTTGATTTATTATAGTAATCGTATGCAACTGTATTTACATCATAATTATCAGGATACTTTTTACTTAAAATCTGAACAAGGTTGCTAAGTTCGGTACTGTCCTTACTAACAATACTATCATTCTTTAAAAAATATAGAAGAGTACTTATTTTCTTTTCTATCGCAATCTGATCAAGAGAAAAAGCCCTTCCTAAAAAATAATATCCATTTTTACTTAATCCATTTTTATTATAAAAATCAGCAAGATTAGTAATTGCATAAACATTAGTAGAATCAAGACTATAGGCAATCTTATAATACTTGACTGCTTCGTCCGCTTTACCAATTTCGTCCAAATACTCAGCCAATAAAATATTATATTCAGGAGCTTCCGGAAGGTTATTTCTTAATTTAAGAAGCTCATTTTTACCTTCATCATATTTTCCCCACGCTTTATAAATTTCGACTTTTTTTAACGAAATCATTTCAGACAACCCATTATCTTCTTCAATAGTATTTAAAACTTTTAAGGACTTTTTGAATTTCTTTAGATTCTCGTAACTCTCAGCAATATTGTACAATATCCTTGTATCTTTGCCTTTCTTAAGGTATTTTTTACAAATCTTGATAGCAACATTATCCTTTTTATTATCCATCAATATTTGATCATACGCGATTATATACCAATAATTATCAGGTTCTATTTGATAGGCCTTAGAAAGAAAACTTTCTGCAAGATCTGATTTCTTAAGTGCAGCATAAATGGTACCCAATTCATAGTATGCAACCGATGAAGCCGGTTTTGCTTCAATACATTTCTTGTACAATATAATGGCATCATCAAGATTCCCAATTACTTTCAACCTGGCCGCTTCAGTGAGAGCATACTGATAATTATAATCTGTACCGTTCTGACCATACAAAGTCGAAGTAAAAGCAACTAAAAATATTATTATAACTTTTTTCATCCTTAATCTTTTCCAGTATGTCCAAATCCTCCTTCACCTCTAACAGAATCTGTAAGCAAATTTACCTCTTCCCAGGAAATTTGTTCATGCTTATTAATAACCATCTGACAAATTCTTTCCCCGTCATTGACAACAAATTCTTCACTTGAAAGATTAACAAGTATAACCTTAATTTCTCCACGGTAATCGCTATCAATTGTTCCCGGAGAATTAAGCACAGTAACCCCATGCTTGACCGCAAGTCCGCTCCTTGGTCTGATTTGTGCTTCAAATCCAACAGGCAACTCAATATACAAGCCTGTGGGAACAAGGACTCTTTCCATCGGTTTTAACAGTAAGCTCTTTTCTAAATCAGCACGAAGATCTAAACCCGCAGAAAAAGCAGTACTGTACTCCGGAAGATCGTGTTTAGACTTATTAACGACTTTAACAATCATTTAACTATTTTTGAAAATAAAATATAAAATCTTAAAAATTCATATTTAGAATTCTACTTCGACAGACTGCTCTTTTCAACGATTTTTAAGCTTGTCTATTCCATCCCTTAAGAGATCAATCCGAAAAATCAACCTGTTCCCTTCAGGTATTTCGGGTAAAACCAGCTTGACTTTTCTAATCTGTCAAGCCAAATAAAATTATTTACATAAATGTATATCAAGTTTTTACAATTGGTTCCCCTCTCCTATGCAAAAATCCTGTCTCCCGTAAAATAAAGACAGTGATTATCGAAATTAAAGATATAGTCTTAAGTAAATATTCAATAATTCTTGATTCAAAGGTAACAACTTTAAAGAAGAAGTAGACCCCTAAAGAAACGGCGAACACTATGCCAATATTTTTGATATCATAATTAATCCGGTAATATTTTTGACCAATAAGATAACTTAACAGGACCATTACGAAATAGCTCACGAAATGACCCCAGGCAGAGGCCATATATCCATAAACTGGTATAAAGAAGTAATTAATCAAAAAGGTTAGCACAGCCCCAATTATAACAATATAAGCACCAATTCTGGTAAGGTTCATAAGTTTATACCATATTGAAAGATTGAAAAATATTCCCATTAGCAAATTGCCTATCATGACAATTGGAACAATATCAAGACCTGTCCTAAACTGACTACCAATGAAGTACTTGAAAATATCGATATAAAGAACCACAAACAAAAAAATAACCGCGCAGGTAAAGACAAAATATTTCATTATATCGGCATACATCGTTTTAGCGTCTACTTCATTTTTTTTTGAAAAGAAGAAAGGTTCTGCTGCATACCTGAACATCTGTATAAAGAGTGTCATCAAAACAGCCAGTTTAATATTTGCTCCGTAAATACCCAATTGCTCAAGCGGATGCTGACTCTCAGGAATCAAATGCCGGATCATAATCCTGTCCAGTGTTTCATTAACGATTCCGGCAAGCCCTGCGATCAATAACGGTAAAGAATACTTAAGAATCGTTTTCCAGAGACTCTTGTAAAACGTCCCTCTTCTGTAGAAAATCTCTTTTGATAAAAGGATGGTCTTTACTCCGGTGGCAATAAGATTACAAATAAGAACATACCCAATCCCGATTTGAGGCTTATAAACCATTGCGGCGAAATGATTATCAAGATAGTGGTTCCTTGCCCACAAAAGGAAAAAGCCATTTGCAAGCACATTAACGCTTACTTCTACTATCCGGATAACAGCATACCTCCTGGGGTGGTTATCGAGGCGGATTTTAGCAAAGGGTATAGCTGAGAGAGCATCGAGTCCAACGATGAGCGTCAGAAAAACAATATAATTGACGTGAGTCGAATATCCAATAAAATTAGCAATCTGCCGTGCGCTTATCACCATTACCACAATGAAAATCAGCGAACTGACCACAATGCTGATCAACGAAGTTTTGTAAACATCATCTTTATTTTTTTTTGAATCAGCAAATCTGAACAGGCCGGTTTCCAAACCATAGGTAAGAATAACCATCAAAAATACCACATAAGCATACAATTCGGTAATCATACCGTATTCTGCCTTAGTAAAAATTCTGGTATAAAACGGCGTTAGCAGCAGATAATTTAAAACCCTGGGCAGTACGATCCCCATCCCGTATACTGCAGTCTGTCCCGCAAGTTGCTTAACATGATTCAATTTGCTTCGAGTTTATTTACACAATCCGAAATATTTGAAGCTTCGAAATTAAAATTATTTTTTATTAATATTTCAGGTATTACCTTCTGACCTTCAAGATAAATGACATTCGCCTTTCCAAGTAATATTTTTGGAATGACCCTGGGCACTCGCCATAGAATAATCGAGTGAAATTTATTCTTCAGAATTTCGAATGTCGTTTTATAATCCGTAATGTCTCCACTTGTCAAATTAACAATTCCCTCAATTTCATTATCTATCAAAAACCTGATAGCCGTAACAAGATCATGAATATAAATAAAAGACAGACTTTGGTTTCCCTTTCCAAAATAACCTCCCAGGTTAAATTTTGTAAGGGTACGCATAACCCTGTAAGCACCCGACTCCCGTCCCATCACAATACCAAAACGCATTACTGTGACCTTTATATTCAAATCTACGGCTTTAAAAGCCTCAGATTCCCATTCTTTTACAATATCCGCCAAAAAATTAGAAGCATACTGATTTTCATTCTCAGTTACCAACGTTTCATTCTTATAAATCCCGATTGTGGAAGCGTTTAAAAAATGTCGTGGAGGTTTTTCACACCAATCCATAGCTTCAATGATTTTTCGGGTCAGATTAACTCTGCTTTCCCTTATTTCTTTCTTTACATTTCTGGTCCATATTGTAAAAATGGATCTTCCGGCAACATTGACCAATACATCAGCACCGTTTATGACAGCAGCAATATCCTTCGCGTTTTTTGTGATTAACTCCTTACCATGCAGCGTTTTTACTTCCTTATCATGCAAAATATTAACGAGGTGATTACCAATAAATCCGGATGCACCAATGATAATTATTTTCTCCATGAGCCGATTTTACTTCATCAAACGATGTAAATATTCCTTTGTTCGAATTATAATCGAATTATTTTCAGCCTATTATTTAAAATATAATTGATATTTTTGCTTCCTAATTCTAATAATTATGTCACGCATATTTTCAATGATAGCTGTTATAATGTTAAGTACTACTCTTAGTGCACAGTCAACCAAGGGAACCCGGGTTCTGATTAAAACAAGTTACGGGAACATGGTTATTTTACTTTACAATGATACCCCAAAACACCGGGATAACTTTATAAAGCTTGTTAAAGAGGGGTATTATGATGGATTGCTCTTTCATCGGGTAATACAGGATTTTATGATTCAGGGAGGTGATCCAAATTCGCGAAATGCTTCAAAAGGAGAAATGCTTGGTCTTGGTGGACCCGGGTATACTATTCCAGCAGAAATCAGAAGCAACCACTTCCATAAAAAGGGTGCACTTGCGGCAGCGAGAAAAGGCGATGCCGTCAATCCTGATAAGGCTTCTTCGGGATCGCAATTTTATATCGTTGAGGGAGAAGTAATGACCGATCAGAATTTACAGGACTATGTTTCCAGTGGAAAGCACGCTGCATTCACACCTGAGGAAGCTAAGACATATACAACAATTGGAGGAACACCTCATCTAGATGGAGAGTATACTGTTTTTGGTGAAGTTATTGAGGGCCTTTCCGTACTGGACAAAATAGCATCCCTGCCGGTTGACGCCTACAACCGTCCTATTGAAGATATCAGTTATACCATGGAAATTATCAAATAAAAACTGTTCAATACAAAAATATATGCTTGAAAAGATAAATGCTTTACGCAAGGAAGCTGAGGATTTTACCGCAACCTCGTTACAAGCTGTTGAAGATTTCAGGATCAGGCATCTAAGTAAAAAGGGAACCTTATCCCATTTATTTGATGAGTTTAAGACTGTTCCCAATACTGAAAAGAAAAGGATTGGACAGGAGTTAAACCTGCTCAAACAATTATTTCAGAGCAAGATTGATAGTTATCGTGATGAGTTTTCATATGAATCTTCCATTTCAGATCAGAAAGATCTTACACTTCAAGGGGAACCACTTGTTCTGGGTTCAAGACATCCGATCTCCATTGTCAGGGAAGAAATTATAGATATTTTCGGACGTATTGGTTTTACAGTCTCTGAAGGTCCGGAAATAGAGGACGACTGGCATGTCTTTTCCGCCTTGAATTTTCCACCCGAACATCCAGCCAGGGACATGCAGGACACCTTTTTTATCCAAAAAGATCCCGATATTTTATTGCGAACCCATACATCTTCAATACAGGTCAGGGTTATGGAGAAAAGGAAACCACCTATCCGGGAAATAAGTCCTGGACGGGTATTCAGAAATGAAGCCATATCTGCCAGGGCTCACTGTATTTTTCATCAGATTGAGGGCATGTATATTGACGAAAATGTGTCATTTGCCGACTTAAAGCAGACCCTTTTATATTTTGCAAAGGAAATGTTTGGTGAGGATACCAGGATACGCCTGAGGCCTTCCTTCTTCCCATTTACCGAACCGTCTGCAGAGATGGACGTGTCGTGTAACCTTTGCGGAGGCAACGGCTGTAATGTTTGCAAATATACAGGCTGGCTGGAAGTTCTTGGCTGTGGCATGATGGATCCTAACGTATTGGATTTTAACCACATTGACAGTAATAAATATACTGGCTTTGCCTTTGGTATGGGAATTGAACGAATTGCAATGCTTACATTTCAGATAAGAGATCTTCGTTTATATTTCGAGAATGATGTTCGTTTTCTCAGACAATTTTCCGGAACAATTCTATAGTCTTTTACCGAAACCGTCATTTCTTACCATAAGAAAAACTTCCTTTCAGAATTTGTCTTTATACAATTAATGTCGTTTAGATAAGCTCCCTTCGGCTGCGCTCAGGGTTTGCGTTTTAGAAAATTATTGAGCGGAGTCGAAATAATTTTGTCAGAAAAAAAGATTCATCGGTCTCTGAGCACCGCCGAAGGTGGTCCCTGAGCGCAGCCGAAGGGAGCTTATCTAAACGACATTGATTACACAATTCTGATTTCGATTTCAATATCCATGGATTCTTTGTAATTGGCTATAACTCCGCAGTATTTCTCTCTGGAAAGTTCCACCGCTTTTTGCAGTTTATCGATGACTAAACCTTCTCCGCTGAATTCGTAAATAATTTTCATTCGTTCAAAATGTTTAGGGTGTTCTTCCGTAAGATCACCCTCTACTCTGATATTCAGGGCATCAAATTTAATTCTCATTTTCCCAAGAATTGAGACCACATCCATTCCCGTACATCCTCCCAGGGCAACCATCATAAGAGGTTTAGGTCTTGGTCCTAAATTTTTTCCGCCATGCTCTGGTGCAGAATCAACGTAAACTTTATGGCCGTTTACATCGGCTTCAAAGGTCATATCACTCAACCACGTCATTGAAATAGATTCTTTCATACAGCTACAGGTATATTTTAGTCCAAATTTAGCTATTAAATATATTTTCCGCTAATTTTGCCCAAGGGTAAGTCAAAAATAAGAATGAAAAATATCAAGTCCCTTCAATGTCAAAATGAATGTTTAGTCAGGTCCCACACCCTTTTCCGTCATTTAAGTGATGAAGAATTAGCAAAAATTCAGGTTGAAAAATATGCTGAATTTCATCGCAGGGGTAGTATTTTATACCAGGAAGGTAACCGGATAACTGGATTTTACTGTGTTGAAAGAGGAATAATTAAGATTTTCAAAACAGGTATTGACGGGAAGGAGCAAATCATACGCTTTGCCAGAAAAGGAGATATTATAGGTTTCAGGTCTGTGTTAAGCCGGGAACTTGCCTGCACAACCGCAGAAGTTATTGAAGATGCAGTAACCTGCTATATTCCCGGTGACATTTTAATATATCTTGTAAAAAACAACGGAAATTTTTCCATTGAGCTTATGCAGCTTACCTGTAAGGAGCTTGGTGAAGCGAACGAATATATAACTGATATAGCACAAAAGACTGTTCGAGAAAGACTGGCAGAAATTTTAATTCACCTGACGGAAGATTTTGGCCTTGATGAAAATACTGTTCTTCAGATCACCCTTACCAGGGAAGAACTCGCAAATATCGTTGGCACCGCTACAGAATCGGTAATCCGTTTATTATCAGAATTCAAACATGATAAACTAGTAGAATTAAGTGGCAGGAAGATTAAGATTTTAAATATCCCGGGGTTAAGAAAAGTAGGTAATTTATATAATTACCGGTAACCAACTCTCTATGGTTTTAAAAGAGGGAATCCTGCCGATCAATATATTTTCCCAGATGTTTGTATGCATTCTCTGTTGCCTCACGTCCCCGAGGTGTACGGTTAATATAGCCTTCTTTAATAAGAAAAGGCTCGTATACCTCTTCGATGGTACCGGCATCTTCACCAACAGCAGTAGCAATGGTATTTAAACCAACAGGTCCTCCTTTAAATTTATCAATGATGGTTAACAAGATTTTATTATCCATCTCATCCAGTCCGGATTTATCAATATTCAAGGCTTCCAGAGCATATTTGGTTATGCCCAGGTCAATTTTTCCGTCGCCTTTTACCTGAGCAAAATCCCTAACCCTTCTCAATAAAGCGTTAGCAATACGAGGGGTTCCCCTGCTTCGTGAGGCAATTTCATCTGCAGCATTCTTATTCAATTCAACATTCAGAATCCCTGCCGATCTTTCGATAATTTTTTTCAGTGTTTCATGGTCGTAATATTCAAGGAGTGATTTAATACTGAATCTAGCTCTCAACGGGCTTGTGAGTAATCCGGATCTGGTTGTAGCACCAATGAGAGTAAACGGATTCAGCTTTATTTGCACCGATCGTGCACTTGGGCCTTTATCAATAAGAATATCAATTGTATAATCCTCCATAGCAGAATACAGATATTCTTCCACTACAGGAGAAAGCCTGTGTATTTCATCAATAAACAAGACATCCCCTTTTTCCAATCCGGTAAGTAAGCCAGCCAGATCCCCTGGTTTGTCCAGAACAGGGCCGGAGGTTACTTTAATGTTAACATTCATTTCATTGGCAATGATATTTGCCAGAGTAGTTTTACCAAGACCCGGAGGACCATGTAAGAGAACGTGGTCCAAGAGCTTCATCTCTTTGCCGCGCTGCCAGGACAAATATTTTAAGATTTTCAACGATCTTTTTCTGACCACTAAAATCAGTAAACACAAGAGGCCTGAGTTTTATTTCAAGTTCTTTGTCGGTTTCCGAAAAACCATCGCTTCTTATTTCAAATTCTTCACTCATCAGATCGAATTCTACTTAATTACTCCCACGGATCCTTTTGGTAGATTAATTTTTTGTCCGTTTATACGAGATTCTACATCACTCTTATAAGTGATGGTCATAATAAGATTTCCCAGCTCATCATATTTTTTCCAGTTTTTTTCCCTTAACCCCATTTCATAATATCGTTCTTCCTTGAGATTACCATCCGGAAAATAAAATTTTTGTTTTCCATCTGCCTGTCCCTGAGTAAAAGTCCCTTCAAATTCCAGGGTTCCGTCACCATAGTAATAATGCCATAAACCGGTTCTTAAACCTGTCTGATAATTCCCGACTTCTTTATGATCGTTTACAAAATGGATCCACTCTCCTTCTTTTTCACCATTTATATAATCTCCTTTAGAAATAACATTACCGGTACTGTCATACTCTGTCATTTCGCCATCTTCACGGCCATTAAAATAACTTTCTTCCCTCAGTAACTTTCCATCGGAATAATACCAGCGCCATGTGCCATCAGGAAGCCCACGGAGATATGAACCTTCCTGTTCTTTCTTACCGTCTTTATAATAAAAGTTCCATTTTCCACTTCTTCTATTATTGAGATACTGACCAACAGCCCTGACTTCCCCCGTTAAATAAAAATCTTTCCAGTCACCTTCCCTGCTTCCTGTTTCATCTACAATACCTTCAGAAACAACATCACCTTGCTGGTCATAAATCTTTGAATTGACAACCTTTCCAGCGGCATCATAAAAACGGTGAACACCAACCGGATATACTGTCCCTGTAACTTCCGGAAAATATAAGATTTCCTTTATCATCGAATTTTTTCTTCTCCGTAAGTTCATTGTTTAAAATTTCATCTTTATTGTCTTCAACGATTTTACCCTTGTCATATTTAAGAATAACTACCAGCGTACCGCTTTGATTATATTCCTTATACAAACCATCAAGCTGGTTATCTAATATAATTCATTTCCTTATGAATTCGCCCGTCAGGAAAATATGTTATCCAGGAATCCTGTTTCAAGCCTTTAGAATCGGTTCTGTTTATTCTTTCCCTGTTAATCAGGTAATTATTATGATATTCCAGAAGTGTAATGATATTTCCCTCTTTATCATATTCTTTTGCCGGTCCCTCTTTTTTACCATCCTGATAGGTTACTACATCCTTTACGTTTCCATCCTCATAATAATAATAGGACAGTCCCTCCTTTATTATCATTAACATAGAGTTCTTTACTGACAACAACGGGAGTAACGGAATTGGCGTAACCATATGCATAACTATATCCGTTTTTCTTTCCATACTTATAGTCAATACGCTGAATAACTTCCCCGGACTGGTTGTAGAAAGTCCATGTACTATCAAGCTCATAGTTGATTCTAAGTCCTTCTGACTTGATAATGCCGGTAATGTAATAGGTTTTCCAAAATCCATCTGGTTTTCCTTCCCTCATATTGCCCTCACTGGAAATCTGACCGTTCGGATAATAGAATTTTGTAAATCCATTTACGACCATCCTGACCAAAGGCTTGAGCAATTAGCATAATCAGACATACGAATATCAGAATCCTCTTCATATTATGTCCTTTTTTTCAGAAATTTTCTGATTTTGATGTTATATATTACAATCCCAGCCTTTCAGATATTTCCAACATTCTTCGAATCGGTTTTTCGGCTCTAAGTCTAATCTCTTCCTCCAAATTTACTTCAGGAATTTCATATTTCAATGTATTATACAACTTCTTCATTGTAATCATTTTCATAAACCTACAATCGTTGCAGGCACAGGTTGAGTCTTTTGGCGGAGCAGGAATGAACATTTTACCCGGACTCTCTTTACTCATCTGATGAATAATACCAGGTTCAGTAGCGACGATAAATTTACGGGCTTGATCTTTCTTTGTGAACATCAAAAGAGAAGACGTTGATCCTATATGATCGGCTACAATTCTCAAAGGCCTCTCGCATTCAGGGTGTACAATGATCTTTGCATCAGGATTTTCTTTCTTTAATTCCAGTATCCTTTCAAGTGAAAATTCTTCATGCACATGACATGCGCCATCCCATATCACCATATTTTCCCTACCGGATATGGATTTAATATAATTACCCAGGTTCCTGTCAGGAGCAAAAATGATATTTTCATCGAGTGGAAGGCTGTTCACTATTTGCAAAGCATTGGAAGAAGTACAGACGATATCGGTAAGAGCTTTTACTTCAGCAGTAGTATTCACATACGATATAACGGTATAACCTGGATATTTATTTCTGAAGGCTTCGAACTCATCAGCAGGAGCAGAATCAGCCAGCGAACAGCCGGCATTCAGATCAGGTATTAGTACTTTTTTACCGGGTGAAAGAATTTTAGCCGTCTCAGCCATAAAATGCACACCAGCGAAGAGAATAATGTCAGCATTTGTTTTTGCAGCCTGTTGGGATAATGCCAGACTATCACCGACAAAATCAGCAATATCCTGTATTTCAGGTTCCTGATAATAGTGAGCCAATATCACCGCATTTTTTTCTTTCCTCATGATCCTGATTTCTTCAGCCATATCAATTGCACTGTCAACCTCAGCATTCACAAAGCCGTTTTTGATAAGATCAGAGTTTTCAACACTATTCATTTCTTATTATCTTATATTATTAAATTTAAAATATATTATGATGATGTTAATAGTCCGTTGATAATGTTACTAATTTTATGAGTGTATTATTGCAAAAATGAATATTTAAAATTTTAAAACACAAAATTAACAGTTATTAACATTCCTTCATCCTGAATATCATCCATTTTCAAAATTATTAACAGGCTGTTAGCACACACTGCTATTCAAAAAATTTTTGTGTTTGGTTTCTGTCTTGATGTTTATACGGTGTTCAATTTTTAAAGAGAGATTATGAAAAGTAAATTTTGAAAAGACGGATGAATTTCTTATTAAACAAATGAAAACACGGGTCAAGTGTTTTTCATCATTTCTTATTGCAAAAGAACGAACAATTGATGAACAAATTTAGTGTTAAGAATTAAATACTTTCAGGTATTAAAATATTTAATTAATTTTAAGCCACTTAAACAATGGATCAATTAATGAGTACTGATAAAATTGTGATATCCTCGGATCATGCAGGTTATATTCTTAAGCAGGATCTGATAGGTTATCTGGTGGGTAAAGGTATAGATATTACCGATCTTGGAACAGATTCCCTGATATCTGTCGATTATCCTGATTTTGGTCATTCTTTGGCTGAAGCTGTTGAGAGCGGAGAGTACAAGTATGGTATTTCAATTTGCGGCAGTGGTAACGGGATAAGTATGACGGTGAACAAGCACAGTGGTATTCGGGGTGCTTTGTGCTGGAATGAAGAGATAGCAAGGCTGGCGAGATATCATAATGATGCTAATATTTGTTCACTACCGGCAAGGTTTATTGATAAAGAGATGGCATTCAGAATCGTTAATATTTTTCTAGATACCAAATTTGAAGGAGGCAGGCATATTCAGAGAATTCATAAAATTCCTAATAAATCATAAATAATGTTATCAAGTACTTGTAAATACGCCCTCAGGGCTGTTTTGTATCTGGCAGTATATGCCAGAGAAGGACAAAAAATCGGGATTAAGCAGATTTCAAAGGATTTGGAAATACCCACTCCTTTTCTTGGAAAAATTTTGCAGACATTAGCAAAACACAGATTATTAACATCCACAAAAGGACCTAATGGAGGCTTTGGTTTGGGAATTCCTCCGGAGGAGATACGGTTAATGGATGTCGTTGAGATTATTGATGGTTTGGATAATTTTAATCGTTGTGTTATCGGCATGAAATATTGTTCAGAGCAGGAGAATCAGTGTGCACTTCATTCACACTATGCTCATTTAAGGAATGATATTAAAGACATTTTTAACTCTGAGACGATCGCTCAACTTGCCGGAGAAGTAATTTCCGGGAAACAAAAAATCAATATCTGATTTTCCGCCAGAGAAAAAACAGACCCAGGCCAGCCAGTGATCCACCAACATCAAACAGGAAATCGAAAATATCTGCCGATCGATAGGAGATAAATATCTGAATAATCTCAATTAGCCCGCCATACAGAATGCTTATAGCCAGAGGCATGACAATCCCTGGAAATACCGACAGAAAAGGTTTATTGAATTCGAGGAGGAGAATCAAACTCAGAACTGTATACATACAGAAATGGACAACTTTGTCGGCATTTGGTATGATCAGTATAGAGTGTGGTGCAATTTCATTTGTTGAAATGACACTCAGAGAAAAAATGATCATGGCAATTAATATGGATTTATAATGCCTGAGAATACTTCCAAATTTTATCATATTCCTTTGTCGGGTTAAATTTCACTAAATTACACTTTCTTTAGGTATACGCATCACTAAAATTGATGTAATGAAACCCGCATGATTGATGACAACACAACCGATGCTGCCTGGGGCGGTATCCATTGCAATAATTGGGTATATTTACAACGTTTAAAAGGAAAAGATAATTTGGCCGGATTTTATATACATATTCCATTTTGCCGCCAGGCATGCCGGTATTGTGACTTTTACTTTACCGTTTCACTAAAGAACAAAGTCGGCTGTTGTGGAAGCCATAGTTAAGGAGATACAGGAACGTGCCGGGGAGTATCGCAGCCAGGTTTTTGATACACTGTATTTTGGAGGAGGAACACCATCGATACTGAATATAGAGGAGCTCGATATAATCCTGGATTCTGTTTATAAAAATTATCATTTTGCCGACCAGGTCGAATTTACTTTGGAAGCCAATCCGGATGATTTGAATACGACCTATTTAAAAACTCTTAGATCCCGCAATGTCAACAGGCTTAGCGTAGGCATTCAGTCGTTCCGGCAAGAGGATCTTGTCCTGATGCGACGCAGTCACGATGCCCATCAGGCCGGTGAAGCCATAACCAATGCGCAGAAATCAGGATTTGAAAATATCAGTATTGATCTTATTTATGGGATTCCCGGCATGAGCTCTTCGGATTTTTCTCAAAACCTCAAGAGGGCTTTTACATTTAACATTCCACATATTTCTGCTTATCATCTGACCTTTGAACCCGGAACCGTTTTTGATCACTGGAGGAAAAAAGGGAAACTGTTACCGGTGAATGAGGAAGAAAGTCTGCTTCAATTTTCATTACTCCGGGAGATGACCCGGAACCAAAATTATTTACATTACGAAATATCCAATTTTGCAAGGGAAAATTTTTTCTCAAAACATAACCTTAGTTACTGGAAGCAGGTGCAATATATCGGAATTGGCCCGTCGGCTCATTCGTATAATGGAAAACAGAGAAGATGGAATATTTCGAACAGCGGCAAGTATGTGGAAGAAATTCGGAATAATACCGGAAAATATTTTGATTATGAGGACCTTACCACTAATGATCTGTTCAATGAATATGTTCTTACTTCACTGCGAACGATGTGGGGCATGGATCTGGATGAAGTAAGGGCAAGATTTGGTGTTAATTATGTTAAATACATTTCGGATGTCGTCAAAAAATTCAGAAATGGGGGAATGATAGAAATCCGGGGCTCAAAAATTAATTTGTCAGAAAAGGGAATTTTTGCCTCCGATTTTGTGATGAGTGAATTTTTTAAAATGGATGATCCGTGACGGGTTAAAATCTGAATATTTCGAAAAATTAAATTTACTCTTTTATCTAAGAAATTTTATTCGGAGGACAGGGAAGTCGTTTTCAGGGCTTCTTCGATAAGGTCTTTCAGTTTTTCTCTCAGGGTGTCGAATGAAAAATATGTTTTTCCGATCTGGAAATTATGTTCGGCGATTTCTTCGGCAAGTTTTTTATTAAGGATTATTTCTTTCATCTCCTTCACTTTTTGGGAAGTCAGTTCGTTATTTTCGAGCATCACGGTTTTAAAGCCTTTGGAACCGATATCGGGCCAGTAGACGGGTTTGTAGTTATTTACGAATACAGGTCGTCTGGCGGCCACGGCTTCGATGAAGGCATTTCCGAATCCTTCATAAGAGCTGAAATAGGTACAGGCAGTGGCCTGAGCGTATGCATCGGAGAGAGAAAACCGGTCTTCGCCGTTATTTCCTCTCAGACCTTTATTATGAAACAAGTGTGATGCAAATCTGACCTGGTCTCCCAGTCTGAAGTCATGAATAAGGTCGATGAGTTTATCATAGTACATATTTCCTTCCTCATCATCAGGACTGCCGGTAATAACAAGTTTAATGTTTTTATCTTTAAGGAGATGCAGAAGCCGGATTGCAGTTTCGATCCCTTTGCGGCTAACGATGCGGGTAATCTGAAAAAGAAGGATATCTTTTTCACAATCAAAGCCCAGATACCGATGGAGGCAGCGGTTTTTTTCAGTGGTCAGGCCAAAGGGTCTGTCGAAATCCATAACATTTGGGACTACTATGGCATTGCGGCTGAAACGGGCCTTAATAGAATTTTTCGCATGGGAATTGATTACGGCATGCACATTATTTGGCAACCTCATTGGAAACACGTCTTCAACGAAGCGATTAATATGTTCATGAGGCGAGAAGTACCTTTCCCCTCTTTCCCAGGAGAAATCGTGATCATGCGTAATGGTTGGCAGACCTGTTTTTTTGACAACATTTCGTATGGCGATACCCATTTCCAGGTGGGCAGGCAGTGCAGAGGCGTTTTCCGAAATCAGAAGTTCAAGCCTGTTCCCATTCACCCATTGCGTGATTTTTTTATAGATCACCTTGGAATACAGGTTAATATGTTGAATCAGCTCTTTGGGATCGGTATCGGGGATGAAAAATGCTTTTTTCTGGCTCCAGAAACTTTCGGGGGAATGAAAGGACATCTCCGGCACAAGAGTTTCATTTTCCGGATTTATTGAATGTTCCTGGTATTGTCCGGAGATGATAAAGATCTGGTGTCCCATTTGCCGCAGGACTTCGATCCATTTTTCGGTTTCAATGGCAACGCCGTCAATTCCTCCGATCCTTCCTATGATAATCCCAATTCTCATTCAATATCAGGCATTTAATTTTTCTTCAATTTTATGAAAAGGTAAAGATTTCATAAACAGAACAAAAAGAAAATTATAAACAATGGGCTGCAAAAGAAGAATAGTGAGTGTCCGGATAACATCGGCACCGGGAAAGCACAAATATGATTTTTACCCTTGCGCTTACTTCAGGCTGAATTCGGATTCACCGATCAGTTTTCCTTCCGCATAAAGCTCAACTTTATAATTCCCGGAAATCAGATCCCCGTTATTATTCCAAAAGATAGAAACCGGCAAATCCTGGTTTTCATACTGAATCTCACGGCTTGCCGAATAGGGAATTTCCATGTCATTGATTTTAATTATGCCTGCGTCAGTTGCGCCCAGAACGACACTGTCGGGTCGGATAATACGAAGATAGATCACTTTGGGTCCCGGTTGGGCGACTGTATTTTTTCTGATGACAAAATCGACGCGTATTTTTTCGATCTTATCAGACTTATCTTTTTCCTTACTTCGCTTATTCAGGGGAACGATATCTATACTTGCCGCGATGAGGGTTGTCGCTGCATCTTTAATAGATGTTAACTGTTCCTTTTCCTGCTTCAGCTGTATATTCTGGTTTTGTGTTTCTACGGTTTTATTTCTGAGCTGTTTATTCTCGGCGACAAGGATTTGATTGCGTGTGTTCAAGTGAGTCGATTTGCACGATATAGCTGCGTAATACCTCACGGATGGTTCCAAGTTCTTTTTCGTATTTTCGGATTTTTTCAGTATCGTTAACCCGCAGGGACAGCAGTTTTTTGATTTTATCCTGTTGTGCAACGAGCATGGTATTGATCGAATCGTTATTCGTCATCAGGGAGTCATATTTGACAATAATATTATTGAGCTCATATTCAAGAGAATCCTTTTTTTCCTCAACAATATTTGAATATTCCTGGAGTTGTGAAATCATTTCATTGCTCTTCCTCTTTTGGGTGAAGAAAATGACAGATACAATAACGAGGGCCACTGACAGAATTATCAGAATAATCAGGAGTGATCTTGCTGTCCGGTTATTTTTATCCATAACGTGTTAATTTTAACCACAAATATAGTATACTTCTTAACGGCCTTCAATATTTATCCGATAATTTCTGATACACACCATATACTATGAGGACTCGCAATCATTTCGTTATCTTAAAAGCAAATTACTTATTCAAATCTGCCAGGGAAATAAGGTTATCAAACGTTATCGGATCAATCTGAAAGCCAAAAATCACAGTTCCGGGGTTTTCCTTATTGAGTATTGTCTTCCACCGAGAGCAATTCGAGACCTTCTGTGGCCGAGCTTCCGCTTGGTGTATTCAGAAGGGCTTTATAGAACAGGACTTTAGCTTCCCGGAGTTTATTCAGTTTGAATTTAGTCCACGCCAGCATCGTAAGTGCTTCATAATCGAAGGGGTATAGGTTTACGACCTTCTGGAAATATTTTTCGGCGGTTTCATAATCTTCCCTCCCGTAGGATATGAGGCCAATACGATGAAGTACGATAGAATTATTAGGTGTTATTTCAAGGATTTTATCATATTGCTTCAATACCAGGGTATAGTTACCAATGGCCGCAGCCGGAAGGACATACCCGAGTCTTGGTTCAACAGCATAGGGCATAAGATCTACGGCCTTTCCGTAATAGGCTAATGATTCTGTAAACCGGCCGGACAGGTAACACAGGTAACCGAGTCTGAGATTTATTTCATAGCCGTCAGCCATATAGACTGCTTTCAGATTTTCAATGGCTTTGGTAAAGTCTCCTGACGCTTCATTGATATAACTTTGCTGGAAGGCTGCGACCTGTTTTTCAAAGCTCTGACTGATCCCGGCAAGGGAAAAAAGAGTAAGCAGAAAAGTAATAACGGCAATTTTTTTAGTTATAAGTTCCATTTTATACCTCCTATTAATGATAGACCACTAAAGTTTAGTTTGTTAATATTTGTATCCATACCCTGAATATCGGTTAGGGTACTATAATAATTTAACATGGCACCACGCAGAGAGAACGTCATGGTTCCTGCAGGGATGATTAATGACAGGGCATATTTTGATGTGATAGTTTCGTTTCCGTTATAAATGATGAAGCCTTCACCGGTGGCCATATTTTTTATTTCACCGGCCAGGATATCAGCTTCCAGCCATATTTTCGGGTTCAGCCTGAAACCCAGCAGGCCGTCATATGCGAAACGCTGATCCCTGGTCCTCAAGGACGGGTCTTCCCATACAGCATAAGCAGTTCCGATGATGTATAAATTCAGATTTCCCAGTGGATAAAAGACGATTTTATAATCGGTCTCAACCTGTTTGTGATTGCTCAATTCTGAATAATTAAAGCCCAGTCCGTTATCCAGCAGCCAGAAATGTTTAAAAACGGAAAGGCGTCCGAGGTAATAATTTGCGTTCCACCCGGGAAGGATGAGCTGACTGGCGGCTCTGCGCTCATGGTATGACAAGGGGGGAGAGTTGAATCTGATGTAGTGGAATGCAGGGGTAATAATAAATCCTCCGCCCGGATTAATACTAAGGCCCGCATAATATTGAAATTGACGGATACTATATTCATCACTTTCAAAATTATTCAGGATGCTCTGAGTGTAATAATAATCGTATTTTATCAACAGAGTACCACCATGGTACAGGATCAGTCTTTTTCCAATCTGGTGTTTTAAGAGGAAGCTACTGTTAAAATAACTACGGGTTATGGTTTGGGATCCTTCGGTACCGGCCAGGTTATTCTGGTCGAAGAGGGATTTAAAATTTGACTCAAAATTGAAATGCAAGGCCGCATTCACGGATACGTCCTGAACAGGCTTTTTCTTAAGCTTTACTTTACTTTCAAGATAATGTTCGTTGTTTTTGTAGAAGAGCATAGCGTCCATCTCCCTTCCTGAGAAGGCCATTGAATAATATAGATATTCTCTGGCTACAGGATCCAGATTGTTTAATGAAACGGCGTTCCTGAACTGTGGAATAGCTTTCATATACTTGCCGCGTTCAAACATAGCAATTCCGGTGCGCATTCTCAGGTAGTAGTAATCCAGACCCTCTTTCAATGCTTTTTTTGATGTATTTTCAAGGTTTTTCCAATCCTTATCAAGGTACTGTTTGTACGTCAGGGAATCGAAATACATAAAGGTGTTCTGCTCCTGTGCGGTAAGCGCAGGGGTCATGAAAAGGATCATAAGAACCGGCCCTATTTTAAGTAATTTGTGCTGTGATCTCATCTTTTCCCGTTCTGATTAAAAGATTAATTCCTTCATTGGTTATTTTGATATCAAAAGCATTTTTTTTCGTAATCTGCCCGAATATTCTTTTTATCAATTCTGAATGCAAATGAATTTCGGAGGGTTGAAGAGGATTATCCACTTGTTTACTGATCATTTTGTATTCTGTTTTAAGAAAGATAAAGAAAGGGGCGAACAGATCCTGCAGGGTAAGTACTGGAAATGAAAATGTGAGATTTTGAGGAAGTTCGTCTTTGTACTCAAGATCCTGGTAATAAGAAAGAAGAACGCGGTAAAGTCCCAGATAAAAACGATAAAGAAGGGATTTCTTACTACCGGTGAAATGGGTAAAGTTTAACATAACACCGTCATTTACAAACCAGGCCAGGGAGTTTGAATCTTTTTCGTATATATAGGATGTATTAAATGTTGTTGTAAAAACTTCCCACCGGGTTGTTCCTTCCTTTCCGTCAACCTTATATTTAACGTTGAGGATACGGCCAGGGATCAGGCTGAAACTTTTTTTAAGAAGCCTTGTCGTTTCAACATTTGTGATGACCATGTCCTTAGCTGGCCGGTCGAAAGATTTGAGAACCGGCTTATCGTTATTTGTCTCGAGATAGTAACCCAGAGGATAATCGATCGTTTTTGATCCGATATAAGGAGATGCCTGAAACTGCATGTGCAAATGGGGATAGGCCGACCGGCCCGAGTTACCGGCTTCACCAATTTTCTGTCCGCCCTTTACTTTATCTCCTTCTTTGACGCAGATGGACTCTGACCGGAGATGATTCAGACTTGTATAAAGGTATTCGGCATGCTTTATAATGATTGTATTTCCCCAGTTTTTATTCAGGTTGATCATGCCGATGTCATTATCCTCCACGTCATCGACAATCTCCACAATGGTTCCTGAAGCCGGGGCAAGAACCGATTTTCCAAAACAATAATAATCGGTCGGGAAATCCCCGTTATTTTTGAATGAATTTCCGGCATCATCGAGGATGACAAAGTCCCAGGCATGACGCCAATCATCCTTATGCGTATATTCTCCGTCATGGCCCTGCAATACGGTCCATTTACCGTGAAATGGAAGGCTGAAAGGGATTAAGTTACGATGACGGGCATTATTTACCTGATTAAGATAAGCGTAAAGATTTTTCTCCGGGCTGTTTTGCTGATAATAAACTTCATTAAGATCATGAGACGGAAACAGCCTGAATTTCAAGGTATAGATGAACATAAGAACAACGATGTTGAAGGGAAGGGCATAAATTGACAACTGATAGACCGAAAAGACTCTGGAGAGGCTCAGTGTCAGTAAAATGACGATAGGGATGAGGATCAGCAGCCACAGGAATGTTTTTTTTGAAGGGATCAGGAAGAAGCCGCCGATAGCAACAGCCGTCAGTATATAATTAAAGCCGATATAGGTATAACTCAGTTCTGCGATGTTTCCGCCTAAAATCCGGTAAAAGAGAAAAGCAATACTGAAGCCATATACGGAAAGAAGAAATGCAATTCGCGAATAGATCAGGAGTCCGATAGCAATCAGAATACCGGCAACGGTGCTGAACTGAAAAAAGATGGCACCGATAGCCTTGAAGTATGTTTCCACCGGGAAGGCAAGGTGGATGCTATTCAGTCTCTCGTAGAGGTTCACCAGGGTAGATCCGCCAACACCATAGAGCCAGTTCAGGGTATAAATACCTTTTTGACTGATACCGATAGCTTCGAAGTACCTGGAAGCAATCAGGATGGTCCAGATGCCAAAAAGAAAGGGTATGGACAGGTAAGGAAGGCCGTATTTTTGCAAAATACCCCGGAACAGTGTTACGAACATCAGGGTTAATATCGAGGCTGATACCACAATGAGATACAGCTCGACAGATGGAACGAAGAAGTAACCGATACCGAGGCCAACGAGAAGGCTGTTAAATCCAAACAGACCCTTTTCAATTTCATTCCGGTTAAATCCCAGCTTCCATGCAGTAAGGTTAGAGATGAAAACGGAAACGAGTCCGATAACACCGGTATTTGGGTCAATAAAACTGACCAGTAGCAGGATGATGGCAAAAATCCTGTGATCCGAGAAGAAGACCTGAGAGTAGCTGTTAATGATGCCACGCAGAAAGGGCTTGAAAGGGATTTGGGAAATCCTCATCGTTATTTATTTAAGATGATCAGGGATTCTTTCCAGTGTCACGATGGTTTCCAGCGTTTCTTTTTCCCGCACCAGGTGGGTTTTACCATGGATATCAATTAATACGATATTCGGGCGCAGGGTAATAAACTGCATCCACTGGGTCATGTTGTAGGCTCCTATCCTACTGATCACGAAATGGTCTCCTCTTTTCATAACGGGAGAGGCTATCGCTTCACGAATTACATCAATATTCATACACAGCGGGCCATAGATGGTTGATTCTTCGCTATGTGATGAAACGGGTTGTGCCGGGTGGAACTCATGTTGGTACCAGAAGGATGTGAAGAGGAGGTTAACACCTACATCCACGATGGTTGCCCTTCTTCCGTCGGCAAGTCGCTTATTGGCCAGGACTGTTCCTGCGATACTACCCGCATCATCAATAAGGGCGCGGCCGGTTTCGAGGATTAAAAGGGGCAGGTTTTCTTTTCGGATAGCAGAGGACATGATGCCGGAAGTTATAGCTCCGGCATAATCATCAAATTCAGGAACGGTATCATAGCCGGGAAGATAAGCACCTTTAAGCGTGTTTTTGGAAGCAAATCCACCTCCCATATCAAGGTAGGAAATGACATGACCAAACTTATTAAATATGTTTGCAGCCAGGTCGGCAAGTTTTGTTGCCGCGATTTTATAAGCGTTTACAGATAGCATATACGTTCCGATATGGGTATGTAAACCTTCAAGGATGAGGTTTTCATTCATCATGATACGGTTCAGTGCATCCCAGGCATCACCGTTTTCATAATTGAATCCGAAGCGGTCCCACATCGGGTAAATGCCGGTATCCATATTCACACGGATGGCCACCCTGGCCTTTTTTCCTGCCTTTTCCGCTATATTTATCAATAAATACATTTCATCGAAATGATCGATGTGTATCATAGAGCCCTTGTTCACGGCTTTTTTAAGATCCTGCTCCGATTTATCAGGTCCGTTAAATATGATATGTTCACCGGAGATTCCGTTACGGAGGGCTTTGTCGTATTCAAAGCCGGAAACCACTTCGGCCCACGATCCTTCCTGGTGAAATATTCTGCAAACCGCATCCAGATAATTGGTTTTGTAGGACCAGGATAGCTGCACTTTCGGGTACTGCTTTTTGAAGGCGCTCAAGGCTGAACGGTACCGTTCCCGGATGGTTTTTTCGGACAGGATGAAAACAGGGGAGCCGAACTCTGAGATTATTTTGAGTACCGGTACTCCGTCAATATTGGAGATGATGTCGAAACCCTGTTTCATTCCGAATTTGCCAGGCATGCCGGCGTTCACTTTTTTAATTACGGGCCGTTCAAAAGGTAATTTTTCCATAGGATCTGTATATTTTGTTCATTAATAGCCGGGGTTTGAAGTAGAGTTCCATCCCCGTCTCATGAGTTTCAGGTTATATTTCGCCGTTGGTTGAAAGAGCTTCGAATTTTTTCAAATCACAGATCATGTCGTAAGAATATCTCACAAACATGACTCCTTTTTTATATTCGGTAAAAGGAGTGACATCCATTCCAAGAGCCAGACAAACAAGAGCTTCAGGGAGATTCTGTCCGGCACCTACCGCGAGATACACCCATGCCGGAATCCGGGGATTGATTTCAATAATATAATATTTGTTTTGGTTGGTTTTAATCAGTTCGAGTTCCATTCCCCCTTTCCATTTGGTTTCACCGATTATTTTATGTGTAAGATCAAGCATTCGGGGGTCGTCGAGGGTGATGCCGCCCCAGGCCTTCCCTTTATCGGTGATATATTGTTTCCGCATGGGGACAGCTCCAATGGTATTTCCTTTGCCGTCGCCCAGAGCCACCACGTTTACTTCCGTACCTTTGATAAATTCCTGCACGATCACAGGCAGTCCCCATTTTGCGCTGATCCGGTTAAAATGGCTGATCATCTGTTCGACATTATACGCGACATAAGCGTCGTAGAATTTCCCCTTCACCATCAGAGGGTATTCAAAATTACGATCCCGGTCGAGCTTCAGAAGATCTGCGTGCGAGGTGACGTCGACACTACCGGGAACATTAACCCCATATTTTTTACCGAAAGCCGGCAGGTTGGATTTGCTTCTTTCTTCGTACTGTTCAATGCTGGGCAGAAATGTATGAATACCCAGGGCTTTCATTTTATCCTCCGATTTCATGAAGGTATACAATTCGGCATCGAAATTGGGGATCAGGACATCCAGTTTTTCCCTGTCCTGGATATACGTGATACGCTGCATATAAATTTCAATTCCTTCTGAGGGATAAGGCAGGAGATAGGTTTTATCCAACAGTCCATCCATATAAATTCCCGGCTCCAGGTTTTCATAAGCAAGTCCGACTATCCGGGCATCAAAGATGGACGAATCCTTTATTCCCCTTATTACAGGAACGCCGGGACCGGGGTTGTCCGTATTATTGAGGCCTGTAACACCGACATTAATTTTTTTCTTCTTCATTTTGGATCAGCTGAAATTGTTTCAGGGAAGAAACGAAATCATAATAAAACCGTTCGAAACTGTTTTTATCGACGTCATAATTGTTCAGAATGATTTCACGGATCTCATCGAAGGATTTATTCTCCTTCATATATCTGAAAATTTCAAGCCCGGTGGGATTGAAGGTGAATGACTCTCCGGTAGCCGGGTCGAATAAGAATCCGGAATCACTGATGGCAATATTTTTTTTGATCAACATGGTACAATAGTTTACAGAGACTTATATGCTTACAAATATCCAATCTATTTGTAAAATAGTTCTCATATAATTTTGTATTTAGTTTACAAAATTCAGTATAAATGACCGATAAGGAGGAGAATCGGGGGTGTCAATAAAGAGATTCCAGAGAATTCCGGATGGAACGGTCGGATTTTTTGTAATCGGAAGGTGTTAAGCCGGTAATCTGTCTGAACTGGGCCGAAAGATGCTGCACGCTGCTGTAATCCATCATCCAGGCTATCTCGCTGAATGAATACTCTCCCGAATCGATAAGTTCTTTTATTTTTTCAATTTTATGAAGAATGATGAATCGTTCGAGGGTAACCGGCTCATGCTGTGAGAAGGTTTTAGAGAGTTGCTGGTAACTCATCCCCAGTTTTTCCACCAGGTAGTCTGACTTACGGATGATGGAACTGACGTTGTTCAGCTGATGGATCAGTTCTATAACCGTCAGTTTTATCTGTTCAACGAGCTGTAGGTTTTTATCATGAATAATTTCGAAGCCAAGGTTATTTATCAGGGATACGATATCTTTTTCATGGCAAACCGCCTCATCAAAAACAACCGTTACCTCGCCGAGTTTTATTTCCGTTACTGAGGCTCCGGCCTTTTCAATCCGTTCCCTGAGAAGAAGGATACAACAGGAACAGACCATATTTCGCAGGAAATATGTTTTTTGAACACTCATCATTCATACAGACGAATTAATGATTTATAAAAATATTGAATTTCTGGTTGGCTACTACCATGTAAAATGATATTATTAAACTTATTTTCGGGTGAAAAGTCTGTGAAAACGGAAAGAGGGGTTATTTATTCGAGGAGATCATGAGATTTCTTCCAGGCTTACCAGGTTGTTAAGAATGGCATAGACCGTTAATCCGGAAATAGTTTTTATCCCCAGTTTCGTAGTGATATTTTTCCTGTGGGTAATGACGGTATGGGCGGAGAGGTAAAGTTTTTCGGCTATCTCTTTATTTGTTAGTCCCTTAGCCACATATTTCAGAATCGTTTTTTCACGTTCACTCAGTTCGCTGCTCAGAGAGTGCTTGTTTCGCTGGAGCACGGTTGGTTCAACAAGGTTTTTAAATTTTTGGATAATCACATCTCTTTCATCGTTAACATCAATGATTTCCCTGACGGCAGCAATCATACCTTTATGTTTTGGACCTGTCGTTGTGATGGCAACCCCTTTTTTCAGGAGATCGGCTTTGATAGTAAAGTTTCTGAAATTTTGACTGAGAGGGATCAGGTTCGGATTAAAAACGATAAAGTCGGGGTTAAATCTGAGGATTTCCGAATTTATGCCGTCGAGTTTCCCGAGTTCTTTAACGACACTTGCATGGTCGATCCGGTTTATGATAGAAACGATCCCTTTACGAACCAGGTATGCTTTTTCTGCAACGATGAAGGTTATACGATCCATTTCAGTTTTTGGCATAGTTGGATAAAAGGATGTTTTCCATATTGGCCACTTTCGGGATCAGTACTTTATCTTCCAGGGAAGCGTGGGCATTAAGATCCTTCTCAAGGCGGAAAAGCTCGATCAGGATCCTGTTGCAGAGAGCTTTATCGGCACATGGCGGCAGATATTTAATGATGATATTTTTAAGATCAAAGAGTTTTTCCTCGACATTATCATGTTCTCCGGCAAAATCCTTCATGGAATACAGTTTGATTTTTTCATATAATTCTACTGAAAGGTGGTTCCCGGTATAGGCCGTTTCAATTTCAAGAATATAAGGCTGGACTTTCTTTTCTTCGCGCATGATATGATTTTCCAGTTCGGTGCGATATTCCACGAAAAAATTTTTCACCAGTAATGCTTTTTCTTTTTCTGCGGGTATAGATGAAGCCATATTTCTGATCATTTCCTCCAGTTCGGGAATTTTTTCATCCAGGTAATACCGGTGGGTTTTTTTCAGATAATCGATCAGAAGACTAACGGGGAATGAGTCCAGTTCTTTTTGTGGGATGTAGTCTTCATCGATGAATGAATTGGTAATTTCAAGGAAAAAATCAAGGTTTACTTTGTTTTCAAGGCATACTTTTTCAACCGTTCTATCGCCAAAGCCCAGATTAATGCCAAACCGGGTGATAACGGGCAAAAGTGTATAGTCGAGATGGATGACATCTGCCATCTTCATATCGCGTGTGATATTCATGGTCATCTATGTTTAATTAATCCGGATAAAGTTAGAAAGATTTCGTCTGAAAGAAAAAAAACAGGAAAGGGTTATCATTGACCTGTCAGTGGGGGTGAAATTTCAGTAAATAAGTATGAGAGAATTCTTTTTGATCAGCGTCGATGGTTTTGATTCTTTTCAATTTCTATCACATCCATTTCGGTCAGTCCGAATTTTTCATCCTCACGGGTATTTCCAAGAGGTTCGACATGCACGACGATATCATATACATTAGGAAGGGTAGTCCTGATTTGTTCTTCAACTTTCTGAGCTATATTATGGGCATCGGTAACGGACATCATCGGGTCGACTTCTATATCCATGGAGATCATGTGGAAATTTCCTATTTTTCTGACTCTAACACGGTGAGGATTTTGAGCTCCCTCCACGGTTCTGACGGCGTTAAACAGTTCGCAGTACAGTATCGGGTCGTTCATTCCGTCCATAAGTTCCATATTTGTTTTAAAAAAGATCTGAACGGCGACCTTCATGATCCATATGCTCACGGCCAGGGCTGTTATTCTGTCGAGTATGGGCAACTTAAAGATAAAGGTAAAGATCAGACCGACAAGGACAGAACAGGAGATAAGGACATCGTTCTGCATGTTTTTCCCGTTTGCGCTAAGCATGGCGCTGTTAGCTCTTTTCCCAGATTTTTGCAGGTATACGGAGAGGGCAAGTTTAGAGATGATAGAGAACAAGGTAACATAGATAGCGAGACTGCCCGGCATCACGTATACTTCATCGCTGGTGATCCTTTCAATGGTTGAGATAGCCAGTTGAGATCCGGCGAAGAAAATAATGAAGGAGAGGGCTTTGGTAGCGACGGTATCTGCTTTCTCGTAGCCGTAGGGATACTTGATGTTAGGAGGTTTTGACAGCAGTCTGGCCGTAATGAGGGTAATAAAGGAGGTCGCGATGTCACTGGCTGAATCAATGCCGTCAGCCACAACGGCCATACTACCGGAGATAAGACCCAGAATGATTTTCACTGCTGCCAGGAGGGCATTCCCAACAATGCTGATCCAGGAAGCCTGGATTATGATTTTTTCTCTTTTCTCCATTTTTCAGGAGGGATTATAAAAAACTGCACAGGCAGGAGGTCTTAAATTCTCCGGTTTCCGAGTACAGGAGAAGGACTCTTGTGACTATTTTTTAGCTTTCCCCTGGTTGGCGACGGCTTCCATGGCTTTTTTAACGGCGTCTTCGTCGCCCAGATAATAATGTTTAATGGGTTTCAGGTCATCACCGAGTTCATAGACCAGCGGCACACCTGTCGGGATATTGAGTTTAATGATTTCCTCCTCGCTGATATTATCGAGATACTTGACCAGTGCTCTCAGGCTGTTACCGTGAGCGGCGATGATCACCCGTTTTCCCGATTTGATGGTAGGAGCAATCGTTTCATGCCAGAAAGGCAGAAAGCGATCGACCGTATCCTTAAGGCATTCGGTTTGGGGAATGTCTTTTTCATCCAGGTCTTTATACCGGGGGTCATTTCCCGGATAGCGTTTGTCTGTTTTTTCCAGAGGTGGAGGAGGGATATCATAGCTTCTTCTCCAGATGAGTACTTTTTCTTCCCCGTGTTTTTCAGCAGTTTCGGCTTTATTCAGTCCCTGGAGTGCCCCGTAATGTCTCTCATTCAGGCGCCAGGACTTTACGAAGGGGATCCAGAGAAGATCCATTTCGTCGAGGGCGATCCACAATGTCCGGAGAGCTCTTTTAAGCACGGAAGTAAACGCAATATCAAATTCAAATCCGTTATCTTTTAGCAGATTTCCTGCATTTTTAGCTTCCGCCCTGCCTTTTTCGGTAAGGTCCACATCAGTCCATCCTGTGAAACGGTTATCGAGGTTCCACTGACTTTCACCATGACGTAAGAGAACAACTTTGTACATACTATATAAATTTTAAAGTTTTTGTTTGAAGGTGAATTCGGGAGTATTCATCGTCTGTTTTCCAAATTAAATCCGGGCTTCAAAGTTAGGGATTATTTATGAAGATCCCATTTCACCAGAAAGCTTAAAATAGAAATGACAGCAAGGATTTGTCTGCCGGCTGATCAAAGAAGGGGTTCACTATTTTACCGGGGATCAGCTGCCATGTAAGATAAACCGGTATTATTACCAGGGTTAATTTTCTGCTCCGGTGTATTTATAGCCCAGGCCGTTAACGGTTTCCTCGACAGCTGACAGGTCAACGATTTCGCCTTCAATGGTTACGGCTCCGGTTGAGAGATCAGCATGGACAGATTCGACGCCTTCTATTTTACGAATGTTGTTTTCGACGGTCATTTTACAATGATTACAGGTCATACCCTCTACATTTACTTTTTTGATTGTCATCCGATTCATTTTTAAAGGTTCATTATTTAGTTCCTGTTTTTTAAACAGGCGGGGAAAATATTTTCTTATCAGACCGTTTAGCATCAGTACCGACAGCAGAACAGCGGATCCAGCCTGAAGCCAGTAGGGAAGGAATTCATGTGAACCGGTAGCCGGATTCATTTCATGGACAGCCCTGGTAAACCATTCCCGGGGTAAAAATTCATTTACAGCGATACCAAAGAAGAGGGCTCCGGCGATAATAGAAAAGAGGTAATAGAAAAGTGTTTTTTTACCCATCACATTGCCAATGACTGAGATGGTGGCCGCATTGGTAGCTGGTCCGGCCATCAGAAACACAATGGCGGCACCGGGCGATAAGCCTTTAAGCATGAGGGCTGCGGCAATAGGCACTGATCCGGTTGCACACACATACAAGGGTACGGAGGCTGCCAGAATAACGATCATGCTGAGGTAGTCGTTTGACAGGTAGCGCAGGAAGAAGTCGTCGGGAATAATGACGGTGATGAGGGCTGCGATGAGCAAACCGATCGACAACCATTTTACGATATCTTCCAGAAATTCAATGTAGGCATATCGGAGCATAGCGATTATACCCGTCTTTTTATTTTCAGGCAAGGCGGGTATCTCCGGTGGTTTTGGTGACCGGTTTTCCGACCGGTTTTCCGACCGGTTTGTGAGAAAACCACCAAGAAAGCCGGTTACAAGAGCGATTATTGGTCTGATAATGGCCATAGGTAAGCCAAGAAGAGACCAGGTAACCATAACCGAATCCACACCGGTTTGTGGTGTCGAAATCAGAAATGATACGGCAGATCCTTTAGAAGCCCCGGTTTTATAAAATGAAACGCCGGTTGGAATAACGCCACAACTACATAGTGGAAGCGGGATGCCCAACAAAGCAGCATTTATGACGGAGCCCGAATTATTTTTCCCAAGGTATTTAGCGACTTTGTGAGCTGGAAACCAGGCGTAAAGCATTCCTGCGAACAGGAAGCCCAGAAGAAGATAGGGAGCCATCTCCAGCATCAATAATACCAGTGCCCGTACAAATTCCATGAAATAATCCATTATGACAAGTTTTAACTACGTTAACCGGAATTTTACGGATCAAATAGAATTCATTTTACCAGTAAACTTAGTAGAAATTGCAAACGGAAGGCTGTTTGTCTGATCAACGGTTACCCTTCACCCCCCCTTCCGGTCATCCCCGGCACACATTGTTTTTCGCTAATAGAAACTAAAATTTGTGCAAAATGTTTTACAGCGCTTGTGTTTTAACACAAATTCAGAACGAAAAAGCCAGGACGTGTCCGGTCTATTTTGCGGGTTGTATGGTTTGTGTGTGTTTGCCGTGTTTTCTCAACCAGATCAGCAATCCGATACCAAAAAGCACAAAGGGGATGCTAAGTAACTGGCCCATGTCGAGATGAATTTTATTTATCAGCTGGTTTTCGAAATCGGACTGAACAAACTTTAAGTATTCGATGAAGAAACGGGCGGTAAAGACAGAGATAAGGAACCAGGCAAAGATTACGCCGTCTTTAAGTTTGGGTCCGTATTTTCTGATAGCCCAGAAAAGAATTATAAAGATGAGAAGATAGCTCAGTCCTTCATAGATTTGAGTGGGATGGCAGGGCAGATGTTGTCCGAGGAGTTTACCGGTGTTGGGATCATAGAAATTCACCCGGCTTTGGTCGCGGATAAATTCAAAACCCCAGGGGAGTTTGGTAGGCCGACCGTAAATCTCAGAGTTCATAAGGTTTCCGGTACGGATAAAGAAACCGGCAAGAGCTGTGACGACGGTCACCCGGTCCATGATCCACAGGAAGGGAAGTTTATATTTCCTGACAAAAAGCCACAGGGCGATCAGGATGCCGATGGCACCCCCGTGACTTGCCAGGCCGCCTTTCCAGATCTCGAGGATTTCAAGTGGATGTTGGATATAATAATGGGCATCGTAGAATATACAATGACCCAGTCGCGCCCCGATGACAGTTCCGAGGGCCACATAAATGGTCAGTTTATCGAGCAGCTCGATTGAGAGGCCCTGTTTAATAAAAAAGCGGGTAAAAATCATATAGCCGAAGAGGAATCCACTGGCAAAGAGAAGGCCGTACCAGCGGATACCGAAACCATCTCCAAATTTTACGAGCCAGGGGTTGACATTCCAGACAATACTTTGCAATAACATGATCAGTGTATTTGATTTATTTAAATCGAACGCTAAACTTACAAAAATATTCTTATCCCTGATTTAAGAAATGTTAATTTCGATGCAGGGCTGCATGGTCATGGAGAACATCTCCGGTGAAAGCTATTGTATACAGCGCCCCCGCAAAATAATTTCAGGCTGTTTTCTGCGTTAATCATTTAACTTTGTAGATTTGCTGATAAAGACAAAAAGCTTGAAAAGGTCACATTTATATTTTCTTCTGCCGGCAATTCTTCTTTTCCTGTCTGATTGCGCCAAAATTGGCAGTCTGACAGGTGGGCCTAAAGACACAAAACCCCCTGTGGTACTGAAATCTGAACCTCCGAATTATTCGATCCATTTTAAGGGGCAGAAAATTGAGATCACTTTCGATGAATTCATCACCCTGGATAATGTAAATCAGCAACTTGTCGTTTCGCCTCCTCTCAAAGACCGGGTTGATGTGATATTAAAGAACAAGACCATCCTTATTGATCTGAACAATGAATTGCAGGACAGCACGACCTATACCCTGAATTTCGGGGAGTCGATCAAAGATAACAACGAAGGGAATATTCTGTCTAATTATGAATATGTTTTTTCAACCGGCAATTTTGTTGATTCTCTTTCAATTTACGGCCGTCTGGTTGATGCGTTCAACCTTCAGCCATCAAAGGATCCGGTAAGCATTTTACTTTATAACGATCTGAGCGATTCAGCCTTTCTGAAGGAAAGTCCGTTATATGTAGGGAAGACGGACAAAGAGGGTTACTTCGCCTTGAACAATCTGAAATCAGATACCTTTCATATTTTTGCACTGAAAGATCTGAATTCAAATTATCGGTTTGATCTTCCCAACGAAGAGATTGCTTTTCTGGATTCAGCGCTTGATATTACGCCTGAATATTTCACACGGCTGCATCCCGACACGCTTGTCGTGGACTCGTTGAATATGGAAGCCGACAGTCTGATGCAGAGCAGAATTGATTCCTTTCAACAGGCATCGGCCAGGAAATATGAGGGTAAGATTTTAATCCGGTTGTTCCTTTTCCAGGAGAATAATGAAAAGCAATATCTCACCGACTTTAGCCGCAAAGACAGAAGGGTGCTTAAATTTTCCTTTAATAATCCGGTTACAGACAGTTTCAGGATCATTTCACTTGACCCCGCGCATGAAAACTGGTATCTTCCGGAAAAGAATGCCCTTAACGACAGCTTCATATTCTGGGTTACCGAACCGTCAGTAATTGATATGGATACAATCAGGCTGGCCGCGATTTTTACCGGAACAGATTCCCTGGGAAGGAAAGTATCTATGTCGGACACCCTAAACTTTGCTTACCGTGAGCCGGCCAAAAACCGAAAAAAGACAAAGGAAGAGCCTGATTCAATTCTAATTTTAAAGACCATTAATAATAAGGCGACGCAGGAGTTGAATCTGCCTGTTGTCATCAGGACTGATGTCCCGATTGCGAACACGGACACCTCCCGGATAGAACTTTTCAGTAAAGAAGATTCGGTATTCACGAAGGAAAATTACCGGCTTCAAAGGGACAGTATGGATATACGGTTGGTGCGTTTGTATAATCCATGGAAGGAGAAGACGACTTACAGGCTTTTGGTTCTTCCCGGAGCCATCACTGGTATTTACGGGCTCACGAATGATACGACCGATGTCAGTTTTATCACCCGGGATGAGGGATATTACGGGATTTTGCATGTAGGTATCCGGGGTGTGGATTGTCCGGTAATTGTGCAGTTAATGGATCAGAAAGAAAACATTTTGGAAGAGAAATTCATTTCAAAGGATGAGAAAGTTGACTTCAATTATCTAAAGCCTGCGCAATACAAGATAAAGTTTATTCATGATTATAATGGGAACCGGAAATGGGACACCGGGAATTACCTCAAAGGTATTCAGCCTGAAAAAGTCGAATATTACGATGGGGAGATCAATATCAGGTCCAACTGGGAGCTTGAAATTAATGAAGTCCTGGAAAAGGATTAGTTTTTTTTATGCATTTCGTTCCACATCAGTGCTGCAGCTCCGAGCACGGCGATATTTTTATGCTGGAGAGCCGAAGGTTCCAGTCTGACTTTATTCTGGAATATTGGCAGAAGGAATTCCTCCATATATTTTTTTACCGGGTCAAACAGCAGGTGTCCGGCATTGGCTAATCCTCCAAACAGGAAAATCGCTTCGGGGCTGGTATGAGCAACTGCGTCGGCCAGTTTCAGGCCCAGGATTTTTCCTGTAAAATCAAAAGCTTTAAGGGCGATGATATCGTTTTGGTCTGCAAACTGGCTGATCATAATAGCGTCGAGGTCGGTGAAACTGATATTTCTCAGGGGGCTGTCATGAATTTCCGATCCCAGAAGTTCAAAGACCGTTCGTTTGATTCCGGGAGCCGAGACGTAAGTTTCGAGGCAGCCCTGGCGGCCGCAGGCGCAATGCCGGCCGTTCATGAAGACCGTAGTATGTCCAAGTTCTCCGGCAAATCCATCGTGTCCGTATACCATTTCCCCGTTAACAACCAGGCCGCTGCCCAGTCCGGTCCCAAGGGTTATCATGATAAAATCCTTCATCCCGCGAGCATTCCCATAGAGCAATTCTCCCATAGCGGCGGCATTGGCATCATTTGTAACGGTAACCGGGACCCGGAATTCCTGTTCAAACAATTTTGCCAGGTTAATGATTCCTTTCCAGCGAAGGTTGGGTGCAAACTCGATTGTTCCGTTATAAAAATTCCCATTTGGTGCACCTACGCCTATACCGGTGATATTAAAGCCGTCATTCTTAGCTTTGTCTTGAACGGCTTTTTTCAGGTCTTTTATGTACAGGTTAATATCCTCATGGAGGTCTGTCTGAACGGAGTCTTCGTTAAAGACGTTTCCATCTTCCGTGACCATACCAAATTTGGTAAATGTTCCGCCAATATCGATACCTAAAACTACATCTTTCTTCATTTCATCATTCATTTAATCGGGAAGCCATGGAGAGCTATAATACCCGGTCGACACAATATATCAATATTTTCAAATTTATTTACTACCGGCTGCCGGGCGGGATGTCACCACAACAGGCCGGTCTTCATATTTACTTTGTTTCAAAAGGGGCATACCTACCAGATTTTTTTCGGGATATGTCCTTTCCATCCATAGTAGGCCAGGAATGTATATGCCAGCACCGGGATAAAGAAGGAATAGTGGATAGCTCCGATGGTATCAGCTATACTGCCCTGGATCAGGGGTAATATTGCTCCGCCGAGAATTCCCATGATAAGGATGGACGAAGCCTGACTTGTATATTTCCCAAGATCTTTGATCGCAAGGGTAAAAATATTGGACCACATGATAGAATTGAATAGGCCGATACCAATAATGAACCAGAGCGAGAATTTACCTGTAAAAGCCATTGCGGAGATAAGCAAGAGAATATTCACCAAAGCAAAGATAAGGAGTGTTCTTGCCGGCATGGATTTACCCAGCCGGAAAGCCAGGAAGTTCAATAACAGGAATCCGATGAACGGCAGAACATTTATGATCGGGAAGCCATCGGAGCTTTCGAGGTAAACGATAAAATAGATCAGAAAGAATCCAACTATACTGGTAAGGGCCATTCCTTTAAGTTTCCGGCTTTCAGAAGCTTTGTTTGAAAGTGAAATGGCTCCCAGGAAGCGGCCGATCATGGCACCGCCCCAATAGAAAGCCAGGAAGGATTTTGCCGTCATCTCCGGAAAATTTAAGAGTTCCCTGGCATAGTTAATAAATAAGCTTCCTATACTGACTTCTGCCCCGACGTACATAAAAATGGCCACGAAACCGAGGACCAGGTTTCTGTAACGAAGGGCACCTGCATTGATTTCGATATCATGATCACCGGTGAGTCGTGGTAATTTTGTAAAGCCGATGAGAACAGCGAGCAGGAGGAAAATTCCGGAAAAAAAGACATAAGGAACCTGCACACTGAAAGCTGTCAGCGGTTCTTTGATGTCGGTCATGACCACATTTCCCATGGTATCGAGGAGGGGTTTCCCGTAAAGGGCAAAGAAATGAAAGACGAAATATCCGCCGATGATCGGAGCAATCGTTGTTCCGAAAGAATTAAAACCCTGTGATAAGTTAAGTCTGGATGAAGCCCCTTCCGGCGGTCCTAATATGGCAATGTAAGGGTTGGCAGCAATTTGCAGCAAGGTGAATCCAAGAGCCAGCACGAACAATGCGGCCAGAAAGAGTCCATAAATTTTCAGGCTTGCTGCCGGGTAAAACATAATACATCCCAGTGCGGAAAGGAGGAGCCCGATGATAATACTCCGTTTATATCCTATTTTATATATCGGATCTCCAAGAGTAGTTGAGATGATGAAATAAATCAGTGATCCGATGAAGTAGGCGCCGAAAAAAGTGAACTGCACCAGCATCGCCTGAGCATAGTTTAGATCAAAGACTTTTTTAAGAAAGGGGATCAGAATATCATTCATACACGTTATGAAACCCCACATGAAAAACAAGGCAGTCATAACAATGAAGGCAGTCCTGTAACCTTTATTATCTGATGTCTCAGCGACTGGGCTTGAAGTAATAACTGTATTACCAGCGGCCATATATTCTTAATATTTGGTTTTGAAGCGTAAAAATAAGCTTTTCTCAGGATTTTGATGTTTCAGAACCTGAATTATTCATGAATAAAAGTATATTCCGGAATTAATATTTGTCCGAACAAGGGGATATGATGTACAATTTGAGAGTCTGGCAAGGGGATGAAACCATGTTTTTCCATGCTTTCCGGGAAATTTGACACTGAAATTTACATGGTATATTAAAAGTCTGATATTTATTTTTTAATTTAGCCCTTAATCCAGATACCATAGCCACATGAAAAATTTTATTATACCGGTGGATTTCTCAGCCGATTCCCTTAAGGGGATTGAAATGGCCCTTTTGTTTTCCCGGAAACAAAGCATCAACATTCAAATGGTATATGTTCAGAAAACGAGTGAAGATTTTCGTCCGGGGTCGCTTGAAGAAGAGCATCGGTATGCCGGGAAGGAATTTGAAAAGATCATAAAGACTTATTCCCCGCTCTGTGAGAACGGATCAAAGCTCCGGTACATTATTAAGAAGGGAAGGATATATGAAGAGATCGTAAAACAGGCTGAATCGTACAAAGAGAGTGTGATATGTGCTTCGACCCATGGTGCGTCAGGATTTGAAGAATTTTTCATTGGCAGTAATGCGTTTAAAATTATTTCAGCAACATCCAACCCGGTCATTACCATTCGAAAAAAGGTGCCGGCAGGCATAAAAAAAATCGTTGTTCCCCTGAAGATGCATGTGGATACCAGGCAAAAAGTACCTGTTGCGGCAGAGATAGCAGAGATTTTCGGCGCAGAAGTTCATCTTGTGAGCGTCACCACTTCGCACAACAAAAAGCTAAACAGCCGGTTAAATGCTTATTTGCAGCAGAGTACTGAGTATTTGAAGAAAAGAAGGATTCCCGTTGTACCGAAGAAGTTGCATGGGGAAAACCTGGTTACTCTTGCCACGAATTATATTAATGCCATAGATGCTGACCTGGTGATGATAATGATGCACAAGGCAAGCAATCTCAATATACTTATTGGAACTTACGGGCAGCAGATGCTATACCGTTCCGACATTCCTGTACTCAGTATCACGCCCAGGGAAAAACACGTACCGGCAGGATTCACCACCCAGGGCATTTATTGATGCTTCCGGGTCATTCAAAGAAAAATTCTACCCAGAACCAGAGATTATGTGCAGAAGGCCCGTTCATACAGCTGCCGGGAACGATTTGGCTATGGCTCCCGGTTCCCTTTCACGATTATTTCCTTATAAAATTCCCGGTAAAGGAAGTATTGTTGAATACTTATCGGAATAAAGCGGGAAGCGGTAAACAGCATATAGTTCAATTTTCCGGGTATGATCAGGAACTTTCGTTTTAACATGCCATCAACAGCGATCCTTGCCACTTCTTCAGAGTCAAGGGTTACCAGCCGGCCTTTATTCCCATGGGCCTCTATTCTTGCATGGGTCCCCTGATTTGTTCTCACCCCGTTTGGGCATACTACGGAAACTGAAATATTGGTGTTTTTCAGTTCGGTACGGATAGCTCTGCTGAAATTCATGACAAAGGCTTTAGATGCAGCATAAATGCTTTTAAAGGGTATGGAGAAAAAGGCAGAGAGGCTTGAGATATTCAATATGCCGGCGGACGGTAATTTTTTCATTTCGGGGATAAAATAGCGGCAAAGGATAACGAGTGCGCGGATATTAACCAGCAAACGATCGTCAATATATTTTTCATCCACATTATCGATGGCCATAGTACCTGCGATACCTGCGTTGTTGACCAGGTATTGAACGGTGTAGTTTTCACTCCTTGTCCAGTCAAATACGCTTTTTGGCCCGCGGGTCATAGACAGATCTGTCTCAAACCAACCGGTCTTAATCTGATAACGGGATTGAAGTTCAGCTGCTATTTTTTCAAGGCCCTGCCCTGGCAAAGATACCAGAAGTACATTGTGTTTCCTTTTTGCCAGTTCGAAGGAAATGGCTTTACCAATTCCCGAACTGGCACCGGTAACCAGCGTAAATTTTTCTGAGTTAATCATTTATTTCTCCCTGTGTTTAAGCCATTCAATAGTTTTTTCAAGTCCATCCGACAATTTCCGCGGATCATATCCAAGGGTTTTTTCCGCTTTTTCGGAAGACACCCGGAAGTCTGCATTAAATTTCCTTACCAGGGCCGGTGTAATAAGCGGACGTCTGTGGGTCAGCACGGCAATAAAAAGCAAAAGATAAGCAACGGGCAACATCATAAAAAGGGGTAATTTAAACAACCGGTATTTTTTGCCGGAGACTTTTGACAGGTTATCAAAAAACATGGTATACGAAGCATTTTCCCCTCCAAGAATATAGTGTTCTCCGGTTTTTCCTTTGGCCATTGCCTGGATATGACCGTTTACGACATCATCCACAAAAACATAGTTCCCGAATGATTTTCCGTTTCCGGGAATAAAATGCCATTTTCCGCGACAATACCGGTCTATCATGCGGGTAACACCGTTACTCTCGGAGAGAAGTCCGGGGCCATAAACGCGGGTTGGGTTAACAATGATAATATCCAGCCCTGTCCCGGAAAGGACGCCGATTATTTTTTCAAGGATAAATTTAGAGTTTTCATAATCTGTAAAGAATGATTCCTGATAAGTTTGTTCATTTATTTCGTGCGTACCGGAAGCCCCTAAGATACCGGCGGTGGATGTTACCACTATTTTTTCAACCCCGGACTGAATGGAAGACCTTATCACATTCATTGTCCCTTCTATATTCAGCCGGTAGATCATTCCCGGATCTTTTTCCCATACGCTGGCAAAAGCTGCCGCGTGGTATACGGCCTGGCATCCCGAAATAGCTTTATCGAGGCTGTCTTTATCGAGGATGTCACCCTTGAATAACCGTATTTTCGGGTGACTGATGACCTTCGTTTTGTCAGGGGAGCGATAGAGGGCATGTACGATGTACCCGTCTTCAGCCAGTTTCAAACACAGCCGGCTTCCGATGAATCCTGTAGCACCACTGACGAAGACATTCATGATATTTTACTGATTGAGATGGCCGGATGATGATATAATGAAAACCACTCGTTGGTAAGAGCCAAAAGAATGTGGACAAAGAAAGCCACCCAGAATGATCCTGTAATCACGACAAGGTAGCAAAAAATTATACCCAGGGGTATAGCGCCCAGGGCTTCTTTTGCTCCTTTGGGAATATGTACGAGAGAGTAAATGCCGGCATTAAGAAGGGCGGAAGGCCAGAAACCCAGGATGTCCAGTGATGAAAACAGGAGAATACCCCGGAACAACAGTTCATAGGCAAACAAGTACAGGATCCAGCTAAGAGCACTGAGTACCACAAGCGAAAAGGGCCAGGAACTGATCCTTATCTGCGGGTACATCTTAAGATTTGAAGGATGCTTCGCATTCAGATAATTCATTGGGACAATGATAACCGCAAAAATGAGGGTCAGCAAAAAAGTGTGTTGCGGGATATAATTGGTCAGTCCTATTTTATTCATGGTCCTGGCAGAAAAAATCAGAAACAAAAAAGCGGGAAGAACGCCGAAAATAAAGGCACCGGATAATCTCTGAAAGATTATTTTCAGTGAGTTATCAGCTGGATGCTCTTGAATATTGAGCCGGTGGCCGGCTCTAACTTTTTGATTCAGAAAATAATAAAATACAAAACCCACTGTGGAAAAAAAGACCCCTAAACAGAAATCAAAATAATCTTTACTGAAGGTACTATTCATCTCATATTTGTTTAGATCCTAAAAATAGTTAATTTTTTAATCCCGGCCGTTAACTTTTTCAAGCGTTAAGGGTTGGTTTTGCATGAATAATAAAAAATCAACCATAAATAGTCGACCCGGATGGGCGACAGTTTTTTCATAAATTGTTTCCATGCCTTGTAAACTCTTGCCTATCAGGGTAATCCTGTAAATTAAAAAAAAGTTTGACCATGGCATTTTTAGGTGTATTTTTGTTTTATACTGACAAAAACGATCATGTTAAAAGAAAACTTTGTTGAGTTCCTTGAAAAGAGCATAAAGTCGAATTGGGATAAGAGTGCTCTCGCCGATTACAAGGGGATGTCGTACACCTACTCGGAGGTTGCCCTCAGGATTGCCCGGCTTCATACCGGCCTGAAACTGGCGGGTATTAACAAGGGCGACAAGATAGCCCTTATAGGGAAAAATTCAGCAAACTGGGCAATAACCTACCTTGCGGTAGTCACATACGGCGCAGTGATCGTTCCCATTTTACCTGATTTCATCCTTGAGGATATTCATCATATCATCAATCATTCTGATTCGAGGATCCTGTTTGCCGGTGATACTTTCCGCGATGTTCTGGATGTAAAAAAGATGCCGGAGATTAAGGCTGTCTTCAGCCTGACGGACTTTAACCCTTTTTATACGGCGGACGGCTCCGGGTTAAATTCTATTACCGGGGATATCAAAGAGCGTTTTGACAAGCAATATAAGGATGGATTTAATCCTGCAGTATTCAACGTGGCAAAGGTTGAAAACGGGGAGCTGGCCGAGATCAGTTATACAAGCGGGACCACTGGCTTTTCAAAGGGGGTGATGCTAACCCATAACAGTCTGATAGCCAACATCAGGTATGCTCATGAAAACATGCCGCTTGAACCCGGCGACAATATAGTGTCCTTTCTTCCCCTGGCGCATTCTTACGGATGTGCGTTCGAATTCCTTTTTCCTTTTACTCTCGGTTGTCATATAACCTTTCTGGGAAAGACACCGACGCCCCAGGTCATCATTCAGGCTTTCGGCGAGATACATCCGAGGCTCATCCTTTCTGTCCCGTTGGTTATTGAGAAAATTTACAAGAAGCAGATGATTCCGGTCATTACCAGGCCGGCAATGAAAATTCTCCTGCACATTCCGGGAATCCGGAATTTACTTTATAAAAAGATACGGGCCCGGCTGGTTGAAGTTTTTGGCGGTAATTTTCATGAAGTAGTCATTGGGGGAGCTGCTTTTAATACGGAGGCAGAGGATTTTTTCAGAAAGATAGGGTTTCCTTTTTCCATTGGTTACGGAATGACGGAATGCGGCCCTTTGATCAGTTATGACGGATTTAAGACCACCCGACTGCGATCTGCCGGAAAAATGGTAGATACCCTTGAAGTTAAAATCGATTCGAACGATCAGTACAAGGAAGTCGGGGAAATTTTAGTACGAGGGGAAAATGTGATGGTGGGATATTATAAAAATGAAGAAGCAACAAAGGCCGTTCTTGATGAAGACGGCTGGTTGCATACCGGGGATCTGGGTGTGACAGACAAGGAAAATTACATCTATATCCGGGGTCGAAGCAAGGATATGCTTCTAGGGCCTTCCGGACAGAATATTTATCCGGAAGAGATTGAAGCCAGGATCAGCAATATGCCCTTCGTGCAGGAATCGGTCATTATACAGGAAAATAACCGCCTCATTGCCCTGGTTTGCCCGGACAAGGAACTCATGGAATCCGAGAAGGTTGATGAACAGGCCCTTATGGAAATCATGAAAGAGAACCGGAAGGTTTTAAATCAGACTCTTCCTGGTTATATGGGAGTATCAGAATTCCGACTACACCATGAAGAATTTGCCAAAACACCCAAGAGGAGCATAAAGCGTTTTTTGTACACATCCCGGGAAAGCAAAGTCAAATAATATCATCGATGGCCCGGTTCAGAAAATCGTTAAGAGGTTTTACCTTATTAAAAATGGACATAAGCGAATCAAGGTAATCGCTGCCTGTCACGTCCCGGTCGGGAATTTCTTTATAGACAGTATAACTTTTATACCTGATGAGGTCGATATCCGGATCATTTTTATCATAGCCCTGAGGTGCCGTTTTCAATTTTTCTCCCGTGAATTCACCAAAAGCAGATTTAAATTCCGGATTTTGGATGAGGTTTCTGAATGTAGCCGGATCGTACATGATCTCTTCCCTGATTGCTTTTAAAGCAGGAGCCGGGGGAATGTACATCCCGCCGGCGGCGAAGCATTCCCCGGGATGAAGATGGACATAATATCCGGGGTTAAATGTACGTCGGCCACCATTTGCGATGTAGGCACCAATGTTGGTTTTATAGGGTGATTTATCAGGAGAAAATCGGACATCACGGTTGATCCTGAAAATACAATCTTTGGCTTCCGGCATACCGATAGCCGGATCCAATTCATTCAACCGGTGAATTAGAATAGAAATGAAATCTGAAAATTGTTTTCTTATATTCTTGTACCGTTCACGGTTATCGTCAAACCATTCCCTGGTATTGTTTGCCGACAATTCTTTAAGAAAAGGAAGGGTATCAGGATGGATCATATCAATAAAAATTATTTGTTTGAATATTAAACACAAAAGAGGCAGAGAAGTTGAGTTCCGGAAATTCAGCACCCGTGATTTTGCATTTTTCTTGGATCTCCTATTTTCACCAGATACGTAAAAATATTCTAAATTTGGACCATGCACAAATCAATTATCATTGTAGCGGGGGGGGCAGGGCGACGAATGGGGACGGCTGTTCCGAAACAATTCCTCAATCTTGCCGGCATTCCTGTCCTGATGAGAACCATGCAGATTTTTCATCAGTTTGATGCGGCCATTGAAATGATCGTTGTTCTTCCTGAGCAGCAGTTGCAGACCTGGAAGGAGCTTTGTGTCAAACACGATTTTGACATCGAACACAAGCAGATTACCGGGGGAGAGTCACGATTTCATTCGGTAAAGAACGGATTTTCGCTTGTAGAAGAGGATTCTCTTACGGGAATACATGACGGTGTACGTCCGTTGGTTTCCTTTGAGACCATACAGAGGTGTTATGAAGTGGCGGAGGTTCATGGCAATGCGGTTCCTGCCGTCGGTCTGCCGGAATCTGCAAGGGAGGTCTCTGCCGACACAAGCCGTATTATCGACAGGGAAAAAATACGTCTGATACAGACGCCCCAGGTTTTCCAGTATCAGCAGCTATTAAGGGCGTATCAGCAGCCCTACCGGGAAATATTTACAGACGATGCCTCTGTAGTAGAAGCTTTGGGGTATAAAATCAATCTCGTTGAAGGAAACGCTGAGAATATAAAAATCACCACCCGGTTTGATCTGAATGTTGCGGAGATGATTTTACGAAACCAGGATATATAGCCGGATAAGGCGGGAAGAGTGTTTATGGCTGTTGTTCTTCTTCGCGGAAATTAGCAATTTCCCCTCCCATGTTTGTTTTTACGTACGTACTCACCGGCTCGCCTTTATAGCCGATATAACCTTTGAAATCGGATGTGGCATCAATGATGCGGTGTGCGACTACCTTGGCTTTTCCGCCAAAAGAAGCTTTAACATACGTGTCGCGGGCTTCCAGTTCATAGCCCGAGTAGGTGGCACCGGTACTTACTCTGATCGTTTGCTTTTCCACATTCCCTGAAAACACGAGAATGGCACCCTGTATTACTGAGGCATTCAGCGATGTAAGGTCGAGCTTAAGTTCCATCTTCCCGCCGGAACGGGCTTCAAAATCTACATTATCACCGGTGATCACTTCAGGTCCGGTAATCAGGCCATGTGACTGAACAGCCAATGATTCAAGTTTCTTATAATACACCAGTACCCTGATGGTGGCATCTTTTGGCGTATTCGTTTTCAGCCGGATGGTCAATTGGTTGCCATCCTTTTCAGTAACGACATTTTCCGGTAATGTTCCTGTAGCCTCAATAAGTATCCGGGATGTGTCGGATTTATATAATTCAGCTCTCAGGTTGCCGATGACCGACAAGGAGGTAAAACTTCCCGTGTTGCGTTCAGCCGTTTCCTGGGCGGAAAGTGAAAAGCCTAAGAGCATCAGGCTGAGGAATAAGAAAGATCTTATCATTGTCATTAAGATGTGTATTAGTAATTGTAAAATTACAAAATTTCAAGATATAAACAGCTTTATCGATAAAAATGTAACGATTGTCAAGAGAATTGCTCTATTTGTCAAAATTCTGATAAATGTTTCCCCGGAGCATATTTCGTGTTATGTGGGTATTGTGGATTAAAACAGAATCTTAAATTTACCGTTTTAAATAGGATATGATTCTTAAATGGCCTGTGATATTATGCCTGTTAGCGATGATAACCGGAGTACAAAGAGTCTTCGGGCAGGAACCGTCTGTTCGTTTTCTGATTGTCAAAAGCATTGATGTCGAGGGCAACCGGGTTACAAAACGTCCGATTATCCTGAGGGAACTCCCCTTTGGACTGGGAGACACCATTCCAGCCGGGGAACTTTCTACGGCAGTATCAAGAGGTGAGGACAACCTGATGAACACCTCACTCTTCAATTTCGCTACCATAACCTCCGACACTTCAGGAAATGAGGTAAACGTTCATATCGTTGTCACTGAGCGATGGTATATCTGGCCGGTGCCTATTTTTGAGCATGCCGAAAGAAATTTACCCTCCTGGTTGAGGGATCCTGAATTTTCAAAACTGAATTACGGCCTTCAGCTGAACTGGAATAATTTCATGGGAAGGAGGGAGCTTATTTCGCTTAAAGTCAGGCTCGGATATAAGGAGCAGTATGAACTGGCCTGGTCCATTCCGAATATCGGAAAAAAACAACAGCACGGATTAGTCTTCAGTGTGAATAAATTCAGGCAGCACAAGATCATTTTCAAAACAGTGGACAACAAGCCCGAATATCTTACAGACACCGATCACTATACCTTTGAAACGTTTTCCCAGGGCATCGCATATACCTGGAGGCCTGGCCTTTATCTAACGCACAGTCTTTTTTTGAGCTATTCTGACATCACCTTTCGAAACGATATTTATCATGATACTTTTCTCGGGTTACCGCCGGGGAAAGATTTGCAATGGTTCAGCCTGTCCTACTGGCTTGATCTCGATTTCCGCGATTACAAGATTTACCCTCTTAAGGGGTATTTGCTTACGTTGAGATTACAACAGCAAGGCCTGGGGCTGGTCCGGAATTTCCAATACAACAAAACCTATCTGACCCTTATCGGTGCCTCGCATCAGAAAATAGGTCCCCATCTTTATCTGGGCGACAATGTGAAGGTCAGGCTGACGAAGGATCAGAATTTACCTTATATATTCAGGCAGGGTATAGGTTATGACACATCTTTGAGAGGCTTTGAGTATTACGTTATCGACGGTAATACCTATTTCATAGCCGTGAACGAGCTGAAATATGCACTTATCCCGGAGATAACACATCAGCTGAAGTGGATCCCGATGGAGCAGTTCAGCAAGGTCCATTTTGCCCTGTATACCAATTTATTTTTCGATTTTGCGCGGGTCAGCGGTTCGATGTACGAAACAGAGAATAACACTCTGGAGAATAATTTTCTTTACAGCACCGGAATAGGCTTTGATCTGGTAACGTATTATGACCAGGTTTACCGACTCGAGTTTACCTTGAACAGTCTTGGAGAACCGGGCATTTACCTGCACCTTGAAACGCCGTTCAGAAGGTGGTAGTTGAGGGTCTGAAAAAAAAAATCAAAAAACAGTGTCGATTTTTGGGAGGTTTTCCTATTAAGGGACAGATCCTGAGTATTGAAGCCATGTTTTAGCTGATGAATCTGTTTCAAAGCATCCTGAACTTTTTCTATCCGCTTCAGTGTGAAGTATGCGGCCGGTTGTTGACCGACGGTGAGAAAATATTGTGTACGGGTTGTTTGCTGGAACTGCCCAGGACGAATTTTCATCTCGACCCGTCAAATCCCGTAGCCGTGCTTTTCTGGGGGAGGGTATACATCACATTTGCGGCGTCCTATTACTATTTTAACAAGGGCAGTCGTTTTCAAACGCTTATTCACAAGTTGAAATACGAAGGCCGGGCTGATATCGGGACGGAACTGGGCCGTTGTTATGGTGATGAATTAAAGCATTCTGTTTTTAATGCCATTGATATGGTCATGGCGGTTCCGCTTCATCCCGTAAAGGAAAGGCAAAGAGGCTACAACCAGAGTGAGGTCATAGCGGCCGGGATATGTGAGAGGCTTTGCAAGCCTTTGATAACGGGTAATCTTATCAGGCAGGTTTTTACTGAAACACAGACCAGGAAATCACGTTTCGAAAGGTTCATGAATATGGAAGGGAAGTTTATGGTAAGGGACCGCGCACAAATCCAGGGGAAGCATATCCTGCTTGTTGATGATGTTATTACAACGGGATCGACTCTTGAGGCCTGCGCGCAGGTTCTTTTAAATGCGGGCTGTGCTGCGGTAAGTGTGTTGAGCCTTGGGGTGGCCTGATCATTCTCCCCAGCGGAAGCGGTCTTTTTCCATACCGGCATGGGTAAGGATCCGGTCGATAACCGTCATGAGCAGTTCTTCGATGGTTGCCGGTTTGCTATAGAATGAAGGGATGGCCGGGATGATTGTTGCTCCTGCTTTGGAGAGGAACTTCAGGTTTTTAAGATGAACAAGGCTGAAAGGCGTTTCCCGGGGAACCAGGATAAGGCGTCTTTTTTCCTTAAGCATCACGTCGGCAGCCCTCAGGATAAGGTCTTCGGACGTTCCGGAAGCGATCCGTCCCGCGGTGCCCATCGAACACGGGCAAATGATCATCGTGTCGAAGCCTGAGGAGCCAGAAGCCAGGGGAGAAAAGAAATCCGTTTTCTCATAATGGGTGAACGATGGGGGGAGGATCATTTTTTCCCCAAGTTCATGTTCCCAGACTTTTTCGGCATTCACAGAACACACGACAGCCACTTCGGTGGTCTGGTCCTGCAATTTTTCAATCTCCCGCATCAGGAGTTTGGCGTAAAGAGCTCCGCTTGCGCCGGTAACAGCAAGGATAATCTTCTTTTTCATTCTGTAGTAATTTTGATTTTAAAGGTAGAATAGCTTGTCCCGCTCTTGCGGGAGAACCACACATGATTGATTATTATATGGTTACTTTTAGCTCCGCTGAGCTTGCAGGCCCGGTTGTGTAATTATCAATCATTTGGATTTCATTCAAACTGGTAATACAGGGTGAAACTGAACATATTGCTGTACTGACCACGGTTCAGCCGGTATATTTGTCCACTGGGGTGATCCCTGATGGGGAGTACTGAGTAGCCATACCTCAGGCCGGTAATGATATGGTCACCAAACTGGTAATTAATGCCAGCTTTAGCGTCTAGACCAAAACGATGAAAAGTATTATCTTCCGGGAAAGCACCGTTTTGATCTTCTTCCCGGTAAAACAGGAAAACATCGGGAGCAAGGCCTGCATCAAAAATGATATTTTCCCTGAAATGGTATTGGTACATGAGCGGGAGTTCCACGTAATGGACGGTCAGTTTATAGAGGGACGGATTTTGAACCGGGCCTTCATGATATGCTCCTTTCTGGATATAGCGTAATTCCATTTTCCAGTCGGATTTACGGGATAACTCCCTGTAGATATAGGCCCCGGCAGTTATTCCCAGTTTATCATATCCCGCATAGGTATCGCCGTCTACCTGGCTGGCGGTGATACCGGCGAAAAAGCCGCCACCAAAGGGCTGAGCCATTGAAACGGAAGACATAAGGACGAAGGCGGTGATTACTCCACAGAGTTTTTTCATAACGTGACTGATATTTATTGGATCGGCATAAAAGTATGAAACTATCCTGTAATTTTTCAACACGGGTGAACATCCGGTTTTTTGACGGTTACAAGTCCGTAAAATTTTTCAGGTATAGTCCCGTATCAGCATATCCTTAACTTTCTTCATTCCGGAAACAGCTTTTTCCCGGATTATGGTGATTTTTCTGTTTACCGCTTTTTGAAGATCATTAGGATCCAGGAGTAAAACCGGTGTATCGAAAGGAACAAAGTCGATCAGGCTGGCAGCCGGATAAACCAACAAGGATGTTCCGACGATGAGAAAGACATCTGCTTCTTGCACCAGTTCAATGGCTTCGGGCATTGTGGTTACCGGTTCACCAAACCATACCACATGAGGACGGAGTTGCGAGCCCAGCTCGCAAAGGTCATCTTCCTTAAGTTCCCAGCCATCAATATCATAAATCAGTCCGGGATTAGCAGTACTACGTGCTTTTCTGAGTTCTCCATGCAGATGAAGGACCTTGCTGCTGCCCGCTCTTTCGTGCAGATCGTCCACATTTTGGGTAATGATACGGACGTCGAAGACCTTTTCTAGACCGGCCAGGATTTTATGGCCGTCATTCGGTTCAGCGTGGAGAAGCAGTCTACGTCGTTCATTATAAAACCGGAGAACCAGTGTCCGGTCTGTTTCCCAGGCTACCGGGCTTGCAACCTGGGTCACATCATAAAGTTCCCACAATCCTCCCATATCCCGGAAAGTCGTTATTCCACTTTCTGCACTCATACCGGCACCGGTCAGGACCACGAGATTCTTCATCAGATGAACTATTAAATCAGATATTCAGGTAATACATACTGCCCTGGGTGCCGCCGGCTTTATAATGATGCCGGTGGTCATCAAGCCCTGTTCTTCCAAAACAAAGGACAGTAAATTTCATATAAAGGTACGAAATGCCGGACAGGAATTTATTAAAGAACAAAAATCCCTCTGTTTTGTGTTAAGGAGAATTTTTTGGTTACTTTAGTAAGCCTAAGATGGTGAGTATAACCACAAGATAGTCAACACATAAAGATTCCATGATTGATCAGCAGACCATAAACAGAATTTTTGATACAGCGGATATTGTTGAGGTGATATCGGAGTTTGTCCAGTTGAAGAAATCCGGAACCAATTTCAAGGGACTGAGTCCCTTCAGCAATGAAAAGACACCTTCGTTTATGGTTTCGCCCTCGAAAGGAATTTACAAGGATTTCAGCTCGGGGAAAGGGGGTAATGTTGTTGGTTTTCTCATGGAGCATGAGCGGTTATCTTATCCTGAAGCCCTTAAGTATCTTGCTAAAAAGTACAATATTGAGATCGAGGAGAAGGAGAAAACCTCCGAGGATATCCGGTTGGAGAACGAAAGGGAAAGCCTGATTGTCGTGACGGCCTTTGCACAAAAATATTTCAGGGAAACGATTGAAAATACAGAGGAGGGGCGGGCTATAGGTCTGAAGTATTTCATGGAAAGGGGTGTGAGAGAAGATATCATGGAGAAATTCCAGCTTGGTTATTGTCCGGCCGGGAGGGATGCATTCACGAAGGAAGCGGAGAAGAATGGGTATAAAAGTGAATATCTGATAAAGACAGGGCTGACAATAGATCATAATGGCCGGCATTTTGATCGTTTCAGCAGCAGGGTAATATTTCCGATTCACAGTATTTCGGGAACCATTGTGGGATTTGGAGGGCGGATACTCCGACAGGATAAAGAGACCGCAAAATATCTCAACTCCCCCGAATCGGAGATTTATCATAAAAGCCGGGTTTTATACGGTCTTTACTTTGCAAAGAAATCCATTGTCCATAATGACCGGTGCTATCTGGTTGAAGGCTATACCGATGTGCTTGCGATGCACCAGGCAGGTATTGAGAATGTTGTTGCTTCGTCGGGGACGGCACTAACAGTTGAACAGATCAGGCTTGTCAAGCGATTTACGTCCAACATCACCATCATTTACGATGGGGATGAAGCCGGCATCAAAGCGTCTTTCCGAGGTATTGATCTTATCCTGGAGGAGGGGATGAATGTAAGGGTTCTTCTTCTTCCGGAAGGGGAGGATCCGGATTCGTTTTCAAAATCCAGGAATGCCACAGATTTCAAAACATTCATCGCGGAGAATGAAAGAGATTTTATCACGTTCAAAACGGGGATTTTACTAAAGGGCACTGAACATGATCCTGTAGGGAAGGCTAATCTGATCACGAACATTGTGAGGTCGATTTCTGTGATCCCGGAGGCCATTCACCGATCGGTTTATATCAGAGAGTGCAGCACTATACTTAACGTTGGCGAGAAAGTACTTTATGCTGAGGTTGAGAAAATTAAAAGCAGGGAACTGGAGAAAAAGTGGCGTGCGCGAATGGTCCCTGAACAGGCCGCAAAGGACATCCCGTCGCAGCCTTTAGTTCCTTATTTTGTTGAGGAAGTATATTCGGAGAACGAGGAAAGGGAGATCATTGATTTTATGCTCAGGTTCGGAAGGGAAACGTTGCGGCTTAAGGAAGATGACCATTCAGAGATAACGGTTGCAGAGTACATCATACGGGAGATTCAGAATGAAAATCTGGAATTCAATAATCTGATTTACCGGAAAGTTTTTGAGATGGTCTGGCATTTGATCGAGAACGGTCACGAATTACAGGACAATTATTTTGCATTCCATGAGGATCCCAAAATACAGGAACTAGCGATTGACATCTATACTTCTAAATATGAAATAAGCAAGGTATGGCTTCGAAAGGAGGGTGCCATTGAGCTGCCCGGTGACAATCTTGGTCAGGAAGTTCCCAAAGCGCTGCTGGCATACAAAAAAAGGATCGTTTCCAATGCCGGTTATGATATAGTCAGGCAGATCAGGAAGGCGGAAAAGGATAAGGATCAGGAGAAGCTCATGGAACTGATGAATCAGAAAAAAAAGCTCAAGAGCATAGAGATGTTGATATCCAAAGCACTTGGACGGGTTGTCAACTCCATCAGTATTGCTTAGAATCATTTCAAATAGCGTAATTTAATTTCATAAGACTTTGAATTACAACAAAGAATAAAGCACTGGTCGATCTATGGACGTGAGCTTTCTTGACTAAGATACAGGAAAAACGTAATTTTAGCAGAAGGGGTATCCGGAGGGTTGATTATCGTAACAAGTTGGACACACAGCTATCTCAATAATAATGAGGTGTTTATCCCGTAAGCCAAGGATACAGACTTCAAACCCTTTAAGGGTTCAGCTATAACCAAAAAACGAGCAAGGGATGAAAATCGACATTTCTAAATATTTAAAAGACAGGTATGAAGAATCTGTTATACGGCAGTCATTTCCGGGACCGGTAGTCACCATATCCAGGGAAGTGGGATGTCCGGCCAAACGGATCGCCGAGAAACTGACGGATAATTTGAATAACAGTCAGATCAGATTTGCCAAAAATATACCCTGGCGCTGGATAAGTAAGGAGATCCTGGAAGAGTCGGCGAAAGAGCTGGACATGGATCTGTCTGAAATACAATATGTTTTTGATTATAAGCAGCATGGGGTTCTTGAGGATCTTCTTCTTTCGCATTCAAAGCGTTTTTACAAAACAGATCGTAAAATCAGGAATACGATTGCAAAGGTGATTAAGAATTTTGCAGATGAGGGAAATGCGGTCATTGTTGGTCGCGGAGGGGTAGCTCTTACCAGGGAAATTCCAAAATCATTACACATTCACCTTGAGGCCCCGATTGAATGGAGGGCGCTCAGAACCAGTGAGAAACACAATATGACACTTGATGATGCCAGAAAATGCTGTTTAGATATTGACAAACGCCGTCAGCAGTTTCGGGATTATTTTGAAGGTAAGGGAAATGATTATACACGGTTTGACATGAAATTCAACTGTATGACGGTAGATCCGGATGAAATAGTCGGAATTATCATTGCAAGTTTAAAGGTCAGGAATATCATCTGACCGGTGATCCGGGCATATTAAATCTCATCATTAATAGATCTTAAATAGGTGTAAATCCTTTTCATATGCCGAAGAAACATAACTTGATATCATGCCTGATTATCCTTTCTTTATTGTTGGGATTATCTTTCTGCAGGAATGGGCAAAAGGCGGATCAAATTCATGAACTGGCAGTGAAAAGCTCCATTCCTGAAGGCACTGATAATGTCCGTCTCATCTTTTACAACATGTACCTTCCTCCCCGGATGTCAAAGATTTTTGAGCGTGTAGGAGCCAATTATAATCCATCCATTTTGAATAATCCGGATGATTTTGCCCGGTACCAGGATCCCCATAAAACAGCGATCAATCTGGGGATTTACGGTGTAGACATGAGTTATGTCAGGATGTTTGATCAGACATTGTTAATGGCAAAATATTTTTCCACGATTCAGCTTCTGACCAGAATGCTTGACATCCCCGATGAATACTTCGATGATATGGTTAAGGGGATAGAGCATTCTTCAAACAACAGAGATTCTCTGATTAGAATTGCGTCGGAGATTTATGATCGTACGGACAATTACCTGAAGAAAAACGATAACGATGCATACGCCGCCCTGATCGTCACCGGCGGATGGATTGAAACCATGTATATTTCCACAAGGATTTTGGAAGCCGATCCTGATAATGTTGAAATTTCCGACCGTATTGCCGAACAAAAATATTCTCTGAACAGCCTGATATCCCTTCTCAGCAATTATCAGGAGGATATTTCTGTCGCGGGCGATCTGTTGTTACTGAAGCTACTTAAAAGAAGCTTTGACCGGTACGATATTTATTATGAGCAGGACAATTTTGTTCTGGATACTGTCAACAAGCTTATTTCGGCTTCCGGTTGTAAAACTGGGATTACGCCAGAAATACTCGATGAGATCACCGACATAGTAGGGGAGATCAGGACCCAGATGATCAACTGATGCATTCAACGGTAAGGAACGTTGTAAATAAATATGGAATGTTGAAGATAAATGTGGAATGTTGTAAATAAAAAAGAGACGGGATGCATCCCGTCTCTACCTTGAAATTAATAATATTGGTTTCCCTACTTTTTATCTTTCGCAGGCATATAAGATTCCATCGCAGCCATCATTTCATTTATAAATGTTAGACCGTCGATAGTAGTATCATCGGTGAAAACAATGTTGAATCCAAGTCCGGAATCCGTATCTATAAATTCAACATCAGCAAATTTTGAATTATCGGGGTAGTTAAGTAATGCAACGTCAACGTTAGTATTCATGAAATCTGCGGATGGCTCGTTATCGAGAGCGTTGAGAGCTGCAATATTGACATCACCGGTGACTTTGATGACCCTGTACTGGACATAACCAGACAAAGACAAGGCATTATTGAGAGTTTGGGTGTCAAATGTTATATCACCCCCGACAGAACAAATCCGGGTGTATAGGTACCGGCATAATCAGCAAAAATGATCTGATCTTTTATTCCTTTAAGATTTTTGAGATTTAGAAGCTGCTTCAGCGTCAGTTTTTCCGAAGCACTTTTTTTCAAAAAATTACCCCCGAAGACCGGATCATCAATGGACATGAGGGTTACAAATGTATTTGCTGCCTGCCAGCCACTTTCGTCGTATACAGCATTGATATCCTGCTGCATATCAGTGGTGAGGGTGTTTAAGTTATCTTTGCTCTCCTGGATGGTTATTTTAGTGTCCGGTTTCTTATCTTTCTGACAAGAAATGAAGCCGATGAGGGAGAACAAAAGAGTGAAGACAAGAATTCTTTTTGTCATGATTTCAGATTTAGTTAAACGAGTTCTATTTTCTACGAAGTTTTGACAAAAAGGTTATTCGTATACCAAAGCGAACAATAGTACGATTGCTTCCGGTTGATTTGATAGAGCCGGAAGTAGAAGAAAGCCCGGAAGGAAGTCCGGATCAGAAGATGGAAAGGCCCGATTTTACGAGGACAACGTCCAGGATGAGACCAAGCAGAAAGAGCAGGCCGAAGCGACGGTTATAAACAAAAGCGTGATTAACCAGATAAAGCGGCCAGACATTTTTTGGCATGTCTTTAGGTTCAGATTCTGGTCTTGGTTTGGAATAGACACGGGCGGCCCACATAAATTTAGGCAGGGCCAGAAGAACCACCAACATGGCAATGCTAAGTTTTCCGGTCATGACGAGGGCTGCGGTAAGGACGTACTGCGAGACCCAAAGGCCGATGTTAATATAACGACCAGCTTTCTCGCCGATGATCACAGGCAGGGTCCTGATGCCTTTCGCCAGGTCTTCCTTTCTCTTATCGATATGTTTTCCAAACAGTACCGAAGTAGGACCAATAGCGTATATCAAGCCAATCCAGACGGCATCCCAGCTCCACACCGATCCTGAGGTTACAAAATAAGTTCCGCCAATCATAAGTGGGCCCCATACAAGCAGGACCGTAGGTTCTCCGAGTCCGATATATTTCAGCGGCCAGGTATAGAAAAGAAGGAAGAAGAGCCCGGCAAGTGCAAAGTAAAGGGTTAGCACGCCGGTATTCATAACCAGGTAAATACCGAAGGCTATGGCAATGGCCAGCGTTACAAAGGTAAAGCGGTAAAAGGCATTTTTGGTCATCAGGTGATGTTCAAGAGGCTGCGGACCGTACTGTGCCCTGTAATAATTATCCTTATCAATCCCCTTGTTGTAGTCTACAAGGTCATTCACAAGGTTATTCGAAGCGTGGGCGAAAATCAATCCGAATAATGCAGCAAGAAAAAAGGCCCAGTTAAAATGACCGTCACGGAAAGCCAGAAGGCCCCCGACAGCTGCGGAAAGTGCTGTCATGATGAATACGGCCGAGCGGGTGGCGATCAACCATTTTGAAATAATATCATAACTTTTCCATTCCTCCTCGGTGACCCGCGGAATGGTTCTTAAGGCTCTGAGCCAGATAGTAACACTATTCATAATGAATTTTTTAACAATAACCAGAGGAAGGATAAAATGTTCACGCCAGCCGGTTAACAGAGGGATGAATACGGAAGGGTTTACGACAACCGTAAAATATTCCGGGCCAGGCCAACGGAAGACGGTAATATTTAACTAATTATATCACAGCGATATGCAAAGGCCGGTTATTGACTTTCAATCTCAAAGCTCATTTTTACATCTAAATTATTTTGTAAGGCGACAGACAGGAACCAGGAAAGGATGTCTCCCGGATTTATTTTGAAGAGAAGCGTTTTATACATTCATTCCGGCCGGATAATTTATGGTATGTTCAGAAAAATAATTCCGGGTTTGAAGCTGTTTTATAACTTGCGGCTTTATTGCGGGTGTTGAAAAGACGGACTGTTGAGGCTGTGCGAAAAAATTTTGATTTACCATGATAGCCAGGATGAACGAAACCGCGAAGATACTGAGTTGACCCATGCGGCACATAGACCGGATGTTTTGGTAACAGATTATGAATGTAAAAAACCTTTCCTGATGAAATTGCAAAAGCGGATTCTGATGAATCTTATTCCAGGGTTGCTCCCCATTTTCGTATTTGTGCTGGCGGATGAGATATGGGGAACGGACACAGGTTTGCTCATTGCTGTAGTCTTTAGTATTATCAGTTTATTTTTCACCTGGTACCGGACCGGCCGGTTTGAAAAGTTCATATTACTTGATGTTTCACTTATCGTAGTTCTGGGGACGATCTCCATGTGGATGAACAATGATGTTTTTTTCAAATTGAAACCGGCTTTTGTGGAGATGATACTGGCCGCAATCATCGGGTTATCATCTTTTGGCAGGAAGAATATTGTCCTTGAAATGTCGAAGCGATATCTCCGTGACGTACAGATTACAAAAACTGCGGAGTTCCGGATGGGTACAACCCTGAAGGTTTTTTTCTGGTTAACGCTGGTCCATATCGGACTGGTTATCTGGTCGGCGTTTATGCTGCCGGAAAAAGCCTGGGCATTTATAAGTGGAGTACTGTATTACCTGATGATCATCGGGTATTTTTTGATTGAAGCAGGGCGTAATTATCTGATCAACAGAAAATACAGGTATTCAGAGATATTACCTGTTGTAAATGAAGCGGGACAGGTGACCGGCCGGGCGCCACGGGAAATGTTTCACTTCAACAAAACCAATAAGATGCTTCACCCCGTGGTACATCTGCATCTTTTTAACAGTAAGGGTGAATTGTTTCTTCAGCACCGTCCGTCGTTTAAAAAGGTACAGCCGGACAAATGGGACACCGCTGTTGGCGGACATATTGCTTACGGAGAAACCATTGCAGAAGCTCTTGCCAGGGAGACCTTCGAAGAGATTGGAATAACGGGTAACAGACCTGTGTTTCTCGAACGTTACATCTGGGAAACAGATGTAGAAAGAGAACTGGTATACATGTTTCTTTTGATGACGGATGTATTGCCCGAGATCAATGCCCGGGAACTGAGCGGGGGAAAATTCTGGAATCCGGATGAAATCAGGGCTTCATCCGGGAGCGGGATTTTTACACCAAATTTTTTACATGAATTTGAATGGCTCGGCAGGAATGCAAAACTAGGCTGAATTTCAGGTAGGAGGGGCAACCGGAGCCCGCGTGACTGTTTGAGTCAGGCATTTTCCTATCCTTTCATCCCACATCCCTTTCCTGAATGTCCGGTTTTGTCGGGAAACCGGGCTCAGGCCTTATCCATTATCTTTCTGTTTGTTGTTTGATGAATGGATTACCGGTTCAATCCGGTACTGGTGGTTCGTCATTCATTATAAACAGCTCAATTACAGCCAGGTATTTAGTATTTTATACTGGTTTTCCATACGAGCATGGACTTTGACAAGAGGGCGAAAATATTACTTAAAATGACCTTCCGCATCTCAAAGCCTTTATAAACAGGGCAGTCTAGGGCTTCTTTGTGCAATTCATCCAAAACTAATCCACTTTTGTAGAAGATAATCCATGATTTATCAAAAACGGCAGGATATTCAAAAACAAAAACTCTTTTAAAACCTTATTATATACGCTTTCATTAACGCAATAAAGCGCAAATAAATCTGAATTAAATCATTCTTGTATGGGCATAAGAGAGTTTATTAACCGGATGAATGACTTCAAGGCACATAACCATAAAAAAATACGGTTAGTACTTGATGCCGTTGAGTTCATTGCTGTATTGATTTCATTTGTTGTTTCAGTTAACCTGGTTAAGGAATTCATTGTAAGTAACCTTATTCTTGATCTATATGAGTATTCTTTCTTTGGTCTGTTTGTAGTTATTTCCTGGTATGTCCTCTCCCGGGTTACGGCAATGGCTAAATTACCACGTACTCAGCGGTACCTTGATCTGGTATTTCAATTTATCAGAATGAACTTCATCGTACTATTAGCCCTATTATTTATAAAAGTTGCATTTCGGCTGACATCTATTCCGGTTGTGCTGATTTTCGTCTATGTTTCAATCAGCCTGGTATCCACTCTGATCATCAGGATCATTGCATTTCATTCGCTGAAGGTTTATCGTGCAAACGGGTATAATCTTCATCATGTGATTCTGATAGCTGATTCCTTTTCCGATGCTGTTATCGACAAGCTGCTTCTGCAGAAGGAATGGGGTTTTAATGTCAAAGGGATTATCACCGAATCAAAACTGATCACAGCCAAATATGGTGAAGACATTAGCATTTATCCGGATATTTCGGTTTTAAAATCACTCGTGGATAATACCGTTGTGGATGAAGTACTTTACAGCCGGAAGAAAATTGATGAAGACGAAATCAGAAAAATTGTCGGGATCTGTGATGAGATCGGGGTAATATTCCGGCTTCAGTCTTCCGTTTCACCGCTGGATCCATTCGAGATACAGTTAAAGACCATTAAGAAATCGAGCTACCTGACCCTGGTTGATATTCCGTCCAACAATATTTCGATCATCCTGAAGACCGTCGGCGACTTTTATTTTTCCATTACCTCGATGATCTTCCTTTTACCGTTTTTTCTGCTCATTGGCCTGCTCATTAAGCTTGATTCCCGTGGGCCTGTATTTTTCCGTCAGGAGAGGGTTGGCCTGAGGGGAAGGAAATTCAAGCTTTATAAGTTCAGGACCATGGTGACTAATGCAGAAGAATTGCTGGCCAGGTTAAAGGACAGGAATGAAATGGACGGTCCTACCTTTAAGATGAAGAATGATCCGAGGATTACCCGGATCGGAAGATTTTTAAGGAAGACCGGGCTGGATGAACTTCCGCAGTTATATAATGTGATCAGGGGAGAAATGTCGTTGATAGGGCCTCGCCCACCTCTTGAATCAGAAGTAAAATCATACGAGCGCTGGCAGCTCAGAAGGTTGTCGGTTAAACCGGGGATTACCTGTACATGGCAGATTATTCCAAACAGGAATGATGTGAAGTTTGAAAAATGGATGAAGATGGACCTGAACTACATTGATAATTGGTCGCTTACAAAAGATTTGCGTTTATTCTTTGAAACGATGGTTACATTTTTCACAGCGGGAGGCCGTTAACCGTATCTGCAGGCCATGCTAAAACCGTTGTTGTTCTTTGAGGACAGAAGTTGGGGGTATATTGTTCTGTCATTTCAGATGCTTCATTAGAAGACTGATTTTATTCTTTAATCAAATCATGCGATATTTTAAGTTGATCCGGTGGCTGTAAAAACAATTTACAGTACTTTTTACTGTTCATATACAGGGACCGACAGGCCATGAGTCTTATCATGTTCATGGGCGAGATCTGTAAACCGGAACAGGGCCACAGGCATTCTTCCGGCTATAAGAATCACACGATCAAGGATCGGCGTTTAATGAATTCCTCAGAGGTTCTGGTTGGTTTTTACGTCTTAATTGTATTACATTTGTTTATCACGTTTTTAATACATTCACCATGAGGAGTCTTCTTAACAAATGGTCATTGATTATCCTGACCGGAATTTTGTCAACATCATGTGTTCCGCTGAAAAGAGTATCCTATGTTCAGTCCAAGGATCACTTAACAGACAGTGAAGTAGAGAAATTGTATTTTGTAGGCACTCCGCAGGATAATCTTATCCGTCCGGGAGATGAATTATATATACGCATCACGAGTGCTGATGAAAGTCCAACGAGCCTTACCGGCTTAACGGCAGACCGGTATATTTCCGACCCTTCTCTCATGAGTTATATTGTGAACCCGGAAGGGGCGATTAAATTGCCCTACATTGGCAGGATCCAGGTTACGGACCTGACTCTCGGGCAGGCTTCAGACAGCATTGAAAGCTCGCTTTCACAGTATCTTAACTACCCTTCGGTTTTTATAAAATTTGTAAATAATAAAATTACTGTCCTGGGTGAAGTTAACCGTCCGGGCGTTTATTTGTTTAACTATAAGAATGTAAACATACTTCAGGCCGTTGGATACGCAAATGATATTGGGATTTTCGGAAACAGGAAGAGGGTACTTCTGATTCGTGAGGAGGGTATTGTTAAAACGAAGCATTACCTGGATGTGACCAGTGATAAAATATTTGAATCCCCGTGGTATCTCCTGAAATCCAATGATATCGTATATGTTGAGCCTTTAAGGAGAAAGAAGTGGGATATGAATACGATTCCCTATAACCTGATTTTATCTGTTATTTCAACGGGCATTGTGATTGTGACTTTTATCAATACAAAACCTTAGTCAATAAAGATGAAAGAAAATAACGATCCGGTAGCAAATGTAATGGCTGCCTTTTTCAGGGACATGCTAAACAACTGGTATATTATTGCCATAAGCCTGGTCATCTTTCTTGGCGTATCCATGGTGTATCTTAAATTATCCGCCAAGAATTACAAGGTGGGGGCTTCGGTACTCCTTAACATGGATCAGAAGCAGAATGGCGGAGGCCGATCGGATGATGTTCTGCCCAGTTATAACATTGTGGAAAGGGAGAAAAACCTACAGAATGAGATGTTCATTTTCAGTTCCACTCCACTGATCCGGGAGGTTCTGGAGGAAATGAATATGCGTACTAATTATTATTTACAGGAAGACAAGATCCCGAAGGAATTGACTTTCAGTCTGAAGGATATTTACAAATCCTCACCTTTCCAGGTTATTCCCAGTGAAGAACACATTCAGCCGGTAAACGCACTGATCTATATTAAAATTCTGGATTCAGAACATTTTGCAATCTCTGCCGATTATCCGGAAGCTATTCTCGTGAATTTCCAGAATAATGAATTCGTCAGTTATTCAAGTCCTTTCCGGCTTGGTGGCACATACCGTTTTGGAGAAAAAATTGAAAACGAATATTGTTCTTTTAAGGTCCTGCTGAATTCGAATTTTGTGTCAGAGCTGTATGAAGGGAAAGACCTGTTTTTTGAGTTCAATGATTATGATATGCTGACGGCGCAGTTTAAAGGCAACCTGTCTGTTGAGCCTTCCTCGCTTGAATCAACCATGATTGAGCTGAATTTAAGGTGTCCTAATGTCGAGAAAGGAATAGATTTTCTAAACAACCTGATTGACAAATATATCGACAAAAACCTTAAAGAGAAGAATTTTCTGGCCAACCAAACCATCGGCTATATCGATGACCAGTTATCAAGCGTGAAGGATTCACTTGGAACCTCCGAGCGACAGCTTCAGAATATGCGAAGCACGGCCAGTGTCATGAACATTGATGTTAAGGCCGGAAATATTTATCAACAGATTCAGGGTCTTGAAAATACCCGGGATGAGACGGAGCGACGGCTCAACTATCTGACCCAGATGGAAGATTACTTTAAGTCCAACAATGATTCTTCAGGCATTATGGCACCGTCATCGATGGGACTGAACGATCCGGTTCTGAATAATATGATACAGGAGCTGACCACCTTAAATGCAGAAAAGCAGAACATTATCAGCAATCATCAGTTAAGAAATCCAAGGCTTAAAACCCTGAATTCCAGCATCGACAATTATAAAGAAAGCATTACTGAAAATATAAAATTCAATGTATCCACTACGCGAAACGAACTAAATAATCTAAATCAGAAAATTAACGGGCTGAGAAGTGAGTTCTCCTCATTACCAATGACTCAGCGCCGGATTCTTGGGGTTGAACGAAAATTCAACCTGAATGAAGCCCTGTATAATTCATTGCTGGAGAAGCGCATTCAGGCCCAGATCATCCGGACATCCAATTTATCCGATTGCGAGGTTATTGAACCTCCGAAATACCTTTCGATAGACTCACCCAAAAAAATAATTGTATTGCTGGGAATGGGATTCCTCGGCTTAGCCTTTCCCGTCGGATTTATTTTTGGCAAGCGGATGCTCGGAAATAAATTTAACGACGTGGAGGAACTGAAGTCCTCAGTCAGTATACCTTTTATCGGGAGTATTCCGCATAAAGCCTCCACTATGTCGTTAAATAATGTTGTGTTCAGTTACCCCAAAACAGCTATTGCCGAATCGTTTCATACCGTCAGAAGTAACCTGATCTACTATCTTCTTGGGAAGGACCATGGAATCATACTGGTTACCTCTTCCCTGCCGGAGGAGGGAAAATCATTCACGGCAATGAACCTGGCCACCAGTTTTGCCACCACGAACAACAAAACGGTTTTGCTTGAATTTGACCTGCGCAAGCCAAGTAAGGTCTATAATGAACTAGGCACCCGGGCACTGGTCGGAATCAGTTCTTACCTGATTAACCGGGCCAGCCTTGACGAGATCATTATAAAAACGGAAATTCCTAATCTTGATATTATTCAGGCAGGGCAGATCCCGCCAAACCCGGTTGAACTGCTTTCAAGCAAGAAAAATCAGCAACTTTTCTCAGAGCTTAGTGAAAGGTACGACTATATCATTGTCGACACACCGCCGTACGGGCTGGTTTCTGATTCTCTGATTCTCATGAAATATGTTGACATTAAGATATATGTGACAAGGCTTGGGAAAATAAAGAAGGCCACGCTTTTATCAAACCTGGAAGATATTGCGTCGAAAGAGATCCATAATTTTTATATCCTCGCCAATGAGGATCCATCCCAGAATAACGGAGCCTATTCAAATTATGCTTATGCAGAGAAAAGCACAAAAAAACGCATATTGAATATTTTCAGCAAGAGTTATAGTTAAAGAAGGAAACATCTTCATCTTTAGATATTTTTATGATGAAGGACATTGCAGTTTTAATTCCCGTATATAATCATCTGGCATACACGAAGACCTGTGTTAAAACACTGCAGGATCTGGTGACGGAGTATGTCTTTACCGGGATCAGGCTGACGGTCGTTGTGATTGATGACGGATCGACAGACGGCACAGGGGAATGGCTGGGTAAAAATTATCCCGGGGTGATTGTCCTCAGGGGAGACGGGGATTTGTGGTGGAGCGGGGCTGTCAACCTCGGAGCCCGTTATGCCATTGAAACGCTACATTCGGATTACCTTCTTTTATGGAATAATGACATCATTGCGGACCAAGGGTATTTTAAGGAGATGGACAAGCTGATTCCGTCTCTTCCGGGGAATGTCATCGCAGGATCCAAAATTTTCAGGAAGGGAGAAGATCCGGTCATCTGGTCGTTTGGGGGAATTTTCAATCCCCGCACCGGCAGTAAGTATATGCTGGGTTTAAACGTTGTCGACAGCGGGGAATATGAAAATCCCAGGAATGTTGACTGGCTGCCCGGTATGGGGACCCTCATTCCTGCCGGAGTGCCCGGAAAAATAGGATACTGGAATGATAAGGATTTTCCTCAGTACCATGGAGACAGTGATTTTACTTACCGGGCGAAACTCGCCGGATTTGACATTGTGGTTTTTCCGCAGCTCAGGCTTTGGAATGACACCACTAATACCGGTCTTTCCCATCAGGGCAGTTTAAAAGTGCTAATACGGTTGTTGACTGATATCAAGTCGAATTATAATTTGAAAAAGAATCTCCGGTTTTACCGGAAGTATGCCACCAGTGTGATGGCTTACGGTTCCTTGATCAGGTCGTATTACATGCTTTTTGGCGGCTTTTTCAAATGGAAATTTCTGTCGCTGATCGGGGTCAGAAAGGAAAAATAAATACAACCGATAATATACAGGTCTTTAATTCTTTACAGAGATGCCCGGAAAAAGAGTCTATTTCTACCCGATAAGTTCCCGGAATACTTCAGGAGTAGGGAATCCGTATGCCGGGAATCTGATTGGGGTTTTAAATACCCATTTCAAGGTTATAAACCGGAAGGATCCTTCGAGAAGCGGTATTTTTAATCTTGTGAAGTATCTGAATAAGACAGATATCCTCTTTCTGAACTGGATTGAGGAGTTGCCTGATAAAAAATACGGATATATCCAGACGGTGTTTTTCATTCTTATGTTTCACTACCTGCGGAAACGCAAGGTATTCGTTTGCTGGGTCCTTCATAACAAGTTCTCGCATTATAAAAGGAACCGGAGACTTAAAGCCACCCTGTTCAGGATGCTGGCGGCCAGAAGCACGCATATCATTACACATTCCGGCGAGGGGCTGAGTTATATTAACACCTATGATCATAAACATTCGCACAATATCATTTTTCTCCACCATCCGGTTTCCCAGGCAACGAAAGGGGTCAAACAGGGGGAGCCCTTTGATATTCTGATATGGGGAACCTTGCTGGAATACAAAGGGGTAGATCGGTTTCTGGAATATCTTCATCTGAACGGGCTGGCAGATCGTTACCGCATAATGGTTGCCGGCCGGATCATGGAAGACACTTACCGGGCGAAACTTTACCGGAATACCAGCCGGACGATAAGGATAGAGGATCGTTTTGTCGGAGATGAAGAACTTCAGCGCCTGATTACCTCCTCCAGGATGATACTGTTCACCTATAAGCAGGAAAGTGTACTCAGTTCCGGAGCTCTTATGGATTCATTATCTGCCGGTGCCACCGTTGTCGGACCCGATACCGGGGCATTCCGGGATCTGGCCGGCGAAGGCCTGGTCATAACCTATTCATCGTTTGATGACCTGGTTCAAAAAGCCGACATGGTTCTGGCAGATAAGCTGGCGGTGGATAAAATCAACCTCGATCATTTCCTGCAGGAGAACGCATGGTCGAGGTTCGGGGATAAAGTGGCAGATTTTCTGTATGCGGGAACAACCTAAAACCGAGACGGATCAGCCAGATCTCATTTAAAGGGATTAGTCACCCGATCTGGTCAACTCAACAAAATATCTCCAATATCAATCCAAATTATGAACTGATCTTTTCTGTATTTGTTTCTTATACAGAGAACCTTTTTAAGCCAGAAAATTGCGGATGACGAGAATCCGTTATTTTTCCAATACATGTTATATCCGTTAGAGCTAAATTAAATACATAAACAATATGCTTGTTATGCCTGTTTGTCATTACATCATGGCCCATACATTTGTCAATACCTCTTAGAAAAAGGTGCTGGAAGAGACCTCATTAAGATCTTTTACGGAAACATCTAACCGCAATCATATGTTTACGGATAAATCTTGCATCTGATGCCAATTGATTCATAAAACGAAATATTTCATTGGCAATACATATTTGCAATTTCATGTAAAATCTAAGATTATTTGTATCCATATTGATTTATAAAACGTAGATAATCATAAATTTAATTTCTCAATTCTCCAAATGTTAAATTTAAATGAATATGAAAAAATTTTACTATGTACAATTAATATTCATCCTGTTGTTCTTTTCCTTCAGCAGGACTGGATTATGTGCAGAGCCTCCCTACCTGGCTCCGATCCCCAATCAAACGGCACTTGTCGGACAGCTATTTACACTCGATATTAATGCCGTAAATGCCAATCCGGCAGAGACCTATGAACTCACTGTGTCACGTCCCGGGATGACCATCGATCCGGTTACCGGAGTTATTTCATGGACACCGGCCGATATCGCCGATGGCGGTCTTGTTACCGTCAGGGCATATAATACTGCAGGTGAATCCATACGCTCATTCACAATTTATTTATCGAATGCTATTCTTTGTCCGCCGACTCTGGCTTCCTACTGGAAACTGGATTCCATTACCGGGGATACGGTCTACTCGGATTATACGGGAGGTTTTGATGCCAAAACCAAAAATGCCCTTGTAGACACTATTGGCGTTGTGGAAGGGGCACAGTTATTCAAACCCACTACCCGGCTGGACCAGTTTCTGCAAGTGAATGATTCAAGTCAGCATACCTGGGCACGGAGTGGAAGTTTTTCCTTTTCCTTCTGGTTTCTTTATAAAGGAAACAACCTGGCCAATAACCAGGTTTTAATTGGGAAAGGACGTCCCACTACAGGATACAGCATGATTTTAGTTAGCCTGGATACTACGGGTGCGGGTGATGATGCCACGCTTAAGTTTGAATTGAAGAATAAAAACGGTGCACCGGGAGATATAGCACTTCTGGAGTCTCCAACGGCTATTCAGAAAGATAACTGGTATTTCGTAACAGCAGAATATGAGGGAGCCGTCTCAGGCCCCGTTACCATGCGATTATATGTAAATGGTGTAAAGGCCGAGAAGTCTGTCTCCACTTTTGATCCATCCGGTTTTACGACAAACGGCAAACTTTCTATCGGTTACTGGAATGCCTATCTTGCATCAAACACCTATCCTTTCAACGGTGCGATGGATGATATAGCATTGTTTAATAAGGCACTTTCCGACACCGAAGTAGTTGATATGTATACTGCCGCACAGGCCGGCATGCCGATCTGTCGTCCGGGGAACTATGCACCGCTGATCACTTCTTCACCGGTTACCACGGCAACACAGGACGTTTCTTACACCTATACGGTGACAACTGAAGACTATGAGAACAGTCCCTTAACCCTTACGGCAGAGGTTCTCCCTTTATGGCTCAATTTTGACAGTGGAACAGGAGTTCTCAGCGGTACACCGTCAAACGCCGATGTTGGTGATAATCCTGTCGATATCATGGTTACCGACGGCAATCTGGAGATTCACCAGAGCTTTACTATTTCTGTCGCCAACGTAAATGATTCTCCGACGATCACTTCCGTACCACAGGATACGGTAATTCAACAGGGCGACACCTTTTCCTATACTCTCACGGCCATTGATATCGATAAGGGTGACGTGGTGACGCTCAGTGCACCTGTATTACCTACCTGGCTCACCTTCGACCCGGGAACCGGAGTGCTGGAAGGTATTGCCACAAACGACCAGGTTCAATTTTCAGCAGACTCTGTATTCACAGTCCAGCTGAAAGCTACTGATAGTTCAGATGCCTCTGCGGTTCAGGAATTTACCATACGGGTGATTAACGTTAATGATCCGCCGGTGGTTGTGTCTCAGAGTACCCTGCAAACCGACAGAAATGTACCGATTGACGTAAGCATCGCAGACCTGACGATTTCCGACCCGGACACTCATCCCTCTGATCTTGAAATGCTGCTCTTTGCAGGTGATCATTATACGGTCAGTGGCAATACCATTACACCTGCTCTTAACTATTACGGAGACCTTAGTGTAAATACCAAAGTAACGGATAAGACAGATACGGTGGATTATACCCTTGCCATAACGGTTAATTTTGTAAATATTCCGCCGGAATTTACTTCCGTACCGGTTACTTCAGCCACAGAAGGTTCTCCCTATACCTATCTTGTCAGTGCCGGGGATATTGACATAAGTGATCCCAATCAAAATCAGACGCTTACATTTTGGGTGGAAACACTTCCCTCATGGTTGACTTTTAATACCAGCAACCTGGTCCTTGTAGGAGTTCCTGAAAATGCTGATGTTGGGAATTCGGATGTAAAAATCGGTGTAACTGACGGCATTGATACCACGTACCAGGAGTTTACCATTACGGTTGCCAATGTGAATAATCCGCCGGTGATCACCGGTCAGAACACCGTAAATGGTGTGAAGAACAGTTATGTTGTGATTACCACTGATGATCTGGTGATTTCAGATCCTGACAATGTCCCTGCCGATATGACGGTCATTGTTCTTAACGGGACTAATTACACGGTGAATGGCGATACTGTCTTTTTCGCACAGGATTTTCTGGGAACCGTGATCGTGTCGGTAAAGGTCAATGACGGGCAGGATGACAGTAATGTATTTCAGCTTTCGATCAATGTCCAGCCAGGTGTGGGAGTCCCCTCCTTAACCGGCCAATTCGTGAACAGGATCTATCCTAATCCTGCCAGCCAGTATGTTGTTTTCGACCTGAAGCCGAATACTGCACGATTCCTCGAAATCAGGGATCTTACCGGCAGGGTTGTAATTCATAAAAAACTGGAAAGCGGCATGAATGAATACAGGATTAATGTATCCGATTTTGCCAGGGGGCTTTATATTTACAGGATATATTCCGACACACAATACCAGACTGGTAAACTGTTAATCGAGTAGATTGATGTATTGGAAAATGAAAAATCCCACGTTTGTTTTCGTGGGATTTTTCAATTCCTTTTTCCTGGTTGTTGAAGGATTGAATACTACCATTTATCAAATTTAAGATGATTCAGGGCTTGATTTTATATTGTGTAATTACATTTGGAACGGAACAGTTCTGAATGGCAGATGGCTATTAATTTTTTGGACATGATAGAAATGGGGGGCTTTCGGAAATATTTAATTCAATTCGCATGGTTAATTCTGGTAACGTTACCTTTGAATACGGTTAATGCACAGGATCCGATCAAAATAATGCCACTTGGGAATTCCATTACACGCGGATCGATGTGTGTCAACGGTAATATTTATTCCTGTGTTCTCAATGCCGACTCAGTAGCAATAGGTTATCGTTATCGTCTCTACACTCTCTTAAATGCAGCTGGTTATCATTTTGATTTAGTGGGCAAGAAAAATTACGGCTATGCCATTTTTAGCGACACACAGAATTCCGGTTTTGACGGCATCCGGTCTTCCGATCTTGCAGATGTTATGCAGACCGGCACATCGACTTTTACCGGGCAGGTAACGCCGGGGCCTTACCTTAATTATTACCCGGCAGATATCATCCTTTTGCATATTGGGACTAACGATATCCTTGCGCATAATACTTCGGTCACAAATGTAAGCAGAATCCTTGATGCCATCGATACGTATGAGAATGTATCCGGCAAACCCGTATTGGTGTTTTTAGCCCGTGTAATCAGTGAGAACGGATATCCGTGCAATACACATTCCGAGACAGTAACCTTTAATAATAATCTGGTTGCCATGGCACAAACAAGAATAAATAATGGCGACCACATCGTTCTTGTTGATATGGAGTGTAATGCAGGCCTCGACTATTTTAACGACCTTGTGGATCAGGTACATCCTGATCAGGCGGGGTATACAAAAATGGCCGATCTATGGTTTCAGTCTATCAATAACTATAACTCGGCACCATTAGTGAGCCAGATCCCTGAGCAGGTCACCGACAGGGGGACCCCTTTCAATAAACTTATTCTGGACAATTATGTCACCGACGTAGAGAATGCTCCGGATGAGATGTTCTGGTCATATCTTCCTTCAACTCCGCAACATTTCATCATTACGATCAACAGCAACCGGGAGGTGACTGCCACACCGATAGATCCCGGTTGGAGTGGCAGTGAAACAATACAATTTACTGCCACCGACAGGGGTAAGGTACTTCCGGCGTTGAAAAAGTCCGCTTCGACAAGCGTTGTTTTTACAGTGAACTGGATTCCTGAGATCACGGGTCAGGCAGACCTGTCCACACCTGAGGAAATGCCGTTGACCCTGAGTCCTGTCGATTTGCTTATTGTTGAGCCTGAGAAGGCGCCACCGGGACTTACCCTGACGGTCAATCCAGGTGAAAATTACACTGTGAACGGTACCACGATAACCCCGACTACGGATTTTAACGGGAATCTCTCTGTGCCGGTTCAGCTATCGGTTGATGGCAAGATATCAAATCTGTTTAGTCTGCAGGTTAATGTAACGCCTGTGAACGACCCGCCAACCCTGGTATCACAAAAAGCTATTGTTACAAACCGAAATGAATCCGTTGTTGTCAGCATTTCGGATATTGTATACACAGATCCTGACAATGCTCCGGGAGACCACCATTTTAAGCTGCTTCCCGGAGATCAGTACACTCTTGACGGGGATACTATTTTTCCTGCAAAGAATTTCTATGGCGATCTATCGGTGAATGCCTCTCTGAGTGATCTGACCGATACGATAACCTTTACCCTGGATGTTCAGGTCAACTACCAGAATATCACTCCCGAGTTCACTTCCGTCCCGCTGACTGAAGCCACAGAGAACGAACCCTATACATATGTTGTCACAGCCAGCGATGCTGACGTAACAGATCCACTTGTCAATCAAAGTCTCACATTTTGGGCGGATTCAATACCGGGATGGATGACTTTCAACTCCACCACCAATGATATCCTCGTGGGAGTGCCTAAGAATGAGGATGTTGGTTCGTATTATATCCGACTCGCTGTCAGTGATGGAATCGATACAGTTTACCAGGCATTTACCCTCACCGTTATCAATGTAAATAATCCGCCTGTCATTACCGGACAGCAGGCGGATATATCAGGGATCAAAGATTCATTCAGGGTTGTAAGCACCAGTGATCTCGTTATTCAGGATCCTGATAACCAGCTCTCAGAAATGCAACTCATCCTCCTTCCCGGAAGCGACTATACCTTTGACGGAGATACCGTCTTTTTCGCACCGGGATTTACCGGAACACTAAGTGTTAACCTGGAAGTAAATGACGGAACGGATAATAGCAATGTATTTGGGTTAACCATTACTGTTACTTTCGGAGCGGGATGGCCTCTTTTAAAACAAGACCTCCTGACGGCGGTTTATCCAAATCCGGCGGGTGATGAGGTGTGGTTTGTTTTGAAGAATGACCAACCTTGCCGGATCGAGATAAGGGATGTAACCGGGAAAGTTCTGATCCTTAAGGGGCTGGGCCGTTATGCCGGGAAACTAAGAGTCGATGTATCCGGTCTGACAAAAGGCATTTACCTTTACCGGATTTATAATGACCGGTATTACCAGGCCGGGAAGTTGATTATAAACCGTTGAAAATTAATAGTAAGGGTTTTTTAAAACCAGTAGGGATCCTTTTTGGATCTGCTGATGGGTTAAGATCTAATGATTAAAACAAGGAGGATTGAAAGGGTAAAAATGGCGACTGCAAGGTTTCATGTAGGATGTTCAAGAAGCCCGGTTTACGTGATAATCCGGGGAATTACCAAAACGTAATAGTACCTCTGGCATTCATTGAAGGAATGCCAGTGTTGATCATCTGACAAGGGCAATTAATAAAATTATTATTCAAATTATGGGATCTATAAGAACATTCAGGAACTTTTCCGGTTATTATTCATTAATCGAACGATTTTTCCTGGAACCCAAATAACCAGTATAAATAACTTATTACCAGGCTTATGCTATTTAATTCACTCGAGTTTATCATCTTTTTCCCGATTGTGGTTGCGGCCTACTTTGCAATAAAGCCAAAATACAGATGGATACTGTTGCTTATAGCAAGCTATTATTTCTACATGGCCTGGAACTACAAGTATATTGTGCTTATCGCAATTTCCACAACGATAGACTACTTTGCCGGTATCAAAATATACTCATCCAATAACAAGAAAACCCGGAAGGCATTGTTGCTCATCAGTCTTTTTGCCAATCTCGGGCTTTTATTTTTCTTTAAATATTTCAACTTTTTTGGGGAATCCATAAATTTTCTGTTCGACAAAGTCAATATTTTTTATAACGTTCCTGTTTACAATTATCTGTTACCTGTGGGTATCTCGTTCTATACATTCCAGACGATGAGTTACACCATAGATGTTTACAACGGGAAGCAGACTCCTGAGCGTCATTTCGGGCGTTTTGCCCTTTTCGTGTCTTTTTTCCCCCAGCTGGTGGCCGGACCTATTGAACGTTCGGTAAACCTTCTGCCTCAGTTCAGAAAGGATTATGATTTTAACTATGAGCGGATTAAGAACGGAATTCTGCTGATGGTTTGGGGATTTTTCAAGAAGGTGGTCATCGCCGACCGGCTGGCAGAGTATGTTAACCTGGTATACAATCATCCCCATGACTATGGTGGATTGCATAATATCATTGCGACGTTCTTTTTCTCCTTTCAAATCTACTGTGATTTCTCCGGTTATTCCGATATTGCTATCGGCTCGGCTCTGATCATGGGTTATACGCTTATGACCAATTTCAGGCGGCCATATTTCTCTCTAAGTATCAGGGAATTCTGGTCACGCTGGCATATCTCCCTATCCACCTGGTTCCGCGATTACGTGTATATACCCCTTGGGGGTAACCGTGTAGTTAAATGGCGATGGTACTACAACTTGTTTATTACGTTTCTTATCAGCGGCTTATGGCATGGCGCCGAATGGACATTTGTGATTTGGGGTGCTCTGCACGGATTTTACCTCATTTTTTCCATCTGGACCAAAGATTTACGTGAAAAATTTAACCGTTTTATCGGTTTACTGAAACATCCAAAAATTTATAAAGTCTGGCAGGGTCTGGTCACCTTTGCACTGGTATTTTTCGCCTGGATCTTTTTCAGAGCTAACAATATGAGTGATGCCCTGTTGTTTATTCGCAAGACCTTTGATTTTTCAGAGCCCGGTAAAATTAACCTGTTTCATTTTAACGTCGACTTTTATATTGCTTTTGCCAGTATTATACTATTATTAATTTTTGAATACCTGGAAGAATTTAAGGGTCTTACGGTTAGAATCAGAGCGGCAACGCCTAAAGCCGTCAAGTGGACAGTTTTAACACTGGTACTGCTGATCATTTTTGTTCTGGGGGAATGGGAAGGAGCAGACTTCCTTTATTTTCAGTTTTAGTCATAAATTCAGTCAGACATGAATGCCAAATTGTTGAAAATACTCATATATATTTCCGGGATAGTATGCCTGTATGCCTTCATCGCTATTCGCGTACAGCCGCTATTTAATGCTATTCTTAAAGAAAAGGTCATTCCCGAATACTGGGAAAACACCAAATACGGGGAGCTTTATTATTTTAATTTCATACGCGAGTTCAGAGAAAAGGGCTTACCTCATTACCGGAAAAAATACCGGTTTACGAAAAAGTCACCATTGCTGGAGAATGCGGATCTGCTTTTATTCGGAGACAGTTATTTTGATTTTTCAAGGATGGAGACATTGCCTGAAATTCTCAGTGATACACTGGGTGAAAAAGTATATTATGCCCGGTATGACAGGCCTTTAAAGTTACTTGGAGAAGAAAAGTATGAAAATCACAAGGAAAAGTATATGATATATGAGTCTGCCGAACGGTATATTCCCACGCGGTTTACCCATACACAGCCAGAGTATGTACCTGATACGAGAAGTTCCTTTCGGAAGGAAATGGCTAAAATCAGGGATTTTATTTTTGTGCCGAACAAAGAATTACTTTACAGCACACTGCTTTACCGAAGCTATTTCACCACAGGCATCTATTCGTTCATTTCCACCTTTAAATTTAATGTTTTCGGTTATATCACCAAGTTTACGCCAAAGTATTATTTAGGTGGCAAGACCCCCTGGCTGTTCTATTATGAGCAGGTGAACGAAGAGCCCGGCAGTTTCTATTATAAATACAGCCAGGATGAAATCGACACTTACTGTAACCACATTGCCGATCTCTCAAAGAAGTTGTATGACCGTTACAAGCTGAAAATGATTTTCATGGCGATTCCCTCAAAATACACCATTTATCATACACTTCTGAACAATGATAAATACAATGATTTCATTCCGCGTCTTTACACAGGATTGAAGGAAAGGGGTATTCCTTACGTGCCCCTTTACAGGGATTTTATGGAAGCCGACACAGTCCTTTACTATGGCACCGATACACACTGGAATAAGAAAGGCAGGGACATAGCCGTGGACGATGTGATTAATATACTTGATTCTCTACACAATAAAAAAAATATCTATGAAAGTAGTTCTCTTAGCTGGCGGATTTGGGACAAGGATAAGTGAGGAAAGCGGAATTCGTCCGAAACCAATGGTTGAAATTGGCGGATTTCCGATTCTGTGGCACATTATGAAAATTTATTCGCATTACGGTTTGAATGATTTTATTATCTGCTGTGGTTATAAGGGGTATATCATCAAGGAGTACTTTTCGAATTATTTCCTGTATAATTCAGATATCACCTTCGACATGAAGACCAACAGCATGAAAGTGCACAGGATGCATGCCGAACCCTGGAAAGTGACTCTTGTGGATACGGGAGAAATGACCATGACAGGCGGCCGATTAAAGCGGGTCAGGGAATATATCGGGAAAGAGACCTTTTGCATGACTTACGGTGACGGGGTCAGCGATATAAATATTAATGCCCTGATTATCCATCATAAAAATGAGGGTTTGATGGCCACGTTGACTTCGGTCAGACAGCACGGGCGTTTCGGTGTATTCAATCTTCCTCCCGGCGACACCAGGATCCGGTATTTCAAAGAAAAGCCAAAGGTTGACGGGGATGATACAGCATGGATAAATGGAGGTTTTTTTGTTCTTGAGCCGGAGGTTATTGATTATATTGACGAGGATTCCACCGTTTTCGAGAGAGACCCTCTGGAGAAACTGGCGTCTGACGGGCAGCTTAGTGCTTTCCGGCACCTTGGATTCTGGCAGCCGATGGATACCCTGAGAGATAAAAACCTTCTCGATGGCTTATGGAATCAAAATAAGGCACCATGGAAGATCTGGGATGACTAACCTGGAGATTCTGCCTCAGATTAGAATTTTTTAAACATTAATAAACCTGAAATTATGAAAATTATTATCGCCGGTAACCTGGGGTATATTGGTCCCAGCGTTACTCAACAGCTCAGGAAGACGTTTCCCGATGCAGAGTTGATTGGTTTCGATATCGGGTATTTTGCACATTGTATTACCAACGCCCAGTTTTTTCCTGAAGTAAGGCTGGACAGCCAGGTATTCGGAGATATACGGAAGTTCCCGGAAAAGTTACTCGATGGTGTTGACGCCATTGTGGACCTTGCTGCCATATCCAACGATCCGATGGGAAACAAATATGAAGAGGTTACCATGGCGGTAAATTACAAGGCTGCGGTTGAGCTTGCCAGGCTGGGTAAGAAACACGGAGTTAAAAAGTTTGTGTACGCCTCAAGTTGCAGCATGTATGGGGCAGCGAGTGATTATCCCAAAAAGGAAGATGACACGCTGAACCCACTCACGGCTTATGCCCGTTCCAAAGTGGCTGCTGAGAAAGAACTTCAGCCACTGGCCGCTGATGATTTTACCGTGACCTGCCTCAGGTTTGCCACGGCGTGTGGATTTACCAACCGGCTGAGACTGGATCTCGTACTAAACGATTTTGTAGCGTCGGCGCTGGTCAACAAAGAGATTGTTATTCTCAGTGACGGTACTCCCTGGAGACCCATGATCAACACCCTGGATATGGCACGGGCTTTTGAGTGGGGTATCCTCAGAAAGAAGGAAAATGGTGGCAATTTCCTCGCAATCAACACCGGTTCCACAGGATGGAATGTTCAGATCAAACCCCTGGCCGAAGCTGTTGCCATGCAGATTCCCGGAGTTAAAGTGCTGGTCAATAAAGATGCCGCTCCCGATAAAAGGTCCTATAGGGTGAACTTTGACCTCTTTAAAGAACTGGCTCCCGATCATCAGCCATTATGGGACCTTCAAAAGACCATTTCGGAACTTAAGCGGAATTTTATTGAGATGAATTTCAGTGATTCAAACTTCAGGGAGTCAACACTGGTACGTCTCAAGGTTCTGAATCTCCTGCAGGAAAAGAATCTTATTAACGAAAATCTTGAATGGATAAAATAATTCCGAATTCATTCTGCCTACTAACCCTAAAATTATTGCATTTATGCTATTCACTGAAACTAAACTTAGCGGGGCTTACCTCGTTGAAATCAAAAAGATTGAAGACGATCGTGGCTTTTTCGGCCGCGCATGGTGTCAGCACGAGTTTGAAGAGCACGGTCTCAAAGCAGTTATTCGACAAATAAACACTTCCTATTCCATTAAAAAAGGGACCATCAGAGGTATGCATTTCCAGGTAGATCCTTACCAGGAGGCAAAATTCATCCGTTGTACACGGGGAAGGATCTTTGATGTAATCATTGATCTAAGGCCCGCGTCTCCGACATTCATGCAATGGACAGGTCATGAATTAAGCGAAGACAATTACCAGATGATGTATGTTCCTGAGAACTTTGCACATGGATTTGTTACTCTGCAGGATCATTGTGAAGTGTACTACCCTACTACCGAATTTTATACTCCGGGTTCAGAGAGAGGCATCAGGTACAACGACCCGGCGTTTAATATTACCTGGCCGGTAAAGGTGGAGATTGTCTCTGAAAAAGACAGAAATCATCCCCTTTTCGATGTAAATACCTATGATCAGATTTCCGGCTGATCGGAGGAATTAGGGCCGGACGCAGGAAAAATTACAAGGTCTTTTACTTAAATACGTTCATTCTATGAAACACACCCATTGTCCTAATTGCAAGCATGCTGATGTTGAAGATTTTTACACGGTAAAGAATGCACCCGTTCACAGCCTGGTTACCATCAAAGATTACAACGAAGCCATTTCCGTACCCCGGAAAGACATCACTCTGGCCTTCTGTAATAACTGTGGTTTCATCTTTAACAGTTCCTTCGACACTACTCTTGATTATTATACCAAAGGTTATGAAGACCAGCAGGGATTTTCACCCACATTTGTGAAATTTATTACGGGAATAACTCAAAAATTCATTGACCGGTATGATATCAAAGGGAAAGATGTTGTCGAGATAGGATGTGGCAAAGGGGATTTCATAAATCTGATCAGTGAACTGGGTCATAACCGGGGAACAGGAATTGACCCTGCGTATGTTCCCGGAAGAGGGAAGCAAAACCCCGATGTTCGTTTCATCAGGGAATTTTATTCTGAAAAGCACGGGGACCTGAAAGCCGATGCCATTACCTGTCGGCATACCCTGGAGCATATTCATGCCACCCACGATTTTATGGAAACCATCAGGAAATCGGTAAGGGATAACGAAAATGTCGTTGTATTTATTGAAGTGCCCTGTGTTGTGAGAATCCTGAAAATTCAGGCATTCTGGGATATTTTTTATGAGCACTGCACGTATCTCAGCCCTGGAGCATTAGCCCGGTTGTTCCGGATGAATCAGTTCGAAGTTCTGGATATGTATCTTGAATACGATGAGCAGTATTTGTTTGTTGAAGCCAGACCGGTGAAAGGCATTTTCAGAAAAAATCCATCCCCTGGAAGAATCTGTGGCTGACCTGAAAAATCTGACGGAGGAATTTGTGAGGAAGATCACTATTCAGTTGAGTGAATGGAGAAACCGTTTAAACGGGTTTAAAAAGGAAGGGAAGAAAGTAGTGATATGGGGAGGGGGTTCCAAGTCTGTTGGCTTTCTTACCCAGTTTGATGATATCGGGCTGATTGATCATGTGGTGGATATCAATCCTCACATGCAGGGAAACTATATACCGGGTATCGGGAAGCAATATGTTAATCCTGAATTTCTCAGGGATTACAGGCCGGATGTCGTTATTCTCATGAATTCGGTATATACCGCTGAAGTGCGGAAGATGCTCAATGAAATGGGCCTCGATCCTGAAATCATGGGATTGTGAAAGAATTTCAGGCTGTTGGATGCACATAGGCTTGCGGTAACGCAAAAAGAAAAACGGTTTTTCTGAAGAGACGGGATAGAAACTGACTCAGGAGAAAAGCCGTTTATTTTTTCTGCCAGGGGATGCTCCCCTGGCAGAAAAGAGATTAGGATCAGGGTTAGTACCGGATCACTTTCTGAATTTGAACGAAGTTGTTTTTACCGGTAATTTTGACGAGGTAAATTCCCGAAGGCAGGGTTTCCGTATTGATTGTGCACACGGATTCCTCGTTTACCTCAATGCTTTTCAGAACCTTACCGGCAAGGTCAATCAGGTCAACACGTTGAATGTTACCCGCATTTGTAATACTCAGGCTGTTGATAAATGGATTCGGGTAGGTAACAAATTGCAGCGGGGGAGTCATATTTTTCTCTGCATCCATTGAGTTAGACATATCTCCGTTACCTGCGGCAGATTTGTGGACACCGGAAAGGGAACTTTCCATGAGAGTCAGGATTTCGGAAGGAGAGAGAATCCTGCTATAGACTCTTACATCGTCCTGTTGCCCTTTCATTCCAAAAAGATTATTGGTCATTCGTCCCAACCACAGAGGTCCGCGGGTGTTAAACCGGTTATGTACTCCGGAAGCTGCAGTAACATCAGCACCGTTATAAAACAGTTTCACAGCACCTGTGTTCCTGTTCACTGTAACTGCCACATGATTCCAGCTATCGTAAGTAAAGACGCCCAGATTACTTGCGGTATTTGCGGAAGTTATACCATCGCCCGACTCAAAGTAAATCTTCCGGTCGTTTGAGCCATATGTATTAACCAGTACTTTGAAGCCGTTACGGGATGATCCTGAAGGTCCGTTGGCCAGGAGAGTCTGGATGTTGAATTTACCAGACGGAATTTTAACCCACATGGCCAGGGTAAACTCATTCCCGGGATCCATGGAAGGTGAAGCGGCGAAATCGTCGGTTCCGTCCAGGAGGATCGAGGAGCCATCCAGTTGATTGTTTGATGAATAGCTTGGGCCATTAAGGGTGAGGTCATAACCGTGGCCGGTCTGATCTATCCCGCTATTGTCCAGAGGCCAGTATGCTAACATGTCATCAGCAATTTTTGGGTTTACGCTTGTTTTAACCGACAAAATACCCGACCATGCTGAATACTCAGTTGAGTTAAATGCCCTGACGCGATAGAAATAGGTCGTATTCTCATTCAGACCGGTATCCTGATATGAAACCAGATTAACACCTGTTCCGGCAATACTGGCATATCCAGAAAGAGAGTCCAGCGAACGCCTTATTTCGTAACCTTTTTCATTGTCGGCATTATCTTTCCAAGACAGGCCGACAGAATTACTGGTTACGTTATCTGCCGAAAGTCCTGTTGGCGTACCAATACTGATGCCGTTCATGCTGGACATGACTTCGGAGGGTGACAGAACCCTGGCATAGATTTTTACATCGTCAAGCTGACCTTTCATGTCGTAAAGAGAATTGGTCATGATACCCAGCCTGAGAGAACCGCTGGTTTTAAAGCTCGTGTGTACACCGGCTTCGGCAGTGACATCCGTTCCGTTGTAATATATTCTCACGGAGCCACTGGTGCGGTTCACTGTAATTGCAATGTGATTCCAGCGGTCAGGTTCAAAGATGCCGGCATCGCTTCTTGTGATGGCAGAGGTAGTACCGTCGCCCGACTCGAAAGAGATTTTTCTGTCGGAAGTACCATACGTATTAACCAGCACCTTGAAACCGTTGCTGTTCGAACCGGACGAGCCGTTTGCCAGAACCGTTTGAATGTTTGATCTTCCTGAAGGGATGTTAATCCAGGCCGAAAGTGTAAATTCATTACCCGGATCAAGGTCAGGGGAGGCGGCATAGTCATCCGTTCCGTCAAGGATAATAGAACCGGAGCCTTTTTCATGATCGGTTGTAAAAGCACAGTCGTTAAACAGGGTCAGATCGTTGCCATGCCCGGAAAGATCACTTCCATTTTTATCGAGAGGCCAGTATGCGAAAAGGTCTTCATTCAATGACGATCTGGCTGATGTCGTGACAGAAATCATATTGGACCAGGCTGAATTGCCTGTCGAATTATACGACATAGCACGGTAATAATACGTTGTACTCTCATTAAGGTCTAAATCGCTGTAAGAGGTAGTATTTGCATTTAGCTCGGCAATCTGTTCGAATCCGGATGCCGGATTCATGGATCGTTCAATCCGGAATCCTTTCTCGTAATCAGCATTGTCGATCCACGCCAGGTTAATGGAAGTGGTAGTGATACTGCCTGCAGCCAGATTTGTTGGAGCTTCCGGTGGTGGAGGCGTTACTACTACACTGGCAGTATTAGAGTATGGGGATCCAATGGTGTCGGATACTGCCTTTGCGCGGTAATAATATTTTGTATTCACATTCACCTGGTCGTCGGTAAAGGAAGTCAGGTTTGAAGCCAGCGATTTGATTACGGCAAACCCGGAAGATGCCGAAAGGCTTCTTTCCAGCAGAAATCCGCTTTCGTTATCCGCATTATCTTTCCAGCTGATACTAACCGTACCGTTTGACGAGGTTGCCGTTAATCCGGTCGGCTCATTTACGGTTACAGGAACAGAGCCGGCCATGGCCGTCAGAATCTCGTTGGCAGAAAGCACTTTAGAATAAACATCCACATGATCAATTTCTCCTTTCATTCCAAACATGTTGTTTGTCATCTGGCCAAGTCGCAAAAGGTCTTTATTTTTGAAACTTTTATGCACCCCTGCTACTGATGTAACATCATTACCGTTGTTAAACAGTTTGACGGTGCCGGTCAGACGGTCAACTGTCACTGCGATATAATTCCAGCGGTCAAAATCGAGTACATTAGTATTACTGCATGTGATCGATGAAGTCGTACCATCTCCCGATTCGAAAATGATTTTCCGGTCACTGGTGGAATACGTATTAACAAGGAGTTTAAATCCGTTGCTGGTTGAACCCGAGGCACCATTAGCAAGTAGTGTCTGTATATTTGATCTGCCCGAAGGGATCTTTACCCACAATGCAATGGAGAATTTATCACCGAGATTAATTTGCGGACTCGAGGCATAATCATTCGTTCCGTCGAGAAGGAGGGAATTAGTTCCCTGTTTGTTGTCGGCTGTGAATCCGGCTCCGTTATAAAAGGACAGATTATAATTGTGTCCTGTCTGGTCTGTTCCATTATTGTCGAGATACCAGCATGCTAAAAGATTACTTTCCGGAGTCGAATAAACAATAGAAGACTCATCGGTGGTGACGGATGTAATATTGGACCATACCGAGTTGCCGATCGTGTTGAAGGATCTCACACGGTAATAATATTTTGTGGACGGAGTCAGCCCGGCATCCTGAAAAGTCCGGCTGTTTGCCGGAAGGTTAGCCAATAAACTGAAGTTTGTACCATCCGTTGACCTCTCTAATCTGTAGCCGGATTCATCAGAAGCATTATCATTCCAACTGAGGGAAGCAGAAGATGAACTTTTTGAGACGACTGAAAGGCCCGACGGTGTTGCCGGAACTGTGCCGACAGATGCCATTTCGTCTTTCATAGTGGGGAGCTGAAGTATTCTTCCGGCAGGACTTGGGGTGCGTCCCCTGGGGACATTCACTCCATCGGCATAGGTAAACATGTAAACATCGTCAATCATGGACCATTCATCACGCAGAGCCGCATATTCGGCTCCCGATCCGCCAAAGAAAGTGTAGATTTTCATCTTATCAATATGGATGGTCGAAACGTTCCTGAGACGTAACCCAGTGACACTAACTAAAAGTTTCCCGTCAATAAAACCTTCCATAATACCGTCGGCATTTCCTCCGCTACCATCACTTTTAACCGTGTTCATTACCATGCGTATGGTAACATTATACCAATGATCGGTCTGAAATTTAAAATTTCCCCACCGGCGGCAATCACCATAAATACTTGCCATATCCTGGTAATAAGTATAAAAATATAAGGCCCCGATATCGTCCTGTCCACCATAGCCGTGACCCCACATTAAACCATTGGAAAATCCGTCAGACCACCCCGGCCGTTCACCAGGACCATAACTATTAGGACCTCCTCTTAATCCGGGAAGTTTACCCCCCTGGGCCCAATCAAAACCGGGCTTGAACTTAATATTGTATGACATGTAAACCTCATCCTGTGGGGTGAATGGAGCTTCCCACTGTCCGCCTCCCTGTGAGGGTCCGACAGAACCTTTTGGATAATTCCATTGCATTACCCGGCTGGCGTCAGCGGTATTGACAATTACGGTTTTGTCCAAGCCATTTGCGAAGGCGGGATTGTTAAAGTCCTGCGCCCACTCAGCGTGATTATACAGGCCAGGTGTGTCGTTTTCGTAATTTTGATTAAAAATGATGTTGAATGTGCTGTTCTGTGCATTAAGCAATAAGCTTGTTGCCAGGATCAGAAATGTAAACATAGTACGTCTCATATCACAAAGCTTCCTTTTGACGAATCGTTAAAATAATACAGTAAGTAAATTGATTAGGTTGACGAAAGTGGAAATACTGATGATATGTACGCCAGAATATTTTTTTAGTTGTGTTGTGATGGCACCAATTGACGAAACTCAATAAATTTAGACTGGCTTTAAATTGCACAGAGGAATTTAGAATTCGCAAGACGCATTTAGTTAGTACCTTAATGTGTTTTTTATTTTGGAGACGAGATTGAAACCGAAGAAAGAATGAAAATAAAATGGATCAAAAATGATTTTAGAGGTACCTCCGAAAGATGGTCCCTTTGATGCAATGAACCCCGGCGGTTAATTTAGAGAGTACTTATATCATGCATGACGGACAATTATCGGGATTCTGTGAAAAAAGAAAAAGCTTCAACCAGAAAGGGATCGACCTGGTTGAAGCTTTTTTGTTTAGAAATGAAAGGAGAGAAACGGGACTGTCAATATTTAATGACTTTGATCATTTCAAGAGGTCCCTTGATCCGGAAGATTTTCAGGAGGTACATCCCTGGTTTTAAATCCTCAGTACTGAGCGTTACGTATGTCTGTCCCTTTACGCTAAGGAAACGAACAACTTTACCTGAAAGGTCAATCAATTCAATCCGGCTTAGCTCTGCTGATGTTGAAATGTTCAACTCGGAGGTAAACGGGTTTGGATAGATTTGTATCCGTTGAGAACCATTTGTTTCTGCAGCGGATGTCCTGTCGGAGCCATCCGGCAGGTCATTCAGGCTTGAAAGGGTGTTCCTCCCGGTGTTGAGGTCAGCGGAGCCTGGTTTTTGCAGGGCGATGGATGGAGGGATTAATAATGCCTGTATTTCCGGCTGGCTGAGTACCCGGTTGTAAATTCGCACGTCATCGAGCAGTCCCTGCATGCCGAAATTATTGTTGGTCATGCGTCCGAGGCGGATCACATCGTTATTTTTAAAGGCTGTGTGGGATGCAAC